>NZ_DATCMJ010000015.1:0-360992 GCF_036563435.1 Devosia sp.
CCATCACCCCCAACGTTGACTCAGCCTTTCCACCCACTTTTATCACAAGTGGAGACGCTGATCCCCTGGAGCCTCAAGCTCGAACGCTCGCTGATCGACTTAGTGAGCTCAAAGTCCCCACCTCGGCTCTGTTCTTTTCACGGGGACAGAGGTTGAACCATGAGTATCAGTTCAACCTCGATACTCCTCAAGGCCAGCAGGCGCTGCGAGAGGCCACGTCATTTTTGCACGAGCACCTCCAGCCAGACCCATAGTCTCGGATGGACTCCAAAAAATGTGTTGCACCGGGCGCCGCCTCCCCGCCCACCAACCGATGTCAACTATGACCGGATAAGGTCGTTCGCAGACCAACCATTGCGGAGCGGAGCCGACCAAGGCCTTTGGTCCGCAAGGTGATGCGGTCACATCCATGCTCTGAGCTGGTCGGTGCGAGGACTTTCCTCCTCGGGAAACCATTTCCACAGGATACCTTTCTGAACCCTGCTCGAAACAATGTCAGAACTAAACTTTCGACGACGGCCTGTGAGATGTGGTGAAAAGTGTGACAGTCGAGATCGCTCGGATCATCGATGCTTGCAAACTGACTCACACACTGACCACATTTACAACCGGTGGCGGCTACCAATCCACCACCTCCTGACTGCTTAAAATTTAGCTAAACTTCAGCTCGGAACGAACCGTGCTTCACCTCCTTAACCGAGCATGACTACGAACCTGGCCGACCGCCGCCGACACCTCCGCACTGCAGTTCACCAGCGGGCGTTGGCCGTCCTGAACGACGGCGTGTGCCGCCTAGAAGCAACTGTGGTGGACGTCTCTATTGCGGGGGCGAAACTGGTGATAGACGAGGTCGAAGAATTGCCGGACGCGTTTTATATGTTGCTCCCAGACCATCGGTTACAGCCTTGCCGGTTGGTATGGCGCAGCGGCCGTTACGCTGGTGTTCGCTACGACGGATGACCGGCACCAAAGCGCCCTGACCGGCGTCCGAACAAATGACCCGACGCTTGCTTCGCATTGGTCGCCAATGAGCTTTTGCCTATGTAGCGCCCATGACCCTCGATAATTCACACCGAAGCTCGATTCACCAATGACCGGCTTTGCTGTTCTCTGAGCCGATAACTCTGATTAGAAGAAGCTGTTCAGCTCGCATTGGGCTAGCTGACAAGGGCTTACGCATGTTCAACCTAATCAAAGGCGCAACAGCCGCCTCTTTACTGCTTTTCACCACTCTCCCGGCTGCGGCGCAGAATGTTGAGTTCTCGCTCCTCAACAACAGTTCGCACACTCTGGAGTACCTCTATGTCGCGCCAAGCAACACGGATGAGTGGGGTGATGATTTACTGGGTGAGACTGGCGTTCTGGAAGCCGGCAGCGAAGCAACGGTGTTTATCGGTGACGGCTCTGATCAGTGCCTCTATGACCTGCGCTTCGAGACAGCTGAAGGTGCAGAACTCGATGTCTATGAAGTCAATATCTGCAAACTGAGCAGCTACACGCTCACCGATTAGAGCGGCGTAGGCGAGCCAAAATTAGCCCATCGGTCACCCCGGGGCGTCTTGTTGCGCTTATCCCGGTGCCGTGGCTTTATAGGCTAAGGCTTGGGAGGGTCAATGCTGAAGCTGAAGACGTACGAGTGGTGGGGGCTGATACTCGGAAGCATCGCCCTGCTAATGATTATTGCGCTGCTCTGGCCTGCGGTGCCCTAATGCGTGTGAACGTCTTCATCACGCGAGAGGATGGACAGTTCCTCAACAAGCTGCTCGTGCTGCCCGCGTCAGTTCAGTCCGTTATTCCAGAGCAGTTTAGAGGCGCGTGGGATTACTATGCTACCGTGGATAGTGGAGACGGCATGTTTGGCGACGTTGATGCCGTAACGGTTGAGGCGGCGATCGCCACCAGCGGCTTCGCGGTGGTGACTCCGAAGGTTGAAGATCGGCGGTAGTGATGAGCTTCTGAGCGTGGGAAGGTTCCGTTACGCAAGTAGTTGTAAGGCAAACGGCCCCCCACTCGGAGGGGCCGAAGCATGGCAGAAGTAAGTCGCTTATTCTGCGTCGTCGACGACGAGGATCAAATGACCTTCAGCTGACGTGGAGATCGACACGACGTCCTCCAAGGTGAAGTCACCTTCAGCATTGAGGGCGGCGTCAATCTCACCGCGCAGCCCAGAGTTGCTTTCGATAGCAATACGGAGATCGGCCATACCCGAGCCCTGGGCGGTCACTGCCTGGTCAAGAGCGTTTGCGTTCTCACCCGCATTGCCGCGAAGTTCCGAAAGGGTGACAACATCGATCTGCACATCCGAGCCTAAGCCCTCTATGTCGGCAGCCGTAGTGGTCGAAGTGTTCAGATCTGAGATGATCGAGCCGTAGTTCAACGAACCGTTCGCGGCAGCGGAGCCCGAGGCAGCGGCATTCAAACTGCCGTTCGAGCCGTTGTTCGATCCGCCGGCCGTTACACTGCCGTTTGCATTGGTGGAGCCGCTCGCGTTGGCACCTGTGCTCCCGCTCGAATTCCCCGAGGCGTTGGCGTTGGCGTTAGTTGATGCACCTGCATCTACGCTGGTGCTCCCGGCCTCAGCCGACACGCTGCCTGCGGCGTCAAGCGCACCGCCGGCGCTGACCTGAGCCAGGGCTGCGGTGGAAACGGAAGCCATAAGAGCGGTAGCTGCGAAAAGGGTGGTAAGGGTCTTCATCGAGGTTGTCCTCTATCTGCCCCCCGGCAGACCAGCACAACGTGAGATTGACCCGTTCGTTGCTGCCCGATGTGAGGTATTTCGTTGGCATTTTAGTGTTCTAGAGCCTTGCTCGTCTTTGTGATCAACGCACGACGGAAGGAACAGACGCCTACCTGTTACGACTACAAACTCCAAAGCACCTTAGCCCTGCCGAGCTACTCGGTGGGCTTTCTTAGGAAAGCGGAGCGAAGGGCTAATCCGCGCTCGCAATTTCTCGCTGAACAACGCCAGCGAAACGTGGACATCTCGCTTATCAAGCGCTGAGGCTAATGAGCCCACTAGCTGTCTGCTCTTGGGGATAGTTAAAGATCGTCCTTATGTCTGATAAGGGGTCGTAAGCTGCCGCCCAGACACTGCCCAAGTCCGGCCCTTGCAACTGAGCTACCATCTCCTTACGCACTCCTGCGCAGTTCCGAGCAAGAATGTCGAGCTTACAGAGGATTAGCACCGATGTTAGACTCTACACATTATGCAAACAACAGTCGCACAAAGCTGGCCAGCTGACCACGTCGAGCGGCGGACCGTCGCCGAACTCGTTCCGTATGCCCGTAACGCTCGGACACATTCTGCAGCCCAGGTTGACAAGATAGCGGCCTCGATCCGGGAGTGGGGCTGGACTAATCCTGTGCTCGTTGACGAGAGCGGCGGCATCATCGCTGGCCATGGGCGAGTCCTTGCCGCACAGAAGCTTGGCATCGAAGCGGTTCCAGTCATGGTCGCCATTGGCTGGACTGAAGCGCAGCGCCGCGCCTACGTCCTGGCCGATAATCGGCTGGCCCTTGATGCAGGATGGGACGAGGACCTGCTCCGGACCGAGCTTGCTGATCTTGGAGCACTGGGCTTCGACCTGCCGCTCACGGGCTTCTCCGCGGCAGAGCTGGGCAAGCTGATGCGCAGCGTGGCTGAAGGTGACGATGAGTTCATCCCGCCCGTTCCCAAGCAGCCGGTGAGCCGCCTGGGCGACGTGTGGATCCTCGGTGAGCACCGCATCATCTGCGGCGACAGTACCGATCCAGCTTGTGTTGCTGCACTGCTGGCAGACGCCAAGCCGCACCTGATGGTGACAGACCCACCCTATGGAGTGGCCTACGATCCAGAGTGGCGCAACCGGGCAGGGGTATCCACCACCGAGCGCCTGGGGAAGGTCCAGAACGATCATCGGGCCGACTGGCGCGAAGCTTGGGCGCTGTTCCCCGGAGAAGTGGCCTATGTCTGGCACGCCGGCATCTACGCCACTACCGTGGCCGAGAGCCTGCTGGCTTTCGGCTTTAGAATCCGCTCCCAAATCATCTGGGTAAAGCCTCGTCTAGTACTGAGCCGCGGACACTATCACTGGCAGCATGAACCGTGCTGGTATGCAGTAAGACAAGGCGCACAGGGGCACTGGCAGGGCTCACGAGACCAGACCACGATCTGGGCGATCGATGGCAAGGACGAAGACCAGGACACTAGCCACTCCACGCAGAAGCCGGTGGAGTGCATGGCCAGAGCAATCCGCAACAACAGCAGGGCAGGTGATGGCGTTTACGAGCCATTCAGTGGGTCAGGCACCAGCATCATTGCGGCCGAGATCGAGAAGCGGCACTGCTATGCAGTTGAACTGTCACCCGAGTACGTTGATGTCGCGGTGCTCCGCTGGCAGGGGTTCACCGGAAAAGTTGCGATGCTGGAGGAGGGCGGCGCAACATATGAGGATGTCGCGAAGCAGCGCGGCGTTTCCTTAGCCTCAGGTGAAGCTGCCCCATGACCTCTCGCGGCCGCCCATCTTTTCAGCCCACAGACAAGGACCGCCGTGTGGTCGAGATGATGGCGGGCTGGGCCATTCCCGAAGAACGTATTGCCAAGGTATTGAGCATTGATCCCAAGACACTGCGCAAGCACTTTGTCGAGGAGCTGGAAGTCGGCCACGCCAAGCTCGAAGCGCAGCTAGCGCAGAACCTGCTGCGCATAGCGCAAGGTCATGATCGACAGTCGCTGATCGCCACAATATTTGCACTCAAGAGCCGCTTCGGTTGGGTAGAGCAGCCGCCCCCGGCACGAGAGCAGCCATTGGGCAAGAAGGAGGCGATGCTTGATGCGGCACAACGCGCAGTTAGTGGGACATCGAGGTTTGCTCCTCCACGACCGCCCCCGAACTACCGCGGCGGTGGTACACCTGATGAGGAGATGACTAGCTAATAGCGGCATTTCACCTTGAGCGATGGGGTGATGTCGCTGTTCCTATGTCGAGGCATATCGGCAGGCGAACTTTGTCTACTGGTTCTGCTCAGTAAGTTGGTTCGGTTTGAGTGGCTAGACCTTCGAAAATGCTAGCGTCACATCGGGCAGCTCGATCGTCGCACCTCTACGCTGCAGGATAGATTCGACGTCGTTGAGTTCTGCAGTCGTGAAACCAACTACTCACGCTTAAAACTGCCTAACTGGGATCGGTACGGTGGTCTCTCTCGCAAATTCGACATTCGATCTCACCAGAGTATCTGCAACAGAAGAAGTTTTAGAGCCCAGAAAGGGATGTAAAAAACGAGCGCTGATATAAAAACAGCCGCACCCATGGCGTAGAATGGAAGCCTACTCATTTGCTCGCGAACGTAGGCAAACCTTACCGCTAAGAAAATAACAAAAGGCACGTAGATGCATATGAGATAAACTGCGTTAAACAGGTTCTCGAAATCTACTGAACTCATGGGCATTCTGTTATGAGACTAGAAACGACAGGTTCTTGTCCAAACAATTCGACATTCGCCACTATACGCCAACCTTCTTGAAGCGCTTCCCGCCAGCCTTGTCCCTCCTTGCATGTCGAAGCCACTATGGACGATCGGAATTCCGCCTCTTCGCGCTGGCTGGGCATTCGTCCGGGTTCCAGGTGCCATGTAAAGCTAAATACCTGCTGCTCGCAGTCAACATCAGAGCTGATCAAGTTCATTCCTGCTGGGATGTTTGACTGGTTCCGGTTTATCTCGTCTATCTTTTCTTCAAATTTTTCACAATAAACTAGAAGCTGGTCCTCTCTTGATTGTGCCTCTCGAACAGTCACAAATACTACACAAATAATAAAACAACATTTCCACATTTTGCGCCTTGCCAGAGTTTGGGAAGAGGAGGATGTTTAACAGATACGGTTGATGAGACCGGGGAGCAATGCTGGGGGAAGAAATGGCGGAAGAAAACGGTAACGACTCGGAACTTGATCATCCCGCCGTAGATCCTACGGCTGACGCGCTTGGTGGCCTAGGAGACTATTTAGCCGACTTGGTCCAGGGCTCGCCTGGAGCTCAGGTGGCCGTGCGAGCTGTCTATGGCTTGCCAGACAGGGTGCTGGACCTGGTGGACCTGCACGAATTCCTTGATCCCCAGACTTCAGCAAGAGATAGGTTTGGTATCGCGGGTGAGTTCGCTGGTGGCTTGCTGGGCGGAGCGGTTGGTGGCTTCATAGGAGGCGGGATCGGGCCAATTTCTGCAGCCGTGGGATCGGTCGCTGGCTCGGTGCGAGGTAGTGAACTCGGTGAGCGGGGGGGCCTTGCACTTTACGATCAAGGGGCTGTGGCAATACCGCGAGCTCAACAAGGTATCCTTTCGCTTCCCGGTCAGGTAAACGACGGTGCCTTCGGCCTCGTAGAGTCGCTAGTTGGTCCCAGCTTTCAGCTCGACCCAGATCATTGCTTCCATGGCGAAACACAAATCCTTGTCGCCGGAGGCGGCACAAAGCCGATTAAGGATGTCCGTATAGGGGATGTCGTTCTTGCTTTCGATCCTACCGATGGGGGCAAGGGGCCTCTGGTGGGACGAACGGTTGTGCGCTTGTTCCAGAACATCACGGACAGCTTCTACAAACTTGACGATGGTACGCTGGTCACCCCGGGACATTGGTATCTGAGCGCGGCCGGCGGTTTCGTTGAAGCTGCCAAAATGGTTGGAACCGGCCTCAACGCTGTGGACGGCAACGGACGCGAAGTTGCGGTTGATGGGCTACTGCTCAGCTACTCTGAGGAGACGGCTTCCCTCGCAGAGCAAGCAGAAGGCTTCTATCCCGCTACAATTGGCACATTAGCACTGGCGCCGGTCTACAAGAAAGGTTGGAAGACCTACAACTTCGAAGTCGAAGGTTTCCATACCTACGTTGCCGGTGGGCTGCGCGTTCACAATGCTTCTTATTTTGTTCAGAGCGGAAACACGCTGTCCCAGATCGCCGTTGACGCAGGTACCACGGTTAGTGCGCTCCTAGAGGCGAATCCCGGGATCAAGAACAGGGACATGATTTACGTCGATCAGCATCTGGAAATTCCGGATGGCCGTTCGGGTGGATCGGGCTCTGCGGGCAGCTCGGGCGGGTATACAATTCGGCCAGGCGATACGCTGTCTGAGATTGCCGCGAGCAACAATACCACAGTTAGCGCCCTGATGCAGGCGAATCCCGGAATCTCAGATTCAGATGAGATCTATGCCGGCGACACGATCGCGGTCCCGGGGGGGAGTGGCTCGTCCTCTCCATCTCAGACTGGAAGTTCTGGAGGGGGCTCATCTTCGTCACATCTTGGTGGCGGCACCTACACAATCGAGTCCGGCGACAGCCTTTCTGAGATCGCTCAGGCAAACGGCACCACCGTCGATGCTCTAGTCGAAGCCAATCCAGGGATCGATGACCCAGATGAGATCTACGCGGGTGACACGCTCAATATCGCGCCTATTCTGCTCGACCTAAATGGAAATGGCATAGAGCTCACCGAGATCGGCCGATCCAACAAGTTCGTAGATGTGGACGGAGACGGCAGGCAGCATCGAACGGCCTGGGCAGGGACTGGGGACGGCGTTCTGGTCCGCGACGCGAACAATGATGGCGTCATCAACCTCGCCCATGAAATAGACTTTGCGCAGTGGGATGCTTCGGCCACGTCCGACATGGAAGCGCTCCGCAATGCGTTTGATACCAATCGCAACGGCAAGCTTGATGCAGGCGACAGAGATTTCGCTCTCTTCAAAGTCATGGTGACTAATGCTGATGGTTCCTCGACACTCAAGACGCTGGGGGAGCTAGGGATCACCTCTATTGGCCTCATCTCCAACAACCAAGAGGTGCGGTTCAACGACGGCTCTGCCATCCAAGGAACAACCACGTTCGCGCGCAGCGATGGCACCACTGGAACGGCTGCCGACGCAGTGCTTGCGTACAACGCTGAGGGCTTTCTTGCTCAGCAGACGAGCACGTCTAATCCCGATGGGTCCACAACTACCGTCGTTACCGGTCTGAACGCAAACGGCGGCGTAGGCGAGGTTGTGACGACAGTGCTTAGCAGCAATGGGCTGACTAAGACCATATCTGTAGATACCGATGGGGACGGGATCACCGACAGCGTGATGACCGAAACTAAGGTGATTGAAAGCGACGGTTCCACTACTAGAACCAACTCCTATCACGACGGTTCAGGCACCTTGCTCCGCCGTTCTGAAACCACTCACACAAGTGCCGACGGCAAAGTAGTTACGATCAGTCGAGATTCTGATGGCTCCGGAACCAATGAAAGCTCTGAAACCCGGACTCAGCACGCTGATGGGGGTCTGACGCTCACCATCAGAGGAGTGAATCCAAACGGTAGTATTCGAGCTGAGTCCATCACCACAACCAGCGCCAATGGACTGTCTCAAGGTATACTGACCGACCTAGACGGTGACGGCGATGTCGATGCCAGCCTCATCACAACCACTGGTGTGGCAGGCAATGGCGACAGAATTGAAGTTGCAACCAACTCCAGCGGATCGGGGGCATCTGGACCTACCAAGGTTGGTCAGACCATCACAACCTATAGGGCCGACGGGAGCGGGAAGCTCGTCATCATAGACCGCGATGGCGACGGTGACGTCGACACTACCATCGATGATGTCATTCAGCGCCAGGCAGATGGAAGCTCCGTCACAACGAGCGTGGTGCGGAATGGCGATGGTTCGCTTCGCAGCCAGATGCAAACGAGCCTCAGCGCTGATGGAAACACCGAGACCATTAAGCGCGACTCTGATGGAGACGGAGTCTATGAGGTGTCCACCGTCAGCGCGACGACTGTGGATTCAACAGGGCCGGCGACTCGTACCGTCACAACCACTGCTGCCGACGGAACACTCACCAAACAGAGCGTCTCCACCTGGAGCGCGGACGGCCTGACGCGATCCACCGAGATTGACACAGACGGTGACGGCGTCGTCGACAAGATCCAGACCATTGAGACTATTGACGGCGAACCAGTCGAGACGGTGTTCTCCTATTCTCCTGACGGTACCGTGCTACTTACCGAAACCGTTCGGACAACAAGTGGAGGCGGGCTCACGAGCAACGGGGTCGGTGATACCAACGGCGATGGCATAGTCGATGTCCTTCTTACCGGTAGCGTCGTCGCCAATTCTGACGGGACCGCAACGCGCACCGATGTTGTCCGCACAGGTGACAACAGCGAGATCAAGAGAATTGTCACCAACTCCAGCGCGGACGGCCTTACCGTAACCACGCAAGAGTATCTCGCTGGTGAAGCCTCACCATATCGCACTATCTCTGCCAGCCGCGAAACAAACCCCGATGGATCTGTCGAACTGACATCGACGATCTTCGCCGGCGCTACTGCTGTGCAAACCGGCAAAATCATAACCACGACAAGTGCCGACAAGCTGACTGAAATTGAGTCACGCTACGTCGGCACAAACCTGCAGCCTTCCGAGGTTATCAAGACCGTAACCTCTGCTAGCGGCGAGCGGACCCGAACCGTCGAGACTTTCAGTCCTGATGGCTCAGTGCTGCTTTCGGCGCACACCTCGACAGCTGACGCAAACGGCGGGCATTCTAAGACCACGTGGGACGTAGACGCCAACGGTGTTGTCGACGCTTCTACTGTTGCCGACATGCAGATGAACACCGACGGATCTACGATCAGCACGGTCACAAGCTACGCCGGTGACGCGACCACAGCAGCTCAGAAGACGGGGCAGCTGGTCATTACTAGCAGCGCCAACGGGTTTTCAACCGTCACCAGAGAAGATGAGGACGGAGACGGCAATTTCGACACCATGGTGGAGAAGGCGACCACGCTCAATGCTGACGGCTCAAAGACTACCACAGCCACAACATACAATGGTGACGGCTCGATCCAAACAGGGAAGGTCGTTACTGAGGTAAGTGACGACGGCCTAGCCAAGTCCATCTCAACCTACTTGGGCGACGCATGTGACCCGGAGACGGTCTCCACCGCCAAAACTGAGCTGGGCAGTGACGGCTCCGTGGTCGATACTGGCGAGGTTTACAACACTGATGGTAGCCTGCGCAGCTCAACGGTAACCACTACCAGCGGCAACGGATTGGTGAAAACCACGTCCTACGATTTCGAGGGCGATGGCATTGTTGACCATAAGATCACTAGCACGACGCAGTCTGCTGGAGGAAAGACTGTTGTCTCCGAGACCTTCAACGAAAGCGGGACATTAACCTCCCGCTCTACTGAGACCACTGACAGTTCGGGTCTTCTGGTGACGACCGTTACCGATCTCGACGGCAACGGCACCACGGACCGTGGCCAAACCAGGCAAACTGTGGCCTCTGCCGATGGGTCGAGCACCGTGACCGAGACGGACACCGACGCATCTGGAGCAGTGATAGGGCGTCGTGTCATCACCACGAGCTCTAACGGCATGAATGTAACGACGCAGATCGATGGCGCGGGAACTGGGGACTTCACTCGCACCAATTCGCAAACCAAAACCGTGAATGCAGATGGCACTATCACGGAGACCGTCTCCAATTTTGACGCAGCAGGGGCGCTACACGACAAGCATGTGCGCATCACCTCTGCTGATGGGAATTCTGCAACAACAACAATCGACCTAAACGGCGATGGTGTGACAGATCAGACGATCGTCCAGGCACAAGCAAACAACGGCACAACCTCCTCGTCATTCATGGACGGCCCCGTGCAGTCCGCTGGAGGTCGCCAGTACGGCGCCGGCGGAGGACGATACGACACTCTCAGTTCCAACGGCCTTGTTCGGACGACGCGTCTTGACGCGAACGGAGATGGTTTAGCTGAGAGACAAACTGTAGCAACGACTGAGCTCCGCGCGGATGGTAGCCGCAGTACACTCGTGGTGCGCTCTGACCTATCGGGTGGTGTCGCTAGTTCAGCCGACCCAATCTACACAGCGACAACCACTGAAACCTCCACAACCACTACGAGTGCCGACGGTTGGACGACTAACTATGCTTGGGACCTGAACGGCGATGGCCGCGACGATCGCTCCGGCACCTCAGACACTACGTTCAATCCTGACGGTTCCACCACTGAGACGATCTGCTTGTTTGACAACGGCAAGCTCTCAAGCAAAACGGTTGTTACTGTAAGCAGCGACGAACTTACGACGACGACCCAGCGGGATTCCCGCGGGACAGGAACCTTTGACGAGGTGCTGACGCAGACGACGACGCGATCGTCGGCAGGGGAGCTGACAGTCACCGCGGTAACAACTAACGCAGCTGGCGTGGTACTTTCTCGGACAATAACGACCGTCAGTGCTGATGGACGGATTGAGACGATTGAAAAGGACCTCGACGGCTGTGATGGTTTCGAAGAAACGACCCGTGCAGAGGTCGAGACGTTGGCTGATGGGTCGACGGTTCGCAATGAGAAGACCTTCAACTCCGCCGGTGTACTGCTCAGCAGCGCCGTCACTGAACGTAGTGCAGATGGTCGCATCACCAAGATCAGCCATGATAGCGACGGTGATGGCGCGCTAAATCAGGTTCGTGTTGTGACTGTTCATGAGGACGGCTCGTCAACAACCAGCGTGAGTGACTACAAGGCAAACGGAACTCTAGCATCCACAGAGACCGTCAGCACAAGTTGGGATGGTCTGCATCAGACCCGCTCAAGCGATTTCGACGCTGATGGAGATGTGGACGAGAGCAGCAACTTCGACATCGTTTCTAAGGCGGACGGCTCTCGCGAAGAGGTGCTTAGCACCTTCAGAGCAGGTGCACTGTATGAGAAAGTCCGGGTTACGACGTCTGCGGAAGGGCAGGTTAAGACAGAGACCGATGTGAATGGTGACGGCAGCTTTGATAAGAGCAGTCTGTCCAAGGTAAACATCGATGGATCCGTCACCACAACGTTCACGTCAAATGCGACGGCACAAGCAAAGGGAGAGGAGTTAGGCTACACCGCCTGGTCATCCGAAAGTGCAGCTTCCAACGCCACTGTTGCTGCCGCCAGCACGGCTGTACTTGATGCAGACGGCTACAGTGGAAGTGTTTCTGCCGACTATGACGGCGACGGTCTCTTCGAACACAGTCGCTCCTGGGTCAGGCATCTCGACGGCTCTATGACCGTCCAAATCGTTGAAAAGCGCCATGACGGTACGGTCATGGCCGCTGGTACGATAACGGTGAGCGCTGATGGGCAGACTTCATCGCTTAGCAAAGACATCGGCAACAACGGTTCCATTGACGAGACGCAGGTTTCTGAGCTCTCCAGCGATGGGCGCATCAGGAAAACTGTAACCACCTACAACTCTGATGGAACAGTACGTGGTAGCTCAACAATCGTCATCGCCGCCAATGGTGAGCAGGAGCTGCTGCATACCGCAGGGGCAGCCGGGAATGACTCGCTAGTCGGAACCAACACCTCCGACGTCCTGATCGGCGCTGCCGGAGCAGACACCCTATCAGGTGGAGCCGCCGACGACATCTTGATTGGCGGGCTCGGTGCCGATGCTCTCTACGGAGGTGATGGCCTGGACATCGCGTCCTACGAGAACGCCGCCAGCTTCGTTCACGTCCATACTGGCAACCCGAGCAGCAACGCCGGTGAGGCTGCTGGCGACACGCACCACTCTATCGAGGGGCTGCGGGGTAGTGCCTTTGCTGACGAGCTAATCTTGGTCACCGCTGATGGGCGGATGTACGGCGGCTCGGGCGACGACGTGCTCACCTTCGTCGGCAGCCATGTCCAAATGCACGGTGAGGCGGGCAGCGATAGCCTCCACGCTGGCAATGGCAATGACGACCTTTATGGCGGCTCAGAAGACGATGTGCTGATCGGCTATAACGGTGACGACTTCTTGGATGGTGGCAGCGGCGTCGATTGGATGGTTGGCGGTGCCGGCAACGATACCTATGTCGTTGAGCGGGCCACTGACTCAACCGTCGAATACGCCGGTGAGGGCACGGACACTGTTCTTTCGTCGATCACACTGACGCTCGCGGCTCACGTAGAGAATCTGGTGCTCACCGGTCAGCAGGCAATTAACGGCACTGGCAACAGCCTGAACAATGTTCTCTCCGGAAATGCTAGTGCGAACACTCTCACAGGCGGCGGTGGCAACGACACGCTTATCGGGGGCTATGGCGCTGATCGGATGGTGGGCGGTACCGGCAACGACACTTATTATGTCGAAAGCGCCGGCGACATTGTTGTTGAAGCATCTGGCGAGGGTACGGACCACGTGCACACCGCCATTGGTTACACGTTGGGCAGCAATCTCGAGCATCTCACGCTCACTGGCACCAGCGCGATCAACGGCACTGGCAATACGTTAAACAATACCATCACCGGCAATGCTGCCGCGAACGTGCTTTCGGGGGGCAGCGGTAACGATGCACTTAGTGGCGGTGGCGGCGATGACGTTCTGATCGGTGGCCTGGGCGCAGACGCAATCAACGGCGGCGAGGGACTTGATTTTGCCTCGTACGAGAATGCCACCGCTGGTGTTTACGCACACACTGGCCAGCCGAGTTCTAACGCTGGAGAGGCGGCTGGAGACACCTACAGCTCCATAGAAGGGCTTCGTGGAAGTGCATTCGCGGACGACCTTATCGTCACAGTCGACAATGGCCGGATTCATGGGGGTGGGGGTGACGACTATCTAACCTTCGTTGGCCTTAACGGCGAGCTGCATGGCGACATCGGCAATGACGAACTTCATGCAGGCAGCGGCAACGATAGGCTGTTCGGGGGCACCGGAAATGACGATGTCATAGCCTATGGGGGCAACGATCACCTGGACGGCGGGACAGGTGTCGACTGGATGGTAGGCGGCACCGGTGACGACACTTACGTCGTCGACGATGCTGCGGACTCCGTCATCGAAGCAGCCAATGAAGGCATAGACAATGTTCGCGCTGGCCTCACTCACACGCTAGCGGCAAACGTTGAGAATCTGGTGCTCACCGGTGCGGCTGCCATCAACGGCACTGGCAACGGTTTGGACAACGTGCTGACAGGCAACACTGCGGCCAATGTGCTGACGGGTGGGGCTGGCAATGACATGCTTGACGGGGGCTTGGGCAACGACACGCTGGTGGGTGGAACGGGTAACGACACGTACATCGTTGATGCCGTCGGGGATGTGGTCACCGAGGCCGCAAGTCAGGGCACCGATCTGGTGCGTTCTGCAATAACTTACACTCTCGGCGGGAATGTTGAAAACCTCACACTTACTGGGTCATCGGCGACCAACGGCACCGGCAACAGCCTCAACAACGTGCTCACTGGTAACGGCGTAGCCAACGTCCTAACCGGCGGGGCCGGCAATGACATGCTCGATGGTGGGGAAGGTAGTGACACGCTCGTAGGCGGAACCGGCGACGACACCTACATCGTTGATAGCGCTGGGGACATCGTCAATGAACTGGCCAATGAAGGAAATGACCTGGTCAAGTCTGCAGTTACCTACGCCCTTGGCGCCAATCTCGAAAACCTGACGCTAACTGGTTCCAAAGCCATAAACGGTACGGGCAATGCCGCAGCCAACACCTTGACCGGTAATGGCAGTGACAACCTACTGAACGGTGGCGCTGGCGCCGACACCATGA
The DNA here is from genome assembly GCF_036563435.1 of Devosia sp. Lineage (GTDB taxonomy): Bacteria > Pseudomonadota > Alphaproteobacteria > Rhizobiales > Devosiaceae > Devosia. Next base: position 14,577 of record NZ_DATCMJ010000015.1, read on the forward strand.
TTGGCGGCGGCGGCAATGACATCTACGTCGTGGACAATAGCGGAGACTCTGTTGTGGAGGCCGCTGGCTGCGGCACGGATTTGGTGCGTACTGCGGCGTCGTACACGCTTGGCTCCAACGTTGAAAACTTAACGCTGACCGGATCTGCCGCGGTAAACGGCACCGGCAATGGTCTTGACAACGTGCTGACGGGCAACACCGCAGCAAACGTGCTCAACGGCGGCGCAGGTAACGATACACTAGACGGCGGGGCGGGGAATGACACCCTGATCGGTGGAGCTGGCGACGACACTTACACAGTGGACTCCGCCGGTGACGCGGTGACGGAGTCAGCCAGCCAGGGCACGGACACTGTTCAATCCTCCATCACCTACTCCCTGGGTAGCAATCTCGAGAACCTGACTCTAACCGGTGGTATGGCGATCAACGGAACCGGCAACACGCTAAACAATGTTCTGGTTGGTAACTTCGCCGCCAACCTCCTGACGGGCGGTGCGGGCAATGACACCTTAGACGGCAATGCTGGCAACGATACCCTGATTGGTGGGACCGGGGACGACACCTATGTCGTGGACACGACAGGTGACCAAGTTACTGAACTTGCCGGTCAAGGTGCTGATACCGTTCAGTCGACGATCAGTTATGTGCTCGGTTCCAACGTGGAAAATCTCACGCTGCTCGGCACCGCCGACCTGACTGCTACGGGCAATAGCTTGGCAAATATCCTTGTGGGCAACGACGGAAACAATGTGTTCAGGGGAGGCGGCGGAACTGACACCTATTACGGCGGCGAAGGTATCGATACGGTCAGCTTTGCCGATGCCGCCGAAGGTATCTCGTTCCACAGGAACGAACACCCGAGCACCTATACCGGCGAAGCATACAACGAGTACGCGTACTCCATCGAAGTCGTCATCGGCACCAACTTCGCAGATAACATGACGGTTATCGATGACTGCATTACCGTCTACGGCGGCGGCGGCGACGATCACCTAAATACTTGGGGCGAAGGTGGTTTCTACTACGGCGAAGCTGGCCATGATACGCTCTGGGGCGACAATGGAGTCGACCACCTGGATGGCGGAAACGACAACGACCTCATCGAGGGCTACGGTGGCTGCGACATCTTAATCGGCGGACACGGAGCCGATGAATTATACGGCGGCGATGATGCTGATCGACTTGACGGCGGTGTTGGCTTCGACTGGCTCGTTGGTGGGTTCGGAGACGATACGTTTGTCTTTGCGTCCGGTTCTGGAGAGGACACGATAGCCGACTTCACAGTACATGCCGGCGGTAGCAGCGGGGATGTCATTGAGCTTCAAGGGCAGACTATGACAACGTTCGCGGCCGTCATGGCCGGTGCTACGGAGTGGAACGGCAACACTTATCTCCACCTAGATGGTGGCGCCGAAGTTGCACTCAACGGAGTCACAATGTCCCAGCTAAGCGCCGATGACTTCAGGTTCGTCTAACCTGATGAATAAGGCCTCTCTACCTGCGAATTCTGCTCAGCGGGCCCACGGGCCCGCTCCTGATCAAATTGTGCCTGCGCCGCCGCTCATAGCCTTGTGCGTCGTTAGCCTGATCTCGAATTTGCTCATGCTTACTGGCCCGCTTTTCATGTTGCAGGTCTACGATCGAGTGTTAGCCAGCCAGTCGCTGCCGACACTGACAGTGCTCACGATTTTAGTCTGTGCGCTCTACGGCTTCTATGCCTTCATCGAGGCACTGCGGGCTCGCATGGCAACTCGCTTTGGCAATCTCATTGAGCGTTCGATCGGCAAGCGACTGCTAGCCGCTGCGGTCCACCTGCGGCTAATCGCCGGAGGACCAGCCAACGCTGATCCTGTCCGTGACGGTGATGCGCTTCGTCAATTCGTCAGCGGCAGCGGCCCCATGGCCTTGATGGATTTGCCTTGGCTTCCGGTTTATCTTGCACTCGTATTCCTGTTCCACCCGCTCCTGGGGTGGTTTGCCACCGGCGGTGCTATTGTCATCACGCTTCTGATGATCGTCAATGAGGCTGCGGCTCGTCGTCCCTCTCGGGAGGCGAACATGGCGTCGGCCATTCGCCAGCGGCAAGGAGACGACATCCGGAGCAATGCCGAGGCCGTCGTTGCCATGGGGATGCTGGCGGACATGCAGGCACTTTGGCAGACCTCAACCGGCAAGTTGTTGGACGTTCAGCGCGTTGCCGCAGATCGCGCTGCCTTCTTTGCTTCGCTGACGAAAGGTTTCCGATTTCTGCTGCAGTCGGCGGTTCTGGCTCTCGGGGCCTATTTGGTTATCCAGGGAGAGATGACAGGCGGCTTGATGATCGCCGCGTCGGTGGTCACGTCGCGAGCGTTGGCGCCAGTGGAGCAGATCGTCGGGCAATGGCGGAGTTTCGTCGGCGCCAGGCAGTCCTACGGCCGCATCCGAAAAATACTGGCTGCATTGCCCTCGCAAGACCGTGACACAAGATTGCCACTGCCGAAATCTTCTTTGGTCATCCGTCAGTTGGCTACCGCTCCTCAAGGCGCCAAGGCGATGCCGCTCTCTGGGGTGACCTTCAGCCTCGAAGCGGGTGAAGCTGTCGGTGTGCTTGGTCCTTCGGGGTCGGGTAAGTCTTCATTGGTGCGGGCTCTTGTGGGTGTCTGGCCTGCTCAGGCCGGAGAGGTTCGACTGGATGGCGCGCTCTTGAGCCACTACGATGTTTCGCAGATTGGAAGTATCATTGGATACCTTCCGCAGCGCGTGGAGCTGTTCCAGGGTACGGTCGCACAGAACATTGCTCGCTTCCGTCAGGATGCTACCAGTGAGCAGATCATCGAAGCTGCCCGAGCGGCTAACATCAATGACCTGATAAATGCGCTGCCCAATGGATACGATACGCAAGTGGGTGAACAAGGCGACCTGCTCTCCGCGGGGCAGCGGCAGCGTGTCGGTCTGGCTCGCGCGTTGTTCGGCCAACCGTTTCTTGTCGTGCTGGATGAGCCCAATTCAAATCTGGATGCGGAGGGCGATGCGTCGCTCTCTGACGCTATCCATCAGGTGCGTGGCCGCGGCGGCATTGCCGTCGTCGTCGCACATCGGCCGAGTGCCATCGCAGCCGTGGACAAGCTTTTGTTCCTGAAGGGCGGACGGCAGGTCACATTCGGTCCCAAGAACGAGGTCCTGCAGCAGATCACTCAGCCCGCGACTGGCGACAACGTGCGCAACATCAAGGTGCCGGTGGCTTGATGAGTGACGTGCTGACCTTCGACGACCGCAGAAGCCTTAGCCGGCACAGCTGGGTAGGGGTGTTCGCGATCTTTGGCCTTTTCGGCGGATTCGCTTACTGGGCGTCCACTGTTGAGATCGCAGGTGCCGTTGTTGCATCTGGCTCAGTTGTTGTGGAGTCGTTCCCAAAGCGGGTTCAGCACCAGGAGGGCGGGATCGTCTCCGCCATCATGGTTCGCAACGAGGAACGTGTTGAAGCTGGCCAGACATTGGTTCAACTGGATGCCACTGGAATAGCCGCCAATCTTACGGTCCTTGAGAGTCAGTGGCGCGAGGCTCTGGTTCGCGAGGCTCGACTCCTCGCAGAAATCGAAGGGAATGCCACTTTCCGATTACCCTCTGCTCTGGCCGACCTCTCGACGGAGGAGGAAGTGATCTCATTGCTGAGCATTGAGACACAAGTGTTCGCTGCGCGCCAAACCGCGCAACGGGGCAGGGCCGCTCAACTCAGTGAACAGATCGCCCAATTGGATACGCAAATTGCCGGGCTGACAATGCAGCAGGCCGCCGTTGATCAACAGCTTGCCATTCTGAATGATGAGATTGTGGACTTAGAAGCCCTTCGGGCAGATGGGCTGGTGGAAAGCAGCCGCGTGACGACGCTTAACAAGCAACGTGCGCAGCTGGAGGGCGAGCGTGGCCAACTGATTTCCGTTGTTGCTGGCGCCAAGGCCACGATCTCGGAGCGCCGGCTGCAGATCGCTCAACTCGATGACGATTTCTTAGCTGAGGCGCTCGAGCAGCTACAGGCGGCGCGGCGAACAATCGCGGACACAGGCGAGCAGATCCGCGCCACGCGTGACAGGCTGACCCGTACAGAAATCAAGGCACCTCAGGCAGGGGTTGTACATGAATCCACAGTTCACACGATCGGGGGTGTGATCAGCGCTGGCGAAACACTCATGCAAATCGTTCCTCAGGACGACGCGTTGATGGTAACGGTGCAGCTGAGCCCCATGGATGTAGATCGGGTGAGCGTTGGACAGGATGCGACGTTAAGGTTGTCTGGCTTAGACCTGGGGGAGACTCCCGAGCTGACTGCAGAAGTCGCGGCAGTGGCGCCCAACGTGACTCAGGATCCCACCACCGGGCTGCAGTTTTACTCTGCGCGAATACTTATTCCGGAAGGCGAGCTATCGCGTTTACCAACTCCGGAGCTTCTGGTGCCGGGAATGCCGGTGGAGGTCTTCATCAAGACCGACGAACGGACGGTCCTGTCCTATCTGGTACAGCCGTTTGCTGATCAGCTAAACAGAGCCATGCGAGAAGACTAGAATAGTATGCCGGGAGTTCCGCTCGCAGTTGTTCACGAATTTATCACGGCTTATCGGACTGGTGACAAGCGAGACGCTGCGAGTGGAGATACAACTCTTTAGAAGAAGCGATAATCGCCTTGTTCGATCTGGCTCGTCCCATCGGCCATCTGGACAAGTATGAGCCCAGAGTTGCTTTGCTCCAGCGGATCATCAACCTTATAAACTTGGAGTAGTCCGCTTGGGTCTGCATTATGATCGAAGGTCAGGGTGGCCTCTTGGCTAAAGCCAAAGAAACTCAGGAAGTCCTGCTCGCCTGAGCCCGAGTTTCCTGCAGCATGGAAGTCGATGATGTGATCCATTCGACCGTTGTGGTCTGAAGGATCTGCGATGTCGCCGGCGGCGAAAATGAAGGTATCGTTCCCCGCGCCGCCCTGCATACGATCGACGCCTTTGCCGCCGGTCAACTTGTCTCGCCCGAGTTCGCCATGAAGGAGGTCGTCTCCGGCGCCGCCATTGAGTGAATCGTTGAAACCGCTGCCGAACAGATTGTCATCACCAGCCTTGGCAGCAACCATGATACCATCGTTGTAGTCATGATACCGCACGGTATCAGCGTCGCCGGTCAACGCCGTATATGTTGACCTACCAGAAGGCGGAGCGACATTGATGGTAATGGTGGCTAGCTCAATGTAGCCGAGACCCTCCGTGGCGCGCACAGTAAAGCTATCGGAGCCTACGAAAGCAGCGTCCGGCTGGTAGTTGAACTGGTTGTTGTTCCAAAAGCCGGCATGGTAGTGAGGACTGCCGATATAATTGCCCTGATAAAACGGGTAGGGATTGCCTGAAATTTCGGTGTCGAGGTTCAGTGTGCCATGGGCAGGCCCACCAACTATTTCGAAACTCGAAAGATCGTAGTCTGCATCGCTTGCAGTAAATCCAATGTCGTACCCTGATTGCCCTGCAGTCATGTGGATCTTGAGGTCAGACACCTCCGGCAGGTCATTCTTGAATGCATCAGGTTGGGAGTTGCCTTGGCTAACGATGATCTGATGCTCACCAAATTGGGTGTTTTCGCCACTCCCGTAGGGGGTGGCTCCATTCCATGTGACCACGACATCATCCGGGCTCTCTGCCTCTACAGATATGATCTGAGCTGAAAGATAGGCTGCCTCATCGGACAATGTTCGGATGTGATTACCGGCATTGTCAAAGATGTACGTATCGATCGCGGTGTTGAGCTCGTATTTCCCGTCGTGGGTCAATCCCGTGATGGCGAAGAAGCCATCAAACGTGTGCACGGAAGCGAGCTCGACCCAGCCGAAGAAGTAATCAGGCAGGGCACCGAAAGGGTCAGAGACGCTCCCGTCTGGAGACGTCAGGGTGAAGTAGAAGGCGCTGTGAGGCATGGTTCCATCACTTGGAAGGACCTTCAGTTCGCTACCGTTGCTCAGAGTTGGCATAACGTTCCTCGGCTAGTTTGACTGGCGGGTACGACACTGCACGTGGGGAGAGGCTAGCAGCCAATGAAGTTCGACCCAACTCGGACTGGGCAGGTCAGGGGCGGGCGGAATGCATGGCCTCATCTATGAAGGCGCCGCGCTCGCGGGGCTTAGTCATCTTGTTGTCGCTACCCGCACTTTTCTACTCAGATTGGCAGGTGACATTCGCACCGACCACGGCGCGACGTGAAGGGGTTCCGTCTTTTGAGCAGGCACTTGCAGAGGCCAAGCGTTGGTTTTTCAGCTCAGCAATCACGGCCTGGGCCGCAGATCCTAAGCCGATACGGTGTGAGCAGCATCTGGTCGTCTGCCCAATACTAGGTGCCTTCAGTGTGGCCCTCGGTATGCAGGACAACGTAGAATTGAAACGGCTGAGCGTTTCCCGATCAGTCTTTGAAAGCCGTCCTTTGATCGTGAACTACCAAATCATCTCGAGGTTCGGGAACATGGTGGTTTCAGACTTCAACGGGCAGCATTTAAGCCAGTTCGTCCGCGATGTTCTTGAGGCACCTGCAAAGCGCGGCAACCAGCAAGTAGGAGCGCGGCTCTCAGTAAACAGTCTCACCGACGAGGAACTGAGAAAGCGTAGGAAGACAGTCAACTGCTCATTGGCGTGTTGCGCGCTGCGTTGTTCTCGAAACCACGTAAGGGACCCTGAGCGCTCTTCGGAGTGGTCTACAAATCACAAACCGATCCAGCGCACATGATAGTAGGGGGTGGAGCCAGACAGATGGCGGCTCTACCTGCTGATCCCGTAATCATATCCAGACAGAGCGATCCTAAGCATGATGAGGTCTGGTACAGGTCCTGAAACGCTGAAGGAGCCCCGACGCGTGCGCTTCAGTATGGAGTCCTTCGCGCGAGTTCTTACGACCTGTTTTAGGTGACGATGGCATTGTGCAATGTCGAAGTCAGAAGGCGGAAGGATTGTAAGTTTCATTCGGCTGTACCTGTGGACTCGCGGGCTTTTTACACAGTGCAACGGAGAATGTTAGGTGCTAGGTAATCTTCCTCCGCCATCCCCCAGGAGCGTTTGGTTCCACCGAGCGGAGGAGCGGCACACTATGCGCCATCTTTATACCACGCTGGGCAGGATGGGATCGGACCAGCTGGGGATGATCCTGCCGCATGAGCATGTCTTCGTTGATCTGCGCACTCCTGACCAGCCAGGCTATGCCGAAGCTGATGTCGATGATGTCCTGGCGCTCATGGTCCCACAGATCGAGGCTATCAAGGCGCTTGGAGTGACGGCATTGGTCGAGTGCTCGACCGGCGGGGTCGGTCGCCGAGCGGACCTCGATTTAGCTGTCAGCCAAGCCACTAATTTCCCGATCGTTGTACCGACCGGCAACTATCGCGAACCTTGGATCCCGGATTGGGTGCGCGACGCGACCGAAGATCAGCTTTACCAATGGATGCGCGATGAGCTTGTCGAAAGCATTGAAGACACGGGATTTCAAGCTGGGTGGATCAAGCTCAGCGCTGGCGACGATGGAATAACCACTCTCGAGGGACGTATCCTCCGCGCGGCAGTACGCGCCGCCGTCGAGACGGACGCATTGATCGGCAGCCACACCATTCGCGGCTCTGTAGTGATGGATCAGCTCGATATCATCGAAGCCGAAGGGGGCTCACCTCGACGCTTCGTATCGATCCACACGCAGGCGGAGCCGGATTTCGGCCTCCATCGCGCGGTAGCTGGGCGCGGCGCCTGGATCGAGTACGACAATATCGGTTCGGTTCCTGTAAAGGAAAGCGCCGACCTGGTCTTGCGTGCGCTTGACGCTGATCTCGGCAAGCAACTTCTGATCAGTCACGATCGCGGCTGGTATGACCCGGCACAGCACAAGGGTGGGGTCCCCAAGCCCTATACCGTAGTGAGCACCGAGTTGATCCCGCTACTCAGGGAGCGGGGGGTCCCAGAGGATACGCTGCTCCAGCTCTTCCATCGCAACCCTTTCGATGCCTTCTCCCGACGTGAGATCCCACGGAGCTCCTGACGAACCGTGGGTTCCTTGCCCGCTCCGGCGGTTGTATTCGAGAGCGGTCGGCGCGCCGTCTAGTCCTTTAGAAACAGAAACGGCCCCTCACGTGGAGGGGCCGAAGCGTGTCCAGCTCCAAGGCGGCTATTCTTCGTCATCTACCACAAGGGTCAAGTGACCTTCGGCGGAGGTGGAGATCGATACGATGTCATCCATGGTGAAGTCGCCTTCGGCACTAAGGGCCGCGTCAATTTCGCCCTGGAGCTCCGAATTGCTTTCGATCGCAGCCCGGAGATCGGCCATGCCCGAGCCCTGTGCGCTCAGCGCCTGGTCGAGAGCACTGGCGTTCTCACCGGCATTCCCGCGCAGATCGGAAAGAGTGATCACGTCGATCTGTACGTCCGTCCTCAGAGCTTCGATATCAGCCGCAGTAGTGGTCGAAGTGTTAAGGTCGGAGATGATCATGCCGTAGTTCAGCGTAGCGTCCGCCCCGGTCGCCGTCGAAGCGGCTGCGTTGAGGTTGCCGTTCGAGCCGCTAGCATTTGTGCTGGAGTTGCTCGACGCATTGGCATTCGCGTTGGTTGATGCGCCAGCATCGACGTTGGTGCTCCCAGCATCGACGGACACGCCGCCTGATGCGTCAAGAGCGCCGCCCGCGCTGACCTGGGCCAGCGCTGCAGTTGAAACAGAAGCCATGAGCGCGGTAGCTGCGAAAAGGGTGGTCAGGGTCTTCATTGAAGTTCTCCTCGATCTGCCCCCCGGCAGACCAGCACAACGAGGGGTAGAGTCGTTCGTTGCTGCCCGATGTGAGGTATTATAGTGGCCTTTTAGCGAACCGTTTTAGCTGGACAATTTTGCGGGCTTGGGGACGGACGCCGCCATCTAGCGACAGTTTCAGCTGATCGCAGGTTGTAAGTTCACGATTGTCGAAAGAACCAACAGCCGTTCGTTGCGGTGGCGTAGAGTAACGAAGGACGGGACAAATGATTATTGCAGGCTGGGTCATGTCGGCCCTGGTGACACTGTTTCTGTTGGGTGCGTCGGCAGCGCCCAAGCTCATGGGATCGCAGCTGGCGGTCGATCCGCTGACGGTGGTGGGCTGGCCGACCAAATACATGATGCTGATCGGCGTTATCGAGGTGGTCTGCGCCATTCTCTTCATCGTGCCCAAAACAGCGCTTTTGGGAGCGGTGCTGCTGACGGCGCTGCTGGGTGCCGCGCTGGCAGCGAACCTGCGAGTGGATAATCCGCTGTTCAGCCACACGCTCTTCAGCATTTATCTCGGCGTCTTCGCCTGGGTGGCACTTTGGCTGCGTGAGCCCAAGATCCGAGGTGTATTCCCGTTCGTCTAGGGGAACGGCGGGCGCCGGCGCATCGTTGGCGGAATACAGGCTAGCGACAGGAACGTCTCGATGGAGCCTTTGGAAGACCGCGCGCATGCTTTTGCAGCGGCGGCGCATGGGTCCATCGACCAGCGCCGCAAGTATACGGGCGAACCCTATATCGTGCATCCCGTTGCAGTGGCGGCGCTGGTGCGCAGCGTGCCGCATACGCCGGAAATGGTCGCGGCAGCCTATCTCCACGACGTGGTGGAGGACACGCCGGTCACGATCAAGGAGATCGAGCAGGAGTTCGGCCTTGAGGTTGCCGAGCTCGTTGGCTGGCTGACTGACGTATCGAGACCCGGAGATGGCAACCGGCGGGTGCGCAAGCACAAGGACCTTCTCCATTCCGCTGCGGCGCCGCCTGCGGCCAAGACGATCAAGATCGCGGATCTCATCGACAATACGAAATCCATCCGTGCGCATGATCCTTCCTTCTGGAAGGTGTATCGCCGCGAAAAGATGGCCCTCCTTGACGTGCTCAAGGAGGGCGATCCGACGCTGTGGAAGCAGGCCTATAGCCAAGCTCGATAGCAGCTAGAGAGTCTGCCAGGCCGGTGCGATGGAAGTCCCCTTGCCCAAGCCGTAGCCGAAGCGGATGTTGAGCATGCCGAGTGGCTCCAGCAGGCGGGCGGCATCCAGCGTACCTGTCTTCTCAACGGCAAAGCCGGCAGCGGCTACCAGCTGTTCGACCGCCGCGACGGCGGCTTCGTCATTGCCAGCGAGGAACACTGGAGTAGCCACCGTTGCCGCGGCAGGAAGGTCAAACAGACTGGCGAAGATGGTGTTGAAGGCCTTGACCACGCGCGCCGCCGGTGCCGCCGATTGCAGTTCCTCGGCGGCCGAGGTCGTGTGGCCAATGGTCAGGCCAGAAAAATCCGGCGTGATGGGATTGCTGATGTCCACGAGGATCTTGCCGGCAAGCTGATGTTCCAGGACGAAATCCTTGGCGGCGGCAAACGGCAGGGCGAGCACGATGACATCGGCCTGAGCCACGGCGGCCGGGATGTCGAGCACCTCGGGGCCAGCGGGCAGGGTAGCGGCGAAGGCGCGCGTCGCATCCTGGTCCCGGCTCGCGAGCACGAGCTTGGTCTTGCCGGCGAAGCGCTTTGCGATGCCCTTGCCCATGTTGCCCAGGCCGATGATTGCAGTGGTGGTCATGTCTGTCTCCTGTTGTGCGAGTGACTGGTCTATGCACCCGCCGGGAAGGGACGAGAATTGATTGAATTGTCTGTTCTCTATTGCGTATAGGTATCGAATGGCAGACCTAGACGATCTTCGAACCTTTGCCCTAGCCGCGAGACTAGGCAGCTTTGCTCGCGCTGCGCGACAGTTGAACGTGTCCCCGGCTATGGTCGGACGCCGCATCCAGGGGCTGGAGCAGCGCTATCAGCTAAAGCTGATCGAGCGCACCACACGTAGCCAGCACCTGACGGAGCAGGGGCGACTGTTCTTGACCAAGGTCGAGGCTGTGCTTGAGGCTGCGGAAGCGCTCGGGGAACTGTCCGAAACAGGGACCCTCTCGGGGCGCATTCGCCTGACGGCCCCGACAATGATCGGCGTTACCCGCCTGCCCACGCTCCTTGCCGCCTTCAGTGCCCAACATCCTGGCGTGATTTTCGAAACCAGCCTCAGTAACCGGCGCGTTGACCTCGTCTCCGAAGGGTTCGATCTCGCCATTCGGGTAGGGGCGTTGCCAAGCTCGGGACTGGTGGCTCGCCGCATCGGCACCTACCGCTTCGCCTGCTGTGCCGCACCCGAGTTCCTGCGCAGGCATGGGCCGCTCGTGCACCCGTACCAGCTGGCACAGGCCCGGTGCGTGCTCAATCTCAACCTCGTACCGCGCAATCGCTGGCCCTTTGTCGGCCCGGAGGGCGAGGAGATCACCGTGACGGTGGGTGGCGGCATCGAGATCGACTACGATGAGGCGCAGCGCATGCTGGCCGTCGATGGCGCCGGTGTCGTCTACCTGCCGCTGGACCTTGTCGCCGATGACCTAGCGGCCGGCCGCCTGGTGGGGCTGTTTCCCGACTGGCGCATGCCGAGCATGCCCATCCATAGCGTGCAACCCTCCCGATCCCTGGTGCCGCGACGGATCGGGACCTTTGTCGAGATGCTGACGACGGAGTTTCGGCGAAGCTATCCGGAAGAGTGAGCAGCCTCACTCGGGACCGGTTGTCGGCTGCCGAAGACGAAGCGCAATCGGATAAAAGCAGGTCTGATATCACCGCTCCCCGTCCAAACAGACGGGGACAGGCTCTTGCGCTTCATGGTGCTTGCTGACCGCGACACGAATGCTGTGCGAGCTTGTCTTGAGATCGGGCTTCGGGTCAAGGAAAGCCCGGCACATCGCCATCATGATCACGCCCGACATATCCATTGTGCTGAACCTTCATCGGGAAGGGGCCTACCTCTCCCGTACGGCACAGTCCCTCCTAGAGGCGGTCAGCTTCTCCAGGCGCAGCGGGGTGTCCTTCGAGACGCAAATGGTGCTGGATAGACCTGACGCGGAGACATGGGCGGCGGCTCAACGGGCCGCTGAGATGCTGCGGGGTTTGATGCCGGTGCAGCTCACGGAGGTGGATCTAGGATCGGTCGGCCTGGCGCGGAACGCTGGACTGGCGCAGACGAGGGGCCGCTATGTAGCCACCGCTGACGGCGATGACCTGGTCTCGTTCAACTTCTTCGACGCGTGTCTGGGCGCGGCGCGGAAAGGGGGGGAGGGGTGTATAGTCCTGCCGCAGTACCTGCTGGCTTTTGGCGCAACCGCGCATATGTGGAAGTACGACGGCAGCGAGCACATCTCGCCGCTCATGCTTTGGGGCGAGAATTGCTTTTTGTCCCGCATATTCGCTGCTCGAACGGTCTTTGAAGTAGTGCCCTATGTGGACGCGCGCGGCGGACGCCGTGCCTTCGAAGATTGGCACTTCAACGTGACGGCTCTGGCGAAGGGCTTCCGCTTCCGAGCGGCAGACGGTGCCGTCTTATTTTATCGCCAGCGCCCCGGCAGCATCATGAAGAGCACCGGCGGCAAGTTGATTCCGCATTCGGTCTATTTCGAGCCAAAGACCTACCGCGAGCTCTGTGCCGAAACCTACCACGCCGCACCGGTGCTATCTGGTCAGTTTGAGCCGTGGGAGCAGGTGCGGGAAGCCATGCGCAGTTCTCACGTGCTGCTGGAATTGACGCGTGCGGCCAACAGGATCGACCCCGCCGTCGACTTCGGTCTCCTCGACGAGCACGTCGCCGGCAGCAACCGCAATGGCAGCCTCGCGCCGGGCAGCGCCTATTACGAGGCCTGTGTCGCGTTAAACGCTGAGAACTACACCGATGTGCTGCTCGTGCCGGACCTTAATGCGGGCGGGGCCGAGAAGTACATCCTGAGCGCCTTGAAGGTGCTTGCCGAAGCAAAGCCTGAGTTCCGTCTCCTGGTGCTGAGCGGGGAGCAGGCAGAGCGCCATGGATGGCTGAACCTGCTGCCGAGCGGGTCGGACTTCGTTGACCTCCATGCCATTGCGACGCGGTGGGCCTGCCCCGCTGCAGTACCCCTGCTGGCGCTGCGACTGATCCAATCCGTGGCAAAGGAGGCGCGCCTCCATTTGAAGCCCTCGAGCTTTGCCAACGCCTTCGTGACGGAATACTGGTCCGAAATTCCACAATGCCAGTTGGCGTTCTACTACTTCTGCGAGCATGTTCACACGCGCGGCGGCGTGCGCTTCGCCACAGGCAGCAACTTCACCTGGCTGAGCGAGAACGCCCGGCACCTCCGTTTTCTGTTGTCGGACCACGAAGGCTTCCTGGCCGCGGCAACTGGCAAGCTCCCGCTACCTGCCAGGACGAAGGCGATCTATGCCAGCGTTGACCAGGCGCAGCGCAAGCGTCCACTTTCGAGGCAGAAACGGCTACTCTGGGCCTCGCGGCTGCATGCGCAAAAACGGCCGGAATTGCTGCCGCTGATCGCGCGCCGCTTGGCCGTCATCGACCCTGCGTGGCGGATCGATGTCTATGGCACAGGGCCTGCCGAAGCGGCGCTGCGTGAGGCGATCCGAGGCTTGAGCACCATCAGGCTCATGGGCGCCTATGAGAGCTTCGGCGTGCTGCCCGCGAACTACGCTGCCTTCCTCTACACTGCGCATTTCGACGGCTTACCCAATGCGATCCTTGAAGCCATGGCCGCGGGACTGCCGGTGGTAGCGCCCAACATCGGGGGTATTGGTGAGGTGCTGGGAGGCGGTGCTGGTATCCTGCTCGATGACCTGACTGACGACCAGCAAATGGCAAGGGCCTATGTGGACGCTGTGATGGCGCTTCATGGCAGTGCCGATGTGCCGGCAATCATCGCGCGGGCAGACGCGCGGCTGCGCGACCACCACAGGCCCGAACACTTCGCGCAAGGCGTGTTGGAGCTTTTCGCCGAGCAGCCCCGATGATGATTTCCAACAATGCCCACCATGAAGTGCTCCGCAACGAAAACCTTGAGAACCAGGATCTCATCGCGAGCCTGCGCAGCTTTGCGGGCGAGGGCGCGCATTACCTCCCCTGCGCGGGAAACCTCGGCGACGGCCTGATCGCCCTGGGTACGATGCAGCTGTTTGCAGACCTTGGACTTGCCATTCCGATCGTGTCCGGACTGTCGCCATCAGCACTGGAGGGTGTCGACCGTGTCATCGTGGGCGGCGGTGGTGGCTGGGTGGAAGGAGCCTGGGAGCACTATGCCAACATGCTCCAGCCATTCCTGGAACGCGGCGGCCAGGCGCTGGTGCTTCCATCGACCGTGCTGGGATTCGGGAGCTTTTTTGCACGCTTCGGTCAGCAGATCGTGTTCTTTGCGCGGGAAAGCGCTACTGAACAGCGGCTGAAAGAGACCCGGGCCATGAGCGGCCGTGTCTTCGCGGCGCATGACCTTGCCTTCGATGTCGACCTGGCGACGCTGGACCTGCCCGCTATGGAGGCGCAGCACCGGACGCTGAAGATCCTGCGGGGCGATGCAGAAAGCCTTGCTAGTGCCGTCGAGCCAGCCGCACCCGACCTCCCATCGATGTGGAACGGGCTGCAGTGGAGCAGCGAGGAGCTCTGCCGGGGACCCTTGCGCGCGGTGGCTTCGATCATGCTGCAGTTCGAGCGCCTGGAGACAGACAGGCTGCATATGGCTGTGCTCGGCGCGATGCTGGGGCGGCAGGTGGTGCTGCGAGCAAACTCTTACTTCAAGAACCAAGCTGTGTTCGAGGCGTCGCTCCAGCGATTCCCCAACGTGACTTTCGAGGCAAGTTGCACACCGGCAGCAGCCACGGATTGGCCGAATGGGTCAGGCGACCTCCATCTGCAGTTGGCCTGGCAACACCGTGAGATCCAGGAGCTGCGGGCGCGGGTGCTGCACTACGCGGCAAGGCTCGACCGCATGGCGGATTTCGCTTCGGCGGTGGAGCCAGCTCCGGTGGACGCTGAACTCCAGGCGTTCCTGACCTCCCGCGGCTTCCGCCTGTGGCGCTGGTATCTGGGGCTCTACGATGTGCCCGGATTGGGTCCTGTGCTTGGCGGCGCACGGCGACTGGTCGGCTCTGCACGGCGCGTCGGGAAGGTTGGGACATGATGCGCGTGCAGACGTCCTTCCAGGTGATCCGCGCCGACCATGTTCCGCGGGCTGCCATTGCCGATCTGTGGCTGGGACTCAAGCGCGCCGACATGTGGAGCCGGTTTGCCGTGCACGAGATCAAGCAGCGTTTCCGCCGCTCGGTACTCGGACCCTTCTGGCTGACGGCGAGCATGGGGTTGTTCGTGGGCGCGTTGGGACTGATCAGCAGCACGATCTTCGACCAGGATATGTCCCATGCGCTGCCGTATATCGCCCTGGGTGTAATTTTCTGGACGCTGATCACGAGTTGCATCAGCGAAGGCGCTACGGCCTTCCTGGCGCGCGAGTCCTATATTCGCAACGTGCCCATGCCAATCAGCGTGCATCAGTATCAGGTGATTGCCCGCAATCTAGTCATCTGGCTGTTCAACATGGTGATCTATCTGGCCGTTGCCCTTTATTCCGGCATCGGGCTGAGCGGGCAGATGCTTTGGTTCGCCCTGGCGGCGCCGTTGCTGCTGGCCAATCTCACCTGGATGGCCTTTGCTGCCGGGATTGTCTCGACCCGCTTCCGAGACATCCCTCAAGTGATCGCCAGCATCATTCAGGTGATCTTCTTCCTGACCCCGATCTTCTGGTCGGTGGAGAGCATGCCAAACCGGCCAGCATTCGTCCTCGCAAACCCGTTTTATCACTTGCTGGAGATCGTCCGTGCACCGCTGCTCGGGCGCAGTCCGGCAGTGGAGAGCTGGCTGGTGACGCTGGCGCTTGCCGCGTTTGGAAGCGCCGCCACCCTTTGGCTTTATCGGCGGGCCCAGCCCCGTATTCCCTATTGGGTCTAAGCAGGTGGCCTCGATATCCATAGAACGGATGACGGTGGAATTTGCCATCTATGGCAGCAGTTCACGGTCGCTGAAGAATGCGCTTATGGCCGGGGCCACGGGAGGGCGGATCATGGCCAGCGCCCGCGATATCGTCGCGGTGCGGGCGATCGATGACCTCAGCCTCGAGATCAGGAGTGGCGACAGGGTCGGGCTGATCGGCCACAATGGCTCGGGCAAGACCACGCTGCTACGAGCGCTTTGCGGCATCTACAAGCCGGTGGCGGGCCAGATCAGCATCGAGGGCAGCGTCGGCACACTGCTCGACGCGATGGCAGGAATGGATCACGATGCCACCGGCCTCGACAACATTTTCCTGCGCGGTCACCTGTTGGGCATGTCCCGCCGGCAGATCGAGAACAGCGTCGCTGACATCGCCGATTTTACCGACCTGGGCGATTTCCTCAGCCTGCCGATGAAGACCTATTCTGCGGGTATGGCGACCAGGTTGGCCTTTGGCATCTCCACGGCCATGCATAGCGACATCCTGCTGATCGACGAAGGCATCGGGGCTGGCGACGCCGCATTCCAGGAAAAGGCGCAGCGGCGCATCGAGCAGATGTTTGACCGGACCAGCATTGTGATCCTGGCGAGCCACAGCGGCGAGTTGATCCGCAAGTTCTGCAATCGAACCATCGAGATGAGTCACGGCCGCGTCGTGGCCGATCTGCGATCATGTAGGCACGACGTGAGCTTGGTTTCGTGATGGCCGCGCTGTCGCTCCTGAGTGCCTTTGGCGGCTTCGGAATGGAAAAGTCGCACCTTGTGAGGCCGAGCCTTGCCAGGCAGGTCTACGAGATCCCAGCCTTCCTACTCTCTGCCTCGCCATCCTGGCTGTTGCTCGCCGATGGAGCCGGGTCCGAGACGGACTCTGGAACAACACTTGCTCGGATATGCCGGCGCACGCAAGCGGACCTGCTGCTGCCGATGGGCTTGTGGTGCGGCTCGGCGGGCGAAACGCTGGATGAGCTTTGGACGGATACAAGCAGCTTGTTTGTTGATGCAGAGTTCCTGGCCGACCTAGCCGATCCCCGTCCCTTGCTGCTCGCAATCAAGAGACGCTGCCTGAGCACGGGTGAGACTGTACTCTTTTCGGCGCCGCGGCGGGGGGCGCCGCAATGGTGCTGGAGCGCAAAGGAGTTCAAGGCGCTGCTCGCCCTCTGCGGTTTTGTCCTGACGGACCAAGACGGAACGGCAGACCGGCGCTTCTTGTCGGCAACGCTCAGCGAGGAAAGCTACAGACTGCATCTTGGGAAGCTCGGCATAAGAGACAGCCTGAGTGGCTCCACCCAGCTCCTTGTCACCAGCGAGGACGCCACCATCGTACCGACCGGTGGAATCGGCACCTATACCAAGATGCGTAAGAGCCTCGATCCGATGCTCCCGGTACTCTACTGCAACTTCGAAGTGGGCCGGCGTCCGAGCGACAGCAGAACGTTCTGGCCGGAAGATCTGCTTGGCTCAATCTGCAAGGAAAGCTTTATCGAGGGCCTTGGCCTTGTCGAGGCGGTACGCGTCCTGCTGATGCTGCTGCCAAACCTGCGATTGGTGGAGTTTCAGGACTACCAATCGCTCGGTTTCCGTCTGGTGCAAAGCAAGGCAACGGCCGGGCTGCCAAGCGACCTCACCTTGCGTGTCCTGCTCCATGGCGGGGTCGATTATGTCAAGCATGGCATCCAGGATGACGCTGCTGCCAACTACTCGCTGCTGGAGGCGGCGCTGGCGGCGCGTGACGCCTTCATCTATGCCAATGTTGACGAGGCGGTCAGCCCCTCGCGCTATCTCGGCCGGCTGCTCGAGGAGGAGTTCGGTTACGCCGTACGGAACCTCAGGACCGCGCCGCTGCCCTTCGTGTTTGATGGACCGGAGACAGTCGCCCATTATGGTCCTATCCGGCGCATTGCTTTTCTCGGCAAATACAACACGCTCAAGGGGTGGCCAGACTTCCTGAAGGCCATCAGGGCGCTTGCAGAACACGACCAGTTGCATGGGATTAAGGAAATCTGCTCGATTGCACCTGGTGTTCCACCCGAGGCTGACGCAGCCCAGCTTGCTAGAATCGCCTCCTACGTTCCGCTACACCTGAACCACGAGCAGTTTCTCACGCGGCTTGTGGAGTATGTTCCCGATACCTTGTTTGTCATCCCGAGCCGAGGCGAGAATTACCCTTACCTTGCACTGGAACAGGTACTGCTTGGAACGCGCTTCGTCGCCTATGGCTCAGGCGGTTTGCCTGAAGTGATCGGGGAGGCAGACTATGTGGAGCAGTTTTGCTGCGCGCCGAATGCCGCAGATCTTGCGGAACGGATGGGGCAGGTTCTCCGCATGCAAGCGGACGACCATGGCCGGATAGCGCATGACCTGAAATGTCGGGCGCGGGCACGCCAGGATGACATCAACAAGGCCTGGTCGGCACTGCCTTCGGCCGAAGTGGGCTTAGGGCCAGTGCTGGAGGGGCCGGATGTGTCGGTTGTGGTTCCCTTCTACAATACGCCCATCAGGTATATCGAAGAGCTGTTGGCCTCGATCGAAGGATCCACGCTCCGGCCGTCGGAAGTGATCTTTGTCGATGACGGTTCTGGCGCTTCAGCGGCGCGAGACCTCGCAGATCTGATAGCAGCCACAGGAAGTGCGCTGCGGTTGCGGGTCGCGCAGCAGTCAAATGGCGGCTTGGCTGCTGCCCGCAATCGCGGTCTCGCGGAATCCCGCTCGGCCTTCACTTTCCTTATCGATAGCGACGACCTCCTGCTACCCAGCACCCTGCAGGATTGCTGGGCTGCGATGATGCGGGACCCGCAATTGCTGGTGTGTACCGGCTTCGGTCTCTACTTCAGCGACGCCGCATCGCTGCCGGACACCCCCAAGCTGCAGCGCCAGGGTGTATTCTGGAAGCCGCTCGGCATCCCTGAAGCCCGCTCCGTTTCGCTCTTCCAAAACAACTACATGGCGGCGAATGCAATGGTACGCACCGAGGGGCTGCGCCGGTCGGGGGGCTGGGACGACACAGATTGGTCCATGTGGGAGGATTGGGCGCTGTTCAACCGGCTCGCCTGGAGCGGCAAGCGGTTTCTTCTGCTCCCCGCGCCTGGCTTCCTCTATCGCAATACGCCGGGAAGCATGTCCAAGACCTATAGCCGCTATTTCGCAAGGCGGCGGCTGGTGCGCAGCCTGCCGATGATGAGCCGGCTCGACGCCAACACGGTGATGAGCCTGGTGGCGAACGGGGGAGGGAGCGCGGCAGCCGTTCTGCCGCTGACGTCCTATGAGGCGGAGCTGCTGAGCCTCATGCGCCGAGCCTTGGCTCGCCCGAAGCTGCGGCGCATGGCTGCCTGGACTTATCGGAGGCTATCCGCGCTACGACGGAGAATTTTGATGTTGCGGAGCTTGCGCTGAGGGTCAGCTACGGCGCGAGCGAGAGCCAGCGCGTGAGGTGGATATTCTCAGCGTTGTTTTCTATGCCTGTGACCCGCTCGGAGACCAGGTTGTGGTTGATGAGCCAGCTCACGGGGATCACTGCGACATCGTCCAGCAGCAGTTTCTCGGCGCTGCGCAGCATGTCTGCTCTCTTGCGGAGGTTCAACTCGCCGCTAGCGCCGGCGAGCAGTTGATTATACCGGGACGAGGTGTACTGGCCTGAATTATAATCGGCGCCTTCGGTGAGGAGAGCAAGAACGCTTTGCGGATCTGAATAGTCGAAGATCCAGCTGAACCTGCCGACATCGAAATCACCCACTCGCAGTGCGGCGAAATGCTCATCGCTTTCCGAGCCGTGCAGTTCCACACGCACGCCAATTTGCGCCCACATTGCTGCAACTTGCCGGGCGATAGGCTGATGTGTGCCGCTGCCGCTCTCTGCGTAGCGCAGTTCCAACAGAAGCGGTTTGGCCGAAGAATAGCCAAGCTCCGCCATATCCGAGCGAGCTCTTGCCAAACGCTCTTCATAGGGCCAATCGGCCCATTCCGGCCGGTATGGCGCTTGGCCCTCGTAGTTGGAGATGCCATTCGGGATGAGGCCGTAGGCTTCTATCGTGGGGGAGTTGAGGCCCTGGGCGCCCATGACCCGGCGATCGATGGCCATGGACAGGGCTCGGCGCACGACAACATTGTCGAAGGGCGGTTTCGTCAAGTTGAGGGCATAAAAGGATACCCCAAGAGCTGGGACGGCCTCGATTTGCGCCAGGATCTCGCCGTCGATTAAATTGGTCCCGGCCATAGGAAGATTGAAGGCAACGTCGAGCTCGCCCTTGTTCCAGTGTTCAACGAGCTTCGCCGTGTGATCGGTGTGCTGATAGGTCACTTCGTCGAGTGCAACAGTGTGCCGGGCATAGTAGGTCTCGGATTTGACTGCGCGGGCGCGGTGTCCGTCCTGTTCGACGATGACGAAAGGGCCATTGCAGAGGATGCTTTCTGGCTCTAGCGCGTCTTTTCCAAGTGCGGCCAGCCTCTTGCTTGGCAACGGATAAGTGGTGGCGTGGGTGAGCGTTTCCAGGAAGTAGGGCGTGGGTCGCTCCAGCTCTATTTCCAGGGTGTGGTCGTCCTTCACCCGGACGCCCAGGTCGTCGAGAGGCATGGTTCCACCAGCGATCGCTGAGGCGTTGCGGATGGGGAAATGAATGTAGGCATATTCGACGGCATTGGCCGGATCAAAGAGCCAGCGAAAGCCGGCCAAGAAATCTGCCGCTACAACTGGGGTGCCGTCTGACCAGACGGTGTCGCGTCGCAGTTTGAAGGTGTAGACAAGGCCGTCCGGGGAAACATCCCAAGACTCTGCCTGGCCCGCGATTGCATTGCCCCGCGCATCTTCGGTGACAAGACCTTCCAGGCAGTCGCTCAGGGCAAGCGGATCCACTTCGCCGAAGGCGGAGTAGGCATAGTAGGCATATTTGACATGTCCGATGCGGAGCGTGGCACCCAGACTGGGATGGGCACAGACGCCGAAGGCGGCCAAGGCAAGAATTGCGGTCCGGACGTTGTTTGGCATCGTGTCTTCTGTATTGCGCTGCGACGGGGAGGAATGTTTCCGATATTTGCAGCCAGGGGAAGCCTGGAGGGAGATGTTATCAACGCACGGCGCAAACACATAATTGGCGTGGCGCGCCGGGCTGATCTATCAAAGAGTGAAGGCCAGGTACCCCGTCTGAATCAACGGGGCGGCGCAAGGGCGGTACGGCTAGAATTGTTTGTTGTTGTGGGCGCTGCTCGGATGCCTTGTGCTGGCGGCAGGTGAGCGGCAGGTGGTGGAAGGGCGATGAAGCGGCGTGTTTTTCTGGCGGCGTCCATCGCGACCGCTGCTTTGTCCATTTACAATCTACGTGCTGGGGAAAGCGAGGGCGTCATCCTCGAAGTCACCGGCAATATCGAGCAGACACTTCGGTTCACGCTGCCGCAACTGCAGGCGTTGGGGGTGACGAAGCTGGCAACGTCGACAGCCTGGACGGAAGGCACACGGCAATTCGAAGGCGTGCTGGCGCGGTCAGTCATGGCTGCGGCAGGACCGGTGAAGTCCGACTATGTGCGCGCGCAGGCGCTTAACGACTACGAAGCGGATATCCCGCTGACTGACTTCGCCGATTACGACGTCATTCTCGCCTGGAGCATGGACGGGCAAATGCTGAGCCGGCGCGACAAGGGACCTCTCTGGATCGTTTATCCGCGAGACTCGCTCCCGCATCTGCGGGAGGAACGCTTCGAGCATCGCTGGGTGTGGCAGCTCAACCGGCTCTTCGTGCCATGAAGGTGCCGGCTGGCCGAGGCCGGGAAACACTTGCCGTCGCCTTGGCCGTCCTGGCGTTCGTCGTATTGCTGGGCTTTGCCATGTACCGGCTGGTGCAACTGGAGCGCGACAACTACGCGAGTTCCGGGGAAGGCATTATCTGGGCCCTGAGCCAGGCGCAGTACGAGATCCAGCGGCTGCTGCTTGCCACAACTCCTGGTAGCTTTGCCACGGCCGACGAGATCGCCCTGCGCTACGATGTGCTCATCAGCCGTCTGAACCTTTTGCAGGAAGGGCCGCTGGCGCAGCGCATTGCGGAGGCGGGACGTGGCAATGTGGCCGCCCGGGCCATGGCCGATCTTTTGGAGCTTGAGCCGCTTATCAGCAGTTCCGGGGATCAGGTCGAGCGCTTCAGCCTTCGCCTTGCACGCACCATGCACCAGTATCTCCAGCCGCTGGGCTCCATCGCCAATGAACTGATGATCCAGAACCGGGTCGTCGACGGCCAGCGGCGCAACAGCTACAACGCCAATATCGTGCAGGTCATTTTCTCGGTCATCGGGATCATGGCGACAGGCGCCTTCCTGATCCTTCGCCTGATGAGCAGCCTGGGGAAATCTGCGGCAGCGGAAGCGCAGTTGCGGCGCGAGAAGAATTTTCTCAATCTCCTGTTGGTGTCGAGCGGCGAGGGCATCGCCGCCTTCGATGCCAGGCTGACCTGCACCCACTGGAACGAGGGCATGAGCAAGCTGTTCGGCGTGCGGGCCGAGCAAAGCCTTGGCAGGTCCATTGCGGAACTCGATCCGACCGTTTCGGGCCAGAACCTCGATGACGTGCTCAAGGGCAGTCCATCCTACCTGGCGCCGGAACTGCGGGGCGATGGGACTTACCTCGAGCGCGTGCTGCATCCGATCCGCCTCAACGATGAGGTCACTGGGGGTATCCTGATCGTGCGCGATGTGACTGAGCGCTATGATGCGCAACGGGAACGGCAGTTGCGCGAGGTCTATCGGGACTTCGTCACCATGGTGTCCCATCAGTTCCGTACGCCGCTGGCGGTGATCGACTCGACCATGCACCGCATGGTGCGGCGGGGCTCAAAGATGGATGAGGCCGAGCTGGTCGAGCGAGCCAAGACCATCCGCGTGTCGGTCTCCAGCCTGACGCGGCTGATTGATGCCACCCTGACGGCAGAGCGTGTGGACGCTGGAATATTCGACCTGGCGATGCGTCCGGTTGACCTGGAGGAGCTCATTCGAAGCGTCTGCGCCCGTTACACCGAGCTGACGCCCGAACGTCGATTTCAGCTGGACATTCGCCTGGGCACGGCCCTGGTGTGCGATGCCTTGCTGATCGACCAGGCCCTGTCCAACCTCGTCGGAAATGCCGTGAAGTACTCGCCCGAACCGGCGCCGGTGGAGATCGTCGCGGTGGATGACGGGCTCGCCGTGACCATCACGGTGACGGACCACGGCGTCGGCATTCCCCAGCCGCAGCAGGAGCGGGTCTTCGACCGCTTCTTCCGCGCCAGCACCTCGACCAGCATTCCGGGAACGGGCGTCGGCCTCTACACGGCTCGCCAGATTGCGCTGCTGCATGGCGGAGACATCACGCTCAGCTCGCTCGAGGGACAGGGCTCGACCTTCACGCTTCGATTGCCACACAAGATTGTTCCGGAGATGGTTCGTGACGCGGTCTGACATTACGCAACCCCAGCACCTCATCCTTTGCGTCGAGGATGAGCGGAACCTGCGGGCCAACATCGTTGAAGAACTGGAAGACGCCGGATACGCCGTTCTGGAAGCAGACGACGGCCAGTCGGCGCTCGAGATCCTCGCCGAGGCGCAGCCCGACCTCATTCTTTGTGACATCACCATGCCCAGAATGGGTGGCTTCGAACTGCTGCGATCGCTCAGGACGATGCGGCCGGACCTCGCCGATGTGCCCTTCGTGTTCCTGACCGCCCTGTCGGATCGCCTAGCGGTCATCGAGGGCCGTACGGCCGGCGCCGATGACTACCTGCCAAAGCCGGTGGATTTCGACCTGCTGCTCGCCACCATCCGCTCGCGAATGCAGCAGGTGAGCCGTATCCGCAGCAACCTGACCGCTGCGGCGGAACACCGGCGGCAAGCCGAGGTGCAGGGCGTGCTACAGAAGGGGCTGGACGCCATGGCGACCACCTTTGATCACCTTGCACTGGGCGTGGCGCTGTTCGATGCCAACAAAGTGCTGCTGCGCCAGAACCGCCAGGCGTCGGCGCTGTTCGGCGATTGCATCACCTACAGCAACGGGCGGCTGGCGGCCCGCTCCGTTGCGCATTCCAACCAGCTGCGCCAGGCGCTTGATGCGGCGGTGAACGAAGGGCGCAACTCCGATCCCATCATGATCGGGCAGGAGCACCGGCATCTCTTGCTGGTTCAGTTCATCGCCCTTGAGCGCGGGGCGACCAGCGGGGCCAGTGCGGCCATGTTCCTGATCGATAGTGGCGCGCCTCCGCACGTGTCCGAGGCGCAGACGGCAAGGCTCTTTGCCCTGACGCCGACTGAAGCGCGCGTGGCCACCGCCATCGCCAAGGGATTGCGGACCGACGAGATTGCCGGCGACATGGGCGTGACGGGGACGACCCTGGCCTTCCACATGCGGAACATCTTCCGCAAGGTCGGCGTGACCCGGCAGCAGGACCTGATGGCCGTTATCCTGCGGAGCGCCTTGATCAGCGGCGCAACTCCGGCTGCGGCCTCTTGATCAGAAGAACGAAAGCAATGTTCCGAGTACCGGGAGAACAAGGAAGAACAAGAATACCTGGGTGATCCCCGCTGTTCAGACGGGGACACGGAAACGGGGTGGAAAGACTATAGGACGTTCGGGCGTTTAGTTGCAGCGCCAGGACACCCCCTTTCCTCACAGGTGTGCCCATGGAGCGCGTACTCCAGCCTACCGCCAAAATCTTCCAACTCACCCGCGCCGCGCGAACTCCCTTGCCGCGCAGCTTCGACAGGACGATCGACCATGACCTTCGCAGCACCAAGCTTTCGGTGCTCATGGCCGTCTACGGTGCTGAAAAGCCCGCCTTTCTCAAGGTGTGCCTGCAAAGCCTTGCAGCGCAAACACGACCGGCGGATGAAGTCGTGCTGGTTGAGGACGGTGTGTTGGAGCCGGAGCTCCACTCCGTCATCGACCGGTTCCGGCATGTGCTGCCCATTGTCCCTGTCGTTCTCGCCGAAAATGTCGGCCTGGCGGCAGCGCTGAATGCTGGTCTCGCACTGTGCAGCGGCGATGTGATCGCCCGCATGGACAGCGATGACGTTGCGCATCCTCGACGGTTCGAAAAGCAACTGGATCTGCTGTGGGCGCAACCCGAGCTCGACATTGTCGGTACCTTCGCCTGCGAGATCGACGAGAACAGCCGGATCGGCCGGTTGTGGCGAAGGCCCGTACATCATGAGGGCATCATCGCTTCGCTGTGGGCTAATCCGATGATTCACCCGTCGATCATGATGCGGAGCGCGACCTTGCAGCGCCTGGGCGGATACGACCCCGCCTTGAGGCGCAGCGAGGACCATGATCTGTGGTTCCGTGCCGCCAATCAGCAGGCGCAGTTCGGCAACATAGCCGAGCCCTTGCTGTTCTATCGTTTCTCGCCCCGATCTCATGCCAGGCACACACTGGATGCGGCGCTGGAGCGGGCCCGCGTTGCCGCTGGTGGGGCGAAGAGCCTGGGCATGCCTGCAGTCATGCAACTGGCCTGCTGGTTGCCGGTGTTGCGGAGCCTGCTCCCCCTGCAGATGCGGCATACGGCCTATCGCCTGATGCAGATGCTGGATCCGCGACTTCGCCGATCCCGCACAAACCTTTGAAAAACGCGCGGCCCCGTCTGAAGGCACGGGGACAGGGACGAGGTTCCTCGGAATAGTCCGACCGCTCCCTAGGCGATTGCAGCGGGGTGTCACACGGGGTGTGTGCGCCCTGCTGCTTCGACTTCTGATCAGAGGAACCGCATAACCATGGTCTATTCCGCTAAGTTCCCACGCCGCGCAGCAGCCGCTCGGTCACGCGCGCGCTGGCTCTTGGGGACATCCCTCATCACGCTTGTCGCTCTGGTTGTGGCACTGCCGGCAAAGGCGCAGACGGTGGTAGATTATGACGCTGGAGCCAATGGCTCTGATCCTCTTGTCTTGACTGAGGATACGGTTCTCCATCGCAACTTTCAGAACACTAGTGCGGCTCAGCAGTCAGGCCCAATATCGGGTGCTTTCAACTTGCGGAAAACCGGCTGGGGATACCTTCGGCTAAGCGGCGACAACAGCGGCTATAGCGGAACCACGACTCTTGCCGAAGGTGGACTGATCCTCGGCCACGACAATGCCCTGGGAAGTGGCGCGCTCGAAATGCGAGGGGGCACCGTTCTGTTTGGCTCGGGCACCCGCACGATCGACAACGCGGTTGTTCTCGCGGACCCAAGCCGCGTCATCATCAATGCCGACCTCAACCGGTTAACGATGAACAGGGTGATCAGCGGGGTCGGAACGCTGCAGAAGGAAGGATCAGACGCACTCGTTCTGAACGGTGACAACACCTATAGCGGCGGCACCATACTCAACAACGGTACGATCGTCGCCAACTCGGATCTCGCCTTGGGGAGCGGCGATGTCCAGCTCTACTCGGCGGGCAATCTGCGGATCGGGTCGGGCGTATCGATCGACAACAATGTCGAACTGACCGGCATTGCATCCAACAACGCCGACCTGACTGTTGCCTCGGAGGACGTGGGACGGCTGATGGGCAATATCAGCGAACGCTCCGCCGGGCTGGGATACAACAAGCTGGGAGGAGGCGTGCTGGAGCTCTATGGCAACAACTCACATACCGGCCTCACCCGTGTTTCGGAAGGCACGCTGATCGCGGTTTCCGCCGGCGCCTTGTCGCAGCTTTCCGACATGCAGATCGATGAGGGTGCGCAGCTCGAGCTGCAGCATGCTTCCAATCTCGCCGGCCTGTTTGGCGAGGGTACGCTGGACACGATGAGTCATCTCGCAACGCTCGGCTACGACAACGGGAACGCGGCCTTCGATGGCGAGGTGCTCGGTTCGGGTGTCGTCGCCAAGCGAGGCAGCGGCACGCAGATTTTTGATGGCGACAGCCAGTATTTCGCCGGGCAGGCCTATGCCGAGGTGGGGTCGCTGATCATCAACGGCGACTGGAGCAATGCGGACGGCTTCGTCCTGGAAGGCGCAACCTTGGGTGGTCGGGGCACACTGCACAGCATTGCCAGCAGCGGAACCATAGCGCCTGGCAGCATGCCGGGTGAGATCGGTACGCTATCCACGACCGGCCGCATCGACATGGATGCAACATCGGTGTTGAGCGTGGACGTCAACGCGCAAGGCGAGAGCGACCTGCTGGCCGCCGGCACCAGTGCCTTCCTGGCGGGCACGGTCGATGTGCGGGCTGCCGGCGGAGACTACGCGCCTTCGACGCGCTACCGCATCGTCACGGCTGCCGAGGGAATAGACGGGACGTTTGCCAGCGTCACGACCGACCTGGCTTTTCTCCGCCCTGACCTGACCTATGACGCCAACGACGTTTGGCTGCATCTGGCGCGCAACGAGCGCTCCTTCATCGATTTGGAAGGTTTGACGTTCAACCAACGTGCAGTTGCCCCTGTTGCCGAAAAGCTGGGGTTAGGCAACGCCATCTACGACGCCTTGATCGCCCAGACCGAAGAGGGCGCCCGCGCCGGGTTCGACAGTCTTTCAGGCGAAGTCCACGCCAGCCAGGGCACAATCCTGGTTCAGGATGGCCATCTGGTCCGCGATACGCTGCTGCAGCGCATGCGGTCACCCTCCCAAGGTGTGCTGAGCGACCTCGATACGCAAAGTGCGGCCGACGATACCGTGCCAGCTGATGAGTGGACCACGGGGATCTGGAGCGCGGGCCTAGGAAGCTTCCGCCAGATCGAAGGCGATGGCAATGCCAGCCGCGTCGTTTCCGGCACAGGCGGCGCCTTGTTCGGCTTCGAGGCGGATCATGCAGGCGGGGCCAAGCTGGGCATCGCCGGCGGATTTACGGGGACTCATTTCGACACGCTCGTGGGACCCGGCAGTGCCGATCTTGGCGCCTTTCACCTAGGTGTTTATGGCGCCACCGAGATCGAGGCGCTGGCGCTGCGTGGTGGTGCGTCCCTTGCCGCGGGAACAATCAACACGAGCCGGCAGGTCACCATCGGCGGCTTCACCGATAGCTTGACGGCGGCCTACGCCACCCGCTCGGTGCAGGTGTTCGGTGAAGTCGGATATCGGCTGGATGTGGGCGGCACCACAATTGAACCATTCGTCGGTCTCTCGCACCTCGCTGTTGGCGCCGATGGCTTCACCGAGGCAGGCGGTGTTGCGGCACTCACCGGCGCGGCAAGCAGCTATGGGTCAACCAATATAACGGTGGGCTTGCGAGGCGAGCGCGAACTTCATGTCAGCGACGAGGCCACCTTGACCGCGTCGGCGGGCGTGGCGTGGCAGCACGCGTTCGATGGCGGGGCGCCACTGCGCGACATGCGCTTCGCCAGTGGCACGGGACCGTTCACCATTGCCGGTGTTCCCGCGACACGCGATAGCCTGCTGCTCGAGGCCGGGCTGGACTGGGACCTGCTAAATGGCACCACCATCGGGGCTCGCTACAACGGGACGATCGCGGGCACCCAGCATAGCCACACGGTGAAAGCGACCTTTGCTCTGACCTTCTAGGTCACGTGTGATCAGGTCTGACAGGTCCGCCAATCAAGGCGGACCTATTATCGTGATCTTTCCTGAACGACCTTGATCTGCTCCCAGATGGCCTTTGCTCGCGCCTCTTCCTTGCGGAAGCGCTCGAGCAGTTCTTCGTGGGGTGCGTCCCAGTTGCCGTTCAGCCGCAAGGCGGCGGCGGCGCGGCCGCAGGCGAGGTGGAGCTCGGCATAGAGTTCGTAGAGTTCCGCGGCCGCCTGAGGGTCTGGATAGTCGCTCATGCCGGCTCAACGGCTGAGCGGCGCGCTTGGCTCAATCACTTATCGGGTAATCGCACGCTCAGGTGGAGATGCTCAGGATGTGGCTTTCAAAGGCGACGAAATCGCCTTCGATGGGGGTGCCTTGCTCCACCAGGGTCCGCTCGCCGCTGATGCGCAGAAAGCCCTGCTCGATCACTTGCTCGATCATCTCGTCGAGTTCCCGTTCATCGCTGAAGCCGATGCTGGTGCCGTTGCTGAGGGTAAGTTGATAGTCGGGCATTGGCCGCTCCTGTGTTGGATCAGAAGCGTCAACGCCCGAACACGCAAAAGGTGCGGGTGCCGTTACCTTTCGGCCAGCGCAGACAAGATACGCTCGGCTTGGAGCCACAGAATGGCGCTGCCATGGTCCGGCAGCACTTGGCGGGTCGAGTGTGGCAGGCGGCTGGCCATACCCGCGCCGTGATCGGGCGAGTGCACCGGGCTTGTGTCCAGTGCGCCATACCAGAGGTGAACCGGGACGGCGATCTCTTCCAGGGCGAAGGGCCAGGGGCTCATCGCCAGGGTGAGGTCGCGCGCGTAGCCGCTGGCGCCCTGCATGAAGCCTTCGGCGAGCGATTGCTGGTAGAGCGTGGCAAACGGCTCGCTGGTGTAGATGGCAACGTCTGCAGGGGCGCTCATCTGGCTGATCATGCTCCAGAGCCAATCCGCTGTGGCAGTCTCGCTGACGTGGCGCTCGACGCCCGCCGGGTCCGCGACAATCTGCTGCCGCAGGCCGTCTACGCCGCTATCGAGCATGCCCCTCAGGCTGGGATGACTGAGTTCATCCTGTCCGGAAACGATCGCGACCGAATGGACAAGGCCGGCATGGGCCAGGGCGAGGGCAAAGGGTGCGCCCTGGGAGAAGCCGACGGCCGCAGGTTGGGTGAGGTCGAGCGCTTCAATCAGTCCGCGGACATCCGCGGTCCAGCTGCTGAAGCTTTTTTCGGGAGCAAGGCTAGAACGGCCAAGGCCGGGACGGTCGATGCCGATGAGGCGGAGGGTTTGGGCGCGAAGGGCTTCGGCACCGAAGCCAAGGCTGCCGCTCATGCCGGCACCGGTGCAGAAGAGGATCGGGTCCCCGTCTGCCGGGCCCCACTCGGAAACCGCGAGGTTGCGACGATCGGCAAGCTCGACGCTGCCCTGACGTTCGGGTGGTACAACGAGGGGAGTGGTCATGGTGTGTTCTCGGGTATGGAGGCCTAAGCAGTCGCAGGGGACGGCGCGATGTTTCGAAGGGTGATGAGGGTGGTCAGAAGGAGCAGGAGGTCGGCCAATGGCAAGGCGATCCAGATGCCGTATTCACCCACGGCAAGCGGCAGCGTGAAGGTTAGTGGCACGGCAAACAGATATGTACGGGCCAGCGACAGGAAGGCCGAGCGCCTGGCGTCGCCGATGCTTTGGAGATAACTGGCGACCATCATCATAGGGCCCAGTGTTAGATAGAGGGCAGCGTAGAAGGGCAGGATGCGGGCCACTTCGGCAACCACGCGCGGATCGGCGACAAAGAGATAGCCGAGATTGCCGCGCAGCAGGAACAGCAGCACCTGCACTACAGCGCAATAAACCAAGGCTGTGCCGGCCGCCAGGCGGAAGGCCAGACGTGACCGGTCGGTCAGGCCGGCACCATGGTTGTTGCCAACCACCGCCTGCATGCCGAGGCTGAGGCCCAGTAACGGCAGGTAGGTGAAGGTCATCATGCGGGTGATGGCGCCATAGGCGGCGATCACCACGTCCTGCCTGCCGCCAACATGGAGGCGAACGGCGGCGATTGTCGCTGCGGCGCCCAGGGCAATACCGAGAAAGCTGAGGCTTCGCGGCGCACCAAGCGCCAGCATCTCCCGCCAACTCGTAGCGATGTTCTGGAGGCGGAGGCGAAGAGACAGGATGGCCTGTCCCTTGAGGCGAAATGCGATCATCAGGGCAAGGGCCAAAGCTTGCGCCAGGGCGGTGCCCAAGGCCGATCCGGCAACTCCCAGGCCCAGGCCAGCGATCAGCAGGAGGTTGAAGGCGATGTTGCCCAGCGTCACGGCAAGGCCGGCAAGGGCCATGAAGCCGATCCTGCCTTCGACGCGAAGTGCATCGGAGTGGATGGAGCCGACGAGGGCAAGCGGCGCTGCCAGAATCGAGATGGCCAAGAATTGGAAACTCATGCCGGCGAGATCGGCGTCGGTGGTGAGCGCCGCGACAAGCGGGCGGCCACCCAGGGCAAAGATGATCGCCAGCAGCAGGCAGAGCAGGGCGGCAAGGCCATGCGCGCCGGCAAAGCTTGCCTGCGCCTTGTCGATCTGACCGCCGCCAAGCTGCCGCGCGAGAATGCTGGCCATGCCTGACGACACCATGGTGGCAAGGGCAATCAGCGCCATCGACACCGGGAACACCAGGGTTACGGCGGCCAGGGCTTCTGGACCGACGAAGGCGCCGAGCAGCATGGCGTCGACAACGGTGAGGAGACCATTGACGCTGGTGAGGAGGATGATGGGAAGAGCGGTCCGCAGGAGAACCCGGGGGATGGGGTCCCTGATGAAGGCGTTGGGTGGGAAAGACATGAGTGCAGCCTCATTGGGGCGGAACATCTCATGGGGCTCGCCTTGCCATGAACCGCCTCGCAAGAGGAGCGATCAGGTCTTGGAGCTGAACTTCACCATCGGATCATCCGGCGAGCGGCAGGCGTCAGCAGCCGGGCGCTCTTTGCGCGATCAGGCGTGCGGTGTCAAGACGGCTGGACCGTCTGCTATTGTTGCCCCGACGCGTCGCCCGAATAGGCGTCGTAGTTGTCGGTGAGGGCGGTCAGCGGCGCGATGATCTCGTATTTCACCCCATCCGGACGGAAGTCGAGCTTCGCCTCGCCTTTCAGTTCCGCCTGGACGGTTGTCTCTACAATCCGAGTGCCAAAGCCGCGACGCTTGGGTGGAGCGACGGCCGGACCGTCCATTTCGCTCCAGTAGAACCGCAACGTCCCGGGGTCGCCGCTTTCCAGCGTCCAGGTGACCGTGACCGAGCCCCCAGCGACGGACAGGGCACCATATTTGGTGGAGTTGGTGGCGAGTTCATGCAGAGCCAACGAGAGAGTCGAGACGGCCTTGGCGCCGAGCATCACGCGTGGACCGGCGACGCGGATAGTTTCCGAACCGAAGGGTAGCAGGCTCTTGTCGACGACGTCCCGCAGCGTGGCGCTGCTCCAGCCCTCCTGGGTCAGGAGATCCTGGGCACCGGCAAGCGCCTGTACCCGGCCGACGGCGCGCCGCTGCGCATCCTCAAGCGAGTCGGCTGAGCGGATGGACTGGAGGAACACCGCTTGCGCGGTGGCGAGGCTGTTCTTGACGCGGTGGCTGAGTTCACGGGCCAGGAGCTTGCGGTGCTCCTCGGCTTCCTTGCGCTCGGTGATGTCGATGGCGACGCCGGTCATAATTGGCGCGGTGTCAAGTAGTCCGGGAGTCACTTGCCCGCGCAACTCGACCCAACGCCGCTCGTGCTGCGGCGTGCGGATCAGGCATTCAACGATGATTTCGTTGCCGCTTTCGACCGCCTGCTGCACTTCTTCCGTCCAGCGGAGGCGATGAGCCTCGTCCAGCGCCGCCAGCATGTCCTGGTAGCTGATCGCCTCGCCTGGCGCGTGGCCGAAGATGTCCTTGCTCTTGGCGGACAGAACAAGCCGCTCGGTCCCCAGGTCCAGCGTCCAGACGCCCATGCCGGCGGCCTGTAGGATGAAGCGCAGCCGGTTTTCTGCGGCAGAGACATCAAGCATGCGTTGCTCGATTTCGCTCTCGAGCTCGCCATGAGAACTCTGGAGTTCCGTGACGCGATTACGGTCCGGGCTGACGTCGAATTGTGAGGCGAAGAAGTAGGTCAGGGTCCCCGTTTCATCGAAGACCGGGGAAATCAGCAGGCGATTCCAGAAGGTCGTGCCGTCCTTGCGGTAGTTGAGAAGGTCGATCTCGATGGCTTCGCGCCGCGCAATGGCATTGCGGATGCGGGTGACGTCATCGCCATTGGTCGCCGGCCCCTGGAGGAAGCGGCAGTTTTTCCCCAGCACTTCGCCACGTGAATAGCCGGTCAGCCTAGTGAAGGCGTCGTTGAGGAAGACAATTGGGTTGTCCGGCTGGCTGGGATCAGTGATCAGCATCGGCATGCGCGTGGCGCGCACCGCTGCGGCGAAGGGATCGGTCGAAGCCGCACGGTTGTGCAGTTCAAACTCGATACGATCTTCGTCTTCAGTCATGACATGCTCCACCTGAACCGTGCCACTCATAGTCGGAGCTTGGTTCGGGTGGTACTCTTATCTTTTCCTGCTGCTGCGTCACATAGAACGTGGGTATGAATCAGGCCTTCGGTGCTTCACGCGCAACGGCAACAACTACGCCCGCGCCGCCCCGCTCTTCCGGCATGCGAATGCCTGTTTCGCTAAGCTCGTGGAGCCGCCGCATCTTCAAGCGTCTTGAGCGGCGTGCCCGGCTCATAGTCTGCCGCGCCAGCATGAGCTTGGAAATCCGCTCATCCGACAAGACGTTGAGCAGGCCAGCTAGGGCCAGAATGAGGATACCAAAGATCGAGGGTAGGTCGACATATTCACCGTAGAAGATGGCTCCGAGCGAGATCGCCCAAACCATCTGGGTGTATTGCGCCGGCGCGACGTGATTTGCTGGTACGATCCGCGTTGCATTGATGAAAGTCAGGTGCCCCAGCCCACCAAGAACGCCGATAGCCATGAGCACGCCTAATTCGGCAAGCGTTGGCAACTCGAAGCCCGAGACGACCATGCCTATGCCGTTGATCAACAATGAATAGCTGGTGACGACGGTAAAGATGCTGAGGCGATGCTCCCGCGGCGCGAGCGACCGCAGGAGGATGGTGTTGGAGGCCGTGAAGAAGGCACAGGCAAGGGCCGCAAGATGGCCCAATTGCAGGTCGCGAAAGCCAGGCCGCACAACGATCAGGACACCCACGAAGCTCAGCAGCAGCAGCGGCCATCGGCGGCGCGGAATAGCCTCCTTCAGGAGGGCTGCCGAAAGGAGGACAACGAAGATCGGCGCCAGAAAAGCGAGCGAGTAGACGTCAGCAAGCGGCACATGGGTGAAGGCGTAGATGACACAAGCTGAACCCAGAACACCTGAAAGGCCGCGCAGGTTGAGGAGCAGCGGGTTTTGGAAGCAGAGCGCGTCGCTCCACCGTTCCTCGCGCTGCTTGGTGACCACAGCCGGCAGGACGCCGAACAAAGAGATGAAGAAGCCGACTTCAAAGACGCTGAGCGCACCGCCTGTGGACTTGATCAAGGCATCAGCGCAGGAGAATAGCCCATAGGCAAGCAGGGCAAGGAAGACACCGTGAGACATCGTTTCCCGGGTGGTTGCAGCCTGTGCCTGACGCTGTGCATGGGCCTATCGGAAGGAGGAAAGCGGCGGAGACCGCTTCCGAAGGCTGAAAGGCTTCGGCAGCGCTTTTGTTTCCGGGATTAACCCACTTGGTTCTAACGCCAATTAGAGGCCGAACGGGTAGGTTTCCGGCGTACCCTTAGGCGGATCGGAAGGGAGCGGCGTTACCGCTTCCGTGTGGTCGAACCACACGAACCCATCGAACTGCTGATGCAGGACGGCCTTGAAATAGTGGCTCTGCAGTTCGGTGTCCGAACGATAGACGACGCCAATTGCGCGCTCCAGCCGTGGTTCTGCCAAAGCTGCAGAGAGGTCGGGGTCGTTTCGTAGGTCTGTCAACGATGCAGCGTGGCCCGCC
Organism: Devosia sp.; assembly: GCF_036563435.1. Lineage (GTDB taxonomy): Bacteria > Pseudomonadota > Alphaproteobacteria > Rhizobiales > Devosiaceae > Devosia. The sequence continues at coordinate 48,871 of NZ_DATCMJ010000015.1, forward strand.
TGGTTGAACAGGCTCTCGATGGAACCGCGCCGCGAGGGCACGATCGACATGACTTCCATAGGTTCGTCCCAGTCATCTGCCGCGGCAACGGTGCCGTCGTGGGTGCCAAAGCCGATAGAGACAGCAGCGGCGCCGAACTCCTCCTTGCAGAGCTGGCCGATGTTGAGCTGTCCATCCCACCCCATTTCGGTAGCTGCGGCGTTACCAATGTGGGAGTTGTGCGCCCAGACTACAGCCTTGCTGTCCGGGCCGCGGGCTTGCAGGAGCGTCTGCAGCATGTCGAACATGTGGGTGTCGCGCATGTTCCACGATTGGGTGGAGCCGCGAAACATCAGCCGGTAGTAGCGCTCAGCAGCCTGTACGACCCTAGCATTTTGCGTAGCGTCAAACAGATCCTCAGCACGCCGGCTGGCGAACTGCCGCTGCAAGAGTTCCTGAAGCTGTGCGGTGACGGCGTCTTCGCAGGCGTCGTGCTCACCGGTGAGCACCGCCCGTCCGTACCAGGCAGGTTCTCCCTGAAATGGCGACAGGCACCCATAGCGGCGGCGCGCCAGACGAGCGGCTTCTGGATCTGCCTGGTCAAGGTACCGGAGCACTTCTGAAATCGAGCTGCGGAGCGAGTAAACGTCGAGTCCACGGAACTCCGCCTCATGCCCAGAGGCTTGAGTCTTGTTGTGGCTGCGCAGCCATTCGACGAATTCCGCGAATTCGCGATTGCGCCACATCCAGGTAGGGAAGCGGGCGAAGACGTGCTCGTCGTATTGGCCGCCGGGGCGGTTGCGCACGTAGCGGTCGACTCGGCTGGCATCGGGCCAATCCGCCTCCACGGCGACGATGTTGAAGCCGTGATCTTCGATGAGCCGCCGGGTTATTGCCGCACGGGCACGGTAGAACTCGGAACTCCCGTGGGTGGCCTCGCCCAGCAGCACTACACGGGTCCCACCGAAGCGGGCAAATGGCAGACTGAAGGCGGCCGGATCTTTAAGGTCTGCAAGCGGAACGGCTTTGCCGTGCAGCAGGCGGACGAGGTCAGCGTCTGAAGACAATGCGGCGGTCATGAGAGACTATTCGGACTGCTCGCCACCGGCACTGCCCGTGGGCGCACCAGCCGTTGTGCCGCCACCCGTGCCGATGCTGCCAACAGTCGCAGCGCCGCCCGCTGGTGCCATTCCGCCCGGATGAAGATTGGTGCTGATGCCACCTGGTCCAGAGGTTGGGCGCTGATCGTCGCCTTCGGCTTCCGCCATCATCTCGGCGACGGCGTCCATGTAGTTCTGGAAGTCACGACCCTCAGGACGACCTTCCTTTTCCCAGATCGCATGAGCGCGGCGCTTGATTTCTTCTTCGTCCAGCAAAGCCATTCGATATCTCCTCTTGCGGGCCCAATGCCTCGGAAGGAGACCGGTTCGGCAATATTGCAGGGGTTAACGGTGTCTCGCTTGCATCCGCGGCGCTTCGCTGCCGTTATGCAACCTCGCTCAATCAAGGTAGTAGTCCATGGCCAAGTCCCAGCTCGTCATCCCCGATCTCGCCGGCAAGGCAGTTCTCATTACCGGCGCCTCCACCGGCATCGGGGCCGCTTTGGCCATCGCGTTCGCGGGGCAGGGGGCGCACATTGGTCTGCACTACAACTCGAGCGCGGATGCTGCGGGGCAAGTTGCGCGAGAGATCGAGGCCGCAGGTGCACAGACAAGGCTGGTCAAGGCTGATGCCAACAGCTCGGCCGAGATGAAGCGAGCTGTCGAGGAGACGGCTGCTGCATTTGGCCAGCTGGACGGGCTGATCAACAATGCCGGTGGCATGGTCGCACGCGTGCCCTATGCCGAGATGACCGACGCGCATTACGATGCAGTGATGGACCTGAATGGGCGCTCGGTGCTGGCTGCAAGCACGGCAGCGATACCGCACCTCAAAGCTGCTGGCGGCGGCTTCATCATCAACACTACGTCGATTGCGGCGCGGAACGGCGCCAGCAATGGGGCTGGCATCTATGGTTCGTCCAAGGCGTTCGTCGCCAATGTAACGCGCGGCATGGCCAAGGAGCTCATCGCCTTCAACATCCGGGTGAATGCCGTGGCGCCGGGCGTGATCACCACACCCTTTCACGAACGGTATTCGACGGAAGAGCAGATGAAGGCGATGCTGGCGACGATCCCGCAGGGCCGCCACGGCACCGTAGAGGATGTGGTAGGCGCCTACCTGTTCCTCGCATCTGAAGCCCTCTCGGGCTACATCATTGGCCAAGAAATCGAGGTCAATGGCGGGCAGCTGATGCCATAGGGGACGTGTAGATCAAGCTTGGGCAGCGCGAAGGTGTTGCGGAGGTTGGCGCATGTCCGGGTCGGGAACGGGACGCGAGAAGAGGTAGCCCTGGAGGTCGTTGCAACCAGCCGCGACGAGGAAGTCGCGCTGCCCTTCTGTCTCGACGCCCTCCGCCGTAGTGGCGAGGCCCAGGCTCTGGCTTAGCGCCACGACCGCCGAAACCACCGCCGCCCCGTCGGCTCTGGTGCCGAGCAAGCGAACAAAGGACCGGTCGATCTTGATGCGGTCGATGCCGAACTTGATGAGGTGGCTGAGCGAGGAATAGCCCGTGCCAAAATCGTCGAGGGCGATCTTGACCCCGTGCTGGCGCAAGCGGGCCAGCGTTGCCTCGACCACGGCTTCGTCTCCGTTCATGAGCGCGGTTTCAGTGACTTCCAGCTCGAGGCGAGCAGCGGGCAGGCCAGTCTGGTCCAGAACGTGAAGCACCTCGTCGGCAAACTCGCGGCGGCTTAGCTGGGTGGGGGAGACGTTTACCGAGACAAAGCCATCGTTCTCCCACTCCATCGCCGCGGTGCAGGCGCGCTGCAGCACGAAGTGGCCCAGGTCGTGGATCACACCGGCGTCTTCGGCCAGCGAGATGAAGCGGTCGGGCGTCAGTAGACCGTGCTTCCTGTGCCGCCAGCGCACAAGGGCTTCGGCGCCGGAAACCGGGTTGCCGCCTTCGGCCTTGTGGATGGTCTGGAAGAAAACTTCCAAGCCCTTGCCTGCATCAGCGCTGTTGGTGTCATCGCCTGCAAGCGAGAGACGCAGGTCGGCCTTTAGCTCGTCTCGGAGCTTGGCAGTGGTGTCCATGCTGAGCGTGTATTCGACGCAACGGCCTCGGCCAGCCGACTTGGCCTCGTAAAGGGCCACATCCGCCAGATGGAGCACTTCGCTGACGCTTTGGTCGATGCCACTGATCGTGGTAACGCCGATCGAGCAGCTGATCGTGGCATTTGCCTTCCCATCGAGGAGTGGGAAGGGCCGGCTGAGTTCGGCGATGATGCGATTGCAGAGCTCGATATGCGAGCGGTCGTCCTTGGACCGGTTCGGCAGCAGCAGGGCGAACTCGTCGCCTCCAAGCCGGGCAAGCATGTCCTCGGACGAAAGCAGTCTGGAGATGCGGCCAGCTACCGCCTGGATGAGCTCATCGCCCGCGCCGTGGCCCAGGGTATCGTTTACCGCCTTGAACTTATCGAGATCGACCAGAGCAACCATGGACCGTTTGCTGGTCAGCCGCTGATCAGCGAGGCATGCGGCGAGCCGCTGCGCAAACAGGGCGCGGTTGGGCAGGTCGGTCAGAAAATCATGCAGCGACTGGTGGCGTGCCTTCTGCTCGCTCTCCTTGAGGTCGAACAGCGACTTTCGCAGCAACAGCATGAGGACCGCAAGCAGCGCTGCAATGATCAGTGCCGAGGTGGCCAGGGCAGGAACCAGGCGAACCACCACGCGCGAGCCGGGCAGGTCGGGCGTCCAGATGATGAAGCCGATCGGCTCACGTGTGGCGGTGGCCTCGATCTGGAATGACACTTCATTGCTTTCGGGATCGGACGCGCGGGCAAAGCGCGCGCCATTCAGACCCTGCTCGCGACTGAAGGCATCAAGTGCCGGACCGTCGATATAGCGATAGGCGATGAGAAATAGCGGCCCAGTTTCGGAACCGTCCCGGCTGGGTAGAGCGACCGGCACGACGCCGGCAATCGATGGACGACCCTCGAGCCGCATCAGCTCTACGAGGGCCTGTGATGAATTGGAGCCGGAGGTGCTTGAAACAGCACGCCCCAGCATAGGCATGAGCAGCGGCTTGATCCAGTCGTAGCGTGCAGCCGTCTCGCTGTCGCGGCGCAGCGCCCGCTCTCCGCCCGGCCAGACTACGAAAGCCTGATCGTAGCCGAAGACGGAGGTGATGATATCGGTGAAGCTCTGCGCGTCGAAACTGCTCAGGTTCTGCTGATCGGCGAGGTTAAGGATCGAGCTGGCATAACCTTCTGCCATGAGGCTGAGTTCGGTGGCCACGCTGTCGATCTGGCTGGAGAGGCGGCTTTCAACCAGCTCGCGTTGCCGGTCGAGCGCGGCCATGTCGCTTTCGCGGCTGGCCCAGATGGCTGAGCCGAGCACGAGTGCAAGTGTCGCCAAACCACCCACAGCAATGAGAAAGAGCAGGGTGCCAGAAGATGTCCAGATAGACTTGGGGCGACGCAAGGTTTGGAGCTCGCTGTTTCAATCCACCCACGATCCGCTGAAAGCATTACAATTCTGTTGTCGCCAAACCCAACAAATCTAGCATGTGCGTAAGTTCTGGTTCGGAATTTTGTGCTTTCATCCCGCTTTAGAAGTGCCGCTTACGGCAGTAAAACGCGAAGGGTAACAGCGGAATGACGAATTGGCGCAATGGCTTGGCGCGATTGGCAGTGATTGCAGCCGTGGCGGGATTAGCCACCATTCCTGCTGCAGTGATGGGGCAGGAAACTCCGATCCGCATCGCCGTGGAGGGGAATTTTCCGCCTTTCAACTATCTCGACTCCAATGGCGCTCTGCAGGGGTTCGACGTTGAAATCGCGAACGCCCTTTGCTCGGCGATGTCGGCCGAGTGCGAACTCGTGGTGCAGGAGTGGGACGCCATGATCCCGGGCCTGCTTGCCAAGGAATACGATGCCATTGTCTCCTCCATGTCGATGAGCGATGAGCGGCGCGAAAAGGCGGCCTTCACCGCGCGCTACTACGATAGCCCATCGATCTTCATCACTGACAAGGGATCGAACCTCGCCGCTTTCTCGCCCGAAGATCTGGCTGGCCGCAAGGTTGGTGTGACCCTTGCGACATCTCAGCTTGCCTATGCCGACGAGCTTTATTCAGGCTCCGATATAACGGTTTTCAATTCATCGCCAGAGCTGTACCAGGGGCTCGCCGAAGGTCGGGTCGAGGTGATCCTCGAAGACAAGCTTGCCGCCTATGACTGGCTGACCAATACCAAGGCCGGTCAGTGCTGCGAGTTTCGCGGTGAAGACATCAAGAACCCTACCTTCTTTGGTGACGGAGCCGGTATTGCCGTCCGGAAGGAAGACCGGGAATTGCTCGGTGCGCTCAACACGGCACTTGAGACCATCACGGCGGATGGCACCTACAACCTGATCAATGCCAAGTACTTCCCGTTTAGCATCAGGTGATGAGGCGGCTGAGACGTCCCGGCGATGAAAACCAATCGTGCATCAACGCCGATCACACCAGCTGTTAGCTTGCATTAGCGCGGGAACAACAAAGGGCGCTGCGCACTAGCTCTCTAAAGGAGGCACGAGATGGCAGCGCATGTTGTTCTGGTTGGCGACTCGATCCTGGATAATGGCGCCTATGTCCACCGAGGCGGCGATGTCGCCTCAGTGCTCCGGGATCTGCTGCCTGGTGGCAGCGTTACTCTCCTCGCGCGGGACGGGGCAGTCATTGCGGGCGCGCGCGAACAGCTGCGCGGGGTGCCGTCAGACGCCACTCTCCTGGTGATCAGCGCCGGTGGCAATGACGCCTTGCGGGCAGCGAGCCTGCTGCTGGAGCCGGCACGCTCCGTCGCCGAGGCGCTGGAAAAGGTCCTGGCGGTACGCAAGCGCTTTGCGGAGGATTACCGAATGTTGCTGGACGGGGCGCAGAGCTTCGATCCGCCCACAGCGATCTGCACGATCTACGACGTGCTCCTGCCCGACCTGCAGCAGCGCCGGCTGGCGAACCTGGCGCTTGGCGTGCTCAACGACGTCATCACGCGCGAGGCGGCCAGGCGCCGGCTTCCGCTTATTGACCTTCGGGTGATGTTCGAAAGCGAAGCTCTGTTCGCCAACGCCATCGAACCGTCGGAGCTTGGCAGTCAGGCGATTGCTTCAGCGATTGAAGCCGTGCTCGGACACCAGCATGCAGGGCCGAGCATGATCTACGCTGGTTCTCCCTAGCTACTGGCCCGAGACGAACTGCTTATTGACCCAGCCCTCATAGCCCTCCACCCGCACTTTCTGCCAAGCACCGGTCGCATAGGGGAGGAACGAGATCTCGCACTGGTTTGGCTTCAGAGTCGCCAGGATGCGCGAGGTGCCCGCCGGGAAGGCGCGAAGGTTCAGCACGTCGTTCTTGGCAACACCGGCAACGCAATACCGAGCCGGCGAGACCATGGAAATGAACCGGCTGTTGACCCAGCCGGCATGGTGGCCTGCGTCGACCGGGCACCACGAACCTTGGCAGGCACCTGTAACAACCACGCCGCAACGGGCGTAGGGCAGGGTCGTGACGACCTTCGCCGAGGCTTTGCCAGCTGAGCGCAGGTTCAGCGTGTCGGTGGTCTTGATATTAACGACGCAGTGCTCTTCGCCCTGCACGACCTGGGCTGCTACAGTGCTCACGCCTGCCACGCTCGACAGAGCGGCAAAACAGGCGAGAATCAGAACCTTGAATTGGCGCATGAGAGTCTCCCTTTCCGTCACCTTCGACCAGATCAGATGAATGCTGGCTGAATGTGACCGTATCATCGCTGCCACGGAGGAATAAAACGACTGTCCTGGTAGTCGGACAGGTGGTCGCTATGAAGGGGGTGGAGCCAAGACTCGTCCTTAAAGTAGCAGATCGCCGAATGGCGCTCTCCGCCGCCCACGGGTTCGACCTCCAGCGTGGTACGGAAGCTTCCTGGCGTGCCGACGCTCTCAAGTTCGTCCAGAGTTGGAAGCTGATCCTCGGGAACGTCGAATAGTTCACCACGAACCTGCAGGCCGGTGTCGGGTTGATTGAGCATCACTGGCCCGAAGAAGTCCTGCGCGATGTAGAGCGGGTAGCGAGCCACGGTTTGGTAGTCACCTAGGTAGCTCGTGCCCGCCATGCCTTTGTCAAACAGCGGGAAGCCGCGCTTGAGCGTGCCGTAGATGAAAACTTTAGCCATGTTTATCAAGCGGCACCTGTAGCGGTAACGTCCGCCAAAGCGTCTATAACTTGTCTGCCCTTAGCAGGCTTCACGTGGGCACTCATCAAACACTCCTTCTACTTGAACGAAGGGTGCAACGCCCGGCTCATCGAGCTGTTGCGAATGGTAATGCTAGTCCTTTCAACGCCTTAACATTTGTTAAGGGCGCAAATCTGCCTTGCATGTAGATAGATTCGACTTGTGCGCCGGCCTCGAAACGCTCGTGCCCGCAGGGGGACATGATCCCCCAGGGGAGGCTGTCTGGCGGGCGTCAAGGCCCGGAAACCAAACCAAACCGGGATCGTTAGGCAGCAAAATCAAAGGCAGAAAAACCGCCATGGACGATCACCGCCTGTTCCATCTGTTTCGCCGATTGGACATCCGGGATACACTCAGCGCCGATGAAAAGCAGGCTCTGGCCGAGGCCGCCGGGAACACCGTGCAGTACTCTGCCGGGAGCGACATGTCCTCCGAAGGGGACAGCCCCGACCGGTCGCAACTGCTGATCGGCGGCATGGCCGCACGCTATAACCGGGTGGAAAGCGGCGACCGGCAAATCACCGCGTTTCATATTGCCGGGGACTTCGTCGATCTTCACGGTTTCCTGCTCGCCAGGCTGGACCATGGCGTCTCGGCGGTGACGGATGTGACGGTGGTCGAATTTCCGCATGTGAACCTTACCGCCGTTACTGAACGCTTTCCTCACCTGACGCGGCTCCTGTGGCTGTCGACGCTGCTCGATGGCGCCATCCATCGTCAATGGCTGGTGGCGATGGGGCGCTTGTCGGCGCTGTCCCACATGGCGCATCTGTTCTGCGAGCACTATTTGCGGGCGGACACGGTCGCGCTGGCGGCAGGCATGTCGTTTCCGTTCAACATCACCCAGGAGCAGCTAGCCGATGCCCTTGGCCTGTCGACGGTGCACGTCAACCGCACCATTCAGGAGCTGCGGCGGCTTGGGCTGATCTCCTGGGACGGCCGAACAGTCACCATTCATGACTGGGAGCGGCTGCAGCAGGTGGGGCAGTTCGATCCCACTTTCCTCGATTTGACGCGGAGCCCGCGCTAGCCGTCACCACAACGAAGGTTGGCCCAGATGCCACACTTTTATTTCGACTCCATGGTCGGCGACGAGGCATTCACGGATGACGTGGGGTCCGAGATGGCGGACGAGGCCACGGCCCAGCGGGAGGCGGAAAAGGCACTGGGCGAGATGACCGCCGACGATTTCGCCCATGGACAGCCTCGGATCGCGCAAATCTGGATCCGGGACGACAGGGGCCGCCTGCTCCTCCATCTCGTGAGCAGCCTCGTGGTCTACCGGGCGCCACGCACGAACGACTGACGTACACATCCCGACCGTTGTGCTGCCCGAGGGGTGATGGTAGTGCGTCCCTGGCCGAAACTGCCGAGGGTTGCCCATGAGCCGCAAGGAATTCGATGCATCGCGCATGCGCCGCATGAAGCGCATTGCGGCCCGGCACGGGCTGACCATCCTGACGGACGAGAAGATGAAAGTGCTCGGCAAGCCGGGCGGGCATGCCGTCAGGGATGCAGATTTCCGGGTCGTGTTCGGAAATGTGCCGCAGCCATTCTCGGCGACGCTCGATGAAGTCGAGGTCTATCTCGACAAGCTCGAGGCGGGGGAAGAGTAAGCGCGGGTGCCCTTGATGACAACCGGCCTCGGCGCGCCCTTTGCGCAATTTCCATTATTTATTCTGTAACATGAATCGCAGCACACTGCTTCCATTGGCTAACTTGGAGGCGCGTAACGTGTTCACTCTAATCAACGCCGACGCAGAAGACGACGACGCCGAAATCACCGATCCCCAGGAAATCGCAGAACTCTTTGCTGCCATCGCAGCGGTCGCCATCGAGGCGATCGGTGCCGGGCAGGCGCGGGAACTGTTCGACGCGGTTGTCGAACAGGACGGCCGGGACCCCAACTGACCGCAAGACTGCCCGGCAGGTCAATCTGGCCGGTGTGCCCAGGGCGACATCGGCGCGAAACGAACGGTTTTCCGAGCGGAGCAGAGCCTCCCGCTTATGGACCGGGTTGACTGATCCGTGCGGGTCCATCAGGACTGTGCCAGTTTCCAGCCTTGGAGGCTGCACCGTGGCAGATGTGTCCGGCCCTCTTGCCTATCCCGCTCCGACCCTTGTTCCGCTTGGCGACAGTGCCCTGCTGATCCGCTTTGCCGCGGCATTGGACGAGGTCGCCAATCGCGCCGCCATCGCGCTGGCCCGGCGCCTGGAGGAGGAGCCGGTGCCCGGCGTGGTCGAGATCATGCCCAACTTGGTCTCGGTGCTGTTGCGGTACGATCCGCTGCTGGTTTCCCTTGGCACGGTCGCGGGCGAAGTTCGGCTGCGCCTGTCGGGGCTGAAGGCGGAGACAGGGACGGCGCGCCAGTGGTCGATACCGACCGTTTTTGAAGGTCCTGATCTCGATGAAGTGGCCGATATGCTTGAGCTGGGCAGGGCAGAGTTCGTCGCGGCTCACAACCGGTCGACGCTGCGGGTGCTGGCGACGGGGTTTGCGCCAGGCTTCGTGTATTGCGGCCTTCACGAAGGCCTCACCGTGCCGAGGCGCACCGAAGTGCGGTCACTGGTTCCGGCAGGCAGTGTTCTCTTTGCGGCAGGGCAGACGGCAATCGCCGCGACAGATATGCCCACCGGTTGGCACGTCATCGGACGTACCGATTTCCGCAATTTCGATCCTGCAGCCGACCCGCCGACGCGATTGCATGGCGGTGATAGCGTGCGTTTTGTGGTCGCTCCATGACTGTGTTGCGCATTTCTCGGGCGGGGCCGCTGACCACGATCCAGGACGAGGGACGCTTCGGGCTGCTCCGGCATGGCATTAGTGCCTCCGGCCCGATGGACAGGGGCGCCTTTGCGGCTGCCGGCGCGCTGGCGGGCGGCGGGGCAGGAGGCATCGAGTTCACGGCCGCCGGAATCGAGCTTGTTGTCGGCAGCGGCAGCTGTGTCGCGGGCTTTGCCGGTGGCGGTTTCGTGGCGCGGCACAATGGTCGCGTGGTGGAGTGGAACGGCGCGGTCACGCTCGACGCCGGCGACACGCTGGCGATCACCCCGGGCGCCTGGGGCAATTACGGCTATCTTCGCTTCGACAGGAACATTGCGGTCGAGCCGGTGATGGGGAGTATCGCGACGAACAGCCGGGTTGCCTTGGGCGGGCTGAAGGGCAGGCCTCTGCGCGCCGGGGATGTGCTGGAGCTCGGCGTCCCGGGTCATACTCGCGCGCCCTTGCCGATCCCTCCTTTGGCGGAGGGGCCGGTCCGTTTCACCTGGGGTCTGCAAGCGGATATGTTCTCCCGAGAGCTGCGTTCGCGCTTTGCTGAAGCCAGCTTCACGGTCACGACGCGCATGGATCGCATGGGGGTGCGGCTGGATGATCCCGAGCAGGTCTTTGGCGGGGCGACGGCATTGTCGCTGGTGTCCGATGCCATCGTGCCCGGGGACATTCAGATCCTGGGAGACGGGACGCCGATCGTCCTTATGCGCGATCACCAGCCCACCGGCGGCTATCCCCGTATCGCCACGGTGATCGGTGCCGATCTCGACCGCTTCGCACAGCTTCGGCCAGGTAACCCGGTTGCTTTCCAGCCCGTGTCGTTGGAGCATGCCCAGGCGGCTTTGCGTGGGGGCGGACCATGACGACCATCGACCTGAATGCCGACCTGGGCGAAGGCATGGGTCACGACGAGGACCTACTGGAGATTGTTTCCAGCGCCTCGATCGCCTGTGGTGGCCATGCGGGGGACGCAGCCACGATCCGGCACATCCTCAAATACTGCAAGGCGCGGGGCGTGCGGGCCGGCGCCCATCCCGGCTATGCCGATCCGAAACGCTTCGGGCGCTTTCGCGTGGTCATGCCGCTCGATCAGCTCCTGGCGCAGATACGCAGCCAGCTGTTCCTGGTGCGGTTCATTGCGGATGAGGTCGGAGTCCCGCTCGCCTATGTGAAACTGCATGGGGCGCTAGCCAACCAGACAGCGGAGGAACTCGCTTTTGCTGTCGGGATTTTTGCCGCCATCCAGGCCATGAACCCAAAGATGGCGGTGCTGGCGCTCGACAACAGCCAGCAGGTGCGTGCGGCCAAGGCGGTGGGCATGCCGCTGATCCGCGAGGCCTATGCCGACCGGGCCTATACGGCCGATGGGCTGCTGGTGCCGCGTTCGGCAGAGGGCGCCGTGATCCATGACAGCGACGCGGTGATCGCGCGCTGCCTGCGGCTGGCCAAGGCCGGCGAGATCGTTGCGGTGGACGGAACGGTTCTGAAATCGAGCGCGCGCTCGATCTGCATCCACGGCGATACGCCCGGAGCGGTCGACCTGGCGCGGGATATCCGCCATGCGCTGGAGGACGAGGGAATTACCATCGGTGCCGTGGCGCCCGACGCGGCGGCGGGCTAGTTCGCACGGTTTGCATATCCTGAACCTCCCGGCAGGAGAGGTTGATCGGCACTATGCCTTGGGCCGGGAGGTTCAGAATGGCTAGATCGCCAAGTATTCCTGGCGAAGGTCGGCATTGTCGAGCACTTCCTGAGCCGTGCCGGCGAAGGCGACTTCGCCAGTGTCCAGGATCACCGCACGGTCGGCGAGCTTGAGGGCCGCCACGGCATTCTGTTCGACAATGATGGTGGTGATGCCCAGCGGCTTGATCGAATGGAGAATGCGCTCGATCTCCTGCACGATGACCGGAGCCAGGCCCTCATAGGGCTCGTCCAGCAGAAGGAGCTTCAGGTCGCGGGCGAGGGCGCGGGCGATGGCCAGCATTTGCTGCTCGCCGCCGGAAAGGGTGACGCCCTCCTGCTTGCGGCGCTCGGCCAGGCGGGGAAAGCTCTGGTAGATCTGGTCGAGGCCCCAGCCATTGCTCGGCGCGACCTTGGCCAGGGTGAGGTTTTCCTCCACCGTCAGCCCCGCGATGATGCGGCGGTCTTCCGGCACCAGCTGGATGCCGGCACGCGCCGCCTCGAAGCTTTTCATCTGGTGGATGGGCTGACCATCCAGCCAGATTTCGCCGCCGCGCATCTGCGGCGTATCGGTGCGGGCGATGGTGCGCAGGGTCGAGGTCTTGCCGGCGCCATTGCGGCCGAGAAGGGCAAGGATTTCGCCCTTGCGGACATCGAGCGACACGCCCTGCACGATATAGCTCTCGCCGTAAAAGGCGTGCACATCCCGCACCGAAAAAAACGGCCGCGTCGTCTCGATGGTGGCGGCGGCGGTGCCGCTTGCCGCATGCGCGTCCATGGTCACAGCACTCATTCGTGGCCTCCACCGAGATAGGCTTCCTGAACCTTAGGATTGCCGCGCACCTGGTCGGGCGTGCCATCGGCGATGATGCGCCCCTGGGCTAGGACGGAGATCTTGTCGGCCAGCGAGAAGACCACATGCATGTCGTGCTCGATGATCACCTTGGTCATGCCGCGGCTCTTGATCTTCTTGAGGAGGTCGATGGTGGTGTTGGTGTCGTGGCGAGACATGCCGGCGGTCGGTTCGTCGAGCAGCAGGAGGCGCGGATGCTGGACCAGGCACATGGCCAGCTCCATCCGGCGCTTGTCGCCACGGCTGAGGCTACCGGCCACCATGTCCCGGCGGGGATGCATGCCGACGTCCTCTAACATGTCCTCGGCCTCCTGCCGGATGGCGGTCTCGCTATCGAGGCCGCGCAGCATGTTGAGCTTGAAGGCGCCGTCACGCTTGGCGAGGGCGGGGATCATCACATTGTGCAAGACCGATAGGTCGGCAAAGATCTCGGGCGTCTGGAAGACGCGGGCGATGCCGAGCTGGTTGATCTGGTAGGGCTTGCGGCCGGTGAGGAGGGCACCATCGAAGGTGACCTGACCGCTCGACGGCGCCAGCTTGCCGATGATGACGTTGAGCAGGGTGGACTTGCCGGCACCATTGGGGCCGATGATGGCATGGGTCTGTCCCTCCTCGACCTGCAGGTCGATATCGGCCAGGGCATGGAGGCCGCCGAACCGCTTGTGAACGTCAGCGACATGGAGGACGACATTGGGATTGCTCATGTGCGCGTCCTATTCTGCGGGTTGAACGTGAGGCGCGGGCTTGCCCGACTTGTCGTGGCGGGATCGCCCGCCGAGGCTGGCGAGGCGCCGCACCCCCTCCATGATGCCGCCGGGCAGGAAGACCACGATCAGGACGAAGACCAGGCCGAGCGTGAGGAACCAGCCTTCGCCGACGAACTTGCCGGCAATGGCGACCAGGGCGTTGTCGACACCATCAGGAAGAAAGTCGAAGAAGCGGCGCAGCATGGAGTCGTTGATGGCGGAGAAGATGTTCTCGAAGTACTTGATCAGCCAGGCGCCGATTACCGGACCCACCAGCGTGCCGGCACCGCCAAGAATGGTCATCAGCACCACTTCGCCCGACGCCGTCCACTGCATGCGCTCGGCGCCGGCGAGAGGATCGGTAACCGCCAGCAGCGCACCGGCGAGGCCGGCATACATGCCGGAGATGACGAAGGCCGCCAGCGTATAGGGCTTGGTGTTGAAGCCGGTATAGTTCATGCGGGTCTGGTTGGACTTGATACCCTTGAGCATCATGCCGAAGGGCGAGTTGGTGATGCGCTGGGCGATGAAGAAGGCCAGGATCAGGAAGCCGGCGCAGAAGTAGAAGCCGGCGAAGCCTCCCAGCGATTGGCCAAGCAGGGTAGGTACCGGCTGCCCGACAAAACCTTGCCCGGTCGCTGCATCGAGGTAGCGGGGATCGTTGAGGGTCAGCTGCAGCCCGGTCTCGCCATTGGTGATCGGCGTCAGGACGGAATAGGCCAGGTTGTAGCTCATCTGGGCGAAGGCCAGGGTCAGGATCGAGAAGTAGATGCCCGAGCGCCGCAGGCTGACATAGCCGATAACGAGGGCGAAGAGGCCCGAGACCAGCACAGCAAAGAGCATGGCGGGAATGGCATCGAGGCTAAGGAGCTTGAACGACCAGACCGCGGCATAGGAACCGACGCCGAAAAAGGCGGCATGGCCGAAGCTCAGATAGCCGGTCAGTCCGAAGAGGATGTTGAAACCGACGGCGAAGATGCCAAAGATCATGAAGCGCTGCAGGAGGTCCGGATAGGCGGCGCCGAAGGGCTGCAGCCATATGGGCATGGCAAGGACGGCCACGGTGAAGCCCAGGAACAGCAGCAGGTCGTTGCGTGAGGTCGCGCGCATGCTAGGCCTCCATCACGCCACGCCGACCGAACAGGCCCCGCGGCAATACGAGCAGGATGATGACGGCGACCAGGTAGATGATGATCTGGTCAATGCCGGGGATCAGCGCCTTGACCTGCGTCATCGAGGCAAAGGACTGGAGGATGCCGAGGAGGAAGCCCGCGGCAACGGCGCCGGGCAGGGAGCCCATGCCGCCCACCACCACGACGACGAAGCTCAGGACCAGGAAATCCATACCCAGGTGGTAATTGGGGGGCAGGAGGGGCGTGTACATGACGCCCGCAACGCCGGCCACGACTGCGGCAAGGCCGAACATGATGGTGAAGCGGCGATCGATGTTGATGCCGAGGAGGCCCACCGTCTCGCGGTCGGCCATGCCGGCGCGCACCACCATGCCGAAGGTGGTGAACTGCAGGAAGGCGAAGACGCCGCCGATGATCAGCGCGGCGAACAGGAAATAGATCAGCCGCCACATCGGGTAGGTGATCACGTTGGCTTGCATGCCAAAGAAGGCGCCGATGTCGGCCGCGCCACGCAGGTCGGTGGGCATGGGCTGGGGAATGGGGTTGGGCCCGAAGAAGGACTTGATGAGTTCCTGCGCGACGATGGCAAGGCCGAAGGTGACCAGGATCTGCTCGGCATGGGGGCGCTTGTAGAAGTGCTTGATGATGCCGCGCTCCAGCGCGATGCCCACCACCAGCATGACGGGAATGGTGGCAATAATGGCAAAGGGTACGGAGTAGTTGACCAGAACGGCGCCAAAGTCGCCGAACCAGGCCTGGACCAGCGGCTCGCGCACTTCGAGCGGCGTGCCCCAGGGAGAGAGTTTCTCCGGATCGACGGTGACGGTTTCCAGCGTCAGCAGCTGCCGGAACAGCACGGCACAAAAGGCCCCCAGCATGAAGAGGGCACCATGGGCGAAGTTGACGACGCCCAGCGTGCCAAACACCAGGGTCAGCCCCAGCGCGATCAGCGCGTAGGCAGCGCCCTTGTCGAGGCCGTTGAGGAACTGGAGAAGAATAACTTCAAACATCGGAAGTGCTCCTGGCGCCCGATCGAGCGGTCGCCGGATGGGAAGCCTGCCGGGCTGCGAGGCGCTGCCAGTCGCAACCTTGACCAGCTCGCAGTTGACCTAGTCAGTGAGAGCCTGCCCTGATGACCAGGGCAGGCGAGGGTTTCAGGCGCACATCGGGACGGGCTCGGCAGGGCCGAGGTCGCCGCCGAACATGGCAGGATCGTAGGCCACGTCCTCGCGCGGGATTTCCTTGACGATGTTGAGCACGTCGTACTCGCTGGTCGGGCTCTCATTGCCCTGCACGACCAGCACGTTCTTGATGCACTGGTGATCCTCGGCCCGGTAGATGGTCGGGCCGTTGCCCATGCCGTCGAATTCGTGGCCCTCCAGCGCCTTGATGACTTCGGGCGGGTAGAAGGTGCCGGCGCGCTCCACGGCATCGGCATAGAGCAGGGCCTGCACATAGGCCGTATGGGCAGCCTGAGACGGCGGAGAGCCATAGGCGGCGCCAAAGGACTTGGTGAAGGCCACGGTGCCTGGATCCTGCAGGTTCCAGTGCCAATTGGAGGTGCCGTAGACGCCCTTGACGTTTTCGCCGGCGCCCTTGGCCATCAGCTCGGAGATGAGCGGCGTAACGATCTGGAAATCCTTGCCATTGACCTGCCGGTCGCGCATGCCGAACTGGACGGCCTGGGTCAGGGAATTGACCATGTCGGTGCCGTAGTGGTTGAGGATCAGGACGTCGGCGCCCGAATTGAGGATCGGCGTCAGATACTGGGAAAAGTCGGCTGCCCCGAGCGGAGTACGCACCGCTTCCACGGTCTGCCAGCCGAGGGCCTCGGTGGCGTTCTTGATCGATTCTTCCTGCGTCCAGCCCCAGGTATAGTCGGCCGTCAGGTGGTAAGCGCGCCGGTCGGCGCCGTAGGCTTCGGCCAGCACCGGGGCCAGGCCCACGCCGGATTGATAGGCATTAAAGAAGTGGCGGAAGCCGTAGCGGCGCTTGTCCTTGCCGGTCGTGTCGTTGGAATGGGTCAGGCCGGCCATGAAGATCACGCCCAGTTCCTGGCAGAGGCCCTGGACCGCGATGGCTTCGCCCGACGACGAGCCGCCGGTGATCATGATGGCGCCGTCGCGCTCGATCATGCGGGTGGCGCCGGCGCGTGCCACGTCCGACTTGGTCTGGGAATCCGAGGTCACATAGGCGACCTTCTTGCCCAGGATGCCATTGCCCTTGAGCGAGGTCGGGTTGAGGACCGCGATCAGCCCGCCATCGCCTTCGCCGTTGAGGTGCTGGATGGCCAGTTCATAGGCCTTCTGCTCGTCGGCGCCTTCCTCCGCATAGGCGCCGGTCAGCGGCAGGTTGAGCCCGAAGGTGACGGTGTCGCCGGTTGGGTTATTGCAGAATTCCTGTGCCCAGGCGCCGCGGGTGAACATCATTGGCGCCAGACCCGTGCCGATGATGCCGGCCATGCCGGTCTGCAGCACCCGGCGGCGGGAAAGACCTCGCTTAGTGAATGTCATTGGTTCCTCCTTGATGCGGGGCATCTGGTACATGGCCAGTCGCTCGCCGCGGCCGATTATGACCATCCGGAGAAAAGGCCCGCAACAAGGCTTTGTTGTTGCAGCGATATCTTGTAAATTGTTGCTCTGATCTACTGCAGACGCTGTCAATTCGTTGACACGGAGAGGGTGAGACATGCGCGCGCCCATCGGTTTTCGCATCAGCAACCGGCGCAAGAGCCTCAAGATTTCGCAGGCGACGCTGGCTCGGCGCGTCGGCATTTCGCCCAGCTACCTGAACCTCATCGAGAACAACAAGCGCGACATCGGCGGCGCCCTGCTCAACCGTGTCGCCGCCCAGCTGGACATTCCGGTGGACGAACTCGCCGGCCGGACCGAGCAGAAACTCCTCCAGGACCTGGAAGAAGCTTTCGCTGAACCGCTGCTCGAATCGCTGCCTTTCCGTCCGGACGAGCGGCGAGAGCTGGTGGCGCAGTATCCAGCCAGCGCCGCAGCCCTATCGCGGCTCCATCGCGCCTATTCATCGGCGGTTGGCAATGCCGACGCCTATGCGGACCGCCTTCGCTCGGACCCGCTGCTCAGCCAGTTGCTGCACCAGATCCTCTCGGGCATCACGGCGATCCGGTCGAGTGCGGAAATCCTTGAGGAGGTCACGGACCTCGACGCCGCCGAGAGGCAGCAGTTTCTCGCCGCGATCGGGCGTGACAGCCGCACGCTGGCAGAGGTGGCGCGCAATCTCATTGGCCAGTTCGACCGCTCCAGCCAGATCAGCCGCAGCATCTCGCCGGCACGAGAGATCGACGATCTGCTGATCGAGCGGCAGAACCATTTTCCGGTGCTGGAGGAGGTTGCGGAGCAGTTGCGGCGCGAGATCGAAGTGCAAGGTGCCTTCGGAGGAGCAACACTCGCGAAGCTTCTGGCGGAGCGCTTTGCCGTCACCGTTCGCATCGGCGGCCCGCCACCGGAGCCGGATTATCCCGGGCAATACCGTTTCGACCCCGACCTGCGGCAGCTCTGGTTCCACGGGGCGACGACGCTGGCCACCCGGCAGTTCCAGCTGGCGCGTCTTTATGGCGAGCTGGCAGCGCCGGATGCGATCAAGGCGGTGCTTGCGACGGCAACCCTGTCGACCCAGACGGCGCGTCGGCTTGCCTCGCGGGCGATGGGTTCATACCTGGCGGGGGCCATGGTGTTTCCCTATTGGCAGTTTCTCCAGGATGCCGAAGACGCTGGTTATGACATTGACCACTTGCGCCAGCTCTACCATGCGAGCTTCGAGCAGGTGGCGCACCGGCTGGTGACGCTGCGCCGTCCCGGCGAGGAGGGCGTGGCCTTTGGATTCCTGCGGTCCGATCCAGCCGGCCGGCTCACCAAGCATTTTCCGCTGCCGGGTTTGCTGCTGCCCAATAGCGGGCATGCCTGTCCCCTCTGGGCGATCTATGCGGCGTTTCGCACGCCGGAGGAGCCGGTGCGGCAGCTGGTGCAGTTCACCGACGGATCGCGCTACCTGTTCCTGGCCCGCACGGTGCGGCGGCGTACCGGTGCGTTTCGCGATCGCGTGGTGGCTTCATCGGTGATGCTGGCCTGCGACGCCCTGCATGCGGACCGGACGGTCTATGGCGCGGGGATGGACCTTGCTGATTCCGAAGCCGATATCCCGGTGGGGCCAAGCTGTCGCCTCTGCACGCGGCGCGATTGCCCCAGCCGGCAGGAAGAGCCGCTCTCGCCGGAAGAGGGCCATTCGCGCACCCGGGGTCCGCTCCTGCCCATGCTTTAAGGCTTGGCGCAGCGCTGCGATTGCGCTTTAGTTGCCAGCCTGCGGAGGGGAGACCGCAGAGACATGGGGGGATCTTGGCAATCGATATTCTCATTGCCGAGGATGAGCCGAGCATCATGGAATCGCTCGAGTTCATCCTGAGGCGCGCCGGCTGGAGCATTAGCTCCGTGGTCGACGGCGAGGCGGCGCTGGACGCCGTGCGACGGCTCCAGCCGCGCATCGTGGTTCTGGATGTCATGCTGCCCAAGCGCAGCGGCTTCGACGTGCTCAAGCAGATCAGGGCAAATGCCGAGACCAGCGGCCTTCCGGTGCTGATCCTGACGGCCAAGGGGCAGCAGCAGGACCGACGCATAGCCGAGGAACTGGGTGCGGACGGGTTCGTGACCAAGCCCTATGCCAATGCCGAAGTGGTCGAGGCCGTGCGCAGCATCCTGGGCGAAGATGCCTAGCGGCAGCAAGCTGCGCGGCGGAATGCTGCTGCTGACGGTTCTGGGTGCGCTGCTGATGATGCCGCCCCTTGCCTATGTGTTCGATCAGGACCTGGTGCATTTCGGTGTTCCGCAGGTGGTCTTCTACCTCTTCGCGCTGTGGCTGGTGCTGATCGTGGGAACAGCCGTGCTGGCGCACAAGGCGGGTCCGGACGACATCGCGGCTTCGGGCGAAGCGGACCGCTGATGCTGTCGGCCGATTTCGTCATCGCCACGGCCGTTGGATATGTCGGCCTGCTGTTTGTGCTGGCCTATTTCGGAGATCGGCAGGCCCGGCGCAACAAGCGCTCGTTCCTCCATTCGCCGGCCGTCTATACGCTGTCGATATCGGTCTATTGCACCAGCTGGACCTTTTACGGCGCCGTCGGCAATGCGGCCCGCAGCGGGCTTGAATTCCTCACCATCTATCTGGGGCCGACCCTGGTGTTTGTCGGCTGGTGGTTCCTCCTCAGGCGCCTGGTGCGCATCAGCCACATGCAGCGGATCACTTCAGTGGCGGACCTCCTGTCGTCGCGCTTTGGAAAATCCAACCGCCTGGCGGTTCTGGTCACCTGCATCGCCGTAGTGGGGATCGCGCCTTACATTGCCCTCCAGCTCAAGGCGGTGACGTCCTCGATCCAGGCGGTGGCAGGGTCGTCAGAGTTCGGGCAGGGCGCCTTGCGCGGCATCGACGATGTTGGCCTGGCCTTCGGCGTGGCCGCGGGGATGGCGCTGTTCACGATTCTCTTCGGCACGCGCCATGTGGATGCCAAGGAGCAGCATCACGGCGTCGTCGCCGCCATCGCCTTCGAAGCCGTAGTGAAACTGACCGCGCTCGTTGCTGTCGGTGTCTTCGTGGTGTTCGTAGGGGGCGGTCTCGAGGCCATCTTTGTCGAGGCAGCCGCCAAGGGCGTGGCGATCGACGCGCATGATACCTTTGATGCCCGGTGGATGACGACGCTCGCGCTGTCGGTGGCAGCCATCGTCTGCCTGCCGCGCCAGTTTCAGGTAACAGTGGTCGAAAATTCCGACGAGAACCACCTGCGCGTCGCCAGCTGGGCTTTTCCGGCCTATATGCTGGCGATGAGCCTCTTCATCCTGCCGATTGCCGTCTTCGGCTTGAGCCGGATGCCAGCTGGGTCCAACCCCGACATGTTCGCGCTGACAGTGCCGCTGGCCTTCAACCAGAATGGCCTGGCGCTGCTTGCCTTTATCGGCGGGTTTTCGTCCGCCACGTCCATGATCATCCTTGAGTCCATCGCCCTGTCGATCATGGTTTCCAATCACATCGTGATGCCGCTGGTGCTTCGTTTTGGTGCGGACAGAACTGACCGGAAAGAAGGCGTAACCCGGCTGTTACTGATGGCGCGGCGATTCTCCATCCTGCTGATACTAACCTTGGGTTTCTTCTACTTCTTTTTCACCCGGGATTCCGATGCGCTGGCGCCAATCGGCCTTATCTCCTTCACGGCCATTGCCCAGTTCTTTCCCGCTGTGATCGCGGCCTTGTTCTGGCGCGATGCCTCGCGCAAGGCGGCAACCGCTGCCATCGCCATAGGCTTTGTGTTCTGGGTCTGGTGCAGCTTCTTGCCCAGCTTCACGTCGGTGTCGCTCGACATAGCCTGGTTGCTTCTCCATGGCCCCTTCGGCGTTCCCTGGCTGCGACCGGAGGCAATGTTCGGGCTCGAGGGCTTCGATCCGTTGACGCATGCGGTCTTCTGGAGTCTATCGAGCAACATACTGGTTCTGGTGCTGGGATCACTGCTGACAACACAATCGGCTCTGGAGCGTCTGCAGGCCAATGTCTTTCTGGACGTATTCCGCCGCGGTTCGACGCGAGTAGAAAGCATCGCGTTGGGATCGGCGACGGCGAACGACCTGTTCTTTGTGGCAGAGCGCGTCCTGGGCCAACAGCGGGCGGCAGCTCTGTTTGAAGCCGAAGAGCTCGACATTGGAAGGGGAGAGGGTGCGCAGGAGCCGACCTCCGCCTTTATTGGCCGCCTCGAGCGCGAGCTGGCCGGCTCCATCGGCGCTGCGTCAGCGCATGTCATGCTT
This sequence comes from Devosia sp., assembly GCF_036563435.1. Classification (GTDB taxonomy): domain Bacteria; phylum Pseudomonadota; class Alphaproteobacteria; order Rhizobiales; family Devosiaceae; genus Devosia. The sequence goes on from NZ_DATCMJ010000015.1 coordinate 70,135, forward strand.
TCCAAGGTGGTTTCCGGCAGCGAGGTCTCGCTGGAGGAGGTGATGCAGATGGCCGGCGAAACCCGGCAGGTCATCGAGTATTCCCAAGAACTGGAGCGCACTTCGACAGAGCTCAGGTCGACGGCGCGGCAACTGGAAGCGGCCAATGCGCAATTGCGCGAACTCGACAGCCAGAAGGACGAGTTTCTGAGCCAGGTCAGCCACGAAGTGCGCACGCCGATGACCTCGATCCGTTCATTCTCGGAAATCCTCCTCGATGACCAGGAGCTGGAAGCCAACAAGCGGCAGCGTTTCGTTGCGACCATTCATCAGGAAAGCCTGAGGTTGACACGGCTGCTCGACGAGATCCTTGATCTCTCCGCGCTTGAAAGGGGGGAGCGCAACTGGGAGGACGGCATCGTCGATCCGGACGCTGCGCTGCAACGGGCGATCACGGTCTCCGAAGCGTTGCTGCGCCAGAGGAAGGTGGCGGTGCAGTGGGGCCCTCGGGCCACGTCCGCTGCTGTTCTGGGCGACGAGGATCGGTTGTGCCAAGTGTTCATCAACCTCATCGTAAACGCGGTGAAATACAATACCGCCAGCGTGCCCGTCCTGCTGGTCTCGTCGTTGAGCGGCGGCGGGCGCTTTCGCATCGACATCGCGGACAACGGTCCGGGCATTGCCCTGGAAGATCGGGCCATTATTTTCGAGAAGTTCGCCCGCGGCCGGCGCGGCGGAGCCGATCAGACCGGAGCCGGGCTTGGTCTGGCTATTTCACGTCAGATCGTTGCGCGTATGGGCGGTACGTTGGAACTCGTGCCCGGGCCGCTTTCGGGTGCTTGCTTTAGGGTGACATTGCCGCTGAACGCGGTTCAGTGATTGCCGCTGTCGGGAATGTTGAGCACATGGCCGCAGGCCTTGCAGTGGACGGCATCGGGCTCGTGCTTTTGCAGCCCGCACTGGGGACAGGGGAATTGCACCTTGGCGGGGCGGAAGATGGACTGCGCCAGCCGCACGAACAGGGAAATGCCGATGATCATGATGACAATCGAGGTGAGCTTTCCCCAAGTACCCGGAAGCACGATGTCGCCATAGCCCGTGGTGGTCACTGTGGTGACGGTGAAATACAGCGCCTCGACATAGGTGGTGATCTTGGCGTCCTCGCCGCGGTTGACGAAGGCGGTGTAGACAAAGCCGGTGACGACAAACAGGAAGACCAGCAGGTTGATCACTGCCTGCACCGGTTCCTGGTAAAGCCCCAGCCCGCGCTTCCCGAGCGGTCGCCAGAAGCTGGGTGAGCGGGTGAGGGTCCATAGCCGCAGGATGCGCAGGAAGCCCAGATTGATCAGCCACGTTGGAGCAAGCAGCGTTGCCAGGATGAAGATGTCGACGATCACCGGCATCTGCCTCAGCCAGCGCAGCACATCTGAGGAGGCGAGAGCTCGGGCTATGAGATCAAGCCCGAGCAAGGCGGCAATCGAGTAGTCGATCCAGAGAAAGGCATCGTTTTCCCGCAACAGGGGCGTCGCGACGAAGAAGACGATGATTGCGAGGTCGACGATCAGGACAGCGAACTGGAAGCGCTGCGGCCCGGGGGCCGAACTGTGGTAGAGCAGGCGCAACCTGCGCCGCAGGCGGGAAAAGCCGCTGCGTGGCTCGGCTTCCATCTGTTTGTTCACGCTCATCACCAACTGTCTTGCCAGCCTCAAACTGCGAGCGCAAGAAGACGTTCCCCGCAAGCGCCAGTCAATCCAAGGCCAACCGATGAGCATCTCCATCTACGACGTGACCGTTCCCGTCTTCACCCGCATGCTGAACAACCTGCTTGCCATCATGGACAAGGCAGAGGCCAGTGCTGCCGAACGCAAGTTCGACGCCGTTGTGCTCGCCGACATGCGGCTGGCGCCGGACATGATTCCCTTTCGCGGGCAGGTGATGATCGCCACCGACCACGTCAAAGGCTGCGTTTCGCGCCTTGCCGGACGGGAGGTACCATCCTGGCCCGACACCGAAACAACCTTCCCAGAATTGCGCGCCCGGATTCAGAGGGCACTCGATCTCCTGGCAGCCATTGATCCGGCTGACCTTGACGGAGGCGAAGCAAGGCAAGTGGTGCTGAAGCTGGGCGGCAAGGACGTGGAGATGAACGGCCTTGCCTATGTCACTGAACGGGCTCTGCCCAACTTCTACTTTCACGTGATCACCGCCTACGCGATCCTCCGCCATGCAGGCGTTGCCATCGGCAAGCGGGATTACCTGGGCTGAAGAGCGCGCGGCCACCGCAAAAAGCGCCACGGCTTGTTGCCGTGGCGCCGCTCAACGGCTATTCGGGGCGGACGGGTAGATCGTCCCGGCCCAGCAAGAGGCGTCGATGAAACTGGCATTCGTGATACCGGCCTATAACGAAGAGGCCCTGATCGGCAAATGCCTCGTATCCGTCGTGCAGGAGATCAAGCGCTGCGGCGTCGATGCGGGCGTTATTGTCGTCAACAACGCGTCGACAGATCGTACCGGCGAGATCGCCCGCAGCTTTCCCGGCGTGACCGTGGTGGACGAGCCCAAGAAGGGTCTGGTCAATGCCCGTGACGCAGGCTTTGCTGCCAGCGAAGGCTATGACCTGATCGCCAATATCGACAGCGACACCATGGTGCCGCCCGGCTGGCTGACCACTGTCTTCGACGAGTTCAACCGGGATCCCAAGCTCGTCTGCCTCAGCGGCCCCTATATCTATTACGACATGAGCCCCTGGAGCCGGTTCCTCGTTGGCATGTTCTATGGCCTGACCTGGCTGATCTACGTCATCAACCGCTTTGTGTTGCGTGTGGGGTCGGTAGTGCAGGGCGGCAATTTCGTGTTCAAGCGCGCCGCCTGGCAGCAGGTCGGCGGTTATGACCGCAGCATCGACTTTTTCGGTGAGGACACCGACGTGGCGGTGCGCCTCTCCAAGGTCGGCGGCGTCAAATGGACGTTTGCGCTCAAGATGAAGACGTCCGGCCGCCGCCTGGAAAAAGAGGGCGTGTTCCGCACCGCCGGCACCTATACGCTCAATTTCTTCTGGGTAACCTTCCGCGGAAAGCCGGCAACCAAGAGCTATACCGACATCCGCCCCGACAAGCCATGAAGGTGTCATGATGGTTTTGGTAACCATGCCGGGGCTAGCCTGCCTAGCGTGGCCCATCCGGGAAGAGACATGACTCAAGAGCAGATCAATCCCAGCCTCGGCGCGGCGCAGGATTCCCCCGAGCGTCTGTCGGGCATATTGCAGGCCATGGCCAAGGATCAGGCCGTGGACCGGATTTCGGTGGGTTATCTGCTGCAGGCGCTGGAGCATCGCGCCATCGGCGCACTGATGTTCATCTTCGCCGTTCCCAATGCCATTCCTGTGCCGCCAGGCGTATCGGCGGTGCTGGGGGCTCCGCTCATCTTCCTGTCCTTTCAGCTGATGCTCGGGCAGCGGCCATGGCTGCCGCGGCTGATCGCGGATCGCTCCCTATCCCGTACCGAATTCGAGAAGGTTGTGGACCTCACCGCGCCCTGGCTTGCCAAGGCCGAGCGGCTGATGCGGCCGCGCCTGAGCTTGCTGGCGAAGGCGCCAGCCGAATATGTCGTCGGCGCCCTTTGCCTGATCCTTTCGATCATCCTGTTCCTGCCCATCCCCCTCGGCAACATGCTGCCGGCCTTCACCATCTGCGTCCTGGCGTTGGGCGTTCTGGAACGGGATGGACTTTGGGTCGCCGTCGGCGCCATTCTTTCCGTCGTCGCCGTGGTGATTGTCTGGGGCGTGTTGATCGCGCTGCTCTGGGCAGCCTTGTTCGTGCTCAGCAATGTCTTCGGCTTCAGCTTGCCGTTCGGCTGGAACGGTTGAGATTGCCGGCGGCGTGATGCTGTCGTGAGTGCTTGGCCGGAGGAGCGGTAGTGACGACGATTGTGCCGCAACGTCCGCCTCTTGCCGCTTTGGTTCGTCCGAGCCTGCTGCAGTCGCTGGCACTGCAGTTGGGGCAGGTGCTGGAAGCAACGGTGATCGGCACAGTGGGCGCTGGCGCCACAAAGGTCGATATTGGCGGGCATGTGCTCAGCCTTGCCCTGCCGCAGCCAGCTCCCGCGGGGGAAAAGATCCAATTGCAGGTGCAGTCGACGGGACCGCAGATCAAGCTGGTGCTGCAGCAGCCCGAGACGAAGATCCAGGGCGGGAACGGCTCGGTGGTCTCTGCGGGCTCTCCGCCCTTGGAGGGTCAGACGGCAGGGACGGTGCCGAATGGTGGCGGAGTCAGTGGTGTCACGCCGCGCGCGCCTGTACCCGTAGCGGGCAATTCCTCTGGGCAGGTGGCAGTCCCGAACCAGACGCCTCTCCCATCCACAGCCGTGCCTTCTGCGCCCCGTGGAGGTCCTGCAGCGCTGCCGAATGAGGGCGCAACTAGGCCGAGTGCTGGTGCGGTAAATCCGACGAAAATCGTTACGCAGACCCCTGCAGCGAGTTCGACACCGTCGGCCATATCCGCCGCCGACGCGGGAAATCCCGAACCTCTGCAACCGACAACCCCCGCAGCCCTGAAGGCGGCCGTGTCGCAGATGGTGCATGCTGCAGTGCCAAGGCAGGTGCCGGTGGTTGCGCTGACCGCTGCTTTGACGGCTGTGCTCGGCAAGGTGGCGCTGCCGGAGCCAGTGGTGCGCGCGGCCCAGCAGGTGCTCGGCGGGCAGGTCGCCCTGGACAGCCAGGACTTCGACGGTGCCGCGCTGCAGGCTGCTGTCCGTGGCTCCGGGCTGTTCCTGGAGGCGGGGTTGGCGCGCGGGCAAACGCCATCCCCGCAAACCGATATGAAGCTTGCCCTCCTGGCCCTGCAGCAGGCGCTCACCAAGTGGCTGGGGCCGCAGGCTCCGATGCCGGCGGCGGGACAGGCGCCGCCCCCGGTCAAGGGAGTGCCGCCGCGGATGCGCGATCCAAGCGTGCCGCCGCTCGACCTCGATGCTCCGGCGCCGGAAGTGGGCAAGCAGCTGCTGGAGCGCACGGAAGCGGCGCTGGCCCGGACGCGCCTGCACCAGAGCGCGTCCCTGCCTGAACCAGCGGTCAAGGCAGCGGACTGGAGCCTGGACTTGCCGGTGCTGATAGGCCAGCACCAGACGATGCTGCAGTTCCAGATCCATGCCGATGAACAGGGGCAGGGTAGCACGCCGGCTGAGCGCGGCTGGCAGATGCGCTTTGCGCTCAACCTCCCGGCCTTGGGAGAGGTGGGGGCTCAGGTCTCCTTCCGATCTGGATCAACAGGCGTGATGCTGTGGGCCAGCGACCCTGCGGCGGCGAGGGCCCTGGAGGAGCATGCGGACACGCTCCGTGAAGCGATGGCGGCTGCGGGTCTGCGTCTGGGGGCTTTGGTGGTGCGCGCCGGTGCGCCGGTGACCGCGGCGCCTCAGACCAGGGGGCAGCTGGTGGATTCGCGATCATGAGCGACGAAGCCAAGTCCCGTGCGCTGGCGATCGCGCTGCAATACGAGAAGGGCAGCCGTGAAGCGCCCAAAATGGTGGCCAAGGGCAGGGGCCTGCTGGCCGAGCGCATCGTCAGCCTGGCAGAAGAGAGTGGGGTGGTCATCGAGGCCAATCCGGTGCTGGCTGAGGCGCTGGCAGGCGTGGAGCTGGACGACACGATCCCGCTCGAACTCTATGAGGCGGTCGCCGTGGTCATCGGCTACGTGCTGCGTGTGGCGGCGGAGCGATAGGCCCGCCCATTGCAACGAATGGCAAGGCTGCCCACTTGTAAGCCAGAGGATGCCAAGGGAGCGACGCCAATGCCCAATCAGGACGATCAACGGGCCATCGATGGTCTTTTCGACCGGATCGAGGATGTTGCGCGCAACAGCGCGCCGCGCGATCGGGATGCCGAACAGCTGATCCAGCAGCGGCTCCGCGATTATCCACCCGCGCCCTACTACATGGCGCAAACGATCCTGATTCAGGAACAGGCGCTGCGCCAGGCCCAGCAGCGCATCGAGCAGCTGGAAGCGAGCCAGCGCCCGGCCGGAGGCTTTCTGGGTGGGCTGTTCGGGGGCGATGAGCCTGCCCCGGCGCGCCCGCAAAGGCGCGGCCCGTGGGACCGGCAGCCCGAGCAGGACTACGACTACCGGCGGCGGCAGTTTGGCGGAGGCGGCGGTTTCCTTGCAGGGGCGGCGCAGACAGCGATGGGCGTGGCCGGTGGCGTGCTGCTGGGCAGCGCCATAGCGGGGATGCTGACCGGTGGCGCCGAAGCGGCCGAAGGCGCCTTCGATCAGGGTGGCGAGGCGACTGGTGATCAGCAGGATTTCGATGCCGGTGGCGAGGACTTCGGCGGCGGTGACATGGGGGATATGGGCGGCGACTTCGACTTCGGCGGCGACTTCTAGGTTGCCGCTGGCCGGTCAGTACTTCTCGTAGAACTCGTTGCCGCCGGCCTCGAGCACGTAGTGCATGTTGTTGTAGGGGAAGCGCAAGCCAGCCGTGTGGAAGTGCTGCGCGTTGCGCACGCCCGGATGGCGGGCGCCGGCGAGCACCTGGTCGGCCATCTGCGCGGCCAGTATCGCGCCGCTATCGGTCATCTTGCGCGTCAGCACGCCCTGGGCGAACTGGTTTTTCTGCCCGACGACGCCGCAGACCGACTTGGGGTAGCGCGCGTCATAGACGCGGTTCATCACCACGGTGCCGACGGCAAGCATGCCTTCCGAGCTCGAGCGGTTGGATTCGAAATACATCGCGCGCATCAGGCACTCTTTTTCGCTGAGTTGCGCCATGCCGAAGTTCAGGCCGAGGAAGCTGCAGCCGCACAGGCTGGTGGCGACGACCGCCAGTGCCGCGGCGCGGGTGATGACTTTGGAAAGCAGCATGGGGCAAGTCCGGTGTGTTGCAATTGTGCAAGTTTGACCGAAATTGCCCCAATAGGCTTAAGACAGGCTTCACCCAGAAGGTTAGCGAGAGTTTAACGTCAATCGCGTGCGAGCAGCAGCGCGGAGAGCAGGGCAATGCCGCCTAGGATGGCGATGACCGGCACCGGATTCTCCTGAATGGCCTTGCCGGCGAGATGCGCCTGACGGTTTGCCTGGCGGAGGGCAACTGCGCCTTGCTGGCGCACTTCTTTGGCCAGGGCGCGGGCGGTGTGCTGCACATCGCCAAGAGTATGGCCGCTATAGTCGTTCACGGCCTCGCTGATCTCGGCAATCTCCTTGCGCAGCGCTGCCAGCTGATCCATCAGCGCATCGACAGCATCCTCGCTGTCCCTGCGCGCAGCTTTAAGGGTTCGTGTTCCGATCGCGGCCATGTTGACGCTCCATGTTGGTCGAGTACTCGCTCAACTCAAGGTAAGGACGGAAGTTCCGAGTGGCGACAGCAGGTCACGGAGCGGCGAAGTAGCGGCAATTGTGCTCTCTGCCCTTGGATAGACGCCTTTGCATGACCAGATGTCGTTGAGGGCAATGTTTGCCCTGGAGGACTTAACCTTGGCATCCAAAAGCCGCGCCCGTCTCAACCGGCAGTTCGAGCGCCTGCAGCGGCGCATTCCCCGCTTTGCCGCGCGCTGGCTTGAACGGCTGCGTCAGCCCAGAGCCCGGTGGGTGCGCATACCGCTCGGCATTCTGCTGATCCTTGGAGGCGTTTTCAGCTTCCTGCCGGTGCTCGGAATCTGGATGTTGCCGCTCGGACTCTTGCTGCTGGCGGTCGACCTCGCTTTCCTGCAAGGGCCGGTCAACATGAGCATCGTCCGTGGCAGCCGAAAATACTCCACCTGGAGTCGGGGCCGGCGGGACAAGAAGCTAGCCGGAGAGCAGATAAAGAAGCGCTAGCGCAACGGCCTCGTTACCGGTTCGGTAAGAAGCATGTGACAAATTGATGACTGTCAGTAGCTTCAGGGGAACCAAGTGCGTTTCGCGGTCATCGAGGGTGGCAGAAACTCGTCCGAGCAGATCTGGCGCGGCACTCCGGCGCGCAATCAGATCACGGTTGAAGATGTGGAGGCCGAAGGGCGGCGGCGGCTGCGATCCTGCAAACTCAACGAGTGGCGCACGCGTGAATTTTTGACGGGGATGCCGATGCCCGACGATGTCCGGCACTTTGCCCTGCAGGTGGAATATGCGGCCGCGGCAATCTCGCGCCTGTCTCCCATTCCTGAAGACTTCGACAGCGACGTCTATTGGCCGCGCTTGCTTGGCCCCTGACGAGGGGGCCTTATCCCTGCTTCTGAAGGGATAAGGCGTTCGCTTCAGGCAGCCTTCCTGGTGCGGGAGGCGCGCTTGCGCGCCGGCTTGATGGTCGATGCTGCGGATGCAGCAAGTTCGGCAACGGCCTTGAACCAGTATTGCTGGTCCTGCCCTGCGGGTTTTCCGTCCGCTTCCCAGAGATCATAGGCGCGGCGCTTGATCTGGTCTTCCATTGGTAACCTCATGCTGACTGATGCAGGCAGCCTGAAGCAACATGGTTTCTAGAGTATGAACGTCCTGCGCCCGGGCCTTCTACTGACATGACCTGTCATCGACATTTGGCTGCTTTGGCAAGGCAGCACATCCGGCTATAGTGCTGCCGGAACGAACGGCAGGCAGTATCATGACGCCCTTTCACCAAGTTCTTGCCAATACCCTGGTCGCCAACGTCACCAACTTCACTGTCTGGTTTGCGCTGACCTTCTGGATTTTCATCGAGACGCAGTCGGTGTTTGCCACCGGCATGGTGGCTGGCATCTACCTGATCTTCACGGCTGCCTTCGGCATCTGGTTCGGCAGCCTCGTGGACCACAACAGCAAGAAGCTGGCGATGATGGGGTCGAGCCTCGTGTCGGCGGTGTTTTATGTGGCCTCGCTCGCCATGGTGCTCCTGGAGCCGGGGGAGGCCTTTGCCGACCCCTATGGTTGGTACCTCTGGACCTTCGTACTGCTGATCATGCTCGGCGTTATTGCCGGCAATATCCGCTCCATCGCCCTGCCAACCCTGGTCACCATCCTCATCCCCGAGGACAGGCGAGACAAGGCCAACGGCCTCGTCGGCATGGTGAGTGGCATCGGATTTCTGACCACGTCGGTCATCAGTGGCTTCCTCGTCGCCTGGGGCGGCATGCTGGCAACCCTGGTTCTGGCGCTGGTCGCCACCTTTGTCGTTTTGGTCCATCTCCACTTCCTGCACCTCGACGAAGGACGGGTGGAGCCAGTGGAGGGGGAGCCGGTGGAGCCCAAGCGGGTCGACATCAAGGGGACCATCGCTGTGATCGCGGCGGTGCCGGGCCTGTTCGCGCTGATCTTCTTCGCAACCTTCAACAATTTCCTCGGTGGCATCTTCATGGCGCTGCTCGACGCCTACGGCCTGTCTCTGGTCTCCGTGCAGGTCTGGGGCCTGATGTTCGGGGCACTATCGTGCGCGTTTATCGTCAGCGGCATCCTGATTAGCCGCGTTGGCCTTGGAACGAACCCGCTGCGGACACTGCTGCTGGTCAATCTCATCACCTGGACCGCCTGCTGCTTCTTCACCATCCAGCCTTCCATCTGGCTCCTGGCCGGTGGCTGCCTGGTCTGGATGTTCCTGGGGCCCTTTGCCGAGGCGGCCGAGCACACGACCTTGCAGAAGGTTGTGCCGCTCGAGCGCCAGGGTCGCGTCTTCGGCTTTGCCCAATCCATAGAGCAGGCGGCCTCGCCGCTGACAGCCTTCCTGATCGGACCCCTGACGCAGTTCGTGGTGATCCCGTTCATGACCGATGGGGCCGGGGCGGGCGCGATTGGCAGCTGGTTCGGCACGGGAGCGGACCGGGGCATCGCCCTGGTCTTCACCGTTGCAGGCGTCGTAGGCGTGCTGGTGACGATCGTCGCGATGAATTCACCGCAGTATCGTCAGCTCTCGCGCGCCTATGCTAGTTCGCCTGGGGACGACGACGCCGATGGCGGCGGCGCCGTGCCCAACCCGGTCTAGGCCGGCTGCAGTGTCCCGTTCAGCTCCTGCGGCGCCGAAGGCCGCGGGAAGGTGAGGGCAACGAGAGCCGCGGCAAGGCCGATGGCGGCCGAACTGACATAGAGCCAGTGGTAGTCGCCGAAGGTGTCGAACAGCCAGCCGCCGCCGACCGGCCCGAAAGCCATGCCGATGCTTGACGTCATGGTGATCCCTCCCAGCACGGTGCCCATGACGCGCGGGCTGAAATAGTCGCGCGCCAGCACCGAGTAGAGCGGCATCACGCCGCCATAGGCGAGGCCCAGCACGACTGCGAGCATGTAGAACTGCGTGAGCTCGCCGACATAGATGTAGGTGTAGATGCCCACCGCCTGGAGGACGAGGCCACCGATGATGACGCGCTTCACCCCCACGCGATCGGCCAGGAGACCGAAGATCAGGCGGCCGAAGAGGCCGGCGACGCCTTCAACGCTGTAGATGCTGGCGGCGGCAATCGCCGAGGCGCCGCACAGCATAGCATAGCTCACCGTGTGGAAAATCGGGCCGGAATGGGCGGCGCAGCAGAGGAAGAACACTGAAGCGAGGACGATGAACTGCGGGCGGCGCATGATCGCCAGGAGGGAGGTACTATGCTCGGCTCCGGCCGCAGTGCCGGCCTGGGACTGAGGTTCGGTCACAGCGGGCGGACGGCGGATCAGGAATGCCGCGGGGACGATGATCGCAGTGGCGACAAGGGCGGTCATCATCATGGCGTCGCGCCAGCCGAATTGCTCGATCAGCACGGTGGCCAGAGGTGTCATCACCATGGGCGCCACACCGCCGCCCAGGGACACCAGCGACACGGCAAGGCTCCTATGCTTGTCGAACCAGCCAAGCACCGTCGCCATCAAGGGCGCAAAGAACGCGCCGCCTGACGCTCCGACCAGGCCGCCATAGGCGATCTGGAACATCAGGATGTCATTGGCGCGGCTGGCGATGAACAGCCCGAGGCCAAGGGTGAATGCGGCGATCAACACCACGGGCTTGGCGCCGATCCGATCGGTTAGCGTGCCCCACAGAAAGCCGGCAACGCCCATGACGATGAAGCCGATGGTCATGGCCCCCGAGATGCCGGCGCGAGTCCAGCCCGTCTGGTCTGCAACCGGTTGCAGATAGACGGGCAGGGCGAACATCGAACCCATTGCGACACAGGTAATCAGCGCGCCCGCCGCCACGATCACCCAACCGTAATTCCGTTCCATTGCAGCTGCCTCCCACTTTACTGCTCGATCGACGTATCAGCGCGGGCGATTTCGACACGCCCGGACAAAATAAACCGCTTGTGATATGCAATCGGTTTACCCGTCATGGCGTGGCTTGTAAAGGAGAGGAAAAGGAGTGTCTTGTGGAACTGCGGTCTGGCTGCCCAATCAACCTGTCGGTGGAAGTTCTGGGCGACAAGTGGAGCCTGGTGGTGCTGCGCGACATCATGTTTGGCAATCACCGCTCCTATGGCGAACTGCTGGGCAAATCCCTCGAGGGCATCGCCACCAATATCCTCGCCAGCCGGCTCAAGCGCCTTGTGGCAGAAGGATTGCTAACGGCGGCCGCTGATCCGGCACACAAGCAGCGCACCAATTACAGTCTCACCGAGAAGGCCATTCAGCTGGTGCCAGTCATGGCTGCCCTGAGTGCCTGGGGCACCCGGTTCCTGCCCGTCAGCCCCGATCTGGCTGCGCGTGCCAGGGTGATGGAAGAAGGTGGCCCGGCTCTGTTGACGGATTTCATGGAAGAGCTGCGTCACCTGCATCTGGGGGCGCCGCCGCCGGAACGTTCAGCACTGGCGCAGATGGATGCGGCCTACCGGGCTGCAGCGAAGGGTGCCCGGAAGTGAGCGTCGCCTTCACCAAGGAAGACAGTGCCGAAACGGCCGCCGAGACCATGCTGCCCGATCGGCCCATTCCTGATGGGCCGAATCTGGTGACAGAGCCAGGGCTCCGCGCGCTGGAACGGCATCTGTCCGCGGCGCGCGCGGCCTACGATGCCGCCATGACCATCGAGGACGTCAACGAGCGGCGGCGGCAGGCGGCGAACCCGTTTCGGGATCTCCGCTATTTCACCGAGCGCCTGCGCACGGCGCAAGTGGTGCCGGCTCCTGCTTCCGCTGAAAGGGTGTCATTCGGCTGCACGGTCAGGTTCGAGCGCCAGGACGGGCGGGTCCAGACCTATCGCATTGTGGGTGAGGACGAGGCAGATCCCGCGTCAGGGTCGATCTCCTTTGCGTCACCAATTGCACGGGTACTCCTGGGGCGCGAAGTGGGCGATGTCGTCAGCCTGGGGGAGGCGGAGCTAGAGGTCATCGCCATTTCCTGATGTGATCGCTCAACGACCACAAGAGGAGGAAAGCGATGGAAATGGTGTCAGGAGGCTGTCTCTGCGGCAAGGTGAGGATCGAAGTTCAGGGGCAGCCCTATCGGGTGGGGATCTGCCACTGCCTTGACTGCCGCAAGCACCACGGCGCGGTGTTCTATGCGGCGGCGATCTTTCCACAAGAGGCCGTGACCGTCACCGGAGCGACCAACCACTACAAGCACCGCCATTTCTGCCCAAGATGCGGCTCCTCCGTCTTTGCCCGATGGGAGGACGAGGTGGAAGTGCATCTTGGCACGTTCGACGAGCCCAGCCAGTTCGTTCCCAGCTATGAAGGTTGGGTGGTGCGGCGTGAAAGGTGGTTGCCGGAATTCTCCGGCATGACCCGCTTCGAGCATGGTCGCACGGGTAAGGGCAGGGCACAGGACTAGCCCTGAGTGAACCGCCCGTCGCCGGGGGCGTTAGCGCTGCATGTGCAATGACTACGAACAGGTTGTGAGCTACGCCGAATACATGCGGGCCATCGCTGCGCTCGAGCTCAATGGCAGCGAAGGAGACGAGGCGGCACTGCGGCAGGCGCAGGACATTCGCATCGGCGACACCGGGCCGGTTCTGCGCGCCGTGGGGAATGGGGTGGCGCTGTCGCCGATGCGCTTCGGCTTCCCGCCTCCCAGAGCCAAGGCGGGACCCGTGTTCAACATGCGATCGGACGGTCGGCACTATGCGGAGTCCCGCCGCTGCGTCGTGGTGCTTTCAGCCTTCTTCGAGTTCACCGGGAGCAAATATCCCAAAACGAAGCATCGTTTCGCGCTCAAAGGCTCACCCATAATGGGTATTGCAGCGCTCTGGAGCGAGGAACAGAACAAGGTACTGAGCTTTGCCATGCTCACCACGGCACCGGGCCCGGACGTTGCTCCCATCCATGACCGCCAGGTCTGCGTGCTGGAACCGGCTGCCTGGGCAGATTGGCTGTTCTTGAACCGGCCTGAAGAGGACCTGCTTCGTCCGCTGCCGGGCGGTACTCTCGATGTCGAGGTGGTGCGCGAGGGCGCAGTCTAATTAGTTAGCGTGGCTCCGGGCCCAGCTTGGCGCGCTCGAGTTTGTTCCAGTCTAATTCGACGCCGGTGCCGGGCGTGTCGGGTGCCACGGCCAGCCCGTTGCTGAGGCGAAGCGGCGCGGTCGTATAGGTGTCGATATCGAAACTGTGAGCCTCCACCCATCCGGCATTGCGCTGGGCGGCGACGAGGCTCACATGGAGTTCCTGCATGCCATGGCTGCAAACCGGAATGCCGGCCTGGCGCGACAGTTCAGCGACGCGCAGGAAGCCGGTGATGCCGCCGCAATTGCTGGCATCGGGCTGGATGAACGAGAGCCTGGACTGCGCGAAGGCGTATTCGAACTCGTGTATAGTGTGGAGATTTTCGCCCATGGCCAGCGGCATGCCGGTGGCATCGGCGATGCGGGCATAGCCGGCATAGTCATCGGGAATGGTCGGCTCTTCGAACCATAAGAGATTGAAGGGCTTGAAGGCCTCGGCCATGGCGATGGCGCGGGGCACGTCGAGGGCATAGTTGGCATCGACCATGAATGGCGTGTCGGGGCCGATGAGCTGGCGCACGGCCTGGACGCGCTCGACGTCTTCGGCGAGGTTGTCCCGCCCGACCTTTATCTTGATCGCGGTGAAGCCAGCGGCAAGGTAGCCCTCGATGCTGGCGAGCAGTTCGTCCAGCGTGTAGTTGAGGTCGATGCCGCCGCGATAGACCTTGGCTGTGTCGCCGGCACCGCCCGCCATGCGCCAGAGCGGCTGCCCCTCGTGCTTGCCCTTGAGGTCCCAGAGGGCGATGTCGATGGCGGACATGGCAAAGCTGGTGATGCCGCCGCGGCCGACATAGTGGATGTGCCACCACATGCCGTCATAGATTTCGTCGATGTCCCGGGCGTCGCGGCCCTGGAGAAACGGCACCAGATCGTGCTGCACCGTTGCAAGGATCGCGTGCCCGCCCTTGCCGCCGGTGTAGGTGTAACCGGTGCCTTCAAGCCCGTCGGCGGTGCGGATGGTGACGGTCACCAACTCGAAATGGGTATGGGCGCCATGCTTGGCATCCACCATGACCTTGGGCAGCGGCACGCGGAACAGCTGCGCCTCGATGGTTTCGATCCTTGTGTCGATCACCTTTGCCTCACGACCAGTTCACATACATGGTCTTCTTGCGGAAATAGCCGTCGAGACCATACTTGCCGTCTTCGCCGCCAAGGCCCGACTGGCCCCAGCCGGTATGGAAGCCCTGCACCAATTCGCCGCTCGTCCGATTGCAGTAGATCTCTCCAAAGTTGAGGGCGGCCGCGCTGCGCATCAACCGCCGGAGGTTTTGCGAATAGACATAGGCTGAGAGGCCATAGTCGCTGTCATTGGCCAGGGTCAGCGCTTCCTGGAAGTCGCTCACCGTCATGGCGGGAATGACAGGCCCAAAAATTTCCTGCCGCATGGCCGGCGCGGTGTTGTCGCGGACGCGGAGGATGGTCGGCGAATACCAGTGCCCCCTAGCAAGGTCGCCGTGCTGGAGCGGGCCGCCGCGCAGCAGCGCTTCGGCACCCGCTGCGACAGTTTCGGCGACGATCGCCTCGACCTTGTCGCGCTCCTGGCGACTGATCTTGGGTCCGAGATCTGGATCATCGAGCGGATTGCCGATGCGCAGCCGCTGGGTTCGCGCCACCAGCTTGTCGAGGAACTCGTCGGCAATCTTTTCGTGGAGATACATGCGCTCATTGCAGGTGCAGATCTGCCCGCAATTGCTGAAGCGCGCCGCCACCGCGCTTTCCACAGCGGCGTCTATATCTGCGTCTTCCATGACGATGAAGGGCGCCTTGCCGCCCAGTTCGAGCCGCAGCACCTTGATGCGGTCCGCGCCCGCCCGGTAGATTTCCTTACCGGCCCGCGTGCTGCCGGTCATGGTAATCAGGTCCGAATGCGGGCTGGTGACCAGAGCTTCGCCCACCGTGCGTCCGGCGCCGGTGACGACGTTGAAGACGCCGGGCGGAAAGCCCACACGCTCCGCCAGCATGGCCAGGGCGATGCCCGAAAACGGCGTAAACTCATGAGCCTTAAGCACGAATGTGTTGCCCGCCACCAGCGCCGGTCCGAGTTTGCGCGTGGCCAATGCCGCCGGGAAGTTCCACGCCGTCAGGCCAACGACCACACCATGCGGCACGCGGCGGATCCACACTTCCTCGTCTGGAGCGTCGGAAGGAAAGATGTCGCCTTCGATGCGCCGCGCGCTTTCGGCAGCAAAGCGAAGGAAGGTCTCGGTGGCGCCGATCTCGCCCATGGCCTGGTTCAGCGGCTTACCCTGCTCGGCAACGACGATGCGGGCAAGCGTGCCGTCATTGGCTTTGACGGCATCGGCGAGGGCGAAGATCAGCCTGGCCCGCTCGAAAGGCGGCAAGGCGGCCCAGGCGGGTTGCGCCTGTCGCGCCGCTTCGAGCGACTCGGCAGCATCGTCTGCCGTGCCCTCAGGGATTGTACCAATAATGGCTTCGGTAGCCGGGTTCTCCACCTCGAACGTGCCGGTCGCCGAACCAGTGGTCCAGCGGCCGCCGATAAACATCTGGCCGCGAAACCGTCCTGCGCCTGTCAGCTCAGACAGCATGTTTTCGAGCATGGTTCACGCCTCGCCACCAGTTAGATGATCGGACCAAACTTCCAAGCATAGGCGTCGAAGTCAAGCCAATCGCGGCAAAACTGCATTTTGGTCCGACCATAAAGATTTGTACTTGCCTTCTGGTGCGATCCTGGTTGAGGGTAGCAGGGAGAGGACCCTGCCGTGTTCGATGACACCAAGCTGATGGATCGCAAAGCTGCTGCCGCGCCCAACAGGGCCGCTGACGCCATCGTTGCCGAGCTGGAGGCGCAGATCGGTTCGGGCCAGTTGCCTGATGGGGCTTTCCTGCCTGCCGAGCGTGAGCTCATGGCGCAGTTCAACATCAGCCGCACCGTCGCCCGCGAGGCTGTGGCACGATTGGCCGGGCGCGGCCTTGTGGAAGCGCGGCCACGCTTCCGCCCCGTGGTGCGCCGGCCAGGGTATGACGCAGCCCTTTCGGCGCTGGGCGGCATCGTCAACCAGCTCATGGGGCAGGCCGGGACGGTCAAGAACATCTACGACACGCGCGTGTTCCTCGAAGCGGCGTTGGTGCGGCACGCGGCCCTGCACGCCCGCAAGGACGACCTGGCCCTGCTGCGCCAGGCGCTTGAGGCCAACGAAGCCGCCATCGGGAATTCTGCCGCGTTCTACGTCACCGATATTGCATTTCACGCCATGTTCTACGAGTTGCCGCGCAACCCGGTGATGCCGGCGATCCAGCGTGCCTTTACCGGCTGGCTGCAGCCGCACTGGCAGCGGATGCCCCGGTCGCCGGAGCGCAACCGGGTCAACTATCTCAGTCACCGGGCCATCTACCAGGCCATTGCCGAGCGCGATCCGGATGGAGCGGAGCGCGCACTCAACGGCCACCTGGCGGCGGCCTGGGAATATGTGCGGGGAACATTCGAGCCGGTCTAAGCCCCACAAGAGGGAGGACCGGCAGGGAGGACGAAGCTTTTGGCAGAGAACTACGATCATATCGTTGTTGGCGGCGGCGCTTCCGGCTGCGTCGTTGCTGCGCGACTGGTCGAGGCCGGTCGGCGCGTGCTGCTGCTCGAAGCGGGGCATTCGCATCACCACCCGCTGCTCGACATGCCGCCCGGCATCTTCAAGATGATCAACGGCAGCAAGTTCATGCGCTATCATGCCACCACGCCTCAGGAACATCTGGACGGCCGTGTGCATGAGATTAGCCAGGGCAATGTCCTGGGCGGCGGCACTTCGGTCAATGCGCAGGTCTATATGCGCGGCCGGCCCTCAGACTACGACTCCTGGGACGAGCTCCTGCGCGGCAACAATGCCGGTATCCGCTGGGATTGGGATCATGTGCTACCCCACTTCCGCGGCATGGAAGGCAATAACCGCTTCTTTGACGAGCGGCATAATGACAGCGGCCCGCTCCTTGTCTCCGACCCCGGTCATATCGACGACGTGTCACGCTGGTTCGTCCAGAGCATGCAGAGCCTGGGCGTGCACTTCAATCCCGATTTCAATGGCCCGCGTCAGACCGGCGTGGGCTTCTACCAATTCATGAACCGGCGCGGTAAGCGCTCCAGCGCCGCCTATGCCTTCATCGAGCCGCTGCGCAAGAACCCGCGGCTGACGGTGAAGCTCAACGCCACAGTCGAACGCATCCTGATTGAGCGGGAGCAGGCGACAGGTGTCGTCTATAGCGACGGCACGGGCCAGCATACCGCGCATTCCGATGGGGAGGTTATTGTTTGTTCGGGAGCTTTGGTCACCCCCAAGGTGCTGATGCTGTCCGGCATAGGTCCAGCCGATGAGCTGCGACGGCATGGCATCGATGTCGTCCTAGACTCACCCGCCGTCGGGCAGAATCTGATCGATCACCCGGAAGTGCCGATCCTTGCCCATTTCAGCGGTCCCTATGGCTATTTCGGCCATACCGATGGCTGGCGCATGATCATGCACGGGCTGCAGTTCAAGGTCTTTGGCACCGGCATGGTGACCTCTGCCGGCGTCGAAGCGGGCGCCTTCGTCAACCCGCTTGACCCTGAGGCCGAGCCGAGCATCCAGGCCTTCTGCGTGCCCTTTGTCTATCTGGACCGCGATCTGCTCAAGCTGATCGATCCAACCCATGGCGTCACCGTCACGACCGTGGTGACCAAGCCGAAGTCGCGCGGCTTTGTGAAGCTGCGCTCGGCCAATCCGGCCGACATGCCCATCGTCTCGCCGCACCTGCTCAAGCACCCGGATGACATGGCGACGATGATCGCCGGGCAACGCTTCTTTCTGCGTGCCTTTCAGGAAGGCCCCCTGGGCAAGCGCGTCGACAAGATCCTGCGGCCCGATCCAGCCGATCTCAGCGACGAGGCGTTGGCCACCCATTGCAAGCGCATGGTCAAGACCAACTACCATCCCGCCGGCACCTGCCGAATGGGTCCCGACGGCGACCCGCTTGCCGTGCTCGATGCGCAGATGCAGGTGCGCGGGATCGGAAACCTCCGGGTCGCCGACATGTCGGTTTGCCCCACCATCAATGCCGGTAATACTGCGGCCCCGGCCATGATGCTTGGGGACCGCTGCGCGCAATTCATCATCGGTGAGCAGATGGCGGAGCGGGTTCACCATGTCGCTTGAGGGCAAGACCATCCTCATCACCGGCGCGGGCAAGGGCATTGGCCGCGCGACAGCGATCATGGCTGCAGAGCAGGGCGCCGAGGTCATCGCGTTCAGCCGAACCAGGAGCGACCTCGATAGCCTGAGCGAAGAGATCCACTGCCGGCCCGTCGTCGTCGACCTTGCCGACGTGGACGCTAGCCTGGCCGCAGCCAAAGCCGGCATGCCGTGCGACTATCTCGTCAACAATGCCGGCACCACCATCCTTGAGCCCTTTCTCGACGCCTCCGTGGAGAGTCTCGACGCACTGCTTGCGGTCAATACGCGCGCGCCGATGATCCTGGCGCAGGAATATGCCCGCGATCGCATCGGGCGAGGGCTCGGCGGTGCGATTGTGAACGTATCCAGCAATGCGGCCTGGATGGGCTGGGCTGATCACAGCAGCTATTGCGCCAGCAAGGGTGCACTGGATGCCATGAGCAGGGTCATGGCCAATGAACTTGGCCGTCACGGCATCCGCGTCAACTGCGTCAATCCAGCGATCACGCTGACGCCGATGGCGGTCAAGGCGTGGAGCGATCCGGCCAAGGCCGATCCCATGCTGCGGCGCATGCCGCTGGGTCGCTTCGTGCAGCCCGAGGAAGTGGCTTCCGCCATCTTGTTTCTGCTGAGCGACGGCGCCGCCATGATCAATGGCATCGCCTTGCCGGTCGATGCAGGTTTTGCCGTGAACTAGCAAAGGAGGAAGAGCCCAGGACTTCGATCAGCTTGGAACGATAGGGAGGTGCTGACAGGCCCGCAAATGCAGTGCGTACATTGTGACGTTATCGTTGTTGCCCAGCAGTTTGGTCTTTTGACCCAAACATGGATTTTCACCAACTATCGCTGTCAGTGGCACAAGCCACACGCTCGCAGGAACTGCGAGATTTAGAGGGAGGAACTACTATGCCGATTACCCGCCGTAGTCTGCTGATCAGCTCGGCCGCCAGCGCCGCTGCCGCCTTGCTGGCTCAGCGCGCCTTTGCTGCTGCACCACCACTCGAAAAGAAAGATACCTACAAGGTCGGCTTTGCCCAGACCGAGAGCAACAATCCCTGGCGCCTGGCGCAGACCAAGTCGATGCAGGACGAGGCCGCGGCCCGCGGCTGGCAGCTGGTCTATACCGATGCCGCCGGTTCCGCCGCCAAGCAGGTGGCCGACGTCAACTCAATGATCGCCCAGGGCGTCGACCTGATCTTCCTCGCCCCGCGCGAAGAAAAGCCGCTGATCCCGGCCATCATGGCTGCCAAAGGCGCCGGCATCCCGGTGATCCTGCTCGACCGCAATGTCGACCAGAGCCTGGCCAAGCCCGGCGAGGACTACGTGACCTTTATCGGCTCGAACTTCGTTGAGGAAGGCCAGCGCGTCGCCGAATACCTGGTGGGGCTCGGGCTCGACAAGAAGATCATCATCGAGCTTGAAGGTACGACCGGTTCGTCACCGGCCAATGACCGCAAGAAGGGCTTCGACGACGTCATAGCTCAACATTCCGATTACCAGATCGTCGCCTCGCAGTCGGGCGACTTTGCCCGCGACAAGGGCCGCCAGGTGGCCGAAACGCTGCTGCAGGCGCATCCGGACGCCAATGTCATCTATGCTCACAACGACGAAATGGCGATCGGCGCCATCGCCGCGCTCGAGGCAGCGGGACGAACCGCCGGCCGCGACGATTGCCTGGTGTTCTCGATCGACGGCGGCAAGGAGGCCGTGCAGCTCGTGGTGGACGGCAAGATCGAGGCGGTGGTGGAGTGCAATCCACGCTTCGGGCCGAAGGCCTTCGACACCGCTGTTGCCTATGCCAATGGCGAAGAAATCCCGGCCGTGATCATCAATCCCGATGAGATGTACACGCCCGAGAACGCCGCCGAGCTGCTCGACACGGCCTACTGACATAGTCCCGGCACCCGCTTTCGAGTGGGTGCCGCTTCTTTCTGGAGACCAGAGCATGGCAGAGGGTTTGCTGCTCTCGATGCGCGGCATCGAAAAGCGCTTTGCCGGTATTCCGGCACTCTCCAGCGCCTCGCTGGAGATCGCGCCGGGCGAAGTGCATGCCCTGATCGGGCAGAACGGCGCCGGCAAGTCCACCATGATCAAGGTGTTGACGGGTTATCACCGCCGCGATGGCGGCGAGGTACTGTTTGCCGGTCAACCCTTCGAGGTTGGTTCGCCGCATCAGGCGCAGGCAAGCGGCATCAGTACCATCTACCAGGAAATAAACCTCGTTCCCTTCCGTTCGGTCACCGAGAACATCTGCCTGGGTCGCGAAGCACGCCGCTTCGGTCTGCTCGACTGGGATTCCATGCATGCAGAAGCCGAGCGCCTCCTTCAGACCTTCGGCATCGATCTCGACGTCCGGCGGCCGCTCATGGACTTCAACACCGCTACCCAGCAGATGGTGGCCATTGCCCGTGCCATCGGCTTCGCTGCCCGGCTGGTCATCATGGATGAGCCGACCTCATCGCTCGATGAAGGCGAGGTGGCCATGCTGTTCAAGGTGATCCGCAAGCTCAAGGCGGGCGGCGTTTCCGTGATCTTTGTCAGTCACAAGCTCGACGAGCTCTATGAAGTCTGCGACCGCGTCACCATCATGCGCGACGGCAAGACCGTGCGCAGCGCGGCCATAAGCGAGATCGACAAGCTCGATCTCGTCTCGGCCATGCTTGGGCGCGACATCAGCAAGGCCCAAGGTCATGCCACGGCCTTCACTGAAGGCCGGCGCGAAGCTGGAGCGACCGTTCTTTCGGCCAGCAGTCTGGCGGCGCGACAGGCGGTGCAGGATGTGAGCTTCGATGTCGCCCGTGGCGAAATCGTCGGCTTCGCCGGCCTGCTCGGCGCCGGCCGCACTGAAACCGCCCGCCTGATCTTCGGCGTCGACCGCGCCCGCAGTGGCACGATGAAGATCGATGGCGAAACCTTTGCGCCGCAAAAGCCAAAGGAGGCCATTCGCGCCGGGCTCGGTTTTGTCACGGAAGACCGCAAGCTCGAGGGCATCGTTCCTGAACTCAGCGTGGCCGAGAACATGACGCTGGCCCTCCTGCCGCGCATCAGCCGAAACGGAGTCGTCTCGGAAGCACGGCAACGCGAACTGGTGGAGCGCTTCATCAGGCAGCTGGGCATCAAGTGCTCCGGTCCCAACCAGCGCATTCGCGAGCTTTCGGGCGGTAACCAGCAGAAGGTGCTGCTGGCGCGTTGGCTTGCCACCAATCCCAAGCTCCTGATTCTCGACGAACCCACCCGCGGTATCGATGTCGGCGCCAAGGGTGAGATTCAGCGGCTGATCCGCGAACTGGCCGATCAGGGCCTGGCCGTTCTCATGATTTCTTCCGAGCTCGAGGAGGTCGTAGAAGGCGCCGATCGGGTTTTTGTCCTGCGCGAGGGCCGCACCGTGGCCGAACTCGAGGGCGAAGCGATCACCGAAGATCGCGTGCTCCAGGCGATGGCGCATGGCCACTCTACCCAAACCGAAGAGGTGGGAATGTGACGCAATCCCTGTCCCAGACGCCGGCGCGCAGCCGCAGCCATTTCGATCCCTTCGCCTTTCTGTCGCGCTACGGCACGCTGATTGCGCTCCTGCTGCTGATCCTGTTCAACCTCCTCTTCACCCGCAACTTCACCACGCTGCAGACGCTCAACGTCAACCTGACCCAGGTCTGCACCATCGTCATCGTCGCGGTCGGCATGACCCTCGTGATCGGCACCGGCGGCATCGACCTTTCAGTCGGCTCCATCATGGCTATATCTGGTGCGCTGGCGCCGATGATCTTCCTTGGCACCATCATGCCGGTCAGCAACATCGCCGTCTCGGTCACGGCGGCTATGGTTGCGGCCGTTCTGGTCGCGACACTGCTGGGCCTCTTCAACGGCTGGCTCGTGGCCTATTTCCGCATCCAGCCAATCGTGGCGACGCTGGTGTTGTTTATCGCCGGTCGCGGCATTGCGCAGGTGCTGACCAATGGCAACCTGCAGGTTTTCCGGCTGCCCGAGTTTCAGTGGATCGGGCTCGGCCGGCCATTCGGTATTCCGGCGCAGGTCATCATCATGGCCGTCATCGTTCTCCTTGCCGCCTGGATGCTGCGCCGCACCGTGTTCGGCCGCAGCATCCTGGCGACCGGCGGCAATGAACGGGCGGCGGAACTGGCCGGCGTTCCGGTAAACGGCGTCAAGCTCGCGGTTTATGCCATCAGCGGCTTCTGCGCCGGCATTGCTGGCCTCATTGTTATCGCCATCAATTCGGCCAGCGACGCCAATCTCGTGGGCATGGGCATGGAGCTCGATGCCATTGCGGCGGTGGCGGTGGGGGGGACGCTGCTGACGGGGGGCAAGGCCACCATCGTCGGTACGCTGATCGGAGCGCTGACCATCCAGTTGGTGCGCTATACGCTGCTGGCCAATGGGGTGCCCGATGCCGCCGCCCTGGTGGTGAAGGCTGCCATCATCATCGTGGCGGTCTGGCTGCAGCAACAGGGGAGGGTGCGATGAAACGTAAGGCCGACCCGCGCATCCTCATCGGCACCTATGGCGTGGTGCTTGCCCTCGTGGCGCTGATCGCCTTCGGCTGGTGGCGCTACGAGAACTTCCTCGGCCTGTTTAACGTCATGAGCGTGCTGCGCTACAATTCCATGTTCGCGCTGGTGGCGCTCGGCATGTGCTTCGTCATCATGACCGGCGGCATCGATCTGTCCGTCGGGTCGACTGCGGCGCTGGGGAGCGTGGCCGCGGCCTTGGCTAGCCCCTATGGGATATTGCAAGGCGCGGCTGCCGGTGTCGGCATCGGGCTCCTGGTGGGCATCCTCAACGGCACGCTGGTGACGCGGCTCAACATCATGCCGTTCATTGCCACCCTTGCCACCATGCTGGCCGCCAGCGGTTCGGCGCTGCTGATGGCCAACAACCAGTCCGTTTCCGTCTCCTATGAAAGCGGCTTCACCAATCTGGGGCAGGGCAATCTCTGGATCTTCCCCGTGCCTGCGGTGATCGCGGCTGTGGCTTACCTCTTCGGCTCGCTGATCCTCAACTTCACCAGCACCGGCCGCACCGTTCTGGCCATTGGCGGCAACGAGGAAGCGTCCCGCCTCATGGGATTGCGGACGGATCGGATCAAGTTCCTGACCTATACGGCGAGCGGCGGGCTGGCGGGGCTGGCGGGGGTGATCCTGGCGGCGCAGTTCGGGGCCGGGCAGCCGATCGAGGGGGTGGGGTGGGAGCTTTTTGCCATTGCCTCGGTCGTGGTGGGCGGGACGCTGCTGACCGGGGGCGTCGGGTCGGTGGGAACGACGCTGGCCGGCGTGCTGCTCCTTGGCATCCTCTTCAACGTCCTCAACTTCGAAAACGGCATGGGCTGGATTTCGCTCTCGGCCTATTGGCAGTCGGTGATCCGCGGGGCTTTCCTCCTCGTTGTGGTGATCATCCAGGCACGGCTGATGACCAGACGCAGCCAGGCTGCCTGACGCCAGCCGCACGGATTTCCCATAGGAGAGACCCCATGAGTTCCATGATCCCAACCCTTCTCGCCGCCTCGCTGCTGCTGGGCATGGTCGTGCCGATAGCCTTGGCGCAGGATGACGGCGAGCTGCGGGGCGATACCGGCATCATTGCGGCCGATCCGAGCGTCATCCGGACGGCGGATGGGCTCGTGGCGGTGGAGTCGCTGGGCGGCCATTCGCTGGTCGTGCGCCTCGCACCGGACCTTGCGGGCCTCGCCAAGGCCAAGAAGGTGCGCGTCTGGTCGGACCGGGACAAGCTGGGCGAGGTCTGGGCGCCGGAGATCGTTTTCCGCGACGGGCGCTACGAGATCCATTTCGCCGCCGGGCGCGGCAGTGCGCACCGGATGTACAAGATCAGCTCGGGCACGGCCGACGCCGATTATGGCGAGGCCATCCCCCTGGCGCTGCCCGAGGACAAATGGGCCATCGACGGCATGCCGTTCCGCTATCGCGGCGTCGACTATTTTGTCTGGTCCGGCTGGGCGGGGGATACCGATGTCCGGCAGGACCTTTACCTGGTGCGGCTCGACGCCGAGGGGCAGCCGCAGGGCCAGCGGGTGCTGATCGCCTCGCCCGACCAGCCATGGGAGAACGTGGCGGGCGAAACGCCCACGATCAACGAGGGGCCACAGCCCATCGTCGACCCGGACGGGCAGCTGCACGTGGTCTATTCCGCCAATGGCTCCTGGGGACCCAATTATTGCCTCGCCGACCTCCGCCTCAAGGCTGGCGCCGACCCGATGGACCCGGCAGGCTGGAGCAAGTCGCCGGGATGCCTGTTCGGTGCCAATCCCGAAACGCTGGCGCCGGATGGGACGCGGGCAGAGACGGCCAAGGGCGTGGGACATCATAGCTTTATCCTTCCCGACGGTGACGTGGAGCAGGGCGGTGCGGCAGGGGAGCAGCCGCTGCCCTTCCTGTTCCATGGCGTGCCAGCCGAGCAGGAGCCGTCCAACTTCTGGGCGGCGCGCAAATGGTTCGCCGGCCGTTACCAATGGGTGCCGGACGTGGCCTATGGCGCGGGCGACAAGGCAGATAGCGGCTGGAGCCTCCGCTTCGCCGAATAGGCTAGAGCCGGGCGCAGGCGCAGCGGCCGCACGGCGCGGGCGCCTGCGGGGACACGGGTAGGAAGCGGCTTTCGCCCCGACGGCTTGCGCCGCCTTTTTCGAGTAGTTGAAGAGGCGAAAGCCGCTTCCCACGAACCGGTTTTCCATGCGCATGCATCGAGCGGCTCCACAAGGGAACGTCCGGTTGGGCGATCGGGCGGGGATCCCCCCTTCTCCTTCTCACGTCCCCGGCCTGCCGGTGGTCAGCATCCACGCAGGTGCCGGGCGACCCCGGCTGCCAGCCCTCCCGCCCAGTGCTTCGTCGGCACTGCGTGTCGCGGCGGGAATGGGGGAAGGATAACCTGTACTTTGCGAGGCGGGGATAAGTTTGTCTCCCGCCCTGCCATTCGCGCATAGCGCTCATGGCCTTCTCGCCTAGAAATGCGCCACTGGCGCATTTCTGCCCGGCGGGCCGGCTCGAAGTTTCGCCGGCACTGCGTGTCGTGGCGGGAATGGGTGAAGGATAACTGCCGTTTTGGGAGGCGGGGATAAGTTTTTCTCCCGCCATTCGCTCAGCTTGGCTTGCGGACCACCTGGATGTCGAAGAGCACCGTATCGAGCACGCTGTTGAGGCGGATCCAGAGCGGGCCCATGGATTCCATGGCGCGGCAGGCGGAAAGATCGCCAAGGTCAAGCACGTCCTGCCAGCCGATACTTTCGAGCAGCTGCGTGACCTCGGCGCGCGCCGCCGCGTCATTGCCGGCGACAAAGACGGTATGCTTCCCCTCGAGCTTTTCGGGATGACCCATCAGCGCGGCGCTGACGAAGTTCATGGCCTTGACCACGCGCGTCTGGGGCAGGAGGCGCTGCAGGCTCTCGCCCAGGGTTTCGGTGATCGGCCCATCGATGGCCGACTGCCAGTTGCCCTGGTCAATGAGGAGCTTGCCCTCGAGCGGGAGGCCGGGAAAGGTTTTCATCGCGTGCTCGCCATGCATGGCATTGACGATCCACTCGCCATGTCGGGCAGCATCGGCATGGCTGAGGACCGGAACGCCCTCCTTGTCCGGGCCAGCCTCGCGGGAGCCGAAGACGACATCGTGGCCGAGGGACTGGAGGCGCGTGGCCATGGCCGTGCCGACTTCGCCGGTGCCGAAAACTGCAATTTTCATGCGGGAGCTCCTGCTGTTTGAAGGAGGAACGTCGAGCGCGCGGGGAAGATGCAACCGCGCATGGGCTGGCGAACAAGCGGCCGCGCTGCGGCCGGATGGCTCCAGATGCCGTGGCAGCGAACAGGATTGCGCTGAGGGGGACGCGCTCCCGCGTCAGGTGCAGTGGCTGATGATCGTGTCGATCACGTCGGCCAGCGGGCGGGAGGTATCGATGCGGATGCCGTCTGTTGGCTGGTCGCGACCGGTGCGGTGCAGTTCGCGGGTTATAGCCCGTTCGGCTTCGTTTTCGCCCCATTCGCCACGCCGCAGCTTGAGACGAGCGTGTTCTCGCCGAAGTCTATTCCATGCTCGAGGGAGGCGAGCATATCCGCTGCGGCAGAATTGCTATCAATGCTCAGCGAGACGATGCCGGCACCTGAAGACGGCGCCTTGCTCAAATCTGATGTCGTAAACGGGGCTGCCACACCGGCCATTAGTGATCTTGAAGTTCTCGAGTTCTTTGCGTCGGGTAAGGGGCGCGACGCGTTGCCGTTGCCAGGGAGCAATCGAATTGATGCTGTGGCAGAACTGGCTAAGAGCCATCCGGAGCGGACTCTTCGAATGGTTGAGAGTACGATCAACGAGGCCTACCCCGAAGCTGACCTCCTTATTGACCAAGTGCGAAATGGCCTGGACCGAAGCGGTCTTTTAGCCCGCCTTGACTCCTATCCCCAACTTCGCAGCCGGCTCGTTGCCAAAGATCTCGACCTTCTCGACGACCCGCACTTGTTGAAAATCACATCGTCGCAACGCGATGCGATGCTGGCCATGGTGTCGGAGGAGGCACTGGCTGCACGACTGATCGGGCGTTTGATCCGGACAGACGATGCTTCGGCCGCCGCCTTGTTTATGGCGCGGTTTCCCCACGCTGTGGACCAAGCCGTCCTGTCGCGTATGGCAGCCTTTTTTGCAGGCCGTGGCCCTACAGTGCCAAACGCTTGGCAGTCCGCAGTCGATAGCATCTCTGAACCTAACTTTGTCCAGCGGAACGTTAGCAAGGTTGAGAGCTACAGTGAACTCGGGGCGCTACTGGCAAAAGGCGGCCCCCGAAACTTCCTAGGTCCGCAGTCGGGCGCGCATCGCTGGGTTCAGGCGCTGGCAAGCAGTGCGGTCGATGTGCCTGACAAGCAACAGACCTGGATACTTGGCCATATCCTTGCACTGGCGCTTTCGGCACCCCGGCATGGCATCGAACGCGGCTTCGAGATCGCCTTCGAAAGAGTCCATGGCGATATCCTCATGGGGCAGTTGCCGGGAGATGCTTTCGACTTTTTGATGGGGCAATTCCCCCAGGTGCACTGGTGGCAGGAGTGGGATAGCGGGTATCGGCTCCGGCTAGCGGTGGTCAATGCCTACGTACGATCCGACATGGACCCAAAGAGCTTTGTACGATTGACACAAGACCAGGACCTTCTGAACGACTTGGTTGGCATAGCTGAAGATAGCAAGGAAGGCCGTAGCTTTCTAAGGCGGCTGGCTGCGTGAGGGTGGAACACCCAAAGGTATGTCCGTTGGGCTTCTATCAACGCACACGAAGCGGCTGGAATGGGGCGCATCGCTCAGGGGCCAGGCCTCCTTTTTTGATATCCATCCTTCTCGCTGGTTCCATTGATGAAACCGCCAAATAAATAAGGCGTTCTCTCAAGTGGTTACACACGCGGCACCAAGGAAATCGCGGACCTTCGATGATGTTCCAGAGCGGTCGCCCCATCGACTGCGGCGTTCTAAGTAACGCCACCCTCCTAACCAGGCTCACTCGCGACCGACCAGGATCCGACGGCAACACCTAGTCGTCGTCTGGTTCGTCATCTTTGGAGGGCTCTGGCGCCGGCTGGGAGTAACTTGCGCCGTCCCACTCTCCGCCAAGGAGCCACTCGAGCGCCGCCATGCGCCCAGACAACTCTCCGCGCTCGAAGTCATCGAGGTCGCGCTTGTCATCCTCGTCCAACTTGGTGTCGAGAACCTCAAGTTGACGACGCTGTCGCTCCAGCATCGAACGGCGAATTTGCCCCGGGGCTGTCACCTTCCGACGACTATCTGGATCATCATCCACGACGACGATCCGACCTGCCTCGATGAGTTTTTCGCGGTCTTTGATGTTGTGGTACCGATTGATGTCCTCAAGTTTATCAATCATGGACATGACCTCTGTCTTCTTCCGAGGCTCATCGAATTCCGCAGGAGTGAACCTGTAGATCAGGTCTGTTCCGAACAGTTCCAGTACCGAAGTCAGGTCGAGAGCAAAGCTGGCCCGTCCCTGGGGGAAATACTCCGAAAGGTCCGGATGCGGTATTCGGCGGTCACCATTGATTTGGCTAAAATCGGTATGGTTCGACGAGACAAAAACGAAGGCGTTTCCAGGGTCTGGATCGGAAGCAATCGCCTCTTGAAAGGCCTCAAGAATGAGCGCGTCGGCCGTACTGTTGTTGCCCCTGTGGAATGGAGCGAGCTTGGCCTCTGCGCGCTTGCTTACGCGAAGCCGAGCCTCATCGGTCGTAAGGATATTGGGAAAGTCAGCGAAAAGACGCTCCACCTCACGCACCTCTCGCTCCGCCGCCTCGCTTTCGCGGTTCAGTTGCTCGGCGAGGTCCTCCAGATGATTGGACAGTTCGATCGACCGGCCTGAAGGCGCGAACTTCCGCGCCAACCTGCCCGCCTCGTTCACTTGGTTTGCAAGGCCTCCCGAGATCGCCTTGATCGTCCTTTCCTTGTTCCGGTGGAACTCGTCGACCACAAGTCGCGGCAGCACAAGGTCAACGTCGCCCCTTCGCACCAAGTGGATGAAGGCCTTCAGCCGGGGTCGAAGCCGATAGTCCCCCAGCAGATCGAGCCAGACACAGGTATCGACGAGGACCTTAATCATTCTGCGGTGTTCTCCTCACGCGTAACAGGCAAATAAGTGGCCCGCGAGAGCAACTTATCAGATCGCCATCCCCACACTGGGTAGTTGTGTCGGCAAGATTGCCTATCAGCTGGCAATCTAATTTGTGAGGTGTCCTTGTTCTGATGTCCGCTTTTAAGGAGTCGCCAAGGTCCACTGAATGACCGCAATGGGGCGCTTCGCCGACGGTGCAAAACGGCCGCCGGCGAAGTCGCTTGCCTAGATCTCGGTAGCCTCTGACAGCGAAAGAGCGTCGTCGACGTCCACGCCAAGATACCGCACTGTGTTCTCGATTTTACTATGGCCAAGCAGTATCTGGATGGCTCGCAGGTTCCCTGTGGCCTTGTAGATGAGCGACGCCTTGGTCCGGCGCAGAGAATGGGTGCCATATTCCTCAGGCGTCAGTCCGATGGCCGAGACCCACTCGTCCACCAGCCTGGCGTATTGGCGGGTGCTCAAGTGGCCACCGCTTATAACCCGGCTCGGAAAGGCGAAGTCATCGATTGTGCCGCCGCGTCGCTCGAGCCAGGCTAGCAAGCTGACTCTTGTGTCAGCAGTGATCTCGAATTGGACGGGTCTGCCTGTCTTCTGCTGGATCACCATCGATCGCGAGCGGATGGCAGGTCCAGCCACGAGCGTGCCGATCTTGATCTTCACAAGATCACAGCCTCGAAGTTTGCTGTCGATCGCAAGATCGAAAAGTGCTCGGTCTCTCATCCTTCCTTCTCGGTCAAGGAAGAAGCGGATTGACCAGATTTGTCTAATCTTCAATGCGCGCTTGGCGCCAACTTGCCTGCCGGCATTCCAAGCAGGTCTTCCTGCAGCAGCAGGGTCGTATTGTGAGATACCCATTACATTTCTCCTTCGGCCAAAGCGGCCGGGGAGGAAACGATTTTGGCAAGGATCAAGCGGCAGATGCCGACCCCTTTGCGGTCATTTGCACTGACTATAGGGCTGCCTGTTAGCTGCCGTTCAACAACATATCTCCATTCTTGCGAAGGCTGCAGGCGGCGTGGGCCGCCTGCATTGGGCCGCCTCAGCTCCGCGCTGGCGTCACAGGCTGCAAGGTGTCGGCATCAAAGAACAGCATGCTCGTGCCGCCATGCCCGTTCGGGACCCAGGCGCGGATGAGGCCGCTCCATTCTTCGACGCTTGTGGTTTCCACGCCTTGGTCGCGAAGGGCAGTTTCGATGGCGAACTTTGAGCGGCCATTGATGGTATCTGAAGCCTCGCTTTCATTGGCGAAGACAGGAGCGGCGCCCATGCCGGCTAGGACAACGAGTGATGCGAGAGCGGTGATCGAGAAGGTTTTCATTTGGATGTTCCTTTCTGTTTGAACACCCCTAATTTGGGCCCTGTCGATTGCGTCAACATTGCAATACATGAGCTACTACAACTATTTACGCGGGAGCAGAGGTTTATCCACTGTCGGCGAAACGGCCCAAGCACAACGACTGCGTTGATCTCCAAGAGCGACTACACCCCACCACGAGGGCGAGGTGTAGTGCTGCTTGAACCGTGGAGGTGCGGCGTCAAACGTCGGACAGCGCGTGCCGAGACTGCGTATCATGATCAGGTGCATGGGGCAGTAAGCGGCCGACCCAGCATGAGACAGCGTCGATATAGGTCAGCATGACCGGTACGACGACCAGCGTCAGCAGGGTGGAGCTGATGAGGCCGCCAATCACTGCGTGTGCCATGGGCGCACTTTGGTCGCTGCCCTCGTGGATCGCGAGAGCCAGCGGCATCATGCCGAATACCATGGCCAGGGTGGTCATGACGATGGGGCGGAAGCGCGTTCCTCCGGCCTCGATCAGAGCCTCGACAAGGCTCATGCCCTCGTTTCGGTGCTGGTTGGCATTGTCCACGAGGAGAATGGCATTCTTAACCACGAGGCCCATCAGCATGACGAAGCCGATCATGGAATACATGTTCAGCGTCGAACCGCCGACCAAGAGGCCCAGCATGACCCCGACGACAGATAGGGGCAGGGCCATCATGATGGCGAGCGGCTGGAGGAAACTGCCGAACTGACTCGCCAGCACCATATAGATGAAGACAACCGCCAGCAGCAGGGCAGAAATCATGCTGCCCAACGTCTCATCCAGCATCTCGCCGTCGCCGCCCTGCACTATGGTGACGCCGGCGGGGAGATCGAGCGCTGCTACCGCGGCATCGATCTGAGCGACGACGTCGCCCAGCACGCCATCCTCGATATTCGCGGTGATGGTAACCTGCCGCGTAAGGTTCTCGCGATGAATTTCGCTGGG
The DNA here is from genome assembly GCF_036563435.1 of Devosia sp. GTDB lineage: Bacteria > Pseudomonadota > Alphaproteobacteria > Rhizobiales > Devosiaceae > Devosia. The sequence continues at coordinate 101,490 of NZ_DATCMJ010000015.1, forward strand.
GCCAACCGTCGAGCGGATGTCGGCGATCTGGTCGAGCCGGATGGCGACGGAACTGTTGCTCTGGCTTTGCGCGACGGGCAGGTCGCCGATCACCGCAACGCTGTCCCGCAAGGCTTTGGGTAGGCGGACAACAACGTCGAGTTGCGTATCTGCGGCATCGGTCCAGTCGGACGCAACTTCGCCACCCAGCATGGCACGAAGGGTCGAACCGGCATCGGTCAAGCCGACACCCGCATCGCTGGCGGCCTGCCGATCTACGATGATGTCGAGCATGGGCTGGGCCTGCTGCAGGCTCAGCTTCACGTCGACCACGCCCTCGATGGCGAGCATCGCAGCATTCAACTGCTCTGTAGCCGAAGTCAGACCCTCAAGCGACGTGCCCTGAAGCTTGACCTCTATGGGGCTATCAGCGCCACCAATGCCGCCGCCGGCCATTACCACGAAGCTGGCGCCGGGAATGGAACGCAGTGCCTCGCGAATAGGCGAGGTCAGTTCCAGCGACGATGTACTGCGTTCGGCGGCGTCGACTAGGGTCACGGCAATGCTGGCGCGGTTTTCGCCGGAGGCCGCTCCACCGTTCACACTGGTATAGGTGCTTTCGACCTCGGGCATCGCGGCCAGCAGATCCTCGACCTGGTGCGCCTTAAGTGCGGTATATTGGGTCGAGGAGCCAGCCGGCGTCTCGAGATCGACCTGGATTTGTCCATTGTCTGCCGCGGGCATGAACTCCACGCCCACCATGGGGAACAGGAGGAAACTGCTGCCAAAGGACACGAGCGCAAACAGCATGACGATGATGCGGTGCCTGAGCGACCAGCGCAGCACCCCGCGATAGAAATGAGCCAGCTTCTCGAACCCTTTGTCGAAAAGGCCGATCAACCGGCCTATGGGGCCGCGCCTGACGCCGGGCTGGGAGTCCGGATCGTACCAGACGCTGGAGAGCATGGGATCGAGCGTGAAGCTGACAAACAAGGAGATCAGCACGGCAACCGAAACCGTGACGCCAAACTGCATGAAGAAGCGTCCGACGATCCCTTCCATGAAGGCGAGCGGGAGGAACACCGCGACGATGGACAGGGTCGTGGCCAGCACCGCCAGTCCGATCTCGTTGGTGCCGTCAAGCGCCGCCTGAATGTGGGATTTGCCCATATGGAGGTGGCGCGTGATGTTTTCGCGCACGACGATGGCGTCGTCGATCAGGATGCCGACCGAAAGCGTCAGCGCCAGCATGGTCATCATGTTGAGGGTGAAGCCGAGCATGCTGACCACGACCAGCGTGCCGATGATCGAGATGGGCAGCGTCAGGCCTGTGATGATGGTGGAGCGCCAGGAATTGAGAAAAAGGAACACGATCGCGACGGCCAAGGCCGCGCCCTCGATCAGCGTCGCCTGCACCGTGTGAAAATCTCTTTCGATGGGCTCTGCCGAATTCTGCAGGATGTCGATGGCGACGTCTTCGGGCAGGGCCCCGTCGTGGTTCAGCGCCTCGACCGCCGCTTGGACGGCATGGGCGATCGCAACGGTATTGCCCCCTTCGATCTTTACGACATCGATCGCGAGCGCCTGCTCGCCATCGCGGAAGGCCAGGCCCTCTATATCGGACGGGCCGCGGCTGACGGTGGCAACGTCGCCGATGGTGATCGTCTCGCCGCCATCGCTGGCGACAACAATGTCGCGAAAGCCCTCGACTGAATCCACCGCGGCATTGATCTGAACCGTCTGCACCATCCGCCCTTCGATGATCGAACCGGCGGCGAGGGTTTCATTGTCCTGCCGCAAGGCCGAGATGACGTCGCTGATGCCGATGGCAAAGGCGTTGAGGAGGTCCGGGTCGACGGCGACATTGACCTGATCGGCTAGGCCGCCGACTACCGTGGCGCTACCAATCCCCGCGATTGCTGTGAGGGCAGGGGTCACCACCTTGTCCGCAAGCCGGGTCAATTCGGTGACTGACTGAGTCGGACCTCTGAGTGCCAGTGACAGCATAGGCGTCGAGATCGGATTATAGCGGATGACCTGCGGCGTCTCGGCCTCCCTTGGGAGCTGGTCCGCAACGGCCGCGAGCCGGTCTCGAACATCCTGGGCTGCTATGGCGCCATCGGTGTCGAGTGTAAACTGCAGGACGACGGTGGAATGACCGGCGCTCGAGGTCGATGTGACCGAGTCGATGCCGCTGATGGTGTTGACGGCTTCTTCGACCGGCTTGGTGACCTCGCTTTCGACCGCTTCTGGCGAGGCGCCCGCATAGGGTGTCAGCACCGCGACGATGGGAAAGTCCACATCGGGATATTGTTCAATGGGCAGGGTGCGATAGGCAGAAACGCCGAAGACCAGGATGGCCACCATGATCATGGTGGCAAAGACCGGATGGCGAACGCTGATGGAGGTGAAAAACACGCTCAGTTCTCCTCGATCACGACGGCGGCGCCATCTGCGAGGCCGGAAAGCTGTGCGCCGACGATGATGTCGCCCGCTGCAATGCCTGAGCGCGCCTCGACCAGCCCCGTCGTTGCCCATGTGGCGCCCGTTTCGACGGGACGCTCTTGAAGCGCGCCGTCCACGATAACCATCACATAGCTGGCTTCATCACGGGAATGGATGGAGGTACCTGGAACAGCGATGACGTCGTTTTCTTCCTGCACGACGATCTCGCCGGTCACGAACATGCCGCCGCGTAGCGTTCCCTCCGGGTTATCGAGGCTGAGATAAACTGTGATCGAACGCGTGCCTACCTCGGCGACCGGGCTAACCCGGTCGACCGTACCGGTGAAGACGTGTCCCTCCATGCCCTGCACGGAAAGACGCACCGGCTGCCCGACCCGAATGCGCGCTGAATGCTTGAGTGAGGCGACAACCTCCACCCGAACGGTGGAGAGATCGACGATAGACAGCATGGTGGTGCCGGGGCTGACGATTTGTCCCGGTTCAACCTCCCGCGTGGCGACCGTGCCGGAGAAAGGCGCGGTTACCCGCGCCCGTTCCAGGTTTGCTTCGGCAAGACTGACCTGGCTCTCTTGTGTGGCAATGGCAGCGACCAACTGGTCGACTTCGGCTTGCGCCGTGTCGAGCGCTGTCTGAGCCGCCAAGCCCTTGTCTGCCAGAAGCTTCGTGCGCTGCAGGGTTGCTTCGGCAGCGTGCAGCTGCACAACACTTGACGCGCTAGTGCTCCTTTGCTGATCGAGCTGCAGTTGCAGGTCCCTTGTACCCACCTCAACGAGCAGTTGCCCGGCACTGACGTGGTCCCCCGGTCGAACCGTAACTGTTTCGGCCAGTCCGCCGACCTGTGCAGCGATCGCCGCTTCCTGGGCCGGATTAATGGTTCCGGTTACCTTGACCAGGTCTTCGATGCGTTGCGGCTGTACCGTCACCAGTTCCACTGGATGCAGGCGCAGTGCACGGAGTTCGGCGACCTCGACCGTTGCAGCCATGGGGGCTGCCGGCATCTGGCTGACCAGCAGTATCGAGCCGCCCCCGATTGCCAGCGTCAGAATACCAAGCGGCCAGAACCACCTGCCGCGACCCTTGGCATAAGCAGGGGGAACAATGCCGGAAGTGTTTTCGGAGGGGTTCATGATAACCTCGCATGGGTCGAGATTGGCCGGTCGGCGGCCGCTGTGTCATCCAATGATGCAGCCGGATTGCGCGAACGTTGCGAGTGCCACGCAATGCAGCCGCAATGTCCGGTCGTTAGATGGAGCCGCAAGGTTAGGAGTGGCAGATGCGTATCTTGCTGGTGGAAGACGAGTTCGACATGGCTGCGGCGCTTACGACCGCGCTAATCCGACACGACATCGTGGTCGATCATGCGCCCACGCTTGAGATTGCCCAAGAGGCCACGCGTAGCGCGCTGTATGACGCGGTTCTGCTTGATCGCAAGCTTCCCGACGGCGATGGCTTGTCGCTGATCCCCATTCTACGCCGAGAACGTGCGGGCCTGCCGGTGATCGTGCTCTCAGCACTCGGTTCGCCCGAGCACCGCGTTGCCGGCCTCGACAATGGCGCCGACGACTACCTGGCCAAGCCCTTTTCCACCGACGAACTGCTGGCGCGGCTGCGCGCCGTGATGCGCCGCCCGCCGCAGATTGGCGAAAACGCCGTCAATGTTGCGCGCTTGCGGTTTGACCTCAACGAGCGGCAAGCGGAAGTTGAAGGTGAGCCGCTGGACTTGCCGCGCCGCGAATTACTGGCCCTAGAAATATTGGTTCGCCGAGCCGGCAGAACCGTGCCGCGTAGCGCCTTGGAAGAAGCAGTCTACGGCTATGACGACGAGATCGCCTCAAACTCGCTTGACGCTCACATATCAAGGCTGCGCCGCAAGTTGAGCCGCGCCGGGGTCGAGATCCACGCCATTCGCGGCCTAGGCTATTTGCTGCGAGCGGCGGCATGAAGCCATGGAACTATCCATCGCTGCGGGTGCGGTTGACTTGGCGGATGGTCGCTATGCAGGCTCTCGTGCTGATGGCTTTCAGCATCCTGGCGGCCATTCCCCTTTATGAGATAGGTCGCTCCGAGCAATCGTTAGATGATGACATCATTGAGCACATCGCCGAAGCGATACAGCGCGATCCGTCAGGCGGGCTGCGGCCGGTGATGGATGACGAAACGAGGAGCGAACTTGCACAATTTCCGCATTTCTGGTTCTACGCAGTTGACACAGAAGGCAACGCTACGCAGCTGGGTCCCATCCCGGACAGCATTGACAATCTTCTGGATGATCTTCCCCGGCTGAATTCCGCTGATATCGCCGATATAGGCCCAGCTGAAGCTCCTGGCGCCATTATGCGTCGCCATGAGAGTGATGCGGGACAGCTCTGGATTATCACGGGTGGCGGCCCAGAGCTTCGTTTTAAGCTGATCTTTGAAATCCTCGGCGACCCAGTGTTCCTCGGGCTGCTGTTTATGTTGACGTTTGTATCCTTCCTCGTCATCCCTTGGATCGTCACGCGTCAACTACGCGGCGTCGACGATGTGGCTGCCGAAGCCGACCGGATCGATGTTGCTGAACGGGGCATCCGTTTGTCCCCGGCGCATGTGCCGGAGGAACTCCATTCCCTGGTTGGCGCCGTCAACGCCGCCTTGCAGCGCCTCGACGACGGCATGGACCGGCGCCAGCGGTTCCTCGCCGATGCGGCGCACGAGTTGCGAACGCCGATTGCCATTCTGCAGACCCGTATTGAGCTCCTGCCCGAGGGCCTGGAGCGCAGCCGGCTGATGCTGGACGTGGCGCGGCTGGCCAACCTTGCTAATCAGCTGCTCGATCTTGAGCGCCTCGATGCAGATCTCAGCGTGTTTGCACCCGTAAACCTTGTCGATCTTGCCGCCCAGGTCACAGCGGATATTGCGCCGCTGGCCATTGCCGCTGGCGATGAGATCACCTTCGAGAGCGATGCTGACGACGTTACGGTTCAAGGGGACGCGGCCTCGCTGTCCCGAGCCTTGGTCAATTTGATCCAAAACGCGGTCGTCCACGGCGGGAAAAATGCGACCATTACCGTTGGCGTAGGCCGGCAAGGGGTCCTCCGCGTTGCAGACTCGGGTCCGGGAATTGCCGAGGAACATCGGCAATCGATCTTCGAGCCTTTCAACCGCATTGTGCCTCTGGATCAAGGCGCCGGCCTCGGGCTCAGCCTGGTTCAGGACATCGTTAGCCGTCACAAAGGAAAGGTCAGGGTGGGGGACTCCCCGGCAGGAGGCGCGCTCTTCGAGATTTTCCTACCGCTCTGCAAGACCGTAACGAGCGAGCCTCATAGCATAAGGCAAGTTGTCAGATCGAGGTGACAGCACAGACCTAACTGGTTCCGACCCCGCTTGGGACGTACCCGACAGTTAGACAGCTTCCCGGAAGCTGCCGTGGATCACTTGTTCTAACGGGTGGAATTCCGAGCATGGAAATTTACGCTTGAACGGTGGCCGGATGGTAACAGGGGCGGGAGGCCGGTGCTCGAAAGAACGCCTACAGCAGATAGTGTATGTGAGGTCTGGCGTGATGTGCGCTGCTCTCAATCCGTGCTTCCACGCGAAACACCTCACGCAGCAGTGTCTCGGTCAGCACCGCCTCCGGCGCGCCCTGCGCCACGACGCTGCCCTTTTCCATCACGATCAACTGGTCGCAGAACATTGCCGCGTGGTTGAGGTCATGAAGCGCGATAATGCTCGTTAGCTTCAGCCGCGAGATCAGCCGCAAAAGTTCGATCTGGTGCTGTATGTCGAGGTGATTGGTCGGCTCATCGAGCAGCATCTCCTTGGGAGCCTGCGCCAACGCCCGGGCAATATGCACCCGCTGCCGCTCGCCGCCAGAAAGGCTCTGCCAAAATTGGCCTGATCGCTCAAACATCCCAACATGTTCGAGTGCCCCGGCGACGGCAAGGTCATCCGCGTTGGTCCAGCCGCTCAGCGGTGGGCTATGTGGAATGCGCCCGAGCTTGACCACATCGCGCACCCGCACATTGGCCTCGGTCGAAGCATGCTGCTCCACCAGCGCCACACGCCGCGCCATCGCCCGCCGGCCAATGCGCCGAATATCCTGCCCATCGAGCGACACTTGCCCGCTACTGGGCTTCCGCAGTCCCGCTAGAAGCCGCAACAGCGACGACTTGCCGGAGCCGTTCGGGCCAAGCAGCCCCAGCATCTTGCCCGGTGCCGCCTCCAACGTGACACTCCTGATGATCTGAGTCTTGCCTACGAACCAACTGAGATTTTCCGCCCGTATCGTCATGCCGCACTTCTTGAGCGATAAAGGATTACCGAGAACGCTGGCACGCCCACCAGCGCCGTTACCACCCCGATCGGTAGGATTTGCTGCGGCAGGATCACGCGGGACACGATATCGGCCAAGACCATGAAAATCCCGCCTGCCACCACGCAGGTAGGCAAGAGTCTCGCATGGTTATGCCCCACAATAAACCGCGCCGCATGCGGCACGACGAGCCCCACGAACCCGATCGAGCCGACCATGGAAACGATCGTGGCCGTCATCATCGCAGTTATGCCGAAGAGCACGATCCGCACCATCTCAACAGGGATCCCCAGCGAAGCGGCTGCATCGTCGCCAAACGCAAACGCGTCGAGCGCACGCGCGAAATAAAGACACACCGCAAGCCCCACCACGACCACCGCCAGAACCAGTTGAAATTCCGGCCAGCGCACGCCACCAAAGCTACCAAGCAGCCAGAACATCACGTCCCGCGCCTGCTGTGCATTGCCCGACGTGGTCACGACGTAAGAAGTTAGCGCATTGAAAAGCTGCGAGGCCGCCACACCCGCCAAAATTGTCTTGCTCGGCCCGCCACGGGCGCCGTTCGACAGCAACGCCACGAATGCGAATGCTGCAAAAGCCCCGGTAAACGCCCCCGCCGACAGCGAAATCGTCCCCGCGCCAATGCCCAGAATGATAATGCCGACCGCTCCGGTCGAAGCCCCAGCCGAAATCCCCAGCACATAGGGCTCGGCGAGCGGATTGCGCAGCAGCGCCTGCAGCACCGCGCCACAGATCGCGAGCCCCGCGCCGCAGCAGGCCGCCACCAGTGCCCGGCTCAACCGATAGTCCCAGATCACGCTTTCCTGCAGCGGATTGAGCTCTGTCGCTGTCCAGCCGAGCTTATTAGTCACCGCCGTAAACGTCGTCTCAATCGGGATCGACATTTCGCCAATCCCGGTCCCCGCCGCAATGGCGAACAGCAGCACGAGGCCGCCGAAAAAAAGAAACAGACCGAGCCCGGCCTGTTCCCCAAATTTGCGCGTGGCTCCGCTCACTTAGCGAGACCGAGCTTTCCCAGTTGGTCCGCCACTTCCTCTGCGCCATAGATGGTGCGGATCGTCGGGTTCATCGCCGCGCCCTGCATGACGACGATATGACCGTTCTTGACCGCATCGAGCTGGCTCACGGCCGGGTCGGACTTGAGGAAGGCGATCTTGTTCTCGGCCTTGTCGAGATCCCAGCGGTTACGATCGACCGCACCCACAACGATCACATCGGGATTTGCCGCCATGATGCCTTCCCAGCTCACCGTCGGCCATTCGGCTTCCGTGTCGATGGCATTGTGTCCGCCCAGGAGGTCAGCAATAAAGCCCGAAGCCCCGTTCTTGCCGCCGAGATAGGCGTCATCGGCGGGCGATGGGCTCGAAAACCAGAACACATAGGAAAGGTCGGCATTGTCCGTGCCCACCTTGGCCCGCAGCGCTGCCTCGCGCGCCTTGAATTGTTCGATCAGTTCCTGCCCGCGATTCTGCACGTCAAAGATCTGCGAAAGCTCGTCAATCTCCTGATATACGAGATCCATGTTCCAGAGATAGTCGCGGCTGCCATAGGCATCCTTGGTGTCGAGCGTCACGGCGCAGATGCTCGGCGCCAGATAGTTGCCGATCCCAAGCTTTTCAAAATCCTCGCGCTTGGCGACCTTGCTGTCTGGCCCCATCAGGATCGGGAGCTGGGCCGCGACGAAATCCGGATTTTGTGCGAGAACGGTCTCAAGGCTCGGCGTCTCGACGCTCAAAAGCTTGACCGTGCTATTGGCTTCTTCAAGTTCGGGCAGGATCTTGGTTGGCCAGAACGCAGTGCCCACCATCTTGTCCGCCAGACCCAGCAGCAGCATGATTTCGGCACTGTTCTGACCCAGCGCCACGGCGCGCTCCGGTGCCTTGGTAAAGGTCACCTTGACCCCGCAATTGTCGAGCGTCAGCGGATACTGGGTAGCGGCGGCAAAAGCCGGGCTCGACAGAAAACCGACGGAAAGGGCCATGCAGACTATGGCGCCGACGGACTTGACCGGAAACATGAGGGGTCCTTGAGAAGCGTTTATGCAAACAAGCCGAAACTCGCGAGCGCTGCCTTAAAGCTCGCCTCTCAGGAAAACAAGATGATTGGGCTCATATTTCAAAGAACATCCCGATTGATAGTTACTAGGGCGAGCGACGCTAGCGTTAGCCTCCTCAAGGGCGTGGAAAGGTTAGGCTAGCAGCTGATGATCCAACAAATGGTCTACCACCGTTGACTTAGTGCCGATCGCTGAGTGGCAAGAAGCGACCCCACTATTGCCGCTCATCGGTTTGATCATCGATCCTGAAAGCAGACACGCCATGGCAACGCTTAATGCCAGTCAGGCTCTTGGTCATCCTGAGCACTAAGGGAGTTCAATCCTCATCATCTTACCATAGCATCCTAGGAGTTAGCTGCCGTGCGGAAATCGAGACATTTGCACCAGTCCAGGTGCGCACAACGCGCCTCTGAGCGCACAGGAGAAGGGAATGGCCGTGCAAAAGCGGGGCAACCAAAGCACAAGAGCAAGAGGCTGCCTTCTCGCCCTCTGCTTGCCGGTGGTGGGGCTAATTGGATACTTTCTCTATGCCTCCTATGCCCCTTGGCTGCTGTTCAATCCGATCACCCGCCACCTGTACTCGCAACGTGATGTAGCTCGCGGCTCCGTCCTTGATCTTGTCCCTGACGTCTTTGTTGAGGGAAGCCCCAGAAGCGAGGTGCGCGAAAAACTTCTGGCCGCAGGCTTTGAGCATTGGCCCAGATACCCTCGTGATCCGCAGAATGAAGAAGCTTACCGAATTTGGGCGGGCGGCAATATCGCCTGTAAGTACGAACTCCTTGTCACTGTACGCTTTGATGATGCAGATCGATTGCTTGGAGCAGAGAACAGTAACAGTGCCGTGTGTCTATAGCTCTTTGGTGCATGACTCAATAATGATGCACCGACTTCTCACTCGTGCAATTTCAACAGCTTGGTTCGTGCATCAGTATTTGGTTTTACTCGGTGGCGAGGCAGTGTCCGGTTTGGCCGCCCCTTTGCCAGAAGCTGCCAGTCCGCAAACCACCCCAAGAGCGAAAACGGGCAGAGGGCACAACCGACCCCTATGTTGCCATTAGCGGGTAGTTCGGTAACACCTGAAATCGGACGCATTTGACAGCCTGTTATCGCCAGAACATAGCAACCCCAATAATTCCAATCAAAATCACGGCTGCCACTACCAACTGTCCGACCATCGCTACGTTGAGCGCGTGTACCGCACGGCCTTGAAAAGCGCTGACTTCAGTTGCGGTAGGCATTCGTTCGCCCCGGGCAATTGCGAGGCGGTCTGGTCGCTTGAGAGCGTAAATCAAGTCGAAGATGCTCGCTGCGATGCCGACAGAGAACATTATGCCGAGCGCCATTGGAGTCAAAAGCTGATCAACTGGAATCTTCTGAGACAGGCCTCCAGCAAAAAGTAGTCCAGCCAATCCAACGGCAACACCTGCCGCTCGAATGATGTCTTTCAAGTTTGGTTGCTGCATTATTGATCCGATATTTTTCATAGGATCAAGGATGGGGACCGTAAGACGATGGGTCAATTGCTGGCCGTCTTATGTGTTAACGATGACTTGCACTCCGCTTCTCCCGTTTGCTTCGGCTTTGCGTCTCACCGTTCGCTTTTATGTAAACCAACGCGGCGGGTCATGTCCGCTCTGCCACAGGGAGGCTCAGCAGCGGACTTTCCACTTTCCACCCCAGATCAGACACGTAGGCTGATGGGCAGGGCAGGGTTGTTGGTGGCAAGTAGTTCCCGAGCGTAAGACGCAGACACCGCGAATTGCTCTCTCAACTGATCGCTTCGAATGCGATTTGAACGTCGGTCCCAAATAACAGCGCTACGGCTTGCCTGCGTACCAGGGGAAATCAACCCCGCTCGTGTTCAGCGGCTCACGTAGACTGTTCCTGCCCAAGCGTTCGATCGGGTGCCTACGCGATCGCAACTGACATTGCCGGAGCGCTAAGCGCAGCCTCCTTTGTCCGAAGAGTCTGCTGCAGTTGCGGTCTCAGGGCTGCCGAAGACGACCCTCCCTGAAGCCGAACCTTCGCTGTACGCGATGGCCCCAACTTCGCAGGCATTTTGCGTCGTTGGCCTCCCGAGGCGCTTGACCCTTGACGAATAATGAATCCGGTGTGACAGTAATCCATTGTAGGGGTATGAATTACATAGTTATGTAATAAGGGAGATTGTTCCATGAAGATTGTTACAAGCTTGATTGCCGCGTCTGTTGCCGTACTTTCGCTTTGCAGCGTCGCGCTCGCGCAAGCTAAGGGCGGCGTCATTGACGTCGCGACCATCGGCGAACCGCCCACTCTCGATCCAATGGCGTCCACGGCCGACCTCGTCGGCATGGTCACCCAGCACATCTACGAGACGCTTTATACGTTCGACAAAGACTGGAACACGACCCCGCTTCTGGCCGCCGAGATGCCCACGATTTCGGAAGACGGGCTGACTTACACCATTCCGCTGCGCACCGGCGTCACCTTCCATGACGGCGCGGCCATGACGTCGGCCGACGTAGTCGCCTCGCTCGAGCGCTGGATGCGCATAGCCACCCGCGGCAAGCAGACTGCCGAGATCATCAAGAGCGTCGAGGCGACGGACGAGGCAACCGTCACGATCACCCTCAACAAGGCCTATGCACCTCTGATTGCGCTGCTGTCGCTCAACAATTCGGCAGCGATCATCATCCCGGCTGCCAATGCCGAGCAGGACCCATTGACCAGCTTTATCGGTACCGGCCCCTACATGCTCAAGGAGCAGCGGGCCGACCAGTTCATCCAGCTCGTGCGCTTCGAGGACTACCAGAGCATCGACGCCGAACCGAACGGCTATGGCGGTGGCCGCATGCAGTATCTCGATGAAATCCGCTTCGTTCCCGTTCCCGATCCCAATACGCGCGTGGAAGGTGCGGTTTCGGGGCAGTTCGCCTACGCCGACTCCCTTCCGGTCGAAGCTTATGAGCGGCTTTCGGGCGGCCAGACCGAGCCCTTGGTGCTCAAGCCTTTCGGCTGGCCCGCCTTTATCTTCAATACCAAGGAAGGCCTCGGCTCCAACCTTGCCTTCCGCAAGGCGGTGCAGGCGGCCCTGGCGCCGCAGGACATGATGCTGGCCGCCTTTGGCAGCGAGGAATTCTTCACGATCGACGGCGCCTTCTACCCGGACAACTTCGCCTGGCACACCGATGCCGGCACCGAAGTCTACCTGCCCGAGGGTGACGTAGAAAAGGCCAAGACCCTCGCCCAGGAAGCAGGCTATGACGGGACGACGCCCATCCGCATCCTGACCAGCCGCCAGTATGAGTTCCACTACAAGATGGCGCAGGTCGCCCAGGCGTATCTAGAAATGGCCGGCTTCAAGGTGCAGCTCGACGTGGTGGAATGGGCAACGCTGACCCAGACCCGCACCGATCCTGCAGCCTGGGACATCTATATCAGCCACAGCCCGTTCCTGTCTGAACCGGCGCTGATGGGCGTCCTCAACGATACCTCGCCCGGCTGGTGGGTGTCCGACGCCAAGGCCGCGGCGCTCGACGCGTTCAATGCCGAGGTCGATCCGGACCGTCGCGTCGAGCTCTTCGCCGACGTACAGAAAATCATTTACGAGGAAGTACCGCTGATCAAGGTGGGCAATTTCAACGCGCTGGCCGCCCAGTCGCCCAAGCTTGAAGGCGTGACACCAGCGTCCTGGCCCTACTTCTGGAACGCTTACCTGACCGAGTAGTCTCCCGCGGTCAGCGGTGGCGGCGCAATGACGCGCCGCCACCATCCTCTTTTCCTTTCGCCTGCAGGTCCCATGCTGCGTTCAATGCTCAACCGCTTCGGCGGTATGCTGATCGTGATGGCGCTGGTCGTCACCATCGTCTTTGTCATCGTCCGCGTCACGCCCGGCGACCCGGCGGCCGTGATGCTGGGACCGGACGCCACGGCAGCAGATATTCAGTCCCTGCGCGATCGCCTGGGCCTAAACGCCTCCATTCCCGAGCAATTCCTCTCCTATGTCGGCGGCCTGCTGCGCGGCGACCTCGGGCAATCCATCTTTCTCAACATTCCCGTCGGGCAGGCGCTGCTCGAGCGCGCCGAACCGACGTTTTTCCTGACGGTGTTCTCCTTGCTGATCGCGACGGCCATCGCGCTGCCGGTCGGCATCATGTCGGCCTATCTGCGCGGCACCGTGTTCGACCAAGCAATGACCACCCTGGCCATGGTGGCCGCCAGCGTGCCCAGCTTCTGGCTGGCGCTGATCCTGATGCAGTTCTTTGCCGTGCGCATGGGCTGGTTCGATACTTCCGGCTATGGCGGACCGGGCGCCAGCTTTGCCGAGCGCATGCATCACCTGGTGCTGCCGGCGGTGTCGCTGGGCCTTGTCAGTTCCGCGCTGATCACCCGCTTCACCCGCGCCAGCATGCTCGACGTTCTCAATGACGACTATGTCCGCACCGCCCGCTCCAAGGGCATGAGCGAGTGGCGAGTCGTGGTGCGGCATGCGCTCAAGAATGCGCTGATCCCGATCCTGACCGTCATCGGCCTGACCGCAGCCCTCCTGATCTCGGGCGCCATCGTCACCGAAACCGTGTTCGGCCTTCCGGGCGTCGGCAGCCTTATCGTCTCTGCCGTGCTGCGCCGCGACTATCCCGTCATTCAGGGGGCGCTGCTGATCGTGGCTGGCCTCTATGTGCTGATCAACTTCATCATCGACATGCTCTATCTCGCCGTCGATCCGCGGGTGCGTTACTGATGGCCGCCATTTCCGCTTCCGCCCCGCATCGCGAACCCAATCTCCTGATGCGCCTGGCGCGCCGTCCGACGGCCTTTGTTGGCCTCCTTATCATCCTCACCATCGCCGTGCTGTCGATCCTAGCGCCGTGGATCGCGCCCTATTCGCCGATCAAGCTTTCGGTGGCCAACCGGCTCAACGGGCCCTCGCTCGAGCACTTCTTCGGCACGGACGACATGGGGCGCGACGTCTTCACCCGCGTGCTTTACTCCGGGCGTACGTCGCTGACCGTGGCAGTCGCCGTGGTCACACTCGCCTCGATCCTGGGCGTGGTACTCGGGCTCGTCTCCGGCTTCTTCCGCAAGGCCGACGCACCGATCTCGCGACTGATCGACGCCATGATGGCCTTCCCCGACATTCTCCTCGCCATCGCGCTGGTGGCGGCGCTTGGCCCCTCGGCGACCAATGTGGTGATCGCGCTGGGACTGGTCTATGCACCACGCCTGGCGCGCGTCGTCCGGGCCTCGACGCTGGTGGTGCGCGAACTGCCCTATGTGGAGGCGGCACGGGCGCTGGCGGTGCCGACCCACAAGATCCTGACGCGCCACGTGCTGCGCAATGTCGCGTCCCCGCTCCTGGTACAGGCGACGTTCATCTTTTCGTCCTCGATCCTGGCCGAGGCGGGCCTGTCATTCCTCGGTGTCGGCATCTCGCCCGATATTCCCACCTGGGGCACCATGATCTCCGTGGGCCGCCAGTATCTCGATGCGGCGCCCTGGATCATGTGGTTCCCCGGCGGGGCCATCGTCATCACCGTGCTTTCTCTTCAACTTGTCGGCGACGGCCTGCGCGATCTCCTCGATCCGCGTCTGGCAAAGGATATCTGATGATCAACAACACATTTGCTCCGGCGTCCCAACGCCTCCTGGTCCGTGGTGCCAGGCCGATCGGTTTCGCCATGCCGGGCCTGGCGCCTGTGCTCGACGTGCTGGTCGACACCGATGGCCGCATTCTCGATATCGGCGCGGGCCTTGCCGTCGGCGAGGACGTCAAGGTGGTGGAAGCCAATGGCGCCTGGATCTCGCCGGGATGGACAGACCTTCATGCCCATGTCTGGTATGGCGGCACCGATATTTCCATCAAGCCCGAGGAAGGCGGCGCGGCCCGCGGCGTCACCACCATCGTCGATGCCGGATCAGCCGGTGAGGGCAATTTTCTCGGCCTGCGCGAGTTCATCATCGAGCCGGCAAAGGAAAACATCTACGCCTTCCTCAATATCGGCTCGATCGGGCTCGTGGCCTGCAACCGCGTCAGCGAACTCATGGACATGCGCTCGATCGATATCGACCGCACCATTGCCGTGGTGGAAGCCAACCGCGACGTCATCGTCGGCCTCAAGTGCCGCGCCAGCGCCGTGATCACCGGCGGCTGGGACCTAGTGCCGGTCAAGCTGGCCAAAAAGCTCGGCCGCATCCTCAAGTTGCCGCTGATGGTACACGTCGGCGAGCCCCCGCCGCTCTACGATGATATCCTGCCGCTGCTCACCGAAGGCGACATCGTCACCCATTGCTTCAACGGCAAGCATGGCGGCTCGATCATCGAAGACGAGGACCTCTACTTCCTCGCCCAGGAGGCGGCCAAGCGCGGCATCGTCCTCGATATCGGCCATGGCGGCGCGTCCTTTTCGTTCGAGGTCGGTCGCGTGGCACTGTCGCGGGGGTTAAAGCCGACCACGATCTCGACCGACCTCCACAACCGTTCGCTCGACAACGCGGTCTGGGACCTGGGCACCACCATGTCCAAGCTCCTGTCCTTGGGCATGAGCTTCGAGGATGTGGTGGTCGCCTCGACCACAGCTCCGCGCAAGGCCATCAACAAGCGGGTCGACAATCTCCTCGCCAAGGGCAAGCCGGCCGAGTTCACGGTGTTCGATCTCGTGGACGAGACCATTACCGTCACCGATTCCGACGGTGTTCCCTCGACACTGCACCAGATGTTCGAGCCGCGCTACGCAATCCTTGGAGCCGAAGCCATCTCAGCACATCGTCACGTGCCGATCGTTGCCGGCGCGGCCGGCCACAAGTGCCCGCATTGCGGATGGACCTCATGACGGAGCTGGCGCCCAATACGATCCTCTCGGTGCGTGACCTGCGGACGTGGTTCACCACCCGCCGGAGCACGGCCAAGGCCGTTGACGGCGTCACCTTCGATCTCGAGCGTGGCAAGACGCTTGCGGTGGTCGGCGAGTCCGGTTCGGGAAAGTCGGTCACCAGCCTTTCGATCATGGGACTGCTGGCGCGGCCCGGCGCCATTGCGGGGGGCGAGGTCCTGTTCCGTCATCGCGATGGCAAGGTCTCCGACCTGGCCAAGTTCCGGCCACGGGATTTCCGCTCGGTGCGCGGGCGGGAGATCGCGATGATCTTCCAGGAACCCATGACCAGCCTCAACCCGCTCTATACGGTGGGCGACCAGATCGGCGAGATGATCCGCCTCCACGAAGAGATCAGCCCGGCTGACGCGCGAAAGCGTGCCCTCCAGATGCTGCAGCATGTGGAGATACCCGACGCCGCCAACCGGCTGGACGACTATCCGCACCACATGTCGGGCGGCATGCGCCAGCGCGTGATGATCGCCATGGCGCTGTCCTGCAATCCCTCGCTGCTGATCGCGGACGAGCCGACTACCGCACTGGACGTGACCATCCAGGCGCAGATTCTCGACCTGCTGCGCCGCCTGCAGGCCGAGATGAACATGAGCATCCTGTTCATTACGCACAATCTCGGCGTCGTGGCCGAGATCGCCCATGACGTCGTCGTGATGTACGCGGGCAGGGTGGTCGAGCATGCCGAGGTCCACACGCTCTTCGCCCATCAGCGACACCCCTACACGAAGGGACTGCTGGCTTGCACCCCCAACGCCGCGCGCGACCTTGCGGCGGATGGCCAGCGGCGTGCTCTTTATTCCATTCCGGGCAATGTCCCGCCCATTACCAACCTGCCGCCGGGCTGCTCGTTCGAGCCCCGGTGTGGCTACGCCATTCCTCCCTGCACTGCTGCGGTTCCGCCTCTTCTGGTGACGCCGGAAGGCAGCACTGCCCGCTGCATCAGGAGCGCCGAAATATGAGCGCCATTCAAGCCGAAGTGCCCGTGCTCCTCAGCGTGCAGGGTCTGCGCAAGCACTTCTCCGGCCGCGCCGGAAAGGTTGTCCGGGCGGTCGAGGACGTGAGCTTCGACATTCGCAAGGGCACCACCGTTGGCCTCGTGGGCGAAAGCGGTTCGGGCAAGACCACCGCGGGACGATCGATCCTGCGGCTGGCGGAGCCGAGCGGCGGCAAGGCGATTTTCGACGGCGTGGATCTGTTCGCCCTCAGCGACAAGGAGATGAACCGCTATCGCCAGCGCCTGCAGATCATTTTCCAGGATCCCTATTCCAGTCTCAACCCCCGACTGAGGGTGGATTCGATCATCGGCGAGGCGCTCGATGCACGCGGCTATCCGCGCGGGCGGCAGCGCCGCGACCGAGTTGCCGAACTCCTGGACCTGGTCGGTCTCTCCCCCGACTATGCCCGCCGTTTTCCTCACGAGTTTTCGGGTGGACAGCGCCAGCGCATCGGCATTGCCCGTGCTCTGGCAGTCGAACCCGATTTCATCGTGGCCGACGAGCCGGTATCGGCGCTCGACGTCTCGGTGCAGGCGCAGGTCCTCAACCTCCTTGGCGAATTGCAGCAGCGGCTCGGCCTCACCATGCTGTTCATCGCCCATGATCTCTCGGTGGTGGAATATCTCTGCGATGAAGTAATCGTCATGTATCTGGGCCGCATCATGGAGCGAGGCCCTAGCCGGCAGATCTACGCGGCGCCGCGTCATCCCTATACGCGGACGCTGCTGGCGACCTCGCCGGTGCCCGATCCGACGCGCAGGCGTGTGCATGCACCGCTCCGCGGAGACATTCCTAGCCCCATCAACCCACCTTCAGGCTGCGTGTTTCGCACCCGCTGCCCCGAAGCGATCAGCCGCTGTGCCGAGATCGTGCCCCCCGTCGTGCATGTCGGCAGAGGCCAGCACGTTGCCTGCATCCTGCACGATGGCGTTTCTGCCTAGACCGGAGTTTGCCTTATATGCCCGCCACCGAACTGGCGCCTGCGTCGGCAGCCAATCCCTATGACCGCCTCAAGGCGCTGGGTTTCACGCTGCCGCCGCCGCCGGCACCGATTGCCAATTTTGTCACCCATGTGCAGGAAGGCACTCTCCTCTATCTCTCCGGGCAAGGCCCCACCGAGCCGGATGGCCGCCTCTATTCGGGCAAGGTCGGTGCCGACGTATCCACCGAGCAGGCCTACGAGCATGCGCGGCTGGTCGGGCTCAACCTCATTGCGGTGATGCACGAGGCGCTGGGCGACCTTTGTCGGGTTCGTCGTGTCGTCAAGCTCTTTGGCATGGTCAATGCCACCTCCGATTTTACCGACCATCCCGCGGTCATCAACGGCTGCTCGGACCTGTTCAACCAGGTCTTCGGCGACCGGGGCGTGCATGCCCGCTCGGCTGTTGGTTTCAGCTCCCTGCCAAACCAGATCACCGTCGAAATCGAAGCCATCGTTTCCATCAACTGAGGAGCACGACCGTGAGCCAGGATATCAGGACCGAACTGGGACTGCGGCAGGTGATCAACGTTTCGGGCACGATGACTTCGCTCGGTGCGTCGATCGTGGTGCCGCAGGCCGTGGACGCAGTCAGCCGCAGCCTGGGCCAGTTCTTCGAAATGGGTGAGCTGCAGAAGCGCGCCAGCGCAACCATTGCCGAATTGACGGGCGCCGAGGCCGGTTTTGTCACTGCCTCCTGCTCGTCCGGGATCACCCTCGCGGTTGCCGCCGCCATGACGGGCACGGATCTGCTCGCTATCGAGCGCTTGCCCGAAACAGGGAAATTGCGCAACGAGGTGCTGGTTCTGGCAGGGCACATGGTTTCCTACGGTGCCCCCGTGGAGCAAGCCATCAGGCTTGCCGGAGCCGAGGTGGTGCCGGTGGGGCAGGCCACCTCGTCACACGCCTATCAGGTTGCAGGATCGATAACCGACAAGACGGCCGCGGCTGTCTATGTCGTCTCGCACCATGTGGTGGACTATGCGCAGGTGCCGCTGCGCACCTTTGCCAAGGTATGTCACGACAAGGGCGTGCCGGTCATCGTGGATGCGGCGTCGGAATACGACCTGCGCGGCTTTCTGGAACAGGGCGCCGATATCGTCCTCTATAGCGGCCACAAGTTCCTGGGCGGTCCTACTTCCGGCATTGTAGCCGGACGTAAATCGCTGGTGCGGGCGGCCTATCTCCAGAACCGGGGCATCGGCCGTGGCATGAAGGTCGGCAAGGAAAGCATCGTCGGCGTCATGGCGGCGCTCTCCGCCTGGAAAACGCGCGACCATGCAGCCGTCCGGGCGCGTGAGCAGGCGGCATTGAGGCTCTGGAAGGAGCGACTCTCCGGCCGTGCCGGCGTCCATGCTGACATCGTCCCCGACCCGACCGGCAATCCGCTGTACCGGCTGAAGGTAGGCATTGACCCAGAGCTGGCGCGCATCACGGCCTGGGACCTCGCGGCGCGGCTCGCGACCGGACCAGTGCCGGTTATCGTGCGGGACCATGAAGTGGAACACGGGCACTTCTTCCTTGATCCCTGCAACCTGCACCCGGGCCAGGAGCAACTCGTGGCGGAGCGCCTTGCAGAGGAACTCGATCGCGCCGCCCATTCCAATGCGGCAGTGGCAACACCGCTTGACGTGATGTGGCTGGAGCGGGAAGCTGCCATCTTGAACTGGCCAGACTGAGACAATACCTGGCTGTTGGCAAGAGTAGATAGGGCGATCCATGAGCCTTGATGAAGTTGTGCAGGACGCTGCGGCGATCGGACCCGGCACCCGTCGGCGCACCAGCGGCATGGATCGGGCTCTGCAGATCCTCGACTACCTCCAGGCTGCCACGCGCCCGGCGACGGCCTATGAAATCGCCCGGGGCGTCGGCGCGCCGCTCTCTACCATCTACGTGATCGTTGATGATCTTGTCAGCAAGAACATGCTCAGCCGCGCGCCCGATGGCAGCATCTGGCTTGGCCACCGGCTCTACCATTATGGTCTAAGCTACGCGCGCAACCTCGACCTGTTGTCGGTGGCGGTCGACGAGATGCGCCATCTATATCAGGCATCTGGCGAGGTCGTGCAGGTTTGTGGCCGCGACGGCAACGACATGGTCGTCCTGGCCATGGAAGAAGGGCCCGTTCAGTTCCAGGTCGCAGCGCGGATCGGCACCCGCAGTCCCTTGAACTGGACCGCTTCGGGCCGGCTTCTGGTTGGCCATCTCACGCCGGAGGAGCGCCTTGCCACGTTCAAGGCTAGCGCCCGGCCTTCACCGACGGGCCGGGCTGAGACCGATCCGCAGGTGCTTGCTGATAGTGCAGGCGATGCCTTCCGCCATAAGCTCTCCATTCAGGCAGGGGAAAGCAACTTCTCCGTTGCCTGTATCGCCGCACCCATTATCGACCGTTCCGGCGTATGCCAGGCTACCATGTCCATCGTGGTGCCGGAAAACAAGGTAAACCAGAAGGACCCTGACTTGATCGAGTTGGTCAAGGAAAGCGCCGTGCGTGTGGAAGCCCGGCTGGGCTGGCTTTAAGCTTCAGTCAGGCCACTTCAGCATCCCCGCCGATGAGGTGCGGAACGGCTGGCTCATGGCGCCTTCCGGACGGGCCGGACTTTCGATCAGTGCCACAACGGTCTCTGCTACGATTTCGGCCTCGCCCGGATGAAGATTGCAGGGATCGAGCAGGAAGAAACCGAGTTCGGCCAGGTGCCCCCTGACCATGATCGGCGGCGAGCCTGCCGCGAGGGCCGCTGCCAAACCGTGAGCGGAATAGCCGCTCTCGGGCCTCACCCGCACCTCCAGTCGATCAAGCGGATTGCCGGTTGGGTCCGGCACGATGACAGCCTCGATGCCCGGGAGCGCGTTGAAGCGTCCGACCCAGAGGTCGAGCGCCGCGCGCTCACGCGCGCGAATGCCGGCATGATCACGCACCTCCCAGGCTTCAAGCGCCGCCATGACCCCGGCAATGCTCTCCTTGCCGACCTTCATGCCACGCCCGACGCCGCGGTTCTGCAAATAGCCTGCACGGACCAGTTCCTTGCTGCCGGCGACGATCCCTGTCGTAGGGCCGCCCAGGAATTTATGACCGCTATAGATCACCACATCCGCGCCCTGTGCGAGGAAGCGGCGGAAATCGTATTCCGATGCGGCGTCTACGATGACAGGGACATTCTTGGCGTGGCAGATCGCGGCGAATTCGGGCAGGGTCAGCATGCCGTAGCTCATAGTGGTATGAGCCACCACATAAAGGCCGGCTGCGGTGCTGTCGGTGATAGCCTCGTCCACCTGATACGGCGCGGTGGCGCTGACCGCCCCCGCCGTTACAGGCTTGCCGCCGCAAAGCCGGACGGCTTGGTCAATTGTATTGCCGTAGCCCACCACATGACCCCACTGGACCACCACTTCCGTCTTGAGGCCGGTTGTGTCGAGCGGGAGGCGCTCGATCGCCAGGAGCCTGGGTCCCGCAATTGCTCCCGCCACGGCCATGATGATCCCGCCGGCAGCCGAGGCCGTCACGAACCCCGCCTCGGCGCCGGTAAGCCGTGCAATAATAGCGCTGGCGCGGCGCTGCAGATCATCGATCTCGACCCATTGCGGGGCAATCTCCGCCATTGCCTCGATGGCCTCGGGAACAATGATCGAGGCTCCAAGCGCCGTCATGGTGCCCGCGACATTGATGATCGGACGGAGCCCCAGACGCTCACGAATCGCTAGCTTCTGGTTATCACTGCTGGAAAGGTCCACGGCATTTTCCTGTCTGGTATATCGGACACGTATCTGCTACACTGGATGGTAGAGGTTTCGTGCCATTCGTTCAACGGATCATGGACATGGCTGACCAGCAAATATCCAAAGCTGCACCAAAGCGAGAGCGTGGGGTGGATCGCCTCCTGGCGCTCCTTGCCCAGCTTCAGTCACACGGTCGTCCGATGCGCATAAGCGAACTCGCCAATAGTCTCGCGGCTCCGCGCTCCACCATCTATGAATTGGTCGGGGCGCTCACCGACGCCGGCCTCCTCGAATTCAGCGGCGACGGCAAGCAGGTGTTCTTCGGAAAGCTGATGCACCTCTATGGTAAGAGCTATTTGAAGGAGAACGAGCTGATCCGACGCGGCTCGACAGAGGTGGACAGGCTGTCGCTGGCTATCGGCGAGACTTGTGAGCTATGCGTACTGCACCACAATCGCCAAGCCATCATCCATATGCACCCTGGCGCAAGCCCGCAGCGCATAAGTTCGGAAATAGGTGCGCAGATACCACTTCCGTGGACGGCGTCGGGCCGCCTGCTTCTCTCACATCGAAGTGCGGAAGAGATCAAGGCCCTAACTAGCGCCGAAGACCTCGTCCTTCCAAACGGCCGGGTGCTACCATTGGATGAGTTCGTAGCACAATGCCATTCTGCCTCCGGAATGCCTTCGATTGTTATTAAAGGGATCATCAACAGCTTGACTCAATGTATCGCAGCACCCGTCTTTGACCTCGACGGTGAGGTCCTGGCGGCCATCTGCATTGTCCTGCCCATTGATGCACCGCGGAGCCATGTTATCGATTGTGAGAAACGATTGGTCGCAAGTTCTCGAAAAGTCTCGCTGAACGCGTAGGCGAACTATGCCGGTCTTTGCTGCCTTCTCCTCCGACACGTAGTCAGTAAGCATTGAAGTACTTCTGGGGATCAAAGCCCACCATTGGACTACATCGTCAAAAGCAGCGTCGGTCGCTTTTGGTTCTAAATGCCCTGACTAAGTTTTGGCCAACCAAACGTCTGCTTTAGCCGGAGGTCTCACAAAAGCGGACGGTCAACTTTCCACCCCAAAGTGGCCGATCCGCGGCCTGCCTCTCTAGCATGATTCCGCCAAACCGACGGAACAGAAGCAAACGCAAACTGCTTCTTTGCTCTAACGGAACCCTGGGCTGCCCCGGGACTTGCCTGTTCACCTAACAATCTAAGGAACATAGTCTCGCATGAAAAAGTACATTGCACCGGTGGCTCTTCTGACGCTGATCACCCTGGCCGCGTGCGATAACACCCCGAACGGCGATGAACCGTCTACGAGCGTCCAGTCAAATGCTGATGGATCTCGTACCGTGCAGCTCAATGTTCCTCACTCCTTAGCTCCAGCTGTTGACGCTATCGCGAACCCACAAGCTGCTATCGACGACCTTCGGGATCGGGCCGACACGATGAGCGAAGACATGCGCCTTGATGCAGTCGCAGGTGCACGCCGCCTTGCGGAAGAAAGCGCTCGCGCGCTTGGCCAGTCAGAGGCCGAAATCCGTCAGGCGGGCGATGTGGCGGAACGTTCTGCGCGTCAGGCAGCGGGATTGAACGAATAGCTGTTGCCTGTTGAGACTGCTGGATGACTGAACCGCTGCGCACTCCCGATGGGAAATACATAGTGGTTCGCGAGCGGCTTTGGCGCGCGAGCAATCCCAATCTGCCCGAGCACGAACGTAGCCGATTGGTCTCCGAGCTTATGGACGCTCGGAGGCGTGTGCGCACAAAAGATGCTCATGAGAAAGCTATTGCTCGTATTGCAGTGGATAAGGCCAAGCACGACTTGGGCGAGCGAGGGGAAGTGTGGTGGACAGATGGCGAGCCAGACTACAATCGGTATCTCATCAAGAATACACCTTATGCCGCCTGGTATGCCAAAGGCGTCGGAGCACATGAGCACTAAATCATGAGTGCCCATTAACGCTGGATAGGAATATCCGGCGAACCCCGCTACTGCCGCACGCGCCAGACCGCCAAGCTGTGTAGCGCCAGGCTAGCTGCGCCGCCCACCAGCAGCATCCAAACCGAGAACCCTCCCAGAACCGCGGCCACCGAGCCGCTGACTGCAGCCACAGCCAATCCATTCAAGTACTGCGCTTCAGTTCGTCTTGTTTCGTCTTCCATGTGATCCTCCTTCAATAAGCCAAGAAGGTAAGCTTGCCCAGGGAGGGAGGGGATAAGTCCGTTTGGCAATTTCACGCAGGAGCCAATTACAAGCTGGCACGCCGGTTGTTGAAGCTCGCTGGAACAGACTCGACTCTTGCAGAGCGTGGTGAGAACATAAAGGGAACAGATATTCACGTGTTCTCATATGCAGCCTTACGCCGAGCTTCTCGCCGCCACCAACTTTTCCTTCCTGCGCGGCGCCAGCCATCCCTTCGAAATGGTGGCTCAAGCCGCTGGCATTGGCCTGTCCGGCATCGGCATATGCGATCGCAACTCCCTGTCAGGAGTTGTGCGTGCGTTCTCGGCAGCCAAGGAGCTGCGCAGCGACTATCCCGACTTCCGGCTCGTTGTAGGCACTCGGCTCGTCTTCTCTGACGGCACACCGGACATTGCTGTCTATCCGACTGATCGCGACGCCTATGGTCAACTCTCCGGCTTGCTGACGTTGGGCAACCGAAGGGCACCAAAAGGGGAGTGTCATCTCGAGCTGCAGGACCTTATCGTCGCCTCTCAAGGGCAGCTGATGATAGTGGTCCCACGCGATGGACAGGTCGAACAGGATGCAGAGGTCGCCCACACAATTGCCCTAGCTGCGCCAGGGCGAGTGTGGCTCGCAGCGTTCAACCGCTTCGACGGCGTCGACCGTGCAAGGCTAAACAGGCTTGCAGCAGTAGGTCGGCGATTAGGGCTGCCGATGCTGGCTACGTCGGAACCCCTCTATCATGAGCCGCGGCGCGCCATTCTTCAGGACGTGCTGACCTGTATCCGCGAGCTAACCACCATCGAGGAGGCTGGCTTCCTGCTTGCACCCAACGCGGAACGCTACATCCATCCTCCTCAGGAGATGGAGGAGCTCTTCCGGCAACATCCTCAGGCGCTTGCAGAAACGACAAACTTCATTGAGCGGATTTCCTTTTCGCTCGACCAACTCCGGTACATCTATCCCGAAGAGACTATCGGCAACGGTGAGACAGCCCAGCAGACGCTTGAGCGCTTGAGCTATGCCGGCGCCAAGAACCGCTATCCGAACGGTGTGCCCGAGAAGGTGCAAAAGGGGCTCAAACACGAGCTCGCCCTGATCGCGGAGATGAAGTACGCGCCGTACTTTCTTACCGTGCAGGACATTGTGCGTTTCGCCCGGCAAGAGCGGGGTATCCTTTGCCAGGGCAGGGGATCGGCGGCCAATTCTGCAGTTTGCTTCTGTCTTGGCATCACTGAAGTCGATCCAATGTTGGTCGATCTCCTGTTTGAGCGGTTCGTCTCCACAGAACGCGACGAGCCGCCGGATATCGACGTCGACTTCGAACACGAGCGGCGCGAAGAGGTGATGCAGTACATCTATGAAAAGTACGGCAGGCACCGAGCGGGTCTGACCGCCAACGTCATCACCTACCGCACCAAAGGTGCGCTGCGAGACGTTGGCAAGGTGTTCGGACTCACCGACGACATGATCTCTGCGATCGGCGGCCTCAACTGGGGCTGGGGCACCATGGACATCCCGATCGACAGGCTCCGCGACATCGGTATCAACCCGGAAGACCGAACGATCCAGATGGTCATGGAGATTGCCCAGGCCCTCTACGGCTTCCCACGCCATCTGGGGCAGCATGTTGGCGGCTTTGTCATCACTAAGGATCGGCTTGACCATCTGGTGCCGATCTCCAATGCGGCAATGGACGATCGCACCGTCATCGAGTGGAACAAGGATGACCTAGACGAGCTCGGCATTCTCAAGGTCGACGTGCTGGCTCTGGGCATGCTGAGCTGCATCCGGCGCAGCTTCAATCTCATCCGTCAGCACTATGGGCACCAGCTGACCCTTGCGACCGTTCCGCAGGAAGACGAGCGAGTCTACAAGATGACCCATCGAGCTGACACCATCGGGGTGTTCCAGATCGAAAGCCGGGCCCAGATGTCGATGCTGCCGCGGCTGAAGCCATCAGAGTTTTACGACCTGGTCATCGAGGTCGCCATTGTCCGGCCAGGCCCGATCCAGGGTGACATGGTCCATCCATACCTCAAGCGCCGGCAGGGTTTGGAGCCGACCTCATACCCATCGCCTGAGCTTGAGCAGGTGCTCAAGAAAACCTACGGCGTGCCGCTGTTCCAGGAGCAGGCCATGAACATCGCCATCGTGGCTGCCGGTTTTACGCCAGGGGAGGCTGACCGGTTGCGACGTGCCATGGCAACTTTCAAACGCACAGGCGGTGTGGGGATTTTCCGGGACAAGTTCATCAGCGGCATGCTGGAGCGAGGCTACCAGAAGGACTTTGCTGAGCGCTGCTTCCAGCAGATTGAAGGATTTGGCTCCTACGGGTTCCCGGAGAGCCATGCAGCCTCCTTTGCACTGCTGGTTTATGTCTCATGTTGGATCAAGTGCCATTATCCGGATGTCTTTGCCGCAGCGCTGCTGAACTCGCAACCAATGGGGTTCTATGCACCGTCGCAGATCATCCGTGATGCCATGGATCACGGAGTCGATGTCCGGCCCGTCGACATCAACCTCTCGGACGTCGAGAACGTCATGGAGCGCACCAATCAGGGTGGGCTCGGTCTGGCGCCGCGCCACGCCGAGATGTCGGAAGACATCTGGGGCAATATGGGTGTGCGTCTGGGGTTCAATCTTGTCGCGAAGTTAAGCACGGCAGATGCCAACCTGATCGTGGCCCGACGCCGCGGTGGTTACGACAGTGTTCGGGACCTTTGGCTCAGGACTGGTCTTTCTCCCAGCGTTCTCGAACGCCTTGCCGAGGCCGATGCCTTCCAGTCGATCGGCATGTCACGACGGGACGCACTTTGGGCCATCAGCGGCCTTGTCGGAACGCATGGTGCCGAGACCCTGCCTCTGTTCCAGGCGGGAGAAGCGCCGGCCCGTTGGGTTGAGGAGGAGAGTGGGTTGCCGCCGATGCCGCCTGGTGAGGAGGTCATCCACGACTACCGGTCGCTTTCGATCTCCCTCAAGGGGCACCCGATGAGTTTCTTGCGCGAGGATCTCACCAGGCGCCGCTTCGTCCCGGCGGACGCTTTGCGAACCCTCCAGCCCAACACCACCGTCCAAGTTGCCGGCCTTGTGCTCGTCCGGCAGCGTCCGGGCACGGCCAGTGGAGTCATCTTCGCCACTCTCGAGGATGAGACGGGTGTCGCCAACATCATTGTCTGGCCGAAGGTGTTTGAAGCCAACCGAGGAACTGTCTTAGGTGCTCGCGTCATGGGGGTGCGCGGCACCCTGCAGCGTGAAGGCATCGTCATTCACGTGATTGCCAAGGAGTTCGTGGACCTCACGCCAGACATGGCAGCCATTGCCCACGGAGCGCCGATTGGAGATCGCGTCATTGCACGAGCCGATGAGGGCAAGACGGGTGGGCCGAAGGGCCGCAACCGAGAGCAGGAGCAGTATGATGCGAGCGTTCGGAGGCAGCTAGCAGATGCGCTGCCTGCAGGACGGAACTTCCACTGATGGAAGCCCGCGACATCCGCACGCTAGAGGACTTCCGCGAAACGGGCAGGGCGATCCACGCCTATTGCAGCCACTATTACTTTTGCAGTCACGATGCCCAACTGCGGCTTGAGCGTCTCGCCTTACGCGTGGGCTGGACCTTCGACTTCTACGCCGGGCGTGACTTCCTCGCCTCAAGACTGACATGCTCGATATGTGGCTGGCGCTACCCTACATTCGCCCTGGGCCACGCGGGTAAGCGACCAGAGTTCTCTGGCACGCATGGGGCAGGGACTGTGCCGCTCAGCACCGAGGAACTGATCCAGTTGCAACGAGCCAGGGAAGCAAACATGCGGGAGGAGATGCCCTGGGTCGGCAAGCGCAAAGGCGGCCGCAAGTTTGGACGATGAGCGTATGCTGACGCAAGCTGTCGATGCCACTTGGTTTGGTATGTTGGAAAGCACAGGACCTGAAGCTTGACCATACGCAGGATCATCCATGTCGACATGGACGCATTCTACGCATCCGTCGAACAACGCGACAACCCACAGCTGCGCGGGAAACCGGTTGCTGTTGGGCATGGGGCTGCACGGGGCGTTGTGGCTGCTGCGAGCTATGAAGCGCGTGCTTTCGGCATCCATTCGGCGATGGCTTCTGTCACGGCGATGCGGAAGTGTCCGAGCCTGATCTTCGTGCCGCCGCGCTTCGAAGTCTATAAAGCAGTGTCGGCGCAGATCCGGGAGATCTTCGCCGAGCACACGACTCTGATCGAGCCGCTTTCGCTTGATGAAGCCTATCTGGACGTCACTGAGAACCTGCAAGGTATCCCCTTGGCCACTGATGTCGCCAACGCCATACGGGCCAAGATCAAAGCTGTGACCGGGCTCAACTCGTCGGCCGGCATCAGCTACAACAAGTTCCTCGCCAAGATGGCGTCCGGCTATCGCAAGCCCAACAACTTCTTTGTCATTCCACCGGGCAAAGGAGCTGAATTTGTTTCCGCACTGCCCATAGAGAAGTTCCACGGTGTCGGTCCGGCAACAGCAGCTCGCATGCATGCTCTAGGCATCACAACCGGAGCAGACCTGGCGGCATTGTCGCTTGAGGAGACGACGGCACGTTTCGGTCGATCAGCTGAGTACTGGTTCAACCTGTCGCGGGGCATCGATCATCGGGAGGTCAAGCCCAACAGAGAGCGAAAGTCGATTGGAGCAGAAGACACGTTCTCGATCGATGTCTCCAGCTTTGATGAGGCCAATCCGCTGGTTGCCCCACTCATTGCGAAGGTTTGGCTCCATTGTGAGGTCCGCGAGTTGTGGCCAAGAACTGTCACTCTCAAGGTCAAGTTTGCGAACTTCGAGCAGATCACGAGGTCAAAGAGCAATCCCTCGCATCTGACCGAACGACGCCAGTTCGAGCTGATCGTGAGTGACCTGCTGGCCAAACAGTTCCCGCCGCGACTGCCCATTCGGCTGCTCGGCGTCACTGCGTCTGGCTTTCAGCCCGAAGCCGCTTCCGCTGCTGAACAGCTCGCTTTTTCAGTTTAGGAAGCTGCATCGACTACTGGCACCACCACTCGTCTCCGTCAGGCCAACGCCGTGCCAGCCGCTCTTCGATCAGAATGTCCCCTACATCACGCCCCGCGATTTTGATCGTTGCGAGTGTGCGCTCTCCTGTGTTGTCGAGCCCGAACGTGTCGACGGTGAACATGTTGGAGTTGAGGAGTTCAAGCAGCCGGGCGCTTGCTCGCTTGGCCAGCGCAACCTCTGTGGCGCCGCCACAAATGTCCCTGTAGGGCTCAGGCGTATCATAGCTCTGAAGACGCAGGTTCTTACCTCCCAGCCAGATGGTGTCGCCATCAACGATGCAGGTGTAGCGTTCTCGACCACACATGCTGAAGCTGACCCTTGTCTGTGCTGGAGCGGCTGAAGGTCGCTGATCAAAGGTTGCGGTCTTGAGCAGAAACTTGTCGGCTGACACCCAACCCAGCGCACAAACCGCCACTACGGCAAGAGCTGCCAAAAGGGGGGTGATCACGTCGGGCTTTCTCTGGGTCTTTGTTTTCCTGCGACGATCAAAGCGGATGACGTTCATAGCGCGTTGATCAGCGGCTTCTTGGTGTCAGTGCCTTCATACCGGCTGCTGTTGCCCTCGCGGCCGACGCGATGAAACTCGAGCTGGCTGTCCAAATGGTTATCCAGGAGCAGCGCCTTGGCATCATGACCTTGTGCATCGCCCGACAACCAAGCCTCATAGGCGCTCTCTTCGAGAATGACCGGCATGCGGCCGTGGATATGGGCAATATGCTCGACGGCCGGTGCGGTGATGATCGTGCAGCTTGTCACGCCTAGGTTGTCATTATGTGCCCAGAGCCCAGCGAAGCTGAAGGCGCGGTGCTCAGGCAAGTGGAGGAGCCAGGGATCTTTTTTCCCATCGACCAGGCTCGTGGTCCACTCGAAATAGCCGTCGGCTGGGATAAGGCAGCGCTTCTTCTTGAATGGCTCGCGAAAGGCGCCTGAGGTGTCGACGGTCTCAATCCTGGCGTTGAACATCGCAGCTTTTGGCAGTTCCTTTGCGAAGAACGGCACCAACCACCAACGGCCACGGAGGAGTTCCCTGTTTCCACCTTTGTCCAAGGCGACGAAATCCACCTCCTGGGTTGGCGCTATATTGTAGCGAGGCTGCATGTTGTGGGGCGCTACAGGGAACAGCTCATCGCTCAAGCTATAGAGCGCATGGAGCTCGGCCCACGTATACTCGGCGGTGAAGCGTCCGCACATGCATCATTCTCCGGGTGGTTAGGCTCCATTACGCATGAGCGCGGCCGCGGCTTCAACCATCTTCATCGGCTTGGTATGCAGTGGCACTTCTTTGAACCGCTCCGGTATGGCAGCCCGAGGCTCGCTGCTGGCGAAAACAAAGGGAACGTCCCTGTCAATGAGGAGATCGGCGAGGTCATAGACCTTGTTGGGGCCTAGGTTGATGTTGACGATGCAGGCGTCCGGGTTTTGCTGCTGCAGCGCCGCAATGCCCTCATCAAGAGTTGTGACTGGACCGAGCACCACACCGTTGTGGTCCTCGATCTCTGCGGCGATGTCCATCGCGAGTATGGCCTCATCCTCGACAACAAGTATACGGCGGCCAGCAAGATCTGGGGTCACAGGTCGCCCTCTTCGAGCTTGCCCTCCACCTTTTTGCGGCTGTTTCCCACTTCCTTAACCGCATTCTTCACGGCCTGCTTTGAGACGCCTTCCTTGTGCGCCTCATACTTGACCTCGTGGTCCTGACCGGCGGCTACTCGTGCACGGTCCTGCTTTGTGTTTGGCATAATGTCTTCCTCAGGTTTGTCCGGGAAAGTCCAACGCCGGGGCGAATCTAAGGTTCAACGCGACGCATGGCCGGAACTGATTCGAGGTCGTGGCATTCTCGACTCCCATGCACCCGAGTGAGTCATGGAGGCCGTAGAGGCCTCACCCCGCAAAAAGCGGTCTTCCCGCAGGGACTCAGAATCTACCCCCAGCTACCCCCTTCCGACATTTCGCCCATTCCAGCTGTGCACGTTGAGTGAGGCCATCCCAACGGGCGCCGATTGGCTCTTCGAGATGAAGTTCGACGGCTACCGGGCCCAAGTCGCGATCTCTGGGTCAGAGGTCCGTATCTATACCCGCAACGGTCACGACTGGACCGAGCAGTTCAAGGTGCTCCTTCCGCCGCTTAAGGCGCTGACCAAGGGCTCCGTTCTGCTCGACGGCGAGATCGTGGCCATCGACAAGGCTGGACGCACCAACTTCTCGATGCTCAAGACCGGCATCGCTGCCGGCATTCCGCTCAAGTTCTACGCCTTCGACATACTTGAGAAGGATGGTGAGGACCTTACCCGACTACCTCTGGTTGAGCGGAAGGCCGTTCTGGAGGGATTGATTGGTCAGCGCGACGGCAGCGACAGCCTGCAGTACAGCCACCATGTCGTAGACAATGGCCAAGCCGTCTTTGACGCCATGGCAGCCGGCGGACATGAGGGCATGATCGCCAAGAAGGCCGATGCGCGGTACGTCGGTGACCGCACCACCGGCTGGCGCAAGATCAAGTGCACGAAGCGCCAGGAATTCGTCATCGGCGGCTGGCGCCCCAGCGAGAATGGAAAGGGCATGGCAAGCCTGATCCTCGGCACCTACGAGGAAGGTCAGTTCGTCTACCGAGGGCGTGTCGGGACTGGCTTCAGTGATGCCATGCGGCACAAGATCCTCAAGCAGATGGAAGCTCGCCGCGTCGAGAAGCCAGCCTTTGCGTCAGTGCCGCGCGACATCGCTCGAAAGGCCCATTGGGTGCGGCCAGAGCTGGTGGCCGAGGTCGCCTATGCTGAGATCACTCCTGATGGCTCAGTCCGGCACGCCAGCTACCAGGGTATGCGTGCCGACAAGAGGGCGTCTCAGGTCGTGCTGGAAGCGGCGAGCGACGTCAGGAACGCCGCGTCGGGCCTCGACCCAGAATTGGGCAAGGAGATCGCCGCCGCAGTGGGCGTAAAGCTTTCAAACGCTGACAAGGTCATGTACCCGGGCACCGAGATCACCAAGGCGCACTTGGTGGCGTACTATGCCGCTGTCGCGGACAAAATGTTGCGGCACCTCAGGGACCGGCCGCTCTCCTTGGTTCGGGACACGAACAGTGACCTGGCGAAGACCTTCTTTCAGAAGCACCAGCTGCCGGGTATGCCGACGACGCTCAAGGCTGGTCAGCTGACCAAGATGAAGGGAACTGAAAGCCGCATCCTGTGGATCGAAGATCTATCCGGGCTGGTTGGCGGCGTGCAGATGAACACCCTGGAGTTCCACGTATGGGGCAGCGACCGGCACTCCCCGGACCTGCCGGAGCGCATGGTGTTCGACATCGATCCAGACGAAGACCTCAACTTCAGCCACGTCAAGCAGGCGGCCACTGACATCCGGGACATCCTGGCGACCATTGGTCTCCAGTCCTGGCCACTGGTTTCTGGCGGCAAAGGGATCCATGTCGTGGTGCCGCTGGTGCCCGAGGCTAATTGGAACGTTGTGAAGTCATTCTCCCAGAACTTCGCTGAGCTCCTGGCCAAGACCGAGCCGCACCGTTTCGTTGCCAACATGAGCAAGGCTCGCCGCAAGGGCCGCATGTTCCTCGACTATCTGCGAAACGGGCAGGGGAGTACTGCCATCTGCCCATGGTCGACGCGTGCCCGGGCGGGCGGCACAGTTGCAGTGCCCCTAGCTTGGGAGGAGCTGAACGGTTTAGACCGAGCGAACAGCTTCGATATCTTCGCCGCGGCTGAACGGGCGCAGGGGCCGGAGGCTTGGATCGGCTATTCGACGGTGGAGCAGGTCCTTACAAAGCGAATGCAAGACGTCATCCGGCTTTGATAGAGAACCGCAACTGGCGCCGCGAGATTTCGGTAGTCGCTGCTCGGGGCAGATCAACGGGACTCACCCAGCACACCATCAGGCGGTCAGAAGCGAAGCGTCCCGAAGATCGCACCAAATGCACCTGTCCGGTAAACATCCGCTTTTCCCACGCAGCGTCGGAAGACAAAAGAGGGTAGGGACCAGTAGCCAGAACGCTCACGGCTTGGAGCATGATGGAACAGATGTCCTCGATCTTTCGAAGAGTTACGGCGCATCGCACTCCTCAACTGAGTTCTGCGTTCCCGCTCGAGAAGGATATTCAGCAAAGCCAGGATAAGGCGTACGATTGTCAAACGCCTGCGGCCGTGACGTTAGTGCGCAATCCGTGGCACAGGTGCGCACATCTGCAGGATGAAAGCGTTGGTCTGGCGGCAACCCGCAAGCCCCCTTAAAGAAAGGCTCTAACCCGCAGCATCACCGAGAGATCAAATATCATTTGCCGGCTTCAGCAACGTGCTTGGCACGGCGCGCCTGCGTGAGGGATCTGCCGCCATAATCATAGAAGGAAAGCGTGCAGGAGCCTTGCTATTCACTGTCTGCTTCATCGCGGCTGCTACCAGTTCGAAGACCGAAGGAACAGGACGCGGTATAATGTACTTTGAACGGAACTCGGCAGGTTCTGCCCGCCGCGACTTTAGCAATCTGTGGATCATCCTACGCCCCCGAAACAGGGTTAACAAACCGATAGGGCCCTCGCAAACTGTCTCTCAATTTACCCACACCTTAGCCCTGACGAACCGACGCCGCATGCTCGAGCCTAGGCCGTAGCGTTAACATAAACGCAAAGTTTGGCTTGGTCCCCGCGTGGTCCATGGCGATATCCCAGCAGATGTCATCAAAGTCCAATCCGCAGAGTTTGGAAAAGCGATTTGGAGGAGATATGACCGCGCGTGACAAATCTGGGTTGTCAGAAGACCGACCTGCCATTCGGCAAGCCGACGCGGGAGTCGCGGCAGCGTCCAGGCAGCCAGCGCCCATTGTTCAAAGGCTTTCATCCCACCGAGACCGC
This sequence comes from Devosia sp., assembly GCF_036563435.1. Lineage (GTDB taxonomy): Bacteria > Pseudomonadota > Alphaproteobacteria > Rhizobiales > Devosiaceae > Devosia. The sequence continues at coordinate 134,946 of NZ_DATCMJ010000015.1, forward strand.
GTCAATCTCGCAATCAAAGGCCTCAGGGCTGAGCACAAGGATCTGATTTCCAAGCGTGATGAGCTGCGCCGGCATACCGAAGCCCTTGAGCGTGGTTTCGCTCACCACCTCGAAGATATTGAGGCGACGCTGAGTTTGTACGAAAGCGGTTTAAACCCTTTAGCAGCTGGGCAGTGTGACAAGCGTTCATAAGGATAGCCAGCCTACCGGAGCTTAGCCCTGCTAATCTGTCGCTGCGTCCGGGGTTTCGTTAAACGTTGAAATGTTTCAACTCGGAACGCACTGGCCTTCTTAGTGTTGGGGCTGCATGATTTACAATGACCAAGACCGGGATGTGTGGGGAAGCTTCACCTGGGCTGCTCGCCCAACTTGCACCCGTGGCCGCCTGGCAGAAGCGGTCGAGGAAAAGCTGATCTTCGTCAGTACCATCTTGATCGGCGAAGGCGCGCATGTCAGCAACCTGTTCTACGTGCTCCCTGTGAGTGGCGACGGGTTCTTTGCTCTCAATGAAGGCATTGTGATTCCCTGCTGCCCTTGGTGCGGCGACAAGATAAGTGGCCGCCGCCGCAATAATCCAACTTAGAGCAAGCTTCGCCTTCGCGTACGGCCACGACTCCGCTCTAGCCAGCGTCTACATTGGGGCCGTAAATGGACAGACAGCTTTTGGTCGCCGGATCATTGAAAGCCGCCATCGCCCGTTACCCTGGCCGATGTCTTGCCCGGGGCCGTGAACAGACTGGCGGCTTTAGGGTGGTGCGCTGCAAAAGCGGACATGGCTTTGCGACTGTCGCTATTGGCCGATAGGGGGCCGGCAGCGGACCGGCAGCTTTCGCAGCATTGATCTAGATAGCTGCCTTTGCAGTGAAGAGTAAGTTCAAGCATCAGCTCATGCCAACTGCATCAGATACAGTCATGGTAGAAAGCAAAGGCGATGTCGATAGGTTCGCGTTACAGCGCAGTAAAACGCCCTCCTATATACACGAGCGCGCCGGCGACTAACGTCCTGCTTCCGAGTACTTCGCCGATAACGAGCCTATGGCCGTGTCGCTCGATCACCTCTTCAAGGCGGCAATGAACTGTGGCTAGCGCGCCTTCAAGAGCAAAGCCTGCATACAAGTACTCGCGCCATTCTGAGCCCACAAAACGCTCGGCCCCGTGCAGACCTGTGCGGCCAGCAAAGACTTCCGCAAGGTGCTTTTGTCCAGAAGAAAGTAGGTTCGCTGTGAACCCGCCATTCAGTTCGATCAACGGCCAGGTTGCTGACCGCTCATCAATGGAGACAAGCAGGCGTGGCGGGTAAACAGAAAGGGAAACGACCGAAGTGGCAGTGAAACCACTCCGGTCAGCTCCTGTCCCCGCCGTGATGATACTGACCCCTGAAGCGAGATGGCGCATGGCCTGCCGAAAGTTGTCCGCCGCAGCCTGCGTTTCTGTCTCGCAAAGGGCAAGCATCAAGAAGCCTTTGGCGCCACAGGTTCACCCAGTGACAGCATCAGCCGGTTGGCCCAATTAAAGAATGCCGAGGTGGACACAACATCCACAATTTCGAAATCCGAAAGACCTGCCGCACGAAGTCGTGCAATCTCCGCCTCGTCGAAGCTGACTGGCGTATCTGATAGTGCGACGGCGGCAGCGGTCACCGCATTCCAACGCTCGCCCAGATCTGCCCCCGTGCCCTCATCGAGAAGGCGCTGCACATCCTCGTGGCGCTTAGAATGGCTCGAGGCGAAACGCGAATGAACAGAAGCACAGAAAATGCAGCCGTTGTGACGCGATGTCGCTGTGGCTGAAAGTTCTCGCTCTGCCCGCGGCAGCCCGCCGACAGGGTTATAGAAAATGTCCTTGTCGGCCCGCGTGCGCGCCTCGAGCACCTCGGGGTCGTGGGCCAGAAGCATGAAGTAAGGAGACTTAGCGCGGGAGGCGTCGACTAGTCCGGCGCGATGCCGGTCCGTCAGTTCTGACTCTGCCAGTGGTTCAAGCCACGGAGTCCAGCTCAGCTCTTCCTGAGTGAAGGCGTTGACGATAGGTGCTTCGGTAGGGAATGCGGAAATCGCGCTCATTATAGCCTCAGAGGTTGCTGCTGGCGGAAAGGACCGGATTGATGCTTGTGACGGCGTTGTTGTTAACGGGCTGGATGCCGGCACTGGCCAAGACAATCAAGCCTTCGACCAGCCGCAACTGGAAGGCGAGGTAGGCCACAAGTTGCGACAGAGTGACGATGCCTTCCGTGCTCCATCCAGCTTTTATCAGCCCTTCGAGTGCCGCCCGGCTACTGTCACGCGGGCGGAACACAAGAAGGTGGGCATGATCGAGGGCTGTGGCGAGCCGCTCGCCGAGGAACTTGCGCGCATCTGAGCTGACGGCGAAGTGCAAGCCGATCTTGTTCTCGGCTGACAATGGCCCCGCCGGGTAAACTCCGTAAGGTCCTGCGGTGGCGCCACGCTCAGCTTCGGCATTGATGACGGCTGAGATACCGGGGCCACCATCCAGCCTTGCCAAGCTAGAGGCGTAGTGGTCGGCGAGTACTGGCTGCGCCTGTAAGGCGGAAACAAAACTCGCAATTGCAAAGCGCTCTACCAAAGATACCGAAGTCGTATCGACAGGTGCGAAGAGAGCAAGGTAGGCCTTCTGGATGTTCTCGCGGGCCACCTCGCGATGACGGCGTAGCTTGTCGAGATGCGAACCGGGAGTGATCGAGAGAACCTGGTCAATCAGATCAGTGGAATGAGCAGTCATGGCAATCTCCTTGCGATGTTCAACTGGCTGCGGCGATGCGGGGCGAGAGGGCAGTTTCGCTTCGCCAGCCAAGCGCAGGCGCCACCACCTGTGCGGTGAGTTCGAGCGAACGAAGGATCAGGGCATGCGGAGGATCGACCGAGTGCACCTGAAACGAAATGTCGGTAACTCGGTCGAGCACAGGATCTTGGGACAGGCTGTCGATCACCGCGCTGGTGTCCCCCACATGCGTGTCGAAAGCGCGGATCAGCTCCTCGAGGGTCTCTCCCGGGGGTGCATGGCCGGCTGCCTGGAAATGACCGGCAATTCTACGCAGCCCGAGGTCTGCCCATTCCAGGGCGGTGGCGTGCTCGTCAGCAACAAACAGAGTTCGTGAGGCAAGGATGCGTGGCTGGATACCCGCAGGCAGTGCCTCAAGGTACGCGTCGATAATGGGCTGTTGCAGATCGGCGAGGCTGGCTCCAAGGCGGTCCTTGGGCCGCGGCTGTGTTCGCGACAGCATCAGGCCATCACCCGCGGCACCGGCGCGTTGTCCACCCTCTGCGGAGAAAGTGGCCTGCCAGATCCGCTGCACCAAGCCCGTGCCTTGCGGGTAGAGCCGGTTCCCAGCCGAGAGGTCTTCGCCGGAAAGGGCACGCCGCAGCACGGCCAAATTTGCGCCGTGAAGCGGGCCCCGCTGGGCACTGTCGAGTCCGAAAGGGGGGAACGAACTCGGCGTGCCGCCGCTGCCAACGCCCAGCTCCAGCCGACCTCCACTTAGTGCATCGAGTACGGCTGCATCCTCGGCAACCCGGATCGGCGCTTCGAGGGGCAAAGTAATAATGCCGGTGCCCAAGCGTATTCGGCTGGTGCGGCTGGCGACATGGGCCAGAAATACGAGGGGTGATGGCAGACCGCCCTCGTCATGGCTGAAGTGGTGCTGTGCCACCCAGGCAGAATCGAAGCCATTCAGCTCCGCTACCTGGATCTGCTCCAATGCAAGGCGGTAGCGTTCTGCCGGAACGGCATCGTCGAGAAGACGGGTGAAGAACCCGAGACGCTTGATTTCGCTCATTCTGCAGCTCGCGCATAGGTGGGGGATGGATGAGTGCGGGGCACAAGGCCCCTGCCGGGAATCGCTGCGATCAGATCGCGCGTGTAGTCGGCCTGCGGATGGGTGAAGACCTCCGCGACCGGGCCGCTTTCAATTGCTCGCCCGGCCTGCATCACCGTGACCGTGTGAGCGATTTGCCGAACCACGGATAGGTCATGAGTGACAAAGAGATAGGTGAGACCAAGCTGTTGCTGCAGTTCGTCCAACAGGCGAAGGATCTGCGCCTGAACGGTAACATCGAGGGCGGAAACGGCTTCGTCGAGCACGAGTACACGGGGCTTTAGGATAAGGGCCCGAGCTATAGCCACCCGCTGGCGCTGCCCGCCCGAGAGCGAACGGGCAGTGCGAGCTATGCTGTCGGCTGGCAGGCCCACCCGCTCAAGCATCGCATGAACGCGCTCCAGCCGTTCGACTTTCCCGATCCGCTCGAAGTTGAGCAAGGGTTCACCGACGATGTGTCCGATCGACTGTAGCGGGTCCAGCGAGGTGAAGGGATTCTGGTAGACGAGTTGGACGTTTCGGCGGAACAGGCGCAGGGCCTCGCCGCGCAATCCAAACACGCGAACGCCATCAACCGTGATCCTGCCGCTTTCTCCGTACTCGAATCCAGCAAGGCAGCGTGCAGTGGTGGTCTTGCCCGATCCGGACTCGCCAACCAGAGCATGCGTGGTGCCCGCTGTGATGCTGAACGACATGTCTTCAACGGCGACGGACGGCCTGCCGGCAACACGGAAGGACTTGTGCAATCCCTCGACCCGCACCAGCACCTCAGCGGTCGGGAGAACAGAACGCTGCTTCGGCGGCAGGAGAGACGGAGCGTCAGCCAGCAGCCGACGGGCATAAGCGCTCTCTTGCCGCTCGAGCAGGACACGGGTCGGGCCCTGCTCTTGCACCCTTCCGTCCTTGAGGACGAGGATGCGATCGGCCCTGTCCGCGGCGACGCCCAGATCATGAGTCACTAACAACACTGCAGTGCCGGTTTCGGCACGTAACTCGTCAAGCAGGTCGAGGATGCGGCGCTGAACGGTCACATCAAGGGCGCTGGTAGGTTCGTCAGCGATAATCAGCTTCGGGCGGAGGGCAACCGCAATGGCGATTAGCACCCGCTGCTTCATGCCGCCTGACAGTTCATGCGGGTACTGGTTGGCACGCATAGCCGGCTCACTGAGGCCTACACGGGTAAGCAGGTCGATAACTCGCGCCTGCCGTTCCCGACGGTCCCGCAAGCCATGCAGCTCGAGGATTTCACCAACTTGAGCTCCGATGGTGCGCACCGGATTGAGGGAGCTGCCCGGATCCTGAGGCACAAGGCTCATGACTTTGCCGCGAATTGCGTCGAGCCTTCGGCCAGCCCAGCCGGTGATGTCGGTACCGTTCAAGCGAATGCTGCCCGCATCGACTCGGCCATTGGATGGCAGGAGGCCGATCACCGCCTGCGCCGTTGTCGTCTTGCCGGACCCCGACTCGCCCACGAGCGTCACCACTTCACCGCTGCGGACGGTGAACGAAACATCGTGCACCACGCGGCGCCAGCCGTCAGGCATCCGATAGGCGACGCTGAGGCCCTCCAAGTTCAGAACAGGGTCGGGTTCGTGTCGCAAGGGAAAGGCAATCGTGCTCATGGCGTCCTCTGCAGAGACTGGCTGATGCGGTTGGCGGCGAGCACGACCAGGATCACCGCCAGGCCAGGGAAGGTGGTGAGCCACCAAGCTGTGGTCAGGTATTTGCGCCCTTCGGAGATCAGGAGGCCCCATTCCGGCGTCGGCGGCGGCGTGCCATACCCGAGGAAGCCTAGGGTCGAAATGGCGAGAATGGCACTGCCGAACTGGAGGGCCGCGTAGGCTATGACAGTGCCAAGAGCATTGGGCAGGATGTGGCGCCCGAGCACCGCCCAGAAACGGCCGCCGCTGCCGAAAGCCGCCTCCACATAGTCGGTGCGGCGGACGCGGACGACCTCAGCCCGCATCAACCGGGCAAAGCCGGCGATGGTGGTCGCACCCACGGCAGCGGCGACGTTCACGGTGCCGAAGCCGAGGATGATGATGATCGAGAGTTGCAGCAGCAGCCCGGGCACCGACAGCAGCACATCCACCATCCGCATGACGAAGGCATCGACCCGCCCCCCAAGCGAACCCGCGATCAGGCCCAGGGCAGTGCCGCCGGCAAGACCGACAGAAACTGCCACTAGGGCACCAGAAAGTGAGTTGATCGAGCCGTAGATGATCCGAGCCAGCACATCGCGGCCGATTTCGTCGGTGCCAAGCCAGTGGAGCGCGTCGGGCGCTTTGAGCTGATTGCCGGCGATGCCGACGGTGCCGCTGTGCGGGGTGAAGAGGCTGGGTGCAATCGCCCAGGCAATGGCCAGCGCCATGATGGCCCATGCAAGGATCAGGGTGGGCTGCAGCTGGACCAAGCGCAGGCGCGGGGTGGTGTCGCGGGCGTTGAACAGATCGAACGTGGTCACGCGGCGGCTCCGATCGGGCGGTTGAGCCTGGGGTCAATCAGCGGGGTGACCAGGTCGACCAGGAGGTTGATGAGCACGAAGCCGAGGGCGGCGAGGACGACGATCGCCTGCAGAACGGCGCTGTCCTGGTTGCTGACCGCCTGCTCAGTGATGCGGCCTAGACCATTGATGCCGAAGACAGTTTCGGTCACCACCGCGCCAGCTAGAATTTCGCCAAACAGCACGCCCGCTATGGTGAGCACCGGCAGCAGCGCATTGCGCAACACATGGTGCCAGAGCACGAAGGAGCGGCTAGCGCCCTTGGCCCGGGCGACGCCGACAAAGGGCTGAGTCTCGATCTCATCGAGGCTCCGGATCAGGATTTGTGCGAGCGGGGCAGCAATGGGAACGGCAAGGGTTGCGACGGGTAGGATCAACGCCTGGAACTCGGAGGGATTGATCACCGGCACGAGCCGTAGGCGAAACGAGAACAGTTGGATCAGCATGATACCGAGCCAGAAAACGGGCACCGAGATCATCAGCGAAGGCACCGACTGCAGAGCGTTCCTGAGCCAGGTGAAGGGCGCAAGCGTTGCCGCAAAGGCGACCAGGCCGGCGAGCAGCAGGGCGAAAAAGAGGCCCAGGCTTGCCAGCTTCAGCGTCGGCGGCAAATTGGTGGCGAGCAGCGTATTGACCGGCACGCCGGCCTGCACTGAATAGCCGAAGCTGCCAGAAAGGAAGTTCCACAGGGTGTTGAAGTATTGCGCCCAGATCGGGGCGTCGGCGCCATAGCGGATGCGGATTTCGGCGATCTGCTCGGGCGACAGGCCCATTTCGGGGTTCTGGTACTTGATGAGGATAGCGTCGCCCGGCAACGCCTGCAGCAGAAGGAACGAGGCGGTGAAGGCCAGAAGGAGCACCAAGGCGGCCTGGCCGATGCGATTGGCGATGGTAACGGTCATGGCGATCCTCGATGGCGATAAGGGAGCGCCGCCCCGGCCGGGGAGGGAAGGGCCGGGACAGCGAGGGCGATCAACGCGGCGCGAGCCAGGTGTTGTAGAAGCTCGGGCGAGCGACGGCGTCGAAGCCGATGCCGTGGACATACGGGGCGCCGGCGAAGACCTGCGGCTCCTCGAAGATCGGAACCACATAGGCCTGGTCGAGGAGGTAGGTCTGGACCTCGCCGGTGAGATCGAGGCGCTTTTCGGTGTCGGGCTCGGAGGCAATGGCAAGTAGCAACTCGTTGAGCGCCGGATCCTCCCACGTGGCGTTTGGATTGGTGCCGCCCTTCTGGAGTAGGCTGTCGCGATTTGTGGGATAGAAGTTGGACTTGATCACGTCCGGATCGGCCCGGCCGACCATAGCTGGCCGGATCGGGGTCTTGAGCGGATCGAGATTGTCCTGGGTGGCGCTGCCGGAGTCGCCAGCGAGGACGTTGAGCTTAACCCCAACTGCCCGCCCATTGCTGGCTAAGCAGCTGCAGGGTAGCGCGGTTCTGCGGCTGCGGCAGCGATTCATAGACGCTCAGCTCAAGCTTTTGACCATCCTTCTCGCGGACACCGTCGGTACCAACGGTCCAGCCGACCTCTTCGAGCAGAGCCTTCGCCTTCTCGGGGTCGAAGGCTAGCTTTTCCGACAGGTCAACATACCCCGAGGCGGTGGAGGCGATCACCGAGGTCGCCTGCGGATAGTGCGAGGAGAACAGGGTCGCCACGATTTCTTCGCTGTTGGTGGCGGCAGTCAGCGCCTGGCGCACCTTGAGGTCGGCGACCAGCGGGTTCTCGGGACGGAAGGTGACGTTGTTGTTGACGCCGCGAGTCGGCGCTGAGTGGATGAGATATCCTTGGCTCTCCACTTGCGCTTCGTCATAGGCTTGGATCTGACGGATGAAGTCCGCCTGACCCGCCAAGAGAGCTCCGATCCGGACACTATCTTCGGGCGTGACGATATACTGGATGGCGTCGAGATAGGCGCGGCCGGTGTGACCGATGTTAGGCGGGCCCCACTCGTAATCCTCACGCACCTTGAGGTTCAGGCTCTGGCCGAGCACCTCGCTCTCCACCACAAACGGGCCGGAGCCGATGATCTTGGTAGCATCGCCAAGTTCGTCGTAGGGCTGCTCAAGAACCGAGGGGGCCACAATTCCGGAGCCGATCACCGATGTCGCTTGCAGGAAGCCTGGTGCCGGCGCCTTAAAGGTGAAGCGGACGGTCAGCGGATCAATGACTTCGCTGTTTTGGTAATTGTTGATGGCTTCTGCCACAGGATAACCGAGCTGCTTATCGCCCAAGCCAAAGACATCGAAATTCCTTGCTACGGCCGCGGCATCGAGCGGAGTGCCATCCGAGAACGTCACATCTGGGCGCAGCTTGAACGTGTACTGCGTTGCGTCCTCGTTGATCTCCCAGCTTTCAGCGAGCCACGGCTCGTTCTGAAGCGTCTCGGGGTTCTGCCACGTCAGCTTGTCCGTGATCTGATTGAGGATACCACTGTTCGGATAGAAGCCACCGGCAGGTGGGTAGAGATTCGTGTGCGCCTGCTGCTCCAGATAGACCAGCGTCCCGCCTTCGATAGGGGTTTCTTGCGCCAGGAGAGCGCCGGTGGACACAGTTCCCAGCAGCAGGGCAACCAAGCCCGTTCGGAGGGATCGCTGCAGAAGTGAGGTGGACTTTGTAGACACGGCGGCTCCTTTTCAGCACGGGATCCTCGGATCAACCGTGCCACTAGCCTGCGCCTGAACCCGCTCAGCGGCAACAATGTCTACTAAGTAAGTAGTCTATTTTTCGACGCTCCCGCGCAAGGGTTTTGCGCGATGACGGTCCGAGCTTAGAAACCGCAGCCTCGAACATCGAAACTGAACGGCTGGGACTTTAGAATTTAAAGGCAGCTGCCAAGTGAATTTCTGTTTCAGGCGGAAACGGATTCAGCCCCATCGGAGGTGAGAGCGAAAGGGCGTCAGCAATCCGCGTTTGCTCTTGCGAGGACATATCAGAGGCAGCGATTGCGACGGTTATGCCGATTGCGCGTTTGGGGCCGAGAGCGGTCTGTCAGCTTTTGGCGCCACGCCAACGCAAGTGGACATCCGCCCTTCATGCCAATCGTCTGATGAGATCCGAAACGAACCGGGACCGCTTGTTAGCCGTTGAAACGATGTGGAGTTCGCTCTTGGCGCGGGTAAGCCCAACATAGAAGAGCTGGCGGGATTCCTGCAAATCTCTGGGCGATGGATTGGCGCGGGGCACGCGACCCTCATCGATGCCGATCATGACGACCACTTCGAACTCCCTCCCTTTCGAGCTGTGCAACGACGAGAGGTTGAGGCGGTCCCGCGCCGTTCCTCCGCCGGCGAAGCCCTCGAGCGTCAGACCGTCTTCTTTAACTCGGTCAACGACCTCGTCGAACGTTTCGCGCTCGTCATCGAGGCGCGGAGTCGAAGCCGCCAAGGGGGACAGCACCGCGGCGGCGAAGCCTACCAACCAATCATACATCGTCGCCTTAGGGGTGCGATTGTTCCAGAGGTAGTCGACGAGCGACCTTACCAACGAGAGCTCCGCTTCTTCGTTGGGCAGGCCCTCCCAGAAAATGGAGAGGGCGTCCTTTTGGAGGCGGGTGAGCCGGGGATCGCCCGTCTTCCAGCCGCCAGAGCACCAGATCGCACATCTCTCGATCCACGTCATCAAGCGGCTGCCCCGAAGAAACAGGGAGGCCGAATCCGAGCGGATGGTTGCTACTCCCAGCTGCTTGGCGACCTCGGCGATGGCGTCCCCAATGAACCCTGCGGGATAAAGGATGGCTATGTCACTCAAGTCCAGCTTCGGCCTGCGCTTTGCTACGGACGCCAATATCTCGGTGAAAACGCGCACAGCCTGGGCATCGTAATTCCCGCCGAAAGCGTGGAAGTAGATGGTCCCTTTCGGCGCGTCTTGCGCAGCCTCGTATCCGCGGGGAGCACCTAGCGCGAGTTGAGAGGCGCTGACGATGTCGTGCCCCGACCGGTAGTTCAGCGTCAACGGCACCCGTTCGACGTCGGGCCGGTTCGATAGCTGATTGAAAAGCTCTGGGTCCGAACCCGTGAAGCCATAGATGGATTGGTCCGGGTCGCCTACGGCGAACAGGCGGACCCCCCCGCCGAAACAGAGCTCCATCACCATCGTGTGCAGGGCTTTCCCAAGATCCTGATATTCGTCCACCGCCAGGATCGGATACTTGGCCAGCAATGCCCTTTGCAACCATGGGTGCTGCTGCAAGGCCCGCAGGGCCAGGAGCGGCATGTCCTCGAAGTCGATTACCCCACGTCCCCGCAGTTCCTGCTCGTATCTCTCGGCCAGCGCCATGATCCGCGCGTCGGTCTCCCGCCATGCCTTCGAAGTCCTGTCGAGGATCGACCGGCGATACCTGTTCATCCGGTCTTTCCAGTCCGACGGGACGCCGGGGCCGATTGCCGCGGCATAGGCGTCCTCCAGCGCCGCGGCTTGTTGAGCCTTGGTCGCGATCTTGAAATCGACCGGGATTCCCAAATCCAACGCCTGGGCGTGCGGCAGGATGACCTGGGTCAGGGAGAACGAATGGACCGTCCCGACGAAGAGGCGTCGGCTCGGCTCCAGCCCGAGGCCATAGAGCCTGGTCTCGAGCTCCCTCGCACACTCGTTGTTGTAGGTGATGCAGGCGATGCCGCGCGGATCCTCGACATCCTCTTCCAGCATCCTGGCTAGCTTGAGGGTAAGCGTCTTGGTCTTGCCGCTCCCGGGGCCGGCGACGACCACGCAATGGCCAGTGGAGTCATAAGCTCTTTGCTGCCCCGGATTACCAACCAAGGCCAGCGCCTGGGCGCGATACCCACCGCTAGACATTGGCGACAATGAATTCGATGGCTCGCCGGATATAGCCCGGCAGTTCCAGGCCTCCCAGACGGGTGGCCAGACGTTGGGCGAACCTTCCCTTGCCGATACTCTCGATGAGCGCAAGGTATTGGTCTTCGTTGAACTTTTCCTTGCCCGACGCCCACCCTTCGATGCGCGCAGCCCTTTCCGGTCCGAATCCGCCCTCCCGCAACGTGTCGTAGATCGGAACGCGGTAAGTCTCGATTTGATGGAGGTCAATCTCGAGTGTCTGGTTGCTAAGGAACACGCCGAACGCCTCGACCCGCTCACCGAACTCGTCCCAGTCATCCAACGCCCGCAGTTCCTTGATGAGGGCAACGGGTACGGATCCGGTACGGCGGAACTCAATGGTCCCGACCAGCTTTAGGCTTCGGTTGATCCCGAGGGGCTTTGACTCCTCGGAGATTTCGTCCCAATCGGTGATGACCACGAACGGGATGCCCATGCCGCCGAGGAACTTCGCGTATGGCTGGAAATTGGTGCCGGCGACCGAGCATACGGTGATGCCGTACTCGTCGAGATCAATGCCCATCTGTCCGGCGAAAAACGGCACGAGGAACTTCTCGGCATCGCCCTCTACCAGGATGACGCCGCGTGAGAAAAGCATCTCGGCCCGGGTGACGTCGAGATAACGGGCAAGGTCATCGTGTTCGTCATCGGTAAAACCGATGGACGCCGAGGAGCGGCCGGTGCTGCCCTTGCCCGGTTGATCGCGTAACAATACCAGCGATTTCAGCGGCGCGACGCTCGCGATTTGCGGCGAATGCGTGGTAACAATCACCGTGCGCGATCGGGGAACGTCTTTCCCGTCCTGGCCGCCGGCATGGGGGTTCTGCTGTCGGAACAGGTGGCGGTAGACGGTCCTCTGGAGATGAGGATGAAGGTGCGCCTCGGGCTCCTCGATCGCCAGCACCGTATGGTCCCGACTGTTCTTCTTGATGAGGCTCTCCAGCTCGAGCAGCTTGAGCGTAAGAAAGATCAGGTTCGAGGACCCGACGCTCGCCTCTGACACGTTCCGCGCGCCATCGTCGACCAGCAGCTTCAACGTTCTAGACAGCTTGGTGGTATCGGTCGGGGTGAGCCCCAGCACGGGATGGACGTCTTACCTCGACCCGCTCATCCTGGTGAACAAGGCCCGAATTTTCCCCTCGAGCTCGTCGACCTCGTCGAACTCCAGTATGGCTTGCGTGACCTTACCGATACCGTCGCCGATCTTGTCGAGCTCGGCAGTGGCAATGGCGGAAAAGGCCTCGTCCAGCAGCGGGCGCAGGGGAGACTTTCTCCAGACCGCAAGGTCGCCCTCAGCGTCGCGCAGGGCAGGCAGCACGTCGAGAGGAAGCCGGCGCCTCAGGTCGTGGCCGAACCGCTTTTTTTCGTCCTCGCCGCCGAAGCAATGGAATTCGAGCTCTGCGTCGGTTTCGGGAGTGCCTTCCGCCTCGTCGGCTGATCTCAGGCGATAAGTGAGACGAACGGTCGTCGGATCGGCGTCGAGCCGGTAGTCAGAGAGGAGCGCTAAGGTATCGAGATCGGCTTCGAAGTCGCGCAGTTCGATCGACACCTCGATTACGCTGTCCTTGTCCCGGGCAAGGCCATCCCAGAAGTCGGAAATGCCGAGCTCGCGGGCGCTGTCGGGGAGTGAGGGGTCGAGGATCAGCCGCAGTGCAAACAACAGGTTGCTCTTGCCTACCCGGTTTTCACCAACGATTACTATGTCTCCGGAAACCGCAATGTCCAAATCCGAGATACTTCGGAAATTCTTGATAAGAATGCGCGAGATGTACATGGACGCCGATACCGTTCTCTTCACAAGTCCTTATCCGGTGATTCCTCCTGACATAGGAAGTCGAAATCGTTGGTGTTCATAAAGCGCTTATGTTTGCGTTTTGTTTACCCATAAAACTTGGTTCGGCACATGGTGACAATCACATGCACGACTGGAACCGTTCAACATCGTCGGGCCGATGATCCGAACGGCTGCTTTCGAGAAATTCTAGTGGCCGAGCGATTGCCAGGAATGGGAGCGTGATCTGGGGACCGGTTGCAACCCAGGTCTGGGCTAGACAGATTCTTTGTCGGTCAGCTCGTCGGGCTCGATATCTTTGGTCCTCAGGATAGATGATTTGAGATCTTTGATCCGCGCCTCGATTTCTGATGCCTTGACTTCGATTTGCAGCTTCTCGGAGATGAAGTGTAGTCGGGCCTCGCATTCCCGCACTATTTCCCCCCACGTTTTGACCCATACCCTATGGGTGGGCCTTTCAATCAAAATCCCCGGATTACGACCAGTTTGCGTGATGCGTTGTTCCACCATTTCGTCGTACGCCCCGGTCACAAGATAAAAGTTCCAGTACGTGTCTGTATGAGCGAAATCAGGTTGGGTCCGGATGGTGTTGACGTAACGCTCGAGTTGATCAGTTTCCTTCGTTCCAACCGTAAGGTTTGGCCTCTTCAGCTCGACGAGCAGAAATTCCCTCTTCAGCTGGTTCTGCATCGGGACACCGCGCCCGACGAAGACGTCTGCCCGGCCGGTTTTGCCCTGAGGCGTGACAAGCTTTTTCCGCGAACGGCCTTTGCCCAATTCCTGCGCGACGCGCTCCATTATCTTTGAGAGCCCTGCTTCGGGTAAGGTGATGTGAAAGTTCTCACCGAACATCCAAGTATTGGCCTGGACGAGAACATCGAGTTCTCCGCGCTCGCGCGTCGTATTGCGTCGACTAGGGTCAAAGACCAACCCTTTAAGGACTTCGAGCGCCACAACGCGGTCGGCGATCAATGTTGAAGCCGAGATAATGTTGCCCAAGTTCGTCTTGTGCAACAGGTTGGAAAACTCATCCTGGCGGTTCTTTGGTAGGTTGAAGACGTGATGAAGGATGTTGTGGATGGCTTCAGGATTGTGCCTAACTGCCTCTCGCAAAAGGCCAAGCGTAATTTTCTTTAGAGGATCATCAGCCCGCTTGAAATCGCGGGAATATGAAGAGACCGCATGAGTGGCGATGTCGAAAACCTGACGTTCTCGTATCTCGACATCGGATTTGGGTTCTCCATCATATGGGTAGAGACCAGCATCCTTGAGTTCTTGAATGAGCTCGCCCGACCGCTCCGCTTTTCTGGCCCGGAAGTGATCGCCGACTGTATCCCGGATATGGTCGATCGCCTTTAGATAGTCCGGATCGGTCAAGCCGTCGAAATCTAGCAAATTGGCCTGCGCAAGCTCTTGGAAGTAGGGCGCATAGGCATATACGGAAAACTCGAAATCAGGGGCGTTCACATTGGCAGGTATCGATCCCAGTACAACTCCCGCTTCGCCTCCCAAGTAGATCTTGCGCCCGCCCAGGCCATGCTTCCACTCGATGACCTTAAGGGTCAGACCTTCAATTTTGTGGTTTGGGCCTACAATGGTAATCGGATCGAAGTTCCGGCTATCGGCAATGCTCATTGTCGGGTCGATCGGTAAACCATCATATTCGATGATCACGGAGGGATACTGCAGCACGTAGGGTGCGAACATCGCAGCAAAGTTCATCCGCGCGTCTTTGCTCCCTAGCCATTCTTGGCTATCCTTGAGTGGATAGAGTTCGACGGAGGTTCCAGGCTCCGCTCTGGCATCTTCGAGCTCGGTGACTTCGACCTCGGATTTGTGCAAAGATCCGGCATTTATAGTAATCACGGCGCGCGTTGGTACGCTTCCGCCGACATGCACTGACGTCCAACGCGCCCGTTCCGCAATCGAGAAGAAGCGCAGGCGCCCTTGGCCTTCTTTGCCGTGCAAAATGCGCCTGCCCTCGCTGCGGGCCTGCTGCCGCTTCCATGAAGCGCCGAGGTTTTCGAAATCAGCCATCGCATTTCGACGCGAAATGCCCACTCCATTGTCGACGATAGTCAGCTCCTCGAGGCCCCCCAAGTCATTCCGGCGAAGCTTTACTGAAACTGCTGTCGCGTCGGCATCTAGCGAATTCCACACGAACTCGGCCACTGCCTTGATTGGATCGCGCACGGTCGCAATCTTGGCCAATGCGTCGTGTTGGGCCTTGAGTTCGAGTGTTGTCATGGCGCTGCCTGCGTTGAGCTTGGGTCCAGCTTGGCCCGGCCGCACAGGATTAGCTGGTCCATTCGAGCCGGTCCACCTCGGCCTTCCTGCTCGAGGCGCTCAGTATTAAACAGAGCAGACTATGCTAACGCACGTAAGCTTGGATCGTCCGCTTTCGGGCTTCCACTGTTGCCAATGGGACGACCGGAATGGGGCGCATTGCTGATCGGCGGGTGCCGGCTAGCTTCCGTCCGGTTACCGGCATGGCAGTTATCTGCCCAAATGTTGAAACCTCGCCGTTCTCCTTTCCGCAAGTGCCGCTAGTCTAAGCCTTGGGAAAGCGTTCTGACCGAAGCGCGCTCGACCAATTGCGGCACCAGCATCAGTCGCTGTGGCGGCAGTGCGGGGCGGTTGCTGTTCATCCGTTCGAGCAGCAGCCGGAATGCGGCTATACCCATGTCGGCGCCGGGCAGGCGTACCGTCGTCAGCGGCGGCGAAATCTGTGTCGCGGCAGCAAAGTCGCCATATCCTACGACCGAAATATCGTCGGGTACGCGCAGGCCCATGCGGTGAAGTTCGGAAACCACATGCACCCCAAGACTGTCATGCGCACAGAACAGCGCCGTCGGCAGTTCTCCCTCGGTCTTGAGCGCGAGGAAGGCATTGGCAAAGCCCTCCTCGCCAAACTGCACTTCAACGACGCTCGCCTGATCCGACGTCAGCAGTGCCTCGCGCAGGCCGAACAGGCGCTCCATGCGTCCCCGTAGCACGCGGCTGCCGTGTACGAAGCCGATGCGCCTGTGTCCGCGCGCAATCAGATACTGCCCGATGGCATTGCCCGCCTCATGGTCGGCGCCCGTCACCTGGTCGACCTGTTCGAGCGGCAGCACCCAGCCGAGCCGCACCACCGGGCGCCCCAAAGCCTTCAGCACCGCCAGCGTCTTCACGTCATGCTGACCTACCAGCACGATGCCGGCGCTCGCCCGGGCGATGTTTTCGACCCGCTCGGGCTCGGCCGTCCAGTGGATCTGCACCTGGTATCCAGAGCTGTCCGCTTCGCGCTGGATGCCGTTCTGCATCTGCATCCAAAGCTCGCTGTTCACCGGATCATGGTCGTTGAAGATGATGTGGATGGCCGGCCGCATCGCCGCCACATCGGCCGCGCGCAGATAGCCCAGTTCAAGTGCCTTGGCCGTGATCCGCTCGCGCGTTTCCCCGCTGACGCCGTCCTTGCCGGACAGCGCGCGCGACACGGCGAATTTGGAAACGCCTAACTGGTCGGCGATCTCTTGCAGCGTGATTTTCTTCAAGCGCAAACCTTCATGTTTTGTTAGGTTCTAGCATGCCAATTTTTATGCGCAAGTTTTGTCTATAATGCGCGATATTGCGCTTAAAAAACAATGATATGCGCTTCATAGAATATTCGTTGCAACGATTTCGCTATGCCTATTGACCTAACAATTAGGTCTTGATTGGCTGTTGTTAGCTTGAAGAGCGCCGCTTAGGGCGCCCGAGCTGAGGAGGGATCGATGACCAATATTTCTCGGAGAACATTTCTGGCTGCGACCAGCGCCGCTCTCGTGCTGCCGGCCATCCCAGCCTTCGCACAGGCCCCGCTCAAGGAAGCGCCGGCGCTCGCCGAAGCTGTTGCCGCTGGTATCATTCCGCCGCTGGCCGAACGACTGCCGCTCAATCCCATGGTGGTCCAGCCGTTCGAGGCCGTCGGCAAATATGGCGGCGACCTCCGTGCCGCGCTCGTTGGTGGCGGCTCGCTCAACATGATGCACCGCTATCAGGGCTATGAGCCGCTCGTGCGCTACACCCCTGATTTCGGTGGGGTCATCCCCAATGTTGCCGAGAGCTTTGAGGCCAATGAAGACGCCACGGCCTATACGTTCAAGCTGCGCGAGGGCCACAAGTGGTCCGACGGCACACCCTTCACTACCGATGACGTGCTGTTCTTTTACGAAGACATCCTCCTCAACGAAGAGCTGGCCCAGTCCCCGCCGACCCCGATGCGCTCGACCGATGGCAGCACGGCAAAGTTCGAGAAGATCGACGACCTGACCTTCCGCATCGTCTTCAACCAGCCCAATGGCCTCTTGCCGCTGCGCCTTGCCTGGGCCAATGACGACCGCACCACGCGCACGCCGCGTCACTATCTCGAGCAGTTCCACATCAAGTACAATCCCGATGCCGACAAGCTCGCGACCGACCAGGGCATGACCGGCTGGGTCCAGCTCTTCCAGATCAAAAGCGGCATCGCCGTCGACGGCGAAATCTTCAAGAACAAGGATATGCCGACCCTGTTTGGCTGGCGCGTCACCCAGCCCATCGGTGAATCCGCCGAGTTCTCGATTTCCGAGCGCAATCCCTACTATTTCAAGGTCGATACCGACGGCAACCAGCTGCCCTATATTGACCGCATCACCTATGCCGTGGCGGCCGACAACGAAGTGCTGTTGCTCAAGGCGCTGCAGGGCGAGATCGACCTCATCGATCAGTGGATTTGCACCCCGGCCAATCGCGCCGTGCTCTATGATGGGCAGGAAACCGGCCAGTACGGGTTCTACACCACCACCTCGACCGAGCCCAACGAGATGGTGTTCCAGCTCAATCTGACCCATCCCGATCCGATCAAACGCGCCCTCTACCAGAACAAGGATTTCCGCGCCGCCCTCAGCCACTCGATCGACCGACAGGCAGTCATCGATACGGTGTTCATCGGCCAGGGCGCTCCGGCCCAACCCTCGATTCGTCCGGAAGACCCGCTCTACAATGAACAGCTCGCCACCCAGTACACGGCCTACGATGTCGCCAAGGCCAATGAACTGCTCGATACCATCATTCCCAACAAGGATGGCGAGGGCATTCGCCTCTACGAGAACGGTGAGCGTGTCTCGATCATTTTCGAGATCGATCAGGTTCGCCAGACTTTTGTCGATAGCTTCCAGCTCGTCCTGCCCATGCTCCGCGCCGTCGGCATCGACGCGCAGATGCGCACCATGGATCGTTCGCTCTGGGAAGTCCGCGTCCGCCAGGGCGGGGAATACGATGCCACCGTCCACAAGTTCGGCGGCAATGGCGGCATCGTCGCCATTCTCGATCCGCGTTACTTCTTTCCCAATACGACCGAGGCCATGTACGCCAAGGGCTGGCAGATCTGGTACAACGACCCCGACTCTCCCGACGCCGTCGAGCCGCCGGAAGCGACCAAGCGCCAGTTCGAGGCCTATAACGAACTGCGCCAGTCGAGTGATCCGGCTCGCCAGAACGAGCTCATGAAAGAGATCCTGCAGATCGCTGCCGACGAGTTCTACGTCTTCGGCATCACCCTGCCGCTCGATGGCTATGGCATCGTCGCCTCGCGCCTCAAGAACGTGCAGCCCGTCATGCCCAATTCCTGGGGTTACCCGACGCCCGCGCCGACCAATCCTGAGCAATATTACATCAGCTGATCGCTCCCAGGGTCGGCTCAAGGCACCGGCGGCCCGTCCTGCCGCCGGTGCATCCAATTCCCACATTTCTGACCGGATCGTCCGATGCTCAAAATCGAAGACAGCCCAGCTGCGTCCACTCTGCGCACGCCCGATTGGTACAAGACCGCCACGCGCTGGACCCAGCTCACATTTGTCGAGGACGACCCGCAGCGCTATGACCCCGCCTTCTGGGTCGATGTGTTCAAGCGTACCAAGTCCAACGCCATCTGCCTCTCGGCCGGCGGCTACATCGCTTACTATCCAAGCGAAATCCCGCTCCACTATGTCTCGAAATTCATCGGCGACACCGACCCCTTCGGCACCCTCGTCACCGAAGCCCGCAAACTCGATATGCACGTCATGGCCCGCGTCGATCCGCACGCCATCCATCCCGACGCCGCCAAGGCGCACCCCGAATGGGTCTCGCTGACGGTCGATCGCAATCCCCGCGAACACTGGGCCATGCCCGGCATTTTCGTCACCTGCGCTTATTCAAGCTACAATTTCGACTTCATGACCAAAGTCATCGTCGAGATCGCCGAAAAATACGACATCGACGCGCTCTTCGGTAATCGCTGGCAAGGCCACGGCGTCTGCTATTGCAAAGCCTGCGAAGACAATTTTAGGGCCGCCAGCGGCTTCGATCTTCCCAAAACGACGACCGCTTCCGATCCCGTCTGGCAGGCCTGGGCTGCATGGCGCCGCACCACACTGACCAAGCTGGTGGCCCACTGGGACACCGAGGTCAAAAAGGTCAAACCGCACGCCAGCTTCATTCCCAATATGAGCGGTTCCTCGCTCATGGAATTCGACCTTTCAGTCATCAAGAAGCATTGCCCCATTCTCTTCGTCGACCATCAGGGCCGCCGCAATGTCGAGCCCGCCTGGTCCGCCGGCCGCAACGGCAAACGTATCCGCGCCACTTTTCGCGATCGTCCGGTGGGGCTCATTACCTCCATCGGCCCCGAGGAAATCCCGCGCTGGAAGGACTCGGTGCAGACCGGCCCCGAGATCGAACAGTGGATTCACGCCGGCATCACCCAAGGGCTCTTCCCTTGGTTCACCAAGTTCAACGCCTGCATTCCCGATGACCGCTGGGTCCAGCCCACGGCCAACGCGTTCAATCTCCATGCGCAGGTCGAGCCCGTCATCGGCTCCATGCTGCCCAAGGCCGAGATCGCCATCATCGACCCGGCGACGACCCTCCGCCATTGGGACCCCGACAAGCGGCATCTGGCCGAACTCAACGACATGGGTTTTTACCACGCCCTAGTCGAAGCCCGTTTGCCCTTCGAGTTCCTCTCCGACCAGATCATGACGCTCGAGGAGCTGCGCCGCTACAAGCTCGTCATCCTCGCCAACGCCACCTATCTCTCCGACGCCCAATGTCAGGCTATCAGCGATTTCGTCGCCGAAGGCGGCTCTGTCGTCGCCGCCCACCAGACTTCGCTCTATGACGAAAAAGGTGCTGCCCGGTCCGACTTCGGCCTCGCCGACGTCTTCGGCGTCAAGATGACCGTCCCCCCGCGCAGCGGCGTCCGCAATTCCTACGTCTCGATCAACGGCAACCACCCCATAAACACCGGTTTCGGCAGCGCCCAGCGCATCATCGGCGGCACCGAAGATGTCGGGGTCGAACCGACGACCACGCTGGACCAACCCTTCCTCAAAATCCCGGATTTCCCAGACCTGCCGATGGAAGAAGTCTATCCCCGCCTGCCGCCCCAGGGCGTCGGCGTCTCGGCCCGCGTGACCGCAGCCGGTGGCCGCGTGGTCTACATCCCCTGGAATATCGGCGAGGTCTTCTGGACCTATATGGCCGAGGACCAGGGGCGCCTCATCGCCAATGCGGTGAAATGGGCCTTGGGCAAGGTGCCCGAAGTCACGGTTGAAGGCCGCGGCGTCTTCGATGTGGGCCTGCACGAAGACGAAAAGGGCAGGGCGCTGTGCCTTCTCAACCTCACCAATCCCATGATGATGAAGGGGCCTCTGCGCGACACCTGGCCCGTCGGCCCGCTGACCGCCACGCTGGAAATTCCCCAAGACAAAAAAGTCAGATCCGTCAATCTTTTGGTTGCCGATCGGTCGGTGCCGTTCCGAATCTGTGACGAACGTGTAACGGTCGACATCAGCGAGATCGAGACCATGGAGGTGGTCCATCTCGCCTGGGAGTGATGACGTTTTACCTCTCCCTCTGGGGGAGAGGTCGGCCCGAAGGGCCGGGTGAGGGCGCCTTTTGGCAAACGTGGTTTGTCGACCCATCCCTGATCCCTCCCCACAAGGGGGATTGAGGGTAGCGTAGCCCCGAAGCCCACCAGACCACCGGCCCGACGCTCACCCGCCGTGCCACCCGCAAAGCCGAAAGAGGAGCGGCAATGCTGAACTATATCTTGAAGCGGCTGGTCTACATGATCCCGACCCTGTTCGGCATGTCGATCATCTCGTTCGCCATCATCCAGCTGCCGCCGGGCGATTATCTGACATCGCTGCTTTCGACGCTCGCCGATGGCGGCGCCCCGATCGATCCGGCGACGGTCGAGCGCCTGCGGTCCCAATATGGCTTGGATCAACCCATCTGGGTCCAGTATGGCAAGTGGATGCTGGGCATCCTGACCCGCGGCGACTTCGGCTTCTCCTTCGAGTGGAACCAGCCGGTTTCGGAAGTCATCTGGTCGCGCATGGGCTCGACCCTCGCCATTTCCTTCGCGGCGCTGCTCCTCGTCTGGGCCGTCTCCCTGCCCATCGGCATCTATTCCGCCGTGCGCCGCAATTCGGTCGGCGACCACGTCTTCACCTTCTTTGGCTTCATCGGCCTTGCGGTGCCAAACTTCATCCTGGCCCTGACGTTGATGTACGTCTCGTTCCGCGTTTTCGGCCAGTCCGTCGGCGGTCTCTTCTCGCCCGAATATGTCGATGCGCCCTGGAGCCCCGCCAAGGTGTGGGACCTGATCCTCCACCTCTGGATCCCCATCCTCGTCATCGGCATGTCCGGCACGGCAGCAATGATCCGGATCCTGCGCGCCAATCTCACCGACGAACTCTCAAAGCCCTATGTCACGACCGCCCGGGCCAAGGGCCTGCCCGAATACAAGGTCATCGTCAAATACCCGGTGCGGATCGCGCTCAATCCCTTCGTCTCGGCCATCGGCTGGGTGCTGCCCGAGCTCGTCTCCGGCGTCACCATCACCGCCATCGTACTCAACCTGCCGACCGCGGGGCCGCTGCTTCTCCGCGCGCTGGTCGCGCAGGACATGTACCTCGCCGGCAGTTTCATTCTGCTCCTGAGCGTCCTGACCCTCGTAGGCATGCTCATTTCCGACGTCCTGCTCGCGCTGCTCGATCCGCGCATCCGCTACAATTGAGGTGATGCGATGACCCTTACGCCCATCCTCGATGCCAAGCTTGCCGAAGACGGTCCCGCCATCTCCGGCCTCAAGCCCGGAATGGACCCGATCTCCGATGCCGCCGCCGGCCAGTGGACCCTCATCTGGCGCAAGTTCCTTGCCCAGAAGGTCGCCCTCTTCTGCGGTGGCGTCATTCTGGTTCTCTACCTGATCGGCGCTTTCGCCGAATTCCTCGCCCCGGGCCTGCCGGACACCAGCCGCGCGCAATATACTTACGCGCCACCCCAAAGCATCGGCCTCTTCACGCCCGACGGCCAGTTCCAGCTCCACGTAAAAGGCTATAAGGTCGAGATCGACAAGGCCGCGCTCCGCCGCAAATTCGTCGTCGACGACACCGTCATCGTCCCCGTCGGCCTCTTTGTCGAAGGCCCGGCTTACAAAATGTGGGGTGTCTTCGACACCAACCGCCACCTCATTGGTCCGCTCGATCCCAGCCAGACCATGTATCTTCTCGGCGCCGATCGCCTCGGTCGCGATCTCCTCAGCCGGCTGATCTATGGCACCCGCATTTCCATGTCGATCGGCCTCATCGGCGTTTGCATGTCGCTGGTGCTCGGCGTCGTCCTCGGTTCCATCTCCGGCTATTTCGGCGGCTGGGTCGACACGGCCATCCAGCGCGTCATCGAAGTCGTCAGCGCCATGCCCACCATTCCGCTCTGGCTCGGCCTCGCCGCCGCCATCCCGCTGACCTGGTCACCGCTCCACGTCTATTTCGTCATCACCATAATCGTCTCACTGCTGGGCTGGACCGGTCTCGCTCGCGAAGTGCGCGGCCGCTTCTTCTCGCTCCGCAACGAGGACTTTGTCACCGCCGCCAAGCTCGACGGCTCCTCCGAGCGCCGCGTCATCTTCCGCCATATCCTGCCGTCGCTGACGAGCCACATCCTGGCGGTCACGACGCTCGCCGTCCCCTCGATGATCATCGCCGAAACTTCGCTCTCCTTCCTCGGCGTCGGCCTCAAGGCGCCGGTCGTCTCCTGGGGTGTGCTGCTGCAGGACGCGCAGAACATCCGCTCCATCTCGACCGCGCCCTGGCTCCTCATCTGGCCCAGCTTGGCCGTCGTGATCGCCGTCCTGTCCTTCAACTTCTTCGGCGATGGCCTCCGCGATGCCGCCGACCCCTACGAGACCTGAGGAGCAATATATGGAAAAGCCCGTCCTCAGCGTTGAAAATCTCTCCCTCGATTTTCACCTCCGCACCCACATTCTCCACGCCGTCCGCGATGTGAGCTTCGAGCTGCACCGCGGCCGCACCTTGGCTCTCGTCGGCGAAAGCGGCTCCGGCAAATCCGTCACCGCCCGCTCGCTCATGCGCATCGTCGACAAGCCCGGCGTCATGGTTGGTGGGCGGATCATCCTCCGCACGGAAGGCCAAGAGACCGATCTCGCCCAACTCGCCTCAAACAGCGCCGAAGTCCGCGCCGTCCGTGGCGCCCGCATCGGCCTGATCTTCCAGGAACCGATGTCCTCGCTCTCGCCGGTCCACACCATCGGTAGCCAGATCGACGAAGTCGTGCGCCTCCACGCCAAGCTCGACAAGCGCGCCGCCCGCGCCCGCACCGTCGAACTGCTGGGTCAGGTCGAAATTCCCAACCCCGCCGAAATGGTCGATCGCTACACCTTCGAATTCTCTGGCGGCATGCGCCAACGCGCCATGATCGCCATGGCGCTCGCCTGCAATCCGGACATTCTCATTGCCGACGAACCGACCACGGCGCTCGATGTCACCACACAGGCCGAAATCCTCGACCTCATCAAGCGCCTCCAGACCGAGCGCGGCATGGCCATGCTGCTCATCACCCACGACATGGGCGTCGTCGCCGAAGTTGCCGACGATGTCGCCGTCATGCGCTTCGGCCGCATCGTCGAAACCGGCACCGTGGACGAAATCTTCCACGCTCCCCAGCACGCCTATACCCAGCGCCTCCTCGCCTCGACGCTGAAACTCGAGCAACCCGCCGACGTCCGCTCCGAAGCGGTGGTCGCACCGCGCCCCATCCTCGAAGTGAAAAACCTCACAAAAGTCTATGGCGGCGCTAAAGGCTTTTTGGGCACCAAGAAGTTCGCTTTGAAAGCCGTAGAGGATGTCAGCCTCGTCCTCCACGCCGGCGAAAATCTCGGTGTCGTCGGCGAGTCCGGCTCGGGCAAGACCACCCTCGGCCGCCTGATCCTCCGCACCGTCGAGCCAACCTCCGGCCAGGTTCTCTACCGCCAGAAGGACGGCAAGGAGATCGACGTCACCGCACTCTCCAAGGGCGACCTCCGAAAATTCCACGCCGACGTCCGCCTGATTTTCCAGGATCCCTTCGCCTCGCTCAATCCGCGCATGACCATCCGCCAGATCATCGGCGATCCGCTGGTCGTCGAAGGTAAACTCTCGGCCAAGCAGATCGAGGAAAAGGTCGCCGAACTCCTCCGTCTCGTCGGTCTCTCGCCCGACGTCATGGAGCGCTACCCCCACGCTTTTTCCGGCGGCCAGCGCCAGCGCATCGGCATCGCCCGCGCTCTCGCGCTCGACCCACGCGTCATCATCGCCGATGAAGCGACCTCCGCGCTCGATGTCTCCATCCGCAGCCAGATCCTAGACCTGCTGCTGGAAATTCAGAGCCGCCTCGATCTCTCCTTCATCTTTATTTCCCACGACATCTCCGTCGTTCGCTATTTCTGCGATCGCGTCGCCGTCATGCATCGCGGCAAACTGGTCGAAGTCGGTCCCGCCGAAAAGATCTGCACGGCTCCCGACGAGGACTATACCCGCGCCCTCATCTCGGCCGTTCCCAACCCCGACCCCCGAAACAAGCGGATGTTGCACCGAACACGCTTTTCCGCCCTCTCAACGTCAACGTGATGTTACCCAAATGACAACCAATCAGCGTGCCGTGCTCACCGGCGCCGGCGCCATGAGCCGCAAGTGGCTCGAAGCAATCAAGGCCGTCGGCGGCGTCGAAATTGTCGGCATTGTCGACATCAATCCGGCCAATGCCGAAGCCCGGGCCGCCGAACAAAACATCAATCCCGAGATCGGCACCGATCTCAAATCGATGTTGGATAAATTATCTCCTGAGATCGTCTTCGACGTCGCCATCCCCGCTGTCCGCCATGGCATCGTCTCAACTGCCTTGGCCGCCGGCGCCCATGTGCTCTCCGAAAAGCCCATGGCCGAAACCCTTGATCAAGCTCGCGATTTGGTCGCTCGCGCAGATGCGGCCGGTCGCCTTCACGTCGTCATTCAGAACCGCCGCTACCTCGCCCAGCTACGCCGCATCCGCCGTCTTGTTGCCTCCGGCGCCATCGGGGATATCACCGGCGTTCATTGCGACTTCTTCCTCGATCCGCACTTCGGCGGTTTTCGCGAACAGATGCCCCACGTCCTGCTTTTGGACATGGCCGTCCACACCTTCGACGCCGCCCGCTTCGTCATCGATGACGCGGCTACTTCAGTTTATGCCGAGGAGTGGAACCCGGCCGGCTCCTGGTATGAACGCGACGCCTCGGCTTTTGCCAGCTTCCGCTTTTCGCAAGGCGCCGTAATGACTTATCGCGGCTCCTGGGCCGCACCGGGTCTGCGCACGTCCTGGGAAAGCACCTGGCGCATCACGGGCACCGAAGGCTCAATCCTCTGGGACGGCGCCGACGACATCCGCGCCGAACGCGCTCAGCCCCATGTCGCCGGAAAGCTGCTTCCGGGCACACAAGCCCTTGAAATCCCTGCGCTCGATCCCGCCGACCGCATCGGTGGTCACCTCGGCGTCATCACCGATTTTCTCATGGCCACCCGTGGCGGACCCTCGCCCGAAACAGTCAGCCGCGAAAACATCAAAAGTCTCGCCATGGTCCTCGGAGCCATCGACAGCTCCACCTCCGGCCGTCGCGTCGAAATCATCATTTAAGGGAAATACTTATGGCCATTGACCCAAAAGCCATCCGCATCGGCACGATGATCCGCGGCCACGAGCCGGATCCGGTGGGCTATCTCGAAAAGATCCTGCCGCACGGCTTTGAAAGCATCGAGCCCTATTTCTGGCAGACCGTGAACAAGGATCTCCCCGAACTCGCCAAGCGCCTCAAGGATGTCATCGGCGATCGCGACGTCACCATGTCGACCCTCGGCATGTTTGGTAACCCCTTGGAAGAACAGCCCAAAGACATCGAGACGCTGCGCGGCTGGGAAGCGTTGATCGACAATGCCCACCACTTTGGCGCCACCTGCGTCGCCGGTTTTACCGGCCGCATCCGCAATCGCGCGCTGCCCGAAAGCCTGCCGCAGTTCAAGAAAGTCTGGTCCGAACTTTCAAAGCGCGCCACCGACAAGGGCGTGAAAATCGCCTTCGAGAATTGCTCCATGCGCGGCAATTGGGAAACCGGCGACTGGAACATCGCCCACAATCCCGACGCGTGGGAAATGATGTTCAACGAGGTGCCGGAAAACAATCTCGGGCTCGAATGGGAGCCCTGCCATCAGATGGTCTATCTCATTGATCCCATTCCCCAAATCCGCAAATGGGCGCACAAGTTCTTCCATGTGCACGGCAAGGACGCGACCATCCGCTGGGATGTCATCAAGTCCCAGGGCTATGGCGGCAAGGAGAAGGCCGTCTGGATGCGAACGCCCGGTTTTGGCGATACCAACTGGACCGACGTGATTTCCGAGTTGCGCCTCGCCGGTTGGTCTGGCTCGATCGATATCGAAGGCTGGCATGACCCGGTCTATCGCGAGGAGCTGGAAATGGTCGGCCAGGTCCACGCGCTCAACTATCTCAAGGCCGCCCGTGGCGGCGACCAAATTCCCTATCCCGGCCCGCTCAAGGGAGCCTGATCCGTGCCGCGTTTTTCTGCCAATATTTCAATGCTCTACCCCGAGCTTCCCTTTCTCGAACGTCTCGCCGCGGCTGCCGCCGATGGTTTTAAGGCCGTCGAATATGTCGGCGCTTATGACCAGGAACCCACAGCGCTCAAGGCCCTGCTCGATCAGCATGGCCTGGCGCAGGCGCTGTTCAACATGCCCGCCGGCAATTGGGCCGCGGGCGAACGGGGCATCGGCTGCCACCCGGACCGGATCGCCGAGTTTCGTCAAGGCGTTGAAAAAGCCATCGAATACGCGAAGGCGACCGGCTGCACGCAGATCAATTGCCTCGCCGGCGTTGCGCCCGAAGGCTACGACAGGACGGCTCTCGAACTGGTCCTGATCGACAACCTGCGCTACGCCGCGCCGCGCCTTGCCGATGCCGGCATCAAACTCCTCGTCGAGCCGATCAATACCCGCGACATCCCGGGTTTCCTGATCAACAGCACGGAGCACTACGAGCGCATCGCCTCGGCCATGAAGCACGACAATCTCTACCTGCAATACGATTTCTACCACATGCAGGTGGTGCAGGGTGACCTGATCCCGACCTTCCTCCGCCTGCAGTCGCGCATCGCCCATGTGCAGATCGCCGACAATCCTGGCCGCCACGAGCCGGGCACTGGCGAAGTCAACCATGTGAATATTTTCAAGGTACTGGACGAGGCCGGCTACACCGGCTGGGTCGGCGCCGAGTACAAGCCAAAGGCGGGCACCAGCGCCGGCCTTGGCTGGTTCGAACCATGGAGAACGCAGGCATGAAGATCGGTTTCATCGGCCTCGGCGTCATGGGCCGCCCCATGGCGAGCCACCTCATCGCTGCCGGGCACGAAGTTTTCCTACACCGGGTCAAGGATGTCTCGCAGCATCTGGTCGAAGCCGGCGGTAAGCCGCTCGACAGTGCCCGAGCCGTGGCGGAGGCGGCTGACATCGTCATCCTGATGGTCCCCGACACACCAGATGTGGAAAAGGTGCTCTTTGGCGAAGAGGGCGTTGCGGAAGGCATTTCCGCAGGCAAGCTCGTCATCGACATGAGTTCCATTTCGCCGGTCGCAACCAAGACCTTCGCCAACCGCATCGCCGAGCTTGGCGCTGGGTATGTGGATGCTCCTGTATCCGGCGGCGAAGTGGGTGCCAAGGCCGCCTCGCTGACCATCATGGTCGGCGCGGCAGAGGCAGACTTCGGACGAGCCCTGCCGCTCTTCCAGCTCATGGGCAAGAACATAACGAGGATCGGGAACGTCGGCGACGGCCAGACGGCCAAGGTCGTCAACCAAGTGATTGTTGGCCTCACGATCGAGGCTGTGGCGGAGGGGTTGACCCTCGCCAAAGCGGCAGGGGCCGATCCGGCAAAGATTCGCGAGGCTCTGATGGGCGGTTTTGCCTCGTCGCGCATTCTCGAAGTGCATGGCGAGCGGATGATCGCAGAGACTTTTGATCCGGGCTTCCGAATTCGGCTTCATCGCAAGGATATCGGATTAGCAATGGAAGCAGCAAAGTCACTGGAGCTCTATCTTCCAAATTCTGCAGGCTTGCAGCAGCTGATGAACAAGGCGGTGGCAGATGGCCTAGGCGACAAGGATCACTCGGCATTGATAGAAAACTTGCGATGAGATGACCATGCGAGAGCTGAGCGAGCGGCATTCAATTGGCGTCCTTCGCGAACGTCGCGACGTCGACAACCGCCAGCATCTATGTTTCCTTCGACAGTGCGCGGAAAATGCAGGACTGTCCGGTGTCGCCCCAGCAGATATCAACAATGCGGAGTGAGCGGACGGGCAGCTATAGGGACTTCTCGCAATGCCTTCGGATGTCCGGAAAGGGGCGCGTCCCGGGCGTTAGTCTATAGCTTGTATCAAGCGCATGAATGTCTAAATTGCGCGCACACCAGTAGAACAATCCTGAGGCTTTGGATTAGTGGTCGATCACTAAGGATGACGTGACCTCCAAGGTGCGGTCATTACGTGCAGCATCTTGTTCGTCGTAGCGCGACAGAACAGCGTCTCTTTCGCGGATCAATTGCTCGATTTCCGGCTGATACTGCCGGATGGTCGCCGTAAGCCAGCGGTTGACCAGATACGACGGCTTCGCCAGTTCCATGTCGAAGCGGGGCAGCAAGGCGATGGTGGGTTCGGCGTCGAGCCAATTATCGCCAACCACCCATTGATTGACGGTGAACAGCCGGTGCAGCTTGCCATACGCATCGACGCCGATGGCGACCAGGTGGTGCACCGGGCCCTGCGCACCATCCGGACGAATGAAGCAGTGGTAGTGGCCGTGTTCGATGTCGTCTGCTGCGGGCAGGTGACAGTGGTAGTACCATTGCCCACCGCTGTCGGGATCGAACACGTCGCCCGCAGGATAATGCGACCAGGCCGAGACCGGCGCATCCCGCAGCGTTTCGCGCAGGACGTTCTCGCCCGATTTGGCGAGGAGCCTTTCGCAATAGGCAACTTCGAGGGCGGCGCGTTCACGATCCTCGTTCATACGCCTCCTCCTATTGCGCTCCTGCTGCGCAGGGGTTGAGCGCAGCACAAGGCGCCCCTGCGGCGCAAGGATTGGCTGCGGCAGGTGCGGCCGCGGCACAGGGCGCACCGGCAGCGCACGGATTGGCGACCGGCGCCGCGGCGGCGCAGGGCGCTACCACGGGTGCGGGTGCAGAAACGGCGCATGGGTTCGCTGCCGCAGGTGGTGCCCCGGCGGCGCAGGGATTACCTGCAGCGCAAGGATTGGCAGCCGGAGCGGCGGCTGCACAAGGGTTGCCTGCGGCGCAGGGATTGCCCGCCGCACATGGATTGTCGGCCGCTGCACTTGCGGCGGCCACCGGCGCGGGAGCCCGTGTCCCGCTCGCGACGTGATCGGCAGCGACAGCTGCGGTCGCCACAAGGGCCGCGGCGCCGAACAGCAAGGTATTGCGTGCACTCATTTGCGCTTGAACCCATCAAGACCGAAGACCGGGCGAAGAGCGATACCGCCCAGGCTGCCGACGAAAGCGGCGGCAAACCACAGCCAGCCATGTACGCTGCCCGAGGCGATACCCGAGAACAGCGCACCGATATTGCAGCCAAAGGAGAGGCGCGCGCCATAGCCCATCAGCACGCCCCCAATGGCTGCGGCAAGCAGCGACAGGAACGGCAGGGCGGCTTTGGGAGCGAACTTGCCGGCAAGGCTCGCGGCCAGGGCTGCGCCCAGGATCAGGCCGAAATCCATCACAGATGTGGAATCCTCAAGAACGCTGGACTGCAGCGCCTGGGCCTGGGCCGGCCAGGTCCAGAATTCCCAGCTCGCGACGGGAACGCCGACCGCCTGGGCGATCTTGGCGCCCCAAAGGCCGAAGCCATAGGTGATCGACCAGGGATGCCCGGCGACCAGGAGAGTAAGGATATTGAGGCCCGCCAGGGCAAGGCCGGCGCCGACCAGCGGCCAGGGTCCGCGCAGAAGGCGAGACCAGCCCCGGCTGGCCGGCGCCTTGATGGTTTCGAGCGATCCATGTGCACGCCGCTCAACCCAAGCGGTCACCAGCGCCACGGCGGCAAGCCCGGCAAGCGTCAGCACCAGCGCCAAGGGCACGCCCAGGGTAGTGCCGAGGCTGATGGCGGGCAGCGATGGCTGTGTCAGCCAGAACGGCAGATGCGCCGTGCCCAGCAATGCACCGAAAATGAAAAAGGCCAGTGTCACCAGCATGCGGGAGCTGCCGCCGCCGACGGTAAAGAGCGTGCCTGAGCCACACCCGCCACCCAACTGCATGCCCAGGCCGAACATCGCGGCGCCCAGCAGCACCGAAACACCGACGGGTGCGGTGGCGCCGGCAAGCGGCTGGCCGAACGGATTGCCAAGCGTCAGGAGAGGGATGAAGGCAACTGCCGCAACGCCGATCATCAGCATCTGGGCGCGCATGCCATGGCCGCGGCGCTCGACCACCATGCGGCGCCAGCCGCCGGTAAATCCGAAGGAGGCATGGTAAAGCGTCAGGCCCATCAGGCTGCCGATGAGGAACAAGGCGGCCTGGCGCAGGTCGACCAGCTGCCAGATGGCAAGGGTGCCGAAGGCCAGCGCAAGGCTGGTGAACCAGACCGGGCCGCGATCGGTGGAAACGGGCGCCGGTCGCAATTGGCCGGCAGTGGTGTCA
Organism: Devosia sp.; assembly: GCF_036563435.1. GTDB lineage: Bacteria > Pseudomonadota > Alphaproteobacteria > Rhizobiales > Devosiaceae > Devosia. Next base: position 165,980 of record NZ_DATCMJ010000015.1, read on the forward strand.
GTCATCGAAAGCCTCGAAAAAAAGAACTTGCCCGGATGGTCCATCCGGGCAAGCAACTCAAATCATGTCATGGCGGTCAGTTGGTGACAACCGGACGGCTCGGATCGGACGTCCAGTCGGACATCGAGCCATCATAGAGCCGCACATTGGGCAGGCCCTGCACTTCGGAGAGGCCGAACCATGCAATCGAGGCCAGGTGCCCGGTATTGCAGAAGGAGATGAACCCTTCGCTGTCGGTCACGCCGGCTTCACTGGCAAGCTGGGCCACCTTGTCGGCGCTGGCAAAGCCAGGCTTTTCCGCATCATAGAACTTGTCGAAATTGATGTTGATGGCCGACGGAATGTGGCCGAGCGCCTGCACCGTATTGGTCTTTTCCTGGCCGATGAACTGGGCAACCGAGCGCGCGTCGATCAGGTTGACGTCGTTTTCGATGGCTTCGTTGACCTCGGCAACTTCGGCGCGCAGCTCGGGCCGGAACTCGGCATCAAAGCTGGCGGCGACCGGGGTCACGGCCTCGGTGGACAGTTCGCCATTGCTCTTGGCCCAGGCAGCATAGCCGCCATCGAGGATCGACACATTGTCGTGGCCATAGACCTTGAAGGTCCAGTAGACGCGGGTGGCGCCGCCGAAATCGGAGGCATTCTGGCCGCCGGTGAGAATCACGACGTGGTCGTCATTGCTCACGCCCAGGCCGGAGACCAGGGCCTCGATGGCTTCCTCGGTGGGCAGCAGGCCGGGAACGTCGCCGACCTTGGCGCGCCAGCCCGAAGCGGCATAGGGAGCGGCAACGGCGCCGGGCACGTGGCCGGCAGCATAAAGATCGCCCGCTTCGGTGGCGTCGCGGATGTCGAGCAGAACGAGGCTTTCCTTGCCCAGGTGCTGGTTCAGCCAGGCCGCATCGACCAGCGGCTGATCGGTCAGGCGCTCGGCATGGGCGGCCCCGGTCATCAGAAGGGCAGTGGCGAGCGCGGCACCGGCAAGTTTGAAGTGCATCGGAGAAAATCCTTGAGGCAGTATGAGCTTGCCTCAATATCGCATGGCTTGACGGCAAAGGCGGCTCAAGGGGTTCCAAAGCGCTCCTCCCCAGGGAAATATCTATCTAGTGAGTAGACATTCCTTCGAAGGATTGTTTCTTCCCCGCGCTGGGCAGCTAAAGGCAAGGCGCGCTAGTGTCGAGGTCCTTGTTCGAGCCTTGCGAAAAACCATGCTGATTGCCCAACGTCTTCTTCTTGCCGGCCTCCTTGTTCTCGCGCCCGTGCAGGCCATGGCGCAGGATGCCGCACCACAAACCCAAGGGGAGTCGCCCCGCGCCACCGTCGTGAGCTTCGAGGGCGAGCCTTCGCTCAACGCGCTTGCGGCACAAGGAACGACGGTGGTGTTCTTCTATGCCGCCTGGTGCCCCAATTGCCGCGCTACCATTGCCGAACTCAACGCCCGCTGGGCCGAGGTGAACCCGGACCTCACCGTGGTCATTGCCGACTACGACAAGGAAACCGCGCTCAAGAGCAAATTCGGCGTCACCTATCAGGACACCTTCGTGCTGCTCGACGCCGAGGGCAAATCGGTCAAGTCCTGGAATGCGGGCGGCGTCGATGGCCTTAACGCCAACAGCGCCAGTTAGGCGTCCATGCTGCTCACCATCGGCTTTGCCTTTCTTGCCGGCGTGATCACCGTCCTCTCGCCCTGCGTGCTGCCTTTGCTGCCCATCATCCTGAGCTCAGGCGCGCAGGAAGGCCGGGCCCGGCCCATCGGGCTGATCGTCGGTTTCGTCGGCGCCTTTACTGCGGCGACCCTGGCCTTGAGCTATCTGGTGCGGTCGCTCGGCGTGCCGCCGGACCTCAACCGCATCCTTGCCGGAGCGGTGCTGATTGTTCTGGGCCTCGTGCTTGCCATCCCGTTTCTGCATCAGGGCTTCGAGCGCTTCGCCGGGGTGATCGCCAGTCGCACAGCGGTGCCGCAGAACGGCTCGGGCTTCGGCGGCGGCCTCGTCATCGGTGCCGGCCTGGGCCTCGCCTGGAGCCCCTGCGTCGGCCTGATCATGGCATCCGTCATCACCCTGGCGCTTAACCAGCAGGTGGATGCCGGTGCGCTTGCCATCACGCTCGCCTTTTCGTTGGGAACGGCGCTGCCTATGGCGGCGATCATGCTGGGCGGCCGGCAGATCACACGACGGCTCGGCTGGTTCCAGGCCAATGCCGGTCGCATTCAGCAGGTGCTTGGCGCGCTCCTGGTGCTGACCGGCCTGGCGATCTTCCTCGGCTGGGACCGGCAGATTCAGATTCTGCTGCTCACCTGGTTCCCCGACTGGGAGCTGGCGCTGACCGGCTGGGAGCCGCGGCCCAGCTTCTGATCTTTTCAAGCGCCGGCCGGGCGGCAAAAAATCCTGTCGCCTCAAGCGGCAACAACGCAAACCGGTTCGTTGCCAATCTCTATCAGCTAAGTAGACAATCGGCGGGTCGATCAATCGGAAAGGATTGCCCCCATGCTCCAGCGCAAGAATTCGTCCGTTCTCACCCCGCTCTTTGCCGCCCTGTCGCTCCACGCGCTTGCCCTCGGCGCGGCCCCGCTGGCCCTTGGCGTTGCAACCGCGCCGGCACAGGCTCAGACGCAATCGACCGGGATCATCACCGGCCAGGCCGAGTTCGAGCGCCTCATCAAGCAAGGCGCCAAGCTGATCGACGTGCGCTCCCCTGCCGCCTATGCGCAAGGTCATGTTGCGGGCGCCATCAACCTGCCCTGGCAGTCGCTCAACGTCTCGGAAGCCGATGGCATCCGCAATGAATTCGCCAGCGACGCGACCTTCGAGGAGCTGCTGGGCAAGGCGGGGCTGAGCTACGACGACACCATCCTGATCTATGACACCACGGCTCTGCCGGGCCGCGCCTATGTCGCCTTCGTTTATGCCGGTTTTGACAAGGTCCATGTGCTCGATGGCGGTGTCGGCGCCTGGCAGGGCGAGCTCAGCACCGAGCCGGTCGAAGTGGCCGCCACCACCTTTTCGCTCGAGCGCAAGAACGATATCCGCGTCTCCAAGGACTATGTCGCCGGCAAGGTTGGCGACCCCGGTGCCGTGATCATCGATGGCCGGAACGGGGATGCCTATGCCGATGGTCACATTCCCGGCGCCCAGACGCTGCCGGCATCGAGCCTCCTTACGCCAGCGGCGACGCTGCAATCCGAACCACTGCTCCTAGAGCTCCTCAACACGGCTGGTGTCAGCCCCGACCGGGAGGTGGTTTCCTATTGCGGCAGCGGCGTTGCCGCCGCCAACAACTACCTGGCGCTGCGGAATCTGGGCTACGACAACGTCGTGCTCTATGATGCGAGCTGGGACGAGTGGAGCCGCGACCCGCGTTCGGGCCAGCAGCTGGCCCTCGCCAACTACACCTTCGATGGCACCCCGACCGCGCGCACAACCGGGCCGCAATTCCTTGACGAAGCGGCGGTGAAGGCCTTGGCGAGCGACCCCAACGTCGTGGTGCTCGACGTGCGCTCGCCCTCCGACTACGCAGCGGGCCATATTCCGGGCTCGGTCAGCCTGTTCTGGGACCAGACGCTTGATGCCGATCGCGTCCTCCTGCCCGTCGAGGACCTGCAGAAGCTCTATGCCGATGCGGGGGTGACGCCGGACAAACGCGTGGTGCTCTTCACCCGCGGCGGCCAGCAGCTTTCGCACAGCTATACCGTGCTCAGCATCCTGGGATTTTCGGACGTCGACTTCTTCACCGGCAAGTTCGAGGGCTGGGAAAACGGTGCATTCAAGCGCACGTAATTTGCAAGCGGGGGTGCATCCACCCCCGCTTTTGCTGCGATTACATCAAGCGGCAGCTTTCGGAATATCGTTCACGCTGTTCAACGGCTGGAATGGGGCGCGTAGCGGCGGTGCCTTAAGGCCAACGATGCCCTTCTCCTCCACGGCAGCCTGCCGTGGAGGCGGTTTGCCAGCGTCTCATCTTGCGCGCTTGGCATAGGTGGTGCGTAGGAACTCAGCCGCCGTCATCGGCGTGCGGCCGAGGAGTTTCTCTAGATCGCCCGCCTGGCCGTCCCATGCTCCAGAATTTACGCCCTGCATCCACCCCAATGCGAAGCGTGCGGCGGGTTCGGGCAAACCGGACGCCATGAGGTGGGCGATGTAGTCCTCATCGGTGCCGGCGACGTAGGGCACCTTTTTGCCGCTGACATCGGAGAGGATGTCGGCGATATCCGAGAACGACACAGCTGGATCACCATAGAGCGTGTAAGTCTTGTACTCGTGACCCCATTCGCTCAGCACGACTGCATGCGCTTCCGCCAGATCGTCACGGCTGGCGAACCCTGCTTTGCCACTACCAGCCGGGGCGCGAACTCCTATCTCCAGGGGGTTGCTGCCGATAAAGAACGGGATGCTCTCGATAAAGGGTGGATGACCGACAAGCGTGTAGGCGAGGCCGGAGGCCTTCAGTTGTTCCTCAACGAAGAGGTCCTGGTCGGTGATATCAGGCAAGGCGAAGGCAGATGCTGCTTCGTGGATGATCGGCATATAGACGATGTATTTGATACCCGCCTGCCGAGCCGCGCTAATGGCGTTTTGGTGCTGAGTGTTGCGGTCAGTGAATGCGGTCGCGGATACAAGCATCAGCTTCTCGATACCCTCGAACGCCCGCACGAGGCCGTCGGGATCGAAGTAATCACCTTGGCGGATATCAATTCCTGCGGCTGCAAGGTCCGCAGCCTTGGCAGGATCGCGGGCCAAGCCGACCAGGTCGGTTGCAGGCATCCGCTTCATCAAATGCTGCAGGGTCTTCCGGCCGATATTACCGGTTGCTCCAGTTACAAGTATTTTGGTCACGGTGATCTCCTGGGGACGATTTGCGCGTCGACAACGCCGCTTGATCCAAGTAGGACAGTGCGCACATTCGAACTAGTACCGACTATTTTGTAAGTGTCAGAATTGGGAGATCAACTTGACCAGCAGGGAATTTCATTGCGGTTTGGAAGCGGTTCTTGCAATCCTTGGCGGCAAGTGGAAGCCGCTGATCGTTTACCATCTGACTGAAAACCCCAGACGCACGGGGCAGCTTCGAAGGTTGGTCACGGGTGTGACCGAAAAGATGCTGATCCAGCATCTCAAAGAACTCACCGACGATGGGGTCGTTCGTCGCATCGACTTCCAGACGGTGCCGCCGCATGTCGAATACGAGCTGACGGAGTTTGGCCGGAGCCTGGCAATGGTTCTCGCCCCGATGTGCGAATGGGGTACCAGACATTCGTCTGACGTCGCCATGATCGTGCAGAACCGCAAAGGAGCGTCAGAGGCCGCATAGTGTATACGGCTGCCAAATTGCTCCGACGAACTCGCGTCTTAATATGCCTATCGAGGCGCGCGGGCGTCTCACGGTAAACCAGCTACTGGCCTATGGTTACATCTCCAGCACCGGCCGGAATAGCGCGCTGCGACCATGAATCTGCCATGAGGTAGCAGGGGAGCGTGAGCTCCCCTGCGCACTTTAGATGACCTGACCGCCTGAAACCTCGATGCGCTCACCGGTGATCCAGCGATTGTCTTCACTCAGTAGGCTGGCGATCATCGGACCGATGTCATCGGGCACGCCCACCCGCCCTAGAGCAATCATCCCGGCGAAAGCTGTGTTGAGATCAGGCGTGTCACGGACCGCGCCCCCCAGGAAGTCGGTCTCGATAGCTCCCGGTGCCACAACGTTGGCGGTGATCCCGCGGGCTGCCAGTTCCTTGGCCATGTAGATGGTGAGGATCTCGATGGCGCCCTTGACTGCGGAATAGGCCGAGAAGCCCGGATAGGAGACGCGGGTCAGTCCCGTCGAGATATTGACGATGCGGCCACCATCGGCAAGCACGGGCAACAGTGCCTGGGTGAGGAAGAAGACGCCCTTGAAGTGAACGTCGACCAAGGCGTCGAACTGGGCTTCAGTGGTCTCAGCGAGCATGCCCATGTCACCATGTCCGGCATTGTTGATGAGATGGTCGAACGTGTCGCGGCCCCAGGTCCTGCTTAGCGCTGCTCTGAGCTCGGCGACGAAACCCGGGAAACTTGAAACATCGGCGACATCCAGCTGGACGGCAACAGCCTTGCGACCCAGGGCTTGGATCTCCCTTACAACTTTGTCCGCCTCGTCGGCACCGGAACGGTAGGTGACGATGACATCCCCGCCGCGACGGGCGATTGACAGAGCAGTGTTGCGACCGAGGCCCCGGCTGGAACCTGTGACGAGTGCGATTTTGGACATGGAAGTCTCCTTGGCTTGATGAAATGAGAGTATGGGTTCAGTAGGGAAAGGTTTTGCCCGATCGTCCGTGCGTCTTGTCTGATCAGGCAAAAGCGGTCAGGCGGACAGGGCCTCGACCAGGGCGGTGCAAAAGCGCGGTAGGTCATCTGGCATGCGGCTTGTCAGCAAATTGCCGTCGCGCACCACGGGCTCGTCCACCACCAAGGCGCCGGCATTGCGTAGGTCGGTCCGCAGCGACAGCCATCCGGTTACGCGCCTGCCGCGCACCAGGTCCGCCTGGATCAGCAATGAAGGCGCGTGGCAGATGGCGGCGATCAGCTTGTTCTGATCGGCAAAAGCCTCGACAATGCCCATAGCCTGGCGATTGATGCGCAACCGGTCCGGATTGATCACGCCGCCTGGCAGGACCAGCGCCTCGAACTCGGCGGGATCGACGTCCTGAAAGCGGGCGTCCGGCTTGATCGACTGGCGGATCATGCCACCCAGCTGTGTTCCGGCGACGCCCTCAATGGGTTCGACATCCACTGAGGCGATGGTAACGCGCGCTCCGGCATCGATCAGCGCCTGACGCGGCTCGAACAATTCGGCAAAGCCGTTACTGGCCAGCATCAGCACGCGCTTTTTTGTAAGTCGGGCCATCGTGTCCTCCTGTTCTGGCGCTGCCACAGCAGTGCCGGTTTCGATGAGGAGATACTTGCCCAACCCGAGCAGAACGTTTTGCCGGAAGCTAGCCGATCCTTGCCTAATCCTCCGACATGGCTTTACGCGCGATGGGGTCCGTCTTAGGGTGGAGGCACGTTCCAAGAGGGAAGTGCCACCGTGACACAGGCTTTGCTCGACGCCGTCGCGCGCTACGCCAATGCCCATGCCGATCCGGATGGTGTTGCCGTGACGCCCGTTCCCGGCTTAACCCTGATCCGCGCCAGCCGGCCAAGTGCATTGCAATATGCGATCTCAAAGCCGCTCGTAGCGCTGGTGGTGCAGGGACAGAAGCGCGTCACTGCGGGCAGCGACGTCTTCGATTTTGGAGCCGGAGATTCTCTCGTCATCACCGCTGACGTTCCGACCGTCAGCCAGATCACTGAAGCCAGTGTGGGCCGACCCTATTTCTCACTGGTACTCGACCTTGATCAGGCGCTTCTGACTGAGCTTAGTGTTGAGATGAAGCTGACTCGCGTGGCCGATGCCGCGCCGGTCCGTACCGAGCCGACCGATACTGAAGTCGCTGATGCGGCGCAGCGCTTGCTGCACTTGCTTGAACGACCGGCGTCAATACCGGTGCTGCACAAACAGCTTCTGCGCGAGATGCACTATTGGCTTTTGGCAGGCCGCCATGGCTCCGCCATTCGGCGCCTCGGCTGGTCCGACAGCAACATCCAGCGTATCGCCAAGGCTGTTGCATTGCTTCGCGCGGACTTTGACCAGCCGCTGCCGGTCGAGAAGCTCGCCGCCGTGGCAGGCATGAGCGTCTCCTCCTTTCATCAGCATTTCCGCCGGGTGACCTCGCTGTCGCCGCTGCAGTTTCAAAAGCAGCTGCGCTTGATCGAGGCGCGCCGGCGCATGTTCGCAGAGGGCGCCTCAGCAAGCACTGCAGCCTATGATGTCGGCTACGAAAGCGTGCCGCAGTTCACGCGCGAGTACCGCCGCATGTTCGGCATGCCCCCTGTGCGTGATGTCTCGGCAGCGCGGATGTCTGCTTGATCTGATCAGCGTCTGGCCACAGTGCCTTTCAGCATCTCGGTCATTTGCTAATTACACAGCACATCATCGACATGGTCCAGAACTGCCTCCCGCGGGAACGCCGTAGCCGCTCGAGCACCTCCCCTTTTGGCGAACGGCAGCTTTCGAGAATGATCAGAAAGGCGGCGAACAACCAGATAGGGGCGCTTGGCCGACCCTTGGCCCGTTCTACTATCTTGCGTACGGCCTAAACCACGGACAATTCGAATATGCTGACCGTCTATGGACCACTCTATCGCTTGTGGTCGTTATCGATCGTAATGCACGGACTCACCGTCACCCCCGTCATGCGATGGCTTGACCGCAGCCAAGGCCGCGATCCGGACAAGGATGCAGTACCACCGCCGGGCCTTCAGGGGCCGGCAGAAAGCACCTAACCATCGGAACCCGTCCAATTGCTGCCGGAGATACCGAGTCTGCTTCTGGGCATGACCGCAGCTGGCACAAACGGCCGCAATGGGGCGCGAAGAGGACGCCGAGGCTGCGAGTGCTCCAGAAACAACTGTATCTGGTGGTATGATGAAAAAGCCCCGGTTTCCCGGGGCCTTTTTTGTTCACCTATTTGTTGAGGCGAACTGTGGGCGACGTTGAGTGCGCACAAACCGGACTTTTGACCATCCTTATGGGGCGATCACATACCAATCATTAGCCTCAGCTACACCCAGTCGTCGTCCCGCACGTATCGCACTTCAGGCAGGTGCCGTTGCGGACCATGGTGAAGTTGTTGCATTCGGTGCACTGGTCGCCGGTATAGCCCTTCATCTGGGCTTCGGCGCGGAGGATCCCTGCGTCCTTGGAGGGGGGCGGGGCGGGGATCGGGTCGAGTTCGGCGGTGTTGAGGGCTGTTGGCGACGGGTCGATCTTAAGAGCCGTGGCGGAGCGCATGGCGGTGACGGTGGAGGTGCTCGCGGCCGTGGGGGCGTAGCGGGCAGCCTCGGCGGTTGGGACCAGCATCAGCGAGGCGTTGGCCGTCTTGCCGCGGGTCATGCCGCGGGAGACGAAACGCTCGGCCGGGACCGGGGCGGGGGCAGCGGGGCGAGCCTTCTGCTCTTCGGAAACGCCACCCGAGAGGGAGGTGGGGGAATCCGGGTTCACATGGGCCAGGTCGTTGCGGTCGAGATAGGAGACGGCCAGTTCGCGGAACACGTAGTCGAGGATGGACGTGGCGTTCTTGATCCGGTCATTGCCCATGACCATGCCGGCGGGCTCGAAGCGGGTGAAGGTGAAGGCCTCCACATATTCGTCCAGCGGTACGCCATACTGGAGACCCAGCGAAATGGCGATGGCGAAGTTGTTCATCATGGCGCGGAAGGCGGCGCCTTCCTTGTGCATGTCGATGAAGATTTCGCCCAGCCGGCCGTCGTCATATTCGCCGGTGCGGACATAGACCTTGTGACCGCCCACGACGGCCTTCTGGGTATAACCCTTGCGGCGATCGGGCATCTTTTCGCGTGAGCGGACTTCCACTTCGCGCTCGATGATGCGCTCGACGATCTTTTCGGCAATGGCCGGGACGCGGGCAGCGGCGTTTTGCGCCATCAGCTCTTCGACCTGGTCCTCGTCGTCCTCGTCATCGGCGGCAGCCAGCACCGAGGAGTTGAGCGGCTGGGAGAGCTTGGAGCCATCGCGGTATAGGGCGTTGGCCTTGAGCGCCAGGCGCCAGCTCAACATATAGGCTTCCTTGGCCTCCTCGACGGTGGCGTCGTTGGGCATGTTGATGGTCTTGGAGATCGCGCCCGAGATGAAGGGCTGGGCAGCCGCCATCATCAGGATATGCGATTCAACCGAGAGGTAGCGCTTGCCGATCTTGCCGCAGGGGGTGGCGCAATCGAAGACGGGCAGGTGCTCGTCCTTGAGGTGCGGGGCGCCTTCCAGCGTCATGGCACCCACGACGTGGAGATTGGCGGCTTCGATGTCCTTCTTCGAGAAACCGAGGAAGGGCAGCAGCTCGAAGGAGAAGTCGTTCATCTGCTCGTCGGTGACGCCGAGGGACTTCAGGAAATCGACGCCCAGGGTCCACTGATTGAAGACGAACTTGATATCGAAGGCGGAGCCGAGGGCCTTGTTGAGGGCCTCGATCTTGTCTTCGGTGAAGCCCTTGGCCTTGAGGGTCGAGGGATTGACGCCGGGCGCCTGGTTGAGATTGCCGTGGCCGACCGCATAGGCCTCCATCTCGGCGATCTCCGATTCCGAGTAGCCGAGGGTACGCAGGGCCGGGGGCACGGCGCGGTTGATGATCTTGAAGTAGCCGCCGCCGGCGAGCTTCTTGAACTTGACCAGGGCAAAGTCGGGCTCGATGCCGGTGGTGTCGCAATCCATCACCAGGCCGATGGTGCCGGTGGGGGCGATAACCGAAACCTGGGCGTTACGGAAGCCGTGCTTTTCGCCCAGCGCCAGGGCATTGTCCCAGGCGAGCTTGGCGCGGGCGCTGAGCTCGGCGTCGATCAGCGAGGCGTGGTCGAGCGGCACCGGGGTGATGGAGAGGCCTTCGTAACCGGTGGCATTGCCGTGGGCGGCATTGCGATGATTGCGGATGACGCGCAGCATGTGCTTTGCGTTGCGCTTGTAGTCCTTGAAGGGCCCGAGCTCCTTGGCCATTTCGGCCGAGGTGGCGTAGCTGACGCCGGTCATGATGGCAGTGACGGCGCCGGCAATGGCGCGGCCTTCGGCGCTATCATAGGGGATGCCTGAGGTCATCAGGAAGCCGCCGATATTGGCGTAGCCGATGCCCAGCGTGCGGTATTCGAACGAGCGTTCGGCAATGGCGCGCGAGGGGAACTGGGCCATCATCACCGAGATCTCGAGCACGATCGTCCAGAGGCGGACGGTGTGCTCGTAGGCGGCAGTGTTGAAGGTGCCGTCCTGGTTGCGGTAGGGCAGGAGGTTCACCGAGGCGAGGTTGCACGCCGTGTCATCGAGGAACATGTATTCCGAGCAGGGGTTCGATGCGTTGATCGGACCCGCTTCAGGCGATGTGTGCCACTCGTTGATGGTGGTGTGGTACTGGATGCCCGGATCGGCCGAGGCCCAGGCGGCGTAGCCGACCTGTTCCCAGAGGTCGCGGGCCTTGAGGGTCTTGGTGACCTTGCCCGTCTGGCGGGCCTTCAGCTGCCAGTCGCCGTCATTCTCCACGGCGCGGAGGAAGTCGTCGGTGACGCGAACGGAATTGTTGGAATTCTGGCCCGAGACGGTGAGGTAGGCTTCCGAATCCCAGTCGGTGTCGTAGACCGGGAATTCGATGTCGGTATAGCCTTGGCGTGCGAACTGGATGACGCGGAAGATGTAGTTTTCCGGCACCAGGGCCTTCTTGGCGGCGCGCACTTCGCGCTTGAGGGCGGGGTTCTTGCTGACATCGAAGCAGTCGTCGCCCGAGCCTTCGCAGTTCACCGCGGCCTTCATGATGGCCTTGAGGTGCTTGCTAACGGTCTTGGAGCCGGTCACGAGGGCGGCGACCTTCTGCTCCTCCTTGACCTTCCAGTTGACGTATTCTTCCACATCGGGGTGATCGATATCGAGCACGACCATCTTGGCGGCGCGGCGGGTGGTGCCGCCCGACTTGATGGCGCCGGCAGCGCGATCGCCGATCTTGAGGAAGCTCATCAGGCCGGACGACTTGCCGCCGCCCGAGAGCTTTTCGCCCGCGCCGCGCAGGGCCGAGAAGTTGGTGCCGGTGCCCGAACCATATTTGAACAGGCGCGCCTCACGGACCCAGAGGTCCATGATGCCGTTCTCATTGACCAGATCGTCGGCGACGGACTGGATGAAGCAGGCATGGGGCTGCGGGTGCTCGTAGGAGCTCTTGGAGGAGACGAGCTTGTGGGTGAAGGGGTCGACATAGAAATGGCCCTGGCCGGGGCCGTCGATACCATAGGCCCAGTGAAGGCCGGTGTTGAACCATTGCGGCGAGTTGGGCGCCACGCGCTGGGTGGCGAGCATGAAGGCCAGTTCGTCGCGGAAGGCGAGGGCGTCTTCCTCGCTGTCGAAATAGCCGCCCTTCCAGCCCCAATAGGTCCAGGTGCCGGCCAGGCGATCAAACACCTGCCGGGAGTCCATTTCCGAGCCGAAGCGTTCGGCTTCAGGGAGCTTGGCGAGCGCAGCCTCGTCGGGGACGGAGCGCCACAGCCAGGAGGGGACGTTGTTCTCCTCGACCTTCTTGAGCGCCTTGGCGACGCCGGCCTTGCGGAAATATTTCTGCGCGATGATGTCAGCCGCCACCTGCGACCAGGTCGCGGGAATGGCGATGTCTTCGAGCTTGAAGACCACCGAACCGTCGGGATTGCGGATCTCGCTCGTGGCCGAGCGGAATTCGATGGATGCGTAGCGGTCCTGATCGGCAGACGTGAAGCGGCGTTCGATGCGCATGCGAGAGCTCATTCTGTATGATGGTCGAACCAGCGAGGGGAGACTCGGCGGTTCTGTTGCGCCTACTCAAAGCCCGAAACGGCGCAGAGTCGAATCCAACTTTTTTGATCACGACCGCGTCAAGGCACACCATCGCTGGTGCGGAATGTCACAAAGGACGCAAAATCTAGTATTTCATATGGGGATATTGGGGATAAGCGGCAAGCGTCTTCAAACGTTAACAATGGGTAAATAGCATTGCCGCCGCTGAGATCGAGCGAGATGAATCGGCTGCAAACCGGCGCGGCGGCTGACTCTTTGGCGTGGGCGCGGGTGCCTGCGACTCGTGTCAAGCGGACTTTTTCGCGACGCTTTCCACAGCTACATCTTGTGGGTCGTTCCGCGGGGTGCATACCAGCGGAACGTCCCGAATTGGATCAAAACAGGTTGTCCATCGTAGCATAGTAGCGGTTGCGATCGGCGCTCCACTCGGCGCCGTACCTAGCCAGGAAGTGCTGCACATACTGCTTGCCGCAGTTGGAGGCGATGCTGCGGCAGGCCAGGGCGAGATCCTGCCACGGATCGGCTATGCCAAGCCGTCCACAGTCGACGAAGCCGGAAACCGCCCCATCAAGCGCCATTATGTTGGGCAGACAGGCATCGCCATGTGCGACAACCAGGTGCGCCTCGTCAGGACGGTTGCGTTTGACCCAGTCGAGGACCTGGCCGGCTGACCAACCCTGGTGCTCATCATCGAAGTCACTTTCGTCCACCCATCCGGCGACGAAGTTTCTTTCTGCCATCCCGAGCTTGCGATCCAGCCGGTGATCGAACGGGCAGGTTGCCAGGTCCACCTGATGGAGCCGCCGCAAGGCGTCGGCCATGATGGCACAGAGCGCCTCCGGGCGTTCCACCATTGTGGTGAGATCAGCCCCAGCCACGGCGCTCATCAATAGCCACTCGGTATCTTCCCCTTCGACGAAATCCAGCACTGCGGGGCAGGGCAGCCCTGTTGTCGCCAGCCAGGCGAGCCGGTCGACCTCAATATCAAGGGGGTTGGCACAGTGGCGTGGGGCTGACTTCAGAAACAAAGTTTCTCCTGGCGCTTCGAGGCGCCAGACGGCAGCCTGGGATTTGCCGATCGTGACGCGGCTCCACTCTCGGCTTGCGAGAGCCACAAGCCTTAGCGGCAGGTCAGGAGACAAGGAACTGGACATTGGTGTGCTCCTGTTTCAGAACGAGAGGTGGGTAACCAGCCAAAGCGGTGGCGTAGTGCATTCTAGAACGAACGATCTGTAATGGCGAGGCCGCGGGGTTATGATCGCGAGACGGTGCTGGACAGGTCAATGGAGCTGTTCTGGCGCCTCGGCTATGACGGTGCGCATCTCGCGGCGCTGGTGGCACATACCGGGCTCAACCGTTTCAGCCTGTACAAGGAATTCGGCGGCAAGGCCGGGCTCTATGAAGCGGCGCTCGACAAGTTCCTAGGGCAGCTTCTGAGCGAGTACCGTGCCGTCCTGACGAGGCAGCCGCTGGGGCTGGAGAACATCGAAGCGGTGCTGCGTGCGCTTCAATATGGCAGCCAGTATTACGGCTGCTTCATGATCAACACGCTGACCCAGCGCGACACCGTGCCAGAGGCCGCTTATGCCAAGGCCATGGCGGCCGGCGAGGAGATCGAGGCGCTCTATATCGGCAACCTGGCCGGTGCACTTGCGCGCGGCCAGATCACGCCTGGAAGCAATGTGTCGGGACTGGGCAAGATGCTGCAGGCACTGGACCAGGGCCTGCATATTCAAGGTCTCGCGGGAGCCACGGACGCTCAAAAGGACCGGGTGATCAGCGCAATGCTTGCCGGGCTGCGGGTCTGACGCAAGGCAGCCGCACGGCCAGCACTGGATCAGGCTCGGTTCTCACCCACGACCGATCTCATGGCGCGGAGTCGGCAGTTGATCATCCGCATCATTGATCGACACTCTCGCAACTACCCTCTCAGCGCGGAATGAGCCTGAGAGGGAACGGCGACGCATACCGCGTTTGCAACCAAACGAGTTGATATAGTAAGCGCCCTTATTATATGTGTCGCATCAATATAGATGGCCTGCGATGACATCCCCTGATTCCTCTATCGGCTACCTTATACATGAGGTGGCCAGAGCCTTCCGGCGTCGCTTCGAGGCGGCTGCACGGCAGCATGACCTTACCTTGCCGCAGTGGCGCGTGCTCTCGGAACTCTTTCACCAGGGCGCGCTGTCCCAGGTGCGGCTGGCCACGGCTGTGGACGCCGACCCCATGACCATGAGCGGCATCCTGGACCGGCTGGAGAAGCGCGGGCTCGTGGATCGGCAGCCCGACCCAAGTGACAGCCGGGCCAAGCTCGTGCGCCTGACGACTGAGGGCGAGGCGCTGTTCCAGACGGCAAAGGCGCTGGGAACCGAGCTTTACCAGTCGGCTGTCGCCGGAATGAAGCCGGATGACCTCGCGCGGCTTGGCGCCAGCCTCACCCAAATTCGTGACAATCTCGGCGGCTTGGCCGCAGAGCAGAAGGATAGTGTCTGATGAGTACCCCCGTATCCAAAGCTGAAGCCGGCGAGGCCAGCGGACTAGCCGCCCCGTCCGCGATGGCCGCGCCGCCAGCCAAGAAGCGCCGCCCTGGCCGACTCCTGCTCATGGTTTCCGTGCCGTTGCTGGTGGTTGGCGGCGGCGCCTACTTCTACCTCACGGGTGGGCGGTTCGAGGAAACCGACAACGCCTATGTGCAGCAGGCCAAGGTTGCTGTGTCCTCCGACATTGCCGGGCGTATCGTGGCGGTGAACATTTCGGAGAACCAGATGGTCCATGCCGGCGATGTCTTGTTCAGCATCGATCCGGCGCCCTATCAGATTGCCCTCGACCAGGCCAATGCTGCGCTTGGCTCGGCGCGTGTAAACGTGGAGCAGCTCAAGGTCAGTTACCAGACGGCACAAACCGCGCTTGCCGCTGCCAAAGCGACGCTGGAAATCCAGCAGGCAAGCTTCAACCGCCAAAACACTCTGGTGGAGCAGGGCGTTTCGTCCGCCTCAACCCTCGACCAGCCCAAGCTCTCGCTTCGAGCAGCGCAGACGGCCGTGGCCTCGGCGGAGCAGCAGGTGGCCAGCGCCGTTGCCGCCCTGGCGGGCAACCCGGAGATCGAAACCGACATGCACCCGACGGTTCTTGCCGCCCTGAGCCAGGTGCAGCTGGCGGAACGCAATCTGAGCAAGACCGACGTCGTCGCTGCCGCCGACGGAGTGATCAGTCAGATCGGCAACCTCAATGTCGGCCAGTTCGTGACCACCGGCACCACCATTGCCAGCCTGGTCGAGACCGGGGGCACCTGGGTCGAGGCCAACTTCAAGGAAACGCAGCTTGCCGGCATTCATGTCGGCATGGTTGCCGAGGTTGCCGTCGACGCCAGCCCCGGTGCGCCCCTAGAGGGCAAAGTCACCAGCATCGGTGCGGCGACAGGCTCCGAGTTCTCGCTGATCCCGGCGCAGAACGCCACCGGCAACTGGGTCAAGGTCGTCCAGCGTATTCCTGTTCGCGTCGATTTCGAACCCGATGCTGCCGTGCAGTTGCGCTCGGGCATGAGCGCCCTGGTGAGCGTCGATACCGGCAAGTCCACGCTCGACAAGCTGCAAGGCCACTAACGCCGGCAGGCATCGCCTTCGGGCGGTGCCGCTTTTCCCTTGGAGGCCAAGTTGGCCCAGATCGCTTCACAACCTGCCGTCCTCGTCAAAAACAAGGGCATGCTGACGGTCGCCCTGATGCTGGGCACCATCATGCAGGTGCTCGACACCACCATCGCCAATGTGGCGCTGCCGCATATGGCCTCGGCGCTCGGCGCCGCCCAGAACGAGATCACCTGGGTCCTGACCTCCTATATCGTGGCCGCCGCCATCGCCACGCCGCTGACCGGCTGGATGGCCGACCGCCTGGGCCAGCGGCAGCTCTTCATCTTTGCCGTGGTCGGCTTCACCATCGCGTCTGCTCTCTGCGGCATAGCCACCGGCTTGCCGGAGATGGTGCTGTTCCGCATCCTGCAGGGCCTCTGCGGCGCCATGATCGCGCCGCTGGCCCAGACCGTGCTGCTCAACATCAACCCCAAGGAACGCATCGGCCAGGCCATGGCCATCTATGGCATGGGCATCATGGTCGCGCCTATCGTGGGGCCAACGCTGGGCGGCTGGCTGACCGAAAGCTTCGACTGGCGCTGGGTGTTCCTGGTCAACGTGCCCGTGGGCGTGCTCTGCGTGGCCATGCTGCTGCTCTACATGCCCAATACCGAGATCAAGCGGCGGCGTTTCGACTTCTTCGGCTTCGGCATGCTGGCGCTTTCCGTCGGGGCGCTGCAGCTGATGCTCGACCGTGGCGCTGAAAACAGCTGGTTCCAATCTACCGAGACCTGGATCGAGCTGGGCCTCGTTGTCAGCGGGCTCTGGGTCTTCATCGTCCATTCGGTGACCGCCAGCCAGCCCTTTGTCGACCTACGCATGTTCAAGGATTTCAACTTCTCGCTGGCCTCGATCATGATGCTGGTGATGGGGATCACCCTGTTCTCGGGCCTCGCCCTGCTGCCACCCTTGCTGCAGAACCTCATGGGCTATTCCGTCGTCTTCACTGGCCTCCTGATGGCGCCGCGGGGTGTCGCCACGATGGTTTCGATGATGATCGTGGGGCGCCTCAGCGGCAAGGTGGACGCCCGCATCCTGATGCTCCTGGGCGCGGTCCTCATGAGCGTCTCGCTCTGGCAGATGACCGGCTTCAACCTGCAGATGGACTACTGGCCGGTGATCACCACCGGGGCGCTGCAGGGCTTCGGCATGGGCTTCCTCTTTGTGCCCCTGTCCACCATGGCCTTTGCCACGATTTCCCCCACCGTTCGCGCCGACGCTACGGCCATGTTCAGCCTGGTCCGCAATATGGGGCAGGGCATCGGCATTTCCCTGGTGTCGGCGGTGCTCAGCAGCATGATGCAGGTGAATCACGCCGAACTGGCCGAACGGCTCAACCTGTCCTCGCAGGCGGTTCAAAGCCAGATGCCGGGTCTCCTCGCCGGCAATGCGCAGACCATCACCATGATCAACGGGTTGGTGCAGCAGCAATCGGCCATTCTCGCCTACCTGGACGACTTCTGGCTCATGATGCTGCTCAGCGTCGGCTCGATCCCGTTGATCTTCATGCTGCGCGGCGTCAAGAAGGACAAAAACGCGCCGCCCAAGAGCAAGGAAGAGCTTGCCATCGAGCGTGCGCACGCGATGGGTGAATAGCGCGGCGGCGCAGGGCGCTTCGGGTCAGAGACTGGCCAGGATGTAGTTGGGAACCACGTCGCTTCGGGTATCAAGCGGCACGCCGGTCTCCATGAAGATCGACCGCACGCCGGCGCGCTGCCCGGCGAGAATGTCGGTATCGAGCTTGTCGCCGATCATGATGGCGTGGCCAGGCTCTGTCCCCAGGCGGGCAAGGGCGGTGTGGATAATGGTCGGGTCGGGCTTTCCCAGAAATACCGGGGTGACGCTAGATGCCGCCGCAATGGAGTGGGTGAGGGCGCCTGCACCGGGCTCGAAGCCACTGGCGAGGGGACGGATAAGATCGGGATTGGTGCCGATCAGGCTGGCTCCGTCCAGAACGTTGCCAAGGGCCGTGGTCATCATGTCATAGTCGAAGCTGCGATCGAGGGCGACCACAACGGCCGAGGCGCCAGTGTCGACGAGCCTGTAGCCCGCCTCGACGACGCGATCCTTGAAAGATCGGGTGCCGATGACATAGAGGCCGGTTCCGGCAGGGAACTGGCTGCGCAGGTAGTCGAGCGTCACATCGCCCGAGGTCACGACCTGTGCAGGCTCGCAGGAGATGCCGAGCGCGCGGATCTTCTCGGCAAAGGCTGCCGGGTGCTTTTCCGCATTGTTGGTGACGAAGCAGTATGGGATGCCCTCGCTCAGCCATCGGTTGAACCGCTCGACCGCGCCCGGAACGGCCTGTTCGCCGCGATAAACGACGCCATCAAGGTCTGACAGGACGGCTGAGAACGTAAGTTCTTGGATGGAGGCGAGGCGATTCTCAGCACCAATCATGCGCCCTTGGCTCCCAGGTTTGGATCGAACATGTCGCGCAGCCAATCGCCGACGAGGCTGATGGCCAGCGTGGTCAAAAAGATCACCATGCCGGCTGGAATGCCCATCCACCAGGCGGTGGTCAAGTAGTTGCGGCCTTCGCCCAGCATGAGCCCGAGGCTGGTGCCCGGGGGCTGGACGCCAAGGCCGAGGAAGGAAAGGGAGGTCTCGAGCAGGATGATCTCGGGGAAGTTGAGGGTCACCTGCACCATGATGACGCCCAGCATATTGGGCAGGACGTGGCGCAGATAGACCTTGGCCGGGTGGAGGCCGAGCGTGCGGATGGCGAAGGCATAGCCCTGGCCGTTGGTGGACAGGACGAGTCCGCGCGCGATGCGGGCATAGCCATCCCAGCCGAACAGCCCGATCAGGATGATCAGCAGCAGGAAGTTGTTGCCGAAAAAGGCCAGCACGGCGAGGGCCACGATCAGGAACGGGATTGAGGCCTGGAAGTCCACCATCATCATGATGACGTCGTCCACCCAGCCGCGGAAATGGGCGGCGATGATGCCCAGGGCCGTACCGACCGTCGCGCCGATCACCGTCGCCATGATGGCGATCAGGATGCTGGTGCGCATGGCGTAGATCACCCGGCTGAACACATCGCGGCCGAGATCGTCGGTGCCGAAGAGGTTTTCCGCCGGCCCACCGAAGGCTGCCGGCGGCTTGAGGCGCTTGAGCAGGCTTTGTTCGGAGAAGCTGAAGGGCGCGAGAAACTCGGCAAAAAGGGCCGCAACAATGACGAGGACCAGCCAGGCGATGCAGAGGCCGATCACAAGAGGTGGGCGCGCCTTCCAGATGCGGGTCAGCCAGCCATGGCGCCGCAGCGCCAAAGGCGGCGGGGAGATATCGAGGCTGCTCATGCCGCCGCCTTCCTGTTGTGCACTTCGATGCGCGGGTCGAGCCAGCCATAGGTGAGGTCGACGATGAGATTGACCACGACCATGGTGAGGGCAATCAGCAGCACCACGGCCTGGACCACCGCCAGGTCACGCTGGTTGACCGAATTGACCAGCAGCATGCCGACGCCGGGCCAGGCAAATACGGTCTCGATGGTGACGGCACCCCCGATCAGCCCTCCGATGCGCATACCGACCACGGTGACGACTGGAATGGCGGCATTGGGCAGGGCATGGCGCAGAACGCGACGGTTGTGGGGAATGCCCTTGGCCTTGGCGGTGCGCATGAAGGGTTGATGCAGGACGTCGAGCATGGAGGAGCGGGTGAAGCGGGCGACCGTTGCCGCGGTGGCGGTGGCAAGGGTCAGGGCCGGCATGACGAGGTGCCAGAAGCTGCCGGTGCCCGAGCTTGGCAGCCAGCGCAGGGTCATGGAGAAGACAAGGATCAGAACGATGCCGAGAAAGAAGTTCGGCACGCTTTGTCCAAAGATCGTGAAGCTCATCGCGGCGTGGTCGACCCATTCACCACGGCGCAGCGCAGCGATGATGCCGGCGGGGATGCCGACCAGCAGGGTGATGAGGAGCGCGGTTACGCCCAGTTGCAGCGTGACGGGCACACGCTCCATCACCACTTGGAGCGCTGGGCGACCGTCGCGGAAGCTGTCGCCGAAATCGCCCTGCAGGATGGCAGAAAGATAGGTGAGATACTGTTCGAGATAGGAGCCATCGAGGCCCCAGCGCCGGCGAAAGGCTTCAATGGCTTCGGGCGAGGCTTCGTCAGAGAGCATCATCTGGACTGGATCGCCGGAGGCGCGCAGCACGATGAATACGAAGGTGACGGCCAAAAGCAGGGTCATGGCGCCGCGAAAGAGCTTGGTGACGACAAATTGGGCGTTCACTGGCGCCAAGCTCCGGTACCGGCGGTCCAGCCGCAGTCGACGATGGTTTGCCCATCAACGATCCACTGCCGCAAGAATTGTTGGTGTCCGTGACGCTCGGCGCTGAGCGTGCGTGTCTGGACTGCAGGTGCGGTGCCGTAGCGAGGGTCTGTACCCACCAGCGCCTCGACCATGGGTCGGCCCTCGCAGCCCTCGGCTGGGAGACCCATCGTGGTCAGCACGGTCGGCACGATGTCGGGCAGCCAGCGTGGTGTTTCGGAGCGGAATGCCGGGCGATAGGCAGGGCCTTGTGCCGCCAGAACCGTAGAAAGTTCGCCGCGGTTGAGACCACCATGCATACCGCCGCCGGGGGTGATCCACGCGGCAAAGATGCACCCATCCACATCCGGCCCCCAAGCCTCGTCGCAGTTCGTGGCGCGCAGGGTAAACCCGATATCGGCGCCGCGCGGGTGATCGTTGCGAACGGCCGACCAGGGCAGGGCGCCTTCGATGGCTACGCCATGTTCATCGGAGGCAAAGACCAATCCGCAGAAGCTCTGCTGCACCAGCCAGTCGACGACCTCCGCCTTGCGGGCGTCGGAGGCATCGTGAAGATAGATGCTGCTGAACGATCCTATCGACGCGCGACCAAACTCCTGGGGAATGATGTCGAGCGTCGGGAGCTGGGCATGGCCAGTGATCTGGCCATGGTCGGACATGACAATGATGTTCTGGGGTCCATTGCCCGCGCGCCACCAGTCGAGGATGCGGCCGAAATTGTCATCGGCCATGCGCTGGGCGGCACCGGTCTCAGCGCCCAAAACGCCGAACTTGTGCGAACTGGTATCGGGCTCGTTCATCCAGAAGACGCAGAAGTCCGGATTGTGGCGCGGATAGATCACTTCCATCAGCGCGCGGGCGGCATAGGTGACCCGGGCATGGTTGGGCGCCCCTGCCGCGGGAATTGGCCCCAGATGTGCGACGACAGCATCGTGCACATCGGGCGTCGAGACCGGCGTGCCGTGCACGGAAAAGACCGGCTGGCCCAGGGCATGGGCACTGGAGTTCATCATCCGCGATGCGCCCTTTGTCGCCGTGCTGACGACAGCCATGGTGCGGCCAGCTTTCGCCATGCGTTCCCCCATGGTCTGGCTGTCGAGCAGTTGCCCGGCCTGAGCAGCAAGATCGAGATCCTCCCATTCGGAGGTGCGGAAGAGGCCGTCCGGCCGCACCGGGTGAATGAACTGATTGGCGACCACGCCATGTGCGCCGGGCGGAGAGCCCGTCATTGTGGAAGTGACAGCGACGCGTGTCTCACTGGGGAAGACAGAACGCGAATCGATGAAGTTGCTGCCTTCTTCCATGAACCGGATCAGGTGCGGCATGAGCTCTGGCGTGACCCGGTCGCGGCGGAGTCCGTCAAAGGTGACAAGCAGCGTGGATCCTTTGCTCATCGTGCGGCCTCCACGACAGATCTTGCCATGGCAACGTCGTCGACCAGAACGCCGTCTGCACCTGCCTGCAGCAGATGTTCAAGATGCTCCGGCGAGGTTTCGCCGCCTCCGAATGGAGTGCCCGTGCCACCGGCCGTGACCCAGACCTCGGCGCCGCATTGCTGCAGTTGCTTCACGCGTTCCGCTGATACGTCGCGCTCCCAGAGGCGAACGATCTTCGCACCGGTTTCGAAGAAGGCTTCGGCTCGCTCCTGGCCGGGAATAAAGCCCAGGATCCCAGTCTGACCTTTTTCGACAAAGAACCGCACCGCCTCCAGCGTGTGGCAGCCTGCGATCACCTGATGCCGGTGCGCTTGTGGAACGGTCGCGGCGATAGCCGTCCAGATGGCCTCCAGCGCCGGCAGCGTCTCATCCTTGATGTCGAGCAGCACATGCCGGTCGGCGGCAGCGTGCTGCAGCACGTCTGCCAGCGCAACGATGCGTGCTCCGCTTGTACTCGCGAGCCCCAGCAGTTCATCGGCGGTCAGGTCCTCCGGGCGCTCCGGACGGTCAAACAAGCGCATGAGATCGCGGTCATGGGCGCAGACGCAGGCGCCATCGCTCGAAAGGCGAACGTCGGCCTCGATGGCGAAGGCGCCGTTGCTGAAGGCAGCAGCCCAACCTTCCGGTGTATTTTCGGGATGGTTGGCGCTGTCGCCGCGGTGAGCGATGATCTTCATGATGGGACCGAAAGTTGAGGATTGGTCGGCTGTGCGGCGCCGCCAAAGGCGCGCATGTCGCGTTCGCGGCGTTGACGCGGGCTGTCAGCCGGAATGGCGGCAAGGAGCCGGCGCGTGTAGTCGTTTTGCGGATTGTCGAAGAGCGAGGCGGAGTCCCCGATCTCGAGGAGGCGCCCGGCATGCATGACGCCGACACGGTGACTGATGTGGCGCACCACGGAAAGGTCGTGCGAAATGAACATCAATGAAAGGTCGAGCTTCTGGCGGAGCTCAAGCAGCAGGTTGATGATCTGGGCCTGTACGGACACATCGAGCGCGCTTACGGCCTCGTCGCAGACGACCAGGCGTGGGTTGATCACCAGGGCGCGGGCAATCACCGCCCGCTGCAGCTGACCGCCAGAAAGCTGGTGCGGCAGGCGCTTGCCCATTGCGCCCAGCCCCACCATGGCGAGCATGGCCTGAGCACGATCATCGGCTTCCGAAGCGGCGAGCCGCTCATGCGTGGTTAGGGCCTCGCGCACCTGCGCATGGATCGACCAGCGCGGGTCGACCACCGCTGCGGGATTTTGAAAGACGACCTGTACGTGACGGCGCTGACGCCGCCATTCGGCGCTTCCGGCTGGCGCATAGTGCTCGCCCCAAAAGGTGACCAAGCCGCTGCTCGGTGCCTCGATGCCGGCGATCATGCGGCCGAGGGTGGATTTTCCGCTGCCGCTTTCCCCCACAATGCCGAGCGTCTCGCCCGGCGCGATAGAGAGGCTGACCCGGTCCACAGCGCGGAAGGCGTCGCTCTTGCCCCAGAGCTTGCGGCCGGAAGAATAGACCTGCACCAGATCGCGGGCGATGATACCTGCCTGGTCGCTCATGCAATGGCTCCGACGCCGAGGCCTGAAAAGTGACACGCGGCGGCGCATTGGCCCTGGCGCAGCAAGGGGGGATCCTCGGCGCAGATGTCCTGAGCCATCGGGCAGCGAGGCGCGAAGTTGCAGCCAGTCGGGCGCGCGGACGGCGCCGGAACGGTGCCGCCAATGGCATCGAGCGGCGTGCCCGGTTGGCGGCTGAAGCCGATGCGGCTGTTCATGAGGGCCCGGGTATAGGGATGACGCGGATTGTCAAAGAGATCATCAACAGGCGCCGCTTCGATGACCCGTCCCGCATACATTACGGCGACGTGGTCGGCGATTTCGGCGACGACGCCCAAATCATGCGTGACGAGCACGATGCCAAGGCCGAGGTCGGCCTGGAGATCACGCAGAAGGCGCAGGATCTGCGCCTGGATAGTGACGTCCAGGGCGGTGGTCGGTTCGTCCGCGATGAGCAGGCGCGGCTTGCAGGCAAGCGCCATGGCGATCATCACGCGCTGGCACATGCCACCCGACAGCTGATGCGGATAGTAGTTCTTGTTGCGCGCGATATTGGGGATGCCGACCTGATCGAGCAGTTCGACCACCCGGCGGTCGACCGCTGCGCCGCGCAGGGCGGTATGGGCGACTATCGCTTCCGCAATCTGGGCGCTGACGCGCTGCACTGGATTGAGCGAGACCATCGGGTTCTGGAAGATCATCGAGACGTCGCGACCGCGAAACTCGTTGAGCACCCTTTCCGGTGCCCCGATCGTTTCGGTGCCGAACAGGCGGATCGAGCCGTGCATGCTGAGATTGTCATCCAGCAGACCCAGAATGGACATGCAGGTGAGGCTCTTGCCGCAGCCGCTCTCGCCGACGAGGCAGAGTGTTTCACCCGCACGCAGCGAGAGGCTCACGTCTTCCACCAAGGCATGCGGGCCGGAATGGACGCCGAGGCCCTTGATCGCAAGGATCGGTGCGGGATCGGCGACGCTATGGAGTTTCGAGGAGGCGGCTAGCGTACCGCCTCCCGTCTGGTGCGTTGTCACAACCATCAGTCGTTGAAGCTGAGGTTATAGGGACGCAGGTCCATGTAGTAGAAGGTGTAAGGCTGCCAGTTGATGTCCTTGGACACGCCATAGGTCTCGAGCGGCTGGTAGAGAATGGTGCCCGGAGCATCCTTTTCCCAGATTTCGAGCATTTCCCAGGCGGCTGGCTGGCGCGTCTCGAGGTCAACCGAGCTCTCGATAATGCGGCCGAGTTCGTTGAAGCGCTCAAGGTTCTCCGTGCCGGCCCAGCTGCCGGTGCCGCGCTGCGGGCCACCGAATTGACCCCAGAGGTTCCATAGGCCGCCGACCGGATCCGGGTAACGGGTGGAGTTGGACCAGGTGCGGACCTGAAGTGCTCCCATGTCGAGGCCCGTCATAGTCTCCACAACGTTGAGCTCGACGTTGAGCCCCACGGCCTTCCACATTTCGACGATGGCCTGAGCAGCCGGAAGCGCGTTCAGATAGTAATTGGGCTGGGTTGTGTACTTGATCAGGCCGCCATCATAGCCGGCCTCGGCCAGCAGCTGCTTGGCGCGTTCAGGATCGTAGGGGAGACCCTTGTGGTCCGGATTATACATGTCCCCGAACTCGGGATACTGATGCCCGTTCGGTACGACGGCCTGGCCGCCCCAGAGTGCCTCGTTGAGCAGGTTGCGGTCGATGGCGAGGTTCATGGCCTGGCGGATGCGAGCGTCCTTGATCACCGGATCCTGCGTGCCGTAGACGAGGACGTGTGAGTTGGCGAGGACGACCGAGCGCGTCTCGATGTCCTCATAGCCGTTGATCTGCGGGATCTGGTCGGGGGCGACGTTGGTGATCATATCGAATTCGCCCGACACCAAACCGGCGACGCGGGTCGAAGGCTCGGGGATCTCGCGGAAGGTCACGGTCGCGGCCGTCGGCTGGCCGCCGAAGTAATCGTCGAAGGCGACCAGGCGAATGGACTCGTCGGCCTTGTATTCGTCCAGCATGAAGGGTCCGGTACCCACGGGGAACATGGGGATGCCGCCATCGGTCGCCGCCTTGGCTTCCCAATCGCCCTTGTTGACGATCCAGGAGGCCCATGACGACAGGCGATGTTCAAGCAGCGGATCGGGTGCCTTGGTGATGAAATGAACGGTATGGTCGTCGATCGCCTTCACTTCCTTCAGCACGGAGAAGTAGGCCGGACCCTCGGTGAGCACGGCGTTTTCGCCGCTGAGGCGCTCGGGGGAGAAGGTAAAGACCACGTCTTCAGCGGTGAGCGGGGCGCCGTTGTGGAAGGTCACGTCCTCGCGCAGCTTAACCTCGAGGGTCGTGTCGTCGATGCGGGTCCATTCGGTCGCAAGGCTTGGCACCAGCTTGGAGCCGCCGCCGCCTTCAGCCGAGAGGAAATCGCGGCGGATCAGCGTGTCGAAGACGCTGTAGTTGACGCGCGTACCGACGTTGGACAGCTCCTTGCCCGGTTCAAGCGTTGCCGGAAGATCGGCTACACCGACCACGAGGTCGGGACGGTCCTGCGCCATGGCAAGAGAGGATGTCGCAGCAAGCAAGGCTGCCGTTGCGGCACCCAAGAGGGTCTTGCTGAAAAGGGAGGAAATGGTCATTGAGCGGCCCCGCTGAGACTTGAATGGCGGGCTACCTAAGGGATGGGTCTAACAGTTGGACGACAGCTTTGTGTCAGTTTGACTAAGCGTGCGGGGCCCAGGCGATCCCATCCCGCTCAGTGGCGCGACCACTTATCTGATCGCGGTCCGCACTGGGGCTAGGCTCGCGCGGCTGGGCGTGATAAACCGCGCCAACACGCATTTTGCATCGCGGAATCGACAATTGGCCAAATCCGGTATCAAGCAGTTTCTCTCTGAAATCTTCGCCTGGTGGAACGGCCAGACCTGGGGCACAAGGTTGTGGATCTGGCGCTTCGGCGACTATGTCGGCAGCGATGAATTCGGCAACAAGTACTACCAGGATCGCAAGTCCGACCGGCGCTATGTGACCTATAACGGCTATGCCGACGCCTCCACCATTCCGCCGGGCTGGTATGGCTGGATCCATCACCGCATGGAACTGCCGCCGACGCAGCAGAAGTATGTCCCCAAGGCCTGGGAAAAGCCGCACAAGCCCAACATGACCGGCACGGTCGAGGCCTATCGCCCCGACGGCAGCCTGCTTAACAAGGGCGAGCGTCCGCGCGTGACCGGCGACTACGACGCCTGGTCGCCCGAATAAGCGGGTGCGATCGGCACCTTGTTTCGTCCTTCCCGCATCCTGCCGGCAGCTCTGGCCGGGCTGACGCTGCTCAGCCTGGCGCTGCCGAGTGCCGCCCAACCCGTGGCCAATCCGGTGGCAAGCTTTGCCGGGCTGGACAAGATCACCGGCCGCATCACGCGTTTCGACGTCTATATCGACGAAACAGTGCTGTTCGGGGCGCTCGAGATCACGCCGCGGGCCTGCTACAGCCGGCCGAGCACCGAGAGCCAGCGCGTGTCTGCCTTCCTCGAGGTGGATCAGCGCAGCCTGTCGGGCGTCTCCAAGCGCATCTTCAGCGGCTGGATGTTTGCCGACAGCCCGGCGCTCAATGCCGTCGACCACGCCATCTATGACGTGTGGCTGGTGGAGTGCAAAGTCAGCACGGACGTGCCGCCGCCCGACCAGCGCTGAGCCTGTCGAATACTTCTCCGGTCAATCGTCGCTATGCTGGACGTGACCTGAACCGGAGGAATCCTGGACATGCTGACCCTGCCTCAAATCATCGACCGGGCTGAACAGCCCTATGCCTTTATCACCTTCACCGTGCGCATGGACCAGATGCAGCAGCCCGCGGACGAGGGCTTTCCCGCGCTCTTCGGCCATCTGGCCGAACAGGGCATAGAGGCTGTGGGCGCGCCGTTCTACAATTATCGCCGTATCAACATGAGTGACACACTCGACGTGGAGGCGGGGGTGGCCATGTCGCGCGAGGGGACAGCGGCCGGAAGGGTGCGATATGGCACGCTGCCGGGGGGCCGCTTCATGGAGATGATCTGGCATGGTCATCCCGACCAACTCGAAGCGGTCACAGGGCTGCTGATCGGGTGGGTAAGGCTCACCAACCAGCCTTTGGACATGGTTGAGAAGCCCGATGGCGACCATTTCCGCTGCCGGCTGGAAATCTACGAAACCGACCCCGATGACGAGCCCGACATGAACAAGTGGGTGACGCGCCTCAACTTCAAGCTGGCGGACTAGGACCGCGCCAGGTCCTGCGGGCTCCGGCGCTGCGTGAGCAGCGGCGTGACGATGTAGAGCAGGCCGAACAGGACATGCGGCCACCAGATGCGGTCGGCAAAGCCGAAGAGCCAGGGAGAGGCCAAGAGCAGTATGCCCGTGGCGATGTCGATGGCGAGGTGAGCCGCCATCGGCACCACGCGAACGACGCCGAGCTCGTAGCGGGTGAAGAGGCTCACGAAGATCGTGGTGATGCCGACCAGGATCGGCGTCCACTGCGCGGCGCTGCCGTCGGCGAAGCCGAGGAGGAAGGGCGCAAGGATCAGGATGACTGCGACGAGATAGTCGATGATGCCATGGATGCGGGTGGGGATCATGGTGTTCTCCTTGCGGAAGGAACCACGCTGCCCGCTTCAGGTTCCGCCGAGATCGGAGACGCTTCGGTCCAGCGCGTACCAGTCGCCATCGAGGCGCAGCGCCTGGGCCAGACGCTCTTCGTAGTGCTGGCGCGATATCTCTATGCCACCGAGCGACGCCAGATGGTCGGTGAGGAACTGCGTGTCGAGGAGGACGAAGCCGCCCGCCCGCAGCCGCCCCACCAGATGGGCCATGGCCATCTTGCTGGCATTGGTGCGGCGGTGGAACATGGATTCCCCGAAAAAGGCGCCGCCGATGGCCAAGCCGTAAAGGCCGCCGACGAGATCGATGCCGTCCCAGACTTCAACCGTATGGGCGACACCGCGGCGGAAGAGTTCGCCATAGACCTGCCGGATGGTCTGGTTGATCCAGGTCGTGTCACGATCCTCGCCCACCGTGGCGCAGCCTTCGATGATGGCGTCGAAATCGGTATCGACGCGGATGACGAAGCCGGACTTGCGGATGGCCTTGCGCAGGCTGGTGGAGAGATGAAAGCCGTCGAGCGGGATGATGCCGCGCTTTTCAGGGCTGACCCAGAACAGGTTCTCGTCCTCGGCATCCTCGGACATGGGAAAGATGCCGGCGCGATAGGCGCGCAGGATCAGTTCGGGGGTGATTTCGAGGTCGAAGGGGTCTTGCGGGCGAGCCATCAGGAAACTCCCGCTAAGCACAGGTTCCTCAGTCGACTTCCTCCCCCTTGCGGGGACGGATCAAGGGTGGGGGGATGGCTGGCCACGATCATCATCGTGGCTCCCGACACCCCCTCCCAACCTCCCTCGTCAAGGGGGAGGTGCCGCGCGGTGGATGTGACCCGATTGTGCCACATCGCAGCGGTCACTCAGACCTTGTTCTCGGCCAAATATTTTTCCAGCCAGTGGATGTCGTAGTTCCCGGCGAGGACGTCGGGTTCGCGGATCAGGCGCTGGAACAGGGGCAGGGTGGTCTTGATGCCGTCGATGACGAACTCGTCGATGGCGCGGCGCAGGCGCTGCAGGCATTCCTCGCGGGTGCGGCCATAGACGATGAGCTTGCCGATCAGCGAGTCGTAGTAGGGCGGAATTCGGTAGCCCTGGTAGACCGCCGAGTCGACGCGCACACCGACGCCACCTGCCGGGTGGTAGAAGGTGATGGTGCCTGGTGAGGGGGCAAAGGTCTGCGGGTCCTCGGCATTGATGCGCACTTCGATGGCGTGGCCATAAAAGGTAACATCGGACTGACGCATGGAGAGCGTTTCGCCCGAGGCGACGCGGATCTGCTCGTAGACGATGTCGATGCCGGTGATGCGCTCGGTGACCGGATGCTCCACCTGGAGGCGGGTGTTCATCTCGATGAAGTAGAACTCACCGTTCTCGTAGAGGAACTCGATCGTGCCGGCGCCCGAATAGGAAAGCTTGCGCATGGCGGCGGCGCAAATCTCGCCGATCTCGTCGCGCTCTTCCGGCTTGATGGTGGGGCCGCCGGCCTCTTCCCAGACCTTCTGGTGGCGGCGCTGCAGCGAGCAGTCGCGCACGCCCAGATGAACGGCATTGCCCTTGCCATCGCCAAGCACCTGCACTTCGATATGCCGCGGCTTGCCGAGGTATTTTTCCATATAGACGGAGTCATTGCCAAAGGCCGCCTTGGCCTCGGCGCGGGCAGTGGACCAGGCGACCAGGAGGTCTTCCTCGGTCTTGGCGACCTTCATGCCGCGCCCGCCACCACCAGCGGTCGCCTTGATCAAGACCGGGTAGCCGATCTCGCGGGCCGTGCGCAGGGCGTCCTGTTCGGTCTCGACGGCGCCGGCAGAGCCGGGGACCACGGGAATGCCAAGCTCGACGGCGGTCTTCTTGGCCGTGATCTTGTCACCCATGATTTCGATATGGTGCGCCGAAGGGCCGATGAAGGTGACGTTGTGCTCGCTCAGGATCTGGGCGAAGCGGGCATTCTCGGAGAGGAAGCCATAGCCGGGATGAACAGCATCGGCGCCGGTGATCTCGCAGGCAGCCAGGATAGAGGGAATGTTGAGATAACTGTCCTTGGCCTGGTTGGGGCCGATGCAGACGCTTTCGTCGGCAAGCCGGACATGCATGGCATTGGCGTCGGCGGTGGAATGCACCGCGACGGTCTGGATGCCAAGCTCCTTGCAGGCGCGCAGGATGCGCAGGGCAATTTCGCCGCGATTGGCGATGAGGACCTTCTGAAACATGGAAGTCCCCTTATTCGATGACGACGAGCGGCTCGCCGTATTCCACCGGCTGGGCATCCTGCACGAGGATGCGCGCCACGGTGCCCGAGCGGTGTGCCGGGATCTGGTTCATGGTCTTCATCGCTTCGATGATGAGAAGGGTCTGGCCTTCGCTGACCTTGGTGCCGACTTCGACGAAGGCGGGCTTGCCCGGCTCGGGGGAGCGATAGGCGGTGCCGACCATGGGGGATGTCAGTGTGCCCGGATTGGAGGAGAGGTCTTCAGCAGCGGCAGGGGCGACCGCGGGAACCGAGCCTGCCGGAGTCTGCGGCGCGGCTGGCGCTGCGGGCGGGGCGAAATATTGCGGAGCGGGAGTGGCGTAGCTGACGCCCTCATTGGCGTAGGAGCGGGTGACGCGGACCCGGAAGTCCTCCTGCTCGATCTCGATCTCGGCGAGATTTTCCTTGTTGAGCAGCTCGGCAATGGCCCGGATCAGGTCCTGATCCACCTGTGATGACTTGGTCATTCTTATCGTCTCCCGCGCTGATCGCGTTGAAATCTAATTGAGTTTTTCGGCAAGCGCTGTGAGCGCCATTCTATACCCGCCAGTGCCAAAGCCGCAAATGACGCCGAAAGCCACCGCCGACACATAGGAATGGTGCCGGAAGCTTTCGCGCTGGTGGATGTTGGAAATATGAACTTCGGCCACGGGCAGGCCGACGCCCTTGAGGGCGTCGTGGATGGCCACGGAGGTGTGCGAATAGCCCGCCGGGTTGATCACGATGGCATCGGCCGTGCCGCGCGCCGCGTGGATCCAGGTGATGAGTTCGCCCTCGTGGTTGGACTGGCGGAAATCGACCTCCAGCCCCAGTTCCGCGCCGGTGCGCCGGCAAAGCTGTTCCACATCGGCAAGCGTTTCGGCGCCATAGATGTCCGGCTCGCGCAAGCCGAGCAGGTTGAGGTTCGGGCCGTTGAGGACGAGAACACGCTTTGCCATGATTTCCGCCTTTTGCACCGCCGCTTCCCGCTGCTGCAAGCCCGGTTATACGAAATGCACGGAAAAGGCAAAGCGGGGCAGCGGGTTCCTAGCCGTTGCAGACGGTATCGCCGCAGGCACGCATGTTGGCGATGCGGGTCTTGAGCTCGCCGACGCCAATGGCACCGGGAATGATCTCGTTACCGATGATGTAGGTGGGCGTACCGGTGATGTTGAGCGCCTTGGCGATTTCGTAGGAGGTCTGGATGGTCTTGGCCACGGTCTCGCTGTTCATGTCGAGCTCAAGCGATACGGGCGAAAGGCCCAGGTCCGCGGCAGCGGCAAGCGCTGCCTGCTTGTCTATCTTGCCGCGGCTGGTGAACAGCGTTTCGTGGAAGGCCCAGTAGTCGACATCGGCATCGCCCACCAGAACGGCCACGCGCGCCGCGTCGATGGATTCGTTGGAGAGGATGGGGAATTCCTTGAGCACGACACGCAGGTTCGGGTCTTCGGCCAAGAGTGCGGCAAGGTCGGGCAGGGCGTTGCGGCAATAGCCGCAATTGTAATCGAAGAACTCAACGAGGGTGACATCGCCCTCCGGGTTGCCCAGCACCACCTGGCCAGGATCGTTGTAGATCTTGTCGTGCATGGCAGCGATGGCGCCGGTAGCCTGGGCCCGCTCTTCCTTCTGCATGGTGGCGTCAAGCGCGACCGACATGCGCTGCAGGATCTTGGGATCGCTCATCAAGAACGATTCGATCATCGGGTTGAGCACGGAGGGATCGAGCGCCGCAACGTCCTGCGCGGGAGCCGTTGCACTGGCCTGTTTCGCATCATACTGCGCGAAAGCCTCATCGATCATCGCCTGGATGGCGGCCGTGTCGGTCGCCGGCGCCGGGCGGCTCACGATCGAATAGCCCAGAGCGCCTGCCAGAACGCCCGCAACGGCAACAAGGGCAATGGTGACACGCGACATAGGCAAACTCCCGATCAGACGTGATGCTCATAGCAGAGCCGAGGCCGGTTTGGCAGCAGGGAGTGAAGGACGACCCGCACAGAGCAGCATTAGCGGTTGAGGGGGAGGACGCCAAAGGGTAGGGCTCATGCCAAATCCAGGTGAAAAGACCAAGACATGACCGACCAAGCCGCCGACGGACTGATGCCGTTCCACGCCATGGAAATCCTCAAGCGCGCCAAGGCGATCGAGACGGGCGGGCGCACCGTCTGTCATCTGGAGGTGGGGGAGCCGGGGGCACCGCCGGCGCCGCGCGTGATCGAAGCGGTGAGCAAGGCGCTGCCGCTGGCGCAGGGCTATACCAACGCCAAGGGGCTCGGCGAACTGCGCGACGGTATTGCCGCCTATTATGCGGCGCAGCATGGCGTTCATGTCGATCCCGACAATGTTCTTTGCACCATGGGTTCCTCGTCGGGCTTCATCATCGCCTTCCACACGGCTTTTCGCCCGGGCGCCCGCATCGCCATCACGCGGCCCGGCTATCCCGCCTATGTGAACACGCTGCTCGGCCTCGGCTTCGGCATAACCGAAATACCGCTCAGCGCCGAAAACGGCTGGCGCCTGACGGGTGCCGACATCGCTGCAGCGCATGCCGAGACGCCGTTCGACGGATTGCTGTTTGCCAGCCCTGCCAATCCCACGGGAGCGAGTGTTGACCGGACGGGACTGGCCGATATCGTCGAAACCTGCCGCCGCCTGGGAGTCCGGCTGATCTCGGACGAAATCTACCATGGGCTGGACTATGCCGCGCCGTCAGTGAGCGCGCTCGAGCTCACCCGCGACGCCATCGTCATCAACAGCTTCTCGAAATATTACTGCATGACCGGCTGGCGCATCGGCTGGATGGTGCTGCCGGACGACCTGGTCCGGCGCGCCGAAATCCTGCAGCAGAACCTCTTTATCTCCGCGCCCACCTTGAGCCAGATCGCTGCAACCGTTGCCCTTGGCGAGCGCGATTATGCGGAGGAGCAGAAGGCTGGCTATGCCAGCAACCGGATGCTGCTGAACGAGGGGCTGCAGAGCCTCGGCTTCGACATCGGCGCTCCATCCGATGGTGCCTTCTATGCCTATGCGGGAATCGCACGGTTCTCCAACGATGCCATGCATTTCTGCGAGACCCTGCTGGACGAAGCGGGGGTCGCGGTGACGCCGGGCATCGACTTCGATCGGGCTGGCGGCAACCGCTATGTCCGGTTCTCCTATGCGGGGAAGCGGGAGACCATCGAACTGGCGCTGGAGCGCATGCGGGTGTTCCTGGGCTAGAGGGCTGGCCGTGAGGTCGTCACCCTCGGTCTTGACCCGAGGGCGTTGCACTTTCTGCTGTCTCGCAAGTGTAGAGCCCCCGGGTTGAGCCCGGGGGTGACGATCGGGGGAGGGGCTGCTGCGGCACCCAAAGAAAAAGGGCGGTCCGAGGACCGCCCTTTGTGTTCTAGCCAAGGCCCAGGCGGCGCTGCCACCAGCCGGCTTTTTTCTTGGGCGGCTCGGCCGCGTCGCCTTCGGCTGCGGCCTCGGGCTGCGGTGTGCTGGACGACACCACGATGCCTTCCTCAGGCAGTTCCTTTTTCACGCGGCGGCTGCGCGGCGGCTCTGCGGCTTCCGCGGGCGCTGCAGGTTCTGCCACGGCGGGCGCCGCGGGGGCGGTGCTGGCCTCGGCCACGGGTGCAGAGGCGATCTCTGCCACGGCGGCCTGAGCGATCTCTGCAGCCTCGGCCGACTCGGCTTTCGGCTTGCGGGTCCGCGGCTTGCGCTTGGGCTTTTCCTCGACCGCAGCTTCCGGCTCGGCAGCAACGGCCTCGACCGGGGCTGCGTCCACGGGCTGCGACTCGGCGGTTTCCTCAACCTTCTTGCGGCGC
The DNA here is from genome assembly GCF_036563435.1 of Devosia sp. Classification (GTDB taxonomy): domain Bacteria; phylum Pseudomonadota; class Alphaproteobacteria; order Rhizobiales; family Devosiaceae; genus Devosia. The sequence goes on from NZ_DATCMJ010000015.1 coordinate 199,890, forward strand.
GTGCGCTTGGGCTTGGCGGCAGGGGCTTCCTCGAGCGGAGCTTCGGGCGCCGGAGCCTGGTTCAGCGCGGCTTCGGCGGCGACGATCTCGTCCTGAACCAGCAACTCGCTGGCGACGGCCTCCACCTCGGCCGCATTCAGGTCGGCATTGTCGCTGTTCGGCGCATCGACGCGCAGGCCCTCGTCGCCCTCACGGCGGTTGCGGCGTCCGCCACGACGGCCGCGACGGCGGCGCTTGCGCGGCTCTTCGTCGCCATTGCCTTCCTCGCGCGGACGCGCCGGATTGGCCTCGAAGGAGTCCTCGTCGGTCTCCTCACCGGCTTCCGTTTCGACGCCTTCGGCCTGGGCTGCGCGCTGCTGCTGCGGCCGCTGACCACCGTCCTCGCGATCCCCACCACCGCCACGGCGGCGGCGGCGGCGACGACGACCACGGCCCTCGCCTTCGCCAGCCTCGGCGGATGCGACAGGCGCCTCGTCGGCCTCATCATCGACCTCGTCCTCGACCACGTCATCGTCGATATCGTCATCGATGATCGCGCTGTCGACGCGAACGTGCTCGGTCACGCGCGTGTCGGCATAGGCCATGACGCGTGCTTCGCCTTTCTCGATGGCGAACTGGTTGCCGGTCATCTTGCTGTCGGCGGTGATGGTGATCGAAAGCTGGTTGCGGATCTCGAGCGAAATCAGCGTCTCGCGCTTGTAGTTGAGGAGGTAAAGCGCGATTTCGACCGGGACGCGGACATTGATGGACTGGCCCTGGCGGCGCAGCACATGGTCCTCGATGTGGCGCATGATCATCAGCGCCAGCGACTCGGTGGAGCGCACGAGACCGGTGCCGTCGCAGATCGGGCACTTGTGGGTCGACGATTCGACGACGCCGAAGCGAATGCGCTGGCGGCTCATTTCCATCAGACCAAAGTGGCTGATGCGGCCGACCTGGATGCGGGCGCGATCGTCCTTGAGGCAATCCTTGAGCTTGCGCTCGACGGCCCGGTTGGAGCGGTTCTCCATCATGTCGATGAAGTCGATGACGATGAGGCCGGCCAGGTCGCGCAGGCGCAGCTGGCGGGCGACTTCCTCGGCGGCTTCGAGGTTCGTCTGGAGCGCGGTGTCCTCGATATTGTGCTCCTTGGTGGAGCGGCCCGAGTTCACGTCGATGGAAACGAGCGCCTCGGTCGGGTTGATGACGATATAGCCGCCCGAGGGCAGGGTCACCGTGGGCGAGAACATCGAATCGAGCTGCGTCTCGATGCCGTACTTGCTGAACAGCGGCTGCTCTTCGCGATAGAGCTGCACGTTCTTGGCATGGCTCGGCATGATCATGCGCATGAAGTCCTTGGCCTCGGTAAAGGCCTGCTCTCCAGCCACGAACACCTCGTCGATGTCCTTGTTGTAGAGGTCGCGGATGGTGCGCTTGATCAGCGAACCTTCCTCATAGACGAGGCACGGGGCCTGCGACTTGAGGGTGAGTTCGCGCACCGATTCCCAGAGGCGCATCAAGTATTCGAAGTCGCGCTTGACCTCGGCCTTGGTGCGCGAGGCCCCGGCCGTGCGCAGGATCACGCCCATGCCCTGCGGCACTTCGAGATCGGAGGTGATCTCCTTGAGCCGCTTGCGGTCGGCGGCGTTGGTGATCTTGCGCGAGATGCCGCCGCCACGGGCGGTATTGGGCATCAGCACGGAATAGCGGCCGGCGAGCGACAGATAGGTCGTCAGAGCCGCGCCCTTGTTGCCGCGCTCTTCCTTGACCACCTGCACCAGCATGACCTGGCGGCGCTTGATGACTTCCTGGATCTTGTAGTTGCGGCGGTTGGGGCTCTGGCGGCGGCGTTCGGGCACTTCCTCGAGCGCGTCGGCGCCCCCGATGGATTCCACCGGCTCGGAGTTTTCCGGCGCCTGCTCGATGTGGCTTTCTTCCTCGTCCGTCGCGTCAGCCTCGGGTTCGGCTTCGCTCACCGATTCCGGAGCGGCGCCAGTGTCCTCGGCGACCTCGTCGTGGTGCTCGTCCTCGTGCTCCTCTTCGCGGAGCAGGGCTTCGCGATCGGCAACGGGGATCTGGTAATAGTCGGGATGGATTTCGCTGAAGGCGAGGAAACCGTGACGGTTGCCGCCATATTCGACAAAGGCGGCCTGGAGCGATGGCTCCACACGCGTCACCTTGGCGAGGTAGATATTGCCCCGCAACTGGCGGCGGGTCGCCGATTCAAAGTCGAATTCTTCGAGCCTGTTACCCGATGTGACGACGATCCGTGTTTCTTCCGGGTGGATGGCATCCACCAGCATTCTCTTGGTAGCCATTGGGAACTCCGCGCGCTCGCGCGCCGACAAGAGGCCGCCGGTTCAACGGCATCCTCCGCATGGCGCTGTGCGAGGCGAATGGTTTGGGAAATGTGGCGCGGAAAAGCTCTGCCTCCAACGCGCCGGTCGATGTGGTCATGGCCGGAAGATGCTGCGTGACAAAACGGCAATCGGTGATTTCGATCGCGTCGCGCTTTGTCCGCTTGCGGGCCATCTGACCTCTTCCTATTGGACTGCCTCTCGGCAGCCGTCCGGTTCAGAAAAGAACCGAAATTCTTATGCGAAGCGCCAGATTTGCCGCTTCTGAGCCGGAGGCGGGAACACACGAGTTTCCCGATCCCGGCCACTTCCTGCACCGCATCAGTGGCCCAATGGACCATCAAAGCTGGTACTGCAGAAAGCAAGCGCTTCCCCTTAAGCGTGTAGGGATGTTGCAAAGGATTGGCAACAGGAAAGTCGACCCGCGGGCGGAGCCGGGTTTTCACGCCGCCTTTATTGGTCCTCGGCAAAAATCGTCGCATAAGAACCGCGCGCCGCAGATTCGCCCGAACGTCGTGGCTGATGCGGATGAAAGAATATGGGGCCGGTCCGCCGTTGCTGAAATCGCTTCGATCCATCACCTTGCCGACGCTGGTCCTGGCCGTAGCGGGCTTCATGCTGCCGCTGTCGAGCGTGGCACAGGAACCGCCTGCGGCGACGCCTCCGCCGGCGGCCGAGACGGCAGCACCGGCAGCGCCAGCGGCCGCGGTGGCACTACCCAACGTTATGGACGTCCGCGTTTCCGCAACACCAGACCGTGCGCGCCTCATCGTCGACCTCGCGGCGCGGACCGAGTTCGCCCTGGTGTCGCTGAGCGAACCCGATCGCATCGCCATCGACGTCCGCGCCGCCACGTTCTCGGTGCCCGAGCCCACCGGTACGCCGGCTGGCGAGGGCAACATGATCAGCGCCTATGCCGTGGAGCAGGCGGCGCCCGACCGGGTGCGCACCATCCTGACGCTGGGCTCGCCGGCACAGGTGCAGCAGGCTTATGTGCTGGATGCCTTCGAAGGCCAGCCGGCGCGCCTCGTGGTCGACATCATTCCCGCCACAGCGGAGGAGTTCGCCGCCAACGTCACCCGCGACGCCAGCGCGTCGAGCACCGTTGCGCCGCCAGTCGCCGCAGCCTCGACCCCGGCGGGTGGCTCGGAGCTACCCATTGCTACGCGACCGCTGGTGGTAATCGACCCCGGGCATGGCGGCATCGACAGCGGTGCCGAAACCGCCAGCGGGATCAAGGAAAAGGACGTCGTTCTGGCCTTTGCCCTTCGGTTACAGGAGCTGCTGGTAGAATCCGGGCGCTTCGACGTTGCCCTAACGCGCGAGGACGACACCTTTCTCCGGCTCGAGGAGCGCGTGGCCCTTGCGCGCACCAACAAGGCGGACCTCTTTCTCTCCATCCACGCCGACAGCTTCCAGCAGCCCGATATCCGTGGCGCCAGTGTCTATACGCGAGACGAAAATGCCACCGACGTGCTCGACAAGGTGCTAGCCGACAACGAGAACAAGACCGATGTCATCGCCGGCTTCGCCATGCCGCAGATGGCGCCCGAAGTGGTGGACATCCTCCTGGACCTGATGCGGCGCGAGATGCGGCACCAGTCCTTCACGGCGGCCCAAGCCATCGTCCACCAGCTGGAGCCAAGCGTCGAATTGCGGCGCTTCCCGGTGCGACAGGCAGACTTCTTTGTGCTGCAGGCGCCTGACGTACCTTCGGTGCTTCTGGAACTGGGCTTCCTTTCCAATGCCGACGACATGGCCAACCTCATGAAGGGCGAATGGCAGGACCGCACGGCCGAGGCCCTGGCGCGCGGCATCTCAACCTACTTCGACAGCCTTGAGCCGCAGGATTGATGTGGCATTTCGGCCACCGGCGGCGGCAAGCCGCAGAACTCGCAATGCTTTGACGGGCTGCCATCAACTTTCGCCGTTCAGTCTGCTATTATCTGGAAACTGAATCGCGCGCTTTGGGGCAGGCGCCGCGATGCCCCTGCGGCAGCTTGTGACGGTGCCGGGAGAGATTAGACTATATGCTTCGATTGCTCGGCTGGCTTTTTGGCTTTGGGATGTTTGCGGCGCTGGCAGCGCTGGGCGGAGCCGCCATTTACCTCACGACCGTGGCGGCTGAACTCCCCGACTATACCGTGCTCAAGGACTATCAGCCGCCGGTCACCACGCGGGTACATGCCGCGGACGGGACGCTGCTGGCGGAATTTGCCCGCGAGCGGCGGCTGTTCCAGCCCATCGAGACCATGCCGCCACTGCTGGTCAACGCCTTCCTCTCCGCCGAGGACAAGGACTTCTACAAGCATGGCGGCATCGCCATCGACGGCGTGTTCCGCGCCGTCCGCGACAACCTGCTGGCGCGGCTCGACGGAAATAACGCGATTCAGGGCGGCGGTTCGTCGATCACCCAACAGGTGGCCAAGAACTTCCTCCTGAGCTCCGAACAGACCTGGGATCGCAAGATCCAGGAAGCGCTGCTGGCGATCCGCATCGAATCCACCTTCAGCAAGGACCGCATCCTCGAGCTCTACCTCAACGAGATTTTTCTCGGGCTCAACTCCTACGGCGTGGCGGCCGCGGCGCTGAACTACTTCGACAAGGCGCTTTATGAACTGACGCTAAGCGAGGCTGCCTATATCGCCGCCTTGCCCAAGGGGCCGAACAACTACCATCCGTTCCGCCGTCCGCAGGCGGCCATCGAGCGCCGTAACTGGGTCATCGACCGGATGATCGAGAACGGCTTAGTGTCCGCCGAAGAGGGACAAGCGGCCAAGGACGAACCGCTCAACGTCATTCCGCGCGCGGGCGGCAGCCAGCTCTATTCGGCCGAGTATTTCACCGAGGAGGTGCGGCGGGAACTCGCCAAGCTCTATGGCGAGGATCAGCTTTATGGCGGCGGCCTTTCGGTGCGCACGACTCTGGAGCCGCGCCTGCAGGAGTATGCCCGCCGCGCCCTTATGGACGGGCTCATCGCCTATGACCAGAGCCGCGGCTTCCGCGAGCCGGTGGCCACGATCGAGATCGGCGAGGATTGGGGGCAGGACGTTGCCAAGATCATCCCGCTCGGAGACGTGCCGGAGTGGCAGCTTGCGGTCGTTCTGGAGATGAACGGCAACGAGGCCCGCATCGGGCTTCGTCCCGACAACCTGCCGGACAACACCATTTCCGACGAACGCACCATCGGGACGCTTTCGGGGCCCGAGATCAAGTGGGTGTCCCGTCCGCTGGGGGAAATCCTCAAGGTCGGGGACGTGGTCTATGTTTCGCCTGTTTCGGGCAAGACCGGCATCTATACCTTGCAGCAGGTGCCCGAGATCGAAGGCGCGCTGGTCGCGATGGACCCCCGGACGGGGCGCGTGCTGGCGATGGTGGGCGGCTTCTCCTACGCGATGAGCGAGTTCAATCGCGCGACGCAGGCGCTGCGCCAACCAGGCTCTTCGTTCAAGCCCATCGTCTATGCCGCGGCTTTGGACAACGGCTATACGCCGGCTTCCGTCGTGCTGGATGCGCCGGTGGAAATCCGCAATGGCGATGGCTCCATCTGGCGGCCGGAAAACTACGCCCAGGAGTTCTACGGTCCGCAGACGCTGCGCCGCGGCATCGAGCGCAGCCGCAACGTCATGACGGTGCGCCTTGCCAAGGATATCGGCATGCCACTTGTAGCGGAATATGCGCGGCTGTTCGGTGTCTATGACTCCATGCAGCCGGTGCTCGCGATGGCTTTGGGTGCCGGCGAAACCACAGACATGCGCATGACTGCGGCTTACGCCACCATCGCCAATGGCGGCCGCAAGATCGTGCCGACGCTGATCGACCGGGTGCAGGATCGCTATGGCGTCACCGTCTACAAGCACGACCAGCGCCTGTGCCAGGGCTGCACTGCCGAAGCGTGGACGGGGCAGGGCGAACCCACCATCATCGACAATCGCGAGCAGGTGCTCGACCCGATGACGGCCTACCAGATCACTTCGATGATGGAAGGTGTGGTGCAGCGCGGCACCGGCACGGCCGCCAAGGTGCTCAACCGCCCCGTCGCCGGCAAGACTGGTACCACCAACGACTACAAGGATGCCTGGTTCGTCGGCTTCACCCCCGAACTGGCCACGGGCGTCTATGTCGGCTACGACCAACCGCGCTCGATGGGCAGTTCCACGACGGGCGGCACCTTTGCTGTGCCGATCTTCACGGACTTCATGGCCAAGGCGCTGGAGGGCAAGCCGGCCACCCCCTTCGTCAAGCCGAGCGGCATGCAGACCGCCTGGATCAATCCTGACTCCGGCGTCGAAGCCTTCGACGGCGAGGCCGCCATCGAGGAAGCCTTTAAGCCAGGCACCGGGCCGAACCTGATGACCTCGGTGATCGGCATCGACACCAATACGTATGATGCCATCCAGCGGCAGCAGATGATGCAGCAGGAATACGATTCCGGCTTTGCCAACCAGCCGGCTGTGAGCCCGCAGCCGGGCAGCAACGAACCGGTCTATGACTATACGACCGGCCAATGGATTTATCCGGCACCGAGCGGCGGGCGGGGCGGCCTGTTCTAATGGCGCCGCCATTCGTCATCTATCCGCATCCGGCGCTGAGCCGGAAGGCATTGGCGCGACCGCTGGACGAACCGATGATCAAGGCGGGTGCGGCGCTGCTCAAGGCCGCAGAAGCAGTTCGTGCCTACGGCCTGGCGGCGGCGCATCTGGGGCTGGATGAGCCGATTGCCGTGGTGAGTTTCGCCACGAATCCGCAAGAGCGCGATTACCGGCTGCTGTTCAACCCCCGCATTGTCGAACTGGCAGAGGAAGTGGAAACAGGGACCGAGGGTTCGGTCTCCCTGCCGGGGATCGAGGTGCCGGTGCAACGTCCTGTCCGGGCTGTGATTGGCTTTCAGGACGCCGAGGGTCGCGAGCAGGTGGAGCGTTTCGAGGGATTTGTCGCCCGCGTCGCGCAGCATGAGATCGAGCAGGTGGAGGGCATCTTCTTCCTTCGGCGCGTCTCAATTACGCGGCGGGATGCTGCGTTGAGGCGGTTCCGGAAAAACCTTTTGTCTGCGACAACTTAGCTCGGCAACAGGGTAAACGGTTTACGTAGAATTAGGTAAATTTACGTATAGGGCAATCCCGACAAGACAAGTTGGGATTCATCGTGGTTGACATTCAGTTCTTCGGCCGCAAAGGCGGCCGAGCCAGAAAGCTCGAGGCAGCTACGCTCGGTGCTATCGATCGCTCACAGGCGATTATCGAATTTGCCCTGGACGGCACCATAACTTGCGCCAATCAGAACTTCCTCCAGGCCATGGGCTACGAGGCCGGGGAGGTGATCGGACGCAACCACAGCATGTTCGTCGCCGAAGAAGACCGGGGGGGTAGCTATCAAGCCTTCTGGCAAAGGCTGCGCAGCGGCCAGTTCGATGCCGGTGAATACAAGCGGCTCGGAAAGGACGGACGGGAAGTCTGGATCCAGGCCTCCTATAATCCGGTACTGGGGGAAGACGGCAAGCCGGTCAAGATCGTCAAGTTCGCCACCGATGTCACCGCGACCAAGCTGGAGCGAGCGGATCTGCAGGGGCAGATCGATGCCATCAACAAATCGCAGGCCGTGATCGAATTCACCGTCACCGGTGAAATCCTCCACGCCAATGAGAATTTCTGCCGCGCGCTCGGCTACCGCCTCGACGAGATCAAGGGTCGGCATCACCGGATGTTCGTGCCGGCCGACGAAGCCAATAGCCTGGCCTATAGCCAGTTCTGGAGAGACCTGGCACAGGGTCAGTTCCAGGCAGCGGAATATCTACGCGTTGGCAAGGGCGGGCGCGAAGTGTGGATCCAGGCGACCTACAATCCGATCCTCGACATGAACGGGGTGCCGTTGAAGGTCGTGAAATACGCCACCGACATCACCAGCCGCAAGCATGCGGTCAAGGTGCTGGGTGAGGGGCTCGCAACCCTGGCGAGGGGGGACCTGACCGGCGAGATCGACGAAACCTTTGTCGGCGAACTGGATGAAGTGCGGACGGCCTATAACCAGACGCTGGCCAAGTTTGCCGACATCGTGGAGCGCATCCGTGGCACTTCCGGCCCGCTCAAGACAGCGACGGCAGAGCTTTCTGTCGGGGCCAACGATCTGGCGGATCGGACAGCCAAGCAGGCTACGGCCATCCAACAGACGTCGACCACCATGGACCTGCTGGCGACCACGGTCGATGAAAATGCCAAGCGGGCCGATACGGCGAGCAGCAAGTCCCGGGCAGTTTCGTCCACTGCGGCTGAAACCGGGGGCGTCATGACCGAGGCCAATGACGCCATGGAGCGCATATCCACCTCGTCGGCCAAGATTTCCAACATCATCGGCATGATCGACGACATCGCCTTCCAGACCAATCTCCTGGCGCTCAATGCATCGGTGGAAGCGGCGCGAGCAGGGGACGCTGGCAAGGGTTTCGCCGTGGTCGCCGTGGAAGTACGACGCCTGGCCCAGTCTGCGGCAGGCGCCTCGTCGGAGGTCAAGGCGCTGATCGAGCAATCAGCAGAGGAAGTGGCGACCGGCAGCAAGCTCGTGGCCGAGGCCACCGGCAAGCTCACCAGCATGCTCGGCGGCATCGCGGAGAACGATGCGCTGATCCAGGACATGGCGCGCGCCAACCAGGAACAGTCGAGCGCCATTGCCCAGGTGTCGCGAGCCATCCGCGACATGGACCAGATGACCCAGCACAATGCAGCCATGGTGGAAGAAACCAATGCCGCCATCGAGCAGAAGCAGGCTCAGGCGCACGAGCTCGACCAGATTGTGGACGTGTTCGTTACCAGGAGCACTGCACGCAAACCGTTCCTGCCAGCAGCCCCTGCCAACCGCGAGGTGGGCGTAAGCGAACCTGCGCCCCGCCGCTATCGCTCAGCAGGATCCGCCGCGATCAGCGAAGATTGGAACGAGTTCTAGCCAATCGTTCGGCACCGGCGGGTTGATCCGGCGGGTGCCGTCGTCTACATGCACCATCAAACACTGATGGGTAGCAATATGCGTGCGGAAATCGAAAAGACCGTCGCCGAAATCGAGCAGGTTCTGACCCTGCTGAGGAGGCATCTTTGACTGGGATACTGCTGAACTGCGCCTCGACGCGCTGACCGCCGAGACCGAGTCTCCTGACTTCTGGAACAATCCCGAACAGGCCCGCGTCAAGATGCGCGAGCGCGACGAGCTCGACGTCGCCGTCAAGGCGGTGCGCGAACTTGAGGCCGGCATCCGGGACAATGTCGAGCTCATCGAAATGGGCGAGGCCGAGGGCGACGCCGAGATCGTCAAAGAAGCGGAAAGTGCGCTTCTTGAGCTCCGGCAGGCTGCCCGGCGCCGACAGATCGAGACTCTGCTCTCGGGCGAAGTGGACGCCAACGACTGCTATGTGGAAATCCACTCCGGCGCCGGCGGCACCGAGTCGCAGGACTGGGCCAACATGCTGTTGCGCATGTATACCCGATGGGCCGAACGCCGGAAGATGAAGGTCGAAGTGCTCGAAATGCATGACGGCGAAGAAGCCGGCATCAAATCGGCCACGATCAAGGTTTCGGGTCACAATGCCTATGGCTGGCTCAAGACCGAGAGCGGCGTGCATCGTCTCGTCCGCATCAGCCCCTATGACTCGGCGGCACGGCGCCATACCAGCTTTTCGAGCTGCTGGGTCTATCCCGTGGTGGACGATTCGATCGACATCGAGATCCGCGAGTCGGACCTCAAGGTCGATACCTACCGCGCCTCGGGCGCCGGCGGGCAGCACGTCAACACGACGGACTCCGCCATCCGCATCACGCACATTCCCTCAGGGATCATTGTCGCGTGCCAGCAGGAGCGGTCCCAGCACAAGAACCGGGCCACGGCCATGGCCATGCTGAAGTCGCGCCTTTATGAGGCCGAGTTGCAGAAGCGGGAAGAAGCCGCCAATGCGCAGGCGGCCAGCAAGACCGAGATCGGCTGGGGCCACCAGATCCGCTCCTACGTGTTGCAGCCCTACCAGATGGTCAAGGACCTGCGCACCAGCGTGGAAAGCGGCCAGCCTTCGGTGGTGCTGGACGGCGACCTCGATGAGTTCATGGAAGCAGCATTGGCGCAGCGTGTGGGCGTTGCGACCGACGTGGTGGCGCAGGAGTAATCGAACCAAGCCTCCGGACTTCTGTCCGGGGCCTACACCTTCCCTAGCTGAGGACGGCCAGCAGGCGCTTGCCAGCCTCCATGAAAACCCTGGGATTGATGGCGCTGTCGTTGCGCCGCACTTCGAAGTGCAGGTGCGGTCCGGTCGATCGGCCGGTCGATCCGACCTTGGCGATGGGCGTGCCGGTCTGGACGGCCTGCCCCATCTCGGACAAGTAGGCGGAGAGGTGGCCATAGCGCGTGACGAGGCCACTGGCATGGGTCACTTCCACGGTCTTGCCATAGCCCGACTTGGTGCCCACGAACGTCACCTTGCCGGCGCCGGCAGCTAGCACGGTTGTGCCGGATGGGGCAGCGAAATCGAGACCTGAGTGGAAGGCCCGTCCGCCGGTAAAAGGGTCCTTGCGGTTGCCGAAGCCCGAACTCTGCCGGAAGTTGCCGTCGACCGGCATGTGGATCGGCGCGCCGTCGAAAGTGTCGCGCGCGGCCTTGTAGCGCATCAGGGCAGCAAGAACGGTGTTGGCATCCTCGACCAGGGGAGCGGCCTGGAGGTCACCGGACGGCGGCAACAGAGGGCCACCGACGCCGTCGTCCGCAGAGGGGAGGTCGACGGCGATGCCCAGTTCCTCCAATTCGGCGACGATGCTGGCGGTACGTGCCGAAGCAGCTTCGGCAATGGAGGTCATCGCCAGCTGGGTTTCATCCATCATCTGCGACACGGCGGCGGCGGTCGCATCGACATCCGGATTACCGGTCGCCGCCAGCGGAACCGTGGTAGTTTGCTGCGGAAGGGAGCTCGGGCTGTCCAGCGCCGCAGCCTCGATGCCTAGCGCATCGGCCTTGTCGACAAGGACGCGCACCAGCTGATGCTGTTCCAGCAACACTTCCTGCTGCTGCGCCAGCTCCTGGAGCTGGAGGTTCATGTCGCCGGCCTGGGCGTAGCTGCGCGAATGGAGACGGTCCACCTCCACGCGCAGTTGTGCGATGCGATCCTCGTAGGCGGCGATCACCTGTTCGTTCTGCCCGCTCATGAGCCTGCTGATGTCGCTCGACAGGAGAAGGGCGGTGCCCAAGAGCGCATTGCCGCCGAGAAGAACCGCAAACGTGGCGTAGAACAGGGCCGGGTGGATGCCCGTACGGCTTGTCGCCCGATCACGCTCGCTGTCGCTCCGTCCGAAACTGGCTTGAACACGCACTCGAAAGACTCCGCGGCAGCACCCTTATGCTGAGCAAAGTATGACCGAGCGTGGTTAATAAAGCCTACTTCTGCCGCGCGCTGGCGAGCTCCGCCGCTGCCACCAGGACCTTCTGTGCGTGACCCAGGATCCGCGTTGCGCGCATGATGCGCCAGATGCGACCCTCGGCATCGATGATGATCGTGACTCGGATCACACCCATGAATTCCCGGCCATAAAGCTTCTTGAGCCGCCAGAGACCGAATGCCTCGATGGCTAGGCGGTCAGGATCGGCGGCGAGGGGGACCTGAAGATCATATTTGCGGCGGAACTTGCCGTGGCTTTCCAGTGAGTCGGGAGAGATCCCGACCAGTGTGACGCCAAGGTCGGCAAAAGCGGCGGCGCGTTCAGAGAACTCGATATTCTCGTCCTTGCAGCCGCCAGAATCGTCTTCGGGGTAAAAGAAGAGGACAACCGGTCGGCCCCGGTGCTCCGACAGCGAAAAGATCTCGCCATTGTCGAGCGGCAGGCTGAAATCGGGGGCCATCATGCCCTCGGTTACTTCTGGCATGAGGATGTTTACTCCTTGCCTGTAAGTTCAGGCCGTAATGTGGGTGCAAGTGCCATATTCCAGCCGGTATCATTGGGCAAGTGACCGCTTCTGCGGTTGATTCTCGGGGGTATCGGCCGATGACGGCCCAGCCTCTTCCTGGAAGCAATTGAGCGCGACAACCACCCCCGCAGACATTCCGACTCGCTCCGTTGCCCCGCGCAAACGGCACCCATTGCGGCATGCGGCCAAGCTGGCGGTATGGCTATTGGGCATCCCGTGCATCCTGCTGGTGTTGCTGTATCTAGTTTTGCTGGTCACGCCGGTCCGGCTGCCCCTGGCCGGCGACGCTGTTCGCGCCGTGATCCAGTCGGCTTTACCGGCCAGCACCAACCTGTCACTGGGATCGATGAACCTGGCGCTCGAGCAGAGTGTCTGGCCGGTGATCCGCTTCGAGCCAGTAACGCTGACCGACAGCAAGGCGGGTTCGACCGTGCGCATGGAAGCGCTTGAGATCGGCTTCTCACCGGTTCGAGCCCTGTTTGGCCAGCCAGGCGCCACCATCACCATAGTCGCGCCCGAACTCAAGGTGGTTCAGGACCTGTCCGGCCCGCGGATCTCCAGCTTCGAGCTGGAGACCAGCGAAGAGGGCTCGCAGCCCGTCGTGAGGGTCGAGGAGGGCGAGCAGGCCTTTCCGCCGATCGGCATTTCCTCGGATGGTATCGCAATCGAAGGCAGCGACCGGCCCTTCGCGCTGCGCTCGGACAACGAATGGCTGATCCTCAACCTCGAGGCGAGCGAGCAGAGCATTGTCGATATCGTCGAACAGGCCGAGCAGGGACGATTTTCCAAGCTCGTCGTCCGCGACGGCGTGGTCGACATGGTGGACGGCGTGTACGGCCTCTACCGCCGCTTTGAGAATGTAGACCTCGAGATCGGTCCATCCGCGGACGGGCGCAACACCGGCGGCAGCTTCTCAGCAGCCCTCGGTGGGCGGACGATGACCGGCACCCTGTCCCGAACGGTCAGCGAGGAAGGTAATTCGCGGCTCGAGGCGGATATATCCAACCTCGACTTTGCGGCGCTCCTACCGTTCCTGGATGACCCCACGAGCCTGGCGGCCCTCCGCGGCGCCGGCGCGCTGTCGATCGACGTCAACTTCCAGCCTGCCGGTGGCAAGCTGGTGGACGGGCGGTTCAAGGTCGATCTCACCGGTACCGACCTTCGCATCGGCACAGACTATTTTCCCGTCGCCACCTCGATCCTTGACATCACCTGGCAGCCCGAGCTCGGCCACTTCACACTCGACGAAGCGGCGCTGCAGGTGGGGCAAAGCAGCGCCTTCATCTCCGGCGTCTTTGCCATGGGCCTCGATTCCAAGTTCGGGCCGACGGTGACGATCTCGGCAAGCGCCCGCGACTTGGCGATCAACCCCGAAGACCTCGCGCCGCAGGCCGAGCCGTTCGACAGCCTGCAATTCGCCGGCTGGTCGGCGCCGCTCTATGGAGCCGTCGGCATCGATCGCGTCGTGGCGCGCAAGGGCGAAGGGATTGTTGAAGCGGCAGGCCGCGTCGACGTGCTGCATGAGGGTCTCGGGCTCGACCTTTCGATTGCCGGCCAGGGCATGAGCGCCGACGACGTCAAGCGCCTCTGGCCCTATATCGTTGGGAGCGACGGCCGCGATTGGTTCGTGAGCAATGTGGCTGGTGGCGTGGTCTCAAAAGCACGGCTCGATTTCGCCTTTCCCGTAGGCACGCTGGACCCCAAGCGGGACAACCAGCCGTTACCCGACGGCAGCATGAAGATAGATATGGTGGGCACCGGTGTCGCCGTGTCGCCGACGCCGGACATGGCGGCGATTGCCTTGGACGGGGAGACGCGCCTCCAGGTGGACGACGCGGTCGTTACCGTATCTGCCGGAGGCGGCATGCTGAGCACGCAGGAGGGGGAGGTCCGCGTCTCGAATCCCGCAGTGGTCATGGATAATTCCGATCCGATGAGCGGCCTCGTCGAGGTCTCGGGGGACGTTGCAGCACCCATACCGGCCCTGCTGGCCCTGGCGCAGGAGCAGCAGCCGCAGTTGCTTTCCGGCGCCACGCTCCCCGTGGACCTTGCCTCCCTCACCGGATCGGTAGACCTCGGTCTTGTTGCCACCGTTTCCTTGCCGAAGGACCAGCCAGTCGACGTGGACTATGTGGTCAACGGCCGCGTGACCGACTTCGCCAGCGCGGAACCGATCCAGGAGCGCACGATCGGCGAAGGGCAATTGTCATTCAGCGCCAACCAGGATGGGTACCAGCTTGGCGGTACGGCAAAGATCGATGGCGTGGAGGCCGAGATCGAGGTTGCCGGAACGCCGACCACCGAGCCGAGCTTCCGCGTCTCGTCCACCATAGAAGTGGCCGACCTCGCCAAGATGGGCTTCGATGCCTCGGAATTCCTGTCGGGCCGCGTGCGCTTCGTGGCGCAGCCGCTGGCCGATGGCGCCATGCAGATCGCCGTGGATCTCACCGAAGCGGCCATGACCATCAAGGACATCGGCATCAGCAAGGCGGCGGGCACGGCGGGATCACTGAGCGCCACGGTCACGCCTGCCGGGGACATCACCCAGCTTAACGACATCGACCTTTCCTTCGGCACGGTGCGCGCCAAGGGCGACCTGACCTACCACGCCAGCAACGGCCTGCAGGCGGCAAGCTTCAGTACCTTTGCACTGAGCGCCGACGACGACGCTCAACTTGCGCTGGTGCCGATGGAGGGTGGCTATGCGGTGCAGGTCACCGGCAGCCAGCTCGATCTCAAGCCCATGCTGCGCCGGTTCTTCGGACTGGATGAAGGGGCGGGCGGTGTGCAGGCCACGCAGATCGACCAGACGCTGTCCCTTGATGTCCAGCTCGATCGGGCGCTGGGCTATTACGCCACCACCGCCTTCAACGTCGACTTCGATCTCCTGCTGCGCGGCAGCGACATGCGCCGCGCGCATCTGACGGCACAGTTTAGCGACGGCAACGGCATTTCGGTGACCACCAATCCTGCGCCTCGCGGCCGTACCCTCTCGGTCGCCTTTAACGATGCGGGGACCATCCTGCGGTTCCTGGGCGTCTATTCCCAGCTGGCAGGCGGTTCGGGCAACCTGGTGATGACCACCGACAGGGAAGTCGATGCAGAGGCCGGACAGCTCCTGATGCGCAACTTCGCCATCGTGGATGAGGCCAATGTTGCTGAAATCCTCGGCAATCACTCGGACTCGCGCGCCGCCATCGCGCAGGAGAACCGCCTCGATTTCGACCTGGCGCAAGTCGATTTCCAACGGACTTCGGACCGCGTGCAGGTCACCAATGCGATGCTGACGGGCGACACGGTGGGCGGGACGATGCGCGGCTTCATCTATACCGACCAGCGCCAGTATGATCTGGCCGGCACCTATGTGCCGCTGTTCGGGCTCAACAATGCCTTCCAGCAGATCCCGATCCTGGGCCCGCTGCTCGGCGGCCGCGAGGGGGAGGGCCTCTTGGGCGTGACCTTCGCGGTGCAAGGGCCGCTCGACAAGCCGCAATTCCGCATCAACCCGCTATCGGTGCTGATGCCAGGCGCGTTTCGCGAACTGTTCGAGTTCAGGGCGCGGGCCAAGCCGGCGGCCGAGTGAGTAGAAAACGGGCTTACCATCGACTATGTTGGGCTCGAGAGGTGTACCATGACCGTTCGGCGTGAGTTCGAGCTCAGCGAAGACGATATTGCCTTCATCGACAGGAAAGCGAGCGACGGGGCGGGAGACGTCAACGAGCTTGTCCGCCGTGCGATCAAGATGCTGCGTTCCGAAGAGGAAGCAATTGATCGATGGGTCCGGGAAGAGGTGCTTCCCACCTATGAGCGCTGGAAAGCGGGTGGTGAGAAAAGCTACCCTGCCGATGAAGTGTTCGACCGCATTCAGGAACATATCAGAGCGCAGGCGGCCGGTAAGACCAGCTAATGCGCAAACGGCGCGTGATACTTCTGGGGGCGGCCGAACGCGATCTCCAGGAGATTGCCGCCTGGCTGCTCGACGTCACCTCTCAGGCGGTAGCGGCTCGCTACATCAGCCGTATACAGGCACGGCTCGACTCGCTTGCCTTTGGCTCTGAAAGAGGAACAGTCAGAGGCGAAGCTGACGGTCTCAGGATCATCGGGCTACTGCCCGGAGTGAGCGTGGCATTCGTGGTGGACGGTGACACCGTCACCGTCCTACGCATTCTCTATCGGGGTCGCAGCTTCAGTGCGTCACCCCAGGGCGACGAGCCGGACTAGACCGGCTTGATCAGCGCGTGGCGCTTCTTGCCGACCGATAGCTTGATGACGCCTTCGGGGAGAAGGGCGTTTTCGCCGATGCTGAGTTTGTCATCCTCGATCAGGGCATCGTTGACGCGCACAGCGCCGGACTGGACGTGACGGCGGGCTTCGCCATTTGAGGCAGCGAGACCGGCCGTCACCAGGGCGGCGAGAATGCCGATCTCGGAGGTGAGTTCGGCATGGGTGACCGTTGCCGTGGGCAGCGACAGATCAATGCCGCCGGCTTCAAAGGTGTTCGCAGCCGTTGCTGCCGCCTGAATGGCAGCGTCGCGGCCATGCACGATGGCGGTGACTTCGGTTGCGAGGACCTTCTTGGCTTCGTTGATCTCGTTGCCGCCCAGGGCGCCAAGCTTGTCGATCTCGCTGATCGGCAGGCGGGTGAAGATCTTGAGGAACTTCACGACGTCTGCATCTTCGGTGTTGCGGAAATACTGCCAGAAGTCATAGGGCGAAAAGAGCTCGCCATTGAGCCAGACGGCGCCCGATGCGGATTTGCCCATCTTCTCGCCAGATGACTTGGTCAATAGCGGCGTCGTCAGCGCGTAGAGCTGCGGCCCGCCCATGCGATGGGAGAGGTCGACGCCATTGATGATGTTGCCCCACTGGTCCGACCCGCCCATCTGCAGCACGGTGCCGTAGCGCCGGTTGAGCTCGGTGAAGTCGTAGCCCTGCATGATCATGTAGTTGAACTCGAGGAAGCTCAACGACTGCTCGCGATCGAGGCGCAGCTTGACGGAGTCGAAGCTGAGCATGCGGTTGACCGAGAAGTGACGGCCGACATCGCGCAGGAACTCGATGTAGTTGAGCTTGAGGAGCCAGTCGGCATTGTTGACCATGATGGCCGGGTTGGAGCCGCCATAGTTCAAGATATTGCCGTAGACCTTCTTGATGCTCTCGATATTGGTCTCGATCTGCTCGACCGTGAGGAGCTTGCGCTGATCGTCACGGAACGAGGGATCGCCCACCATGGAGGTGCCGCCGCCCATGAGGCTGATTGCCTTGTGGCCGGTTTCCTGCAGCCAGTAGAGCATGGTGACGGTGATGAGGTTGCCGATGTGGATCGAGGTCGCCGTCGCGTCATAGCCGACATAGCCGGTGATCGGCCCCTTGAGGGCCAAGGCGTCAAGACCCTCGGGATCGGAGATCTGGTGGATAAAGCCGCGCTCGTCGAGCACGCGCAGGAAATCGGATTTGAACTTGGTCATTTATGCGATCCGGAAATGTCGTCGTCTCAACCGCGTCATTCCATCCATCCCCGCGTCATCCCCGCAAAAGCGGGGATCTCAATGGGGGTGCGACGGGGGATTCCCGCTTTCGCGGGAATGACGTCGTGAATACATGGCGCTGTCGTGAATTGACCGCCCGATATGCGCTCTAATCAGCGCCCGCCGCCGTCCGCGATCTCCTGACGGCGACGGTCGAGATACTCGGCGCAGGCCGCCGTCAGCTCGTCGATCTTGCCTTCGTAGAAGTGGTTGGCCCCCTCGACGATCTGCTGCTCGATGGTGATGCCCTTTTGCGTCTTGAGCTTGTCGACCAGCTTCTGCACCGAGGCAGGAGGCGCCACGCGGTCCTTGTCGCCATGGATGATGAGGCCCGAAGACGGGCAGGGGGCGAGGAAGGAGAAGTCGTAGAGGTTTTCCGGCGGCGACACCGAGATGAAGCCTTCGACTTCCGGACGGCGCATCAGCAGCTGCATGCCGATCCAGGCGCCGAAGGAGAAGCCGGCAATCCAGCAGCCGCGGGATTCGCGATTGATGACCTGCAACCAGTCGAGCGCAGCGGCGGCATCGGAAAGCTCGCCGACGCCGTGATCGAAGAGGCCCTGCGACCGGCCGACGCCGCGCGAGTTAAAGCGCAGGACGGCAAAGCCGCGTTCGGCGAACATATAGAAGAGATTATAGACGATCTGGTTGTTCATCGTGCCGCCGAACTGCGGGTGGGGATGAAGCACGATCGCAATGGGAGCATTGGGCTCCTTGCCGGGCTGGTAACGGCCCTCCAGGCGCCCCTCGGGGCCGTTGAAGATCACTTCTGGCATGGTCTTGTTCTTCCGGCCGTTTGGCTCTGTTGGTGCGGTTTCGGAGCTGGTGGTTGAGGCGGTCTGGCAGCTTGACTAAGCCGGATCAGCCTCCTAAAACATGGCTCACAAAATCAGTTTAGAATTATTCGAAACTCGGTTTGGGCCGCATGCGGCCTGCAAGTGCGCCCCTTGTAATGACGTTGGGCGTCAAATTTCAAGAAGTGTTTGGCCTTGAGGGCGCGCAAGCGCCGCAGACCTGCACCAGAACGATGGCCGGCGTCCGTGGCGCCCAACAGGTAGGCGATGACCAAGGCAGCGATCTATCTCGATCATAATGCCTCCGCCCCGCTTCTGCCCGAGGCGCGCGCGGCGCTGCTTGCCGCCCTGGAACTGACCGGCAATCCCTCTTCCGTCCATGGTCATGGTCGCGCGTTGCGAAACCTCATCGAGACCGCGCGCGACCAGGTAGCGGCGCTGGCCGGAGCCGAGCGGAAGCAGGTCGTGTTCACCGGCTCCGCCACCGAAGCCATCACGCAGGCCGTTGTCGGTGGGGCGAAGACGTTTGCTGCCAATGCGGTCGTTGTCAGCGCCGGCGAGCATGCAGCGGTTACCAAGGCTGCCGAGGCAACGGGGCTGCCGGTGCTCACGGTGGGCCTGCTGCAGGATGGCAGCATCGATCTCGAGCAACTTGCCCGTATCGTCGCTGAGGCCGAGGGCAACCTCCTCGTGGCGCTGCACTGGGTCAACAACGAGACCGGCGTGGTGCAGGACATGGGCCGCATCAACGCCCTGGTTGGTCCAACCCGTCACACACTGTTCATCGATGCCGTTCAGGCTTTTGGCAAATTGCCTCTCGATTTCGCCGCCTCGGCACCCGACATGATGGCGGTGAGCGGTCACAAGATCGGCGCACCGGCCGGAGTCGGTGCGCTGCTGCTGAAGTCGCATGCCGACGCCGTCAGGCTCATTCCCGGTGGCGGGCAGGAGCAGGGACGGCGCGGCGGTACCGAGGCGGCAGCCTTGGTCGCAGCTTTCGGCGCAGCGGCGGCGGCATTTGCGGCGCACTACCAGGCAGCCGACCCGGCGCGGCTCATCGCCCGGCTCGAGGCTGAACTGGGGTCGATGATTCCCGCGGCCGTCATTTTCGGCGAGCGAAGGTTGGGCAACGTCACCAATTTTGCCGTGCCCGGTATCGGCAATGCCGCGGCGATGATGGGGCTGGACCTCCTGGGGCTGTCGGTCTCGTCCGGCTCGGCGTGCTCGTCCGGCAAGGTGGGCGCCAGCCACGTGCTAGCGGCCATGGGCGTTTCGCCCGAACTTGCCGGCTGTGCCCTGCGGGTCAGCCTCGGCTGGAACTCGACGGAAGACGATGTCGATGCGTTCCTCGACGGTTACCAATCCGTCCTTGAGCGCCAACGGGCGCGGCAGGGGCAGGCGGCCTAGCCGCACCGTATTCAGATGCTCGCGGCGACCTTGAATCGCCGAAGGGTTACAAGGAGAAGCTAATATGGCGGATTACGCCGATATCCCGACGCTCAAGGAAAACATCGATCGCGCCACCGTGGACTCGGTGCGCTCGCTCGATGTCGACAAGTACAAGTACGGTTTCGAGACCGAGATCGAATCCGAAAAGGCCCCCAAGGGGCTGAGCGAGGATACGGTCCGCTTCATTTCGGCCAAGAAAAACGAGCCGGAATGGATGCTTGAATGGCGGCTGGAAGCCTATCGGCGCTTCCTGACCATGACCGAGCCGACCTGGGCCAAGGTGCACTATCCGCAGATCGACCTGCAGGACATGTACTACTACGCCGCGCCCAAATCGACACCGGCGCCCAAGAGCCTCGACGAAGTCGATCCGGAACTGCTGCGCACCTATGAGAAGCTCGGCATTCCGCTCAAGGAGCAGGCGATCCTTGCCGGCGTGGAAGGCGCCGGTGAACCGCAGGGCACGCCGTTCGGCAGCAATGTCGCCGTGGATGCTGTGTTCGACTCCGTATCGGTGGTCACCACGTTCCGGGCGGAACTGGCCAAGCACGGCATCATTTTCTGCTCGATCTCGGAAGCCATTCGCGAACACCCCGAGCTGGTGCAGAAATACCTCGCCTCGGTGGTGCCGGTTTCCGACAACTATTATGCGACGCTGAACTCGGCCGTCTTCACCGACGGGTCGTTCGTCTACATCCCCAAGGGCGTGCGCTGCCCGATGGAGCTCTCGACCTATTTCCGCATCAACGAGAAGAAGACCGGCCAGTTCGAGCGCACGCTGATCATCGCCGAAGCCGACTCCTATGTGAGCTACCTTGAAGGCTGCACCGCGCCCATGCGCGACGAAGCCCAGCTCCATGCCGCCGTGGTGGAACTGGTGGCGCTCGACAATGCCGAGATCAAGTATTCCACCGTCCAGAACTGGTATCCTGGCGACAAGGACGGCAAGGGCGGCATCTATAACTTCGTCACCAAGCGCGGCGACTGCCGTGGCGCCAATTCGAAAATATCCTGGACCCAGGTTGAGACCGGATCGGCCATTACCTGGAAGTATCCCAGCTGCATCCTGCGCGGCGACGGCTCGCGCGGCGAGTTCTACTCGATCGCCATTTCCAACGGCTACCAGCAGGTCGACTCCGGCACCAAGATGATCCACCTGGGCAAGAATACGTCCAGCCGCATCATCGCCAAGGGCATCGCCGCCGGCTTCTCGGACAACACCTATCGCGGCCAGGTCTCGGCCCATGCCAAGGCCAAGAACGCCCGCAACTTCACCCAGTGCGACTCGCTGCTGATCGGTGACAAGTGCGGCGCTCATACGGTGCCTTACATCGAGAGCCGCAATGGCACGGCGATCTTCGAGCACGAGGCCACCACGTCCAAGATCTCGGACGACCAGATGTTCTACTGCCAGCAGCGCGGCCTCAACGAAGAGGAAGCGGTGGCACTGATCGTCAACGGCTTCGTCCGCGATGTCTTGCAGCACCTGCCCATGGAGTTCATGGTTGAAACGCAGAAGCTGATCTCCATCTCGCTGGAAGGCAGCGTGGGATGAGTGACGGCATCATTCCGGTGGTTCGACTTTCCGAGCAACCGCTCGAACAGAGCGAGCGCGGCACGCACTTTGGCTCGGCCGACGCGCATAGGATTGGTACGGTGGCGGGCCTAAAGTCCATCGGTTTCACCTATACGGTCGTGGAGCCAGGCCGCAGCGGCGCACCATTCCATAGCCATCACGTTGAAGACGAGATGTTCGTCGTCATAGAAGGGGAGGGCACCTATCGGTTCGGCAACGAGCGTCATGCCTTCAAGGCTGGCGATGTGCTTGTTGCGCCAGCAGGAGGCCCTGAAACCGCGCATCAGATCATCAACACTGGCAGCGTCCAGTTGAAGATGGTCGCCATCTCGAACCAATCACCCATAGAAGTTTGCGAGTACCCTGACTCGGGCAAGTTTTTGGTGTCCAGCGTGCCAGGCGGAAACGGCGCAAAGTTCCGGCACATCAGCCGTCACCCCGAGCGCCACATTGAAGATTATTGGGACGGCGAGCCAGGCGCCTAAGGCGCTGCCAGCCGATCCCCCGAATTGGAGACCATGACATGACCACCCCGATCCTTGAAATCCGTAACCTCCACGCCCGTATCGAAGAGCGTGAAATCCTCAAAGGCGTGAACCTCACCATTCCTGCCGGTGAAGTGCATGCCATCATGGGCCGCAACGGTTCGGGCAAGTCGACGCTGAGCTATGTGCTGGCCGGCAAGGAAGACTACGAGGTCACCGAGGGGGAGATCCTGCTCAACGGCGAAAGCATCCTCGAAATGGACCCGTCCGAGCGCGCCGCCGCCGGTGTGTTCCTTGCCTTCCAGTACCCGATCGAAATCCCGGGCGTCGCCACTATGACCTTCCTCAAGGCGGCGATGAACGCGCAGCGCAAGGCGCGGGGCGAGGCCGAGATGACGACCCCCGAATTCATGCGTGTGGTCAAGGAGGCCGGTGCCCAGCTGCAGGTCGACACGGACATGCTCAAGCGCCCGCTCAATGTGGGCTTCTCGGGCGGCGAAAAGAAGCGTGCCGAGATCATGCAGATGGCGCTGCTCAAGCCCTCGCTCTGCGTGCTGGACGAGACCGACTCGGGCCTCGACATCGACGCGCTCCAGGTCGTGTCCAAGGGCGTGAATGCGCTGCGGGCCGACAATCGCTCCATGCTGGTGATCACCCACTATCAGCGCCTGCTCAACCACATCGTACCCGACGTGGTGCATGTGTTCAGCGACGGCCGGATCGTGGAGAGCGGCGACAAGAGTCTGGCGCTGCAGCTTGAAGCCAAGGGCTATGCCGACTTCGACGGCGCGGCGGCCTGAGCCATGTCCTTTCCTGTCCCCGTGAGGCTGGGTGCGGCCGAAAACGCACTGATCGAGCAGCTTAAAGGCGTTGGCGCCGATGCCACAGCCGAGCGCATCACCGTTGCCGGCCTGCCGACACGTCGTGTCGAAGCCTATCACTATACCGACCTCAAGCTGCTGCTGAAGTCTGTGCCGCCGCTGGCGCGCGAAGCGGCCGAGGGCGACGTTCCCTCGCTGGCGATTGACGACGCCTTCAACATCACCCTGGTCAACGGCGTTGCTGCCCGCCAGGGCGATGCTCCGGAGGGCGTCAACATCGGCACCGTCCAGGGCGGAGTGCTGACCACGCGTGACGATGTGCTGGTGCAGCTTAACAACAGCCTGGTGCGCGAGGCGCTGTCGCTGACCATCGGTGCGTCGGTGGATCAGGTCATCCAGATCGCCCATCGCAGCGAGGGCGAGGCGGGTCACGTTGCCGACGCCATCAAGATTTTCGTTGCCGATGGCGCTTCCGCTACCGTGGTCGAGACCTTCTCGAGCTCGGACGCCGCCCATGTCGGCAACCATGCCACCCTGGTAACGCTGGGTGAAGGTGCCCAGCTGACCCATGTGACGGTGGATCTGTCGGCTCGAGCCGCCTCCCACTTCGCCACCAATGAGTATCATGTCGGCGCCGGCGGGCAGCTGCGCACGCTGGTGGTCCATGCCGGGGCAGGGCTGGCGCGTACCCATCTGTTCCCGCACTATCAAGGCGCTGGCGCGCATGGCGACATCACCGGCCTGAACCTCGTATCGGACGGACAGCACGCCGACATCACCATGGATGCGCGCCACGCGGTGCCGCAGACCAGTTCACAGCCGCTGTTCAAGTCGATCGCCCGCGGTCGTGGCAAGTCAGTGGTCCAGGGCAAGCTCGTCGTCGCACGCGACGCGCAGAAGACCGATGCCAAGTTCATGCATCAGGGGCTGATGCTGTCGGACGAGGCGGAAATCCTCTCCAAGCCCGAGCTGGAAATCTATGCCGACGACGTCGTCTGTGGCCATGGCTCCACCTGCGGCAAGCTCGACGAGGATTCGCTGTTCTACCTGATGAGCCGCGGCATCCCCCAGGCGGAAGCCGAGACCATGCTGGTGCGCGGCTTCCTCGAAGAGCTTGTCGACCCAATCGAGGACGAGGCCGTGGCTGAGGTTCTCCATGGCGTGATCGACAGGTGGCTGCTGGGGAAGTGATGGGTCGGGACGGCCCAAGCTGTCCCAACCTCCCACGGCGTCATCCCCGCGCAGGCGGGGATCCATTCTTCAGATGCCGTGCCCGACCAAGGTGGATTCCCGCCTGCGCGGGAATGACGCGGTGAAATATCAGGCGTTCGCGCCCGGAAATGTGTTCCATGACCTACGACCTCGAAACAGTCCGTGCCGATTTTCCGATCCTCTCGGAGCAAATTCACGGCAAGCGGCTGGTGTTCCTTGATAGCGGTGCGTCGGCGCAAAAGCCGGTGCAGGTGCTGGATCGGATGGACCACGCCTTCCGGCATGAATACGCCAATGTGCATCGCGGGCTTCATACGCTCGCCAACCGGGCAACCGAGGCCTATGAGGGCGGGCGGACGGCGGCGCAGACCTTCCTCAACGCCGCGCGGCGCGAGGAGATCGTCTTCACCAAGTCGGCAACCGAGGCGATCAACCTCGTGGCGCAGAGCTTTGCCGGTCCCCGGCTCGGCGAGGGCGACGAGATCGTCCTCTCCATCATGGAGCACCACTCCAACATCGTGCCCTGGCATTTTCACCGGGAGCGCAAAGGGGCGGTGCTCAAATGGGTGGATGTGCGTGACGACGGCAGCTTCGATCTCGACGCCTTCGAAGCTGCGCTAACCGATCGCACCCGTATGGTTGCGGTTACCCATATGAGCAATGTGCTGGGAACGGTGACGCCGATCCGGCAGATCATCGAGATCGCCCATGCGCGCGGTATTCCGGTGCTGATCGATGGGTCGCAGGGCGCTGTCCATGTCAAGGTCGACGTGCAGGCGCTGGACGCCGACTTCTATGTTATGACCGGGCACAAGCTCTATGGACCGACCGGCATCGGCGTCCTTTACGGCAAGTTCGACCTTCTGGCCGAGATGCAACCCTACCAGGGTGGTGGCGAGATGATCGACATCGTCTCAATGGACGAGGTCACCTACAACGAGCCGCCGCACCGTTTCGAGGCGGGAACGCCGCCCATCGTGCAGGCGATCGGGCTGGGAGCGGCACTGGGCTATATGAGTGCACTCGGCCGCGAGGCCATTGCTGCTCATGAGCACGAAGTGGCCGAATATGCCCAGGAGCGGCTACAGCGCATCAATTCGCTGCGGCTTATCGGCACCGCGCCGGGCAAGGGCGGCATCTTCTCGTTCGAAGTCGCTGGTGCCCATGCCCATGATGTGGCCACGATTCTGGACCGCTATGGCATCGCCGTCCGGGCAGGTACCCATTGCGCCATGCCGCTGCTCAAACGTTTCGGCGTCACCTCTACCTGCCGCGCCTCCTTCGCCCTATATAACGGCAAGGATGATGTCGATGCGCTGGTGGACGGCATCGAGTGCGCCCAGAAATTTTTCGCGTAAGCGAGGACTGCCATGACAGACGATATCGAAATCGACGAATCCAAGATCGCCCCGGCGCCGACCATTCCCGAACCGCGCATCACCCCCAATGTGGGTGCGGCGCTACCGGAGGCAGAAGTCGAGCGGATCACCACTGACCTGATCGGCGCGCTCAAGACCGTCTATGATCCGGAAATCCCGGTCGACATCTATGAACTGGGCCTGATCTACAAGGTCGATCTCGACGATGATCGCAAGCTCACCATCGACATGACCCTGACGGCGCCTGGCTGCCCGGTGGCAGGGGAAATGCCGGGTTGGGTGGAGAATGCCGCACGCGGCGTCGAAGGCATCCAGGACGTGACGGTGAACATGGTGTTCGATCCGCCCTGGGACGCGAGCCGCATGAGCGAAGAAGCTCAAGTCGCCTTGAACTGGTGGTAATCCCGGAGGTTTCATTCTATATATCGTGAAACGCCGATAAAGGACCGGATCATGGCCTTCAAGATCATGTCGCTGACCGATGCCGCTGCCGAGCGCATCAACGAGATCATCGAGGATTCCGAGCGGCCGGTGATTGGCCTCCGCATCGGCATCAAGAACTCGGGCTGCGCCGGCGTCGCCTACACGATGGATTACCTTGAGGAGCCCATCAAGGGCGATGACCATGTCACCGACAAGGGCGTCAACGTCTGGATCGATCCCAAGGCGACCATGTACCTGTTGGGCACTGTGATGGACTTCGAGACTGCCAAGATGAGCTCGGGCTTTACCTTCAAGAACCCCAATCAGACGGGCGAATGCGGCTGCGGCGAGAGCGTCACACTCAAGGCCGCCGATCTCAAGGCCATCGCCGACGCTCGGGCTTCCGCCTGAGGCTCAAGCCCGCAACAAGGCTGTTGCGAACGGCCGGGCCCTGATGCATTGATCCGGCATCATGCTGAACCCGCTTCCCGCCGCCCTCACGATCGTTCCCCCTAACCGTCCGCTGATCGGCCGCGTTTCGCCGCCGGGGTCCAAGTCCATCACCAATCGGGCTCTCCTTCTGGCCGCTCTGGCTGAGGGCACGAGCCGGCTGACGGGCGCGCTCAAGAGCAAGGACACGACCCTGATGGCGGCCGCGCTGCGGCAGATGGGTGTGACCATCGAGGAGCCCGATGCCACAAGCTTCGTGGTCACCGGCAGCGGCCGCCTGCAGGCTCCGGAAGGGCCGCTTTTTTTGGGCAATGCCGGGACGGCAACGCGCTTTCTCACCGCTGCCGTGGCGACCGTAGAAGGCGAGGTCGTTGTCGACGGCGATGCCGAGATGCGGGTGCGTCCCATTGGGCCGCTGGTGGCGGCTCTGCAGTCGCTCGGTATCGACGCCTCTTCGCCAACCGGTTGCCCGCCGGTTACCATTCGTGGCACCGGAAGCTTCGGCGCGGGGCGGGTGGAGATCGATGCCGGCTTGTCCAGCCAATATGTATCGGCCCTGCTGATGGCGGCACCGCTTGGCACGGGTCCGATCATCGTCGCCTTGACCGGCAAGGACATCGGCGCACGCGGCTATGTCGACCTGACGCTGGCCGCCATGCGCAGCTTTGGCGCCTCTGTCGAACAGCTCGACGACGGGAGCTGGCTGGTGCAGCCCACGGGCTATCGCGCGGCGGACCTCTTGGTCGAGCCCGACGCGTCGGCGGCAACCTATTTGTGGGGCGCGGCTGCCTTGACCGGTGGCCGGATCGACCTGGGCGTTGCCGACGATGCCTTTACCCAGCCCGATGCCGCGGCGCAGGCGGTGATCGCGCAGTTCCCGAACATGCCAGCGGTGATCGATGGCTCGCAGATGCAGGATGCTGTACCGACGCTTGCGGTGCTGGCCGCGTTCAACAGCCAGCCGGTGCGCTTCGTCGGCATCAGCAATCTGCGCGTTAAGGAAACCGACCGCATCCGGGCTGTCGCCAACGAGCTCAATCGCATTCGGCCGGGTCTTGCGACCGAAGAGGGCGACGATCTCCTGGTCGCCTCGGATCCGTCGCTGGCTGGCCAGACGCTGCCTGCCCGGATCGAGACCTATCATGACCACCGTATCGCCATGAGCTTTGCGCTGGCTGGGCTCAAGATCGAAAGCATCACCATTCTCGACCCGGCCTGCACCGGCAAGACCTATCCGGCCTATTGGGAGATGCTGGCGGGCCTGGGCGTGGAGCTTCTGCCGGCAGATTAGGCGGCCGAGATGCCAGGGACTGCCGACTGCAGGGCGTTGAGCTGGGCTTCGCTGAAGACCCGGTTGCGGCCAGCATGCTTGGCGGCATAGAGGCAAAGGTCGCTGCGCTCGACCATGGAAGCCGGCGTGTCACCCGGCCGGTGGGAGGAAATGCCGAAGGACGCAGTGATCCGGCCCAGCTTCTCGTTGGTCGAGCGCTTGAGCAGCTCCTTGGCCTGGACGGCCTTGCGGACGTTCTCGGCGACGATGATCGCCCCTTCCAGATCGGTGGAGCGGAGGATGGCCACGAACTCCTCGCCGCCATAGCGCGCCGCCAGATCCTCGCCCTTGATGTTTGACTTGAGGGTCATGGCGACCAGCCGCAGCACCTGGTCGCCGGTCTGGTGCCCATAGGTGTCGTTGAAGCTCTTGAAGTTGTCGATGTCGATGATCATCAGGCAGAGCGGATCGCCCGAGCGCGCAGCATCCGCCACCGCCTTTTCCAGCCCCTCATCGAAGCACTTGCGATTGGCGATCTTGGTGAGCGGATCGAGCATGGACTCGCGCCGCACGTCATCGAGGTCGCGCTGCAGGGCCGCGATATCGTCACGCGAGGCGGACAGCTTCTCCTCAAGGGCCGCATTGGTTTGCTGCATGAGGCGGGTTTCGGTCAGCAGGCGATCCGACAGCGCCTTGAGCGCTCCGGCCGAGATATCCTGATCGAGTTCGCTGCTTGCCGCATCAAGCGTCCCGGAATAGGCGCTAGCTCCGGCCATGGCGGCATCGATCGCCTGGTGCACCGATTCGATCCGCGCATGCATGCGCTCCGAGACGCTGGACATGCGATCAGTAACATTGGACTTGAGGAACTCGTTATAGAGCACCTCGGCCATGTTAGCCGAGGGCGCGCTGCCACTGCGGAAGATGGCGTTGATCCGGTTGTTCAGCGTCGGGTTGACGCCCGTGGCGTAGGTATAGAGCAGCTCATAGAACTGCGGATAGGGCGGAATGCCGCTCCTCTTGAGGAGGTCGAAGGCTGCATTGGCATAGCCTAGCGCCCGTTTGAATTCCTGGTCTGACACCGCGTTCCCTCAAGCGTCATGGTAGGACCGGCCGCCGCAAACAACCGCCGAGCCCTGATCATGAATACTGCCATTCCGGACTGAACAACAGGAAAACGAGCAACAGGGCTGCCCGTGAACAACAGTATCGATACAGGTCAGGACGGCAGGCGGGTTGGCCGCAGCAGGAAAGCGGGGATCGGTCCGTCATCGCCAAAGGGCGAGGTGCTGGTCGAAGCGGCTTCTGCCTCGGCCTCGGCGCGAGTCTGGCCACGGGGGCGCTCGTTGCGCGAGCGCTTCGGCTTTGGTGCCGGCTCCTGCGAGACTTGTTCAGGAGCTTCAGCCGCTGCTTGGGGCTGCTCCGCCTCAGGCTGCCGGCGGCGTGAACGTGGTGCTGCTTCCTCGCTGCCTGTCGCTTCCGGACGGGTACGGGGGCCGCCGCGGCGCGAGCGGGCAGGGCGGGCGGGACGTTCGGAGGCTTCGCCTTCGGTGTCGGCAGCTGCTGCCTGAGGCTTGCCTGCCGTCTCCAGGTAGTCGATCGGCTTCTGGATGAGCTTGAGGATGGCATCTAGGTGCTTGCTGTCAGCTGGCCCGACCAGCGTATAGGCAACGCCCGACCGGCCTGCGCGGCCGGTGCGGCCGATACGATGGACGTAGTCCTCGGCGTGCACAGGCACGTCGAAATTGTAGACGTGGCTGACGGCCGGGATGTCGAGACCGCGTGCGGCCACGTCACTTGCCACGAGCAGCGTCAGGCGATTGCCCTTGAAGGCGTCCAGCGTCTCCATGCGGCTCTTCTGGTCCATATCGCCATGGAGAGCACCAGCGGAAAAGCCGTGCCGCTCCAGCGAGCGGGCAAGCGTTGCCACGTCGCGCTTGCGGTTGCAGAAGATGATGGCGTTGGTCAGGCCCTCGGCGCCACGGATCAGGTCGCGAAGGGTTGCGCGCTTGTCCTCAGGCTTGGAGCCGACCTTGACCAGCTTCTGGTCGATCGTGTCGGCCGTGGAGGCGGCACGGGACACCTGCACATGCACAGGGTCCTTGAGGAACTTCTTGGTCAGCTTTTCGATCTGCGCGTCCATGGTGGCCGAGAACAGCATGGTCTGGCGGCGCGGCGGCAGGCGATTGACGATCTTTTCGATGTCGTCGATGAAGCCCATGTCGAGCATGCGATCGGCTTCGTCGATGACGAGGATTTCGACACCGTTGAGCATGATCTTGCCGCGCTCGATCTGGTCGAGCAGGCGGCCCGGGGTGGCGATCAGGACATCGACGCCGCGATCGAGCTTCTTGTTCTGGTCCTCGAACGACACGCCGCCGATGATCAGCGCCATGGTGAGGCGATGGTTCTTGCCGTACTTTTCGAAGTTCTCGCTGACCTGGGCGGCCAGTTCGCGCGTCGGCTCGAGGATCAGCGTGCGCGGCATGCGCGCCCGGGCGCGGCCGTTTTCTAAGAGGTGCAGCATGGGGAGCACGAAGCTGGCAGTCTTGCCCGTGCCGGTCTGCGCAATGCCGATCACGTCCTGCTTCTGGAGGACATGCGGTATGGCTTGCGCCTGGATCTCGGTCGGCGTCGTATAGCCGGCGGAGGTAACGGCATCGGTTACTTTGGTGGACAGGCCAAGCGCGGCAAAATCAGTCAAATCAGGTCATTCCACTCAGATAGCGACCGGGGCTTCGATCCGGTCCGAGACATTCGGACGGCGCGCCGGGTCTTCAGCAGTGGAGCGGAAATAGAACGTGACGCGTCCACGACTGGCGGCCACCGGGCAGTGCAGAATACGGCGGGGTGACCCTGCAGCAGCTTCAGACATGACGGGCTGTGTTTTGGAAGCCAGCCGTCAAGCAGGAAATGCTCCAGCGGCGCGGACCATAGCGCAAAGCCCTAGACTGTCAACGCTTTTGGCAGTGTTAGGATTAGCACTGCCTGCCGCTGCGACTGAACGGTCAAACGTCCAGATCGGTCACGAAGGCGGCGTTCTCCTGGATGAAGTCGAAACGGGCCTCGGGCTTGGAGCCCATCAGCCGGTCGACGCTGATCCGGGTTGCCTCGATATCGTCGCGAACCTTGACCTGCAGCAGGGTGCGGGACTTCGGCGACATGGTCGTTTCGCGCAGGTGCGCAAACGGCATCTCGCCGAGGCCCTTGAAGCGGGTGGTCTCGACCTTGCCCTTGCCGGTGAACTCGGTGGCCATGAGTTCGGCGCGATGCGCGTCGTCACGGGCATAAAGCGTCTTGCCGCCTTGCGAGATGCGGTAGAGCGGGGGCAGGGCCAGGTAGAGGTGCCCATTGTCGATCAGCCTGGGCATTTCCTGGAAGAAGAAGGTGATCAGCAAGGAGGCGATGTGGGCGCCGTCCACGTCGGCGTCAGTCATGACGATGATCTTGTCGTAGCGCAGGTCGTCTTCGCTGTAGCGATCGCGCGTGCCGCAACCCAGCGCCTGGATCAGGTCAGCAATGGCCTGGCTGGAGGCAAGTTTTTCGCGGCTGGCGCCGGCAACGTTGAGGATCTTGCCGCGCAATGGCAGCACGGCCTGGCTCTTGCGGTCGCGGGCCTGCTTGGCCGAGCCACCGGCCGAGTCGCCTTCCACGATAAAGAGTTCGGCGCCCTGCGATGCGGTCTGCGTGCAGTCGGCGAGCTTGCCGGGCAGGCGGAGCTTGCGCGTGGCGCTGGCCCGGTCGATTTCTTTTTCCTTGCGGCGGCGCAGGCGCTCCTCGGCGCGCTCCACGGCCCAATCCAGGAGCTTGCCGGCCTGGTTGGGCGAGGAGCCCAACCAATGATCGAAAGCGTCGCGCAGGGCATTGTCGACGATGCGCGTGGCTTCGCCGGAGGCGAGCTTGTCCTTGGTTTGCCCGACGAATTCGGGCTCGCGCACGAAGACCGAGAGCATGGCGCTGCAATGGGCAAAGACGTCGTCTGCCGTCAGGATCGCGCCGTTCTTGTTCTTGGTCAGCTCGGCATAGTTCTTGAGGCCGCGCAGAAGCGCGCTGCGCATGCCGTTCTCGTGCGTTCCGCCGTCGGGCGTAGGCACGGTATTGCAGTAGGACGAGACCCCACCGTCACCCAGGGTCCAGGCAATGGCCCACTCCACAGCGCCGTGGGTACCCGGCTTGCCGTGGCTGCCATGGAACAGCTCTTCCACGATGCGGGTTTCGCCCTCGATGCGGGCGGTCATGAAATCCTTGAGCCCGTTGGGATAGTGGAAGACGGCCTTGGCCGGTGCGTCTTCGGTCACCAGCGACTCGTCGCAACTCCAGCGCAGCTCGACGCCGGCAAAGAGATACGCCTTGGCGCGCGTCATCCGGTAGAGGCGGGCCGACGAGAAATGCGCCGTCTCGCCGAATATCTGCGGGTCAGGGTGGAATCGGGTGGTGGTGCCGCGCCGGTTCTGCACGCGACCCAGCGGCTCGATCGGGCCCAATGGCTTGCCGCGCGAGAAGCTCAGGCGATGCAGCTGCTGCTCGCGCGCCACTTCCACCACCAGGCTGTCGGAAAGCGCGTTGACCACCGACACGCCGACGCCGTGGAGACCGCCGGAGGTCTCGTAGGCTTTGGAGTCGAACTTGCCGCCGGCATGGAGAACGGTGTGAACGATTTCCAGCGTCGAGCGGCCGGGAAACTTGGGGTGGTTCTCGACGGGAATGCCGCGGCCATTGTCGGAGACGGTCAGAAAGCCATCGGCGCCCAGATGAACCTCGATCCGCGTCGCGTGGCCAGCGATGGCCTCGTCCATGGAGTTGTCGATGACTTCGGCGAAGAGATGGTGCAGCGCATTGGCATCGGTGCCGCCGATATACATGCCCGGCCGGCGGCGAACTGGCTCGAGCCCTTCGAGCACTTCGATGTCGGCAGCCGAATAGGAGCCAGGAGCACTCGCGACCTTTGGCTCAGGCTTGGCCGGCTTGGGGGCGACGCGCTGCGGCTCGGCGCCGCCGAAAAGGTCTTCTGCGTTGGACATTCAGGTTCCGTCTTGGCCCGAATCGGGCGATTTCGCGTTGTAGCATATCCTTTCGGTTACGGGTTCCGGGCAGGGAACCGGCACATGAAGCCGGAGTTTCCACACATGAACGGAACATGAATGGCGGATTCCGCGCATGTTCAACCCTGCACCCCGATGGTGCGATCGAGAGGGCGCGACATGGAGCAAGCAATGTCTATCAAAGCAACAATAGCCATGACCGCCCTGCTGATGGGGCTGGGCATCGCCTTACCCGCACAGGCGCAGGCTCCGGGCTTCGGGGTGTTCTTCGGGGACGAGGAAAGCGATTTCTATCCTGAGCGCATCACCTGCCTGACCGACTACCAGATCCGCGAGGACATCGCGGCACGCGGCTATACCGACATTTCGCTCAACGTGCCCAATGACAAGCATGTCCAGGTCCGCGCCACGCGCGACGGCGTCGTTTACCTGCTGGACTACAATTTTTGCTCGGGGCGCATCGTAGACCGGATGGAATTGCGTCCGGCGCAACGGTCACGCTGAGCAGGTCCGGTACAAACTCGTCCCAAGATCGGGCGGCAGGTTTACGATCTGTTTGCCTCTTGAAAGCACTTTTTTAAACGGGCTGCTGCTAGAACCGTCCCATACGGTTTTTGTCTGGAGTTGCCGTATGCGAGCCGATCGGGATCCTAGTTCTGCGTATCCGGTCCCCGCCGGCTCACTCGTCTTCGGTGTTTGGCCGCATGCCGGATCTGGTCTTGCGTACCGGTTGGCCAAGCTCACCGCCCCGCGCTACGGGGTCGTCGCCCTTGTGGCGGCGATGTTCTACCTGCTGTAGGCGTCAGCTTGATTTCCGCGCTCGACGCAGGTAAATCCACTTCACGCCAGCACACCAACAAGGGAGGGCGCCGATGGCTGTTTTGTACCCGCACCGCTCCCGTGGCCCCGTCTTTGCCCTGTGGCTTTCGCTGCAGGGCTGACCGGAACCTGGCACGCACCTTTCGCTGTCTCTTCTTCTGGTTTGCCCTTCGTGGCGGTTCGTGACCGCCGATCAAGGACATCTGGCGCCTGTGCGCCGCACCAGTGAGAATATGCAATGGGCTCGATCAGCCTCCGCAATGCCGGCCTTGTGGCCACCGATACTCTCTTTTCCAATCTGAACTTCGTGATCGGCGACGGTGACCGCGTCGGCCTCGTCGCGGGCAACGGCCGCGGCAAGACCACGCTGTTGCGCGCCATGGCCGGGCAGGGCGACCTGACGACGGGCGACATCACCCGCTCCCGTGGCTTGACCGTCGGCTATGTCGAGCAGGACATGCCCGAAGCCAGCATGAACCTCACTCTCTATGAGGCCGTGCTGGAAGCCTTGCCGCCGCTGGAGCGTGATACCGACAGTTGGCGGGTGGACATTGTGCTCGACGAGTTCGAGACCCCGCAGCAGATGCGTAACCGCAGGCTGACCGAACTCAGTGGCGGCTGGCAGCGCATCGCGCTGATTGCCCGCTGCTGGGTATTGCAGCCAGACGCGCTGCTGCTGGACGAGCCGACCAATCACCTCGACCTTGGCAAGCTGTTCCAGCTGGAGAAATGGATCAACGAGGCGGCCCGCAACATCCCGGTCGTGATCGCCAGCCACGATCGGCAGTTCCTCGACGCGACCACCAACCGCACGCTGTTCCTGCGGCCTGACGCGAGCCACTACTTCCCCTTACCCTATAGCAAGGCGCGCATTGCTCTGGCCGAACTGGACGAGGCGGCGGAGGCCAAGCGTGAGCGCGACCTCAAGGAGGTCAGCCGCCTGCGGAAACAGGCCGCCAAGCTTACCAATATCGGCATCAATTCCGGTAGTGACCTGCTGGTGGTGAAGTCGAAATACCTGCGCGACCGAGCGGCCAAGATCGAAACCGCCGTGCTCTCGGTGCACAAGGAGCGCAGCGGGGAGATCAGGCTCGGCAATAGCGGCGCCCAGGCCAAGGTCATGCTGGCGCTCGAAGATGTGGAGGTCACCAGCCCGGCCGGCGACAAGCTGTTCCGGGTTGACAAGCTGCACGTCTTCCAAGGGGATCGTCTGGTCATTCTCGGCCGCAACGGCACGGGCAAGTCGCAGTTCATCGGTCTGGTGCACCGCGCCATGCAGGGGCAGGACTATCCTGGCATCCGCGTCAGTCCGCAGGTAACAGCGGGCTATATCGACCAGGCCATGAGCTTCCTGCCGGCCAGGGAGTCGCCGCTAGGCTTTATCACCAGCCGCTTTGACGAGGGTGACCAGCGCTCCAAGAGCTTGCTCGCGGCCGCGGGGTTTCCGCTGGAAAAGCAGGACCGGCCCATCGCCGAACTCTCCTTTGGCCAGCGCGCGCGTCTGGGACTCTTGGCCATCAGGCTCCAGAACCCGAACTTTTACCTGCTCGACGAACCGACCAACCACGTGGACATCGCCGGCCAGGAGCGGCTGGAGGATGAGATCCTCGCGCACGGCGCCACGTCCATTCTCGTGTCGCACGACCGCAGTTTCGTGCGTGGATTGGGCAGTCGCTTCTTCTTGATCGAAAACAAACGCCTCAAGGAAGTGAAAGGTCCCGAGCCGCATTTTGCCGCCATGGCTGCGGAGCAAGAATGAAACGCCTCTGCGCTTTTCTTGCGCTGCTAGCGATTTCGCGAACGCAAACAAGTAGATGCGGCATTCGGAAAGTAGATGAAGTATTCATGATTGGCGTCTGATAATCCCCGCCGAGCAATGTGGGGGACGCAACTTGCTTTATTCATCAACTGCCAGTGCCGGCGCACGCCGCGGGCCGGACAGCAATGTCCGGTTCGTCGGCGCGCTGACAGGATGCTATTCCATCTCAAACCGGCGGAGTACCGCCGACGAGGCGCTGCAGGTCTATGCCTGCCGTCTCTGTTCGATATCGCCGCAGCAGGCGGTGATCATCGCGCCGATACTTGCCAGTCACAGCGAGACAGTCGTCGCCCACTTCAAGGACTTCGGCATCCTGCGCACCAAGGTGGCGCGCGAACTGCCGACGGGCTTTGTGGTCGACATCAAGCTCGATGAGCAGGAGCGGACCAAGCTTGCCGCCAAGATCCGCTGGAAGAAGCAGAATGCCAACAGCCAGGTACCCGACAAGCGCGAGTTTCCCCGGCTCCTGCCGCGCCACCCGCGCAGCGTGCTGACCCTCGCCGACGGCACGCGCATGCCATGCTTCGTCATCGACATTTCGCAATCCGGTGCCGCGATCTCGGCCGCGATCCTGCCCGGCAAGGGCACGCCGCTCGCGCTCGGCAGCATGGTCGGCCGGGTGGTGCGCCGGCTGGAGGTCGGCTTCGCCATAGAGTTCATCCAGCACTATCCGCTCGATGAACTGGAACAGCGGCTCACCGCCAGCGCCGGCTAATAAAAAGGGCTCCCGAAGGAGCCCTTTTCTCGTCTCTACATCTCGGCTTAGGCCGAGTAGTACATTTCGTATTCCACCGGATGCGGCGTTTGCTCGAACTTGATGACTTCGGTCATCTTGAGCTCGATATAGCTGTCGATCTGGTCCTTGTCGAAGACGCCACCGGCCAGAAGGAACTCGTGGTCGGCTTCAAGCGCCTGCAGGGCTTCACGCAGGGAACCGCAGACATGGGGGATCTGCATCAGTTCCTGGCGCGGCAGTTCGTAGAGATCCTTGTCCATCGGATCGCCAGGGTGGATCTTGTTCTTGATACCGTCGATGCCGGCCATCAGCATGGCCGAGAAGGCCAGGTAGGGGTTGGCCAGCGGATCGGGGAAGCGGATCTCGACGCGCTTGGACTTCGGCGACTGGCCGAACGGGATGCGGCAGGAAGCCGAACGGTTGCGGGCCGAATAGGCCAGCAGCACAGGGGCCTCGAAGCCGGGCACCAGGCGCTTGTAGGAGTTGGTGGTCGGGTTGGTGAAGGCGTTGATGGCCTTGGCGTGCTTGATGATGCCGCCGATGTAGTAGAGGGCTTCCATCGAGAGGCCAGCATACTGGTCGCCGGCGAACAGCGGCTTGCCGTCCTTCCAGATCGACTGGTGGCAGTGCATGCCCGAACCGTTGTCGCCGAAGATGGGCTTGGGCATGAAGGTCACAGTCTTGCCATAGGCATTGGCGACCTGGTGGATGACGTACTTGTAGATCTGCACGTCGTCGGCAGCCTTGATCATCGGCGCAAACTTGATGCCGAGTTCGTGCTGGGCGGACGCCACTTCGTGGTGGTGCTTTTCGACCACAACGCCCATGTCGGCCATGGCCTGGAGCATCTCGCCGCGGATGTCCTGTGCGCTGTCGAGCGGCGGCACGGGGAAGTAGCCCTTCTTCATGCCGATGTGGTGGCCGTTATTGCCAGCCTCATAGGCAGTGTCGTTGTTGGTGGGCAGTTCCGGATGATCGACTTCAAAGCCCACCTTGTAGGGCGTGGCCGAGTAGCGCACGTCGTCGAACATGAAGAATTCGGGCTCTGCGCCGAACACGACGGTGTCGCCGATGCCGGAGGCCTTGAGGAAGGCTTCGGCCTTCTTGGCCGTAGTGCGCGGGTCGCGCGAATAGGGCTGGTAGGTCAGCGGCTCAAGAATGTCGCAGTTCACGACCAGCGTCGAGGCGCCGAAGAAGGGGTCCATGTAGGACGAGTTCGGGTCGGGCATCAGCACCATGTCGGACTCGTTGATGGCCTTCCAGCCACCAATCGAGGAGCCGTCGAACATCGTGCCTTCTTCAAACAGGTCCTCGTCGACGATCGAAACGTCGAGCGTCAGGTGCTGCAGCTTGCCGCGCGGATCGGTGAAGCGCAGGTCCACATACTTGATGTTCTCGTCCTTGATGCGCTTGAGGAGGTCGGCTCCGGTCGTCATTAGGTCTTCCCCTAAAATTCGGAAATGCGGTTGATGTTATTGCGGCTGGTCGCGCCGGGCAGGCCCTAGAGCGCGTCGTCGCCGAATTCTCCGGTACGGATGCGGATTGCCTGCTCGATCGAGTAGACAAAGATCTTGCCGTCACCGATGCGGCCGGTCTGGGCCGCGTTGCGGATGGCTTCGATGGCCTTTTCCGCCAGTTCGTCAGGGCACACGACTTCCACCTTCACCTTGGGCAGGAAGTCCACGACATATTCGGCCCCGCGATAAAGCTCGGTATGGCCCTTCTGCCGGCCGAAGCCCTTGGCCTCGGTAACGGTGATGCCCTGCAGGCCCACTTCCTGGAGTGCCTCTTTGACTTCGTCCAGCTTGAACGGCTTTACGATAGCCTCGATCTTTTTCATGTGAGAGCCTCCACTTGCCCTTTCGGTACCGCCCATTCGTATGCACGGGTCGTGCCAGACCTTTGGAGCGGCCATAGAGCCTTGATATTGTAAGGTTTTCGCCTCCTGATAGATTTGTGGAAGCGAACGGGCGAAAGCGTAGGCAGCTAAATTGTAGACAGATTGCACAATCTTTGTGCAACGCTAGGGGCGGTGTGACGCCAATCCTGCGCCAGAGTGCTACTTAAGGCGGCAGACGGTGCCCGAACGGCCGCACCGTAAAACCCCAAGCTAGGCTTTGACGCCCATTCCATCTTCATATAGATGCATCCGCAACCCGGCCAACGGGTCCTTTTGCGGGTGTGGCGGAATTGGTAGACGCACTGGATTTAGGTTCCAGCGCCGCAAGGCGTGGAGGTTCGAGTCCTCTCACCCGCACCATCTAGGATCTGGCCCTTCGAGAACAACGATTACGGGACAAACCCAATGCAGGTTACTGAGACCCTCAATGAAGGCCTCAAGCGCAAGCTGAGCGTCACCATTCCGGCAACCGACCTCAATTCGCGCCTCAATGCCAAGCTCGAAGAGCTCAAGGGCCAGGCCAACATCAAGGGCTTCCGTCCCGGCAAGGTGCCGCTGGCGCATCTCAAGAAGGTCTATGGTCGCTCGGCCATGTCCGAAGTGATGACCGATGCGATCAACTCGACGGTCTCGAGCACGCTCGACGAGCGCAAGGAACGCGCTGCAGCCCAGCCCAAGGTTGATCTGCCGCAGGATCAGGCCGTCATCAACAACGTGCTCGACGGCAATGCCGATCTCGCCTTCGACGTCGAGTACGAAGTGCTGCCGCCCGTGTCGCTGATGAACCTCGATGGCATCAAGATCACCAAGCCGGTGATCGACATCACCGACGAGGAAGTCACGGCCGAAGTGAACCGCGTCTTTGCCCAGAACCGTGGCTATACCGATAAGGGTGATGACGCCGTAGTCGAGAATGGCGACCGCCTGGGTCTGTCGTTTGTCGGCAAGATCGACGGCAAGCCCTTTGACGGCGGCACCTCCGACCATGCCCACCTGACGGTCGGCTCGAAGGAATTCATCCCGGGCTTCGAAGAGCAGCTCATCGGCATGAAGAAGGGCGAGACGCGCGAGATCGACGTCACGTTCCCCGAAGACTACCAGAGCAGCGAACTGGCCGGTAAGGCTGCCAAGTTCGAAGTCACCATCCTCCATGTCGATGGCCCCAACCAGGGCGATCTGGACGACGACTTCGCCAAGCGCCTCGGCCTCGACGACGTCGAAGCCCTGCGCGGTGCGGTGAAGACGCAGATGGAAAATGCGCTTGCCTCCATGAGCCGCCAGCACATGAAGCGCCAGATCCTCGACGCACTCGACGAGGGCCACAAGTTCGACGTTCCGTCCGAGCTGGTCGAAGCCGAATTCAACACGATCTGGCAGCGCGTCGAGCACGAAGTGCAGAGCCATGGCCGGTCCTTTGAAGACGAAGGCACGACCGAAGAGGCCGCACGCGAGCAGTACCGCAAGATCGCCGAGCGCCGCGTGCGCCTCGGTCTGGTCGTTGCCGAAATCGGCAACCAGAACGAAGTGAACGTCACCGAGGAAGAGCACCAGCAGGCGCTGATCGCCGAAGTGCGCCGCTTCCCCGGGCAGGAACAGCAGGTCTACGACTACTACCGCAAGAACCCGCAGGCCCTTGCCGGCCTCCGGGCCCCGGTCTTCGAAAACAAGGTCGTCGACTTCATCGCCGACAAGGGCGACATCACCGAGACCAAGATGAGCCGCGAAGAACTCGCCAAGCTGATCCAGGCCGACGAGGACGAGGTTCCCGAAGAGCACCACCACTAAGGTGCTTGTGCGCTAAACATGAGCCGCCCAGCAATGGGCGGCTTTTTTGTCAGCAGATCTCTGTTTCGCTCCTAGGAAGATCAATGCCTACATCACCGGAAGTCCTCCTTACGCCCGCCCAGATGGCCGAGGCAGACCGGCTTGCCGTTCAGGCCGGGATCAGCTCGCTGACGCTGATGGAAGCGGCCGGCAAGGCCGTCACCGAGGCAATCATCGAGCGCTACTACCAGCGCTCGGTGCTGGTGCTTTGCGGCCCCGGTAACAATGGCGGAGATGGCTTCGTGGTAGCCCGGCTGCTCAAGCAGAAGGGCTGGCCGGTTCAACTGCGGCTGATGGGCGAGAGAAGCGACCTCAAGGGCGACGCAGCAGCAATGGCCGATCTCTGGACCGGCCGCGTCGCTGCACCGACGGACGAGGATATCGAAGACGCCGACCTGATCGTCGATGCTCTCTTGGGCGCGGGTCTCGATCGCGATGTCGAAGGCCCGTTCAAGGCAATCATTGACGCCGTCAACGGCAGCACACGACCCGTTGTAAGTGTGGACGTACCGAGCGGCGTCGATGGCGCCACGGGAGCCGTGCGGGGAACGGCCATGGTGGCGGAGATGACGGTGACCTTCTTCCGCCACAAGCCGGGGCACTTCCTTGAACCCGGTCGGGGGCACTGCGGCGAGGTAGTGCTGGCCGATATAGGCATTCCCGAA
Organism: Devosia sp.; assembly: GCF_036563435.1. Lineage (GTDB taxonomy): Bacteria > Pseudomonadota > Alphaproteobacteria > Rhizobiales > Devosiaceae > Devosia. The sequence continues at coordinate 240,345 of NZ_DATCMJ010000015.1, forward strand.
GCCGTGCTCACGACGGTGAGAGCCTGGACTTGGCACAATACCCCCAGCCTCTGGAGCATTCCAGAGACGAACCGCCAGGGTAACAAGTTCGACCGAGGCCATGTTGTTGTTGTGTCAGGGCCGCCGCTGCAGACAGGTGCTGCGCGGCTGGCGGCGATGGGTGCCTTTCGCATCGGGGCCGGCCTCGTGTCGCTAACCGGATCGGAAGCGGCACTGATGGTGCATGCCAATCACGTCACGGCGGTGATGCTGAAGCCGGCACCCGACGCGGCAGCCCTGCGGGACCTCCTTGGCGACAAACGCATCAACGCTGTGGTGATCGGTCCCGCGGCGGGCAGGGGCGATGCAACGGCCGAGAACGTCCTGGCCGCGCTGGACTGCGGGTCAGCCGTGGTGCTCGATGCCGACGCACTGACCAGCTTCAGCGATGACGCCCCCCGCTTGTTCAGTGCCATCAGGGCAGGTTCGCGCCCGGTGGTGATGACGCCGCACGAGGGCGAGTTCGAGCGGCTGTTTGGCACCGTCGACGGGGGCAAGGTCGAGCGGGCGCTGATTGCCGCGCAGCGCTCCGGCGCCATCGTCATCCTCAAAGGCAGCGACACCGTGATCGCCAGCCCCTATGGCCGCGCCGCCATCAACGCCAATGCTCCCGCCTGGCTGGGTACGGCCGGCTCCGGCGACGTCCTTGCCGGCATGGTCGCGGGCCTCGTGGCGCAGGGCATGGGCGGCTGGGAGGCCGCCTGCGCCGCCGTGTGGCTTCACGCCGAAGCGGCCAACCGCTTCGGCGGTCCCGGCCTCATCAGCGAGGACGTCCCGCTGCTCGTGCCCGGGGTGCTGGCGAGCCTTTAACCGGCCAGCACAACGGCGCTACTGGAACGCCGTCTCGGCAAAACTGCGGAGCTTGCGCGAATGGAGCCGCTCTGCCGGCTGGTCGCGCAGGATTTCCATGGCGCGCAGCCCGATCTGCAGGTGGCGATTGACCTGGGTGCGGTAGAAATCCGAGGCCATGCCCGGCAGTTTCAGCTCGCCATGCAGCGGCTTGTCCGAGACGCAGAGGAGCGTGCCGTAGGGGACCCGGAAGCGGAAGCCGTTGGCGGCGATGGTGGCCGATTCCATGTCCAGCGCCACGGCGCGCGACTGGCTCAGCTGTCGCGTGATCTCGGTCTGGTCGCGCAGTTCCCAGTTGCGGTTGTCGAACGAAGCAACGGTGCCGGTGCGCATGATCTTCTTGGTTTCGACGCCCTCGGTCTCAGTCACCTCGTGCACCGCCTGCTCCAGGGCCACCTGGATTTCGGCCAGCGCCGGGATCGGCACGGAGAGCGGCAGGTCGGCGTCGAGCACGTGGTCTTCGCGGACATAGGCATGGGCAAGCACATAGTCGCCCAGTTCCTGCGAGTTTCGCAGGCCGGCGCAGTGACCGAGCATGATCCAGGCATGGGGGCGGAGCACCGCTATATGGTCGGTGATGGTTTTGGCATTGGCCGGGCCGACGCCGATATTGACCATGGTGATGCCGCGGCCGCGGCTTGCGGTCAGGTGATAGGCCGGCATCTGCGGCGCGCGCACCGGCGCCGTTCCGGCCACCGTGCCGCCGCGCAGCATGTTGTCCGTCACCACGTTTCCTGGCTCGATGAAGCTCTCGTAGTGCTCATGCCCCTCGCTCATATACTGCTTGGCGATGCGGCAGAACTCGTCGATGTAGAAGGCGTAGTTGGTGAAGATGACGAAGTTCTGGAAGTGCTTGGCATCGGTGCCGGTATAGTGGCTGAGCCGGAACAGCGAATAGTCCACGCGCGGCGCGGTGAAGGCCGATAGCGGGTAGGGACCGCCCTTGGGCGGCACAAAGGTGCCATTGGCGATCTCGTCGTCGGTATTGCCGAGGTCTGGCGCATCGAAAACGTCGCGCAGCGGCACATTGAGGGCGTTGAGCGCCTCGCCATCGATGCGCTCATTGGGGCGCACGGCGAAATGCAGCGGAATCGGCGTATCCGACTCGCCGATGTCGATCGTTCCGCCGTGATTACGCAGGATGACGGTGAACTGCTCCTGGAAATAGGTGCGGAACAGGTCCGGCGCCGTCACGGTCGTCCGGTAAAGGCCCGGCGTATGAAGAAAGCCATAGGGCAGGGTGCTTTCGTGGCGCGAATAGCTGGTAGAGCGGACTTCCACCTGAGGATAGCACGCGCGTACCCGCCCAGCGGGAACGACACCCTTTGCCAGAGCCTCGAGGTGCCCGCGGATAAAGGCCGTGTTGCGATGATAGAGCTCAGCCAGATAGTCCCAAGCCTTTTCCGGATCGGTAAAGGATTGCTTGTCGAGGCGGGGTGGGCTGATCGTGCTCATTCTTGCTCTTTCATCTTGCAGGCCCCGGATTGAGCCTGCCCTGCGGAATCGTGCTGCATGCGCTGCAATGTCTAGCCTTCTTGAATGACAGCTTCGCAGCGGCGCAGCAACTGCGCCGCGCTTGGCGTCTCCAATTCACAACGGCGTGACAGGTGCTTTTCTCGCCGCATTTGGCTCCCATCTTCCTTCTCAGTTCACCGGAATGGCAAGCGACCCATGCAGCTGGTGGACCAGGAACATCGTGCCGGCCGCTTGTCCCCCAAGCCCTCAACAGCGCGGTTGGTGATGTTCCAAAGGGCTGCAATGGCTTCACCGCCGTTGCGGCCCTTTTATTTGCTGGCGAGCATGGACGAAGTGGCTGTGGTTTTCTATTGCTGCGCCCGAGACCATGGAGGCCGCTATGAGCGCATCGATCATCGACGGAAAGAGCTTTGCCGAAGGCCTGCGCGGCCGGATTGCCGGTCATGTCGAGCGCCTAAAGCGCGAGCACGGCATCACGCCCGGCCTTGCCGTAGTGATCGTCGGACATGATCCGGGCAGCCAGGTCTATGTGGCGCAAAAGGCCAAACAGACCGTCGAGATGGGCATGCACTCCGAAAAATACGAGCTGCCGGAAGATACGAGCGAAGCCGAGATGCTGGCGCTGGTCGAGCGCCTCAACGCCGATCCGGCCATCCACGGCATCCTGGTGCAGTTGCCGGTGCCCAAGCAGATCGACCCGCTCAAGATCATCAACACCATCGATCCGGCCAAGGACGTCGACTGCTTTACGCCGGCAAGCGTCGGCAAGCTGGCGATCGGGCTGCCGGGACCGGTCTCTTGCACGCCCCTGGGCTGCCTGATGCTTTTGCGAGACAGGCTGGGCGATCTGTCTGGCCTCCATGCCGTGGTGGTGGGCCGCTCCAACCTCGTCGGCAAGCCGATGGCGCAGCTGCTGCTGCGCGAGAATTGTACGGTGACCCTGGCGCATTCGCGCACCCGCGACCTGCCTGATGTGGTGCGGCAGGCCGACATCGTGATCGCCGCCGTTGGGCGGCCCGAGATGATCAAGGGCGACTGGATCAAGCCTGGCGCTACGGTGATCGACGTGGGCATCAACCGCATCGACGCGCCGGAGCGTGGGGAAGGCAAGACGCGCCTCCTGGGCGACGTGGCCTTCAAGGAAGCGGCGGAAGTGGCCGGCGCCATCACCCCGGTCCCGGGCGGCGTCGGCCCCATGACGATCGCCTGCCTCCTTGCCAACACCGTGACCACTGCCTCGCTGATCAACGGCTTGGTACCGCCGAGCGACCTCACCGCATGATCGACGGCAGCGCGCATGATCCCGGCGGTCGGGTTCGCCTGGCGCTGATGCCTGGCGTCAAAGGGGATGCGCAGTTCAGCGACCCCGAGCATCGCCAGATCATGCGGCGCTGGCTGGGCGAGAGCTTCCCCGACCGCTTCATCCTCTTTATCGGCATGAATCCGTCGACGGCCGACGCGACGGTCAATGATCCCACCTGCGCGCGGGAATGGACCTTTGCCCTGCGCGAAGGGTACTCGGCCATGGCCAAGGGGAATGTAGGCGACTACCGGGCGACCGACCCCAAAATGCTGCTGGCGCCGGGCGTGGTCGCAGTTTCACCGGCCAACCTGCCGTCGCTGCGCGAAACTGCCGCCATGGCAGACCGGGTGGTGCTCTGCCACGGCAAGCTCAACAAGGCCCTGGCTGCAGCGGGCAAGGAACTGGTGGCTGCGCTACGCGCGGATGGCATCCCACTCTGGTGCTTCGGCACCAATGCCGATGGATCGCCCAAGCATCCGCTTTATCTCAAGGCTGATACCCCACTGGTGCCGTTTGAAGGATAGCCTCTAAGGCACGGGTGAAGCCGCCTGGTCCGCACCAGCCAGATAGAACGACCGCGCCACCGTGTGGTCGCGCAGGGCCTGGGCCGGCAGCTTGCCCGTGAGCGCCGCCACCACCACCGACTGATCCTTCACTGCACTGGCATCCACGACGACACGGCTGAACACCGGCCGCAGGCCTTGCTTGGCTCCTTCAAGGAGGTCGAACAGCAGGGCACGGACGTCCGTGCGCATGGCGCAGGCCATGCACTGCACCCCGTCGGCATGGCCGTGACCGGAATTGGCGGGCAGACGGAGCAGCGCCGTGTCTCCGTCGAGCGGGAGCAGGCCTCCCTGGGTCACGAGGGTCACCGGAATGGGGTCGATCTGCTTCATCTCACTCCGCAGCCACGATAGCCGGACCGGGGATGTAATTGAGGATCGGCCCCAGCCAGCGCTCGACTTCACTCACGGACATGCCCTTGCGCTCGGCGTAATCCATCACCTGGTCGCGCTCGACCTTGGCGACGCCGAAGTAATAGGCATCCGGATGGCTGAAATAGAGCCCCGAGACGGATGAGCCCGGCCACATGGCGTAGCTTTCCGTTAGCGTCACGCCGGCATTCTTCTCTGCATCCAGCAGGCGGAACAGCGTGGTCTTCTCCGTGTGGTCCGGTTGGGCCGGATAACCAGGCGCCGGGCGGATGCCGCGGTATGTCTCCGCGACCAGTTCCTCGGCCGAAAACGTCTCGTCGGCGCTATAGCCCCAGAGCTCCTTGCGCACACGCTCGTGCATTTGCTCCGCATAGGCTTCGGCGAAGCGGTCGGCGAGGGCCTTGACCAGGATGGACGAATAATCGTCGTTGGCCGCTTCGAACCGTTCGGCGATCGCCACCTCCTCAAGCCCCGCGGTCACCACGAAGGCGCCGAGATAGTCCGGCATACCGAGCGGTGCAACGAAGTCGGCCAGGGCCATATGCGCCTTGCCGTCACGCTTGCTCAGTTGCTGGCGCAGAGTGAACAGGGTGGCCAGTTCCTGGGAGCGATCATCTCCGGTGAACAGGCGAATGTCGTCGCCCACGGCATTGGCCGGCCAGAAGCCCACCACGCCGCGCGGCTTGAACCACTTCTCGTCGATGATCTGCTTCAGCATGGCCTGGGCATCGGCAAACAGCTGGCGCGCCGCCTCGCCCTGGCGCTCGTCTTCCAGAATGGCCGGATAACGGCCCTTAAGTTCCCATGTCTGGAAGAATGGGGTCCAGTCGATATAGGTGGCGAGTTCGGCCAGGTCCGCATCGTCGAACACCCTGGTGCCGATGAAGCTTGGCTTGGGCGGCGTGTAGCCGGACCAATCGGGTTGGAAGCGGTTGGCGCGCGCTTCAGCCAGCGGCACCCGCTTCTTTTCCGCCTCCGCACGTTCGTGCGCGGCGGCAGCCTTGGCATATTCGGCGCGAATGTCTTCGATGAAGCTGACCTTGGTGTCCTTCGACAGGAGGTTTCCGACCACGCCCACAGCACGGCTGGCATCGTTGACATGCACCGCCTGGCCCGCCGAGTAGCGCGGGTGAATCTTGACGGCGGTATGGACACGACTGGTGGTAGCGCCGCCGATCAACAGCGGAATATCGAAGCCTTCGCGCTCCATTTCGGCGGCCACGTGGACCATCTCGTCGAGCGAGGGTGTGATCAGCCCGGAGAGGCCGATGATATCGACATTCTCTGTGCGCGCCGTCTCGAGGATCTTGGCCGTCGGCACCATGACGCCGAGGTCGATGATCTCGTAGTTGTTGCAGGATAGGACAACGCCGACGATGTTCTTGCCGATGTCATGGACGTCGCCCTTGACCGTGGCCATCAGCACCTTGCCGGCACTTTGGCGGCCGGCGGCATCGCCACCGGCGTTCTTTTCTGCTTCCATGAAGGGCAGGAGGTGGGCCACGGCCTGCTTCATAACGCGGGCCGACTTCACCACCTGCGGCAGGAACATCTTGCCCGAGCCGAACAGGTCCCCCACGATGGACATGCCGTCCATCAGCGGTCCCTCGATAACGTGCAGCGGCCGGGGCAGCTTCAGGCGCGCTTCCTCTGTATCGGCCTCGATATATTCGGTGATGCCGTTGACCAGCGCATGGGCGATGCGCTCCTCGACCGGCTTCTCGCGCCAGCTGAGATCCTTGGCGGCGGCTTCCTTGCCGGCGGTGCCGCGATAGCGTTCTGCCAGCGCCAGGAGGCGATCGGTGGCTTCGGGGTTACGGTTGAGGATCACGTCCTCGCAGGCGTCGCGCAATTCGGGGTCGATGCTTTCATAGACCGCCAGTTGGCCGGCATTGACGATGCCCATGTCCATGCCGTTCTGGATGGCATAGTAGAGGAAGACGGCGTGCATCGCCTCGCGCACCGGCTCATTGCCGCGGAACGAGAAGCTGAGGTTGGAAATGCCCCCCGAAATGTGGACATGGGGCAGGGTCTCGGTGATCTGCTTGGTCGCCTCGATGAAGGCCACCCCGTAACCGTTGTGTTCCTCGATGCCGGTGGCGACCGCAAAGACATTGGGATCAAAAACAATGTCTTCGGGCGGAAAGCCGACTTCTTCGGTGAGGAGCTTGTAGGCCCGCGTGCAGATCTCGACCTTGCGCTCGAGCGTATCAGCCTGGCCCTGCTCGTCGAAGGCCATGACCACGACAGCGGCGCCATAGGCGCGCACCAGGCGGGCATAGTGGAGGAACTGCTCCTCGCCCTCTTTCATCGAGATGGAATTGACCAGCGCCTTGCCCTGCACGCATTTGAGGCCAGCCTCGATCACGTCCCACTTGGAACTGTCGATCATCAGCGGCACCTTGGCGATGTCGGGTTCGGCCGCCAGCAGGTTGAGGAAGTCGATCATGACCTGCTTGGAGTCGATCAGGCCTTCGTCCATGTTGATGTCGATGACCTGGGCGCCATTGGCGACCTGGTCGCGCGCGACGTCCAAGGCCGCCGTGTAGTCGCCAGCGGTGATGAGCTTGCGGAAGCGGGCGGAGCCGGTGACGTTGGTGCGCTCACCCACATTGACGAAGGGAATATCCTTGGTGAGCGTGAAGGGCTCGAGGCCCGAGAGACGCAGGAGCCTGTCGGCCTCGGGTACCGCGCGCGGCTTGTATTTGCCCACGGCCTTGGCGATGGCGCGGATATGGTCCGGGGTCGAGCCGCAGCAGCCACCGACGATGTTGAGATAGCCGGCCTCGGCAAAGCCTTCGATCTGCTCGGCCATGAATTCGGGGCTCTCGTCATACTGACCGAAAGCGTTGGGCAGGCCGGCATTGGGATAGGCACAGATAAAGGTGTCGGCGACGTCCGAGAGCTCGCCCAGATGCGCCCTCATGGCATTGGCGCCAAGTGCGCAGTTGAGGCCGATGGTCAGCGGATTGGCATGACGCACCGAGTACCAGAACGCCGTCGGCGTCTGTCCGGAGAGGGTGCGGCCGCTAAGATCGGTGATCGTGCCCGAGATCATGATCGGCACATCGATGCCGCGCTCCTGGAACAGCCGCTGGGCGGCGAAGATGCCTGCCTTGGTGTTGAGCGTGTCGGTGATGGTCTCGAACAGCAGGAGATCGGCGCCGGCATCGACCAGGCCACGGATCGCTTCGCCATAGGCTTCCACCAGCTGGTCGAAGGTAATGGAGCGGAAGCCAGGGCTGGTGACGTCCGTCGACATGGACGACGTCTTGTTGGTCGGCCCGAGGGCGCCGGCAACAAACCGGCGGCGGCCGTCCGCCTCTTCCGCCCGCTGGGCGGCGCGGCGGGCAACCACCACGCCCTGGTAGTTGATGTCGTAGACGGCGCTCTCGCAGGCATAGTCGGCCTGGGCGACCGATGTGGCCGAGAAGGTGTTGGTCTCGGCGATGTCCGCACCAGCCATGAAATACTGGTAGTGGATATCCTCGATGAGCTGCGGCTCGGTGATCACCAGCAGGTCGTTGTTGCCCTGCAGCGGCTGATTCCAAGCCTTGAAGCGCTCGCCGCGGAAGTTGGCCTCGGTCAGGTTCTGGCGCTGGATCATGGTGCCCATGGCCCCGTCCAGGATCAGGATGCGTTCCTGCGCGGCCTTGGTGAGGGCAGCGCGGACTTCCGTCCAGTCGGGAATATGGGCGTCATTGACTTGGCTCATCGCCATCTACCTCTAACCGGGTACTAAGGGGGTGACATAAAGATATCTTTATATCTGTTGGCGCGCAAGGCCAGGACCGGCCGACCGACCGGCTAACCAATTGACATCAAATCGTGCGTACAGTGCTAACACTCTGTTGGCCTTAACCTCGCTGAAACCAGAAAGGCGTTCTTTGGAGGCGAGCGCCTTTTGATCGCGTTATGATCTGCGCTCGCATTGTGACCAGCGTAAGAGTTTGCGTACCGTGACGACGACCCCTTGGCGTAACGCCATTCGCCTTGTCGCCCTCGCTTCCCTCCTTGCACCGGCGATCGCCGCCTGTTCCGGCGGAGGGCTGGGTGCGACCGTCAAGCGCGACGCCTTCACCTCCAAGGAATATGGTGTCGCCGTTTCACCCCGCGTGACCACCAATCCCAACCCGCCCAAGGGCGGCGGCCGCTACCAAGTTGGTAAGCCCTACACCGTGCGCGGCAAGACCTATGTGCCGCAGGAAAATCCGGCAGGCTATGCCGATAGCGGCGAAGCCTCCTGGTATGGTTCGGACTTCCACGGCCGCCGTACGGCCAATGGCGAAATCTTTTCGGCAAACGCCATCACCGGCGCCCATCCGACCCTGCCGCTGCCATCCTATGTGCGCGTGACCAACCAGCAGAATGGCCGCTCGGTCATCGTGCGGGTCAACGATCGCGGACCCTACATGCCCGGCCGCATCATGGACCTGTCCTATCGCGCCGCCGCCATGCTCGGTTACGTCAACAATGGGCATGCGCAGATCCATGCCGAATATGTCGGTCCCGCACCGCTAGAAGGAGACGACACCCGCATGCTGGTCGCCAGCTATTCGGGTCCGGCCGATTTCGGCGGCGACACCCGCATCGCCTATGCCGACAACACCAACAGCCTGGCCGACATTGCCGGCAACTTCTTTGGTGGCCTTTTCTCCTATGCCGACACGACGCCGCAGCAAGCGGATGCGGCCATCGGCTCGGCGCATGCAGCGGTCAATGCCATGGCGACCCGCTCGCCCCAACTGGCCGACTGGGTCGAGTCGGTGGATGCGGATGCCCGCACCATTGACCTCACACTTGGCATCTTCGCCAACCAGAACAACGCCATCGCGCTGGCGCAGCAGTTTGCCCTGCTCGGGGCGGTTGCTGAAGAGCCGGTTACCGTGAACGGCCGCGACGCGACCCGCCTCAAGATGACCTACCTCAAGCCCGGCGTTTCACGAATAGATGTTCTTGATCTGGCTCGCGATCTTGGGCTCAATGACATAAAGCTCAATTAGTCTGGCTGCCGGCAGGCGCCGGCGGAGGAGAGAACGTGAAGCGGATTTTGCGAGTAGTGGCGGCGACGCTGGCACTGATCACGCCGGTATTTGCCCAGGCGCAGTTCGAGACGCAGGCAAAGTTCGCCATCCTCATGGATGAAGAATCGGGGACCGTCATCTTCCAGAAGGATGCAGACCTGCCCATGGAGCCGGCCAGCATGGCCAAGCTCATGACCATTGCCGTCGTGTTTAACGAAGTCCGGGCCGGCCGCGTGAAGATGACGGACGAGTTCTTCGTCTCCGAGCATGCCTGGCGCACCGGCGGCGCCACTTCGGGCGGCTCGACCATGTTTGCGGATCTTAATTCCAAGATCAGCGTCGAAAACCTCGTGCGCTCGGTGATCATCCAGTCCGGCAATGACGCGGCTATCGTGCTGGCTGAAGGCATCGCCGGATCGGAAGGCAGCTTCGCCGCGATGATGAACGAGCTGGCGCAGGATATCGGGCTGACGGATTCACACTTCACCAATCCGACCGGCCTGCCGGATCCGAACATGCACGTCACGGCGCGCGACCTGGCGGACCTTGCCCGCTACCTGATCCGTGAATATCCCGATTACTACCACTACTTCTCCGAACCCGAGATGGAGTGGAACGGCATCACCCAGCCGAACCGCAATTCCCTGGTCGAGATGGGGATCGGCGTGGATGGCCTTAAGACGGGCCATACGGAAGCGGCGGGTTACGGGTCTGTCATTTCGACGGACGAAGGCGGGCGGCGCCTCATCGGTGTGGTGCATGGTCTCACCTCCATGGCGCAGCGCACCGAAGAGGGGCGCAAGCTCATCACGTGGGGCTCCCGCGCCTTCGAGCGTGTCTCCGCCTATACCGATGGTGCGGTCGTGGCCCATGCCAATGTCTATGGCGGCACCAGCGGCAGCGTTGCGCTTGTCGGCGATGGCGAAATCGCGCTCTACCTGCCGCGCGGTTCGCGCAAGTGCCTCAGCGCCTCGGTGTCCTATACCGGGCCACTGATGCCGCCCGTGATGCAGGGTGATCAGGTCGCCGAACTTCGCGTCTTCTGCGACGACCAGCTGGTGCAGGTGGCGCCGCTTTATGCTGCAGAAACGGTGGAAGAGGGCGGCATTACCCGCAAGGCTGCCGACGCGCTGAAGCAACTGGCTCTTGGCTGGATGTAAGACTCTGCTAGAAAGCCGCCATGCTCGATGCGCCAAACACCAGCCCCGCCCGCTTCATTACCTTTGAAGGTGGCGAAGGCGTTGGCAAATCCACCCAGGTCAAGCGCCTGCAGCACAACCTGCAGCAGCGCGACATCGAGGTCGTGCGGACGCGGGAGCCGGGTGGCACCCCCAAGGCGGAAGCGATCAGGTCCTTTATCCTGCAGGGTCGTTCCGAAAGCTGGGGGCCCGGTGCAGAGGCCGTTCTTTTCGCTGCCGCTCGGCTCGACCACGTCAATCAGCTGATCGCCCCCAATCTCCGGAAGGGGATATGGGTTCTGTCGGATCGCTTCCACGATTCCACGCGGGCCTATCAGGGCCTGACCGGGGGCGTCGATCCCAAGCTGATCACGGGACTGGAGTCGCTGGCGCTCGATGGGCATACGCCGGACCTGACCATCCTTCTCGACATGGAGCCCGAGGACGCCTTCGAGCGCGTCGCGCAACGCGCTGTGGAAGATGGGCTGGAACTGACCGGTGACCGGTTCGAGAAGGAAGAACTCGATTGGCACGAGCGCCTGCGCGATGCCTTCGTGGCCATTGCCAAGGCCAAGCCTGATCGGTGCGTCCTGGTCTCCGCCGCCCAGCCGGAAGACGCACTGGAAGCTGAAATCTGGGAGCTCGTCAGCGGCCGCTTCCCGGAACTGCAAGACGGTCCTTCGGCGTGAGCGATCCCGATGCCCTGGCCGACGTGCCGCCACCGGAACGGCGGCAACGGGCGCGTGGGCATGACCTGGCCCGCAGTGCCATCCTCAGCCAATTGGCCGAGCGGCGGCTTCCCGGGGCGATCCTGCTGCATGGACCGCAGGGGATCGGCAAGGCGACCTTTGCCTTCGAGCTGGCAGCCGCAATCCTTGCCTCGACCGGTGACGAGCCGCCACATCGAGTGGAAGAGCAGATTGCGGCCATGGCGCATCCCAATCTATTTCTGCTGCGTCGCCGGCCCAAGGACGCCAAGGGGTTCTACACCGTGATCCGGGTGGAGGATGTGCGTGAGCTGCGCGACAGCCTCCACCATACACGGGGCAGGGCGGGACACCGTGTTGCCATCATCGACAGCATCGACGACTGCAACCCCTCGGCGGCGAACGCCCTGCTCAAAACGCTGGAAGAACCGCCAGCGGAAACGATCTTCCTCCTGGTATCGCACCGACCGGGGCAACTGCTGCCCACGATCAAGTCGCGCTGCCATAACCTGGCACTGCGGCCGGTGGCTGACGAAGATGTCCGTGCCGTGGTCGCCGAGCACGACCGGGCCCTTGGACAGGTGGAGCTCGAACAGGCCGTTGCCCTTGCCGCCGGTCGCCCGCGCCGTGCCTTCGAGACCCTGGCACTGGGCGCCGAATCCGCGCTGGGGGCGCTGCAGGCCTGGCTCGGCAACCCGGCGCAACATCCTGCGGCGGTCCACATCAAGCTTGCCGACGTGCTGGGCGCCGATAGCCAAAGCGCCGAACTGACCTTTGCGCGCGAGCTGATCGCCGACTGGGTGGCGGCCGAAGCACGCGAGGCGGCGGGGCAGGCGGGCGGGCGGATGCGCCTTGCCTCCGCCACCGAGCTATGGGACAAGGCACACGCCCTCTTCGCGGAGGCTGACAGCATCAATCTGGATATGAAACAGACGCTTGTCGCCATTTTCGACGCGATCAGGAAACATGCTGCAATGACCATTCCAGCCGAGACACTATGACCCTCAAGCCGTTCTACGTCACCACTGCGATCTCCTATCCCAATGGCGCGCCCCATATCGGCCACGCCTATGAGATGATCGCGACCGACGCCATCGCGCGGTGGAAGCGGCTGGAGGGGCGGGACGTTTATTTCCTGACCGGCACCGATGAGCATGGCATCAAGATGGTGCAGACGGCTGCCACACAAGGGGTCAGCCCGCGCGAGCTCGCCGACCGCAATTCGGCCGAGTTCAAGCGGTTGGCTGAAGTGCTCGCCATCACCAATGACGACTTCATTCGCACGACGGAGAAGCGCCACCACGAGGCCAGCCAAGCCATCTGGAAGAAGATGGCCGCCAGCAGCAATGGCGACATCTTCCAGTCCACCTACAAGGGCTGGTATTCGGTGCGCGACGAAGCCTATTTCGACGAAGCCGAACTGACCGAGAAGAATGGCAAGAGGTTTGCCCCCAGTGGCGCTGAAGTTAGCTGGGTGGAGGAGCCAACCTACTTCTTCCGCCTCTCTGCCTACCAGGACAAGTTGCTCGAGCTCTACGAGAGCAATCCTGACTTCATTGCACCCAAGGAACGGCGCAACGAGATCATCTCCTTCGTCAAGGGCGGACTGCAGGACCTCTCCATCTCCCGCACCACGTTCGACTGGGGCATTCCTGTGCCGGATGCTCCGGGACACGTGATGTATGTTTGGGTCGACGCGCTGACCAACTACATCACCGGCGTTGGCTTTCCCGACGAGGCGAGCGAACTGTTCCAGAAGTTCTGGCCGGCCGATCTGCATGTGATCGGCAAGGACATCATCCGCTTCCACACTGTCTACTGGCCCGCTTTCCTGATGAGCGCCGGCATCCCGGTGCAGCACCGCGTCTTCGCGCATGGCTTCCTGACTGTTGACGGCCAAAAGATGAGCAAGTCGCTGGGCAATGTGATCGATCCCTTTGAGCTGGTCGAGCAGTTCGGCGCCGATGCCGTGCGCTACTTTTTCCTGCGCGAAGTGTCCTTCGGCAATGACGGCGATTACAGCCATGAAAAGCTGATCAACCGCGTCAATGCGGACCTTGCTAACAACCTGGGCAACCTGGCGCAGCGGTCACTCTCCATGATCAACAAGAACTGCGACGGCAAGGTGCCTGAATTCGGCCATGCGACGGCGGCCGACGAGGCGCTGGAGGCCGAGGTGGGCGAGGCCATCCAGGTAGCGCAGCGCGCCATGGACGAGCAGCTGGTGCACGAGGCGACGGGGGCGATCATTGCCGCGCTGAGCTCGGCCAACAATTACTTCGCCGCCCAGGAGCCCTGGGCACTCAAGAAGACCGATCCGCAACGGATGGCGAGCGTGCTCTATCGCACGGCCGATACGGTGCGTCGGCTGGCCATTCCGATGCTGGCCTTCGTGCCGGCTTCGGCGGCCAAGCTCCTTGAGCAACTGGCGGTGCCGGAAGAGGATTGGCTGATCCCGCTCGCTCTGGTGAAAAACCGTCTGGTGCCCGGCACGGCACTGCCGGTGCCGCAGGGCGTCTTTGCCCGTCTCGAGCGCAAGGCCGAATAGATGCTGATCGACAGCCACTGCCATCTGGATTTCCCGGATCTGGCAGCCGATATCGATGGTGTCCTCCAGCGGGCGACGGCGGCTGGTGTCGACGGAATGGTGACGATTTCCACACATGTGGAAAAGTTCTCCACATATGCAGCGATAGCGGAACGTTACCGGAACGTCTGGTGCTCGGTCGGTACGCATCCGCACCATGCCGACCAGGAACTGCATATCACAACGGATGACCTGATCCGGCTAAGTGCCCATCAGCGTTGCATTGCCGTTGGAGAGGCCGGGCTCGACTACTTCTACGACAATGCTCCGCGCGAGGCGCAGGCCACCGGCCTCAGGCGGCATATTGCAGCGGCACGTATCACCGGTCTTCCACTGGTTATCCACAGCCGCAAGTGCGACGAGGATATGGCTGCGATCCTTCAGGATGAAGCGGGGCAGGGGGCATTTCCGTTCCTGCTGCATTGCTTCACCGCTGGCGAGGCCCTGGCCCGAACGGCCCTCGATCTTGGCGGCTATATCTCCTTTTCGGGGATCATCACCTTCCGCAATGCGGAGGAGATTCGTGAGGTCGCCAAGTTCGTGCCTGCCGACCGGTACCTGGTCGAGACCGATGCGCCCTACCTGGCGCCGATCCCGCACCGTGGTGAAAGCAACGAGCCGAGTTTCGTACGGCATACGGCCGAGAAGGTGGCTGAGGTGCGGGGGCTGAGCCTTGAACAGGTCGGCGCGGAGACAACTGCCAATTTCTACCGGCTTTTCAGCAAGGCGAGCCCGCTCTGACCATGCCGGCGGCCGAACGGATCATCGCGACCATTTTGGGCTGCGGCTCGTCCGGCGGCGTGCCGCGCATCGGCAATGTCTGGGGCGATTGCGACCCGCAGGAGAAGCGGAACCGCCGCCGACGCTGCGCTCTGCTGCTGGAGGGATGGCGGAACGACTCGGACGAGCCGACGCGGGTCCTGATCGATACCGGCCCCGACATCCGGGAGCAGTTGCTGGATGCCCGCGTCGATCGAGTCGATGCCGTGCTCTATACGCATGCGCATGCCGACCACATCCACGGCATCGATGACTTGCGGGTGCTGGCGCTGCATAACCGCAAGCGCGTGGATGTGTACTTCACGGCCGAAACCGGTGCGCGGCTGCGCGAGGCCTTCGGCTACTGCTTCGCCACGCCGCCAGGCAGCGACTATCCGCCCATTCTCAACGCGCACGAGATCGTGGCCGGGAACAACGTCGTCGTCGAGGGCCCAGGCGGCACGATTGATCTGCTGGCCTTCGAGCAGGAACACGGCAAGATCACCTCGCTGGGCTTCCGCGTCCATGACTTTGCTTATTCGGTCGATCTATCAGGCTTTCCGGAAACGTCCTTCCCCGCGATCAGCGGGCTCGACTTCTGGATCCTCGATGCGCTACGGCCGACGCCGCATCCGAGCCATCTGAGCCTGCCGGAAAGCCTTGAGTGGATCGCCCGGTTCAAACCGCGGCAAGTGGTGCTGAGCGACCTTCACATCGACCTCGATTACGCTCGCACGGAAGCGGAAACGCCGGAGCATGTTACTCCGGCGTTCGATGGCATGCAGATCGATGTGATGAGCGGTTCGATCCTCAACCGCTAGTGGCTCAGCGGAAGGCTGGGATCACGTGGCGGCCATAGCCGGCAATGATTTCCTCCTCGTCGCCGCTGTCGAGATAGATGTTGAACTGCGTGACGCCGGCATCCTTGAGCTGGTGGATCTTGCCGATGTGCTCGTCGGGTTCGCCGAGAACGCAGAAATTCTCTACGACGTCGGGGGTGATGAAGTCCAGGAACGGATTGTCGGCCTGGCCGTGCTTTGAATAGTCATAGCCGCGGCGCTTCTCGATATAGCTGGTGAGGCTGGCCGGCACCTTGTCGCTGTCGGCGCCGTATTTCTCAACGATGTCGGCCACATGGTTGCCCACCATGGCGGGGAACCACTTGGTGGCCTCGATGGCGCGGGCCTTGTCGCCGAAATAGGCAGGGGCCGCCGCCATCGATCGGAAGTTCGACATGTCCTTGCCCGCCGCCTTGCCGGCGTCGATACACTGGCCTGTAAACCACTTGCAGAGACCAGGATCAGCGAGCTGCAGGACGACGCCGTCGGCATGTTCGCCAGCGGTCTTGAGCGCCAGCGGACCATAGGCCGCGATCCAACTCGGCATGTGGTGGCCAACAGCCCAGGGGAACTTCACTGCTGCCGGGATGTCGCCATAGGACACCTCCTCGCCGCGCACCATGGCCTTGGTCTTGTGGATGAATTCAGCCACGCGCGCGAGGGTGGCGGGTTTCTTGCCCATGACGCGCATGGAGGAGTCGCCGCGCCCAACGGCCAGATCGAAGCGGCCGCCCGACTGCTTGGATAGAGAGCCGAAGATGGAAGCGGCGACCGACCAATCGCGCACGTCAGGATTGGTCACCAGAGGACCGAAGCGCATGTCGGTCGTATGTTCCATGCACATGGCGATGGCGGCGTAGCAGTCGCGCCAAAGGATATGCGAGTCATAGAACCAGCAATAGCTGAACCCGGCATATTC
The DNA here is from genome assembly GCF_036563435.1 of Devosia sp. Taxonomy (GTDB): domain Bacteria; phylum Pseudomonadota; class Alphaproteobacteria; order Rhizobiales; family Devosiaceae; genus Devosia. The sequence goes on from NZ_DATCMJ010000015.1 coordinate 256,960, forward strand.
GGCGGCGCGCACCAGATACCGCGCCCGCTCGGCTTCGATGAAGCCCTTGAAGGTGATGCCGAACTCCATGACTGCCTCCCATTTGCTCACGGTCTAAAATTTGACCATCCGATCAAATTTCTGGGTCCCGCCCAGGAAATTGTCAATCGCTATTCGGCGGCGGGCAGATCGTAGGCGATGAGCGGCTTGCCGGTGGCAGGGTGCGGAAGCACGGACGCGGCAACGCCGTAGACCGCCTTGAGCAGGGAAGGGCTCAGCACCTCGCTCGGATTGCCCTGCGCAGCAGTGGCGCCGCCATGCAGCACCACGAGTTGGTCACAATAGGCAGCGGCGAGGTTCAGGTCGTGCAAGGCCAGCACCACGGTCATGCCGGCGCGGGCCCGCTGCTGCAGCAGGTCGAGCATGGTGAGTTGGGCGTGGATATCGAGATGGCTGGTGGGTTCGTCCAAAACCAGGAGGCGAGGTTCCTGCGCGAGAGCGCGGGCGATCTGCACCCGCTGCTGCTCGCCGCCCGAGAGGGTATGGTAGAGGCGATCGCGAAACGCCAGCATGCCCACCGCCGCAAGGGCGGCTTCCACCATGGCAACATCCGCCGCAGACGGCGCAAATTGCCAGACGGATTGGAAGGGGATGCGGCCGAGCAGGACTACGTCCCCAACCGCCAACCTCGCCTCGGTAGTGTTGCTCTGCTCCACAAAGGCAACGCGCTGTGCACGCTGCCGCGCGGGGAGGGCCAGGAGATCCTCGCCGCCGAAATGAACAGTGCCGCCGCCGATCGGCCCCAGACCGAGCATGGCCCGCATCAGGGTCGACTTGCCGGCTCCGTTCGGGCCGATCAGCCCGGTAACCGCTCCAACTGGCGCTGAGAACGTTATGTCTCGCACGAGGCTTTGCCCGCTTAGCGCGACATCGAGGTTCTGGACGATGAGACCTGTCATGTGACCCTCCGGTAGCGGAGCAGGACGGCAAGGAAGATCGGGGCGCCCAGGAGGGCGGTGATGATGCCCACCGGCAGTTCGCGCGGTGCAAACAGCGTACGCGCTGCGGCGTCCGTCCAGATCATGAATATGGCGCCGGTGAGCATGGAGAGGGGCAGGAGGGCTCGGTGACGGGAGCCGGTACCGAGGCGTACCAGGTGGGGGATGATCAATCCGACAAAGCCGATGGCGCCGCCGATCGAGACCAGGATTCCAGTCAGCAGCGCCGTGCCGGCCAGAAGCCAGATGCGCAAGCGGCCAACGTCGATGCCGAGGCTGGCAGCGGCCGTGTCACCGAAGGCGAAGGCATCAAGGGCGCGACCGGCGAGAAGGACTGGGCCACCCGCAACAAGGAGCGCCAGGAGAACAAGCAAAGCTTCCGTCCAGACGACGCCGCTGAGCGAACCCATGAGCCAGCTCAGGATCTCGCGGTACGAGTCGCCGGTGGCGGACCAGAAGATCAGGAAGGACGTGGCCGCGGCTGCCAAGGCCGACACGGAGATGCCCGCCAGAATGGCCCGTGTCGGCGTCGCTCCGCCGAGGAGGTTCATCATCACGAGGGTCAGTGCCATGGCGGCTCCGGCGCCAAGAAAGGCTCCGAGGGGCATCCACAGCGATGCGCCCAGCAGCAGAAAGGTGACTGCGCCCAGGGAGGCGCCCGAGGAGAGGCCAAGCAGGTAAGGGTCCGCCAGCGGATTGCGCGTCAGCGCCTGCATGACGGCACCGCAAAGCGCCAGGCCGGCCCCAACAGCAGCGGCGGCGACCACCCGCGGCAGGCGCAGGTCCCAGATGATCGCGTCGCGCAAGCGGCTCACAGGGCTCGTCACCGGCAGGCCCAGATGCTGCCCGACGGTCAGCCAGACCTCATGCGGCGTGAGGTCAGCGGGGCCGAGGGCAACGGAAATGATCAGGCTGGCCAGCAGCAGCGCCACGAGCCCGGCATAAGCGGCAAGCCGGCGCGATGCTGTCACGGCGTCAGATCAAGCGCGGCCAGTTGCGCCGCCATGTCCACTACGGCTCCGGCATTTCGGACACCGGCCTCCGAGGCGGGAAACGGCACCACAAGATAGCGCTGGTTGACCACGGCCGGCAGTTGGCTCGTGACCGGGTTCTCGGCCAGCAGCCGCATCTTTTGGTCGGCCGAATTCCAGACCGCGTCGACCAGCACGATGACGTCCGGCTCCTTGTCCGCAACCGCTTCCCAGCTGCTGGATATCCAAGGATCGTCGACTTCGGCCATGATGTTGGTGAGCCCCAGGGCCTCGAGGATCATCTGGGGAGCTCCCGTACCCGCACCGACATAGGGCGCCTTGGTTCCGGAGGAATACCACAGGGCGGTGAGGCCGCGCGTGTCCGGGGTGACGGCGGCAAGCGTCGCGCGCTGCTCGGCAATCAGCGCCTCGGCCGCAGGAGCCGCGTCAAAGATGTTCCCGATTTCGCTGATCTCAGCAAAGACTGCGTCAAAGCTTAGCTTGCCCGGATCGGCGGAGCGGCAGGCGGCTGGAGAGACGTACGACTCGATGCCAAGGTTCGCGAGGGCAGGGCGCTCGCCCGCGCCGTCGGCGGCAAAGTTGCTTTCCCAGCCGCCATAGACCAGGTCCGGCTCGGCCGCCAGCACCACTTCCTGCGAAGGGAGCTTTTCGGCCAGCACCGGCAAGGCGGCCGCCCGGTCGGACCACGGGGGCGGTGCCGGGCCATCCTGGAAGCCGACGCCGACGATCCGCTCCTCGAGCCCCAGCGCCAGCAGCATCTCGGTGGCCGTGGACTTGATGGTGACCACGCGCTGCGGCGCCTGATCGAAGGTGACGCTGACACCGCAGTTTTCCACGGTCAACGGGTAAGTGGTCGCGGCCTGCGCAGGAAGAGCCGCCGCTGCGAACAGGGCCAGCAAGGCTGGCGGAGCAAGACGGAGATACCTTGGGCGGAGCGGGGAGTGGGTGGACACCGGGGTCAATCCTGACGCTGCTTGGATTGGGTCTTGAGCTCCGCCAGGGCGGCTTCATAGCCGAGGCGATAGGCTTCGGCAGAGCCGAAGCGAAACATGTCGTCATCGCCGGTCCGGGTCAGGGTCCGGGCGCCGGGGGCATCGAGACCCTGGACATAGCGGCCCAGGCCTCGCACCACCGCGACCGGAATATGGCTGGTCTTGCCCTTCACCAGATCAGCCGCGCCGGCGATCTCATCGGCGATGACCGCCTGCGTCACATGGAGGGGCCGACCATTGGCATCGACCGCACCGCGCAGGTCGTCGGTAAGCTGCATGCCGGCGGCGCCAATAGCCATGTCGGTCTGGCCGACGCGCCAGGCCCTGCCGATCGTATCGGTGATGATGACGCCGAGATCGACGTTGAACCTTGTTCGCAGCCCGACGCACAGGGCACGGGCCGAAGCGTCGGGATCGAGCGGCAGGCGCAGAGCCGTGCCTTCGGGCACATTCGACATGTCGATGCCGGCCGCCGCCATGACCAGGCCTTGCCGCGTCTCGACAATGCGAAAGGTACCGCCAGGATGAACCCGCTCAGCCACGACCCGCACCGTGTCTTCGGCAATGGCCCATTCGCGCTGGCTGGCGGGCACCTGCATGCCCTCGGCCTTGGACACGATCTTACTGGTGATGACGAGAATATCGCCGTGGCGCAAAGCCGCCTCTTTGTCCTGCTCGGCAGATCGGGCAACGGCCGACGCTATCAGCGCCACAAGATCGTCACCCGGTTCGACCTCGGGCAGGCCAGTGATCCCCCAAACGCTGAAGCGCGGCATGTCCATGGACCGGCTCCTAGGAACTGCCGCCCGGCGCCAGCGCGCGCAGGCGCGGCAGGATTTCCGTCGCGTAGAGCGAAAGGAAGCGGCTCTGGTCCTCGCCGGGCGCATGGAACACCAGGTGATCGAAGCCGTAATCGATATAGGTCTTGATCGCCGCGACATGCTCCTCAGGGTCGCTCGAGACGATCCAGCGCTTGGCGATGCGTTCGATCGGCAGCTGCGCCGCAAGGCGCTCCATCTCTGCCGCGTCTTCCACGGAGTGCTTTTCTTCCGCGCTGAGGGCGAGGGCGGCCCAGGCCCTTGTATTGTCCAGTGCCGCTTGCGGATCGGGATCGAACGATACCTTCACCTCGATCATGCGCTCAAAGGGCAGATCGGTGCGCCCGGACTCGCCGCGCCCCGCGGCAACATTGGGCAGGAGTTGGTCGACATAGAGCTCGGCGCCCTTGCCCGAGGTGCAGATGAAGCCATCGCCGGCGCGGCCGGCATATCTGGCGTTGAGCGGCCCGCCGGCCGCCAGGTAGATCGGGACCATCTTGTCGGGCTTGTCATAGATGGTCGCATTCTGCGTCTGGTAGTAATCGCCCTTGAAGGTGACCCGCTCCTCGCTCCAGAGTGTCCGGATCAGCGTAACGGCTTCGCGCAGGCGCGCCGAACGCTCCTTGAGTTCGGGCCAGACCATGCCGGTCGACGGCACCTCATTGAGCGACTCGCCGGTGCCGACACCCAGGATGACGCGCTCGGGAAACATTGCACCCAAAGTGCCGAAGGCATGCGCGACGACCGATGGATGCAGCCGGAAAGTTGGTGTCAGCACGGACGTGCCGAACACGACCCGCTCGGTACGGGCCAGCGCCGCCGCCATCCAGCTGGGCGCGAAGGGCGCGTGGCCATCGGTGTGTTTCCACGGCTGGAAGTGATCGCTGATGAAGACGGAGTCAAAGCCCGCCGCCTCTGCCTCGATAGCGAAGCCAAGGAGCCTGTTGGGCGCAAACTGCTCTGCAGAAGCCTTGTAGCCGAAGCGCATGATATCCCCTCGTCGCAGCGACACGCGGATATTTTGACCAAAAGGTCAAAAATGTCCATCCGCTTTATGATCGTTGAGCTTAGTGCCGGTAACCGGTAATTGGAGCGCATTCCCTGCAAGTATCCACAGGCCGCATCGCCCATGATTCCCGCCTTTCTCGTTACCCATTCTGGCGGTTTTCATGCCGATGAACTGCTCTCGAGCGTCGTGCTTACCGGCCTTTTTCCGGAGGCAGAACTGGTGCGGAGCAGGGCGCCGCAATGGATCACGCCCGCTGCCGACCGCATCATCTATGACGTCGGAGGCGAATATGACCCGCAGCGGCAGGTCTTTGATCATCATCAGCGCGGCGCACCATTGCGCGACGATGGACAGCCATTCAGCTCGTTCGGCCTCGTCTGGAAACACTATGGACGCGACTACCTGTCAGCACTCGCCGTGCCGGCCGAGCACATCGATTTCGTCCATGCCAAGTTCGATGCCAGCTTCGTTCTGCCCATCGACCTCACCGACAATGGCGCGCTGAGTCCAACCGGACCATTGGCAGCACTGGCGCTGCCATCGCTGCTCGAAACGCTGAAGCCCGTTTTCGACGATAGCGAACCGGGCGCTGAAGACCGGCAGTTCAGACTTGCGCTCGATATCGCCCGCAGCTTCGTCAAAGCCAACATCGCCGCCAGCGCAGCCAAGCTTCGCGCCGAGGCCGTGGTGCAGCAGGCCATCATTGCTGCCGGTGACAAGCGGGTGCTCGAATTGCCACGCGGCATGCCGTTCCGCCCGGCCATCGTCAAGGCCGGCGCCGATCATCTGCTGTTTGTCGTCCATCCGCGCGAAAAGGACTGGTGCCTCACAACCATCCGCAAGGCAGACGAAGGCTTCGAGGCGCGTGCCGATCTGCCGGCATCCTGGGCCGGACTGACCGACGGGGACCTCGAAGCGGCATCGGGCATTATAGGCGCCAGCTTCTGTCACAACGGCCGTTTCGTTGCCGCAGCCAAGTCCAGGGAAGCGGCTCTCGCCATGGCTGATGCTGCGGTCGTAGAAGCCATCGGCATCGAATGAGGCACATACATGAGTTCCATAATATATATTATGCGAACCAAAACTCCTAAAACTCTGCCGTGCCCATGCACGGCCGCCTAGACTTTTAATCACGATGTCAAAGAACGCTGCCCTTGCGGCCAGTGGGTTAACCATCAGTTGATTTGGGTCCCCTTGTCCAGCTTCTTTTTAGAAGAGGCTGTGGATTGTCGCTCCGCGCCAATTCTTGCCCCCTGCGGGGGCGCTCCCTCAAGGCCGGGCGGCCAAGCCTTAGGATGGAAGGAGTACGCTTTGCGCCCACGGAAATACTACATCTACTATGAGTACGGCGAGGCCCGCCACATTATCGAAGGTTCCGTTGCCGCCAGGAAGGTTCACGCATGGGGAGCGTTTCGCACCCGTCTAGACGCCGAGGAACATGCGGCGTGGCACAACTACCAACGCCGCCCCATCCCTAGCACCACGGCACAAAGGCTCGGGAACCGCCGCCTTTAGACCGTGTGTTTTTCGGTCGCGCCTTGCAGTGCATCGGCTCGACCTTTTTCTTTGCCTGCCGCGCATCCCTTTGGTCTGAACTTCGTGCAGCAGGCTTTTTCTCCGACGAACGGCCCTGCGTTGCCTGACCATTCTTCGTCGTTGTTTTCTTCGTCTGCCGCGCATCCCTTTTTGGGTCTGAACTTCGTGCAGCAGACTGTTTCTTAGGCGGTCCGACTTCCACCCGAAGGCCGGAAATGCGGACGCGCCTTTGCTGGACCGGATCACCCGGCTTGTTTACCACCGGGTCCGGCGTGACCGGAACCGGGTCGGGCTTCACCGGCTCCGGCTTTGCCGGGGTCGGCGTAGTCTCGGTTATACCGCCCGACCGGACCGAGGGGCTGCTCTCCGAGCTTCCCCCATGCGACCCGCCGCTGCTCCCGCTGTCGCTGAACCCCGTCATCCAGCCGCCCGAACTCGTCGGGACGCTGTATGTCGGGCCGGACGGCCTCGACGGCGCAGCACTGACAACCGGGTCCCTCGCCACCGGCGTCGGGGACGACCTCGTCTGGCTTGACCCAGCCGAACCCTTGGAAGTAGTGCCGCCCCCAGCGGTTTTGGAACTCCCGCCGCCGCTGCTGCCGCTCCTGTTCGAACTGTCGTTTGATTTCTTGTCGTTCTTGCCCATCTGCGATGCCCTCTAGCTCGTCGCGTTCAAACTCATACAATTCGTCCTGCGCTACCGACCACTCACGCAATGCGTTCTCGTATCGGGCCGCTTCCGCGCCCTCCTTTATCTGCCTTCCGGTCGGGATCGGCTGGCGGCTTTCGCCCTGGGGGAACTCCTGCCGCAGCAGCATGCGCTGCTCGTCGTTCACAACCCTGCCGTACTTCTCGTACAGGTCCACTAGCTCACTTAGTGGCCGAGTGTCGTTCGGACGCTGCGACACCCAAGCGTCGATATAGTGCTGGAGATACAACTCCAGCGCCCTGCCCTTGAGCCAGTACCGGATCGGCTCACCCTGGCGGGTTTTCGCCTCCGGGAACCGATACTCTGGCGACTGCGGGGCGAGCCCTTGCGCCACATACCTCTCCGCCACCTGCCGGAAATACGCCGTTCCTAGCGGCGGTGCCTTCGATTGGCCCTTATGGCCCTGTTTGCCGTTGGCATCGAAGTCTTTAAGCACGTACTTGCATACATAGCGGACACTCGCCACGTTCACTTCGTCTATATGGACGAAGCCGTGCGGCCACCAATAGGCCGGTTCCTTATTCTGCAAGTAGATCGGATTCCCCTCGCTGCCGCAGCGCACCCAATTGAAACGCTGCTTGTACCGCGCTTTTTTCGTCCAGCGCCCATACTGGTCCCACCCCGCAAACTGCGGTAATGGGTTGTCGCTGTAGACGATGATGTTCCAATGTGCCCTTTGCTTTTCGGAGCCATACTCGCCGGTTATAAAGAACCGGACCTCGTACCCATGCCGCCGCAGCAGCTTTAGGAATTTCTGGCAGTCCGAATACGTCAGGATCACAGCGCGTTCGTGGAGCACCTCCCCGACCTTCCCGCGCCCGTAGGTTGCGGTTATCACGTAGCAAAACTTACTCGTTTTGCTTTCAGCTATGTTGCGCCCCACCCAATCATTCTTGAGCTTGAGCTGACATAGCTTGCATTCTCGACACGCGACCTCGGTGCCGTCCGGTAACTTATTTGGTGCTAAGCACGCCATCGTCCACCCCGTTTCCGCGTGTCGATAAATGCATATAAGACAAGGATGCTCTGAGGCGCGGCTAATCCCGTAGGTTAGCCGCGCCTCGCGTCGCCGGTTTACATCAGCTTTGGCTCTTTGAGATTCAGGCGATCATTCAGGCCGTTGAGGCCATCCAGATACGCCATTACCGTTGCGTCCGGTTTGCTCAAGCCCTCGCGCTTCATGAGCAGCGCAACGTGCAGATCGTGATCGAGTTTGGCCCGCTTTACACGTTCCTTGATGCCCTTATTCACTTCGTCGGCCATGGGTATTCCCTCGCTAAATCGCGCCATTTGCGCAGTTGCCAATGGGCGGGGTCGTAAAACTTCCAATCCCCGCCCCACTCCATAGAAAGGCCCATCTGATCGGAAACCTCTTTCCCAAGGTGCCCTATGAGCCTCCATTCCTCACTATTGAGGTTCCACCCCTTGACGGAATGGATCAGATCGACGGCGCAGCCCCTATGCGGCCAAAGGCCATCGTCGGGGCTATCCTTCGACATTCCCGTACGGAACAGCTCGGCCTGATGCGCCGCGCCCCGCACGATACAATGCGCAAACATAGGAATGCCCACGCGCTTGCACCGCCGCACGAAGGCGTCGGTGAATTTCAGCACCTTTGGATGTGCCCCCTCACGGACGGCGCGGCGCTGCTGCTCCGCATAGCGTTCCGTTTCGAGAAACGGGCGATCCACCAACGCCGCTAACGCTAGAGGCAGACCCACTTCTGGGCCTGCCTCCTCCGCCAATTCTGGTGGCGCGGTGTTTGGGGGGAGCTTAACCTCCCCCCGATAGTTACGCTTTGCGTGGAGTGCTACCTCCAGCGCCCTCGCCTCCCTCTGGCGCCGCTGTATACGCTCCCACAGGCTCTCCATCCGTCACTTCTCCGGTTTCAGGGTCGGCATCCGCCGCCCGCGCTTCCTCGCGCTGCTTCTTTCGCAGCAACAACTCTGCCACTTCGCGCTTCCGCTGCTCTTCGCGCAGGTGCGCCTTGAGGATCACGACCTCCATTTCTGGAGTCGTGTCCATGCGCTGCTCCAGCTCGGTGAAGCTCGGCGTGGTGACCTCAAAATTCAGGATTTCGCCGTCGTCGGTGAAGTACCAGACTTCGCCCACGCCCTCCTCCTGATGATAGGAGGTCGGCAGCACGGTGCAGTCACCCTCTACGGCGAACTGCACCCTAACGGGCCCGCCCGGCTGCACCACAGTCAGGAACGTAACGTCCTTCCCGTGTTCCACGTCGAACCGCGTTGGGACATCCACGTTCAGCTCCAGCTCAACCACCCGGAGCTTTCCGGGCAGGTTCAGCCCAATGCCCATTTTTTTCCACCGGGCCAGGTGGCGCATTTTCACCGTCATAGGTTGGCATCCTTCTCAGCCTGCGTGATTTGATCGGTGGGCGCCTGTTCCGCCACCTTCTCATAGTTGCCGGTCTGCTCGATGAGCAGCCCGCCAAACTGGGTGTTGCCGTCGATAACGCAGTTACCCCGCGCCGCGACCTCGAACTGATCGTTAACCTCGTCGAGAAATGGCTTCACCTGCAACGGCAGCTTCACAATGAAGAAACTATCGGTCAGGGTCGGGTCCACGCCTTCCACCGCCCACAGCCGCTTACGCGCGTCGTCGGTCAGCGTGTCCGCCGCAGGCCGATAGAACTTGCCGCCGATCATAGGCGGTGCCCGATTATATTTCGCGTTCATCGGCTCGAAGGCGAAATACCCGGTTGGGTCGCTATGACTAACGTCGATATCGCGATTGTACACCACATCGACTTTCTGCCGGTCCAGCGTATCCCGCTCCGCATCCGGCCAGAAATCGTGGGCAGCGCGCCCGTTCTCGGGACGGCTATGGAAGAACCAATCCGCCTGCCGTTCCCACAACTGGACCGGCACGATTTCCATCAGAACCACGACCACGCCGCCTGTGTTGATACGCGGGACACGCAGCCGCATGCTGGCCCGGGCGAAGCCTGACGTGGCACTATCGTCCAGGTTGCCACTGTCCGTCGCGTAGCGTTTGCCCTGGCTGAACTTGACCACCTGTTCAGCCACCTGAAACGGCTGCTTCAGGTGCTGATCGGGCACGGAAAGGCCCTGCATGAGCATGTCAATGATGTAATCATCGTCGTGGCCCTCGAACTGTTGCCGCAGTTTCGCGAAAGCCTGAAGCTTACGGGCTTCCTCCAGCCCGGCCAGCGACATCGACAGCCCGGCGTCCTGCATCTCTGCATAGACAGTACCAGCCGGGCCCGGACCATAACCAGTAATCGGCCCGAACAACGGGCGCACCTTATCGCGGGCGATATCAGGCCCCGACGACGCAGCATACGGCGTCACGTTGCCGCCCGTCCCCACATCCGCCGTCTGATACAACCCCTTAATATCCACGATTGGATTGATGATGTTCAGGGCCACCTGCCCCTCAATCATGGCTTGGTCAAAGTCTGCCACCATGTGCGGGAACTGGCGGTGGTGCCAGAACGCTGGCGCGAGCGAGCCATCCCACTTGGTCCGATGGCCGAGCTTTTTAGAAGCCTGTGTTGCCCGGTGATTGTACACCAAGTTATAACTCTCGCAGTATGCGAGGTTCACCACGTCGCCGGGCTTGGCATGCAGCCCCGCCGCTTTGTACAACGGGAGGTTGCCCGCACCACCCGCGCCTACGACTGTATTCTCGACATACGGCGTGACCCCACTGCCATCCAGCGAGTTTTCGCCCATGTAGGAGCGGTCGAGCTCCTCACGGGAACCGAAGAACCGTTCTTGTGCCAGCGTGGGAACACACCACGCCGTAAACCGCGCTGTTACGTCGTTCATGAGGAGCTCCTTCGTCTCCATCATTTCCACAACCGCATCGATCTGCCCCACCAAGCTGTCTTCTCGCAAGATGGGAATGAACGCCAACGGATGGGCCACGCCGGGCTTCGTTGACGACAGATGCATAATCGGATGATTACGCCGTGAGCGCGGATATTTAACCGGGCTCGTAGACTTCCTATTGACATTCTTCATTTGCTTCTCACTTTTCTCCATAGACGTGAAATCGCGGCTCGTCGCCGCGCACATGCTTTGCAAGGACGCCGTTTCATGCCGAAACCTGCTTTGAGATTGCTCGTTTGGGGCCTCGCCCCGCTCCTGCCGTGGGTGGCGGTGAGCGCCGTCCACGCACTCTTCGGCGGCTAAAAGCCGCCCTTGTAGATACCGGCTATCGGCTTGTCCGGCCCGAACGGCGAATTCATCGCGTCGATCCAGCCGGTCACCGCATTCACGTACGGCTGACCTTTGCCAGCGATATCTTCGACCTTGAACGTGTCGCGCCGTTTGTTCGACACGACATCCGAGCCCGTCGCGTGATCCAACGCACGGCCCGCGTTGAACAGCATATCCGCTGCCCCAACGGCGATACCGCCTAGCCAGTCACCCGGCTCACCCCACCGCTCCTCCCATTGGTCTGTGTTCGACACCCATGGGTTTGGCACGATCGGCACACCGAACATTATCTGCGTCGTCGTACTCTTCATCTTCGCCTTGAGCGGCGCGGCAGGTGCGACAACGCCCGCAGAGCCGGGACCCGTACCGCCCGATCCGGGGCCGTCCGTGTTTGCGGTACCCGCCCCCGGCCCGCTGCCGCCCGCGACGACCGGATCCGCCACAGGCCCGCTGGCCACGTGGCCTTGGCTTACGCTGCCAGTGCCGCCGTGGTCCCCGGGGTTATGGAACTGCACCCCGGTTGGACCATTTGCATCGTGCCACACCGTGGACACGCTGGACGACACGCTTCGGTCCACGCCGTCACCGACGCTCCCTTGCGTTTCGCCAGCCCATGTGCCGGTGGTCCTGTCATAGACGTGACCACCGGACGAGACGTTGAGCGATCCACCGAACCAACTCACGACGCCACCGCCTTGGCGACTGCCTTCCGCTCTATCGAGCGCTTGCGCAGCCACGCCGCCAGCAGATCGGCTCCGATCAGGAGCCCTCCTGCTATCCCGGTGCCCACCCAATCGGCATGTTGCGCATTCGCGCCCAAGCCGATTAGGCCACCGGTGACCATCGTCCCCAACCGCGTTGACAGCGGTTTTAGGATCAGGTCATTGATTTGCTTGAACATTTTCCAAGCCCCCTTTCCGTTAACCATGGAAGGAGTTTTGGGCGCTACACTATATATTATGCGAATTCCGGACATGCGGGGGTCTACCCCTCTGAAGGCCTAAAACACTACCTATTGAGCTAGTCATTCCAGCGAGGCAAACATGCAGCCATCTCGTGACATCTCCCGCCTCATCGAGATCATGGCGGCCCTGCGCGATCCGGTGTCGGGCTGCCCGTGGGACCTGGAACAGGACTTCACGACGATCCGGCACTACACGATCGAGGAAGCCTATGAGGTCTCGGACGCCATCGAGCGGCAGGATTTCTCCGACCTGCGCGAGGAACTGGGTGACCTGCTGCTGCAGCCCGTCTATCACGCGCAGATGGCCAAGGAGGCTGGCCATTTCGACATCGGCGATGTCGTCCAGGCCATTACCGAGAAGCTGATCCGCCGCCATCCGCATGTCTTCGGCGACGTCAAGGCTGGAACATCGGCAGCCTCAGAGAACCGCTGGGAGGCCATCAAGGCGCAGGAACGCCGCGCCAAGGCGGAAAACAAGGGTGACAGCACGCCGTCCCTACTCGACGATGTACCCCAGGTGCTGCCTGCCCTGGCCCGCGCCGGCAAGCTTACGAAGCGTGCGGCCAAGGTCGGCTTCGACTGGCCCGATTTCGCCGCGGTTAAGGCCAAGGTTGACGAGGAACTGGCTGAAGTGGTCGAGGCCCAGGCATCGGGTGATGCAGCGGCCGTGCAGGAGGAAATCGGGGATCTGCTGTTTGCCGTCGCGAATCTGGCTCGGCACGCTGGGGTGGACCCGGAGTCGGCCCTGCGCGACGCGAACTTCAAGTTCACGCGGCGCTTTCACCATGTGGAGGCGCGCTGCCGTGAGGACGGCATTGAACCAAAGGACGCTGGGCTGGAGCGGCTCGACCGCTACTGGAACGAAGTGCGCGCCGCCGACAAGACCTAGGCGTCGGAGCTGTCGATCCGGCCGTTGAAGCGTTCTAGGAACGCTGTCTTGTGCCGCGGCTCGATGCGAACGGTGAAGCCGGAGCCCTGCTCCGTCGGTTCATCGCGCGAAACGATCTCGGCATGCGAATGCAACCAGCCGATGTCGGAGCCGGCCGTGTGCGGCACATGCACATGGTAGGTGCGGCTCTTTTCAGCCAGAGCGGCTTCTACGGCCAGTTTGAGCTGCTCGATGCCCTGCCCGCTCTTGGCCGAGACCTGCACGACATTGGCTACCTTGCTGGCAGGCGCGATGCCGGTCAGGTCGTCTGGGTTGACGAGATCGACCTTGTTCCAGACCTCGATGATCGGCGTGGTTTCCGCTGACACGCCGAGCTCTGCCAGCACGGCGAGCACGTCCTGTGCCTGGGCGGGATGGTCTTCGTTGGCGATGTCGCGGGCATGAAGGATCACGTCCGCGTCGAGCACCTCTTCCAGCGTCGCGCGGAACGCCGCCACAAGGTCGGTGGGCAGGTCAGCGACAAAGCCAACCGTGTCGCTGAGGATCACCTCGCGGCCATGCGGCAGCTCGAGGCGGCGGACGGTTGTATCGAGGGTTGCAAAAAGGAGGTTCTCGGCAAACACCCCTGCCCCGGTCAAGGCATTGAACAGGCTCGACTTGCCGGCATTGGTATAGCCGACCAGCGCTACGATCGGCGTGCCGGCGCGTTGCTGGCGCTGCTGCGCCCGCGTTTTCTTGACCTTGTCGAGCCGGTCTTCCAGCAGGACGATGCGATCGCTGATCTGGCGGCGGTCGCTTTCGATCTGCGTTTCGCCCGGACCGCCCATGAAGCCGGAGCCACCGCTACCGCGCTGGCGCTCCAGGTGGGTCCAGGAGCGCACGAGGCGCCCCTTCTGGTAGTTGAGATGCGCCAGTTCGACCTGCAACACGCCTTCGCGCGTTGCGGCACGTTCGCCGAAGATCTCAAGGATCAGCGCCGTGCGGTCGAGCACCTTGGCACCGGTTTCCTTCTCGAGATTGCGCTGCTGGATCGCCGTCAGTGGCGCGTCGACGAGCAGCAAGTCGATCTTGTCGGCCTTGACCCGCTCGGCAAGCGTTTCCGTGTGGCCGCCACCGATAAAGGTCGCCGGCTTGATCTCACGGACCTTGACCACCTCGGAAAAGACCAGCTCGAGCCGGATCGCACCGGCCAGGCCTTCGAACTCAGCCTTGCGCGCCTCGATCGAGTGCTGGGACACCATGCCCCGCACGTCGGGCACGACGAGCCCCGCCCGCGTCGGCTGCGCCCTTCGGTCGATAAACGCCTGTGGGCCGCCCCGGTGGTCGGTATCGTCGTCGTCGAAATCGGTCATTGCAACTTTCTTGATCGCTTCGCCGCCGAGGCGATCATCTTTGTATGAACCGGTAGGGCCTGGCCCGTCAAACGTCAGTCGTCCGTGTTCTGTTCCGGGTCGAACAGCTGGATCGGCGCACCTGGCATGATGGTCGAGATCGCGTGCTTATAGACAAGCTGCGACTGCGCATCGCGCCGGAGCAACAGGCAGAAGTTGTCGAACCAGGTAATGACGCCCTGCAGCTTGACGCCGTTCACGAGAAAGATCGTGACGGGCACCTTCTGCTTGCGCACGTGATTGAGAAACGAGTCCTGGAGGTTGGGCTGCTTTTCGCTGGGCATTCGGGCCTCTTTTCCGCGGCATTGCTTGCCGCTGTTTTCGCTGAGATTGCTGGTTTTCGACCTTGCGACCGCTAGCGCCGCGCCGCAATCTGAGCATCTCTTTTGGCACTATGGCATAGATCACTTGGCATGCCTACCGCGCCATTCGCATGGCTGCATGGTACCTGGCTGTCACAGACCAAGCGACTTGATCTTGCGGTGCAAGGCGCTTCGCTCCATCCCCACAAACTCGGCAGTCTTGGAGATGTTGCCGCCGAAGCGCTCGATCTGGGCCAGCAGGTATTGCCGCTCGAAAACTTCACGCGCCTCGCGCAACGGCAGGCTCATCAGATGCGCCGATGAGTCGGTGTCTCCAACGGTCGGCAAGACTTCGCCGATGTCGGATGGCAGCATCGAGGCGGTGATGACACCGTCCTCAGGCTGCTGGTCCTTCATCAGGATCAACAGGCGTTCGATGGAGTTGCGCAACTGCCGGGCGTTGCCGGGCCATTCCTGCGCCTGGAGCACCGCGAGGGCATCGTCGCCGACGGTCACGCGCTGCAGATTGTGCATGCGACAGACCTGTTCGATGAAGACGGCAACCAGCGGCGGCACGTCTTCGCGTCGCTCCTTGAGCGGGGTCAGCGGCAGGGGCACGATGGAAAGCCGGTGGAACAAGTCTGAGCGGAACTCGCCGGCCTCGATCTGGGCGGCCACGTTCTGCGAACTCGACGAGATGATGCGCACGTCGATTGGCACGGCCTGCGTGCCGCCGACGCGGTTGAAGCGATTCTCCACCAAGGTGCGGAGCAGCGCCGACTGCACCTGCGCCGGCAGCGTCGTCACCTCCGAGAGATAGAGCGTACCGCCATGCGCCTTCTCGAGCGCCCCAACCTCCACCTTGAGAATGCCGGTCTTGTCGCGCGTTTCGCGGCCAAACAGGACCACGGCAACTTCGTCCGGAGCATAGAGCGAGGCATTGATCTCGACAAAGGGCGCCTCGGCCCGCGGGCTGCGCTGATGCACCAGCCGGGCCACCTGCCCCTTGCCGGCGCCCGAAGGTCCGGAAATGAAGATGCGCGAATTGGTGGGCGCGGACTTCTCGATAATGCCGCGCACCTGCTGCAGCGACGGCGACGTGCCGACCAGTTCCGCGCTTTTGGTCGCCGAGCGTTCCTTGAGCTCGGCCACTTCGTTGCGCAGGCGGGTCGCTTCCATGGCGCGCTGCGTGATGTGGAGCAGCCGGTCGATCTTGAAAGGCTTCTCGATATAGTCGTAGGCACCGCGGCGGATGGCGGAGACGGCGGTTTCCACATTGCCGTGGCCCGAGATCATCACCACCGGCATGTCGGGATGCTGACTCTGAAACACGTCGAGCAGCTGCAATCCGTCGAGGCGGGACCCCTGCATCCAGATGTCGAGGAACACCAGGCTGGGACGGCGACGCGCGATCTCGTTGAGCCCGCTGTCGGCGTCATGCGCCTGGCGGGTCTCGAAGCCTTCGTCCTCGAGGATGCCCGCGATCAGTTCGCGGATGTCGTCCTCGTCGTCGATGATCAGAATGTCGAGCGCCATTAGTGTTGAACCGAAGCTGACGCCAGCGGTTCCCCCTGATTGTCAGGAACCGCCGCCGAGTGGCTGGAGCCGGTATCCTGAATGTTTAGAATTGGTGCCTGCAGCGGCAGCGTGAAGGTGACGCAGGCGCCGACCCGACCATGCGGATCGGGCTCTGCGTCGACGAGTTCGACAATGCCGCCATGCTGTTCGATGATTTTTGCGACAATCGCGAGACCGAGGCCGGTGCCCTTCTCCCGCGTGGTCATGTAGGGCTCCAGCAGACGCTGCCGATTGTCCTTGGGCCAGCCCTTGCCGTTGTCGGAAACAGAGACCCTCGCCTCATTGCGTTCGAGGTGTGCTTCCACCGTGATCGTCGGCTGAATGTCCTCAGGAAGGTGAACACCTTCGAAGGCTTCGACGGCATTCTTGATAAGGTTGGTGAGCGACTGTGCAATCAGCCGGTTGTCGAACCAGGCATAGATCGCCTCTTCCGGCAAAACGGTGCGGATATCTACTTCCGGAAGCCGGACGCTTTCCAGGAACACCGCCTGGCGCACAGTGTCCGACAGGTCGGCGCGCTCGGGCGCGGCTTCCGGCATGCGGGCAAAGGCGGAGAATTCATCAACCATACGCCCGATATCGCCCACCTGGCGCACGATGGTGTTGATGCATTTGTCGAAGACCTCGCGGTCATCTTCGAGCTTGGAGCCATAGCGGCGGCGCAGACGCTCCGCCGACAGCTGGATTGGCGTCAGCGGGTTCTTGATCTCGTGCGCGATACGGCGGGCGACATCGGCCCACGCGCTGGTGCGCTGCGCCGACTCGAGATCGGTGATGTCATCGAAGGTCAGCACGTAGCCCTTCGACTCGGTGATTGAACCCTCACGGGTCAGCTGTACCTGATATGTGCGGCGGTCCGTTTCGTTTCCGAGCTGGATCTGGTCGCGCACCTGCCCGCGCCGCGCGGAGCGGGCGCGTTCCAGCGTTGGCGCCAGTTGCGGCATGACCTTCTCCATGGGTTCGCCCATAAGGTCGATTTCGTCGCGGCCCAGCATCTCGCACGCGCGGGCATTGACCAGCGTCACCGCGCCGAACGGATCCAGCCCGATGATGCCGGCCGACACCCCCTCCACCACCGCTTCGGTGAACTGGCGCCGCTTTTCGTTCATCTCGTTGGCGGTCAGCAGGGCTTCGCGCTGTGACTTGAGCTGCTGCGTCATGCGGTTGAAGCCGTTGCTGAGATCACGCAGGTCGCCCCTGCCCTCCTGCACCGGCACCTGCACATCGAGGTCACCGCGGCTGACGCGGCTGGAGGCGATCATGAGGTTTCGGATCGGGTCGACGAAGCGGTTGGCGAGGGCAATGCCGATCCAGAGCGCCGCCAGCAGCAGCACGACCGCCAAGCCGATATACATGATTGTGAAAGTGATCTGGAACACCAGCCGGTTGGACGCATATTCGCGGTACTCGGTGATGTTCTGGTCGGTGAGTTGCATGTATTCGAGCACCTCGGCCTCGACCGGCCGGGCCACGAAGAGATAGGTGTTCTCGTAGCCGCGCAGCTTGATCACCGAGCCGATGAGATTGATGCGGCCAGGCGCGATCTCGGCCGGGATGCCTTCGACGAGACCATCGGTGATGCCCTCGGGCAGCTGCGGATAGGCACCCTGCACGGCGATCTCGGCCCGCATCAGCGTTTCGCCTTCGGCGTTGACGAGCGAGGTGAACGGCAAGGAGCGGGTCACCGCCAGGGCCGTTAGGATACGCTGGAAGCGCTCGGGATCCGCATCATAGGTGTCGTGCGCCTGCTCGATCTCGGTGGCCACCCAGATCACGTCGTCGCGCAAGACCTGCGAATGCTCGAGCAGGTAGGAGCGCGCCACGAGCCGCGAGCTCTCCACCATGGCCCGCGTCCGTTCGGAGAACCACTGGTCCAGGCCCTGGTTCAATGAGATGGACGCAACGACTGCAACCAGGGCCGCCGGAATTGCAGCGACGAGCGCAAACATCGCGACCATGCGGATCTGCATGCCGGCACCCGCCTGGCGCTGCATGCGTGCCTGGATCAGCAGCGCCGCCTCGGTGACCACGAGAGCCAGCACGAGCAGCACAAGGACGCCCGTGACCACCCAGATGATGGTCCACACGCTGGCAGAGGGCTCGATGTCGGTCGCGCCGGTGAGGATCAGGAAGGAAATCGACGACATCAGCACGGATGCCGAGACGATGATGAAGCCCAGGATGCGCAGGGGACGGTTGTTGTAGGCAGCCGCAAAGACCGAGTTCGACCGCTTTGCGCCCTCGCGACCGGCCCGCTTGGGCGCCCCCTCCCTGATTGCCGCTACATCACTCATGAACGCCGGAAGGCACCCCGTCTCCACCAAAGAGGTAGAGTCTGAACCAATTCCTCCAACCCTTCAAGATAAATGTTGCCAAAATGTGACACTCATTCACGACCAGAAAACGCTCAGGTGGAGCATTTTCCTGCGAATGAGGCCCGGAGATCTACGCTCGCAGAGTCCAGCCGCCTAGCGCGCTCGATCTAGACAGACCCGAGCGCAACAGGCACACACCACACGCATCCCTACTCAGAGTCCCACCGTGAACGCCCAAGCGCCAGTGCAAATCGAAGCTGCCAGCCTCAAGGGGATGGGGCTGGGCATCGGCGCCTATTCGCTGTTTTCGCTGCACGATGCCATGGTCAAGGGCGTCATCACCGAGCTGCCGGCGCCGCAGATCCTCTTCGTGCGCAGCATCGTCATCCTGACGCTCTGCATCGCCATCGGGCGGACCAGCGTCATCACCGATCTCTGGCGTTCCAGCAATCGCCTGCTGATCCTTGGACGCGGGCTGATGACGCTCGCCGCCTGGGTGATGTACTACAGCGCCGGGCGCGACCTGCAGCTGGCCGAAATGACCACGCTCTACTATTTCGCACCCATCCTCACCACAATCCTGGCCGTGATCTTTCTCAAGGAGCAACTCACGCTGGCGCGCGTGGGAGCGGCGTCGATCGGCTTTTTCGGTGTTCTTGTGGCGGCCAATCCCGGTGGCTTCACCATTGGCTGGCCCGTGGCCATGGTGCTTGCAGCAGCGCTCTGCTGGGCAATTGCCATGATCCTGATGCGCACGATCTCCAAGAGCGACCGCACCATCGTTCAGGTCTTCGCGCAGAACCTGATCCACGCCATCGCCATGGGCATCATCGCCATTCCGCTGTGGGAGGGCATGGCGCTGCGCGAAATTGCGCTCTGCGTCGCGGCGGGGCTGGTCGGTGGACTTGGCCAATACACGCTCGTGGAGTCGGCAAGGCTCGTGCCGGCGAGCGTATTGGGCACCGTCGAATACGGCGCCCTGCTCTGGGCCTTTGTCTTCGGCTATCTATTCTGGGGGGAAATGCCGGCGACCACCGTCTATGTTGGCGCGTTCCTCGTCGTCGCGGCGGGCCTGACGCTCGCCCTCAGCGAGCGCAGGGGCCGGCGTGAGATCATCGACGCGCCTTAGTTACGCCGGCTGTGCTTGACTATCTCGATGCTGTGCGTCCGGATCTTCTTGCGCAGCGTATTGCGGTTGAGCCCGAGCAGGTCCGCTGCCTTTATCTGGTTTCCGCTGCAGGCATTGAGCGCCATGGCGATCAGTGGCGCCTCGACCTTGTCGATGACGCGCTGGTAAAGGCCGGCCGGCGGCAGGTTGGGCTCGTACTCGCGCAGGAGCTGGCCAACATGCGTCTCGACCGCCATGGACACGTCCATTGGCCCGGCCGCAGCAGAAGTCGGCGTACGATCCGCGATGTTGAGTTCGTTCTGCACGATCTCGGCCGAGATGCTCTCGTCGGCATAAAGGGCGGATAGGCGTCGCACCAGGTTTTCCAGCTCGCGCACATTGCCTGGCCAGGAGTAGTTCTGCATCAGGCGAATGGCGTCGGGCGCGATGGTCTTGATGGGCTCACCTTCCCGCTGCGCTGCCTTGAGGAAATGCGCCGCCAGGTCGCCCACGTCGTCCACCCGCTCCCGCAGCGGCGGCAGACGGATCGGCACGACGTTCAGGCGATAGTAGAGATCCTCGCGGAACAGGCCCTGGCGGATCAGTTGGCTCAGATCGCGGTGCGTCGCCGCCACGATGCGGACGTTGGTCTTGATCGAGCTGCGCCCGCCGACCATCGTATATTCGCCCTCCTGCAACACGCGCAGCAGGCGGGTCTGCGCGTCCATCGGCATGTCGCCGATCTCGTCGAGAAACAGCGTGCCGCCCTCGGCCTGCTCGAACCGGCCTGAGGAACGGGTGTTGGCGCCGGTAAAGGCGCCCTTCTCGTGTCCGAACAGTTCGGCCTCGATCAGGTCGCGCGGAATGGCCGCCATGTTGATGGCAACGAACGGGCCGTTGCGGCGCTTGCCGAAATCATGCAGCGCCCGCGCCACCAGTTCCTTGCCGGTGCCGCTTTCGCCGGTGATCATCACGGTCAAGTCGGTCTGCATCAGGCGCGCCAGGGCCCGGTAGATGTCCTGCATGGCGGTGGAGCGCCCCACCAGCGGCATGGTCTCGCCCGGCTCCTCGGCCTTGCGCTCGGCGCTGGCGGGCTTCTTGGCATCGGCCAGGGCGCGGGCGACGACCGAGAGAACTTCGGTGATATCGAAGGGCTTCGGCAGGTATTCGTAAGCGCCAACCTCCGACGCGCGGATAGCCGTCATGAACGTGTTCTGCGCGCTCATGACGATCATGGGCAGGTCCGGCCGCAGCTTCTTGATTTTGGGCATAACCTCGAAGGCATTGCCGTCCGGCATGGCAACGTCCGAGATGAGGATATCGCCCTCGCCCCGGCTGACCCAGTTCCACATGGTGGAGATATTGCCGGTGGGACGAACCTCGTAGCCGGCGCGGGTCAGCGCCTGGTTGAGGACCATGCGGATGGCCGCATCGTCGTCGGCGAGCAGGACAACATGGCTCATTGTGCCACTTCCTCTTCGATTGGTGCCTGAAATGCCCCACTCGCGACGGGGAGAAGAATTCTGAACTTGGTGCGGCCGGGTCGGCTGTCGCAGTCGATCACGCCGCCATGGTCGCCCACGATCTTGGCCACCAGGGCCAGGCCAAGGCCTGAGCCGTTGGTCTTGGTCGTGACGAAGGGATCGAACAGGAACGGCAGGATGTCGGGTGGCACGCCGGGGCCATTGTCCTCGATGACGATCTCCAGCGGCAACGATATGCGCTCGGACACGCCGGTCACAGCGATGCGGATACCGGGGCGGAATGCCGTCGAGAGCTTGATCTCTGGATTGCTCGTCCGCTCAAGGGCTTCCGAGGCATTCTTCACCAAATTCAGGAAGACCTGGATCAGTTGGTCACGGTTGCCGAAGACGGGTGGCAGCGACGGATCATATTCTTCGGAAAAGGCTATTCCGCGCGCTACGCCATTGCGCGCCAAGAGTTTTACCCGATCGAGTACCACGTGGATGTTGATGGGCTCGCGCTCCATGGGGCGCTCGTCGCCGAATACTTCCACCCGGTCGATCAGGTGGACAATCCGGTCGGTTTCTTCGCGGATGAGGCGCGCCAGCGGGATTTCCTCGCTGCTGACGGTCTGCTCCAGCAATTGCGCCGCACCGCGTATGCCCGAAAGCGGGTTCTTGATCTCGTGGGCCAGCATGGAGGCAAGGCCGGTTACCGAGCGCGCCGCCCCACGGGACACCATCTGCCGGTCGATCTTGTCGGCCATGGTGCGCTCCTGGATCAGGAGTGCTACGCGCCCGTCATTGTCCGACAGCGGGCTGGCGAACACGTCGGCGATGCGTTCGTCCCCGAAGCGCGAGGATCCGACGCGGACCCGGTATTCCGTCATCGGCGCGCGCCGGGTCGCTACGGCCTCGACCAGCCCAATGATGGGTGAGCCAAAGGCGATCAAATCATCAAGCCGCTGGCGCGACAGCACGCTCAGCGATGCACCGAAAAAGGCCTCGGCCGCGTAGTTGACGAAGGTAATCTGCCGGTCTTCGCCACAGACGATGATGGGCTGGTGCAAGGCCTGCAGCACGGCCGTAGAGGGAAAGGACTCGGAAGGCTGAGCCGTGGTCTTTGCTTCGGTGCCGCTCATGCCGCAGCCTTTTCCTGGTCGGTGAAGATATGGCCGATCTGGCGAAGCACATCAGCCGGATCGTCACTGTTGAGAAACTGCGTCCGCTCGGGCTTGGCGAGCACAATGCCCGCGGCCTCCATGTACCAGTCGAGATGCTTGCGCGCAGCGCGGAGGCCGACAGCCGTGCCATATTCGGCCAGCATGTCCTCGTAGTGCTCGGCAACAAGAGCAGTCCTTGCCGCGCCGGAAGGCGCCTCCGGACCCGCCTGTCCCAGCAGCCCTGCCCCGATCTGCGCCACTTTCCAGGGCTGGCCCTGTGCCCCCCTCCCCAGCATCACCGCCGCAGCACCTGACAGGCGCAGCGCCTCGCGCGCCGTATGGAGATCGACGATGTCGCCATTGACCACGACCGGCACATCCACCGCCTCGACCACGGCGCGCACCAGTTCCCAGCGAGCGTGGCCCTTGTAGAATTGCTGCCGCGTTCGACCGTGCACGGTGATCATCTGGACGCCGGCATTGACCGCGCGGCGCGCCATATCCGCGGCGTTGAGGCTGTCATCGTCCCAGCCCAGCCGCATCTTCACGGTCACCGGCAGTGGCGTGGCGCCCACCACGGCGTCAATCAGCGTCATGGCATGATCGGGCACACGCATCAGTGCGGAGCCCGAAAAACCATTGGTCACCCGCTTGGCGGGGCAACCGAAATTGATGTCGATGATGTCGGCCCCGGCGTCGTGGGCCATTTTTGCGCCGCGCGCCATCCATTCGGCCTCGCAGCCGGCAAGCTGCACCATGTGCGGCAGCGCTCCAGGGCGACCGAGCTTGCGGGCCATGTCCTGATTGCCCACGGCCAGGGCGTTGCTGGCGATCATCTCGGACACCACCATGCCGGCGCCGAAGCGCTCGGCCAGCTTGCGCATGGGACGGTCGGTGATGCCGGCCATAGGCGCGAGGAAGGCATTGTTACGCAGCCGATGCGGCCCGATGCTCAATATAGAGGCGCTACCCGACACGCTGTGCACCAGAATTAGTCAGAGTTGAAACAGTGCCTGCACAATAGTCAAAACCGGCAGCGGTGCAAGAGCACACTGCCGACGCCTGTGCGTCTCTGCCCTGCACTTGCCGCATGGCATGGCGGGCGCTAGACCACGAGCGTGTGACGGTTTCAAGTCGTGAGTGCCCCTTTCCCATGCGTCAAAAGTCGATCGCCGTTATCATCGTAGCCGCTGGCAAGGGGGAAAGGGCAAGCGCGGACGGTTCAGGCGAACCCAAGCAGTATCGCAAGATCGGCGGACGGGCGGTGCTTGCCCATACCGTCGACGCCTTTCTCAGCCTGCCCTATGTCACGACCATTCTCCCCGTCATCCATCCCGACCATGGCGATCTCTATGACGCGTTGGGATTGACTGACGCCCGGCTCCTGCCGCTGGTTCATGGCGCCGCAACCAGGCAAGCCTCCGTGCTTGAAGGCCTCAAGGCCCTCGCGCCAACCAGGCCGGACATCGTGCTGATCCACGATGCCGCGCGGCCCTTTGCCTACCATGACCTGGTCGGTGACGTGGTGGCGACCTTGGACCAATATGACGGCGCCCTGCCCGCACTTCCGGTTACCGATACGATCAAACGCACGCTCGATGGCCAGCACGTGGCCGCCACTGAAGATCGCAGCCAACTCGCCGCGGCACAAACCCCGCAAGGCTTTCGCTTCGGCCAGATCTTTTCGGCACATATGCGCGCCTCCACCATTCGCCGGCAGTTCACCGATGATGCCGAGATCGCCGAATGGGCCGGGCTGCGCGTTGCCATGGTGATGGGCGAGCCCGACAACTTCAAGATCACCCATCCCGAAGACTTCCGGCGCGCCGAGCGCATCCTCCAAGGAGACATAGATATGGAAACGCGCGTCGGCACTGGCTTTGACGTTCATCCTTTTGAGCCGGGCGATGCGGTGTGGCTGGGCGGGGTCAGGATCGCGCATGACAAGAAGCTCAAGGGCCATTCCGATGCTGACGTTGCCCTTCATGCGCTGACCGACGCCATCCTCGGGGCCATCGGCGAAGGGGATATCGGCGTGCATTTCCCCCCGTCCGATCCGCAGTGGAAAGGCGCCGCCTCGATCATCTTCCTCAGGCATGCTGGCAAGCTCGTTGCCGAGCGCGGCGGCCGCATCGTCAATCTTGACGTGACAATCGTGTGCGAAGCGCCGAGGATCGCGGTCCACGTGCCGGCGATGCAGGAGGTCATCGGCACTGGGCTGGGCATCGCGACGTCACGCATCGCGATCAAGGCAACGACAAGCGAACGACTCGGGTTCACCGGGCGGGAGGAAGGTATCGTGGCCATGGCCAGCGCAAGCATAGAACTGCCAAGGGGGGATTGATGGCGACAAAGACAACTGCTGCAGCGCCAGCGCCGGCCAAACAGATCATCGACCTGCTGACCGAGCGACAGCGGACGCTTGTCACGGCGGAAAGCTGCACAGGCGGCATGATCGCCGCGGCACTCACCGACATACCCGGAGCGTCAGGCGCCTTCTACGGCGGCTATGTCACCTATGCCAATGCCGCCAAATCCCGCATGATCCATGTGCAGGCCCGACTGATCCGCGACTACGGCGCCGTCAGCAACCAGGTTGCCCGGGCAATGGCGGACGGCGCGCGCAACACGGCGAGGGCCGATTACGCTGTTGCCGTTACCGGCATCGCCGGACCAGACGGCGGCAGCGAAAAGAAGCCGGTGGGCCTGGTCTATGTTGCCGTATCCTCGGAACTGGCCACCGTCGTCATCGAGCACCGCTTTGGTGACCTGGGACGGGACGGCATCCGCCGCGCCAGCGTCGACGCTGCGATGGAACTGGTCCTGCAGGTGCTCACCAGCGACCAGCACTAGCCGCCGAAGCGTCGGTCCGCTTCCTCCGCAAAGGCCCGCATGATCTCTTGCTGCTTGGCGGCGAAGGCCGGTTCGGCGATGGCCGCAATGAAGGGGTTGGAGATCTTGAAGTCGATCTCGAAGCGCACCCGCGTGCCCATGCCTTCCGGCTCGAAGCTCCAGACGCTATCCAAGTAGGCGAACGGACCATCAACGGCCTTGGCCCTGATGGTCAGCGCCCCGGGATCGGCAACCACGCGGCTGGTATAGGCCTGCGTGATGGGGCCGAAGAACAGGGTCATCTTGGCCAGGCGTGTCTGTTCATCGCTAGCCGGGTCCTTGCGAACCTCCATGGCGCGACAGTTTGGAATGAAGCGCGGATAGTCCTCGAGATCGGCAACGATCTCGAACATGCGCTGGGGCAGATGCGGGACGTGCCGCTCGAAGAAGCGCTTCATCAGTGGCCCAACTTTGCCATGCGGGCAGCCTTGAG
Organism: Devosia sp.; assembly: GCF_036563435.1. Lineage (GTDB taxonomy): Bacteria > Pseudomonadota > Alphaproteobacteria > Rhizobiales > Devosiaceae > Devosia. The sequence goes on from NZ_DATCMJ010000015.1 coordinate 282,696, forward strand.
GCGGGCAAAGTCCTCGCCCGCATGGTGCGACGAGCGGGTCAATGGGCTTGAGGATACTAGGGCAAAGCCCTTAGCCGTGGCCACCGTCGCGTAGGACTTGAACTCTTCGGGCGTCACGAAGCGGATCAGCGGCGTGTGCTTCTTGGTCGGCTGCAGGTATTGGCCAATGGTGAGGAAATCGACATCGGCGGAGCGGAGGTCATCCATGAGCTGGAGCACTTCGTTGCGCTCTTCGCCCAGGCCCACCATGATGCCCGACTTGGTGAACATGGTAGGGTCGAGTTCCTTGACCTTCTGCAGCAGCCGGATGGAGTGGAAGTAGCGCGCGCCCGGGCGGACCTTGAGGTATTTGGACGGGACTGTTTCGAGATTGTGGTTGAAGACGTCGGGCCTGGCCGCCACCACGACCTCCAGGGCGCCCTCCTTGCGCAGGAAGTCCGGGGTCAGAATTTCGATGGTGGTGCGCGGATTGCGGGCGCGAATGGCGAGAATGACGTCGGCAAAGTGCTGCGCACCGCCATCGGCCAGGTCGTCGCGGTCGACCGACGTGATCACCACATGTTCGAGGCCCAGCTTCTCGACGGCCTTGGCGACGTTTTCTGGCTCGTGCGGATCGAGCGGTCCGGGAAGGCCGGTGCGGACGTTGCAGAAGGCGCAGGCGCGCGTGCAGATTTCGCCCATGATCATCATGGTCGCGTGTTTCTTGCTCCAGCACTCACCGATGTTGGGGCAGCCGGCTTCCTCGCAGACCGTCACGAGATTGTTCTCGCGCACGATCTGCTGCGTCTCCTTGTAGACCGGCGAGCCCGGCGCCTTGACCCGGATCCAGTCCGGCTTGCGCAGGACGACGCTATCGGGCCGGTTGGCCTTCTCGGGATGGCGCGGCTTGAGCGCCGAATTGTCTATGAGCGTAACCATGGCGGTCCTGACTGGGGTATGGCCCCTATATCGCTCCCTGAGAGTGCCGGTTCAACCCGATCTTGGTGCCGGCGGTGCCCCGCCTATTGCATGACTTCTTCGATCTCGACCCATTCGCCACTGCGGGATGCCGAAAGGATCGTCGCCTGCACCAGGGCAAGCGAGTGGATGTTGTCCTCGCCGGAGCTGAAGCGCGCGGGGATGGAGCCCGTCTCGATAACCTTGGCAATGGCGCCGAGCGTACCGGTCCGGTCCGGCAGCTCAATCGGCGCCAGTTCAACGGGCTCGAGCTCCTTGTCGCGTTCGCGCAGGCTCAACCTGTCGGGCCTGCTCTGGCCCATGAAATTGTCGCGTGAGGTCCAGATGATCTCGCCTTCCGAACAATCCATCGTCCACTCGCCGGCCCAGGGCGTGGCCGGGCCGCTGCTCATCCACGAACCGCGATAGGAGACGATCGTGCCCCTCTCGAATTCGATGGTCGCGACACCGATCGGATGGTGCCCGAACGGGCTCCCTACCGGGTTCCAGGTGCGGCAGGAGACGCGCTTGGCATTGTCGTTGAGCACCATGCGCATCAGGTCGAAATGGTGAATGGACATATCCGCCAGCAGGGGATCGGGCATGTCCCAATAGCGGTAGCCCTGCGACGGCGCATGGCGGCGGAACTCGATTGAGACCAGATTGACCGGCCCGAACTTTTGCGCCCCGATCAGTTCGGCGGCGGCGATCGGTGCGGGCTGGAAGCGATAGTTCTGCGACACCATCAGCACCCGCCCCTGCTGCTTGGCCAGCGCCACGAGCTCCTTGGCTTGCGCGATGGTCGACGCGAAGGGCTTTTCCACCAGCACGTTGAAGCCCAGTTCAAGGCAGCGCTTGACGACGGGATAATGCGCCTCGGTGCGCAGGGTGCAGATGGCCAGGTCGGCTTCAATTGCCTGCGCGGCTTCGTCGAGGCCGTTGAACAGGCGCTTTTCCTCTATCCCGAGCTCGCTCTGCACGCGCTTGGTCGCCTCTGGATTGCTATCCACATAGCCCACCATGTGGATGTTGGGAACTTTGGGGATAACGTCCTTGGTCCAGCTAAATCCCCAGTGTCCCAGCCCGACCTGAATTGCCTTGACCATGTGGATAACTCCTTGGGTGTGCCGAGATGCGGGGCAACGATCGCCCTAGATATTCAGCGCCCGGCCATATGCGTCCAGAACGCTTTCCTTCATGGTTTCGCTCAGGGTCGGGTGCGGGAAAATCGTGTGGATGAGCTCTTCCTCGGTCGTTTCGAGGTTCATCGCCACCACAAAGCCCTGGATCAGTTCGGTCACTTCGGCACCGACCATGTGGGCGCCCAGCAGTTCACCGGTCTTGGCGTCGAAGATGGTCTTGACCAAGCCGTCCGGCTCCCCGAGGGCGATGGCCTTGCCATTGCCGACAAAGGGGAAGCGGCCGACCTTGATCTCGCGGCCCAATTCCTTGGCCTTGGCCTCAGTAAGACCCACGCTCGCCACCTGCGGCTCGCAATAGGTGCAGCCTGGCACCTTGGTCTTGTCGAGGCCATGCACCTTCATGCCGGCGATCTTTTCAACCGTAATGACCGCTTCATGCTCGGCCTTGTGCGCCAGCATGGGCGGGCCGGCAACGTCGCCAATGGCCCAGATACCGGCGACATTGGTCGCGCCATAATGGTCGATTACGATGGCGCCGCGCTCAGTCTTGACGCCGATTGTCTCGAGACCGAGGCCCTCGATGTTGCACTGCACGCCGACCGCCGAGATCAGCTTGTCGCCAGCAACCTGCTGGGTCTTGCCGTCCTTGGTCTCGACATGGGCAACCACGCCGCTACCGGTCTTCTCGACCTTGGCGACCTTGGCATCGGTCAGGAACTTGATGCCGCGCTTCTCGAGCCGCTTGCGGGCGAGGCCGGAAATTTCGGCATCTTCCACCGGCAGGATCTGTGGCAGGAGTTCGATGACCGTGACGTCGGCGCCCAGCGAGCGATAGAAGGACGCAAATTCGATGCCGATGGCGCCCGAACCCATGACAACCAGCGATTTGGGCATTTCGGCCGGCTTAAGCGCCTCGAAATAGGTCCAGATCTTGTCGCCGTCCGGCTCGATGCCGGGCAGCACGCGCGGACGGGCGCCGGTAGCGATGATGATGTTCTTGGCCTTGTAGGTGCCTTCGCCGAGGGCATTCTTGGGCACTGGACCCTGTGGTTGCACCACCGGCTTCTTGGACGCGGCCACCTTGATCTCGCCGGGTTTCGTGATGGTCGCCTCACCCCAGATGATGTCGATCTTGTTCTTCTTCATGAGGAACTGGACGCCATTGTTCATCTGCGCCGCAATGGCGCGCGAACGCTTGACGATGCCATCAAGGTCGAAGCCGAACTGGGTGGCGGTGAGGCCGTAATCCTTGGCATGGCTCATATGGCCGTAGATCTCGGCCGAGCGCAGCAACGCCTTGGTGGGAATGCAGCCCCAGTTCGAGCAGATGCCGGCCATGTGCTCGCGCTCCACAATGGCCACCTTCATGCCCAACTGCGCGCCGCGAATGGCAGCAACGTAACCGCCGGGGCCGGCGCCGATGACGAGAAGGTCGTATTGGTCAGCCATATGGGCCTCCAGAAGTAGACGGGGTCAGAGACCCAGAACCTGTTTGACGAGCGGCACGAGGCCCTCGCCGATGGCGCGGGTATTGGCCGCATCGAGATGAACGCCGTCGCGCGGATCGGCCTTGGCAACGGTAGACGCGTCGAAGAAGGCGACGCCGGTTTCCTCGGCATGGCGGCGATAGTGGCGGGCAAAGTCCTGCGACTCGCGCAGGAGATGGTCGAGCCCGCCGAAATTGCTCAGCATGTTCTCGTTGCTGGTCTCCACCACGGCGGGTGGCGAGACGAGCAGAATCTGCGGCACCACTTCGCCGATGGACGCAAAGTGCCCGCGGGTCTGTTCGATCAGCCGCCGTGCCCCCCGTGCCGCATAGGCTGCCGAGCCAGCAACGAAGGGCTTCAGGTCATTGGTGCCGAGCATGATGATAACGAGATCGAGCGGCTTGTGGCTCTCGAGCAGCGTCGGCAGGATGCGCGCGCCGTTGCGATCGGCCGCAGCCGTCCAGTCGTCATAGGCGGTGGCGCGGCCGCCAAGCCCTTCGGCGATGACGCGTGCCTGGCCGCCAAGCGCCTTCTCCAGCACGGTCGGCCAGCGGTCTTCATAAGCATGCCGCGGCCCGCCGCCAGGGTCGGCACCAAAGGTCAGGCTGTCGCCATAGGCCAGAATGGTCTTCATGCACCCTGCCCCTAGGCCAGCATCATCACCGGGTTCTCGATCAGGCCCTTGAACACGCCCAGCACTTCGGCACCCAAGGCACCGTCGACGGCGCGGTGGTCGCAGGAGAGTGTGGCCGTCATGAACTGGCCGATCTTGATCTGGCCGTTTTCGGGATAGACGCGCTCTTCGCCCGCACCGACCGCAAGGATGGTGCCATGGGGCGGGTTGATCACTGCGGCGAAGTGCTTGATGCCGAACATGCCGAGGTTGGAGACAGAGGTCGAACCACCCTGGTACTCATGCGGCGCCAGCTTCTTGTTGCGGGCGCGACCGGCAAGGTCCTTCACCTCTTCCGAAATCTCCCGCAGCGTCTTGGTGTCGGCCGATTTCACCACGGGGGTGAAGAGGCCGCCCGGCACCGACACGGCAACCGCAACGTCGGAACGCTTGTGGTAGAGGATTGAGTCACCCGCCCAGGTAGCGTTGGCGGCCGGCACGCGCTGCAGCGCAATCGCCCAGGCCTTCATGATGAAGTCGTTGACTGAGAGCTTGTAAGCAGGCTTACCGTCCTTGCCCTTGGGCGCCGCGGCATTGATCTGTTCGCGCGCCGCCATAAGCGCGTCGATCTTGCAGTCCAGCGTCAGATAGAAATGCGGAACGGTCTGCTTGCTTTCGGTAAGGCGCGCCGCCACGACCTTGCGCATGCCGTCATTGGGAACGACCTCGTAGGTCCCTTCCTCGAACAGCGCCATGACCTGGCTCTTGCTCATGCCGTACGCAGGCGCGGCAGCAGCGCTGGGTGCAGACGTCGGCGCAGCTTTGGCTGAGCCCTTACAAGACTTGGCAGCTTCGACGTCAGCCTTGATCACGCGCCCCTTCGGACCTGTCCCTGCGACGGTCGACACGTCAATGCCCGCTTCCTTGGCCAGGCGCTTGGCGAGCGGCGAGGCGAAGACGCGGCCGCCTTCGGCCTTGGTAGGTGCAGGTGCGGCGGCGGCTTTGGGAGCGCTCGATCCGCTGTTGCTGTTCGTAACTGGCGCCGTCGACGTTGTCGATGTTCCCTTGTCATACTGAAGCGTGCCGGCATCGCCCTTGGGCGCATCGGCTGCAGGCGCAGCCTTGGGGGCTTCAGCGGGTTTGTCACCCCCTGCCCCGATGGCATCGGCGCTCTCGCCCTCCTGCAGGAGCACGGCGATCACGGCGTTGACCTTCACGCCCTCGGCGCCTTCGGCAACCAGGATCTTGCCGATCTTGCCCTCGTCGACGGCCTCGACTTCCATCGTCGCCTTGTCGGTTTCGATTTCGGCGATCACGTCACCGGAGGAAACGCTGTCGCCTTCCTTGACGTGCCATTTGGCGAGCTTGCCCTCTTCCATCGTCGGGGAGAGCGCCGGCATGGTGATATCGATTGGCATCCCGGGAACTCCTTACGAGCGATAGGTCACGGCATTCACGGCCGCGATCACTTCATCAACGTTGGGCAGCGCCAGCTTTTCGAGGTTGGCGGCATAGGGCATGGGGACGTCCTTGCCGGTGACGCGCATCACCGGAGCATCGAGATAGTCGAACGCCTGTTCCATGACACGCGCCGAGATTTCGGCGCCGATGCCGCCCTGCGGCCAGCCTTCTTCCACGGTGACAAGGCGGCCGGTCTTCTTGACCGATTCGATGACGGTGTCGCTGTCGAGCGGGCGCAGCGTGCGCAGATCGATCAGTTCGACGTCGACGCCGGCGGCAACGAGCTTCTCGGTCGCCTGGGTGGCGTAGCGCATACCCATGGAGAAGGAGACGATGGTGACGTCCTTCCCCTCGCGCGCCACACGGGCCTTGCCAATCGGCAGCACGAAGTCGTCCATCTTCGGCACCATCCCAGTGGAGCCATAGAGGATTTCGTTTTCGAGGAAGACGATGGGGTTGGGCGAACGGATGGCGGCCTTCAGCAGGCCCTTGGCATCAGCGGCGCTATAGGGCGCGATCACGGTGAGGCCCGGAACATGGGCATACCAGGCGGAAAAGTCCTGGCTGTGCTGCGCGCCGACGCGGGCCGCCGGGCCGTTGGGGCCGCGGAACACCATGGGCGCCGTCACCTGGCCGCCGGACATATAGAGCTGCTTGGCGGCCGAGTTGATGATCTGATCGATCGCCTGCATGGCGAAGTTCCAGGTCATGAATTCCACGACGGGCTTGAGGCCAGCAAAGGCCGCGCCAACGGCGAGACCAGCAAAGCCGTGCTCGGTGATCGGCGTATCGATCACGCGCTCAGGCCCGAACTCTTCCAGCAGGTTCTGGGTGATCTTGTAGGCGCCCTGATACTGGGCGACTTCCTCGCCCATGATGAAGACGTCCTTGTCGCGGCGCAGCTCTTCGGCCATGGCTTCGTTGAGCGCCTGGCGGACGGTCATCTCGACCATTTCGACGCCTTCGGGCAGATCGGGATCGCTCTGGGCAAGGAACTTGGGCGCTTCGGCCGATTTGGCCTCAGCCGGCACACCGGTCGTTCCCGGCGCTGCCGACTGGCCTTCCGGATCGGATGATGTCGCCTGCGCCGCCGACTCCTTGGCTTCGCCGAGTTCTTCATCGGCGCCCAGGATTAGCGCGATGGGCGTATTGACCTTCACACCCTCCGTGCCTTCCTCGATCATCAGCGACTGGACGACGCCTTCATCGACCGATTCGACTTCCATCGTCGCCTTGTCGGTTTCGATCTCCGCCAGCACGTCGCCGGACTTGACGGTATCGCCAACCTTGACCAGCCACTTGGCCAACTTCCCCTCTTCCATCGTGGGCGAGAGGGCGGGCATGAGGATCTGGGGCATCTAGCTCTCCAATTCTATGACGCCGGGCCCTTGGGCCGCACGGCGAAACTCAACTATTCGTCGAAAGCGTCCGGGGAACCGGACCTCACGCCTCGATGGTGATGTCGGTCCAGAGCTCCGACGGCGCGGGCTCGGGATCGTTGGTGGCGAAGTCTGCGGCCTCGGTGACGATGGCGCGAATCTCGTTTTCGATCTTCTTGAGGTCTTCCTCGGTCTGAAAACCACCTTCGATCAGCCGCGTGCGGACCTGCTCGATCGGGTCGCGCTCCTGGCGATACTTGGTCACTTCGTCCTTGGTGCGGTACTTGGCCGGATCGGACATGGAGTGGCCGCGATAGCGGTAGGTCAGCATTTCAAGGATATACGGGCCCTTGCCGGAGCGTGCATGTTCAATGGCGCGCTGCGCCGCATCATAGACCATGCGGACGTCCATGCCGTCGACCTGCTCGCCCGGAATGTCGAACGAGGCGCCGCGCATGGAGAAGTCGGTCGTGGCCGCAGCGCGCTCGATCGAGGTGCCCATGGCGTATTTGTTGTTCTCGATGATGTAGACCACCGGAAGGTTCCAGAGCTTGGCCATGTTGAAGCTCTCATAGACCTGGCCCTGGTTCGCCGCACCGTCGCCGAAATAGGCAATGGAGACGGAGCCGTCGCCCTTGTATTTGGAGGCGAAGGCGAGACCGGTACCCAGCGAGGCTTGCGCACCCACAATGCCGTTGCCGCCATAGAAGCGGTGCTCGTTTGAGAACATGTGCATCGAGCCACCCTTGCCTTTCGACAGGCCGCCCTGCCGACCGGTGAGTTCGGCCATCACACCCTTGGGATCTAGACCCATGACCAGCATATGGCCGTGGTCGCGATAGCCGGTGATCTGGGCGTCCTTGCCCTTTTCCGACGCCATGGTGATGCCGGTGACGACGGCTTCCTGGCCGATATAGAGGTGGCAGAAGCCGCCAATCAGCCCCATGCCATACATCTGGCCGGCCTTTTCCTCGAAGCGCCGGATCAGCAGCATTTCGCGATAGGCTTCGAGATCCTGTTCCTTGGTGAATTGAGGGACGTTGGATTTCAGGTTGGCCTCAAGGGCCACAGCCTTACGTGCCATGGAGAACGCTCCGCATCGAAATGGATTTGCTGCCTGGCCCGATCTGGCCACATATGGGCATCATAGTGCAAGGCAATGCTGGAACGCAATGCCTCGGGCTGAAGCGAGAACTAGGCTAAAGGATTGAATCAGCAGCAACAATGTTGCTTAACTGATCTGCGGCTAATTCGTCGAATTTACCAGAAAGCGGTTTACCGCTCTGCGGATCGACCATGACGATGATGTCGTCCGCATTTGCCATGTTGAGCAGCGCCCGCGCCCGTTCAGTGACGATGTCGGGGTCAAGACGGCGCGTGTCCATCAGCGTGGCGCGGTGTTTGTAGACGTCGATTTCAGCCTGGAGCGCAGCGGAGCGAGCCTTGAGCTGGTCGATATCGAGCAGGATCTGCGCGCGATTTTCCCAGCCGAACTGCCCGCCAATGGCGGAAAAGCCGAGATAGCCTTGGAAACCCAGCAATGCCACGGTCAGCGCCAGCGGGCGCCAGATAGCAGGACGTTTAAGACGGGTGGGCATTGGCGAACCAGAACTGAACCGCCTTACTATGGATGACAAGGGGTTAAGACGCGGTTGAGGTGCCCTCGCTATCGCCCGCTTTGAAATGCCGCTCAGCCTGACAAGGGTTCGTAGTCGATCTCGAGGAACCGCTCCACTTCTGGCACCCAGCGATCCCGCACAAATGCGACATGTGCGGGATGTTCGTTATAGCCGGAATAGGCCGCTTCATCGGCGAACTCCATGGAGAACCCGAACGCAAAGTCGTTCTTCGGGCTGACCTGCCGCAACTGCTCGAACTTCTCGACACCGGGAATAGTGGCCAGCACCTTCGCCTGTCGGAGAAAGTCGGCCTCTTCAGCAGAGTCGGCCACGTGCTTCAGCGTGAACACGACAGTGTGGCGGATCATAGATCGGCTCCAATGGCTTCGGTGGCGGCGATGGCAGCCATGTTGACGATGCCCCGGCTGGTCACCGACGGCGCCAGGATATGTGCCGGCGCCTTTGGACCCATCAGGATGGGACCGACCGCCAGCGCATTGTTCATTTCCTTGAGCAGCGTCATGGAGAGGTTGGCGGCATCGAGGTTCGGGAAGATCAGGAGGTTGGCTTCGCCGCCCAGCACGCTGTCGGGAATATAGCGCTCGCGCAACGTCTCGTTGAGCGCCAGGTCACCCTGCATTTCGCCTTCGACGATCAGGTCCGGTGCCACGGCCTTGAGCCTGTTATAGGCCTCACGCATCTTGTAGGCGCTGTCGCCGTCGCGTGAACCGAAGTTGGAATAGCTCAAGAGCGCCACCTTGGCCTCGATGTTGAAGCGCTTGAGGTGATTGCGCGCCTGGAGCGCGATACCAACGATTTCGTCCGCCGTCGGGTCGGGGTTCACGTAGGTGTCGGCGAGGAAGAACGCCCCGCGCGGCATGATCAGCATGGAGAGTGCGGAGACGTCGGCAACGCCCTCCTGCAGCCCGATGATCGAACGGATATCGCGCACGTGCTTGATGTAGCGGCCCTGTAGGCCACAGATCAGCCCGTCGGCCTCTCCGCGCTTCACGGCCAGGGCACCGATCACCGTCGTATTGGTGCGCACCACCTGCCGTGCCGTGTCCGGCGTGACCCCATTGCGCCCGACCAGGGAATGGAACAGCGAAACGTAGTCGCGGTAGCGCGGATCGTCTTCGGGGTTGATGACTTCAAAGTCGACACCCGGCTGGAGATTGAGGCCGAAGCGCTCGATGCGCGACTCAATCACGGCCGGACGCCCGATCAGGATTGGGCGGGCAATCCGTTCCTCGAGCAGAACCTGAGTCGCGCGCAGCACGCGCTCGTCTTCGCCGTCGGCAAAGGCTATGCGCTTGTTCTGCCCCTGCGCCCGGTCGATGATCGGTTTCATCACCAGGCCAGAGCGGAACACGAAGCGGTTCAGGCTATCCTGATAGGCCGCCCAATCGGTGATCGGCTTCTTGGCCACGCCCGATTCCATCGCGGCGCGCGCTACGGCCGGCGCAATGCGCAGGATCAGGCGCTGGTCGAACGGGTTGGGGATGATGTGGTCTGGACCGTAGACGGCAGGTGCGCCCGAGGGCGACACTTCAAGGCCCGGCTCATGCGCCAGCTTGGCAATGGCCCGGACGGCCGCCAGCTTCATCTCCTCGTTGATCGTGGTCGCGTTGACGTCCAACGCACCGCGGAAGATGAAAGGGAAGCAGAGGACGTTGTTGACCTGGTTGGGGTAGTCCGAGCGGCCGGTGCAGATCATTGCATCGGGCCGTGTGGCCTTGGCCAGTTCGGGCGTGATTTCCGGGTTGGGATTGGCTAGCGCGAGGATCAGCGGCTTGGGCGCCATCTTGGCCAGCATCTCCGGCTGCAATGCCCCGGCAGCGGACAGCCCGAGGAAGATGTCGGCGCCCTCGATGATTTCAGCAAGCGTCGTGGCATCGCTCTCGCGGCGATACTGCCCCCGCCACTTGTCGTTGACGTCGTTGCGCTTGTGAGTCACCAGACCGTCCTTGTCTGCCACCCAGATGTTCTCGTACCGGGCACCCAAGGCTACCAGCACGTTGAGGCAGGCAATGGCTGCAGCCCCTGCCCCCGAGGCGCAGATCTTGACGTCCTCGATGCGCTTGCCCTTGAGCTCGAGCCCGTTGAGCACGGCCGCGCCCACGATGATCGCCGTGCCATGCTGGTCGTCATGGAAGACTGGGATCGGCATCCGCTCACGCAGCGCTTCCTCGATCTCGAAGCAATCGGGCGCGCGGATGTCTTCCAGGTTGATGCCGCCGAAAGTCGGCCAAAGCGGCGCGACCGCATCGATGAACTTGCGCGGCTCAAGCTCGTCGATCTCGAGGTCGAAAACGTCGATACCGGCGAACTTCTTGAAAAGGACCGCCTTGCCTTCCATCACCGGCTTGCTGGCCAGCGCCCCGATATTGCCGAGGCCTAGAACGGCAGTGCCGTTGGAGATGACGGCTACGAGGTTTTGGCGCGAGGTAAAGCGCGAGACGCTTTCGGGGTTTTCCGCGATCTCTTCACATGGCGCCGCTACGCCAGGGGAGTAAGCAAGTGCCAAGTCACGCTGGTTGCCAAGAGGCTTCGTCGGCTGGATCTCGAGCTTCCCGGGCTTGGGAAATTCGTGGAAGTGCAATGCCGCCTCGCGCAGGGCCCTGCGCTGTTCGTTTGCATCGGTGGTCACACAATCCTCCTTGCCCGCAGCGCCTAAACGCCGGCTGTTGTCTGCGGCCGTAGGTGCCACCAAACCAAAGCAATGAAAAGGCTCTAAGTCGGGCCCTGCATGCAACTAAAGTTGCAGAATGGCTCAGGCGGCGTCGGCGACGGGAAGCTGCTGGCCGCCGGACGCTTGGTAGGTCGCGTGCAATGCCATCGCCAGGTCACGGAACGCGCCGACTTTGAGTGCCGGCGCGAAGATGAACCCCTGCGCCTGAATGACACCGCGCGCCCGCAGATAGAGGGCCTGCTCCTCCGTCTCGACGCCCTCGGCGACAATCTCGCAGTCAAGGTCAGTTGCCATGGCAATGAGCGCATCCAGCACCGGCACCTGCGCCGTTCCCGGCTTGACCATGTCGACGAAGATACGGTCGATTTTTATGACATCGCAACCAAGCGTACCGATATAGGCAAGGTTGGAGTGGCCGGTGCCGGCATCGTCGAGTGCCAGCTTGCAGCCCAGGGCATGCAGCCCCGCGATGACGCTGCCGGCCACGGCCGAGTTACCGAGAGGATGCCGCTCAGTAATCTCGAACACCAGCTGGCGCAGGTCGATCTTGGAATTGCCAAAGATCGCCTGCACGTCCTCCACGATACCGCCGTCGCGGAAATGGCCTTCGAAGAGGTTGATGGAGATCTTGAGGTTGGGCATGATCTCGCTGAGATCGCCCAGGTCGAACTTGACTTGTTGCATCAGCGACAGTGTCATGGGGATGGCGAGACCGGTTTCCTCCGCATAGTCGATGAAGGCACCCGGCGGCACAACCTGACCGTTCTTCTTCTCCCACCGGCAGAGTACCTCGCAACCCATGAGCTCGCCCGTGCGCAGGTTGATCACCGGCTGGTAATAGGGCTTGATCTCACCACGCGCCACGGCCCGTTCGAGATCGAAAGCAGGCACGCGGGAGCGGCGCACATAGTTCAGTGCCAGGATGAGGAACGCCGCACTCATGAGGCCAGCCAGCATCGTGCAGCCGATGTCTAGATCGGCGTAACCTGCGCGCACTGCGCTAAAGGGAATGGCATATTCCACCCGCAGGGGCAGTTCGCCCGCCAAGGCCTGCGCATAGATATACTCGTCGCCAGCACTGCGCCGCTCGAAGGCCGATGTGTCGCCCACCTCGAGCACGGTGGTGGCGTTTGTAAGCTGCACTCTCAGCATGGCTGGCAAAGCTAGACCTTTGGCTATTCCAAGGCTGGTATTTCCGACGAGCGGAACAAAGGCTGAGACAAGGCGGGTCTCACCAGCAGTCTGGGTAACCTTGATCGTCGCCATGGAGAGTTGCCCGAACTTGGCGATCGCCAGCGTCGGTACCTGTCCGGGAATCGGAAGCGACGGAGACAGCAGCGAATAGGCAACATTGCCGCCAAAGGCATCACAGTACTGAACACCATCTGCATTCTCCACCAGCACCTGCTTCATATTGAGGCTGTTCTGGATTTCCTGCTGCACCAACGCGACAAAGGTCGGCGTACAAAGTGATGGGCTGGTGGCAAGGATGCGCTGCAGTGAAGCGATAGCGTCGTTTGCGCCGATCTCGATCTGGGTGGCCACGGATCGCGCATAGTGCTCCGCTGCGTCCTTTTCCCGGCCCCGCACATAGGTGTCGAGCAGGTAATCCACCGCCACGATGGGCGTAAATGCGAGGAGCGCGCCAACCAGGGTAAGAAGGTGGGAATACTTCGACTTCAAGACGCGAATCCGGGCGGCAGTGATCTCCACCTCTACCCCGTCGGCTTTAAGTTGGGCTTAACAGCGGGCCCAGGCCTCTCTGCCGGCACCCTCTTCCGCACTAACTACGTAAAATCAACGATAGGAACCTCGCGCATGCGCGCTAGACTTCGCGCATGGACTTGCCGGTTGACCAACAGCGCAGCCCCATAGAGAGCTTGACGCCTCGCGAACAAGAGGTGCTGGCTCTGATCCTTGCCGGACGCACCAACAGGCGAATCGGCGAAGCACTTGGCATCTCGGTGCGAACCGTCGAGGTGCACCGGCTGCACATCATGGCCAAGCTTAAGGCGAGCAATGTCGTGGAACTGTGTTTCCGCTGCCGCGACTGGCGGCCTACCAATGTTCCGGGCCAGCACGAGCGCACCTGATGGCAGCTCACAGGAGCTGCCATCGAATCAGTGGCTTAGGACTGGACGTTGAGGCGGATGCTGAGCTCGCGCAGCTGCTTGTTGTCTGCAGGACTCGGAGCGCCCATCAGGAGGTCTTCGGCCTGCTGGTTCATCGGGAAGGCCGTGATCTCACGCAGGTTCTGCACGCCGCACAGGAGCATCACGATGCGGTCGATGCCAAAGGCGGCGCCACCATGCGGCGGAGCGCCGTATTGGAACGCGCGGTAGAGGCCGCCGAACTGCTCTTCCACTTCCTGGCGCGACTTGCCCGTGAGCTCAAAGGCCTTGACCATAGTCTCGGGCTCCTGGTTCCGGATCGAACCAGAGGCAATCTCGAAGCCGTTGCAAACAGCGTCGTACTGGTAAGCCTTCAGCGACAGCGGATCGGCCGAGTTCAGCGCCTCGATCCCGCCCTGCGGCATCGAGAACGGGTTGTGCGCAAAGTCGACACGCTTTTCTTCCTCGCTCCATTCGTAGAACGGGAAGTCGACAATCCAGCACAGCGCGAACTGCTCGGTATCGACCACACCCAAATCATTGCCAACCTTGTTCCGTGCCTCGCCGGCAAACTTGTAGAACTTCTCCGGCCGGCCGGCGACGAAGAACACGGCATCGCCATCGGTTAAACCGAGTTGGGTCTTGAGGGCTGCCGTGCGCTCTTCGCCAATATTCTTGGCAATGGGGCCCGAGCCCTGACCGTCCTTGAAGAAGATGTAGCCCAAGCCCGGCTGGCCTTCGCCCTGTGCCCAGGCATTCATGCGATCGCAGAAGGCGCGGCCGATCGGCTCGGCACCAGCCTTGTTCTTGGCCGGCACCGCCCAGACTTCAACCTTGGAATCGGCCTCGATCTGGTTGGCGAAGACCTTGAAGCCCGAACCGGCGAAATGCTCGGTGACGGCGACCATCTCGATGGGGTTGCGCAGGTCCGGCTTGTCCGAACCGTACTTGCGGATCGCCGTGTCATAGGGAATGCGCGGCCAGTTCTTGGTGACCCGTTTGCCATCGGCAAACTGCTCGAAGACGGATGTCATCACCGGCTCGACCGTCTCCCAGACTTCCTCCTGGGTGACGAAGCTCATTTCGAGGTCGAGCTGGTAGAACTCGCCCGGGAGGCGATCGGCACGCGGATCTTCGTCACGGAAGCAGGGTGCGACCTGGAAGTAGCGGTCAAAACCTGCCACCATCAGCAGCTGCTTGTACTGCTGTGGCGCCTGCGGCAGGGCGAAGAACTTGCCGGGATGAATACGGCTCGGCACCAGGAAGTCGCGCGCGCCCTCAGGTGAGGATGCGGTGAGGATCGGCGTCGAGAACTCGGTGAAGCCCGCCCCGCCCATGCCGGCGCGCATGGCCGAGATGATCTTGGTGCGCTTGAGGATGTTGGCGTGCAGCTTGTCGCGGCGCAGGTCGAGGAAGCGGTAACGCAGGCGCACGTCCTCGGGATACTCCTGATCGCCGAATACCGGCAACGGCAGCTCCTTGGCGACCGAGAGCACCTCAATCTCGCGAATGAAGACCTCGATCTGACCGGTTGCAAGGTTCGGGTTCACTGCAGCGGCGTCGCGCAGCTTCACCTCGCCATCGATGCGGATGACCCATTCGGAACGCACCTTCTCCGCATCGCTGAAGGCTGCGGAATCAGGGTCGATCACCGCTTGCGTAACGCCGTAATTGTCTCGCAGGTCGATGAACAGCAGTCCCCCATGATCGCGGATGCGGTGAACCCAACCGCTCAGGCGGACGGTTTCGCCAGCGTCCTTGGCAGTAAGAGCACCGCAGGTGTGCGAGCGGTAGCGATGTAAGGTCATGGGTGAAACTCTAGGAAAAGGCCGGAATCTTGCGCGGGAAAAGCGCATGAGCGTACCACAATGTCAAGTTGAGCGCCCCTGCCCCCGTGGAGCAACCGCCCCACGAGTTAACCGGCACTTGAGGTTCGCCAATTCCCGTCTGGAGTGAAAGGGGCGCACCTGCTAGGAAGAATGTTGACGAATTTGAGACGGACCTCGGTATGGACCTCGTAGTTTCCACGGACGTGCTTGCAGCTTTTTGCGAGCGCGCTGCAAAGTTCGATTTTGTGACGGTGGATACCGAGTTCCTGCGCGAAACGACCTACTGGCCCAAACTGTGCCTCATCCAGGCGGCGACCGACGAGGAAGCCGTGCTGATCGATCCGCTCGCCGCGGGGCTCGACCTCACGCCGTTTTTCGACTTGCTGGCCAATCCAGCCATCACCAAGGTCTTCCACGCCGCGCGGCAGGATATCGAAATATTCGTCAAGCTCACTGGCAAGGTGCCGGTCAACATCTTCGACACGCAGATTGCTGCCAGCGTCTGCGGCTTCGGCGACAGCGTCTCCTATGACAACCTGGTCCGCGCCATCACCAATGTGGAGCTGGACAAGTCATCGCGCTTCACCGATTGGTCGGCTCGCCCCCTCACCGAGAAGCAGAGCCTTTACGCCCTGGCCGACGTGACTCACCTGCGCGATATCTATCGCGAGCTGCGCAAGCAGGTGGATGCGACCAAGCGCTGGGACTGGGTGGAAGACGAACTGGGCGTGCTGCGCAGCATCGATACCTATGTCGTCCAGCCGGAAAAGGCCTGGGAACGGCTTAAGATGAAGATCAACCGTCCGCGTGATCTGGCGGCGCTCAAGAAGCTTGCAGCCTGGCGCGAAAAGCGGGCCCAGGACGGCGACCAGCCGCGCAGCCGCGTCATGAAGGACGATGTTCTATCCGAATTGGCTCAGCAGCGCCCGCTGACACCCGATGCTTTTGAAAAGCTCCGTGCCGTCCCTCGCGGCTTTGGACGCAGCGCTGCCGCAGCCGAGATCATTACCCTGCTCAAGGAAGTCGAGGCCATGAGCAAGGCCGAGCTGCCCACCATGCCGGAGCGCTATCGCGGCCCCTCGCCAAAGGGCGCGGTGGGCGACCTCATCCGCGTTCTCCTCAAATCCGTCGCCGAGCAGCACGGCGTCGCCGCGCGAATCCTGGCGACCACGGACGATATTGACGCCCTCGTGCTCGATGACGAAGCCGACGTGCCGGCGCTCAAGGGCTGGCGCCGCAAGCTGTTCGGGGAAAAGGCGCTCGACATCAAGCATGGTCGCATCGGTCTCGTCGCCACCCGCAAGGGCGTCGTCGAGGTCGCCGTCAAGGACACGGTACCGGCGGAATAGCCTACTCGACCCTGACGGCAGAGGCCTTGTAGCCGGCAAGATTTGCGAACTGCTCGAGCCGTCCGCGCAGATGCTCCCCGTTGAGGAAGGCCAGGTCGCCCGGAAGCACGAGGTCGAGTTTGCCACCAGCGACCTCGAAGCGGATGCGCGGCAGGATGCCCGGCATGGCCGCCGTCATAGGATAGGCCACGCGGAACAGGGCACCGATCAGCCGCGCGCGTGCCGTTTGCTCCGCAGAACCCAATCCGGCCAGGGACGCTGCCGTCTTGCTCTTGAGTCCGTCGTAACGCACCGCAATAACTTGGGCGAGGAAGGCGCGTCCGGAATGGTCGACCCCGGTCAACGGACTATAGGCCACTGCGTCTACGCTCTGCGGCCCGCGATAATCCGGGTGGGTCCGCCAGCCGATGTCGGCCAGAAGGCAAGCGACACTGCGCAGGCGCGCTTCTTCCGCGGTTTCCGCTGTGCCTGACACGCTCAAAAACTGCCCGGTGAATTCGATAAGGTCATTGGCATGCGCCGGCGAGCGCGAACGAAGCACCGAAAGCTCTTCAGCGCCCTGGATAAGCGGGTCGATCGCCCGTTCCCGCTCGTCGAGCAGACCGTGCAGATAGCCTTCGCGCACGCCAAGCGCCGAAAACACGACATCGGCAAACTGGCCGCCCTTGAGCACCTCGCTCATCACGGCAGCCCCGAAGGGCACGAGTTCCCGGCGCGAGGAACTGACATGCTCGGCGCCTTCGTAGCCCTTGAGCGAACTGGCGCCGACAATCTCGCCGCAAAAGGCGATCATCTCATCTGCCGGCACCACATAGTGCTGCACCATGCGGAGCGGATAGCTGCGCACGATCTGGTGCAGCTTGGCCAATGACCGCCAGGTGCCGCCGATCGCAGCGAAGGACAGACCCTTGGTGCTCTTGCCAAGGCCGGACTTGGTCAGTTGCTCCCGCACGATGGCCGCGGCCTTCACCGGCGAGCCATTGCTGTCGTCCTGCAGGCGGATCACGCCCAGTTCGAACGATACGCCTTCCGTGTCGATGCCATTGCTGATGCGCGAGAGTTCGAGGCTGCCGCCACCGAGATCGCCGACAATGCCGACAAAGCCGGGAATGCCGGCCACAGCGCCCAGGGCGGCGAAGTGAGCCTCCTGCTCTCCGCTGAGCACGTTGACCGGGCTGCCCATCAGCGCCTCAACGGCATCGACGAATTCTTGCCGGTTGGCGGCGTCGCGCACGGCGGAAGTCGCCAGGATATGCACCTTGCCCACGCGCATCATCTGCACCACGAGGGCGAAGCGCTTGATGGCGTCGAGCGCCTGCGCCACGTTGGCATCGGCGAGCCGGCCGGTCTGACCGACACCGCGCCCAAGGGCGCAGGCGGACTTTTCGTTGTAGAGCGGTGTCAGCGCGCGCGCATGGCGCTCATATACGACCAGACGGACAGAGTTCGATCCGATATCGAGAACCGCAACGGGGCGTGCGCCCTTGATGCGGCCTTGAGCAGTCGGATCGGCGTCTACGCCCCAGAATGAATTCAAGCCAGCGCCTCATCATCAACACCACCGGCGCTGCCTCGACCGGACAACGAAGGGTTGGTCATGAAATAGTCGTGCGCGTTAAAGGGTTCCTCACCCTCGGCAACCCGCAGACGGTGCGAACTGCCATCGGGCAGCACTTCCCAGCTCTGCTGGTTATCTTTCAGATAGGCAACCAAAATCCGGTCAAGGATCTGCTTATGCACGGTCCTGTTGAGGATCGGCACCATGACCTCAACGCGGCCGTCGAGATTACGCCCCATGATGTCGGCCGACGAGATGTAGACCTTGGCATGGGCGTTCGGCATGGGCTCGCCATTGCCAAAGCAATAGATGCGGCTGTGCTCGAGGAACCGGCCGACGACGGACTTCACGCGGATATTTTCCGAGAAGCCTGGAATGCCCGGCCGTAGGCAGCAGATGCCGCGCACGATAAGGTCGATCTTCACCCCCGCCTGGCTGGCGTCGTAGAGCGCATCGATCGTGGCCGGGTCGACCAAAGAGTTCATCTTCAGAAGAATGGACGCCGGCTGTCCCTGGCGCGCGAACTCCATCTCCGCCGCTATATTGTCGAGCAGGGTCTGGCGCAGGTTCACCGGCGAAACCGCGATGGTTTCGAGTTCCGTCGGGCGGGCATAACCGGTGATGAAATTGAAAACACGCGCCACGTCGCGCGTGATCGCGGGGTCGATGGTAAAGTAGCTGAGGTCGGTATAGATCTTGGCAGTGATCGGGTGGTAGTTGCCCGTGCCGATATGGCAGTAGCTCACCAGCTTGCCTTTTTCGCGCCGCACCACCTGGCTGAGCTTGGCATGTGTCTTGAGCTCGATGAACCCGAACACCACCTGCGCGCCAGCCCGCTCCAGGTCGCGCGCCCAGCGAATATTGGCTTCTTCGTCAAAACGCGCCTTGAGTTCCACCAGGCACGTCACCGACTTGCCGGCTTCCGCCGCTAGCACCAGCGCCTTGATGATAGGGCTGTCCGCCGAGGTGCGATAAAGCGTCTGCTTGATGGCCACCACATCGGGGTCGCGTGCGGCCTGCATCAGGAACTGCGCCACCACGTCGAAGCTCTCGAAGGGGTGGTGGACCAGGATGTCCTTGGCCCGAATGGCGGCGAAGCTGTCCCCATTGTAGTCGCGGATGCGTTCGGGGAAGCGCGCATGGTAGGGCGGGAACTTGAGGTCCGGACGATCGACGTCGCAGACCTTGCGGGCATCCGCGAGGCCGAGGAAGCCCTGCACCTCGAAAACGTCGCCTTCCTTGACGCCGAGCTGCTCGCCGATCTGTCGCTTGAGCGCGCGCGTCATCGACGATTCGATCTCGAGGCGGATCACCTGCCCGCGGCGGCGCTGGCGAAGAGCCGTTTCAAACTCCACTACGAGGTCGGCTGCCTCGTCGTCGATTTCGATTTCGCTGTCGCGAATGATGCGGAAAGCGCCGGATCCGACAACTTCATGACCCGGGAACATCTTGTGGAAGAACAGCTTGACCAGCGTGTCGATGGTCACGACCTCGCTGCGCCCGTCCGACACCAGGCTCACCGGCAGGTTGATGAAGCGATCGAGATTGCCGGGAATACGCACCAATGCCGTCAGCGGGCTGTCGCTGTCCGGACGCTTGAGCTCGAATGCCAGCGCCAGGCCTAAGTTCGGAATAAACGGGAAAGGATGAGCAGGATCGACGGCGATCGGCGTCAGGACCGGGAAGATCTCTTCACGGAACAGCTTCTGGAGGTAGTTGACCTGATCGGCGGTGAGGTCATTGGCCTCGTGGATCACCACATTCTGCGCGAACAGCTCCTCGCGCAGGCTTTGCCAGTGGTCCTGCTGCTCGAGCTGCAGATGCTGCGCCAGGGTCGCGATCTCTTCCATCTGCTCGGCGGGCGAGAGGCCGTCGGCGCTGAGCTTGGTAAGGCCAGCGCGCATCTGGCCTTTGAGGCCCGCGACGCGGACCATGTAGAACTCGTCGAGGTTGTTCGCCGAGATCGAAACGAAGCGAAGACGCTCCAGGAGCGGATGATTGACGTTGCCCGCCTCCTCGAGAACGCGCATGTTGAACTGGAGCCAGCTCACCTCCCGATTGACGAAGCGAGCCGGGCTCTTGCGGAGCGCCTCGGTGTCGGGAACCGAAACCTCGGCTTCGGTGAATTCGCCCATTTCATTCATCGTCTTCGGTGTCCCAGTCCTGTTCGGTGCCCGCCTCGCCGCGTGCCAACCGTCTGCGGTTCAACGCGTCGGCGGCAATGCTGCGGGTGATTGCTGTGCCCTTGGCAAGCGCCAGGCGGTCCATCAGGTCGGCCAAGGCCACCACCTCCTCGGTAGACCGCTCCATACGGGCAACAAGGTACGCGATGATCTTCGGATCGACCACCACCTGGCGATCTCTGAACAATTTCACGAACATCTGTGACAATTGAATGTCACTTGTAAGTTCCAGGGTGAAGGCCGTGGCCCGCCGTACGCGGGAACGGACGTCATCGGTCGCCAGCGGCCAAAGGGAAACGTCGTCGCGCGCCGTCAGCAATAGCGGGCGCAGCTCGCGCAATGATTGGTTGAGAAGGTGAAACAGCCCGGCCTCGTCGTAGGCGCGCTGGTCGACATCCTCAACGATCAAGGGTGCGGTGCCGCCATGCGCCGCCAGGTCCTCCAGGTCGTCAATTCCGGCAAAAAGGGCGCCGCTGCGATCGGCGAATATGCGCGCCAGGTGCGACTTCCCTGACTTTGCCGGGCCAGTCACCAGCGTGATCGGATCGGGCCAGTGCGGGAAGGCCATGATGCGGCCATGCGCCAGTTCATTGCCTTCACCCACCAGGAAGTCGTCTTCACCCTGCGCCGGCACATGGCCAAGCTCCAGCGTCAGCTGTTCACGGTCGAGCTCTGCCCTGGACTTAGCCGATTGCGCCATCGGAGCCGTTGCGCCCCAGATAAAGGGCGCTTTCCTTGTATTTGCGGACGGCATAGCGGACCAGCACCGAAGCGATCGCCGCCATCGGCACCGCTAGAAGCAGCCCGACGAAACCGAACACGGCACCCAAAGCCAGGAGCGCGAACATCATCCAGACCGGATTGATGCTGATCGCCGAGCCAACCAGCTTTGGATAAAGGATGTTGCCTTCCACAAACTGCCAGAACAGGAAGATGCCAGCGACAAGGACAACCATCCACCAGTTCGGCCAGAACTGCACCAGCGCAATGCCGACCGAAAGGCCGAAGCCGAACACAAAGCCGACAAAGGGCACGAAGCTGAGCAGACCTGCCATGAGGCCGACCACAAGGCCGAAGTTGAGCCCGACCAGGCTCAGAGCCGTGGCATAGAAGGCCGCGTCGATCAGCAGGACGCCGCCTTGCCCCCGGATCACCCCGGCCATCGACTTGTCAATGTCCTTGAGAATGGTCTTGATCTCGCCCTTGTGCTGCTTGGGCAGCAGGCTGTCGATGCCGTGGATCATGCTTTCCCAGTCCAGCAGCAGGTAGAAGGCGACCACCGGCGTCAGCACCGTGACGCCGATCATAGTGGCACCGGTAATGCCGATATTCACCAGCTCGCCCGGGATCGTGGCGATAAAGCCCAGCGCCTGGCCGGCAAGGTCGTTGATGCTGGACTGCACCTGCTGCGCGCGCTCGGGTCCGAGCCACTCGTTGATCTCGGGCGACCAGCGCGCAAACAGCGCCTGCAGGTCCCCCACATAGGTCGGCAGGCGCCGGATCAGGCCAATGATCTGCTGGCCGATCAGCGGCACGAACATGAAGAAGATCGAAAGGACCACGGCAATCACGCCGAGGAGGACCACGGTCGTTGCCCAGGCGCGGTTGAAACGCCACTGCTGCAGCTGGTTGACCAGCGGGTTCAGGAGATAGGCCAGGGCTGCACCCACGACAAAGGGGAGCAGGATGCCACGGAACAGCCACAGCACCAGGACAAGGAGGATCAGCAAACCGATCCAGATCAGCACTTGATTTCGTAGCGTCATGGTGCTGGCCGGCCCTTGCGTCGGTGTGGTGGAGAAGCTATCAGGCCGTCTAGCTTCCGGCCCCGGAATTGGCAACTGCCTTGGTCTTCCGGTGGAGGCTTTGCGCACGCTTTCCCCACACGGTGCTGAGGCCAATGTCCGATCCGCAAAACCTGACACCAAACGGGCTTTCCTACAAGCAGGCGGGCGTCGATATCGATGCCGGCAATGCGCTGGTGGAAGCCATCAAGCCGGCGGTGCGCTCCACCAGGCGCCCGGGTGCCGATGGTGAGATCGGTGGATTCGGCGGACTCTTCGACCTCAAGGCTGCAGGTTTTAATGATCCCGTGCTGGTGGCTGCCAATGACGGCGTCGGCACCAAGCTCAAGATCGCCATCGATACCGGCAACCACGCCACCATCGGCCAGGATCTGGTGGCCATGTGCGTCAACGACATCATCGTCCAGGGCGCCGAGCCGCTGTTCTTTCTCGATTACTTTGCCACCGGCAAGCTCGACGTCGAACAGGGCACAGCCATCATTGATGGCATCGCCGAAGGTTGCCGCATCGCCGGCTGCGCACTGATTGGCGGCGAAACAGCCGAAATGCCGGGCATGTACCACGGCAAGGACTACGACCTGGCCGGTTTCGCCGTCGGCGCCGCCGAACGCGGCACCCTCCTGCCCCGCCCCGACATTGCCGAGGACGACACCCTGGTCGCCATCGCCTCATCGGGCGTCCACTCCAACGGCTATTCCCTGGTCCGCAAGATCGTTGACCTCAGCGGGCTTGCCTGGGACCACGACGCGCCTTTCCAGCCAGGCCGCTCGCTTTCGGAAGCGCTGCTGACGCCGACCCGCATCTATGTGAAGCCACTCCTGTCCGCGCTCAAAGCCGGCCTCGGGATCAAGGCCCTGGCCCATATCACCGGCGGCGGCTTCATCGACAACATCCCGCGCGTCCTCCCCCATCACCTGGCGGCGCATGTGGATCTGTCCGCGATCACCGTTCCGCCCGTATTCGGCTGGCTAAGCCGGGTCGGCGGCATGGAGGAGCGCGAAATGCTGCGCACCTTCAACTGCGGCGTCGGCATGCTCGTCGCCGTCGCGCCCGCCGATGCCGAGGCGCTCGTTGCACACCTCACCCAGGCCGGCGAGACCGCGGCAGTGGTCGGCAAGCTCACGGCCCGCGCCGGCGAGCCGGTGACGTTCGACGGCAAGCTCGCCCTATGAGTCGCAAGCGGGTCGCGATCCTGATCTCTGGCCGCGGCTCCAACATGTCGACGCTGATCGAGGCTGCCAAGGCGCCGGACTATCCGGCCGAGATCGTTGGGGTGCTCTCCAACCGCGCGGCCGCTCCCGGCCTTGCAGTCGCCGCGTCGCATGGCATCGCCACCGCGTCGCTGGCGCAAAGCAAGTTCCCGAGCCGGGACATGTTCGAAGACGTCATGACGCAGCTGCTCGAGAGCTGGGACACCGAGATCGTCTGCCTCGCCGGTTTCATGCGCATCCTTGGCGAAGACTTCGTCCACCGCTGGGAAGGACGGATGATCAACATCCACCCGTCCCTCCTGCCCGCCTATCGCGGCCTCCATACCCACGAACGGGCCCTTGCCGATGGCGTGAAGGTCCATGGCTGCACCGTCCACTTCGTGACGCCCGGCCTCGATGAGGGCGCACCGATCCTCCAGGCCGAGGTTCCCGTCCTGCCTGGCGATACGCCCGAAACCCTCTCCGCCCGTGTCCTCGTCGAGGAGCATCGGATCTATCCCGAAGCGCTGCGCATGCTGGCGGCGGGCGAGATCGAGATGGGAAAGGCCCCTCACCTAAACGGGTAAGGGGCCACTGGTCTATTCCGCCGGAAGCTCGGCAAGGAAGCGCGTCACCACCGCGGCCGAGTTGGCCGATGCCAAGCCCATGAACGTGCCCATCTGATTTGCCTCCTCGCCACCGCCGGCAAGGTCCGACAGCGAGCGGAAGGCGATAAACGGCACGCCGTTGGCATAAGCGACATGGGCAACTGCGGCACTCTCCATGTCGAGCACCTGCGCCTCGAACGTCTCGAAGGCGTATTCCCGGAACTCGGCATTATCGACAAAGGCCGCCCCGGACACGCCATTGCCGCCGACATGGATCGAGGGCGTGGTCGTGAGGCAGTTGCTTGGCTCGACGCAATGTTCCAGCTCAACTTCTGCAGCCACCTTCTCGGCAATCGCCAGCAGGTCCGCATCGACATCGAACCAGAACTTGCCCTCGAGCTCACCGCCCTCGCGTGCCACTTCCACTTCCTGGGGGAAAATCATGCCATAGTTGGGGAAAGGCGCCGTCTGAAAGCTGGGTACCGCAAACTCGCCCTCGCCGGTTTCCCGCGCCAGCGTCACCTCCAGATACTGCGCCCACTTTGCAGGGACAATCACGTCGCCGATATGCCGCTCCGGATTGACACCTCCCGCAATGCCGGAAAACACGATGGACGTAATATTGAACCGGTCGATGACCAGTTGCGACGTCATCGCCGCATTGACCATGCTGACGCCCGTCAGGAACAGCACCACCGGCTTGCCCTCGATCAGGCCGGTGGCAAAGGTCGTGCCGTTGACTTCGTAGTCCTCGCGTTCGCTGAGCGCTGCCTGCAGCTCAATCCATTCCGGGCCGAAGGCCGACATCACTGCAATGCGCGGCGTCTCGTCCAGCGTCTCGGCCGCTATTGCCGGCAGGGCCGAAAGGAGTGTGACAGCGGAAACGGCAGCGAAAAATGTCTTGATCATTGTAGTCCCTCTCTTGTGACCGGACGAGGCTAGTGACGCGATTTCCGCACCGCCAGCCTGCCCCTCCGCATGGCAGCTTCCCATCACCGCAATTGATCCGTCCATCGTCAAAATCGGTTCGACCTTTGTTCCACCCAGGCGTAGCGTCCGCGCTCAACATGAGGAATCAGATGTCGCTGCGTGACTGGAGCTGGATCATCTTGCTGGGCGCCATCTGGGGCTGCTCGTTCATTTTCAACGCCGTTCTGATCCGGGAGATTGGCCCCCTCTGGGTCACTTCCTTCCGCGTCGGTATCGGTGCACTCGGCTGCTGGGCCGTCATGTTTGCCCTGCGCAAGCCTGTCCCGCGCGATCCAAAGCTCTGGCTGCAACTGGGCCTTCTTGGCGTCGTCGCCTATGCCATTCCCTTTGCGCTCTTTCCTCTGGCCCAGGCTGACCTGGCAAGCGGCGTCGCCGCCATCATCAACGCGCTGACGCCCATGGTCACCGCCATCATCTCCCATTTCTGGATCGGCGGGGAGAAGGCCTCGCCCACCAAGTTCACCGGTGTCGCGATTGGCTTTGTCGGCGCCGCGATCCTGGTCTCGCCGGCGTTGGGCGAAGGCGATTCCCACCTCTGGGCGGTGCTTGCCTGTCTCGGCGCGACGCTATGCTACGCCATCTCCCTCAACATCACGCGCAGCTTCAAGCATATCGAACCAACAGCCTTCGCCGCCATTGCGCTGACCGGTGCCGCAGTGATTGCGACGCCGATCGCCTTTTTCAGCGAAGGCGTCCCGGTGATGACCCGGCCGGAAACATGGGGTGCAGCCCTGGCAATCGGCCTCCTATCAACCGCCTTCACCTTCCAGATCATGTACCGCATCCTTCCGCGCGTCGGCGCGACCAATTTCGCCACCACGACCTTCATCGCCCCCATATCGGCGCTGATCCTGGGAGTAACGGTGTTGCGCGAAACCGTGCTGCCGATCCAGATTCTGGGCATGACCATAATCTTCCTCGGCCTGCTGTTCATCGACGGGCGCATCCGCAAGGTGTGGCACCGCGTGCCCGCCTGAGGAACAGCACCGGTTCACTGGCGTTGACCTCCTAAGGAGTACGCCATGAACCAGCCCAGGCCCGATATCGACCCCGTCGCCCCGCCCGAAATCGTCCCGCAGCCCGAGCCGCCTCAGCCGCAACCGGTCGACCCGGTACCACCCGGTCCAGCCGAAGTGCCGACGCCAGATCAGCCAGTTGAGGACCCGGTGCCGCCCGGCTCCCCCGAGATTGCTCCCGGCACCGGCGATCCGATCCCGCAGGAAGTCTAGCTGGCGAGTTGCTCGGAAGCGGCGCTATGCTGCCCCATTGCATGATGGGAGGTTGCCATGTTCCTGCAGACCGTTGGCCTCGAAGAAGCCCGTGGCGAGATCGCCGACATATACCAGAACGAGATCGCCTCCATGGGGCTGCTCATGGAGGCGACGACATGCTGGACGACCCGGCCTGAGGTGCTGCCGCACTTCGAGCGGTTCTCCCATGGCATCAAGAGCGGCTTTTCGCTCGGCATGCGCGGCTGGCGCCTCATCACCCTGATCGCGGCCCAACAGGTCCCGTCCACCTATTGCGTTCAGGTCTATAGCAGCGTGCTCGCCCGCGAGATGGGCCATGAGCAGGTTCTGGCGATCGTCCGCGACTTCCGCAATGCGGGTCTGAGCGACAAGGACATCGCCATGCTCGCCTATGCGCAACAGGTGGCGCGCGACGCCTCGAAGATCACCCAGGCCGACATCGACGCCTTGCGCGCCGTCGGCTTCAGCGATGTCGAGATCTCCGACATCGCGCTCTGCGCCAGCTTCCGCTGCTTTGTCAGCCGCTTCTTTGACGCCACCGGCGCCACGCCCGAACCGGCCTTCTTCGACCCTGATCCCGCCTTCCGAGCGGCCATGACAGTCGGCAAGCCCCTGCCCGATGCCTAGCGGGCCAGCCCCTTACTCGATCCCGAGCTTTTGCTTCATCAGGTCGTTGAGCGCCTGCGGGTTGGCCTTGCCGCCCGAAGCCTTCATGGCCTGGCCGACGAACCAGCCGATCATTGTGGGCTTGGCCTTCACCTTTTCCACCTGGTCGGGATTGGCGGCGATGATGTCGTCGACGATCTTTTCGATCGCCCCCATGTCGGTCACCTGCTTCATGCCGCGGCGTTCGACGATCTCTGCCGGTTCGCCCTCTGGCTCCTCGGCGATGATCACCTGCAACAGGTCCTTGGCGCCCTTGGACGAGATCGTCCCGGCCGCAACCAGGTCGACGATACCAGCGATCTGCCCCGGCTTGAGGTGAGTTTCCCACACGGCCAAACCTTGCGAATTGGCATAGGCCGCTACATCGCCGTTGAGGATATTGGCCACGGCCTTGCCGTCGCGCTTGCTGCCGCCGAAGGCGACGCAGCTCTCGTAGTAGTCGGCAGTCTCGCGATCGAGCGTCAGCACCATCGCGTCATAGGCAGTTACCCCATAGTCGCTGACAAAGCGCGCCTTCTTCTCGTCGGGCAGTTCCGGCAGGCCTTCGGCCAGCATGCTGATGAAGGCATCGTCGAACTCAAGCGGCAGCAGATCGGGATCGGGGAAATAGCGATAGTCATGCGCTTCTTCCTTGGAGCGCATGGAGCGGGTTTCACCGGTCTTGGGATCGTACAGCCGCGTTTCCTGGTCGATTGAGCCGCCGTCCTCGAGGATGTCGATCTGGCGCCGTGCTTCGAACTCGATCGCCTGGCCGGCGAAGCGGATGGAGTTGACGTTCTTGATTTCGCAGCGCGTGCCGAACTCCCCGCCGGGGCGGCGCACCGAGACGTTGACGTCGGCGCGCATGGAGCCCTGCTCCATATTGCCGTCGCAGGTGCCGAGATACCGCAGGATGGTCCGCAGCTTGCCCAGATATTCCTTGGCTTCATCGGCCGAGCGCAGGTCGGGCTTGCTGACGATCTCCATCAACGCCACGCCCGAGCGGTTGAGGTCGACAAAGCTCATGTTCGGGTGCTGGTCGTGGATCGACTTGCCCGCATCCTGCTCCAGGTGCAGCCTTTCGATGCCGATTTCGATCTGTCCCTCGGGCATGTCGAGCAATACCTTGCCCTCGCCCACGATTGGGTCCTTGAACTGCGAGATCTGGTAGCCCTGCGGCAGGTCCGGATAGAAGTAGTTCTTGCGGTCGAACACCGAGCGCTTGTTGATCTGCGCCTTCAGCCCAAGGCCGGTGCGGACAGCCTGGCGCACGCATTCCTCGTTGATGGTCGGCAGCATGCCCGGCATGGCCGCATCGACGAAGCTCACGTTCGAATTGGGCGGATTGCCGAACTCCGTGGACGAGCCGGAAAACAGCTTGCTCTCGCTCGTCACCTGCGCATGCACTTCCATGCCGATGATGACTTCCCAGTCACCGGTCGAGCCCTTGATGAAGCTCTTGGGATTGGGCGTGCGGGTATCGATGAGGGTCAATTGCAGGTCCTGCGAGGCAAGGCAGAGGTTTGACATGTGATTACTGGTGTTGCCTGGCGGATGCAACCATGGAGGCCTCATAGCAAGCTTGTCGAACCACTAGGTCGCGAGGGTGGAGGTTTGAAGCTCACATATCGAGCCGCCAACCACCGGCCGTCACCCTCGGGCTTGACCCGAGGGCTCTATACTTGCCCGGCTGTCGTCCAGTGAAGTGTCCTCGGGTCAAGCCCGAGGATGACGATCGAGTGCTGCGGCGACTCCCGCAAATATCTCAATCATCCTCGATCTCTCCCATAAACGGCTGCAGCCGTTTCTCGAGGTGAACGCTCATGAACGGCTCGTGCGCGGCCCGCCCGTCCGGGCGCAGCGCCAGGATACGGTAGCCCTGCTTTTCGTAGAACCGCACGGCGCGCACATTGTCGGCCGGCGTTTCGAGTTGCACACGCTCGGCGCCCTCGAGCTCGAGCATGCTTTCCATGCGTTGCAGCAGCATCGAACCGATGCCGTGTCCCTGCAACTCGGGCATGACGAAAAGGAACGGGATATAGGCCCGCCGCGCCGAACGCGAGCACCAGCCGACGCTGATGCCATCCACCTCGGCGACGATGATGCGGCCCAACGTTTCGGCCACGGCCTGCGACAGGCGGCGCTGCTCCGCCTCCCTTGCACCTGGCTTGTTGGTCAGCAGCGGGTAGATGCCGCTTTCCCAGGCACGGTAGGCGATATCGGCAAGGCGGTGCGCGTCAGCCTTTTCGGCCTTGCGGATGTTGATACCTGCCATGGTTGCCTCCTGCCGGTCCTAGCTGCGCCGCCGCGCCGCGATGATCCCCTTCTCGTAGTTGATGTTCCAATCGATCAGGGTGCGCCAAACAAGCTCTGCCTGATCCTCGTCAAGATCAAGAGCCAAACTGCGCTCCCGCACCTTGGCGATCACCGCCTCGATTCGCGCCGGGTCCCGCGCCTCGTGCGGATCCGTCTTGATCTGCGCCATCCGCGTCACATAGCGGTGCCGTTCGGCAAACAGCGTCAGCAGTGCCTGATCGACCCGGTCGATCTCGGCGCGCACGTCATCCTTGGTCTCGCAGTCTGCGGGCGATTTGCTGGTCACTGATTTTCCCCATCTTTGCTGTTGCTGCTTTGCACCGCCCGGCCCGCGATTTCAACTAGGCGTCTTGGCGAGGCCCGCCAGCGGCGATATCAATATTGCCATGTTTAGTCAGTCCGAGATCGCCTGAAGCCCCGTCCAAGCGGATGGGGCATGAATGAACCAGTCGCCCGCTGCGCGTGATGCCGGCCGGCGATCAAGTTTGTTCGCGGATCGCAGATCCGCATCGCAGGCAACTGACTTCCAAATGGATATTTCCCGAGACGAACAGCGAGTGCTTCACGCACTCGCGCAGGGCGGCCGTATCACGCTGCTCAAGGACAACGCAGGCAAGGTAACCGGGCTCGAATTCTTCAATCGCGATGGCTGGCTCCTGAACAATTGCAGCCTCGTGCTGTTCAAGAAACTCAAGGCCAAGAAAGCGATCCGCTCCCAGGGCGGTCAGCCCTACCGCATCACCAAACGCGGACTTGAACTGGTCCGGAGCGAGTTCGACAACCGATAGACACCTGGAAACGAAACACCCCCGGTTCATGCCGGGGGTGTTTGGTGTTCTAGTGCTTGGTGACTTCGCTCAGCGCCGCTGCGATATGTTCCCATTCGCTGCCAACGCTTGCCGTTGCCCTTCGCTTGCCGGCCCGGCGATACCAATAATCGGCATTGCCCATGTCCGCTTCGATCCAGTGCATTAGGGCATGGACCCAGTCGAACGCCTGCACGCCCTCCATCGCCTGGACGATGTTGTGAGCCTGCTCCCATTCCGGACCGACGCGCAACTCGCCCTTTTTCAGCCACCACAGTGCCTGGAGCGGCTTGCTCATGTCCTTGGGCGGTTCGGACCAGTCGAGCGTGGTGAAGATGTCTGCGGCCATCAGAGAAACCCTTGTCGGCCCGAACGCCACGCGCGGCGGCGTCACAACCAATTTCAATTTGTGCATTCCGGCGAGATAAGGCGGAACGGCACCTCGATCAAGAGGTGCCTGGTCCCATGCTTACCACCAGGGCTTGGGGGCGAAGTCGCCGCCGGCGCTCTTTTCGATCACCCGGGCTGCGGCAAACAGCGTTTCCTCGTCGAATGGCTTGCCGATCAGCTGCAGGCCCAAAGGCAGCCCCTTGCCGTCCTTGCCGGCCGGCACGGCAATGCCGGGTAGGCCTGCCATGTTCACCGTCACTGTGAAGACGTCGTTGAGATACATGGCGACCGGATCGGCCGCCAGTGCCTCGTCGCCCACGCCGAAAGCTGCCGACGGCGTTGCCGGAGTCAGGATGGCGTCGACGCCGCCGTTGAAAGCGTCCTCGAAGTCCTTCTTGATCAGCGTCCGCACCTTCTGCGCCTTGACATAATATGCATCGAAGTAACCGGCAGACAGCACGTATGTTCCAATCATGATGCGGCGCTTCACCTCGCGGCCGAAACCGGCGGCCCGGGTCAGCTCATACATGTCGGTGATGTCCTTGCCGGACACCCGCAGGCCGTACTTCACCCCGTCGTAGCGCGCGAGATTGGACGAGGCTTCAGCCGGCGCCACGATATAGTAGGCCGGAAGCGCGTACTTGGTGTGCGGCAGCGAAATGTCCTTGACCGTCGCACCCTCGGCACGGAGCCAGTCGAGGCCCTGGCTCCAGAGCTTCTCGATCTCGGCGGGCATACCCTCCATCCGGTATTCCTTGGGCACACCGATGGTGAGGCCCTTCACACCGCGCTCCACGGCAGCGGCGAAGTCGGGCACCGCTAGGTCCACGCTGGTGGAGTCTTTCGGATCAAACCCCGACATCGAGGTCATCAGGATCGCCGCGTCTTCAACCGTCCGGGCGATCGGCCCGGCCTGGTCGAGCGAGGATGCGAACGCCACCGTGCCCCAGCGCGAGCAGCGACCATAGGTCGGCTTGATGCCGACCGTGCCGGTGAACGCCGCTGGCTGGCGGATCGAGCCACCCGTATCGGTCGCCGTCGCACCGGCGCAGAGCCAGGCGGCAACGGCCGCGGCCGAACCACCCGACGATCCGCCCGGCACCAGGTTGGCATTGCTGCCTTCGGCGCGGAACGGGCTGACCACCGGACCATAATAGCTGGTCTCGTTGGACGAGCCCATGGCGAACTCGTCCATGTTGAGCTTGCCCAGCATCACCGCGCCGTCGCGCCAGAGATTTGCTGTAACCGTCGATTCGTATTCGGGTTTGAACCCGTCGAGGATGTGGCTGGCGGCCTGGGTGTGCACGCCCTTGGTGGCAAAGAGATCCT
Organism: Devosia sp.; assembly: GCF_036563435.1. Taxonomy (GTDB): domain Bacteria; phylum Pseudomonadota; class Alphaproteobacteria; order Rhizobiales; family Devosiaceae; genus Devosia. The sequence continues at coordinate 314,384 of NZ_DATCMJ010000015.1, forward strand.
TGATCCCCAGCGGAATGCCTTCCAGCGCCCCGCCCTCGCCGCGCAGGAGTTTCTCGTCGCTGGCCTTGGCCATGTCCCGCGCCTGGTCCGCCGTCACCGCCACATAGGCGTTGAGGCTGGGATTGGCAGCCTCGATGGCGGCGACATAGGCGCCCGTGAGTTCGGTGGCCGTAAAGCTCTTGTCGGCAAGGCCCTTGCGGGCAGCGGCCAGGCTCAGCTTGGTGAGGTCAGTCAAGGTTAAACTCTTTCGTTCATACTGTGCCGCGTGCTCAGCTCGCCAGAGCCGGAACCGCCAAATTCATCTCAAAAAAGGCCGACCATTCGCTGTCGGGATAGTCGAGGAACGGACCGCGCGGCACAAAGCCATAGCGCGTATAAAGCCGATGCGCCTCGGCCATGCCTTCGCCCGTGCCGGTCTCCAACATCAGCACAGGTAACCGGCGCTCGCGTGCCAGCTCGACGATGCGTTCAAGCAGCTGGCGTCCGAGCCGTTGGCCGCGCACCGCCGGCAGGGTGAACATCCGCTTGACCTCGCCCAGCTCGGCCGAATGCACCTTGAGCGCACCCATGCCCACAGCCTGCCCGCTCTCGTCGCGCGCCACAAACAGCGTCGTGTCGGAGTCGGCCATCTGCTCCACGGTCATCTTGAACTGGAATTCCAGGGGCGACAGCGGCAGGAGATGGTCGTTGAGCTGCGCAACAAGCGCCCGCACATCGTCCTGCAGCGGCATCTCGATGGCGATCGTGATCGCCATTATTCGACCACCTTGGGCACCATGAAGAAGTTGTCTTCGGTCAGCGGTGCGTTGCTGACGATCTGTTCGGCATAGCCGCCGTCGCTGATCACGTCGTCCCGCCGGCGCAGGGTCATCGGGGTCACCGACGTCATCGCCTCGACACCCGTGACGTCGACTTCGTTCAGCTGTTCCACAAAGCCAAGAATGGCGTTGAGTTCGCTCTGATAGGCTTCGACTTCACTTTCTTCGATGCGAATGCGCGCCAGGCGCCCGATGCGCTTCACGGTTGCAGCGTCGACGGACATAAACCAACTCCAGAAAAACCACGGCTCGTTGGGCTGGTATTAGCAACCGCGCGCGGGAAAAGACAACCGAAATGGCGGATCAGGCTTCGAGAGCCATGCAAGGCTCGAGCGACAAAAGCGCCGTTCCGTCCAGCGCGCTCCCCAAGACGGGAATGGCAGCATCGATCGCCGCCTCACCGGCTGCAAGGGCAAGCAGCTTTGGCGTCCGCTGCGCCAGCACCGCCCCACCAGCCGAAACCAGCTGCGCCCCATCCCCAAACAGCACCACCACCGCCCCATCCGCCCAGCGGCCAAGTGCGGGCGCTTCCGCGGCCAGCAACAACAGCGGCGGCTCTCCCTCAGCGTCAATGAGAATGGCGTCTCTACTCGCTGACCACGCCATCACTTGAGGCAAGGCGTCCCCCTCATCCAGCAGGCGGGCTGGTCGGCGCGGAGTCCACCTGCCCAGGTCGACCATGTCCAGTTCAGCCCCAAAGCGTTCGATCACCCGATCCGCCCCGCTGACCAGCTCGGCTCGGTCGATTTCCGGGGAAGTCCCAGCCGCATCTACAACCAGAACCGACCCGCCGATATGTACGCGTATGGTCGTCGCGCCGAACCAGGTCAGCTTCATTTGCCGCTACTCCCGTCACCCCTAGTGGCAACGGTATCGCACTATCCAGCCCGCTTGTAATGTTCAACAAGATGCCGCGTCGCCAAAGCCACGGTCCGAGGAATTGGTCTGTCCTTGCGGTACTCAGCAATCAGCCGTCGTGCGATCCCCAGCCGGGTCGCCATCCCGTCAAGGCTCATCTGGAGGCTATCCATGGCGCTACGGAACTCGTCGTTGGTCAGATCGCTTGGCACGGACAATTCGTGAATCCACGTTGCCGCAAGTTCGCTGCCATCCGCCCAAATGACAGCATCACCAAACTCGTCCAGCTTCGCCGACTGGAACAGCGCATCATCCGATCTGAGACGCACGAACGAACGATGGCTCAAGAGTGCTGGTGCGACGTCTACATCCTGTATCTCGCCGGACGTCCACGCGATCTGCAGCACGCGACCAGCCAAAGGTTTCACCGATTTCATGCGCGGAAGGGGAATTCCGGTCCCAACCATTTCAACTTCAGCCATTTAACCGTGTCCATGCATCAAGCAGCATATCTGTGTGATCGTCGGCCCAGCGGGTGACCAACCTGTATATGTCGCTGGGCAAGTCACCTGCAGTGATCTTCAACGTCCTTATGGATATAGTTGCCGCGTAATCTGCGGTCAGTACGTGGAAATGCGGCGGTGGATGATCCATGGCATAGACAGCGATCTTGACGTTACCTAGACGTATGATCGTCGGCATTCTCGCCTCTGATGTTAGTGCACCACGCGCACTATTTCAATTCACCTGCGAGTATGGGTCAATTAGGTGGAAATCCTACAGCAGCACATGCGTGTTCCTAGTGTGATCTTTATTCGATCTTCTTTTGTTCTACTTGTCAACGGCCAACATGACCCATGATTTCGCCAATCCGCTCGCCTCCATCCCTCCCACCGGCCGGATCATGGCGCTTGATCTGGGCACCAAGACCATCGGGGTCGCCATCAGCGACGGCATGCGCTACTCCGCCACGCCGCTCGAAACCATCAAGCGCACCAAGTTCACCCAGGATGCCGAGCGCATCCTGGCGCTGATTGGCGAGAATCAGATCGTCGCCATCATTCTCGGCCTGCCCCTGAATATGGACGGCTCAGAAGGCCCTCGCGTCCAGTCCACCCGCGCCTTCGCCCGCAGCCTGGCGCAAAAGACGCCGCTCCCCATCGCGTTTTGGGACGAGCGCCTCTCCACCAGCGCCGTCACCCGCATGATGATCGAAGCCGACCTCCGCCGCGACCGGCGCGCGGAAGTGGTCGACAAGCTCGCCGCCAGCTACATCCTTCAGGGTGCGCTGGACCGCCTGCGCCACTGAGGCTCAACAAACGGTTGAATAGCGCCCCCTGCTCCGCTAGACCGCAGCAAACCTAATGGGACCGGAGCGCATGGCTGAAATTCGCGCCAGCAACACGACCTCGCCTGCCGCCTCGTCCGGCGATTTCCCACCTTTCCAGCAGCGCCACCTGCTCTCGATCGCCGATCTCAAGCAGCACGAGATCATCGATCTGCTGGATCGCGCCGAGCGCATGGTCCCGGTGTCGCGCCAAGAGCGAAAATCGCACCCCACCCTCTCGGGCAAGACGCAGATCAACCTGTTCTTCGAGCCATCCACCCGCACGCAAGGCTCCTTTGAGATCGCCGGCAAGCGCCTGGGCGCTCAGGTCATGAACATGTCGGTCAAGACCAGCTCGGTCAGCAAGGGGGAAACCCTGGTCGATACCGCGACCACGCTCAATGCCATGCGCCCCGACGTCATCGTCGTGCGCCACTCGGCAGCCGGCGCCGTGGAGCTCCTGTCGCAAAAGGTCGGCTGCGCCGTGATCAATGCCGGCGATGGCGCCCACGAGCACCCGACCCAGGCCCTGCTCGACGCGCTCACCATCCGCCGCCACAAGGGCCGGATCTCTGGCCTCACCGTCGCCATCTGCGGCGACATCAGCAATTCGCGCGTAGTGCGCTCCAATCTTCTCTTGCTGGGCGCCCTCCATGTGCGCACCCGCGTCATCGCCCCGCGCAATCTCCTGCCCGCCGGCATCGAACATCTCGCCACCGAAGTCTTCACCGACATGCGCGAGGGGCTCAAGGACGTGGACGTCGTCATGATGCTGCGCCTCCAGCACGAACGCGCCAATGGCCGCATGATCCCGTCTATCCGCGAATACTACCGCTTCTATGGGCTCGACGCCGAAAAGCTGAGCTTTGCCAAGCCCGACGCCATCGTCATGCATCCCGGGCCGATGAACCGCGGCGTCGAAATCGACCCCGCCATCGCCGACGGTCCGGCCTCTGTCATCACCGATCAGGTGGAAATGGGTGTCGCCGTTCGCATGGCCGTGCTCGATGCGCTGCTGCCCGCTGGAGGCGAACAATGAACCGCCCCCTGCTGATCGAAAATGCCCGCGTCGTCGACCCGGCATCGGGCACCGACGCGCGCGGCGCCGTGCTGATCGAGAATGGCGTCGTCACCGATCTGGCGCTCGCCGGTCCCGTTGGGGTTCCCGAGGGTGCCGAGGTCATCGACGCGGGCGGCCTGATCCTCGCCCCCGGTCTCGTCGACATGCGCGTCTTCACCGGCGAACCGGGCAAGGAATATCGCGAAACGCTCCAGTCCGCCGGCGAAGCGGCCGCGGCAGGCGGCGTCACCAGCTTCGTCATGATGCCCGATACTGCGCCCGTTGTTGATGACGGTGCGCTGGTTGACTTCCTGATCCGCCGCGCCAAGGCGACCTCCAGAGTCAACGTCCTACCGGCCGCTGCCATCACCAAGGGCCTTGCCGGGCAGGAGATCACCGAATTCGGCCTTCTTAAGGAAGCAGGCGCTGTCTGCCTCAGCGATGGCCGCCACTCGATCCAGTCGGCGGCCCTGCTGCGCACCGCCATGAGCTATGCCGCCAACTACGGCATGACCTTTGTCCACCACGTCTCGGATCGGAGCCTCACCGGCGACGGCGTAATGAATGAGGGGCTCTTCGCCACGGTGCTTGGGCTCAAGGGCATCCCGCGCGAGGCCGAAACCATCCCCCTGGCGCGCGACCTCCAACTGGCGGCGCTGACGGGGACGACCTATCATGCCGCGCAGATTTCCTGCAGGCAGTCGGTCGACCTTGTGGCTGCCGCCAGGAGCCGTAACAAGCGTGTTACAGCAGGGGTTTCCATCAACAACCTCGCGCTAAACGAGAACGACATCGGCCGCTATCGCACCTTCTTCAAGCTCTCGACCCCGCTGCGGGCAGAAGACGACCGGCAGGCGGTGATCGAAGGCCTGCGCAACGGCACCATCGACACCATCCATTCCGACCACGACCCGCAGGACAGTGAAGTCAAGCGCCAGCCCTTCGCGGAAGCCTCGGACGGCGCCATCGGCCTCGAGACGCTTCTTGCGGCCGCCCTGCGGCTCGTCCATTCGGACGATGTGGACCTGCTGACCGTTTTGCGCGCCCTGACCAGCCGCCCAGCCGATATTCTCGGCCTCCCTTCGGGCCGCATCGCTAGGGGAGCGCCTGCAGACCTGATCCTGCTTGATCTCGACTATCCCTGGCAGGTCAGCGAACGCGACATCCGCTCCCGCTCGCGCAACACCAGCTTCGAAGGCGCGCGTCTTGCCGGCAAGGTGATGCGCACCTGGGTCGCCGGTGAAACGGTGTTCCAGCAGGCAGACTGATCCCCGGCGGGCGTGAGCCTGCCGGCGCATCCCTCTTGTCGGACCGGCCGCCGAGAGGCTATTTCTATGTCACTGCCTGGGGGGACTTCGCTGCATGACTGCTGACACCATCAACCTGCTCCTTGCAGCAGTGCTGGCCTATCTCTGCGGCTCCATTCCTTTTGGCCTGCTGCTGACCCGCGCCGCCGGCCTTGGCGACATCCGCGCCATCGGCTCGGGCAATATCGGCGCGACCAACGTCCTGCGCACCGGCAATCGCTGGCTGGCCGCCGCTACCCTGGTGCTGGATGCAGGCAAGGCGGCCGTTCCCGTGCTCCTCGCGCGATACTTCTGGGGGGATGCTGCCGGCATGGTCGCCGCCATTTTCGCATTCCTCGGTCACTGCTTTCCCGTGTGGCTCGGCTTCAAGGGCGGCAAGGGCGTTGCGGTCATGATCGGGTCCCTGCTGGCGCTCAGCTGGCCTGTCGGCCTCATCTTCTGCGCCGTCTGGCTGCTGATCGCCTTTGCGCAGAAAATGTCCTCCCTTGCCGCGCTCACCGCGGCTGCGACCGCACCGATCTTCGCCTTTGTGCTCGGCAACCAGTGGCTTGCCGGCACGGCGGCCGTCCTGGCCATCCTGTTGTTCTACCAGCACCGCACCAATATTGCCCGCCTGATGGCCGGTACGGAGCCGCGCATCGGCGCCGGCAAGAAGGCGGGATAGGCCGTGGCGCCGTCGCCGGGTGCCACCTTTAGCCATGCCGAGCGCCTCGCGCGCCTTCGTCTCCTGCGGACCGACAATGTCGGTCCCGCCACTTTCCGCCAGCTCGTTCACCGCTTCGGGTCGGCCGAAGCCGCACTCGACGCCCTCCCCGCGCTCCTCAAGCGCACCGGCAAGCCCCTCCGCATCGTAAGCCTCGCCCAGGCCGAGGACGAACTGGCCGGCGTCGCGCGCTATGGCGCCCGGCTGGTCCATATCGGGGAAGCCGACTACCCGCCTCTCCTCAACTACATCCCCGCCGCCCCGCCTATCGTCACCCTTGCAGGTGGCGCCAACCTCGATTGGCAGCGGACGGTCGGCATCGTGGGCGCGCGCAACGCCTCGGCCGCCGGCATCAAGATGACGCGCCTGCTCGCGACCGATCTGGGTGAACGCGGCTACACTGTTGTCTCCGGCTTGGCGCGCGGCATCGACACGGCCGCCCATCGCGCCAGTCTCGGCACAGGCACCGTCGCCGTCCTCGCCGGCGGCTTGGACAAGATCTACCCCGACGAGAATATCCCGCTTGCCCACGATATCCTCGATAATGGCGGCGCCCTTCTGACCGAGATGCCGCTCGGCTGGGAACCGCGGGCCCGTGACTTCCCGCGACGAAACCGGCTCGTCTCCGGCCTGTCGCTGGGGATCGTCGTCGTCGAGGCTGCCAAGCGCAGCGGATCGCTGATCACTGCCCGCCTGGCGCTCGAACAGAACCGCGACGTCTTTGCCGTCCCCGGTTCACCGCTCGACCCGCGCGCCGAAGGCGGCAATGCCCTGATCCAGCAGGGTGCCAAGCTGATCACCGGCGCCGAGGACGTCATCGAGACCCTGGGCAGCGCAGACCCCTCCCGCACCGCGCTCTTTGATCGCGACTGGGAACCCGACCTTGTGCCCGACGCCGAGCCGCCAAGCGATGACGACCGCTCCCGCCTGCTTGGCCTCCTCAGCTCGACGCCCATCGATGTCGATGAGCTGATCCGCCAGTCCGGCCTTTCGGTCGGCACGACGCAGATGCTGCTGCTCGAATTCGACCTTGCCGGACAGGTCGAGTGGTCGAGCGGTCAGCTGGTGGCGCTGCGCTACGCCTAGCGGCGCCACCAACCAACAGGTTTAGCGCCCGCCCTCGATGTTGCGGTGGCGCTGCGCAATGCCGCCCTCGCCATAGGGATAGTCGGCCATCTGCGGCTTGCTGATCGCGCTCAGCCGCGCCACTTCCTCGGCCGAAAGCTGCAGGTCCGCGGCGCCGAGATTGTCCTTGAGCTGCTCGGTGGTGCGCGCGCCAAGAATGACCGAGGTCACGCCCGGCTGGGCCGCGACCCAGGCCAGTGCCACCTGCGCCATGCTGGCCCCCCGTGCCTTGGCGATCTCCTCGACGGCGCCGATCACCTCCCAGGTGACGGCATTGCCGTTGCGTTTGTCGAAGGCCTCCATGCCGCGCTTTGGGTTCTCGCCCAGGCGCGTCGCGCCGGTCGGCATCTGGTCGCGCTTGTACTTGCCCGAAAGCCAGCCGCCACCCAGCGGCGACCACGGCAGGAGCCCGATCTGCGCATCCAGCGCCGCCGGCACGATCTCATGCTCGATATCACGCACCAGGAGATTATATTGCGGTTGCAGCGTCACCGGCGGCTGGTAGCCCTGGGCCTTGGCGATCCACACCGCCTTGGTCAACTGCCAGCCCAGGAAGTTGGAAAAGCCGTAATAGGCAATCTTGCCGTTACGAATGGCGTCATCAAGGAAGCGCAGCGTTTCGTCCAGCGGCGTCAGGGCATCGAAGCCGTGCATCTGGTAGAGATCGATATGCTCCACTCCCAGGCGCTTGAGCGAAGCGTCCAGCGCCTCCTGGAGGTTCTTGCGCGACAGGCCCAGGTGATTGGGACCGTCGCCCATCGGGAACCGCCCCTTGGTGGTGATCACCAGGTCGCGCAGGCCCGTGGGCTTGGTCTTGAGCCAGCGGCCGATGATCTCTTCCGAAAGGCCGGCGCTATAGACATTGGCGGTGTCGATGAAGTTGCCGCCGGCGGCGACATAGTCATCCATGAGCCGGAACGAGGTCGCCTCGTCCGATTCTGCGCCAAAGGTCATGGCGCCAAGGCAATAAGCCGAGACCACGGCACCACTATTGCCGAGCTTGCGATATTCCATTTCGTCTCCTCTAATCCGCCCACCGGTGCATCCTCAGCGTGGCGGCTGCAGCACAACGCCGCAAGCCCCAAGCGGTCGCAAATTTCCTCTCTCAAAGAGAGAGTGTTTGCGCTCCCTGTTCTCCGCCGTTGACACCTTCTCGCGCCTTCACCATGTTGCGCGACTTCTCACCAAGCGTTGCGGAACGGGTACTCCATGAAGGTCGTCGTCGTTGAAAGTCCGGCCAAAGCCAAGACAATCAACAAATATCTGGGTTCAGGCTATGAAGTCCTGGCCTCCTTCGGCCATGTTCGCGACCTGCCGGCCAAGGACGGCTCGGTGCGTCCCGATGAAGATTTCGCCATGTCCTGGGAGGTCGACACCGCCTCGCGCAAGCGCCTTGGCGACATTGCCTCGGCCCTCAAGGGGGCCGACGGGCTGATCCTCGCCACCGACCCCGACCGCGAAGGCGAGGCCATCTCCTGGCACGTGCTGGATGTCCTCCGCCAGAAAAAGGCGCTCAAGAAGGACACGCCCGTCCAGCGCGTCGTCTTCAACGCCATCACCAAGGATGCCGTTACCGCGGCCATGGCAAAACCCCGCGACATCGACATGCCGCTGGTCGATGCCTATCTGGCCCGCCGCGCCCTCGATTATCTCGTCGGCTTCACCCTCTCGCCCATCCTCTGGCGCAAGCTCCCCGGCTCCCGTTCTGCCGGCCGCGTGCAATCCGTCGCCCTGCGCCTGGTCTCGGACTGCGAGGCCGAGATCGAGAAGTTCAAGGCCGAGGAATACTGGTCCGTCGAGGCCAAGCTCGCCCAGGGCGGCAAGAGCTTCCTGGCTCGCCTGTTCTCGGTCGACGGCAAGAAGACCGACAAGCTCGACATCAAGACCGGCGAAGACGCCACCGCGCTCAAGGCGCTGATCGAGGGCGGCCAGTTCAACGTGTCTGCTGTCGAAAAGAAGCCGACCAAGCGCAACCCCTACGCGCCCTTCACCACCTCCTCGCTCCAGCAGGATGCCTCCTCGCGCCTGGGCCTTTCGCCCAGCCGCACCATGCAGATCGCCCAGCGCCTCTATGAGGACGGCCTCATCACCTATATGCGTACCGACGCGGTGCAGATGGCGCCCGAAGGCATCGCCATGGCCCGCTCGGTGATCGGCAAGTATTTCGGCGAGGAATACCTCCCCGAAAAGGCCCGCATCTACCAGACCAAGGCCAAAAATGCCCAGGAAGCGCACGAGGCCATCCGCCCCACCGACATGTTCAAGCGACCGGAAAACCTCAACCTCGATGCCGATCAGGCCAAGCTCTACGGCCTGATCTGGCGCCGCACGCTCGCCTCGCAGATGAAGTCCGCTGAGATCGACCGCACCACCGTTGACATCGCCGTCAACGTCCCCGGCCGCGCCGTGGAACTGCGCGCCGTCGGCTCGGTCGTCACCTTTCCCGGCTTCCTCAAGCTCTATGGCGTCGAGGTCAAATCCGACGAAGACACCGACGACGAGGACGATCGCGAACTGCCCCCGCTCAAGGTCGGCGACAAGCCCACGCTGCAGCAGGTGGAGATCGAGCAGCACTTCACCCAGCCACCCTCGCGCTACACCGAGGCGAGCCTGATCAAGAAGATGGAAGAGCTCGGCATCGGCCGTCCCTCGACCTATGCGGCGACGCTGACGACGCTCAAGGACCGCGACTATGTCCGCCTCGAGGGCAAGGCGCTGCATCCCGAGGATCGCGGACGCATCGTCACGGCCTTCCTCGAAAACTTCTTCAACCGCTATGTCGAATACGGCTTCACCGCCGGTCTCGAGGAACAGCTCGACGAAATCTCCGCGGGCGATCTCGACTACAAGCAGGTGCTGCGCGACTTCTGGCGTGACTTCACCGCGGCAACCGACGAGATCAAGGACCTCCGCGTCTCCGAAGTGCTCGACGCGCTCAACGATGCACTGGCCAGCCGCATCTTCCCCCCGCGCGAGGATGGCTCCGACCCACGCCGCTGCCCCACCTGCGGCACGGGTCAACTGTCACTGAAGCTGGGCAAGTTCGGCGCCTTCATCGGCTGCTCCAACTATCCAGAATGCAAGCACACGACCCAGCTGTCCGACGCGGCGGCGGGCAAGTCCTCCGAGGCTGCGCCCGGCGATGGCATCCTGGGCACTGACCCGGAAACCGGCGAGGAGGTTCACCTCAAGTCCGGCCGCTTCGGCCCCTATGTCCAGCTTGGCGAAGGCAAGGAGCCCAAGCGCGCTTCCCTGCCCCGCGGCTGGGACGCTGCCAGCATGACGCTGGAATCTGCGCTCAAGCTGCTCGGCCTGCCGCGCGAGGTGGGTCTCCACCCCGAGACCGGCCTGCCCATCAGCGCCGGCATCGGCCGCTACGGCCCCTTCATCCTGCATGACGGCAAGTATGCCAACCTGCCCGACGTGGAAGAGGTTTTCACCGTGGGCCTCAACCGCGCCGTGGACCTGATCGCGCAAAAGGCCGCCGGCGGCTTCAAGCGTGGCGGCGGCGCTGCCGTTGCAGCCATCCAGACCTTCGAGCACGACAGCGGCCCAATCACCGTCCGCGCCGGCCGCTATGGTCCCTATGTCAATCAGGGCAAGATCAACGCGACCATCCCCAAGGATGTCGCACCGGAAGCCGTAACACTGGAACAGGCCCTCCAGTGGATCGCCGCCCGCGCCGAAGCCACGGGCACCAAGGTCAAGAAAGCGCCCGCCAAGAAAGCCGCAGCCAAGAAGCCTGCGGCGAAAAAGGCGGCAACCACCACGGCAAAGAAGCCGGCCGCCAAAAAGGCACCGGCAAAGAAGGCCACAAAAACCGAAGACGTGCCCTTCTAGGCCCTCTGCCAAACTCGCTTCCGACGCGCGTCACCCCCACCGCCCGTCACCCTCGGGCTTGACCCGAGGGCTCTGCACTTACCGGCCCTCAAGTGAAGTGCCCTCGGGTCAAGCCCGAGGGTGACGCTCTGTGACGTTGGGCATCCTACCCCATCACCTCCGCCACCACCCGCATCCAGTTCCCCATCGCGATCTTGCCCACCAGCGCCTCGCCGTAGCCCTTGTCCAGCAGCGCCTGCAGCAGCTTGGGCACGCCCGTCACATCGCCGATCCCGGCCGGCACCATCGCCCCGTCGAAGTCGCTGCCCAGCCCGACGCCATCCTCGCCCACCGCCTCCACCAAGGCATCCACATGCCGCACCATGAGCTCCATCGGAGTGTCGGTGACAAACTTGCCATCCGGCCTCAGGAACCCGGTGGCAAAGTTCAGGCCCACCACGCCGCCGCTCTCGCGAATGGAGGCAAGCTGCCAATCCACGAGGTTCCGCGCATGCGGGGAGATGGCATGGACATTGGAATGGGTCGCTACCAGCGGGTGGGACGAAATGGCCGCCACGTCGCGAAAACCTGCCGCATTAAGATGGCTGAGATCGATCATGATCCCCATCTGGTTGCAGCGCCGCACCAGCTCCTTGCCCAGATCGCTTAGCCCCGGCCCGATATCGGGATCGGCATTGTGACGGAACGGCACCCCCGTCCCAAAGGCATTGGCACGGCTCCAGGTAATGCCGACGGAGCGAAGGCCTGCCGCATGCAGCAGATCCAGCGTGTAGAAGTTGGTGTCGATCGCCTCGGCGCCTTCGATGTGGAAGATAGCCGCAAGCACGCCTCGCGCCTGCGCTGCGGCTATATCCGCAACCGACCGGCACAGGGCCAGCGCCCCCGCCTGCTCCAGCCGCAGCAACAGCGAGGCCATGCCCGTGGTCGAGGCCATGGCGTCACCCCAAGCGAGCTCGGGCGGCAGGTTCGGCTCCAGCTGCGGCGTGCCAGTGACGGCCGCCAGACTGGTCTTGAGCGGCGGCGGAAACATCGCGAAGAAACCGCCTGCCATCCCGGCCGCTCGCGCCCGTGGCAGGTCGATATGGCCACCGCCCGTTCCGCTGATGAAGGATTGGCCCTTGTCGGCGTCGCTGCTCTCCAGCAGGCGCAGCAGCGTGTCGTTGTGGCCGTCGAAAAAAGGAATGGTCATGAGGGGGAATCGGTCTCGTCTGGAGCCCGATTGAACCGCGTCCGGCTCACCGCCTCAAGCATGGCTCAAGGTTGAGTCGTGCCTTCGAGATCCTGCACCGAAGCATTGTCGCGGTTCACCCCCGAGCCCTGCATGAAGCTGACCGATGCGGCAGCAATGCCCAGCACCACAAGGATCAGGACGGCGATCAGGATTCCGCGGCTCATTTGGTCTACTCCAGGCTGGTCACCAAGCTGAATGGCCGAACAGGCGGAAAGTTCGGCCTGTATCGAAAGTTAGTTGAAATGACGGGCGGGAACGGCCCGGCGATGCGTCCATTTGGCAAAACGGGGCCGATCACCTACATATTCCTCAACATGACAACAAAAAAACCAACTAAGTCCAGGAACACGTCCGGACCCCGCCGCACCACCGCACTCCGTGCCGCCGAGCTTCCCACGCGCGAACAACTGCTCGAGGCCCTGGCAGAGGACGCCGACATCAAGGGCAAGCGCGACCTGGCCAAGGTCTTCGGCATCCGTGGCGACATGCGCCGCCCCTTCAAGGCCATGCTGGCCGAGCTTGAGGGCGAGGGCGTCATCACGCGCACCCGCAAGGCGCTGCGCCGCACCGCCGCCCTGCCCCATGTGACCGTGCTCGACATTCCATCCGACGCCGATCCCGACAACCTCCACGCCTATCCGGCCCAGTGGAACGAGGAGGAAGGCGACAAGCCGCGCGTCCAGGTCCTTGGCGGCCGCGATGCGCGCGTCGTGCCGGCGCCCGGCGACCGAATCCTTGCCCGCATCGATGCCGGCGACGAGGATGTTCCGCGCTACACCGCCAAGGCGATGAAGATCCTCGACAAGCCGCGTCGCGGCCAGATCGGCATTGTCCGCATGGACGAGGATGGCGCCCGCCTCATCCCCGTCGATCGCAAGCAGAAGGAAATGCGCATCCCGCTGGGCGATCTGCTCGATGCCAGCGACGGCGACCTGGTGGAGGTCGAGGTCAAGCTCTCGGGCCGCCTCATGATTCCGCGCGCCAAGGTGACCAAGGTCATCGGCAACCCGGCATCGGAAGGTGCCGTCAGCCTGATCGCCATCCACAACCTCGAGATCCCCTACAACTTCCCTGCCTCGGTCATCCGGGAGGCAGAACAAGCCACGGAAGCGACACTGCAGGGCCGCGAGGACTGGCGCGACCTGCCGCTTATCACCATCGATCCGGCTGATGCCAAGGACCACGACGACGCCGTCTACGCCCAGCCTGACGATGATCCTGCCAATCCGGGTGGCCATGTGGTCTATGTCGCCATTGCTGACGTCGCCGCCTATGTGCGGCCCGGCACGGCACTCGACCGCGAGGCTTACCTGCGCGGCAACTCGGTCTATTTCCCCGACCGGGTCGTCCCCATGCTGCCCGAGCGCATCTCCAACGAACTCTGCTCGCTCAAGCAAGGCGAGCCGCGCGCTGCCCTGGCGGTGCGGATGGTCATGGGAGCCGATGGCAAGAAGCGGTCGCACAGCTTCCACCGTGTCCTGATGCGCTCCGCCGCCAAGCTCAGCTACCAGCAGGCGCAGGCCGCCATTGACGGCCAGCCCGACGACGCCAGCGGACCCATCCTTGATCCCATTCTCCGCCCGCTCTACGACGCCTATGAGGCCATGGCCGCGGCCCGCGACAAGCGCGGCCCTCTCGACCTAGACCTGCCCGAGCGCAAGATCGTGCTCGACGACAAGGGCATGGTGAAGGACATCCGCATCCCCGAGCGGCTGACGGCGCACCGTCTCATCGAAGAAATGATGATCGCCGCCAACGTTGCCGCCGCCGAGACGCTGGAACAAAAGCGCACGCCCCTGCTCTATCGCGTCCACGACGAGCCCTCCTCCGAAAAGCTCCAGGCGCTACGTGACTTCCTCGGTTCACTCGACATTGCCGTCAAGAAGTCCGACAGTGTCCGCGCCTCGGACTTCAACGGCATCCTCAGCCAAGCCCGCAAGGCGGGCAACATCGAGCAGGTCTCCGAGATGGTGCTGCGCTCGCAGGCACAGGCCGAGTATAGCGCCGAAAACTATGGCCACTTCGGTCTCAACCTCGATCGCTACGCCCACTTCACCTCGCCCATCCGCCGCTATGCCGACCTTATCGTCCACCGGGCGCTGGTCTCGGCGCTTGGCCTGGGCAAGGACGGCCTGAGCGAGAACGAAAGCCTGCGTCTGCCCGGCATCGCACAGCACATCTCCGCTACCGAGCGACGGGCCATGATGGCGGAGCGCGAGACCGCTGACCGGCTCCTCGCCCAGTTCCTGGCGGCTCAGATCGGTGCCCGCTTCGAAGGACGTATCTCCGGCGTGACGCGCTCGGGTCTTTTCGTTCGCCTGCTCGAAACCGGCGCCGACGGCTTCATTCCCGCCTCCACCCTCGGCGAAGACTTCTATCGCTATGTCGAGGATCAGCAGGCCATGATCGGCGAGCGCAGCGGCGAGAAGTTCGGCCTCGGGGATCGCGTAACGGTGCGGCTACTCGAGGCGGCGCCGGTAGCCGGCGCCCTGCGCTTCGAGCTCCTCTCTGAGGGGTCCCGCGTCAATCCGTCATCTGCAAGGCGGAACCAGAAGCGACCATCTAGGAGTTACGGCCCAAAGGGCCGCAGGAAGAGGTAGGCTGATGGGTACCCAGAGTCTCGAAGAGCGCCACGTTGGCCAGGCCATGTGGCGCGGCACGCTGTGCAAGTGCCCCCACTGCGGCAAGGGCAAGCTGTTCCGCGCCTATCTCAAGGTCGCCGACGAGTGCAACGTCTGCGGGGAACAGCTCAATCTGCACCGCGCCGACGACTTCCCGCCCTATATCGCCATCACCATTGTCGGCCACATCATCGTCTTCCTGATGCTGCACCTGGACATGACCTACCATGTCCAGCCGATCACCTATGTTATCTCGATGATCCCGCTGGCGATCATCCTGCCCCTCATCATGCTCCCCTCGATCAAGGGCGCCATCGTCGGCCTCCAATGGGCAAACCATATGTATGGCTTCGGAGCGTCCCGCAGGGCAGATTGATCCAGTGGATCAATCTGAGCGCCGAAGGCCCGGAGAGCTATGCTCGCAGGGCGGGCAAGACCGTCACGCCTTGAGATCGATCTTCCTTGACACGCAGCCTAAAATCCGTAGTTTGCGCTCAAATTCCGGCGCCGGGGATTCCGCGGCGCCTTTTGCATTGTGAGGACTGACCA
Source organism: Devosia sp. (assembly GCF_036563435.1). GTDB lineage: Bacteria > Pseudomonadota > Alphaproteobacteria > Rhizobiales > Devosiaceae > Devosia. Next base: position 329,823 of record NZ_DATCMJ010000015.1, read on the forward strand.
TGGCCAAAGCCGCTTCCGTCAAGATCAAGCTCGTGTCGACGGCTGATACTGGCTACTACTACGTCACCAAGAAGAACGCTCGCACCCAGACCGAGAAGCTCTCGTACAACAAGTACGACCCGGTTGTGCGCAAGCACGTCGAGTTCAAGGAAGCCAAGATCAAGTAGTCTGGCGCCTGCTCGTTCCGAGTAAGCAATAGCCCCGCATCACCGATGCGGGGCTTTTTGCTGCCGTCAGGTGACAATTTGGTTAGCACTTGGACAACATATCGGCCACGTCGTGCTAGCATATGTGGGAAGAAGTGGCTGGTCCGGAGCGGCATGTCGAAGAGGCCACTCTGTCCGCATCCGGACCAGCCGCCCTACGGAGTCTCAGGAGTTGCGGCGGACCTGAGCAAAGCCGTAGGGAGCACTCGGCTGGAGCTCTGTGGCTCGCTTGCCTCGTGTGAGGTCAACCTATGCCACGGCCGGAAAAACTCAAGCAAAACCGGCGGTTTCAGCCCGGTAAAGCTTTGTTAATTATAACGAATAACCCTAACGCCGCAATTTACGCTGCGTCGAAGACCACCCGGTTGCGCCCCTCGCGCTTGGCCCGGTAGAGCGCCACATCGGCGCGCTTGATCAGCGTCTCGGGCGTGTCGGCATCGCTCTCGTTAAGCGTCACCCCCGCCGAAACCGTCACCGCCAGCGGTCGCCCGGCATTGACCTCGAACACCCGCTCCGAAATCGACTGCCGCACCCGCTCCGCCACCAGTTCCGCCTGCACGATATCGGTGTCCGGCATCAGCACGACGAACTCCTCGCCGCCGAATCTGCAAGCAAGATCAACGCCCCGTATGTTGCGCTTGAGGCGGGTTGCGAATTCCCGCAGAACCGCGTCACCCACATCGTGGCCGTAGCTGTCATTGACCGATTTGAAGTGGTCGATGTCCAGGATCATCAGCGCCATGTCGCGCTCCTGCACCTGCGCCCGGTTCAGCATCATGCCCAGGTGACGGTCGAAATAACGGCGATTGTAGAGGCCGGTCATGTCGTCCGTAATCGCCAAGGCCATGGTATTGCTGACGCTTTCGCGCAGTTCCATGGCATAGCGCTGCCGCCGGATCTGCGTGCGCACACGGGCGGCGAGTTCATTGCGCTCCACTGGCCGCGAGATGAAATCGTTGACCCCAAGATCGAGCGCCCGCACCACCCGCGGCTTGTCCGTCTCGTCGGCAATCAGAATAATCGGCAGATTCCGCGTATGCTCCAGTGTCCTGATCTGCGAGCAGACACGCAAAGGATCGAAGTCCGTCAATGACATAGCCACCAGCGCCAGCTCATAGCGCTCGCCCGTGACCTGGAACACGGCATCGGCGGGTTGCGTCAAGATATCCACGTCGTGCTCGGGCGTGAGATAGTTCTGCAACCGCTCGGCATGACGCTGGTCGGTATCGACGATGAGAATGGAGCCGCCGACCGTGTTGATCTTGTCCATAGCCCGCATCGCATCTTCGATGGCGATCTGCTGGCCAGTCATGGCGCGCGCGCGCAACTCGTCGGTCAGTGACTTGAGGCGCGCCAAGCTTTTTACCCGCGCCATGAGCTGCACGTCGTCTACGGGCTTGGTCAGGAAGTCGTCCGCCCCGGAATTCAACCCGTTCACGCGATCAGACGGTTGGTCCAGCGCGGTGATCATTACCACCGGGACGTGCTGGGTACGCGGATTGGCCTTGATGCGACGACAGACCTCGAAGCCGTCCATCTCGGGCATCATGACGTCAAGCAGGACGATATCCACGTCCTGCGCCTGCATGATCTCGAGCGCCTGAGGGCCGGATGATGCCGAAACGACTTCGTAGTACTCGGCACTCAGCCGCGCCTCGAGCAGCCTGACATTGGTCGGGATATCATCGACGATCAATACGCGTGCGGTCACTTGCGGCCCCGAAAGCTGCGCCTTGCCCGTGGCGTCCCTGCACCGGCATCTGGCGGCTGACCGGACAACAGTCGCGTCCGCTCAGGCCGGGCCAATGTAGCGGGCAATAGTTTCCAGAAAGTGAGGCACGGAAATGGGCTTGCTGATGTAACCCTCGCATCCGCCTTGTAAAATTCTCTCTTCGTCGCCCTTCATGGCAAAGGCGGTGACGGCGATGACGGGGATATGAGCCAGCTCTTCATCGTCCTTGAGCCACTTGGTGACCACGAGGCCCGAGACCTCCGGCAACTGAATGTCCATCAGGATCAAATCAGGACGGTGCGCGCGCGCAAGATCGAGCGCCTCCATCCCGTTGCGGGTCTGGATGACGGCATAGCCACGCGATTCCAGCAGATCGTTGAAGAGCTTCATGTTGAGCTCGTTGTCCTCAACGATCATCACAGTCTTGGGCATTCGTCCTTCTCCGCGTCACCTTCGTTCGGGTGGCGCTTCGCATTACCGCACCATTGGGGTAGCATCGAATCTCTTACAAAACACAAATGAGGCCCACTTTGCCGCGGTCCGCCCCTGCAGATCTTTCCGCCGCCACTTTGGCGGAAGCATGCCTCGGCTACCTCGCCGAACATCCCGATGAACTCCTGGCCTTCATGCAGCAGGCCGGCCTCGATCCCGATGCCCTTCGCCAGACCGTAGGTACACCTGCGCTGGAACGCGGCCTCATAGACTATTTTGCCTCCAACGAACCGATTCTGCTCGCCTTTTGCGCCAATGCCGGCCTCTCGCCGGAACAGTTCATGCGCGTATGGCAGCGGCAGAATCCATCAGGCTAGCATGCCGCAGGACTGGCTTTGCCGCGATTGCCTGGCGCACTCCGCAAAGAGTGACGTGCCGCAGCGATGTCCGAACTGTGGCTCGCCGCGCCTGCGCAGCCACGATGAGCTGTTCGACCTCTCCATTGCCCATGTGGATTGCGACGCCTTCTATGCCTCTGTCGAGAAGCGCGACGATCCTTCGCTGCGCGACAAGCCGCTGATCATCGGCGGCGGCGTCCGTGGCGTTGTCTCGACCTGCTGCTACATCGCGCGCCAATCTGGCGTCCGCTCGGCCATGCCCATGTTCAAGGCCCGCCAGCTCTGCCCCGACGCCGTGATCATCAAGCCAGACATGGCCAAGTATGTCGGCGTCAGCCGCCAGATTCGCGGTCTCATGGATGCCCTCACGCCGCTGGTGGAGCCGCTCTCCATCGACGAGGCCTTCCTCGACCTCTCGGGAACGCAGAGCCTCCACAAGGCGCCACCTGCCCTGGTGCTGGCTCGTTTCGCCAAGGCGGTCGAAACCGACATCGGCGTCAGCATTTCTGTGGGCCTCAGCCACAACAAGTTCCTGGCCAAGGTGGCCTCCGACCTGGACAAGCCACGCGGCTTCGCCGTGATCGGGGCCGCAGAAACCCTCGCCTTCCTGGCACCCAAGCCGATCAGCCTGATCTATGGCGTGGGCAAGGTCTTTGCCGAAACCCTGCGCAAGGATGGCCTGACGACCATTGGCCAGTTGCAGAGTGAGCCGCCAGAAAACCTGGTGCGCCGCTATGGAGAAACCGGGGCAAGACTTGCCCGGCTCGCCCGGGGCGAAGACAGCCGCCGCATTTCGGTGGATGGCGAGATGAAGACCATCTCGTCCGAGACTACCTTCAACCAGGATATCTCCAGTCTCGAAGAGCTTTCCACGCAGTTGCTGCACGTGTCCGAGCGGCTATCGGAGCGCCTCAAGGCAAAGAATGTTGTGGGCGACACGGTGACGCTCAAATTGAAATCTGCCGGTTTCCGCTTGCGCACCCGCGCGCGGCACCTGATGATCCCAACGCAACTAGCGAACGTGATCTACGAAACCGGCTTGTCGCTGCTCAAGCGCGAGGTCGACGGCACGGCGTTCCGGCTGATTGGAATCGGCGTTTCGGGTATCGATACTGCCGATGGCAGCGATCCGGCCGATCTGCTGGAGCCCGCGATTGCTCGCAAGGCGGCAGCAGAGCGCGCCATGGACCGCGTGCGCAGCCGCTTCGGCCGTGAAGCCGTGGTGCGCGGAAAACTTTATCGAGCCAAACCGGCCTCCGCGCCGGCCGAACAAGACGACCAACCTGAAGGCAAGACGCAATGACCAACCCGATCGAAAAGCTCCGTGAATATGGCTATGAGCTGCCCGCACCCAAGGCGCCGGTTGCCAGCTACGTACCGGTCACGCGCACCGGAAACATCATCTATGTCTCGGGTCAGATCTCGGCAGATGCCAATGGCGTGGTGACCGGGCGCCTCGGCGACAACATGAACGTCGTCCAGGGCGGCAATGCTGCCGAACTGGCGGCGATTAACGTGCTGTCGCAGATCGTCCATATGGGTGGCGTGCCGCTCGAAGAGATCAAGCGCATCGTCAAGGTTACGGTTCTGGTGGCGTCCACGCCAGATTTCACCGAGCAGCACCTGGTCGCCAACGGGTGTTCCAACCTGCTGGTCGGCGTGCTGGGCGACAAGGGCAAGCACGCCCGCGCGGCCTTCGGCGTCGCCTCCCTGCCATTCGGAGCGGCCGTCGAGATTGAAGCGGTGGTCGAAGTCTAGCTGCAACATGGTCGTCACATATCGGTGCCAAGGAGGCACCGATCACACGACGAGGCCAGCATGACCGAACCATTGTTTCCCCAGCCAATCGCTCATCGTGGCCTGCATGATCGCAGCCGCGGCGTCATCGAGAACAGTGCAAGCGCATTCGAAGCGGCCATCGCTGGCGATTACGCCATTGAGTGCGACGTGCAGCTGACCAGCGACGGCGTGCCCGTGATCTTCCATGACGACGACATGAAGCGCCTGCTGGGGAAAGAGGGCGCTGTCGCCGATACCGAGGCAAGCGAGATCACGCAGTCCCCCTTGCTGGACAGCGCTGCCGGCGACTGCCCTCAGCGCTTTGCTGATTTCCTGGCGCAGATAAAAGGGAGCGCGCTGCTCCAGATCGAACTCAAGCGCCAACGGGATGCGCACGGCACGCAGATGCTGGCGCGTTCCGTCGCCGAGCTGCTGAAGAACTACGACGGTCCGGTCACGGTCGAGTCGTTCGACACCAACTTGCTGACCGCGATCCGGCAGTTCGGCTTTGCCGGGCTGCGGGGTATCATCACCTATGACTACGAGCGCAAGGACTGGGACGACCGCCTGACCGAGCAGCAGCGCTACACACTTCGCCATCTGCTTCATTGGCACGAGACGCAGTTCGACTTCATCTCCTGTCATAGCGAGGCCCTGCACCTGCCCGCCATCGTCTTCTGGCGTGCCTTGGGCAAGCCAGTGACAGCTTGGACCATCCGCTCGCCCGAGCAGGCACTGGCCGCCGCCTCCATGGCCGACCAGATGGTCTTCGAGGGCTTCACGCCGGCCACATCCATGTGATCGGCGCGCGCTCGGCGCTTACAAAAAGGAGCGAAGCGCCCTATCTTACAAGTCGCTTCGTCCTCCGCCGGTATTCCCTTGGCAGATCAGCCCACGCTTCGTGCGACCGTCCACCCCAGCACCGGCAGCATCCCTGCCGATGTCTGGAACGCGCTTGTTCCCTCGACCGACGGCAAGACCGATAACCCCTTCCTCGATCATGCCTTCTTCCTCGCACTGGAAGAGTCGGGCTGCGCGACGGCGAGGACAGGCTGGCAGCCACAGCATCTGCTGCTGAGTGGCGATAGCGGTGAGCCCTTGGGCTTGATGCCGCTGTTCCTCAAATCCCACTCTATGGGTGAATACGTGTTTGATCACGGCTGGGCCGATGCGCTTGAGCGCGCCGGCGGCAGCTATTACCCGAAGCTACAGTGTTCCGTCCCTTTCACCCCGGCAACGGCGCCAAAGCTGCTTGTTCCTTCGGGCGATGCGGCAATCCGGGAGGCACTGCTCTCCACTGCGGAACAACTGGCACTGCAGCGCGGCGCTTCCTCTGTTCACGCCACCTTCGTAGCGGAACACGAAGCAGATCAAGCGGAAGCACAGGGGTGGCTGAAGCGGCTCGACACACAGTTCCACTGGCACAACCAAGGCTTCGAGACCTTCGATGACTTTCTCGAAACCCTCTCCTCGCGCAAGCGCAAAACCATCAGGCGGGAGAGGCGCGACGCGCTGGCCGATGGTTTGACCGTTAAATGGCTTTGCGGCACCGACCTGCGCGAAGAACACTGGGATGCCTTCTACGCCTTCTATGAGGATACCGGTGCGCGAAAGTGGGGGCGGCCATACCTCAACCGTAAATTCTTCTCGCTGCTCAACCAGTCCATGGCCGACCGCATCGTGCTGATGCTGGCCTATGACGGTCCCACCGCAATCGCCGGCGCCATCAACTTCGTCGGCAAGGACCGCATCTTCGGCCGCAACTGGGGCTGCATTCGCGATGTGCCCTTCCTTCATTTCGAGCTCTGCTACTACCAGGCGATCGACTACGCTATTGCACACAAACTGGCCGTGGTCGAAGCAGGCGCCCAGGGCGAGCATAAGCTTGCGCGGGGCTACGCTCCCTCCACCACCTATTCGTTTCACTGGCTGGCCCATGCGGGGCTACGCGAGGCAGTGGCAGACTACCTGGAGCGTGAGCGCCGGTCGGTCGAGCACAGCCAGGAAGTGCTGGAGGAATATACGCCCTTTCGCAAGGGTGAGCGGACAGATCGCTGAGTCGTGGCAGTATCGCCACTTCCACGCGCCAGCGCTGGCGGCTAAGGAGGGAACATGATTTGGGACCTCATCATTTTCCTGCTCCAGGCCATTCTCATCTTTGTGGTCTCGACGGCCCTATTCGACGCGCTGCACTGGCTGCTGCACAGATGGGAGAATTCGCGCTTTCCGCTGCTGCGCAAATTCTCTTCCTGGCACTGGGTGCATCATCGTTTCCTGGGGCTCGACATGCAGATCGACCCTTCTTACGTTCGGGCGAACCTCTGGTTCCACATCCTGCCCGAATACCTGACCTCCATGGCCGGGACCCTGGTATTCCTCCTGGTGTTCCCCTGGCCGCCAATCCTCGCGGTCGGCATACTGCGCACGATCATGCTGGGCATGACCCTGCGTGAGGAAGGGCTGGACTACAATCACATGTCGATGGATCGCGTCGGCGGGCAGCTTGGGCTGCTATGGGTCAGCAACAACTACCATGCCATGCATCACGTCTATCCGCACAGCTTCTTCTCGTCATTCACCAATGTGTTCGATCTCATCGTCGGCACGTCCTGCCAGATCAACGGACGGTACTTCCTGGTGACCGGCGCCAGCGGCGCCTTTGGTTCCGCCATGGTCGACAAGCTGACGCAACTCGGCGCAACGGTGGAGACCGCAAAATCAGGCGTCGACTTTTCCGCTGGCAACTACATCGGCATGCAGGAGAAACTCGCCCGCGCGGACGTGCTGGTGCTCGCACACGGCGCCAAGACCGAGGACTGCTGGAACGCCAACTACGTGACCTTTGCCGATCTGATCGACCTCTTCACCCAGGTCGGCCAATCACGGCTGACACCGCCGGAAGTCTGGGCATTGGGCTCGGAAGTGGAGTTCCATGGCGACATGGGACTGGAGGAACTGCGCAGCTACTCGGCCTCCAAACGCGCCTTCGCCGTGCGCGCGCGCGACTACTATCGCTCCGGCGCGCTGATCTACCGGCACATCGTGCCCTCATCCTTCACATCCCAGATGGGCAAGGGCGCCATGAGCGCGGCGACGGCGGCCTCGGTGGCGCTGTTCTTTATCCGCCGCGGCTTTCGCTATGTGCCGGTTACCCTGACCGGCCTTGCGGTGCTCAACTACTTCCGCTTCCGCTTCTTCCAGAAACCCCAGCCCAGCGCCGCGCCGATTGCGAGTGATCCATGACCTATGACGCTTCCAACATCTTCGCCAAGATCATCCGGGGCGAATTGCCGGCCCACAAGGTCTACGAAGACGGTCAGGCCTTGGTGATGATGGACATTTTCCCGCAATCGCGCGGGCACGTGCTGGTCATCCCCAAAGCGCAGTCACGCAACCTGCTCGATGCCGACCCGGCAGCGCTTTCGGCTGTTATCCCGCTGGTGCAGAAGGTTGCCCAGGCGGTCAAGCAGGTCACCGGTGCCGACGGAATCCGCCTGGCGCAGTTCAACGAAGCGCCGGCAGGACAAACCGTCTTCCACCTGCATTTCCACATCATCCCGGTCTATGAGGGCGTACCGATCGGGGCCCACGCCGGTGGCAGGGCTGATGATGCTGAGCTCGCCGCTCTTGCCGGTGAAATCGCTGCCGCTCTCTAGCTAGAGCGTGTGCTCGACGACGTGACCGTTCTTGAGCGTCACGATCCGATCGGCGCGCCGGGCCAGATCGTGATTATGGGTGGCGATAAGGGCGGCGGCGCCTTCGTTCTTGATCAGGTTGGCCAGCGCTTCAAACACGATGTCGCTCGTTTCCGGATCAAGGTTTCCCGTCGGCTCGTCAGCGAGGATGACCTTGGGGTGGTTGGCAGCGGCCCGCGCAATCGCTACGCGTTGCTGCTCGCCGCCGGAGAGCTCCGCCGGGCGATGGCTGGCGCGCGGCGCGACGCCAAGCAGATCGAGCAGTTCCAACGATCGCCTGTCGGCCTCGGCCTGTCGCTTGCCGGCGATCAGCTGCGGCATGGACACATTCTCCAGCGCGGTGAACTCGGGCAATAGATGATGGAACTGGTAGACGTAGCCGACGGTAGAGCGCCGCAGCTGGGTGCGCCCGCGGTCCCCGAGCTTGCTGGTGGGAATGCCGACGATCTCGACCTCCCCGCCCTGCGGGCTCTCGAGAAGCCCCGAGAGGTGCAGCAGGGTCGATTTCCCGGCCCCTGACGGGGCGACAAGGGCAACCAATTCGCCACTTTGCACGCTGAGATTTGCCGCTTGCAGCACGCGCACGACCTTGTCGCCTTGGCCGTATTGGCGATGGACGTCGGTCAGAACAAGATGCGGCTTATTCATAACGCAGCGCCTCTACCGGATCATATTGCGCCGCCCGCCATGCGGGATAAAGCGTAGCCAGAAAGCTCAGTCCCAAGGCCAGGCAAACCACGACCGTCACTTCGGTCGGGTCGGTCTTCGACGGCAGAGAGGACAGGAAGAACACTTCCGGCGGGAAAATCGCCACACCCAATGTGTTGGAAACGAAGGCCCTCAGCGTCTCGGCATTGGCCGCAACAACCAGGCCCAGGGCCACACCAGTCAAAGTGCCGATAACGCCGATGGTGGTGCCGGTGATCGAGAAGATGCGCATGATGGCGCCGCGGCTTGCACCCATCGTGCGCAACACGGCGATGTCGGAGCTTTTGTCCTTCACCAGCATGATCAGGCTCGAAATGATGTTGAAGGCTGCAACCAGGATGATCATGGACAAGATCGTGAACATCACCACACGCTCGACCTGCAGCGCCGAAAAGAACGTCTCGTTGCGCTGCTGCCAGTCCGTGAGGATCAGTGGGCGTGCGGCAGGATCGCTCTGGATGCGCTGGCGCATGACACCGATTTCATCCGGATCGTCGATGAAGATCTCGGCAGCGGACACTCGGCCCACCTGCTCGTAATACTCCGCAAGTTGCTCATTGGTCAGCGGCGGATCCAGTGGACCGGTGGCGGGCGGTTCCATGCCAGGCCGCAGCACCTCTTCATACATCTTGAAGTAATCCTGCGCCGTCTCGAGTGGCATATAGATGAAAAGGCTGTCGAACTCGACCATGCCCAAATCGAAGATGACGTTGACCGGGTACGTCTTGACCTGAACGGTCGAGCCGAATGGCGTCATCGGCCCGTCCGGGTTGATGAGCTTGATCTGGTCGCCCAGCGAAACGCCCAGCGTCTGCGCGAGGCGATGGCCGATAGCGACGCCGTTGCCTTCGTCCCAGCCGTCCCAGCCCCCCTGTTCGGCGGCACCGTAGAGCAGCTTGAGCTTCTTGAGGTTTTCCTCGTCCATGCCGCGGACAGAGGCACCGGTTGACGTACCCTGCCCCGAGGCCAGAACCTGTCCCTCGACGAAGTAGACGGCAAAATCGACGCCTTCGATCTCCTCGATGGAGGCGATGGCGTCCTTGTAATCGGTGAACTCGCGCTCGATCGGATAGGCGGTGAAATGCCCGTTGAGGCCAAGGATCTTGGTCAGAAGTTCAGCACGAAAGCCGTTCATCACCGACATAACAACGATCAGCGTTGCCACGCCGATCGCCACCCCCACCATGGTGAGGCTGGCGATCACCGAGATGAACGCCTCCTTGCGCCGGGCGCGCAAATAGCGCCCAGCGATGATCCATTCGAAGCGCGAAAAGGCGCGCGTGCCCTTGTTCAGCAGCGGCGGCGCCGTCTCGGTCAAATGTCGGTCTTTCTTTGTGGCTCGATCAGGCTCTTGAGGCGCGCAACAGCATCGCCGATCGGCAGCGTCTCGCGTTCACCCGTCTTGCGATGCTTGATCTCGGCTTCACCGGCGGCAAGTCCGCGCGGCCCCAGGATGATCTGATAGGGAATGCCGATCAGGTCGGCCGTGGTGAACTTGGCGCCTGCGCCCTGGTCGCGATCATCGTAGAGCATGTCCAACCCTGCCGCATTCAGCTCCTCGTAGAGCTTCTCGCAAGCAGCATCGGTTGCCGCGTCGCCGGCCTTGAGGTTGATCAACACGGCCTCGAATGGCGCGACGCTGACCGGCCAGACGATGCCAGAATCGTCGTGGAAGGCCTCGATGATGGCGGGCACGAGACGGGTTGGCCCAATGCCATAAGAACCCATATGCACCACGGTCTCCTTGCCATCAGCACCGGTGACGGTTGCCTTCATGGGCTCGGAATATTTGGTCCCGAAGTAGAAAATATGGCCGACTTCGATACCGCGAGCGGAAACGCGGTGTTCCTCAGGTACTGCAGCCTCGTATTCGCCCATGTCGACCATGTCCTCGGTCGCAGCATAGAGCGAAGTCCAATCCTCGAAGATCGGGTGAAGATCGCCGCGGAAGTCCGTGCTCCTGGGCGGAATGGGTTTGTCCAGCAAGCGCCGGTCACAGAACACCGCGCTCTCGCCGGTGTCAGCCAGGACGATCCACTCGTGGCTGAGGTCACCGCCGATCGGGCCGGTGTCGGCGCGCATCGGGATGGCGGTCAGCCCCATGCGGGCGTAGGTGCGCAAATAGGCCACGAACATCCGCTCATAGGCGGCCACGGCGCCTTCCTTGGTGAGGTCGAACGAATAGGCGTCCTTCATCAGGAATTCGCGGCTGCGCATGGTGCCGAAGCGCGGACGGACCTCGTCACGGAACTTCCACTGGATATGGTAGAGGTTGAGCGGCAGGTCCTTGTAGGACTTCACATAGGTCCGGAAGATGTCGGTGATCATCTCCTCATTAGTAGGACCATAGAGAAACTCACGCTCGTGCCGGTCTTCGATGCGCAGCATTTCCTTGCCATAGGCATCGTAGCGGCCAGATTCGCGCCACAGATCAGCCGACTGGATGGTCGGCATCAGAAGCTGGATCGCGCCGGAGCGATCCTGCTCCTCCTCGATGATCTTCTGCACCTTCATCAGCACCTTGTAGCCCAGCGGCAGCCACGAATAGAGGCCCGACGCCTGCTGGCGGATCATGCCGGCGCGCAGCATCAGGCGGTGCGAGACGATCTCCGCTTCCTTAGGCACATCGCGCAGTACAGGCAGGAAATAGCGGGACAGGCGCATGTAAACTCCCGGAAAGATCCGTCGACTCGTGGCTTCTGTTGATGCCCACTCAAATCCTGTTCGTCCATCCGATGCAAGCATGGAAGGCATGCAGAATCTGCGTGACAGGGTGAAATCTTGTTGTTAGGGTCAGCATCAATAAAGCACAGGCGGTGACAAACCGCCGGACGTCGACAGCGTCTAGGGAGGAGCGTTGGCCGCCGCTGCATAGCGTGCCTAAGACCAACGTATTGTCGATAAAACTCAATCAAGCGGGGCCAAGTGCCCCGCTTTTTTATTGCCCCTGCGCAGCCGCGGAGCGTCCCCGGCTAGCGTTCGCACCCATCGGTGAACTGGTCGAGAACCTCGGCAATGTTGTCAATGCCGAAGCGGTGGCTGCGGCCATCGTAGCTGACCTGGAGAGGCTGACTCGCGTCCCGTGCCGCTCCAATGATGTCGCGCACCCGGTCTTCCTCCAGCGTGTCGATGACCACGGTCCGCTCACCGTCAACTTCATCATAGTAGCCGCTGAGGTCTTCGAACGTCTCGTCTCCCACAGTCGCGGTCACCGGCACGCTGGGGAAATCTTCTTCGCTGCCATCGGCCTCGAGGTCGGTGAAGACCAGCATCTGGATGTCTTCGGGGTAGCTCTCGTCGCAGAAGAACTGGAGCTCCACTGCGCCCGATTTATCGGACTGGAACGCTGCATAGCTCCAGGCCTTCTTGCTCTCGGAGCTATTGATATCCCACGCAGCTGCTGGAGCCGCACTGGCCATCAGAGCAAGAGCACACGTTACTAGTCTCATGGAACATCCCCCTTAGGCAAAATCTAGCGAGTAATTGGACGGGCGCAAGCCACTCAGCGGTTCCAGTAGTGATGCAGCGTCTCGTTGGAGAGACCCCACAAAAGCAACGCCGTCATGACAATGGCCACAGCTGTCGCCAGCAGGAATCGGAACAGCAGGCGCGGCACTGCAGGAGCTCCCGGATCGGTGCCCGCAACGATTTCGCCGACTTCTACCTGGCTGCGATTGCCGATGGGTGCGATCGCGACAAAGCTCAGCCACCAGACAACGAAGAACACAGCAATGAGGGAGCCAATTTGCATGCCAGCCTTCCTGAACGATCGCCCTTAAATACGATGACGGGCGCCTGTGCGAAAGCACAAACGCCCGTCCAAATGCCGCAGGTGCTGGTGCCTAGACCCGGTGCACGAAGACCGAAACGTTCGGTTTGCGGCCCCAATAGGCATTGACCTCGTTACGGATGGCTTTGAACAGCGCCGAGTTGAGGACTTCGGTGTCGCTGCGGCGCTTGGGCGGCATCGACTTGATCACGCCGGCCACGGTGTCTTCGACCAACTCCCCTAAGGACTCGTCTTCAGTCTCGGGCAGGCCTTCGATTACCAGGTCGGGGCCGGACACGACCTGTCCGTTGCCATTGACGCAGAGGCTGACCACGACGTGGCCGCCAAATGAGAGGCGACGCCGCCCCTTCACCCCGGATTCCTCGGGCGTGCACAGCACTAGGCCGTCGAGGTAGAGCTCACCAGTTCGCACCTCCGCCGGGAACGCTAGAGGCTCTGGGTAAAGTCGGACCATGTCGCCGTTGCGCGCGTCGATCACATTGGGAATGCCTGCCTCGCGGCCGAGCTTTGCATGCGCCTGCAGGTGCGTGGCTTCCCCGTGCACAGGCACAAGAACCTGAGGGCGTACCCAGGAATAGAGCCGGCGCAACTCCTCGCGGCGCGGATGACCCGTGACATGGACCAGACCATCACTGGCCGTGATGACCTCGATGCCTTTGTCGATCAAGAGGTTCTGGATGTCGATAACTTCCCGTTCGTTGCCGGGAATGGCCCAGGAGGAGAAGATCATGCGATCGCCCGCATTGAGGTCGATCACCGGGTGTTCCCCGCGAGCGATGCGCGCGATGGCGGCCCGAGCCTCACCCTGCGATCCGGTGCAGATCAGGACAATCTTGTTGCGAGCGATGGTCTTGTAGGCGTCCTGATCCAGCAGCGGCGGCAGGCCTTCGAGCATGCCCAGTTCCTTGGCGATGCCCATGATGCGATGGAGAGAGCGGCCCGACATCACCACCTGCCGTCCCGCCTTCTCGGCTGCCCGGACAATGGAGATCACGCGCCCCACATTGGAGGCGAAGGTGGTTACGGCGACGCGGTTTGGTGCCTCCGCGATCAACGCTGCCAGGTTGTCTGCGACTTCCGCCTCACTCGGGCTCTCGCCTTCTTTGAGTGCGTTGGTGGAGTCGCAGATCAGCGCCAGCGGCGTCGACTGGTCCTCACCTATCTTTTGCAGACGGGCAACATCAGTCGGAGCATTTCCGACAGGCGTCGGATCGAGCTTCCAATCGCCGGTATGCAGGACCCGCGCTATCGGGGTGCTGATCAGCAGCGCATTGGCTTCGGGAATCGAGTGCGCGACGTTGATCGCTTCGATGGTGAACGGCCCGACCTGGAAGGGTTTGCCCGGCTGCATGATGGTGACGTCGACATTTTCGACGATGCCGTCCCCTGCTCGCTTCGCAGCCAGCATGGCCGCGGTAAAAGGCGTGCAGAATACCGGCTTCTCAAAACCCGGCCAGAGATCAAGCACTGCGCCATAGTGATCTTCATGACTATGGGTCAGGATGAGCGCCAGGACGTCGTCAGCACGCTCTTCCAAAAATTCCGGATTGGCCATGATGAGCTCGATTCCCGGAAGGTCGGGGCCGCCGAAAGTCACGCCGCAATCGACCACGATCCACTTGCGCGAGCGCTCCGGACCAAAGCCATAGGCGCCCATATTCATGCCGATTTCGCCCACGCCGCCGAGCGGAACGAAGACGAGTTCATCCCTTTGGTTCTTAGCCATGGTTACGTCAGTCCTTTCTGCGCAACGCCGGGTCGATCTTTGGTCGCCGGTCGCCTGCGCTATGTCATGGTCAGCTTCGGGCGCTGGCCGTTGCCCCAAAATGCACGTCGCCCGCAGTGATCACGATGCGACGGTTGTCGTTAGCGCGGACGATCAGACGTCCCTCATCATCGACAGTTTCAAAGATGCCACGGAGCACTTCGCCGTCCTGATGAACGGCAATTGGCGCGCCAATGCCGGCCGCCGAGGCGCGCCATAGTTTTAGCACGGTGCTCATGCCGCGGCCCTCGTCCCAAAGGCCGAACGCCTCCACCCAGGCATCGCTCAGGGCCTCGAGGATCTGTTCGGCACTGCGAGAGACACCAAGCTCAGACAAGCTGGTAGCAGGATATGGCAGGCCCTCGGGAGCAGCGACCACATTGACGCCGATACCGATGGCAACCGCGTGCCGACCATCCGGCACCTTGGTGGCCTCAAGCCCGATTCCGACCAGCTTCGCACCGTCGGCAAGCACATCGTTGGGCCATTTCAGCGCGATGCGGCCATGGCCATCCAGGCTATCTGCGCCATCCATTGCAATCTTGACAGTACCAGGAGGCAGCACGCTGGCCAATGCGTTGCTGACCGTGATCCCGGCTACGAAGCCGAGCGTGGCTGAAAACGTGGGGGCGACATCAGGTATGATCAAGAGGGTGGCAGCGAGATTACCCGGCGGATGAACCCACGGGCGTCCTCGCCGTCCGCGGCCTGCAGTCTGCTCACGGGCAACGAACCAGATGCCGCCCGGATCGCCTGCCCCAGCGGCTGCAATGGCTTCCGTTGTGGTCGAGCCAATGCTTTCGTAGCTGCGCAGCCGGTAGCCGGCCGCGCGGGCTCTTGCGCCGAGGGTGAAGGCGGTCACCTAAAACAGGCTTCCGGCAGCAGTATGGGCAAAGGTCGCCAATGGACTGCCAACGGTGAAGTAGTAGGTTACGATCAGGAAGCCAGCCACTGCCATGATGATGTTGAGTTCGGCTGGTACGGCGTCGAACTCACGCACCGGCTCATCGAAGTACATCACCTTGACCACACGCAGGTAATAAAAGGCGCTGACGGCGGAAGCCAGCACGCCGATCACGGCGAGCACATAAAGCTGAGCGTCGATCGCGGCCAGGAACGCGTGCCACTTGGCGAAGAACCCGGCCAGCGGCGGCATGCCGATCAGGGAGAACATGATGATCGCCATAACGGCGGCCACGAATGGACGCTTCTGCGCCGCACCGGCGAGTTCATCGATCGTTTCGATCGGTCCGGTTGCGGTGCGCAGCGACAGCAGGCACGCAAAGAGGCCAACGGTCATGGCGACATAGATCGCCATGTAGATCGCGACGCCCTCGACGCCTACCTGGGTGCCCGAGGAAAGGCCAACGAGCGCGAAACCCACATGGCCAATGGACGAGTAGGCGGCAAGACGCTTGATAGACCGCTGCCCGATAGCGGCAAACGCTGCCAGGACCATGGAAGCGATGGAGAGGAAGATGACCACCTGCTGCCAGTCGCCCGTGATCGCCTGGAACGTGTCCATCACCAGGCGGATCAGCAGCGCCATGGCTGCAACCTTGGGCGCCGAGGCGAAGAAGGCTGTGACAGGCGTGGGCGCACCTTCATAGACGTCCGGCGTCCACATGTGGAACGGAACAGCGGAGATTTTGAAGGCAATACCGGCAAGCAGGAACACCATGCCGAAGATCAGGCCGATGGAGCGGCCCTCGCTGGCAATCGCCAGCACGATTTCCTGCAGATTGGTGTGGCCAGTGAAGCCATAGACCATGGAGGCACCATAGAGCAGGATACCCGAGGAGAGCGAACCCAGCACAAAGTATTTCAGGCCCGCTTCGGTCGCCTTGCTGTCGTCGCGCTTGATCGACGCCAGCACATAGGCCGACAGCGACTGCAGCTCGAGCCCGACATAAAGCGTCATCAGATCATTGGCCGAAACCATGGCCATCATGCCGAGCGTGGCAAGGAGGATCAGGATGGCATATTCGAACTTATGCGTGCCGAGCTCTTCCGCCCGCGGCAGTGCCAGCAGAAGCGCAAAGGCCGACCCGCCCAGCACCAGAACCTTCATGAAGCGCGCAAAGCTGTCGGCGATGAAAACCCCGTTGAACAAGACACCTTCAGCAGGGGCAAAGAGGATGACTGCGGCCACCACGAGGAGCAGCAGCACGGCGCCATAGGAGACGAGCAGCGACCGCTCCTTGTTGATCACGACACCAACTAGCAGCAGGACGATGGCGCCCACGGCCAGCAGCATTTCCGGATAGGCAGGAGCCAGGCTCGCGAAATCGATAACGTCAGAGTTCACGGGACTCTCCTAGTGGGCAGCAGGCTCGGCGGCCGGCGCTTCTTCAGCGGCGGCAACCGGTGCAGCATGGGCAAGTGGCGCTTGGGCTTCGGCCAGCGAAACGGCCGGGTCGCGGCCGGTGGCCGTGGCGTAGTGGGAAACGAGGTTGTCCACCGCCGCCGCGGTCGTGTCGAGGATCGGCGAGGGGTAGAAGCCGAACACAATCGTGAGCACGATCAATGGGTAAAGCAGAACCTTCTCGCGCAGGTTCAGGTCGAGAATGCCGCGCAGGCTCTCCTTGGTCAGCGCGCCCCAGATGACACGACGGTACAACCAGAGTGCATAACATGCTGACAGAATGACACCGAATGCTGCACCAAATGCTACCCAAGTGTTAACCTGGAACACGCCCATCATGGTGAGGAATTCACCCACGAAACCGGACGTGCCGGGAAGGCCGACATTGGCCATGGTGAAGACCATGAAAGCGAAGGCATAGCGCGGCATGCGCTCGACCAAGCCGCCATAGGCATCGATCTCGCGGGTATGCATGCGGTCATAGATCACGCCGACGCAAAGGAACAGCGCGCCCGAAACGATGCCGTGCGAGATCATCTGGAACAGCGCGCCCTGGATGGCCAGAGCATTGCCGGCGAAGATGCCCATGGTGACAAAGCCCATATGGGCGACGGACGAATAGGCGATCAGCTTCTTGATGTCGCTCTGCACCAGCGCGATCAGCGAGGTGACGATGATGGCTGCAACCGAGAGGAAGAAGATGATGTTGGCGAACTGCGCCGAGGCATCGGGGAACATGGGCAGGCTGAAGCGGAGGAAACCGTAGCCACCCAGCTTGAGTAGGATAGCGGCCAGGATCACCGAACCTGCCGTGGGAGCCTGCACGTGCGCCTCGGGCAGCCAGCGATGCAGCGGCCACATCGGCATCTTGACGGCGAGCGACAGGAAGAACGCCCACCACAGCCAGGGCTGCCACGATTCCGGGAATTCATGGGTCAGCAGGCGGGCAATGTCGGTCGTCCCGGCGTTCCAGTACATGGCCATGATGGCCAGCAGCATCAGAACGGATCCACCGAAGGTGTAGAAGAAGAACTTGTAGCTTGCCTGGATGCGCTTGGCGCCGCCCCAGATGCCGATGATCAGGAACATCGGCAGGAGCGTGCCTTCAAAGAACACGTAGAACATGGCCAGGTCGAGCGTGGTGAACACGCCGATCATCAGCGTCTCAAGGATCAGGAACACGATCATGTATTCCTTGAGGCGCGTGTCCACTTCCCAGCTCGCCAGAATGGCGAAGGGCATCAGAAGCGCAGTCAGCACGACGAACAGCACTGAAATGCCGTCGACGCCGAGACGATAGCCGATCGTGTCGCCGATCCAGGCGTAGTTGACCACGAACTGGAAGCCCGGGCTCGACGGATCGAAATTCTGCCACATGACCAGCGACAGCGCGAGCACGACCAGCGTCGTCGCCAGGGTCAGCCAGCGGATGGCCCCGATCGACTGCCTGGGCAGGAACAGCAGCACTGCAGCACCGGCAAAGGGCAGCCAGGTGAGGACTGTAAGAATGGTGTCGGAGAAGTTCATCAGATCAGTCCCCCGGCCGCGATGGCCCAGGTCAGCAGTGCCGCAATGCCGATCAGCATGGCGAAGGCATAGTGGTAGAGGTAACCCGACTGCAGCCGGACCACCCACGAGGTCACGTTCTGCACCCGGCGGCCAAGGCCCTCGGTAAGCTTCTCGTCGACCAGCCAGTCATCGAAGCCCTTCCAGAAGGCGCGTCCGACCCAGAGGGCGGGTTTGACGAAGATCGTGTTGTAGAGCTCGTCGAAGTACCACTTGTTCAGGAGGAACTTGTAGAGGCCCGGGTTCTGGGCAGCCAGGCGCGCTGGTACGGCCGGTTCACGGATATACATGAACCATGCGGCGATGAAGCCAAGCAGCATGGCGATCGTGGCGCTCCACTTCACCCAGACCGGCACGTGATGAGCCGCTTCGATGATCTCGTGGTCGACAAAGATCGAGCCGGCGAAGAAGTGCTCGATGTGCTCAACGTCATGGAAGAACATGCCGTAGAAGACGGCACCGGCCAGCACCGCGCCGACGGCGAGCACGTAGAGCGGCACCAGCATCACGTTGGGCGACTCATGGGCATGGTCATAGGCCGAACCATGGTGATGTGCATCATGATGACTCACGGCAGCATGGGCATGATCGTCCAGATTGCTGTCGTCGATAGGCTCGTGATGGGTCTCCGGATCAGCATGGGCCGGATCAGGATGGGCTGTATGGCTATGCTGCGCGTCGCGTGGCGATCCATGGAAGGTCAGGTGGACGAGACGCCAGGAGTAGAAGCTCGTGAACAGAGCGGCGATCACCAGCAGCCAAAAGGCGAACATGCCCGTGTTGCCGCCAACGGCATAGGCCGCCTCGATGATGGAGTCCTTGGAGAAGAACCCGGCAAAGCCGAACCACTCCGTGCCGGGAATGCCGACACCAGTCAGCGCCAGCGTGCCGATCAGCATCATGGCGTAGGTGATCGGGATCTTCTTGCGTAGACCGCCCATGTTACGCATGTCCTGCTCGTGGTGCATGGCGTGGATCACCGAGCCAGCACCCAGGAACAGCAGGGCCTTAAAGAAGGCATGGGTGAACAGGTGGAAGACACCTGCCGAATAGGCCCCTGCCCCGAGCGCTACGAACATGTAGCCAAGCTGCGAACAGGTCGAATAGGCGATCACGCGCTTGATGTCGTTCTGCACCAGGCCGACCGTCGCGGCGAAGAATGCCGTAATGGCGCCGATGACTAGAACCACTGTCAGGGCAACGGGGGAGGTCTCGAACAGCGGCGACAGACGGGCGACCATGAAGACGCCGGCGGTCACCATGGTTGCAGCGTGGATCAGCGCCGACACCGGGGTCGGACCTTCCATGGCGTCAGGAAGCCAGGTGTGGAGCAGGAACTGCGCCGACTTGCCCATGGCACCCATGAAGAGCAGCAGGCAAACCACGGTCATAGCGTCGAGCTGCCAGCCCAGGAACTGCATCACCGGCAGGCCGGTCGTAGCGAACTCACCGGCGGCATGGAAAGCGCCGTCGAAGTCGATATGGCCGAGGACCAGGAAAGCACCAAAGATGCCAAGGGCGAAGCCGAAGTCGCCGACACGGTTGACGACAAAGGCCTTCATTGCCGCTGCCGAGGCGGACGGGCGGGTGTACCAGAAGCCGATCAGGAGATAGGACGCCAGGCCCACGCCCTCCCAACCAAAGAACATCTGGAGAAAATTGTCGGCCGTCACCAGCATCAGCATGGCGAAGGTGAACAGCGACAGATAGGCGAAGAAGCGCGAGCGATGCGGATCTTCGGCCATGTAGCCGATGGAATAGGTATGGACGAGCGCCGAGACCGTGTTGACCACCACAAGCATGATGGCGGTCAGCGTGTCGACGCGCAGCGTCCAGCGCAGATCCATATCGCCGACCTGGATCCAGCGCATGACCTCGACCTTAAGCACAGCGGCGTGCCCCTCGGCGGTAGCACCGACCAGCCCATCGCCGAAGGCGACTGGCAGGAAGACGACCCAGCTCAAGACGGCTGCAATGATCAGGAGGCCAGTGGTGAGGAACTCACTCGGTCGGTGTCCGATCGTGCGGCCCAAGAGGCCTGCGACGAGAGCGCCGACCAGGGGCAGGAAAACAATCGCTTGAATCATAGCGGTGGTTCTTAGCCCTTCATCTGGTTGACGTCTTCAACCGCAATCGAGCCGCGGTTGCGATAGAAAATAACGAGAATGGCCAAACCGATGGCCGCTTCGGCAGCCGCAACGGTGAGGATCAACAGCGCAAAGACCTGACCCTGCAGGTCGTTCAGCACAGAGCTGAAGGCCACCATGTTGAGGTTCACGGCAAGCAGGATCAGTTCCACCGACATCAGGATGACGATGATGTTCTTGCGGTTGATGAAGATGCCGAACACGCCGAGCGTGAACAGGATTGCTGCTACGGTCAGGTAGTGACCGAGCTCGATACCCAAGCCCATGTTTGCCTCCTACAGCCCTTGACCGCTTTTGACCTTGACCACTTCCAGCGTATCGGCGGCGCGGCGCGCCACCTGATCGACCGGATTCTGGCGTTTGACATTTGGCTTGTGACGCAGCGTCAGCACGATGGCGCCGATCATGGCAACCAGCAGAACAGCGCCCGCACCCTGGAACAGGAACAGGTAGCGCGTATAGAGCACAAGACCGATGGCGCGCATATTTTCGGTGGTCCCATCCATCGGCAGGCCCGACCTGGCCGCCGCTTCAGGAGACACCACAAAGCTGCCCGCCAGCAACAGCAGTTCAAGCAGCAGGATGATACCAACGATCATTCCGATGGGCGCGTATTGGAGGAAACCCTGCCGCAGCGATGTGAAGTCCACGTCGAGCATCATGACAACGAACAGGAACAGCACGGCGACGGCGCCCACATAAACGACGATCAGCAGCAGCGCGAGGAACTCGGCGCCCGCCAGCATGAAGAGGCCTGCTGCGTTGAAGAAGGCCAGGATCAGGAACAGCACGGCGTGCACGGGATTGCGCGCGGAGATCACCATCACGGCCGAAGCCACGAGGATCGCCGAGAACAGGTAGAAGAAAAATAGTGGAAGGGTCATCCTCTTCCCTCTCAGCGGTAAGGCGCGTCAGCGGCGATATTGGAAGCGAGTTCACGCTCCCAGCGGTCACCGTTGGCAAGGAGCCTCTCCTTGGAGAAGTAGAGCTCTTCGCGTGTTTCTGTGGCGAATTCGAAATTGGGACCTTCAACGATCGCATCCACCGGACAGGCTTCCTGGCAGAAGCCGCAATAGATGCACTTCACCATGTCGATGTCGTAGCGCACGGTGCGGCGCGTGCCATCGTTCTGGCGCGGGCCAGCTTCTATGGTAATCGCCTGAGCCGGACAGATGGCCTCGCAAAGCTTGCAGGCGATGCAGCGCTCTTCGCCATTGGGATAGCGACGCAGAGCATGCTCACCACGGAAACGCGGCGACACATGTCCCTTCTCGAATGGGTAATTGATGGTCGGCTTGGGCGAGAAGAAATAGCGCATGGTCAGGAAGAAGGCCTTCACCAACTCCGTGAGCAGCAGCGTGTTGACGAACTGGGTGGCGCGCATCAGGCCATCCCTCCATGCCAGCCCCAGCCGGTAAGCATGAGGACGAATGCAACAATGATGACCATGACCAACGACAGCGGCAGGAACAGCTTCCAGCCAATGCGCATCAGTTGGTCGTAGCGGTAGCGGGGAACGATCGCCTTGGCCATGGCGAACATGAAGAACACCAGGCTGAGCTTGATGACGAACCAGACGACACCGGGAATCCAGGTGAAGGGCGGCAAATCGATCGGCGAGGCCCAGCCACCCAGGAACAGGATGGTGGTCATGGCGCACATCAGGAGGATCGAGATGTACTCGCCCAGCATGAACAGCATGTAGGGCGTGGCCGAATATTCGGTCATGAAGCCGGCAACCAGTTCCGATTCACCTTCCGCCAGATCGAATGGCGGGCGGTTCGTTTCGGCAAGCGCCGAGACATAGAACACGATGAACATCGGAAAGAGCGGCAGCCAGAACCAGTTGAGGAAGCTGAGCCATGGCAGGCCGATGGTGTGGGCGAGGCCCATTTCCTGCTGCGCGATGACGATGTCGCTGAGGTTCAGCGAGCCGACGCAGAGCAGGACGGTGATGATCACGAGGCCGATGGAGACCTCGTAGGACACCATCTGCGCAGCGGAACGGAGCGAGCCCAGGAACGGGTACTTCGAGTTAGAAGCCCAGCCGCCGATGATCACGCCGTAGACGCCGAGCGACGACATGGCGAGAAGATAGAGGATGCCCAGGTTGATGTCGGCCATGGCAAGGCCCGGCCCGACGGGAATCACAGCCCAGCCGGTGAGGGCCAGCGTTGCCGTCAGCAGCGGCGCCATGAGGAACAGCACCTTGTCGGAACCGCCGGGAATGATCGGCTCCTTGAGGGCGAATTTCAGCAGGTCGGCAAAGCTCTGCAGCAGGCCGAAGGGGCCCACCACGTTCGGGCCGCGACGCAGCTGGACCGCAGCCCAGATCTTGCGGTCAGCTAGAAGGATGAACGCCGTGAAGATCAGCAGCGATACAAGCAGCAGCAGCGCCTTGTAGACGAAGCCGACATGCACGCCCCATCCGAGGATGGGAATGCCCAGAAGGAAGTCCAGAGCAGAGGTGATGAAGTCCATTATACTCCCCTACTCCGCTGCCTGGCGCAGACCGGCCGCGGTTGCAGCGCACTCGCCCATTACGGCCGAAGCGCGTGCGATCGGGTTGGTCAGGTAGAACTCGGAAACGGCGGAACGGAACGGTGCCGACGTGGTCTGAACACTTGCGGCGGCCAGCTTGGCCACGTCGCCGACAGAACCGGCTGCGATCTGGTCCACGCGGGCCATGTGCGGGAACTCCGCATAGATGGCAGCGCGCAGCTGGGCCAGCGAGTTGAACGGCAAGGGCTTGCCGATAGCACCGGACAAGGCGCGGATGATGGCCCAGTCTTCCTTGGCGTCGCCAGGCGGGAACACGGCGCGGGTGGTCACCTGCACGCGGCCCTCGGTATTGACATAGGTGCCGGACTTTTCCGTGTAGGTTGCGGCCGGCAGGATGACATCGGCGCGATGCGCACCGGCGTCGCCATGCGAGCCGATATAGACAACGAAGGCCTTGCCGAGAGCCGACATGTCGTATTCGTCGGCGCCCAGGAGGAACAGGACGTCGAGATCGCCCTTGGCAGCAAGCGCCATCTGATCGGCCGAGCAAACGCCGCCATCATGCGGCACAAAGCCTATGTCGAGTCCGCCGACGCGGCTGGCCGCGTTGTGCAGCAGCGCGAAGCCGTTCCAGCCTTCGGCAACGCCGGCACCGGAAGCAAGCTTGGCAGCCAGGGCAATGACGTCGCGGCCGACCTGCTTGCCGAGCGAAGCATGCGATACCGCGGCCTCGCCGACGATGATCAGCGGACGCTGCGCCTTAGACAGGATCTCGGCAAACGAGCCCTTGCCGGCAGCGATGTCGGCCAGGGTTTCAACGCCTTCGCCCAGATAGCTGTAGTCATAGGTGAGCTCGGCGCGTTCGCCGATCACACCGATGGGCAGCCCCTTGGCGCGCCACACCTTGCGGATGCGGGCGTTGATCAGCGATGCTTCCTTGCGCGGGTTTGACCCGATGATGAGAATGGCGTCGGCTTCCTCGATCCCGGCGATGGTCGGGTTGAAGATATAGGCCGAGCGCGGCATGGACGGATCGATGCCCGACATGGCAGGACGCACGTCGGTCATGCCAGAGCCGACGGACGCCAGCAGCGCCTTGAGCGCGTACATTTCCTCGACGGCCGCCAGGTCGCCGGCAATGGCGCCGACCTTGTTGCCGGCCTTCTTCATGCGGGCCGCAACGGCTGCCAGGGCTTCATCCCAGGTGGCCGATTGCAGCTTGCCGCCGCGGCGCACATAGGGGCGGTCGAGGCGCTGGGACTTGAGACCGTCCCAGACGAAACGGGTCTTGTCGGAAATCCACTCTTCGTTGATGGCCTCGTTGATGCGCGGCAGGATGCGCATGACTTCGCGGCCACGGCTGTCGACCCGGATGGCAGAACCGACGGCGTCCATGACGTCGATGGACTCGGTCTTGCTGAGCTCCCATGGACGGGCGTTGAAGGCGTAGGGCTTGCTGGTCAGCGCACCGACCGGGCAGAGGTCGATGACATTGCCCTGCAGTTCGCTCGACAGCGCCTTTTCGAGATAGGTCGTGATCTCGGCGTCTTCGCCGCGGCCCAGGAGGCCCATCTCGGCAATGCCGGCGACTTCGGTGGTGAAGCGAACGCAGCGCGTGCAGTGGATGCAGCGGTTCATCGAGGTCTTGACCAGCGGGCCAATATATTTGTCCTCGACGGCGCGCTTGTTCTCGGCGAAGCGGTTCTTGTCCACACCATAGGCCATGGCCTGGTCCTGCAGGTCGCACTCGCCACCCTGGTCGCAGATTGGGCAATCGAGCGGGTGATTGATCAGCAGGAATTCCATCACGCCTTCACGGGCCTTCTTGACCATGGGCGTGTTGGTGAACATTTCGGGCGGTTCGCCGTTCGGGCCGGGACGCAGGTCCTTGACCGACATGGCGCAGGAGGCCTGCGGCTTGGGCGGACCACCCTTCACCTCGACGAGGCACATGCGGCAATTGCCGGCCACCGACAGGCGCTCGTGGTAACAAAAGCGCGGAATTTCCGCGCCTGCAGCCTCGGCGGCCTGCATCAGCGTGTAGTAGTCGGGAACTTCGACGAGCAGGCCGTCGACTTTGATACTTGCCATCAGCCCTACTCCGCCGCAATCGACGGCACGGCGCCGTCGGATGTGGACGAATACGTGTATTGCTCCATCCGCGCCTCGATGGTCGGACGGAAGTTCCGGATCAGGCCCTGGATCGGCCAGGCCGCTGCGTCGCCAAGCGCACAGATGGTGTGCCCTTCGATCTGCTTGGTGACCTCGAACAGCATGTCGATCTCGCGCTTCTGGGCGCGGCCCTCGACCATGCGCTCCATGACCCGCATCATCCAGCCGGTGCCTTCGCGGCACGGCGTGCACTGGCCGCAGCTCTCGTGCTTGAAGAAAGCTGAGATGCGCCAGATCGCGCGGATGATGTCGGTCGACTTGTCCATGATGATCATGCCGCCGGTGCCGAAGCTCGACTTCTTCTCGCGCATGCCATCGAAGTCCATGACAGCATCCATCATGTCCTCGCCGCGGACGACCGGACAGCTTGCGCCACCTGGAATGACGGCAAGGAGGTTGTCCCAGCCACCGCGAATGCCGCCGCAATGCTTTTCGATGATGTCCTTGAAGCTTTCGCCCAGGGCTTCCTCGAAGGTTGCCGGCCGATTGACGTGGCCCGAGACCATGAACAGCTTGGTGCCGACATTGTTGGGGCGGCCGATCGAGGAGAACCAGCCGGCGGAGCGGCGCAGGATCTCCGGCACGACGGCGATGGATTCGACGTTGTTGACGGTGGTCGGGTTGCCATAGACACCCATGCCGGCCGGGAACGGTGGCTTGAGACGGGGCTGACCCTTCTTGCCTTCCAGCGACTCCATCAGCGCGGTTTCTTCGCCGCAGATATAGGCGCCGGCGCCGTGATGGACGATGATGTCCAGGTCCCAGCCGTGGATATTGTCCTTGCCGATCAGCTTGGCTTCGTAGGCTTCCTCGACGGCACGCTCGAGCCGTTCACGCTCGCGCATGAACTCGCCGCGCACATAGATAAAGGCCAGATGCGCATCCATGGCGCGGCAGGCGATCAGACAGCCTTCGATCAGGTGGTGCGGATCGTGGCGTAGAATTTCGCGGTCCTTGCACGTACCGGGCTCGGACTCGTCGGCGTTGACCAGCAGGTAGTGCGGACGGCCGTCACTCACCTTGGGCATGAACGACCACTTGAGGCCGGTGGGAAAGCCTGCGCCACCACGGCCACGAAGGCCCGAGGACTTCACCTCGTTGGTGATCCAGTCGCGGCCCATATCGAGGAATTCCTTGGTGCCACTCCAGCCGCCGCGCTTGCGCGCGCCTTCGAGGCCCCAGTCGCCCTGGCCATAAAGGTTGGTGAAGATGCGATCCTTGTCAGCGAGCAATTCCCGTACTCCTAACGCGGCTTCTTGCCGAAGACGCGGACATATTCTGCTTCGCCACCACGGGCGAGCACCTCGGCCTTCTGCAGCCATCCATCGCGCGAGACGCGACCCTTGAGGTTCAAGGTCGCCTCGACCTGCTCGACCTCGTCGGGCGTCAGGGCAGCGATCTGGCTCCACCGGGTGATGCCCATGGCATTGAGCCGGCTTTCGAGCACCGGACCCACGCCGGTGATGAACTTGAGGTCGTCTGCAGGACCTTCAGGCGCCACAAACAACTGGGGCGAACCACCGCGCTCGGCGACGGGATTGACCTCGCTGGGATTGGCCTTGGGGGCGATGATGGTGCGCGTGCGCTTGGTGCCCGCACTGGTTCCATCGCGCCCAGGCGCCGTAGCCGTGGCCTTGCCCACCGCCATGCCGCCATCGACCTTGCTCGCATCCGTTTCAGCACCGGTGGCGCCGGAACGCATCGCCTCATTGGGCTCGCCATCAGCCTTTGCTGCAGCATCCGCTTTCTTGCGTTCGCTCTCAGCCTTGGCCTCAGACACCTTTGCCTCGGCCGATGGGCCCTTGATGGCCGGCGCGGTTTCTTCCGCGACATCGCGCGGACGGCCCGCCGTTGTCGGTGGAGGCGACCCGGCAGGTGCAGCGGCCGCTGCTGGCGCAGCGGGAGCTGCAGGCGCGGCGGCAGCCGGTGCTGCTTCGGCAGGCGGCGCGGGCGGCACGAACTTCTCGCGGTAAGCAGTTGCCTCTTCCAACAAGACCACGCGCCCGCCTTCCGGTGCGGAGTTGAGCCGATCGATCTGCGTGCCTGGCTTGATGCTCTGACCATTGCCGGCGGCAAAGGCGTCGATGATCTCGCCCAGCCGTTCCTTGGTCAGGTCTTCATAGGTATCCTTGAAGATTGTCACCATCGGCGCGTTCACGCAGGCGCCGGCGCACTCGACCTCTTCCCAGCTCAGCGTACCGTCTGCGTTCAGATGATAGGCCTCGGGATGGATCTTGCTCTTGCAGACGTCGATAAGTTCGCCCGCACCACGGAGCATGCATGGCGTGGTGCCGCAAACCTGAACGTGCGCGCGCGTACCGACGGGCTGCAGCTGGAACTGCGTGTAGAATGTCGCGACTTCGAGAACCCGAATGTAGGCCATGCCCAGCATCTCGGCGACCTTCTCGATGGAGGCACGGCTGACCCAGCCTTCCTGCTCCTGCGCGCGCATCAGCAGCGGAATGACAGCAGACTGCTGACGGCCGGCCGGATACAGGCCGATCTTCCATTCCGCCCAATTAGCATTTTCAGCACTAAAGGCGAACTCAGCCGGCTGGACCGACTCATCCGCAAGGCGACGCGCAACCATTAGCGATCAACCTCTCCGAACACGATATCGAGTGAGCCAAGGATGGCCGAGACGTCAGCCAGCATGTGGCCGCGGCACAAGAAATCCATAGCCGACAAATGCGCGAATCCCGGCGCACGGATCTTGCAGCGGTATGGCTTGTTGGTGCCGTCGCTGACAAGATAGACGCCGAATTCACCCTTGGGCGCTTCCACGGCGACATAAACCTCGCCGGCGGGAACCTTGAAGCCTTCGGTGTAGAGCTTGAAGTGATGGATAAGTGCTTCCATCGACTGCTTCATCTCGCCCCGCTTGGGCGGAACGACCTTTCCGTCGAGGGCAGCGACTGGACCCTTGCCGTCAGGCGCATTCAGCTTGTCGATGCACTGCTGCATGATGCGGGTCGACTGGCGCATCTCTTCCATGCGGATGAGATACCGATCGTAGCAGTCGCCGTTCTTGCCGATCGGGATGTCGAAATCCATTTCGGCATAGCAATCATAGGGCTGCGACTTGCGCAGGTCCCAGGCCGCACCCGAGCCGCGCGCCATGATGCCCGAGAACGCCATGTTCCAGGCGTCTTCGAGCTTCACGACGCCGATATCGACGTTGCGCTGCTTGAAGATGCGGTTCTCGGTCAGCAGCGCATCCAAGTCGTCGATGAACTTGGGGAAGCGATGGCAGAAGCTCTCGATATCGTCGATCAGCGCCTGCGGCAGATCCTGGTGAACACCACCCGGCCGGAAATAGGCGGCGTGCATGCGCGAGCCAGAGGCGCGCTCATAAAAGATCATCAACTGTTCGCGGTATTCAAAGCCCCAGACGGGCGGCGTCAGCGCGCCGACGTCCATCGCCTGCGTGGTGATGTTCATGAGGTGCGACAGGAGCCGGCTGATTTCGCAATAGAGCACGCGGATCAGCTGGCCGCGGCGCGGCACGGTGAGGCCCAGCATCTTCTCGACGGCAAGAGCAAAGGCATGCTCCTGGCTCATCGGTGCCACATAGTCGAGGCGATCGAAGTAAGGCAGCGCCTGCAGATAGGTCTTTGACTCGATCAGCTTCTCGGTGCCGCGATGCAACAAACCAATATGCGGATCGACGCGCTCGACGATTTCACCGTCGAGTTCCAGGATCAACCGCAGCACGCCGTGCGCCGACGGGTGCACGGGACCGAAGTTGATGGTGAAATTGCGGACGTCGGCTTCAACAGTCATTGCTTGGCCTTCTCGTCACCGGGCAGCACGTAGTCGGTACCTTCCCAAGGTGACAAATAGTCGAACGAACGGAATTCCTGCATGAGCTTGACCGGCTCATAGATCACCCGCTTGCGCTCTTCGTCGTAGCGAACCTCGACAAAGCCGGTCATCGGGAAGTCCTTGCGCAACGGATGGCCATCGAAGCCATAGTCGGTGAGGATGCGACGGAGGTCATGGTGGCCCGAGAACAACACGCCATAGAGGTCATAGGCCTCGCGCTCGTACCAATCAGCACCGCGATAGACTGTGGAGATGCTCGGCACCGGCGTCTCGTCGTCAGCGGCCAGCTTCACGCGGATGCGCTGGTTCAAGTACGGGCTCATGAAGTGGTAGACCACCTCGAAACGAGGATCGCGCGCCGGGTAGTCGACGGCACAGACATCGACAAATGCCACGAAGCGACAGCGCGCGTCATCGCGCAGGAACTGAGCGACCGTCACGATCTCGTCCCGCGCCACGATCAGCGTCAGTTCGCCGAACGCCACTTCCTGGGCGAGGACAGCACCATCCAGGGAGTTGGCGATATACGTGCCAAGGTCCACGAGCGGGTCGAGCTGGATTATTTCGTCCATGGAGAGAGACCTAGCGTTCGATGGTACCGGTGCGGCGAATCTTTTTCTGCAGCAGCAGAATGCCGTAGAGCAGCGCCTCTGCCGTGGGCGGGCAGCCCGGCACATACACGTCCACGGGCAGGATGCGATCGCAACCACGCACCACTGAGTACGAGTAATGGTAGTAGCCGCCGCCATTGGCGCAGCTGCCCATGGAGATGACGTAACGCGGCTCCGGCATCTGGTCGTAGACCTTGCGCAAAGCCGGCGCCATCTTGTTGGTCAGCGTGCCGGCAACGATGAGCACGTCGGACTGGCGCGGGGAAGCGCGCGGCGCCGTGCCGAACCGCTCCACGTCGTAACGGGGCATGGACATCTGCATCATCTCGACGGCGCAGCAGGCAAGACCCGTCTGCATCCACATCAGCGAGCCTGTACGAGCCCAGTTGACCAGCTGCGACACGGTGGAGACGAGAAAGCCCTTGTCGGCGAGCTCATCAGTGACTTCCGTGAAGAACGGGTCACCAGCACCAGCAACCTTGTTGGTGCGAGGATCGATCAGGCCCGTGGGGCGCGGCGCGACCAGCGTACCGTTCTGTTCGCTCAATCCCATTCAAGGGCCCCTTTCCGCCATTCATAGATGAACCCGACGGTGAGTACGCCGAGGAAGATCATCATCGACCAGAAACCGAACCAGCCCACATCGTGGAACACCACGGCCCATGGAAACAGGAATGCAACTTCAAGATCGAAGATGATGAAGAGAATCGACACAAGATAGAAGCGCACGTCGAACTTCATGCGCGCATCGTCGAAGGCCTCGAAGCCAGCTTCGAACGCGGAGACCTTTTCGGGATCCGGGTTCTTCACCGCGACGATGAAGGGCGCAACCAGCAGCGCCAGACCAATAACGCCGGCGATGGCAAGGAAGATGACAATCGGCAAGTAATCGCTGAGCAAATCAGTCATGCGGCAGCCTGTGTTCTAATCCGGTCGGGGGACAACCGGCACGCGCGGGTCACGCAAGCAATTGGGGCGAGCGAACCGACACGATTGTTGATGGCTTGGGCTTAGACCTTTGCCAAAGCGGTTTCAAGGGAAAGAAAACATGAGGTAAATCATCATGTATCAGGCCCTTGCCTACAGAAACTCCTGCGCCGGAGAACGGTACCAGCCAAGGTTTGCTCTGGGTGGGACTAAAGCTTGAGACAGCATATAGAACACCATCAGCTGACGCGCGAGAGCGGCACGGAATCGTGAACAAAACCAAAACGGCGACCCAGTCTCCTGGGTCGCCGAATTGGGTTTGCAAGACGCTAAGTCAGGAGGACGGCGGACCGCCCTGCCCGATTGCAAATCTTAGAAGTGGTAGGAAACGCCGACGGTTGCCTTGGCGCCTTCGAAGAAGGAGTCCGAAGCGCCGTCGAAGTCGCCCTGGCCAACAACTTCACCGCGAACGGTGATCGAGTCGGTCACTGCGAATTCAACACCACCACCGAGCTGGTAGACGCCCTGGTTGAAGCCAGTGCGGTTGTTG
>NZ_DATCMJ010000018.1:0-858546 GCF_036563435.1 Devosia sp.
AGAGCTTTGAAGCTGTCGTTACCGACATCCGTATGCCCGGATCTCTGTCCGGCTGGGACGTCGGAAAACGGGCACGGGAGCTAAGGCCTGACATCCCGGTTGTCTACTGCAGCGGCGACAAGGGTGGCGATTGGTCCTCTCGAGGGGTTCCCAACAGCCTGATGCTGCTGAAGCCTTTCGCGATGAGCGAACTCGTAGAAGCCGTTGCTTGGCTGATGACGAAAGCTCCACGCCATTCTTCTCCCGCTTAGTGCCTGGGCGTGCAGTACCATCAAGCCTGATACAAGCTCGTAGGTAGCAGCAGGTAGCACATCAACTGCAGCCGTGCGCTAGAGCCAGCTGGGTTCGCACGGTGCTTGCGAGCCGGAGTGCATCCTGACACTCATCTGCAGTTAATACTCTGCAAGTTCTTCAAGCAACGCTGCTCACTGATCAGCTTGTTCATCGGATACCACCTTGGCGTCGGGCGCAGCTCGGTGGCGCCGCTGCAAATCCCAAGCGCGAATTATATTACGCTCTGCGTCTGCTAACGCAGCAGCGATAGCAGGCGCCATGTTTCTGATAAGTGACATCTCAGCCCTCTTAGCGAGACCTTCACCAAGGGCGGCTTACGACGAGCTGACATTGCCGATCGTAAGGTCCGTTGGGTACTGGTTCATGAGTTTTGCAATTCCGTCGCTGTCAAAAGGGCCCGCGTCTGCCTGACAGGCTGCTTCAGCGATTGGTCAGCTTGTGTCCGGTATTATCTAGCGTGCTCTATTGGCTCGGAGCGCATCCTTAGGGCAGCAAGTGGAAGTGAGCCGCTTGCTGCCCCATCTTTGGTGCTCTCGATTACGGCCTATCCAGGATTTCTCTCACTCGCGCTGCAAGCTCTGCGTAAGAAAAAGGTTTTGTGATCAACTCAACGCCTGCATCCAGCCGCCCATGATGCACAATTGCGTTCCGAGCATACCCGGTAGTAAACAGCACTTTCAAAGTTGGCCGGATTGATCGAGCCTGTTCCACGAGAACGGCCCCCGTCATTCCATGGGGCAGAACAACGTCAGTAAAAAGAAGGTCGACGGCGTCGGGCTGTTGCTCGAAAATACGAAGAGCAGCCGGGCCATCTGCTGCGTCAAGGACGCGGTAGCCTAGTTCCTGCAGCATCTCCACCGAGAAAGAACGAACTTCGGGGTCATCTTCGCAGACCAGAATAGTTTCCGTGCCTTCCCCATCCGGAATTGCCTGGGCCTGAGATGCTTCCTCGTCCGGCTCTTCGCCCACAAGTCGAGGTAAGTAGATCTTCACGGTGGTTCCGTGGCCGAGTTCTGAATAGACCTTTACGTGCCCACCGGATTGCTTGACGAAACCGTAGACCATTGACAGTCCAAGGCCGGTGCCCTTTCCAACTTCCTTGGTGGTAAAAAAAGGCTCGAAGACGCGCTGGAGGGTGTCTTCATCCATCCCAGTGCCAGTATCGGAAACGGAGATCAGAACGTATTGGCCGGGCGCAACCTCGGCGTTCTTTACGGCGTACAGACGGTCTATGTGGCTGTTGGCTGTTTCGATGGTCAGCTTGCCACCGTCGAGCATCGCGTCCCGAGCATTCACTGCTAGATTGAGGATAGCGTTTTCAAGCTGGTTAGCGTCGGCCTCTACACGCCAGAGGCCTGAAGCAAGCACTGTTTCCAGCTCGATTATCTCTCCAAGGGTCCGGTGCAACAGTTCGGACATTCCTGCAACCAACTTGTTTGGCTGAATGGGTGTTGGCGCCAGCGGCTGACGCCGAGAAAACGCTAGTAGGCGCTGCGTCAGCGTTGCCGCCCGTTTTGCACCGGCCATGGCGTTTTCAGCCGAACGGCGGAGTCGTAGCTCGTCTTCCGGCAAGCGGCGGATCAACATGTCCAGGTTCCCAGTAACCACCTGCAGCAGGTTGTTGAAGTCGTGGGCCACACCGCCGGTAAGCTGTCCAACAGTCTCCATCTTTTGGACCTGGTGCAACGCATCCTCAGCCTGCCGGAGCTCCTCCGCGGCCTGCTTCTCATTTGTAACATCGCGGCCTACCGCGTGGACGAAGTGGTCGTCTGGGACCGCGATCCAGGAGATCCATCGATACGAACCATCCTTGTGGCGGTACCGGTTCTCAAATCGCAGCGTGGTAAGGCCTTGAGCAAGTCGCCCAGCTTCTGCGTGTGTGCTCGCAAGATCCTCGGGATGAACGAGGTCGAAGAAGTTGCTGCCGATTAGCTCGTCTTCCCGCCAGCCGATAACGGTCATCCATGCGGGGTTTACAGCTGTGATGGAGCCGTCGAAGCGAGCAACCAGCATGATGTCAGTGGAGAGCCGCCACATGCGGTCGCGATCCGCTGTCCGCTCCGCGACTTGAACCTCAAGCGTTTGATTGAGATGCTGGGCCTTCTCAAAAAGCTGCGCATTATCCATGGCCGTGGCGGCTTGCGCTGCAAGCCCGACCGTTAGTCGCTCTGCTCGCTCCGTGAACACACCCGTCTCAGCGTGTCCAAAGAACAGCCCCCCGATCACGTCACCAGAACGCGATCTGACTGGAACCGCAAGGTAGCTGCGTACTGGAAGATGACCCTCCGGCATGCCCTTGTGCGGAGCGTTACGACCATAGCGCAGATCCTGGAGAATATCGTCGGAGCGGACAACACCTTCACCGTTGAACGTTGGGGCGAAAACATGGGTATTGCGGGGCAGAGGATAGGACGAGAATGCCTCTGCAGGCGCACCTGAAAGAGTATATAGGGTGTAGCTCTCGCCTGAGGCGTCGACCCGATTGTAGAAGAATGCGCCAAACTGTGCACCGGTCAGTTCCACCCCAGCGTCAACGACCCCTTGAACCAGGGTGTCGATGTCCAGGTATCCGGCCACTTTGGCGGCAGTGGCATTGAGTACCTCCAGCGCGTAGCTCTCTTCCTTCAGAGCCTCCACCGAAGCCCGTGCTTCGGTGACATCAAAGCCTTCAACGAAGATGCCAGTAGTCTTTCCATCTGTACCCTTGATTGGCTGGTAAACGAAGTCGAAGTAGCGTTCTTCCATCCTGCCGCTCTGCGGCCCTTTCATTCGGACAGGGACAGCTTCACCAATAAATGGCTCTCCCGTGGCATAGACATTGTCCAACAGCTCAAAGAACCCCTGACCCTCGAGCTCCGGCAGAGCTTCCCGCACCGGTTTGCCGATCAGGTCTTTGCCGGCCATGAGTTCCTGATACGCCGGGTTGACCAGTTCAAACGTGTGACTCGGTTCGCGCAGCAGTGCCATCAAACCAGGAGCCTGCTCAAACATCTGGCGAAGACGCTCTCGCTCGCCAAGTTGCTGGCGTTGCGCAAGAACCTTTCCGGTCGTTTCAGTCGCTGCACAGAGCATGCCGGCAACTCGGCCGTTTTCGTCTCGAATAGGGGTATAGGAAAAGCTGAACCAGGCATCCTCAAGATACCCATTGCGGCGCATGGGGATCAGAAGGTCCTCATGCCAACTCGCTTCGCCAGCCATTGTGCTATCCACGAGCGGCTTGATTTGTTCCCAGATGTCCGACCAGACATCTGCGAACGGTAGACCGAGGGCGTGGGGGTGCTTCGCTCCAAGTATGGGAGCGTACTTGTCGTTGTATAGAAACGTCAGCTCCTCTCCCCAGGCGATAAACATCGCTTGCTGGGCGTCGAGCATCAGGCCCGCGTAAAGCTTCAATGCCATAGGCCAGCGATCAGGATGTCCAAATGAACTTCCAGACCAGTCATGATCGCGCATGCGCCCCCGCAGTTCGCCCTGACCTTCCAGTATTCTCACGTTCGGCTCGAGTGAAGGTTGCAATAGCCAGCCTTGAAGTCGTTGGGAGTTCTAGAAAGCTAAAGCCGGTGGTTCGTTCCGGCAGCCGCGGCTGTTCCTGACCACCTCGGGCCGTCGAAGCGGGACATCGAAACGAGGCAAGCTCGCGACTTTGGCAGAGTAATTACACAACACTGAACCTAGGTGGTGTTCTGGTCGGTGTCATCATAGTGACGAATACTCCGTGCAAAAATGCATGATTGGCCTACCTGCCGTTCGCGAACATGGCAGCTTTGCACATGGCCCGGTTCCCACAGGGGGTGAGGAAAATCGCAGAAATTCTGGGGGCTTCCCTACTTATCCAAGCATCGCGGAGCCGACTTTCACAATGACCTACAAGAAGTAAACCCTTCAAATCATACGACAACGCGCTAAAGCATCCACGTGGAAGATTTTGATCGGACCTACCATGCCCTCTTCTGCCCCTAGGCTTGGTGATGACAGCGTTGCTAGTAGGGACATAGCGACCTTGATCCCCGCTGACGCCGGCCCTCGGATGATGGTGCCCAATGGGGGAGTGGTCTATTCATATCGTCCCCCTGGTCAGCAGCGGTTCAAGTCCCAAAGCGATTTCGTTGCGGTCATGCTATCTCCTTCGCCTGGCATTCGTTCAGCGTTTGCCAGCGATAGGCTGAAGGCCTTCGATGCTCCAGCCGGCATGCTTGTGGTTAGTCCTTCGGAGGTTGAAAGCGCCACGGAATGGACAAACGCGCGCGAGAACATCGTAGTGTCATTTGAGCCGGGACAGCTCGAACAACTCGCTGCACACGAGTTCGACAGAGGACTGCCGGAACTCACCCCTCTTCCGTTTCCTACCGTAGATCAGACGGCGCTAAGGATCGCGCAGGCGCTCCAGTCTGAATTGAGCCATGCTGAGCGAGCCAATTCTCTGGTTGTGGACGCGCTCCTCACGGTTCTTGGAGTAAGCATCCTCCGGAAGTATGTCGGCTCTAGATTCACCACAGCTAGAGCGGGTTTATCGCCTTACAAAAGACGGCTGCTCGACGATTTCATCAGAAGCCACCTCGGACACAAGCTCAAAGTGGCTGAGCTGGCGAAGCTCTGCGACATGGCTCCGAGCTCTTTCATGAGGGCTTTTGCCGAATCCTACGGCGAGCCTCCGCATCAGCACATACTCCGGCTAAGGCTAGATATGGCTGAGGCGTTACTCCACACGCCGGAGCTCTCGATTGCACAAATTGCGTATGCGACTGGCTTCAGCAGTCAAAGTCATTTTACGTCGACCATGCGTAAGCATCGCGGCGTGACGCCTGCCATGCTGCGCTTGAACCGGTGAGCTGTTGAGGCGATAAGTATTAAGATTTCGATAACAGTTTCCGACACTTAATTGCGGCCAACCGATCAGATTTTGACACGATCGACCTAATTTTCGAAATACGCCCTACACGTGAATCAGGCCTAACGGAAGGAGTGGGTCTTCAGGCCCTGCATTTCGGGCGCACATGTTTTTTTGTCGCGAGCGGCCCGTCGACCAAGTGCAACGGGGCCCGCCAATGTCAATACGTTCTGATTTGCACAATGCGGTGCAGGCAGGCATCCGTGCCCTGCGTCAGCCTGGTTCGACCAAGCGTCAGGGCAAACAAGATGCCCGCGGCGGCACAGCCTCTGTTCGCCCATTTGCCCTGGTCGCGGCCCTGTTGTTCTCCGCTCCGCTCACCGTGACGACTGTGCAAGCGCAAACGACCGGCGGGTGGACGCTGAACATAACGAACACCGGATACAACCCCATTCCTGCTGGGGCATTGCTTCCCTACACCGTGCGCATCGACAACAACGACAACGTTGCTACACCGGCAACTACCATAACCTTCGACATACCGGCCACGGCGGATTTCATCGATGTCATGGGGTTCAGCAACTGCGTATCCAGCCCAGGAACGGGGCAGCCGGCTACCGTTACCTGCGATGTCCCTGTGCTTTCGCCGAGTGCGGCTCATACCGGGACAGTAAACCTCCGTCCCAAGCAAGAGGGCACGGTCACCCTTAGGGGAACGATCCCAAACCCAGGACCGACCTTCAGCCGTCAGACCACCGTGCAGCGGGGTGCGGACCTGTCAGTGACGCTGGTTGCCGTTCCGGCCGTCGTGCAGGCAGGCTCGATGGCGCAGTTCAGCGCAACGGTCAGGAACGCTGGTCCGTACCCTGCGGATGGTGCGACGCTCGTGATCTCTCTGCCTTTGGGGCTGTCGCGCAATGTCACCATGCCGGCAGGCTGCTCCATCGCAAACGACATCATTACCTGCAACATCGCTGGCCCTATCTCGGTCGGAGCCGACGTTGAGCTCGACTTCTCTTCGCAGGTTACGACATCAAACGCCTCCACCATCACGGTCGCCGCCGAGGTTGACACCACCACACCGCGCGATGGCGTCAACGACAATGATAGCGCCACCACCGACATCACCGTGACACCAGGCACGGACGTCAGCGTCGGCAAGACACGGGCGCCGACAGGTCTAATCCTCGTGGGCGACACGGTGACCTTCATTATAGACCCACGCTATGTCGGTGTGGCGCCGGCTGCTGCCAGCATCGAAGATCTCGTGCCGGCCAACTACCAGATCCTCAGTGTGGCTCCGACAGCTGGTTCGGGCTGGACCTGTCCGCCGCCGAACGGGCAGGCTATCAATTGCAGCTATGCTTCTGGCGCGGGAACGACATTCACGGCCCCGATTGCCGTCACCGTCGAAGCGATCGGCCCGACAGCGCCCACGGTCGGTGTGACCAATTTGGTGACCATCACCTCGCCCAATGAGAACGCCGATGCCGGTGCTAACAATTCCGGAAATGACGGCGAGGCCTTCATCGCCGAGCCCACTGTCGATCTCGTTGCGCTGAAGGCAGGGCCGCCGCGGGGCCTCGTGACCGTCGGAAACTCATACGAATTCCGGCTGAGAACCCGCAACGACGGCAATGCGGGTTTCTCAGGACCGCTGACGATCACCGACCATCTTCCGGCTGGCCTGACCCTGACGGCTGCCAGCGTGCCAAGCGGCTGGAGTTGTTCTCAGGTACTTCCACTCGTTGGTGGCCCGGGCGTTGACTTCACCTGCACGACCAACATCTACACCGCCTCTTCGCCCCTGGCGCCGACGCAGCAAACCGATGCCATCGTGCTGACCACAGAGGTAACCGCAGCGGGTTCCAT
This sequence comes from Devosia sp., assembly GCF_036563435.1. Taxonomy (GTDB): domain Bacteria; phylum Pseudomonadota; class Alphaproteobacteria; order Rhizobiales; family Devosiaceae; genus Devosia. Next base: position 6,995 of record NZ_DATCMJ010000018.1, read on the forward strand.
CTCGAATGGCATGACGGTCTCGTTTCCGAACTGGGATCAGGGCGAGGACGCCGAGCCGAGCAACAACACGACTAACTCGGGCCTGACCAGCGCGGACGGCCCCAACTGGGCGGACATCAGCGTCAGCAAGACCGTCACCAGTGCAACGACGGTCAACTCGGGTGAACCCGTCACGTTTGAGATCGAGATCGTCAACACAGGGCCTGCCCAAGCGCTCAATGTAGTGCTCGACGACCGGCTTAATGACATCGTCGCCACTGCTGGCGGTGGAGAGCCCGGGCCAAGCGCCGTCTCTATTGTCGCAACACCCGGTGTTGCAACAGGCTTGACCTGCAGCACACCAACGAGCAGCGGCTATTCACGTAATCTGCAGTGCATGATCGACACACTGCCCGCCTGCACGGCTGGCGTCAATTGCCCCCGTGTGTCTGTGGCGGTAAGGGCCGGCAGCCAGGGTGCCAAGACCAATACGGCAACTGCCTTCTCGACCACCACGCCAGACAACAACACCGGCAACAACGATGCCAGCGTCGGCTACACCGTCGTTTCGCGTACGGATGTGACAGTCGCCAAGACCAGCCCTTCGTCGTCGACGGGTGCCAAAGCTGGTCAGGAATTGATCTACGTCCTGACGGCAAGCGTGCCGCTCAATGGCCTCAGTAACGCCGACAATGTAACGATCACCGATACGCTGCCGGCCGGGCTGTTGTTCCAAAGCGCAACTCCAAGTCGCGGCAGCTGTGCGACGACGCCGGGCATCAATACTACGACGGGCCCCGGCAACCAGACGCTCACCTGCAATCTCGGCACGATCACCAACGGTTCACAGCAGACCGTGACGGTGCGGGCCGTCCCAATCACCGGCGTCGCCAATACCAGCATCACCAACAACGTCACCGTTTCAACCACTACCGCCGAGCCGGACCAGGCGAACAACCAGGCAGCGCTCACGCTCAGCGTAGCGCCGCCCGAGCTCGACCTGATCGTTAGCATCGTCGACACTGTCGATCCGCTCGAGATCAACAGGGACACAAGCTACTCGATTACGGTCCGCAACAGCGGACCGTCCGACGCGTTCGACCTGAGCGTCCTGAACACCTTGCCGACCACCGGTTTGGCTAATCCGCGCTTCACTGCTCCGTCTGGCGTGACATGCACCTTGAACGGGCAAAGCACCACCGTGCCGGGAGGCACGATGACGTGTAATAACGCCCACTTGCCGGCCAACACGCAGATCCAGGTGACAGTGGCCATGGAGGGCGTCGCGCGCGGGCGCCACACCAACAATGTATCCGTAACCTCAGATGAGACGGCTGCCGGGTTCGAAGCTCCTGTCGACAACAACACGTCTTACGAAGACACGACAGTGCGCGAGCGCGCGAACCTCTTGGTGGAGAAGGTTCCGAGCGAGCCAATAGTCGACCTACGGGAGGAATTCTCGTGGGCAATCACGGTCACCAACCGGGCTGGTGGCGGCCTCGGCGTGGCCGAATGGACGACGCTGGCAGACACGCTGCCGGTCGGCATGGAACTAACCAGGGTCCCAGCGACCACCGCCGGGACCTGTTCGGGCGCGGTCGGTGGGCGCACGATCTCGTGTGAACTGGGCGACATGCCACCCGGTGCCGTGGCGACGGTGACGCTTTGGACCAAGATCACGTCAACTGCTGCCGCCTCTGCACAGAACACGGCGACAGTCAGCACGCTGTCGTTCGAACAAGACGCAAGCGACAACACTGCCACCGGTGTGGTTACTACCGTTCTCGGCAGCAGCATCAGCGGCACGCTCTACCGCGACTTCAACGCCAGTGACGTTCAAGATGTCGTGGACACCGGCATTGCCGGAATCACCATGACGGCCACCGGGACGGCTACCCACGACAACGCGACCATCACCGCCACCACCACCACTGACGCCTCCGGCAACTACAGCTTTCTCACCCTGCCGCCTGGCACTTACAACGTCTCCTACGGCGCAATCAGCGAGCCGCACCTCGTCGACGGCAAGGCGCTCCCGGGGCCTAACAATCCGCCGACGGCAAACCCGACAGCGACCGGAGTCAACAGGATCGCCGGCATAGTCATCACCAATTCGTTTGCCTCGATCGATCAGGATTTCACCCGGGTTCCCGTGCCTCGCATCGGCATTGGCAAGGTTGCCGGGGCAATCTCATATCAGAACGATGGCAGCTACCTCATCCCCTATACGCTCACGGTCGAAAACCTCAGCCTCGAGCCGATAAACAGCATCACCGTCACCGACGTGCTCAACGGCGCCTCGCAGAACTTCGGCACCTATAGCGGCGGGGGTGCGCCAGCGGAGGGACAATACGATGTCACCTCCGTGACAGGCGGCGCCTTCGGCACACTGGACACGGGCTTCAACGGAGCAGGGGCAAACACTCTGGTTTCCGGGGGGACGCTGGCCGCCGGTGCTACCGGCACGGTCAGCTATACGGTTCACGTCAGCCCCCAATTGCCCCGCATTAGCCCGCCGCCGCCGCACACCAACCAAGCGAGCGTATCGGGAACCGGACAGAACTCGTCCGACCCGTTGAGCGACATCTCGCACAACAACTCCAATCCCGATCCGGACAGTGATGGGATAGCCGACGAAGCGGGCAACAACACTCCGACGACGACTACGCCTACCGTTTCCCCGAACGTCACCATTGATAAGGCCGCAACGCCCACTCTAGGAGCCGACGGCGCCAGCGTGGGCGACCGCGTCGACTACACGTTCACCGTGACCAACACCGGCAACACGCCGCTGCTCAATGTGCTGGTGACGGATCCACTGACCGGAAGTGGCCTACAGGGCCTAAGCACGACGCCCATTCCACGCCTCGATCCTGGGCAAGCCGACAGCACGACCTTCACCGCTTATTACTTCCTTACGCAGGCCGATCTCGACAATGGCTCGCGGCCGAATACGGCTTCGGTTTCTGGGCGGTGGGGCACGAACAGCAGTAACGGCTCGTCGCTGAACGCCACTGCATCCGACAATGCGACCGTTCCGGCGCTGAGCAATCCCGGGCTGACGCTGATTAAAGCGCTGGAATCCGCTGCTGACGTCGGCAATCCGCGCACCAGCGTGGGCGATGTGGTGCGCTACCGCTTCACCGTTACCAACACGGGCAACACCACCCTGAACAGCGTGACGATCACCGACTCGCTGCCGGGGGTTGCTCCCGACCCGGCGGGCGCCTTCAACATCGGCACGTTGGCTCCAGGGGCATCGAGCACGGTCTATGCCGACTATCCCGTAACGCAGACAGATATTGATGCTGGCGTGGCACAAAACAGTGCAACCGCTGGCGCAGTTTATGGTCCAGGTAGCACTCCCATAACCACGCCAACAAGTTCGGTGCAGACACCGCTGTACCGGCAATCTTCACTGACCCTCGACAAGACTCTGGCCAGCACCATTCCGCCCGTACCCCGCGCGGGCACCATGGTCACCTGGACAGTGACCGCGACGAACACCGGCAATACAACGCTCAGCAATCTCGTCGTCACCGACCCCTTCCCGGGAGCGGTGGTTGCGCCCGCCTCTCTCACAAGCCTCGCACCAGGCGCATCGGCCGACTTCACCATCACTGCCCCGCTACGACAGCAAGACATCAACAGCGGGGTGGTCGACAACACCGCAACCATCACTTTCAACGACCCAACTGGTCCCCAGACGCCGGTCAACGCATCCGAGCAGGTTACGCTTCCGCCGCAGACACCCGATATTGGCCTGCGAAAGATTGGCGATATTTCTGGGCTGTCTAGCCCACCGGTCGCCGGCGAGGAGATCGTCTACGCAATCACCATCCGCAACACCGGCAACGTTCCGCTGGATAATGTTACCTTAGTCGACCTGCTACCTGGCGTCGTAGTTGATACGGCTGACGCAACGGCTCTCAGCACGGTTGTCCTGCAGCCGCAGAACGAGGCGGGTACCGCCACAGGCACCGAAATCACGGTGACCGCGCGTTATCCCCTCAAGACCACCGATATCGATGCCGGCACAGTGGTCAACACTGCGGTCACCACAGGCAGATCAACCGTCGATCCCACCGGCACGGTAACTGACCAAGGCGGCACCACCTTCGGCACCGACGATCCGACGACAACCAGCCTCAACCAGGCGCCTCAGATCAGTCTCATCAAGACGATCACCAGCGCAGCATTGAGCACGCCGCCGCAGGAAGGCGACGTGATCACCTATGGGTTCGCCATTCAGAATACCGGCAACGTCACGCTCAATGACATCGCAATAACGGACCTGGTGAGCGATGTGACTGTACACAATCCTGGGAACTGGTCCGGCCCGCTAGCCCCCGGTGCGCTCAATACGGACGCGTTCACTGCCACCTATGTCCTCAAGCAAGCAGATATCGACGCAGGCCAGTTCGCCAATTCGGCGCGAGTGGACGGCACTGGCCCCGGTCCTGGCGGGCCTCAAACTGTCTCGGACATCTCGGGCACGGCGATCGGCAACGACACGCCTACGCCCCTGCCGCTGACGCGAACCACCTCGCTCAGCATCGTCAAGTCAGCAGTACCCGCCCTGGCGAACCCACCGCAAGCGGGCGACGAGATTGCCTATGAGTTCCTCGTGACCAATACCGGCAATCAGACGCTCACCAATGTTGCGATCGCTGATCCGCTGCCCGACCTGGTCATGACTTCGCCGACCACGATCCCCGTGCTGCTGCCGGGCGCCGCTAACGCCGTCACAGTCACGGCCACCTATCCGGTCAAGCAGTCCGATATCTTTGCTGGAGACGTGCGTAACCGGGCGACCGCAAGCTTCGCCGATCCGGTTGGACCGGTGACGCCGGTCTCCTCGAATGAGGTCGTGGTCCCGCTTGTTCGCCAGCCGGGGATCGCAATCGTCAAGACCGCAGCGTCGGGGCTGAGCGATCCGGCCGTGGTGGGCGAGGAGATCACCTATAGCTTCACGGTGACCAATACCGGCAATCTTCCCTTGACCGGTGTCCAGATCAGCGACCCACTGGCGCGGCTGACGCCCAACACCTTCAGCGTCCCCGATCTCGCTCCCGGCGAAACTTCTGCCTTGTTCACGTCCACCTATGCCATCGACATCGCCGACATCGGGGCGAAGCAGGTCCTGAACCAGGCAACCGTCAATGGCACCTACGACGCTGGCAGCGGCCCGCAACAAGTAACGGATCTGTCCGGACCGACGATCGACACCGATCAGCCCACCGAGGTTCCTGTTGAGCCGGCAAAACCGAGCCTCGCTCTCGTCAAAACTGGCAGCTTCGCTAATGGCGGAGGCTATGTGCGTGTCGGTGATGTCATCGAGTACGAACTCATCGTGACAAACACCGGCAATGTGCCGCTGACAGAAGTCACTCCACGCGAGCAGGGGATTACCTTTGACGGGCATAAGGCGACCGGTGCACTCGCACCGATTGAGCCCCCACCGCTCCCGCTGGCGCCAGGCGAGCATGCGTCGTTCAGAACGAGCTATGCACTCACCCAAGAAGACATCAACAACGCGGCCGGTATTGCCGATGGTGTGAGCAACACTGCAGACGCGACAGCCATGTATTTCTCGGCCGTAATCGGGGCGCCTGAAGCAGTCGATGCCATCGAGGATACGGCTGTGCTTGCGATCCCGATGCAACAACCCGCCGACGTGACCATACAGAAACGTGCGCTGGTCTCTAACATCCGCCGGGGAGAAACGGCGGCCTTTGTGATCACGGTGACGAACAATTCTCTGGCGGATGTGGGTCTCGTGACCATCACCGACAGCATGCCGTCTGGCTTTGCCTTCGTCGAAGGTTCGGCAACGGTCAATGCCACGCCGGTTACGCCGGTGTTCGTCGGGCCGGAGGTCAGTTTCGCCGATCTGCCGCTTGGACCCAACTCAACGATCGAGATCGGGCTGGTGCTGCGGGCTTTGCCGACCGCTCAGCCGGGAACCTACCGCAATAGCGCGTTGGGGGTTGATGCTCTTGGTACGCCGTTAGCACCTTCAGCGCATGCCGACATCCGCATCGAGGCTGAAGCGATCTTCGATTGCAGTGAGGTCATCGGCAAGGTCTTCAACGACCTCGACCGCGACGGTTACCAGGACGAGGGAGAGCCCGGCATACCTGGAGCCAGACTCGCAACGGTTCGCGGCACCTTGATCACGACCGACGCCTTCGGCCGCTATTCGGTACCCTGTGCCGATCTGCCCGATGCCGATATCGGCTCGAACTTTGTGCTGAAACTGGACGAGCGCACACTGCCGACTGGCTTCTCCATGACGACGGACAACCCCGCCATGGTCCGGCTGACTGCAGGCAAGATGACCGAGATGAACTTCGGTATCTCCATCGGCCGCGAAGTCCGTCTTACCCTTGACGCGTCCGCCTTTGTCGGTGGCTCAATCGCGCCAACGCCTGCCCTGGAGGAGGGCGTCGGCCAACTGGTGTCATTGCTCGCCGAACATACGACAGCGCTGACCATCATCTACACGGAAAATGCGGAAGGCGGGCTAGGCCAGCAGCGTCTCGACCATATGACCGCGCTAGTCCGTGAACGCTGGCGCAGAGCAGGTGAACCATATCGGCTCGTCATCAATGCTGATCTTGTGGTGGAGCGCTGAGCATGAAAATCAACGTCCATGGCTTTCGCGCAATTGCTCTCGCCACCAGCTCGGTTCTGACCCTTGGATTAGCAAGTCCGGCGCTGGCCCAAATGGGTTTTTCGATCTCCGTCGACGGCACTCATGTAGCCGGCGATCCTGCACCCGCCGATCCGAAGCGCCAGGTCGACACAGCGCTCGACCGGATGGACATCCAGGTCACATTCGATGGACTTGATGCGGCCCCGAGCCTCAATGTGCTGCCGGTCGAACGCCAGTCTGTCTATCGCGTCGGTGAGGCGGTCAATTTCATGATCGATACCAATTATGCCGCCTGGATAGACCGCGCCGAGGTGCGCATACACGATGCGCAAAGCGATGCATTGCTGGCGGTGCTTCCGGGGCAGCCCGGACGAGAGATCGGTTGGTCAGTGCCGGGCGGAGGCGTTGGCGAGTTCTACTTTGTCGGTAGGGTCTATGACCGCGACGGCCGCTACGATCAGACAAAGCCATTGCCACTGCACCGCAGCGAGGTAGCTGCCGCGGTGGGTGAAGTGCTTCCTGTGTGGGGTGATGACCGCACGGCCGTCCGCAACATCTCCATCTATGGCGGGACTGTCACCGTGCACGGCACCAGCTTGCCGCCGGACGGTCGTGCCGTATTCCTTGGCGAAAGCGTGCCCGTGGACGCCACCGGCGCATTCGTCATCAAGCGCATTCTTCCGCCCGGCGATCACAGCCTCTCCATTGCTGTGGATGCGCCCAGTGGTCAGGCGGTGGTGTTCAACCGTGACATCAACATCCCGACTGATGAATGGTTCTATGTGGGCATGGCCGATCTCACAGTGGGCAAGCGGTGGAGCGACGGCGATATCGTGGCGGCCAAGCCCGGCGAGTTCGACAGCCTCTATGCCAAGGGGCGAGCGGCCTTTTACCTCAAGGGCAAGATCAAGGGCGAGTATCTGCTGACGGCTTCTGGCGATACGGGGGAGGGGCCGCTCGACCAGATGTTTACCGGCATCCTGTCGACCGATCCGCAGGCCGTGCTGCGCCGCATTGATCCGGACCAGTACTATCCCGTCTATGGCGATGACTCTGCTCTGGTGGACGATGCGCCCACGCGCGGCAAGCTCTATGTGCGGCTCGAACGCGGGCCGAACAGCGTGATGTGGGGCAACTTCCGTACCGTTGTCGGCAACAGCGACCTGCTGCGCACCGAGCGGGTGCTCTATGGGGCCGCCGCACAAGTTGAGTCAGAAAAGGTGACGCCGAATGGCGCCCCGGTCTACCAAGCCAGCCTCTATGCTGCCCAGCCGGGCACCCTGCCAGCTAGGGACGTGCTCCGCGGCACTGGCGGCTCAGCCTATGTGCTCCGCCGACAGGATATCGTGCCGGGGTCGGAAACGATCACTATCGAGCACCGCGACGCGGTGACTGGCCTCGTCATCTCGACGACGCGCCTGCGCCCGGGGGTGGATTATTCGATCAACTATATGCAAGGCGTCGTTATCCTCGCCCGGCCCCTCAGTTCCAGCCAGCGATCTGACAGTGCCGTGCAGTCATCTAGCAACGATGTGGTAAATGTCGTGGCTCAATACGAATTCAGCCCCCCCAATGCCGAACTCGACGAGTTCGCCTATGGTGGAAGCGGCACTGTGCGGCTGGGCGACATAGTCACCTTCGGCGCTGTCGGCATGAGAGAAAAGACGGAGGACGACCAGGACTTGCGGGTCTATGGAGCCAATGTCCGCGTTGCGCCGACAGAGCAGACCTATCTTGAAGCGGAGCTTCTGCGCAGCGAGGGTACAGCGGCCTCAAGCTGGCTCTCGACGGATGGGGGCCTGACCTATGTGCAGCAGCCCGCCGCGACCCCTGCGGCGGGGGCGTACGCCTACCGCATTCACGGTCAGGCGGCGCTCGACGATCTGCTCCAGGACACGTTCAAAGCCGTTGCAGGCTTCACCCTGGAAGGCAGACAGGCCGGGTTCTCAACCGGCGACCTGCAGGCGCAGCACGATACGCTGGTGTTCAACGGTTTCGTTGATGCCGAGATCACCCCAGATCTCGCCATAGCTCTCGACTTCGACCACATCAGCAATGCTACCGGGGCGCGCCGCGACGAGCTGGCTGCCGAAGTGGTTTACACGCTTCAGCAGGATCTGACCGTCAGTCTGGGCCTCTTGCATCGCAATGGGTTTGCCCCAGGTGGTCCGCCTGGCACCAGCGGTCATCGGACCGATTTTGGCACCCGCATTGCCTACAGCCCCAACGATGATCTCACCGTCTACGGCTTTGGCCAGGCAACGCTCATGCACAGCCTTGGTTATGGGCGCAATGATCGCGTCGGCGCGGGCGCCGACGTCAAGCTTGGCACGGACTGGACGCTTTATGGCGAGGCTTCGGTTGGCTCCACAGGTCCCCAGGCGGTGGCGGGGCTCAGCTACGAGGCCGAACCCGGCAAGCGCTCGTATCTGGGCATACGGGTCCTGAGCGAGACCCGCGACGACTTCTTCATGCAAAAGCGGTCCGTCAGCGGGCTGATACTTGGCACGGAGCAGCGGATCAACGAGGCTCTCTCGGTGCATGCGGAGAACAGCTACGGGCTGTTTTCCGACGCCGGTACCACAACAGCCCTCTATGGCGTCAACTTCAAGCCTGACGCGCTTTGGACCGGTTCAGCCACCTATGAGACCGGACATATCGCAGATGATTTCGGCTCCGACTTTGAGCGGCACGCCATATCGGTGGGTCTTGGATACCAGGATGATGGCGTCGATTGGAGCAGTCGAGGTGAGTTGCGGCTTGAAGACTCTGCCGATGGCTCCAGGGATCGGGTGACCGCGCTGCTGCAGTCGGGCGTTTCGGTTCAAACCAGCGACGACTGGCGGGTTCTGGCTGGGGTGGACGGGTTGTTCAGCCGCTCGGATCAAAACGCCATTCTAGACGGGGACTATGTTGAAGCAACTATCGGCGCTGCCTATCGACCGGTGAACCATGATCGCCTGAACGCAATCTTCCGCTATACCTACCTCTACGATCTTCCCGGTCCCGACCAGGTGTCGCGTGGCGGAAGCGTGCTCGGGCCTGCGCAGCGCAGCCATATCCTCAGTGTTGATGCCAATTACGACCTGACACCTACCTTAACTGTAGGGGCGAAATACGGCCTGCGGATCGGCGAGGTCTCGAGATCCAGGGCCGTTGAAGACTTCGCAGCATCGACGGTACACCTTGGGGTAATCAGGGCGGACCTTGAAGTGCTGGAAGACTGGAGCGTGATGCTTGAGGCGCGGGCTCTCTACCAGCAGGAAACCGCGACCACCGATCTGGGTGCCCTTGCCGCGGTCTCCTACGATATCAGTGACGAAGTGACACTTGGTGTCGGCTACAATTTCGGACGTTTCACCGATGACCTTAGCGACCTGACGTTCGACGATCAGGGGGTGTTCCTAAATATGACCGCGAAATTCTAGTGAAGTGATCACCAAGCCTGCCATCGAGCAGCACGATGGCTCATGTGACGGCCTTGGGATAGTGAGGGCGCTTGGCCTCTCGACGAACGTCTGCTTACTGGCTAGATCAACCAGGAGCAGCCGGTCTGCAACCCACCCCTAACCTGCCCTTCCAGCTACCAACCGACGGCCGACTTATCTCGTCGCCAATCGGCCCCGCCTCCCCCGCTCTAGCCACCTTCGCTCGCGCGCGTTTTTTTATAGGCGGGAAAAAATCTGCGCGTGAGGGGGACGCGGGTCTAGGAAGCGACAGGGTGTGGAGTTTTGACACCCCCCCGCCCCTATGCTTTGATCCTCTCAGGAGGACCTCATGTCTGAGACCACTATCCGAATTTACTTCCGCGATGCAGCCGGTCACACCGAAGATGGGAAACTAGACATGTCGCTAAAGGACTTCGGTGGCGTGGTCCCATCGCTGGGAGACACAATCTTGAACCCGGGAGTACCCACGAGTCTGGATCGACAAGATCCTACAAGCCGTGACGTGTGGACGGTGGTCGAACGAGTTTTCAATCCTAGAGACCAGCAGGACTACATTGCACTTGTCGTCACCTACCGCGGAGGAACCCTCACGGACACTTGGATCTAAGATCAGCCTCGTTGAGTCGAGTTCCTTCGTTGTCACAGGGCTGGGGATCGCTCATCCTGCGAGCAGGCTGCAGTCTTAAACATTCCAGACAGGCTAACTTTGATGTCCCGCTACGTCGTTGAACCCTCCGAACTGACTCAAGAAGCAATCAGAGTCCGCATCTACCCGGGGCAGCTTGGGCCCGTGGCGATGTTGCACCGCGCTGGCCCAGCTACCGAGGGAGCTGAGTATCTCTTCGTATCAGAAGGCGCTTTCCCCGTTCCTGCTCAACTAGCAGTCGCCGAAAAGATTGCTCAACGCAGTGGTTGCGAGGTGTTCATCCGGCTAGAGGGAGTTGAATGGGATGCGGACTGGGGTGAACTCACCGCTTAGCTCTTCCACCAGACGAGATGTGACCAGCGTAAAAATGGTTCGCGGGTGGTGATAACTGCGACTAGCCATCGATCGGACGGAAAGCTCTGAGGCCGCAAGGTAGTCAAATCTGGTGGCGGTCCTGCGCCGCTGCGCTACCTTGCCACCTCTATAAAGGAGGTGGCGCAAGTAGCGCAGGTAGCGCACTGATGGCCGAAGCGCCACCTGCGTCACCTGTTTGCGCTACTTCGACAAGGTGGCGCATCACGGGCAATCTTCAGCAGACGCAACGACATAAGGGCTCATGTGTCGGTTTGCCCCAGCTCGCCTCTCGATAAGTAGCGCGCCGTTCTTGATCCACTCCTTGAGAAGAGCTCGAATCTTGGCTTTGTCCGCAGGGTCATAGGGATCCATCCCGAGTACTTCGGCGACCGCAAAGCCCGCCCAGTTCGACGCCTGTGAGCTCTCCTTCCATTCTCCCACCTTGATCTTTGCCTGGACCTTGGGGAGGTGGGACGCATTTACGCTGTCGAACGGGTCAGGCCACGACCACGTCGTCACGACACCCACTTCGTCGCTGGCATCGTCTCCGCCATTCCCTAGGCTGACGCTTTCCAACTGGTACCACTCAGACTGTTCCGCCGGCGGTGCCAAGTTGGCCTTATCGTTGTAGGTGCGGAAGTGGAGCCGGTGATTGCCCACTCCTGCCCTCTCGCCTTCCTCCCGTGTCATCCGGTTGATTGCGCGCACTGAGCGACACCCATCAGTCAGCGCCTTAGCCCCACGCGAGCTCTCGGCCGTTACCTCGACATCTCCGGACATCTTTCTGGTGTGATGGACAAGATGGATGGCGCAGTTGCCTGCCTCCGCCACCTTGCCCCACTGCTTGACGACCAGGTCCATCGCCGCGTTGTCGTTCTCGCTGACGGCGTGGCTTGAAACGAACGGATCGACTACGACGCAGTCCAGGCGATGTGTGCGGATCTGTTCGATGATGGAGTCCACAACTGGGGCGCAGATCAGCGCAAAGTTGCCCTTAGCTTCAGCGATAACAAACTCCTGCTCGCGACCGCTGTCCACGTACAACCGGTCGCCCACATCATCAGGGACTAGGCCATAGTGCAGCGCCGCCGCCTGGATCTGGCGCGTGGTCTCCTCTCGAGGGTCTTCAAGGTTCAGATACCAGACCTTGAGCTTGCCGGCTTTCGGCAGAGTGTGACCGAGCAGGTCCTTGGCCGAGACCATTGCCAGTGACTCGGCGATGCCGAGCGACGTTTTGCCGACGCCACCCGGCGCCACGGTAGCGCTGACGAACTTGCGCAGCAGGTGCCGGCCGTAGAGCCACTTTCGTGTAGGGATGGCGGCTGGTGGTGTCCAGACATACGGCGTCGCCACAACCGGCTTGCGTCCCGTGGGTGCAGCCGACCTGACAGGCTGATCCCCTGGCTCGTAGACATCGTAACCCTGGGACACGGCCGCGCCGCTCACGCTGCCCTCGGTACAACGACTTTGCCTTTGGGAATGACCATGCTGATGATCTGATGAAGTTCCTGTGCGTGCCGCTGGTCAGCTGCTGCGACTGCCCCCTCCAGTTCGAACAGCAGTCTGGCCGCGAGAACTGGCCGCACCACAGCCGCGCCACGGCACCCTGCCTTCAGCCACTCCAAAGGCGTTCGGTGCATCTGAAGCGGCTTTCCGCCGTAATAGGAGGCGGGGTTGAACGCCTCCCATAGCCCGAGGATCGGCGCTCGGCCGAACATCGTCATGACGTGCTTTGGGCGATCGACCGGCCAGGCCACCAGGTCGATGACTGTCTCACCGTCTTCAGCGTAAGCCTCACAGATGAAGGCTTGTATCATCTCGCTAGGCGCGTCGAAGTCGAAGCGCCCACTTCCGCAGTCTACCACCGGTACGATCCCCATAGCACCCGCGAAACCGCTTATGCGGCCGAGTTCGAGCCCGTGGTGACAGACGTAGTGGATGAATTCAGGGTGGGCGTCGGCGCGATCGTAGAACTCCTCCCGCGCAGCGAGCAGCACATTGTCGATACTTATCATCGAGCGCCCTCCCCGCTGCCGCTAGCGGTTGGGCCAATAGGGTGCAATTGAGCGCCTTCGTACGCTTCCACGTCTTCCAGACGATAGCAGACGCGGCCGCCGATCTTGATGTAGCTGGGGCCGTCGTTCTGCCAGCGCCACCGCTCAAGAGTACGGGGGCTGATGTTCCAGCGACATGCAAGCTGGCGTTGGTCCAAGTGCTGAGTAGTCATGTTTGTTTCCTCAGGTTCGGGATTGAACCTGAGCGAAACCGTGCTTGTTTAGGACGTTAGAGTGCCAGCCAGAGGCGGCGCAAGAGCACGGAAGACCAAGTAAGAGCGGAAGCGCCATGGCTCTTACGTATGTCTTACCCCTCTCTTACGATGTGGTCAAAAGCTGCTGCTGGCTGCTGTGGTACCGCTAGCAATCGGCAATTGCCATCAAACCTCTCAACATAGTGCTGAAGGGTTGGCCAATTCGGACTGCCGGTAAATGCCTTCGGGATGGTATCGGCATTCGAGCCCGCCTTTGAAAGCACCCTTGCGGTTTTCAGCGCATTAGGAAACGCCTCAACCAGCTGCCGGATGATCTCCTGCTGAATTTCACCGGTGAGGCGCCAGCTCGCTGATCCTATCCGCAAGCACACCAGGTCTTCACTGAGTGAGATTTCTGGTGCTTCCTGGTCAGCTTCCGGCATATGATCAGCGGCCGAGTTTGCTCTGCTGTGGGTCAACCCGTACACGCGCGACGCCCAAACGTTCTCCTGTATCTTGATGTCTGAAAGCTCCAAGGCACCGACTGAGGCTGACGCATGAGTGACATCGATCCGCAGGATCTCCCATATGTCAAACGAGATGCGCTCCCGCTGACTGCTGATTGTTATCGGCTTCTGGAAGGCCGTAGCTATCAGGCACCCATCGCGGATGTCGTCATCGATCGACCTGAGCAGTTGTTCCTGCTTTTTGGGTCTTAGTCTCAGTACCTCGTCATCACTCAAGCTGGCGTTTTGGTCCAGCCACGCTGCCAGCTCCGGATCACCATACCGGTGCAGTGCCTCTGCGAGCCTATAGGCTGTAGCGCGTGGGAAAAGCTCAAACATTCACAACCTCCGTCACCAGAACATATAGGCAACGATAACGGTCGTGGAGTCTTTTTCGCGCGTTTTCTCAGCTCTGCGCCATGAGACTTTTGTAGCCGCAAAACTACGCTAAGTATCTGATTTATTTGTGTTTTTTGGTAGCAAGCAGCATCATGCTTCCCACAGGAGGCAACAGATGAACCCGCTGCACCCCAACAGAATGGCAGCTCAGGAGCGGCTCACCGAAGTGGCGGAAATCCTATCGCTCGGTTTGATGCGCCTGCACTCGGCACAGTCAACCGAACTCTCTCCGAAGTCAGCAGATGCTGGAGTGGATAGATGTGGCGCAGCACGCATGTGTGTGCCGGACGATCAATCCAGAGACCATGCATGAGCCCAGCTGCAACCATGATTAGACCGACAGACGACGGGCGGCGTGAGAGCGTTCTGCGCCAGATTGCCGAGCTCAAGACGCTGTCCATTATCGAGCTCAAGACCAAGTGGCGCACGTTGTTCGGCACCGAGCCGCCACCCTACAACCGCAAGTTCCTCGAGAGCCGTCTCACCTACCGAATCCAGGAGCTTGTCTATGGTGGGCTCAAGCCAGAGACCATCCGGCGCTTGGAAGAGCTTGGCGAAGAGCTGGATGGTGGCAAAGCAGTGGTGCGGAAACGCTCAGCCAATCTCTTACCAATCGCTGGCACGCGGCTGCTGCGGGAGTGGCAGGGCATTGAGCACACGGTTACCGTTACCGACAAGGGCTTTGACTACTGCGGTCAGCCCTACCAATCCCTCTCGGCCATCGCCCGGCGGATCACCGGCACCCGCTGGAATGGCTGGACCTTTTTCGGCCTCAAGAACCAGAGGAGCAAGGCATGAACTCTCAAGTGCCGATCCGCCGGCTGCGGTGTGCCGTCTACACCCGCAAGAGCTCCGAGGAGGGTTTGGACATGGCCTTCAACTCGCTCGATGCGCAGCGGGAGGCATGCCATGCCTACATTGCCAGCCAAAAGCCTGAAGGCTGGATCCCGGTGCGGGATGACTATGATGATGGTGGCTTCTCGGGAGGCAACCTCGACCGCCCTGCCCTCAGGCGCCTGATGAAGGACATCGAGGACGGCTTGGTCGACGTTGTAGTCGTCTACAAGATCGACCGCCTCTCCCGCTCCCTCTTGGACTTCTCCAAGCTGGTGGATGTGTTCGACAAGCACGGCGTGACCTTCGTCTCCGTCACCCAGTCGTTCAACACCACGACCTCCATGGGACGGCTGACGCTCAACATTCTCCTATCCTTTGCCCAATTTGAACGAGAGGTCATCGGAGAGCGCGTGCGGGACAAGGTGGCAGCCTCGCGCAAGAAGGGCATGTGGATGGGTGGGAATGTACCGCTAGGCTATCGGGTGGAGAACCGGAAGCTCCTCATTGATGAGGCTGAGGCAGCGATCGTCAGAACAGTATTCGAGCGGTTCCTCAAGCTGGGCTCGGCCACACTGCTGGCGCAGGAGCTGCAGCAACAAAATGTGCGAACGCGATCTGGCAAGCTCCTCGACAAGGGGGTGCTGTACAAGATGATGAGCAACCGCGTGTATATTGGAGACGCGGTCCATAAAGGCACTGCCTATCGGGGCGAGCATCAGGCCATCATTTCCCGCGAGCTTTGGGACAAAGTACACTCGATCATGGCCGAAGGGCCGCGCATCCGCGCCTGCAAGACCAGGGCACAGACCCCTGCTTTGCTCAAGGGACTTTTGTTCGCACCGAACGGCCTCGCCATGACGCCGACGCACACTAGGCGCCGCGGCAAGCTCTATCGGTACTACGTGACCACTTCGGTGCTCAAGCTGTCGCCAGACACATGCCCCATCCGCCGCATCGCAGCTGCTGAGATTGAAGGCGCCGTCATCGATCAAATGCGAGCTGTTCTAAGGAGCCCGGAAATCGTGGCAGAAACTACGGCGATGGCACAACGGCAGAATGCAGACCTGAGTGACGACACCGTTCGCGAGGCGCTCCAGCGGTTCGTTGCCCTTTGGGATGAACTCTTCCCGGCGGAGCAGACGCGGATCATACAGTTGCTGGTTGAGCGCGTGGACCTGAGCACTAAGGGCGCCACCATTCATATCCGGCGCGAGGGGCTGAGCGGCTTGTTGGACGAACTGCCCGCTGAAGCGCACGCAAGGAAGGCAGCATGAGCATCAGGGCAAATGAAACGCAGCCTAGCGCCACTGTTTCCATCACCGTGCCACTGACCATCCGAAAGCGCGGTGGCCGAAAGCTGGTGCTCTCGCCTGCTGGCGGCGAGATCACCGCCCCAACCCGGCAACGGATCGACAATACCCTCGTCAAAGCACTCGCTAGGGCGTTTAGATGGCGGAAGCTTCTCGAGACCGGGGTCTATGCAACAGTCGCCGAAATGGCTGATGCTGAGAAGATCAACCGCTCATACGTCAGCCGTGTGCTCCGAATCTCGCTCCTGCCGCCCGCTGTCGTCGAACGCCTCCTCAATGGGCGACAGAGCGAGACGCTGACACTTCAAGATCTTATGCGCGACCGTCCTATTTTGTGGGAAGATGTCAGTCTAGGAAGCCCCGCTGCCTCGCCCTAATCACCTCTGGGCTTACCATCGATGGCCGAGGTTGCTCAGTTGACCACCATCTCGTTTGCAGCGATCGCTAGATCGATCTGCTCTTCAATCTCGTCGAATACGACGGCGATCAGGAGCTCCCGCTCGCCATCCGTCTCTCCCGCATCTGCTTCCACTTTGACTGTGAACGATCTCAGCGCATGATCGCTGCGCAGGCTGAACCCTGAGCGGAACTCGATGAAGCCATGCTCGCTCCAAAGGTCCACCATGAAGGTCTCGAGGTACTGAACGTATCGCTCGGTAAGCTGTGCGCTCAGCCGGTCCACTAGATCTTTCATAAGGCGCTCCTCACCCAGCCCGTCGAAGTAATCCCCGCCCCTGCCGGCGCCATTACTCTGTTGGCGCAGCAAGGAGATGACAATGAAAATGAACCGGGAAACCAGACGAACAGTGGCTCAGTTCCTCAATGCACTCGCAGTCGCGGTGCTGGTCGCAGGCGTCATCGGGCCGTTGAGCCTTGGGGTAGCGACCGCACCCACAGCGGTCATCGCGATGTTCGTCGGAGCAACTCTGCACGCTCTGGCGCTGTTCACGTCGGTGAGCTGATCCGAGGCAGATGGTCAGCCGTGGCGGTCAGCGCGACAAGCAGGAACCTGCCTGCTAGCGCATAGGAGGAAAGCTTGGGAGCATTCCAAAACGTAGATGTCAGCTCAGACGATGTGTGGGGGAGCTTCACTTGGGCCGAACGCCCAGTCTGTTCCTGTGGACGCTTAGCCGAGGCAGTCGAGCAGAAGCTGGTCTTCGTCAGTACAAGCCTGGTCGGAGAAGGTGAGCAGCCTGGCAATCTGTTCTACATGCTCCCTGTCAGCGGAGACGGGTTCTTCGCCCTCAACGAGGGGGTGGCGATTTTCCGCTGCCCCTGGTGCGGCGACCCAATCAATGGCAGGCGCCGCAACAATCCGACCTAGAGCAGCTCAGACTCTCCCTTGCAGGCAGGGCTTCGTACGACCCGCGACTGCAAAGGGGCCCCGGCAGCAGAATGGCTGCTTTTCTACCGACAAGTGAAGTATCGGACACGAGGCAACCACAACGGACGCCCCAGAGGGCGCGAAATCGAAGCTCGCTTCCGTCTGAGTATTGGGGTGGGTAAAATCAACCCGTCCATTGGGGCTACAGTCGCAAGAACTTGCATTTTCTGGACTGTTGTCCCCAAACGCTCACACTCTGAACTCTCGCGACATGCATACGCTAGCGCATACCCTCACGAACGGATGGCTTGTCTCGACGTATAGCAGACCTGCCCGAGCATCTACACTCATTTGGCTACGACTCTTGCCCCCCTAGGGGGGACTTGACCTCCGATCGTACGTAACTTGATCCGTCGAACGATTCACCCAGAAAGCGTTCCGAGCGGTACATGTATATCTTCCATCAATAATTGGCGGTCTGCTACATTATTCTTCACGCGTAAACGGCACCTCATCCGACCCAAAACCTTTGACTGCATCGAAGGACATGCGACGAATATCTTTTTCAGAATAGTTGTATTTTTCGCAAATCCTATTCATTCTTTCGAAGTTTGTCTCTAGCAGGCGCGCCACTTTCATTGGGTTCATCTGAACATTTACGACGCTCCTGCCCTTGATGAAATCCCTCCCAACTGCCTTGCCTTCGCACATCGCCGCAAATACCCGCGCAACCAAAAGTTTGGCGCCTCGGTTCTGCAAAGAAAGAACCAAGGAACCGCAGCGGACTCGGTAGCCTTAATCCACTTCTTCATTTGATGTATCTGCCAGATCTCTCGAAGGTCATCATCGTAGAGAGACGATAAAGCTCCAGCTTACCTTGCGACTTAATGGCAATGGTCGCAGGCAGTCTACAATCGCGTAGCAAAGTGGCTTCGAGCACTTGGCCTGATCCCGGACCGGGTATCTCCCAACCATGGATGGCGTCATCGCTTCAAAACGCTGGCTCGTGAAGCAAGCCTTAATCCTCGAGTAGTTGACGCAATTCAGGGCCACACTGGTCGCAGGCTTCTGACGGGTACGGTGACGTGACACTGCGAGCCAAAAAGGCGGCGATTGAAAGGCTAGTATCATACAAGCTGTAGGTGGCCGCACTGGGCCGCATTCGCACGGCACGGACATTTCTGCTTCGCGGCCATTGACGACACTGCCGCCCTTCACCACAAGCGGACGCGTGGCCGCAATCAATAAACCGGGCCAGGTGCTTGACGGTGTGCTCCGCAACCCCTGCCCTGCCCCACAGGCACTTGCGGCTAAACTTCTGACCTTCGAGAGGGGGGCGTCGTCACATCGAAGTCGGACGGCGACTGCTGAGGTGGAGCATTACGCGGGTTCAGGAAAGGGCGCGGTAGCTTGAGTTCTTAGTGGTGCCCGTAAGGAACGATCCTGTCGAACTCCGCTTCAGTTGCCCACCCCGTTGTAGACCACAGCTAAGGCCGAAGCAGACTTCATCGGTCCGCCCAGCCCATGGGCCTATCGCAAAGGGGCCGCTGGCTATAGTCGAACGGTGCACGAAGCCGGAAAGCAACGATCAGCCCTTTGGTCCGCGCTCCGGAGACCGAATAGGGCGATCGTCGTCGGGTGTCGCGAAGAACTTCATTATCGGTGCGGAGTGGGCCTGCCGGATGTCCGGTAGTCGTCGGTGCGGTCGAGCATTGTTGTCTCTAGCAGGAAAACTCAATTGATAACTGAGGAAACGTATCGAAAGCTACAGCCTCAGCTTGTTCGGCACTATTTTCTGTGGCTATCTGACGGCACGCGCATCAAGGGGGCGGGCATTGTCTGAGGGCGCAGAGGGCGGAAGTGGCGTGGGTCGGTCGCATGTCGAGCCCGCATTAATGAGCTCGGGCGGCCTCAAGGTCTTCCGGGCTATCCGGCAGGAAGACATCCTGGCCGTGCGCGACATTGCCCTCGAGTATCACGCCGAGAGCCGATACGCGCATATTCCGTTTTCGGAACGCAAGTTCATCCGCGTCTTCTCCAAGGCCATCAGCAGTCCCAACGACACGCTTGCCCTCTATGTGCAGCACAACGGCAGGACGGTTGGCATGCTCAATGCCGGCGCCGGCGATTACTATCTTGGCGAGGGCGGAAGGATGGTCACCGTCTATGCGCTTTATGTCTCCAAACCCATACGCGCCACGACGCTGGGCGGTCGGATCACCATCAAGCTACTCCGAATATTGAACGAGTGGGCCAGGGCACAGCTTGCCGAGGAAGTGCACGTGCATGTGACTTCAGGAGTGGAGCCGGAGCGCACGGACCGACTTCTGCGGCGGCTTGGTTATCGGACGTATGGGGGGAACTACTATGGTGAAACGAATTGATGGGTGGAGGTCAATATTCAATTTTGCGCGCCACCTCTCGGCCTCAGCTGGCACTTTAACTGCCGTCTGCTTCCCTGCATCCGCGTTATCTAGCGAATATACTCTACCGATAGGGAAGTGTGACGCCAGCGTTATTCATACTACAATAGCGCATAATGACTGGAACTCACTCCCCATTTCTATAGAAAAACTAGAGCTAATTCTTAGGTCATACGAAAGCTGCACCGGAACATTTCAGAGCAAGGTGCAAGCAATGCAGTGGACGCCTATTAATTACGAATGGAGCGTCACATTTTCCGTTAGTGACCATCTAGACGGTTGTGTTTACGTGGACGCAACTAAAGATACAAAAGGCCTGGCAATCTCCAACGTGTTGGAGAAAGCGATCCTGTGCTTCCAACATGGAAGCATCGTTGTTCAAACTGCAACCTGGAAATAATTCAATGGCCGAGCTTTGGATAGGCACATTTCCTATTAATACTGCAAATTCAGGTATTCCGCTACTCAATGGACTGAACATAGATTTAGCAGGACACATTGTGGTTGCTGGTGTTGACAATGGTAGTGTCATCTTTGAGCTAAACGGACTAGCGACGAAAGGCAGCCTAATCAGCCCTTTTGGCATGCCGTGGGAAACCAGTGACCGAATTGCGGGCCATTTGATTCCAGGCAATTACCTCTTCGGGCTTACGGCGCCTCATACTCGGCAGATAATAGCATCCGGAACCACCAATGATGTCTATGGAGTGGCCGGTCTCTTTAGTAAAATGAATGAAAGGATAGATGAGGAGAACATAGAGTACGTATTCAATCTGACCAATTCGAACAGATATGCCAGAACTGCATTGGAGTTGATCGGGGCTAATATCAATTCCGGACAACTCAATGTTGGCGTTGGGGTGCCTGGCTTTGAAAAGTCCCTGCTATCACCTGGTGAGCTAACAGCGATATACCAGGACTGGGCGGACCACTGGGATGGAACCGTCGAGTTCTCTGAGCTTTATCAAAGCAATGGCGAGCTTCACCACAAAAAAACTAGCATACAAATCTTTGAAACACCCCAATGCTTCGTTGGAGCTACGTTGATATGTGGGTCTGACGGCAGTGCCAAGACAATTTCTGAGATAGCTGTTGGGGACGTGGTAGCTTCGTTCTGCGGTCTTCATTATAATCTCGAAGGAAAGGTGGTTCTGGAGATTTTCCAAAACGTCACCGATACTTGGATTGTCCTCTCGAACGGCCTGACTGTCACCCCGGGCCACCACTTCCTAGACGCCTTCGGCAAGTTCCGGACTATTGAGCATATCCTCCGCACCGATAGCCAGATTGTGCTTGCTGATGGCACGACCACGAGAGTGACCGGCGAATACATCCACTATACCGAAGCGACCGCAAACCTCTACGAGCAAGCGGAAGGCTATGTCTCTGCAATCGTCGGCAATCTCGCCCTCGCGCAAGTCTACAAGAAGGGATGGAAGACCTACAACTTCGAGGTCGAGGACTACCACACCTATATTGCTGGTGGTGTGCGCGTTCACAACGCATCAGTGTTCACTGCGTCCGGCAAGGACATCACGATCGGAGACCACACCAATGCCGCGGGCGATAGGCTCACGGTCAATCCGAACGGCTCCGTTACCAATCATGATACTGGCTACACGAGCCCGGCGTCAAACTTTGCGGGCGCGAAGCTCAAATCCATTGACGCCGCAGAGGCGGTCTACGGTCCCATTTCCCCCTCCAAGCAATATGATGCAGCAAACCTCGGCGCTTTTGCGCATTGGCAGGAAACAGGAACCGGCCCGAGCGTTACCCTTGCATCGGGCAAGGTTGTGCCAGCTGGAACCGTGTTTGCCAGCGGCAGCGGCTACACATCTGTGGTCAATGCGGATGGCTCGGTCACCAATCAGAAGACGGGTTACACGACCGCCGCCCCGGGCGGAGAGATCGTAGATCCGCACAATAATCCTTACAGTCCTGGTGACGTGGTGGCGAAGTATAATTCGTCCACGGGTAATTTTGACCATTATGCAAAGCCTGGCGCGACCGCCAGCGATTCCGGCGGGAGCAAATCGAGCCAGAGCGACCATGGCACCCCGAAGTCTCCTTCCTCATCCAGTTCCTCGAGCTCATCGTCGGACTCCTCGTCATCCGGCTCTTCATCCGGAAAGCCCGTGTTGCTCGATCTCGATGGAGACGGCATTGAAATTACCCCGCTGTCCTCATCCAGTACATTTCTGGACGTGTTGAACGACGGTCTACAGCATCGCACGGCCTGGGCCAGCGCGGGCGATGGCGTGCTGGTGCGTGATAGCGGCAATGACGGGTTGATCAACCGCGCCAATGAAATCGACTTCACCCAATGGGACAGTACGGCGCGCTCCGACCTCGAGGCGCTGCGCAATGTTTTCGACACAAATCACGATGGCCGGCTGACAGCAGCGGACCAGGATTGGTCGCTGTTCAAGGTTCTGGTCACGGAAGCCAATGGCACTCGCACGCTCAAGACTCTGGCCCAGCTTGGGATTACCGGCCTAGACCTGGTCACCAACAACCAGGAAGTGGTTTATTCCGACGGCTCCAAGCTGCTGGGTACCGCTCAATATACCAAGAGCGATGGCACCACGGGGCTGCTGGGCGACGCCACTCTCAAGTTCGACATAGACGGCTATCTGGTCACCGAAACGGTCACCACCAACCCCAATGGATCAACGGCGATCGAGACCATTGCCCGCAATACTGCGGGCAATCTCGAAAAGAAGACAGTGGTGACGACAAGTGCGGATGGGCTGACCCGCAACGTGGCATTCGACGACAATGGCGATGCCGTCAACGACCGCGTGCAGACCATCACCAAGGTCAACAATGCCGACGGATCGGTCACAGAGAGCGTGCTCGCCTATGATGGCAGCGGCACCGTGCTCGTCTCGCGTGAAGAGCGCCAGACCAGTGCGGATGGCAGGACCATTACGGTCAGTCTCGATTCGAACGGCTCGGGTACCATTTTCGATCGCGTAGAAACACGCGTTACCGCTCCAAACGGCACGCAGACCGTGACCGTTAGGACCGTCAACGCCAACGGTTCCACGCACGACGAGGTCACCACGATCACCACGGCCGATGGTCTCAGCAAGATCGTGCAGGTCGAACTGACTGGCAATGGCGTTATCAATGGCACGCGCGTCGAGACGACGTCGGTTGCCGCCGACGGCACCCGGACTGAAACTGTGACCAGCTACGCCGGGGACGGCACGACGGCGGCTCATCGGATTGGCAGCACGGCGACCGCCCGCTCGGCCGATGGCAGCATCAAAAACGTCGTCAGCGACCTCGACGGCAATGCAACGACCGATCTCACCACCGGCAGCGTGATCGTCCGCAATGCCGATGGCAGCACGACGACGACCACGAGCCATATCAATGGCAACGCGTCGCTGCGCGACCGCTCGGTGACCGACCTCAGCGCCGACGGACACAGCAAGACGATCCGGATTGACGTCGATGGCGACAATGACGACGACCTTGTAACCACCGACGTCAAAACCTTTGGTGGCGACGGTTCCACGACCCAGACGATCACCGCCACGAGCGGTAATGGCACGGTGCTACACAGGTCGGTGTCGACCTGGAGCGCAGACGGCAAAACCCGGACGATCAATGTCGATAGTGACGGCGATGGCATCACCGACCGGGCGCAGACCGTCGCTCTCATCTCGGGCGAGTCGGTTGAGACGAGCGCGGTCTATTCGCCGGACGGAAGCACGCTGCTGTCCCGATCGATTACAACGACCAGCGCCAATGGCTTGAGTCGGACCACCCAACTCGACCAGAATGGCGACGACACCATTGATGCAACCAGTACCTCAACCAAGGTGGTCAACGCCGACGGATCCTCGACGGTAACGGAAATCCTGCGGAATGGTGCGGGGACCGTTCAGCTCGGCAAAGTCGCAGTGACGACCAGCGCCGACGGCCTATCCGTCACGGAGTTGCGTTACCTTAACGCATCTACCTCGCCGCATCAAAAGGCTACCAGCGTTACCGTCCTCAATGCGAACGGATCGACGACGCAAACGGTAACGGCGTTTGCCGGCACCAACCTACTGCAGACGGGCCGTGCCATCACCGATATCAGCGCCGATCGGTTGACGACGACGGTCAAGAGTTATGTCAACAGCAATACCCTGCCCGAGAGCACCGTCACCACGGTCTCGAATGCCGATGGCTCGAAGACGCAGACCAACTTGCACTATTCCCTGGACGGGGCGACGCTGCTCGGCAACTCCACAGCGATAGTCAGTGCCGATGGGCTGACGGTGACGACGAGTGAGGATGCCAATGGCGATACTGTCACTGATGTCACGGCGGTCACAGCCAAGACGCTAAACAGCGACGGCACGATCACCACAACGACGACCGAGTACCAGGGCTCCGGCACGGCCGCGATCAACCAGGTCGGCCGCACACTCGTTGACGTAAGCGCCAATGGGCTCTCGACGACGACCCAAATCGACGCCAATGGTGACGGAATCTTCGATGCCAAGACTACCAGTGGCACAGTGTTCAACGCCGATGGTTCGAAAACCCAGACCGTCGCGAGCTACAATGGTGACGGAACGATCCAGACTGGAAGAACGGTGACTGGAGTCAGCGATGACGGTCTGAGCACGACGAAATCGATCTACCTCGGCAATCACACGACCGCCGACACCGTCGAAACCAGCGTCGTGGTGTTCAACATGGATGGCTCGAAGACGACCACCGCGTCGACCTACAGCGCCAGTGGGATTCTTGTTGCCCGGACGGTGGCGACCACCGCTGGCAATGGGCTGTCTTCCAGCATCGCCATCGATCACGACGGCAACACGGTCGATGATACCGTCATCTCGTCCGCCAATAATGCCGATGGCTCCGTCGTCACTACAGCCTCCGACTACACCAGTGCGGGCCTGCTCGCCTCGCGTTCGATCAAGACGGTGTCAGGCACCGGGCTTTCGACTAGCGTCAGCACCGATCTCGACGGCAATGGCACGACGGACCAGTCGCAAACTGACGTGATCGTACTCAATGCCGACGGCTCGAAGACCCGAACGCTCTCCAGCTTCAATGCCAATGGCAGCCTCAAGGAGAAGACCGTCGTCACGACCAGCGCCGACGGTCTGTCGATCAGCACGCAATGGGACGCGACGGGTAGCGGGAGCTTCACTGGCAGCCAAACCGATGTGACTACCATTGCTGCGGACGGCACGACGACCCGGACCATCTCGACCCTCAACGCCAATGGCTCGCTACACGACCGGTCCACCGTCATCACCAGCGCCGACGACCGCAGCGTCACCACTACTAGGGATATCTATGGCGATGGCGCGGTCGATCAGACTGTCGTTCAAACGGTGCGTGCGGATGGTTCGGTCTTGACCTCCAGCATGGACGGGACTGTCCAGTCGGCAGCCGGGAGGCTCTATGGGTCGCTTAGTGGCCACTACGAGACCGTCAGCGCCGATGGGCTGTCGCGCGCCATCCGCTATGACGCCGATGGCAACGGTCTCGCCGAGAATCAGACCACCGAGGTCGTCATCCTCAATGCCGATGGCAGCCGCGTGCGGATGACCTCCAACTCGACGCTCAGTGGCGGCGTCGCCTCCTCGGCCGACCCAGCATACGCGGTGACGCTCAACGAGAAGGCCGTCATCACCACCAGTGCCGACGGCCTGTCGACCACCACGCAGTACGACCTCACCGGCTCAGGTAGCTTCGGGGCGAGCCAGACCGACGTCACAGTGCTCAACGCCAATGGCTCCCGTACCGAGACGATCAGCAACTTCGTCGGCGCAACGCTCAAGAGCCGTTATGCAGTGACGACCAGCGCCGACGGGCTCAGCACTACAAAGCAGTGGGACACTGGCGGCACCGGGAGCTATTCTCAGACGTCAACCGATGTCTTGGTGAAGAACGTCAACGGTTCGACCACCGAGACCCTCACCAATACCGGAACGATTGGGGCACTGATGTCCAAGGCGGTGACGAACACCAGCGCCGATGGACGGACCACCACCATCCAGAAGGACATGGATGGGTCGGGCAGTTATGAGGAAGTTCAGACCATCGCCCGCGATACACTGGCGGACGGTTCGACGATCACGACGACCAGCACCGTGCACTGGACGGCCATCCTCACCGGCGGGGGGCTCAAGGACAAAACCGTCGTTCAGGTCAGCGCTGACGGTCGCACCGTAACGACAACCCGCGACGCCGATGGCGACGGTATCACGGACCAGTCAGAGCTAACGACCCGCTGGGTCGATGGCAGTTCGACGACCGTGGTCTCAGAGTTCGGGTCGAACGCGGCCCTGACCGGCAAGCTGATGACGACCACCAGTGCCGACGGGCTGACCGTTACGTCGCTGCGAGATCTGGACGGCGACGGTCTCAATGACCGCTCGACCACAAGAACCAATATCGCGAACGCCGACGGTTCGACCAGCACGACGCTGCGAATCTACAAAATCAGCGACATCGTCAACAACGTCGCGACGGCAATCTCACCGGTGTTGCTGCAGACGGCTGCCACATCGGTCAGCGCCGATGGCAACACGGTCACCGCGACAGTTGACGTTGACGGTAACGGATCGGTGGACGAGACCTCGACCACCGTCACCAAGATCGACGGCTCCATCATGACGATGACCACCGACAACACAGCGGCACGGGCCTTCGCGCCGCCGGTTGGCGATATTGTATGGAGCTCGGCAATCGCCTCCACCCACAAGACCGTGGCGGCAACCACGCTTACCACTGTCAGTGCCGACGGCAACTCTCGCACGGTGCAGGCCGATTATGATGGCAACGGCACCTACGAGCACACCGAAACCTGGACGACCAACATCGACGGTTCGCAGGTCGGCGTTATCTCCGACACGAATGCAAGCGGGACAGTGGTTGCAAGTGCGACGCAGACGATCAGCGCCGATGGCAACACCGTGTCGCTGAGGAGGGAGGAGGTTACCAACGACGGGTACGTCGAGCATTTCGAGACCTTACTGATCCGATCGGATGGCAGCAAGGTCAAGACGGTTAGCGACTACGGCAGAAACTGGACCTTGAAGCAGAGTGTGACAACTACGGTCAGCGCCGATGGCAACGAGCTGGCGTATGCAATCACGGGTGGCGCAACTAACGAGACGCTGGGCGGTGCTGCTGGTAACGACACCCTGGACGGCGGCGCCGGCGCCGATACCATGATCGGCGGCAAGGGTAACGACACTTATGTCGTGGACAACGTTGGCGATGTTGTCACGGAAAACGCCAATGAGGGTGCGGATGTCGTTAAGTCATCCATCACCTACACGTTGGGCAGCAACCTCGAACATTTGGTGCTTACCGGCGCGGCCGCGATCACCGGCACCGGCAACAGCCTGGACAACGCCATAACCGGCAATGGAGCATCCAACACCCTGACTGGTGGCGGTGGTCATGACAGGCTCGACGGCGGTGCGGGCAACGACACTTTGGTCGGTGGCACCGGCAACGACATCTACGTCGTAGATGCCACGGGTGATGTTGTGACAGAGGGCGCGAGCGAGGGGACCGACCTTGTAAGTTCGTCCATAAGCTACGCTCTGGGTGCTAATCTAGAGAATCTGATCCTCGTTGGATATTCTGCGATCAACGGGACCGGCAACAACCTTAACAACGTCCTTACCGGTAATGGAGGGGCAAACATACTCAACGGCGGTGCCGGCAATGACACGCTTGATGGAGGCGCCGGCATCGACACGCTGACAGGCGGGATCGGCGACGACTTTTACATGGTGGATACTGCCGGAGATGTGGTGACCGAAAACGCCAACGAGGGCACCGACACGGTCCAGGCGTCGGTGAGCTACGCTCTGGGCGCCAATGTTGAACGGCTGACGCTGACCGGCACCGCTTCGATTAACGGCACCGGTAATGGCCTTGAGAACATTCTGACGGGCAACGGGGGCAGCAACAGGCTGGACGGGGGGGGCGGCGCTGACACACTCATCGGCGGCGACGGCAACGATGTTTACGTTGTTGACAGCCTCGGCGATATCGTTGTCGAGAGCGGTACGGGCAGCGACACCGTGCAGACGTCCCTAACGTATTCCATCGCCACCCTGAGCACTGTGGAGAACCTCTCCCTCACGGGGGCGGCGTCGATCAACGCCACTGGTAACCTGCAGGCCAACGTTCTAACGGGCAATTCCGGGAATAACGTGCTTGATGGCGGAGCTGGAGCGGACATTCTGATCGGCGGTTATGGCAACGACACCTACGTCGTGGACGATGCCGGCGATATGGTCGACGAGACCTTCGGCACTGGCACGGATCAAGTGCAGAGTTCTGTTTCGTTTATCTTAGGCAGCAACGTTGAAAACCTGACCTTGACGGGCAGTGGTGCGATCAACGGCACTGGCAACAGCCTTGCGAACGTGCTGACCGCCAACAGCGCGAACAACGTCTTGAATGGTGGGGGCGGCAACGATGTGTTGGATGGAGGCGCTGGCGCGGACACTCTGATCGGGGGTGATGGCAATGACACCTACGTGGTGGACAACACTGGCGACGTAGTGGAAGAGACCTCCGGCACTGGCACGGATCACGTGCAGAGTTCTGTCTCGTTTATTTTGGGCAGCAACGTTGAAAACCTAACCTTGACGGGCAGTGGTACGATCAATGGCACTGGCAATAGCCTCGCGAACGTGCTGACCGGCAACAGCGCCAACAACGTCTTGAATGGCGGGGCCGGCGACGATGTGTTGGATGGAGGCGCTGGCGCAGACACTCTGATCGGGGGTGATGGCAACAATACCTACGTGGTGGACAATGCTGGCGACGTAGTGGACGAGTTCGGCACTGGAACCGACGTGGTAAAGGCCTCGTTCAGTTTTAGCCTCAGCGTATTAGGCAACGTCGAGAATTTGATATTGACCGGCAGCGGCGCGATCAACGGTACCGGGAACAATTTAGCGAACCGACTGACCGGCAACATCGCCGACAACGTCCTGGAGGGCGGCGTCGGCAGCGATAGGTTGTACGGAGGTCAGGGCAATGACACCCTGGTTGGCGGTGCTGACGGAGATATCCTTGACGGTGGGGCCGGCGCCGACACCATGATTGGTGGTCTCGGAAACGATGTCTATTACGTCGATGACGCTTGGGACTTGGTCTCTGAATACGCCAATGAGGGTGATGACGAGGTTCAGTCATCAGTCACATACGTCCTGAGCGAAAATGTGGAAGCGTTGCGCCTCCTTTGGTCAAATGTGATCGACGGAACCGGAAACAATCTCAACAACACCATTGTGGGGAACGCTGCGTCCAATACGCTCAATGGCCATGAAGGCGACGACGTTTTATGGGGTGGTGACGGAGACGACACGCTTATCGGTGGTGACGGCCGGGACTCGATGCAAGGGGACGCAGGCGCCGACATTATGATCGGTGGCTTGGGAGATGACTCTTATAAACTAAGTGACGCCCAAGATGTGATCGTTGAGGACGCTGGCGAGGGGATAGACCAAGTAACTTCGAATCTCGCGAGCTATACCCTTGGTGCCAACTTAGAAAATCTTATGCTCAACTGGTCCAGCGGAAACAGTACTGGTATTGGCAATAGTCTCGCAAATCGTATTTCTGGCAATGAAGGGAACAACATACTTTCCGGCGAAGACGGCAATGATTCCCTTGATGGTTCCTATGGCGATGACACACTGATGGGTGGTGCAGGCAACGATATTCTCCAGGGTAGCCGCGGTATGGATATTCTTAAGGGGGGCACAGGCATCGACACTCTCACGGGCGGTGACGGAGACGACATTCTCGAGGGCGGCACGGATACAGACTACGACTGGCTTTCCGGCGGCAGTGGCAACGATATCTTCGTCTTCAGGCTAGGAGACGGTAACGACGGCATCTCTGACTTCGAGGCGCACGGCGGGACAGCGAACGGCGATGTCATCGAACTACACGGGCAAAGTGTTTCGACTTTCGCCGAGCTGATGGCGAATGCCGTAGACTGGTCTGTTTCAGGTTTTAGCGTGATCAATTTCGATGGCGGCGTTCATGTCAAGCTCTATGGGGTGAGCCTGAGCCAGCTTTCAGCGGACGATTTTCGATTTGTATAGCGCGATTTTTTAGCCTCCGCGCCCGCCTTGCAGGGATCCCATGGTCCAACTGCTATCTTCGATTTCGCGCCAATCTAATCCATGAGTGCGACCGCTCTACCTTCAACGTCAGTGCGGCTGGCCGTTTGGCCCGCCGAAAACGCAATTGTTCCGGCGTCGCCACTGATTGCCCTGTTCATCGTCAGCCTGATGTCCAACCTGCTGATGCTGACAGGGGATCGCGATGAACATCAAGAAGCTCAGGTGGCTCTATGGCGAGGAGAAGCTTCAGGTCCGCAAGCGCGGCGGTCGCAAACGGGCTCTGGGCACGCGGCGGCCAATGCTGGTGCCAGATCGGCCCAACCAGCGCTGGAGCCTGGACTTCGTCAGCGATGCCTTCACCGATGGTCGCCGTTTCCGGGTGCTGACCGTGGTGGACGACCACACGCGGGAGTGCCTGGCTTTGGTTGCCGATACATCGCTGTCCGGTGGACGAGTGGTGCGCGAACTTGACGCCATCATCGCCAGGCGCGGTCCACCTCTTACGGTGGTCAGCGACAATGGCACCGAGTTCACCAGCATGGCGATCCTGCGCTGGTCCGAAGACCGGCAGATCGACTGGCACTACATCGCTCCCGGCAAGCCAATGCAGAACGGCTTCATCCAGAGCTTCAACGGCAGCTTCCGCGACGAATGCCTCAATGAGACCCTGCTCTCGTCGTTACCCGAGGCGCGGGACCGGATCAGCGCATGGAAGGAGGACTACAACAGCCAAAGACCGCACTCCTCGCTGGGCAACCTCACGCCCAATGAGTTCGCCACGCGACTGGCACTGGAAAAGCAGGCCGCATAGGGCCAAACATCAACCAATGGACTCTCCTCAAAACCGGAGGGAACATGGGGCGCAGGTTAGGGCATCGACACTTCGGTCCACAAGTCTGACCCAGCTCAGATAATGGCAACCGGGATTGATCGGTCAATTGAGTGCTCGTCAATTCCAGAAACTAGCCAGATAACGATGCACCGCAAAGGCTGTGCCGGCAAAGTCTTCAGCGCGTCCGCCCTTGGAGAATCAAAAAAGACGAGAGGAATGACCGGAATGGGGCGCGTTTCAGTCCGGCCGCTTCCACAGACCTGCCGGACTGTCGCTACTCGAAGCCGCTTTGGCGCGATTGTCGAGCGGCTATCAAATAAGAGGGCGGCGACCTTAACGGCCGCCACCTTGAGAGACACGAGCTTACTGAGCTGCGGGCGCAACTGGCGTGGTCGTCTCAGCAGGCGCGGGAGTAGCTGCCGGAGCTGTTTCGGTCGTAGTCGATGCAGGGGCGGTTGCAGCGGGTGCTGCCGGCGCCGGAGTAGCTGCTGGTGTTTCGGTGGTGGTGGCGGCAGGCGTTGTGGTCGAGACGCTGACACCGCCGCCGCTGCGGTTGTTCATTATGAGGACGACGATCAGCACGAGTGCGACGATCGCAACGACGCCGATGATGGTGTTTCGATTGTTCATTGGAGCTCCTTCAGAGCAATGCCTCTTGTAGCCTGTTGGCTGGGCATCTCACTTGTGTATCTCACACAGGGCGCATGTGCCAGCAGACGGAAGTCACTCTCCGAGCATGGAACCATGACACGAAAGGCAGTGCCAGACAGTTGCTGACATCGCCGCAGTGGCATATGCGAACTTTGTCCGGATCAATGTTGGCTTCAAAGGTTATAGCCCCGCAGTGACACGATCCGTCGACCTGCATCTGTCGCTTCCTTTTCATGGACAGGACCATAGCAGCGCGCTCTATGGCCAAGCGAATAGGGCAGCGTACTCTATCGCGCCCGGAAGGGCCATTTCGCTTTCCACCCCGTTTTCGACGTTGGCGAGACGCTAACCGGACTGACCGGTTTCAGGAAGTCGATGCCCTGCCTGAACGGCCGGAATGGGCGCTCAGCGGACGAATAGCTTGCCTGCACGGGTATGAAGCGGTGACCAAATTGGATGCGCTGGGCTGTCTGCCAGCCCAGCGCAGTTGAATTATGCAGCCTGAGCTTCGTCAGCGACGGAGGCGCTGTCCATGGCCTTCATGTAGAGATCGAGGAGAGTTTCCTGCTCGTCTCGCTCGTCCTGATCCTGCTTGCGCAGTTTGATGATCTCCTTGATCACCTTGATGTCGAAGCCTTCGCCCTTGGCTTCAGCGAAGACTTCCTTCTTGCCTTCGTTCAGCTCAGCGATCTCGGCTTCAATGTGCTCGATACGTTCGACGAACGAGCGGATGCGGCCGCCTGCAATCCCAACGTCATTCATGGTGGCTCCTTTGCATTGAAGTGAGCAATCTCAAGGGAGCGGGTTGATGAAGCGTAAACCATCCACCAGGGCCGCTTGGTACTTCACAGCTATTGCGAAGCACCCGGTGGATTTCGAATGCAGGAGCTTTCGTTGTCCGAGTGGAGCGGTTCCAATTCAGGATAGTCGCTCGCGCTAACCTGTTGCGAATGAATGCATTCTTGTCTGGATACCAAGTCGCCGAAGTCACCAGCTTTAGAGAACAACCGGGGTGGAGAGAGCCTTTGGGCTCCTCCGGTTACGTCGATAGTCAACAGGTCCGGCCGCAAAGGCGGCGAAGGCTGGGGTTCTTACCCCTGCCCTACGGCTCGGAGAATATTGGTTGCTGGAGGAGTGGCGGGTAGAGAGGGATTCGAACCCCCGGAACGCTTGCACGTTCGCCGGTTTTCAAGACCGGAGCAATCAACCACTCTGCCATCTACCCGTGAGGTCAGCCTTTAGCGATAGTGGACCGGGCTGTCCAGCCCGGCCGCTATCAGGGCAGGAGCACGACCGAGCCGGTCGTCTCGCGGGCCTCGAGCGCCTGGTGGGCTGCGGCAGCCTCGCCAAGCGGAAAGCTGCGGCCAATCTCGACCTGGATGGCGCCGCTTTCGATGGCGCCGAACAGCGCCGTCGTGCCCTCGAGCAGCGCCTCCCGCGTGGCGAAGTAATGCGCCGTGGTGGGCCGCGTGACGTAAAGCGAACCTTTGCGCATCAGGAGGGTGATGTCAGGGATCGATACGACGCCGGAGGCATTGCCGAAGCTCACCATGAGCCCACGCGGCCGCAGGCAGTCGAGCGACTTTTCGAATGTCGACTTGCCCACGCCGTCATAGACCACGTCGACGCCCCTGCCCCCGGTAAGCTCCCGCACCCGCTCGGCGAAGTCTTCCTGGTTGTAGTTGATGACATGGTCGCAACCATGCGCCTTGGCCAGTTGCACCTTGCTGTCGCTGCCGGCAGTCCCGATCACCGTGGCACCGAGCGCCTTGGCCCATTGCGTGGCGATCAGGCCGACGCCGCCGGCCGCCGCATGCCAGAGGATGGTCTCGCCTCGTTGCACCGGCCAGGTCTTGAACAGGAGATAGAACGCCGTCAGGCCCTTGAGCATCACGGCCGCAGCCGTGCGGTCATCCACCCCATCGGGAACGGGCACGAGTTTTTCCGCCGAAACCAGCCGCTCCTCGGCATAGGCACCGAGCTGGCCCTGATAGGCGACGCGGTCACCCACCTCGAACCCGCTGACGCCCTCCCCTACAGCCGTCACCACGCCAGCCCCTTCGCTGCCCGCGACAAAGGGCAAGGTGACCGGATAAAGCCCCGAGCGCTGGTAGGTATCGATGAAGTTGAGGCCAATGGCCGTCTGCCGGATCGCGACCTCGCCGGCGCCGGGACTGGCCAGCGGCCAGTCCTCCAACGTCATGACCTCCGGCCCACCCGTCTTGTGGACGGCGACGACGCGGGTCACAGCGGCGACTTCGGCTTGCGTGGCGCCGACTTGGGCCGCGACTGCGCCCGGGACTGCGGGGTCGTGCGCGGACGCACCGGTGCGGCCGTGACTAGGGGCGCCGCAGGCGTAGCAACGCCCTTGCCGGTCACTGCCGCTACAGCCGCGGCCGAAGACACGGAGCCCGTATCACCCGTGAAGGGGGTGAAGCTCGGCTTGTGCGCACCGCTCTTTTTGAGCTTGCGCTGCTTGGCGAAGATGTTGACCGCCTCCACCAGCACCGAGAAGGCCATGGCCGAATAGATGTAGCCTTTGGGGATATGGAAGCCGAAGCCGTCGGCCACCAGCGTCACGCCGATCAGAAGGAGGAAGGACAGCGCCAGCATCTTGGTGGTGGGGTGATCGGCCACGAACTTGGCGATCGGGCCCGAGGCCACAAACATCACCGCAACCGCCACCAGCACGGCCGCAACCATGACGAAGACCTGGTCGGCGGGCACCATGCCCACCGCCGTGATGATCGAGTCGATGGAAAACACCATGTCGATCAAAACGATCTGCAGCAGGA
This sequence comes from Devosia sp., assembly GCF_036563435.1. Lineage (GTDB taxonomy): Bacteria > Pseudomonadota > Alphaproteobacteria > Rhizobiales > Devosiaceae > Devosia. The sequence goes on from NZ_DATCMJ010000018.1 coordinate 41,536, forward strand.
TCGCCTGCAGCGTCGCCTTGGCGGCATCGGCCAGACCGACCTCGTGGTCGTCCTCGATTGCCGCATGCATTTCATGGGTGGCCTTGTAGATCAGGAAGCCGCCACCAGCGACGAGGATGATGTCCTTCCACGAGAAGTCGTGGCCCAGGGCCGAGAAGACGGGGTCCTGCAACTGCACGATCCAGCTGATCAGGAACAGGAGGACGATTCGGAAGGCCAGCGCCAGGCCGATGCCGAGCTTGCGGGCGAACTCTGCCTGCTCGCGCGGCAGGCGCGACACCAGCACCGAGATGAACACGATGTTGTCGATGCCCAGCACGATCTCCATGATCGTCAGCGTGGCAAAGGCGACCCAGACATTTGGATCGGCGAGCAGTTCAAGCATCGTTCACTCCCTCTTGATTGAGCAAACATATCTAAGTGGCGGCCGCGGGGGAGGAAAGTCCCTGCACAGGCTTTTCTGCTGCCACACAGGCGGCACAAGGTCGCTCCCCCGCCACTGGCCGGCGCGGCCCACGCGGTGATAGCTTGTAGGCAGATGCGACGCAGACCGCGAGGAACCATGAGCCAGCCAGACGCAGATGCCCTTGTTGTCGGTGGCGGCCTTGCAGGCATGGCCGCAGCCATCGCCGTGGCGCAGGCCGGGCTCGAGACGATCCATCTGGCTCCCCCCGCTCCGCCCGACCGCCGCACGTCGGCCCTGATGATGCCGAGCGTTGAATATCTCCAGTCAGCGGGCCTCGTGAACGACCCCGAAGAGATCGGCCACCCGCTCACCCAGATCCGCATCATCGACGCCACCAACCGGTTGATCCGGGCGCCCGAAACGCTGTTCGACGCAGCCGAGGCTGGCCTCGCCGCCTTTGGCTGGAATTTCGCCAATATGCGCCTGATGGAGCGCTTCCAGGCCGTGGCGCATGAATTGCCAAATCTTCGCGTCGAGGCAGCAAGCCTCGCAACGCTCGAGGCGGGCACTGCGACGCTGGCCGATGGCTCACGTCTCCAGGCCCCGCTGATCGTGGGTGCCGACGGCAAGAAGTCGCTCGTCCGCGGCGCCGCAGGGCTTGTCGCCCGCGAAACCGCCTTCACCCAGTCGGCCCTGGTCTGTGACCTCGATCTCGGCCGCCCCATCGGCGGCACCTCGATCGAATTCCATTATCCGCAGGGACCTTTCACCCTGGTACCGGCTGGCGGCAATCGTGCAAACCTCGTCTGGATCGACGATCACCAGGTTCTTGTTGCCGCCAGGGAGGGCTCTCCCGAGTCCCTGCTCGCCCTGCTGCAGGAAAAGTCGCAGCGCCTGTTCGGCCGCATTTCGCTCGTAAGTCCGGCCTTCGTCTTCCCGCTCAGCAACCTGACGGTCGACCGTGCCGGAACCGAGGGCGTGGTGCTTGTGGGCGAAGCCGCCCACGCCTTCCCCCCGATCGGAGCGCAGGGCCTTAACCTCGGCCTGCGGGACGTGGCCGATCTTGCCAGCGCTCTCGCTACCGTCGACCGTAGCGCGCCGGACTGGGCCCATGTGGTCAGCCGCGACTATGCACGCCGCCGTGCCAATGATCTGGCGCGGACCGGTGGCATGGTCGACACCCTCTTCCGCTCGCTTCTGGCCGAAATGATCCCGGCGCAGGCCCTGCGCGCCGGTGGTCTTTGGGCGCTCAAGCTCGCGCCAGTACTGCGCAAGCAGGCCTTCGCCGTAGGCATGGGCCGCCGCTGACCTCCCTCACGCTCTGGCACAAACAAAAAAGGCGCGGTCTCCCGCGCCTTTTTCTGATCTGTTCGACTGGCTTACTGCGCAGCAGGGGCTTCGGCCGGTGCCGCAGCAGGGTCGGCAGCGGGTGCCGCACCATCGGCAGGAGCAGCACCACCATTGAGCTGCTGGCGCAGCGACTCGGCACGGTCCTGCAGCACCTGCTCCAGCGCATTCTCGCCCGAAGTTTCCTGGCGGAATTCGTCGAAGGTCAGCGCAGCTTCGCCGTCATAGGCAGCAGTGAAGCCGGCTAGGGTGATCTCGATGGTGAGATCCTGATTCTGCCGGTTCTTGGCGGTGAGCTTGAGCGTGCTGCCTTTCTTGAGGGAGTTCACATACTGCTCGTTGATCACCAGCTGCGTGGCGCAGGAGGTGGGATCGCACAGCATATAGGGTACGCGGACCGGCTTGGCATTGTCGATCTGCCAGGTCAGGCCGAAGGGCAGCAGCACGCCGAGCGGCACGGCGGCCACGGCGAGGAGGCGCGATTCCTGGCCCGGATCATCGCGCAGCAGGAAGGAACCGAGGAAATTGCCGTTGGCCAGGACCACCTGGCGCATGATGCAAGCCTGCTGGCCATCGGGCAGCGGATCGCAAACCTTGAGCCAGTTCTGGCTCGGATTGGCGTTGCCGGCATTGGGGACCGCTGCGGCATCGGCCGCGGGAGCATCTGCAGCCGGCGCCTCGGCAGCCGGAGCTTCCGCAGGGGCAGCGTCCTGAGCGAAGGCCGAGAGCGGGGACAGCATGAGCGCGGCCACCGCGAAACCAGCAACAATAGGTTTCCTGATGTTCATAGAATTTCCTTGGCTTCTTTGGCGGTCCCGGATGGCCTGATGCCACCGCGTGAATTGAACTGCCCTTCAAGTGCTGAATTCGGGCAATAACATGACCGACACTCCTTGCGAAAGGATTATGGCCGGACAGGGTTTATACGGCTGGCTCAGGCCGCGTTTTCCGCCAGTTTTGCTAGACGTGAGAGGATTGCGGCAGCGCCTTTTAACCGGTCGTTCGGCGTCGGCCAATTGCGGGCGAACACGAGTTTCTGATCGGGTTTGATACGGACCTGGTTGGCGGGGTCGCTCACCAGCTTGACCAAAGCGGCCGGGTTGGGGAACTCGTTCCCGCGCAGCGTGATCACCGCGCCCTTGGGCCCGGCATCCACCTTCTCGACGTTGGCCTTGCGGCACAGCGCCTTGACCAGGATGACCTTGAGCAGCGCCTCGACCTCCTCGGGCAGCGGCCCGAAGCGGTCGATGAGCTCGGCACCGGCCGCGTCGATGTCCCGCACTTCGGTCAGGTCGCCCAGGCGCCGATAGAGCTGCATGCGCAGCTGCAGGTCGGGAATGTAGTGTTCGGGAATCATCACCGGCATGCCCAGCGAGATCTGCGGGCTCCACTCGTGCTTGTCGTCATAATCCTCGTCACCGTTCTTTAGGCTGGCGACCGCTTCTTCCAGCATGGACTGGTAGAGCTCGTAGCCGACTTCGCGGATGTGGCCGGACTGCTCGTCTCCGAGGAGATTGCCCGCCCCGCGGATATCGAGGTCGTGGCTGGCCAGCTGGAAGCCGGCGCCCAGCGATTCGAGCGACTGGAGCACACCGAGGCGGCGCTCCGCCGTATCGGTCAGCTTCTTGTCGGCCGGCACGGTGAAGAGCGCATAGGCGCGTGCCTTGGCGCGACCGATGCGGCCGCGGATCTGGTAGAGCTGGGCCAGCCCGAAATGATCGGCGCGGTGCACGATCAGCGTATTGGCGTTGGGAATATCGAGGCCCGACTCCACAATCGTCGTGGCAACAAGCACGTCGAACTTGTTGTCGTAGAAGGCATTCATGATGTCGTCGAGTTCGCCCGGCGCCATCTGCCCATTGGCCACCACGAAGCTGACCTCCGGCACCTGCGCCTTGAGGAACTCGGCAATCTCGTGCTGGTCCTTGATGCGCGGCACCACATAGAAGCTTTGGCCGCCGCGGTACTTTTCGCGCAGCAGCGCCTCGCGGATCGATAGCGGGTCGAAGGGCGCAATGAAGGTGCGGATTGCGAGGCGGTCCACCGGCGGCGTCGCCAGCAGCGACAGGTCGCGGACGCCGGTCAGCGCCAGCTGCAGCGTACGCGGAATTGGCGTCGCCGTCAGCGTCAGCACATGCACATTGGCCTTGAGCTCCTTGAGGCGCTCCTTGTGGCCCACGCCGAAATGCTGCTCCTCGTCCACGATCACGAGGCCGAGGTTGTGGAACTTGATGGTCTTGCTCAGGAGCGCATGGGTGCCGACCACGATGTCGACCTGGCCATCGGCCAGGCCTTCCTTGGTTGCCTTGAGCTCGGCCGCACTGACCATGCGCGAGGCATGCCGCACCCTGACCGGCAGGCCGGCGAAGCGTTCGGCAAAGGTCTTGAAGTGCTGCCGTGCCAGAAGCGTCGTGGGCACCACCACGGCCACCTGCTTGCCGCTCAGCGCCACGGCAAAGGCGGCACGCAGCGCCACCTCGGTCTTGCCGAAGCCGACGTCGCCGCACACCAGCCGATCCATGACGCGGCCGGAGGTGATGTCGTCGAACACCGCTTCGATGGCGGCAAGCTGGTCCTCGGTTTCCTCATAGGGGAAGCGCGCGGCGAATTCGTCATAGGCGCCTGGGTTGAGCTCGATGACCTCGGCCTTGGTCAAGAGGCGCGCCGCCGCGATCTTGATCAACTGCTCCGCCATTTCGCGGATGCGCTTCTTGAGCTTGCCCTTCTTGGCCTGCCAGGCGACGCCGCCCAGCTTGTCCAGCGTCACGTTGCCGTCGTCGCTGCCATAGCGGGTCAGCAGCTCGATATTCTCGACCGGCAGGTAGAGCTTGGTTTCGCCGCCATATTCGAGCTCGACGCATTCATGCGGAGCGCCGCCCGCCTCGACCACCTTGAGCCCAAGAAACCGGCCGATACCGTGGTCTACGTGGACGACGAGGTCGCCGGCGGCAAGGCTCGCAGCCTCTGTCAGCGCATCAGAGGCCTTCTTCTTGCGTTGCGGCCGCAGGATCCGCTCACCCAAAATGTCCTGTTCGGACAGAACCAGAAGGTCCTTGGTTTCAAAACCCGTTTCGAGCGGCAGCACCACCAGCGACGTGGTTGCCGCGCTGGTCGTTTCGGCATCGCGCCAGTTTTCCGCCAGGCGCGGATTGGTGAGCCCATGGTCCTTGAGCACCTGAGCCATGCGGTCGCGCGTACCGGCGCTCCAGCTGGCGATTACCGCCCGTCGCCCGTTGCGGCGCTCCGTCAGCAGACGATCGACCACGGCTTGGAACAGGTTGACGTCCGAGGCTTGGCGTTCGGCGGCAAAGCTTGGGGCAATGCGCCCGCCGGCATCGTCACTGGCCTTGGTGTTGGGCGCCATGAACTGGCTGAGCTGCACCACGCTAGCGCCTGCCAGCGCATAGGGATGCTCGTCCACCGCGTAAAGCAGTTCGGGCTTGATCGGCTTGTAGGGCGCCCCTGCCCCGGCCACCACAGGCGCCAGCCGCGCCGCCTCGCGCGCGTCATAGTAGTCCTTCACCTGCGTGGCGCGGTCGCCATATGCTTCCACTGCCTGCTCGTCGAAGACGAAAGGCGCATCACCGACATAGTCAGCCAGCGTGTCGAGATGGTCATAGAAGAAGGGCAGCCAGTGCTCGGTGCCCGAATAGCGCGAGCCGCCGCTGACCGAGGCGTAGAGCGTATCATCGACGGTATTGCCGCCGAAGGCCGCCGTATAGTTCTGCCGGAACCGCCTGATGGTGTCTTCCGTCAGCACCACCTCGCTCATGGGCGTCAGGTCCACGCGCTTGAGCGTGCCCGTGGTGCGCTGCGAATCCGGATCGAAGCTGCGGATGGATTCCAGCTGGCTGCCGAAGAAGTCGAAACGCAGCGGCGCCTCGGCACTTGCGGGAAACAGGTCCACCAATCCGCCGCGGACTGCGTATTCGCCGCTCTCGCGCACGGTCGGCACGCGCAGGTAGCCATTGTTGGACGCCCAGGCGATCAGCTTACTGCTGTCGACCACCCGTCCCGTCGCCGCCGAGAAGGACATGGTCTCCACCACATCCCGCGGCGGCAGCTTCTGGATCAGGGCGTTGACCGCGGTCAGCACCACCGCGCCCTTGGTCCCGCTGGTCAGCGCCGCAAGCGTGTTCATCCGCGCCGCGATGGTCACGTTGTTGGGCGAGACGCGGTCATAGGGCAGGCAATCCCAGGCCGGCAGTGTCAGGATCGTATGCCCAGGCAGCATGGCCGTCAGGATATCGGCCATCCGCTGCAACCGGCGCCCGTCGCGCGCCACGAAGACGATGCTGGCTGCGTCATCGGGCGCTGCCTCCACCCGCTTCTGCACCAGCCCGGCAAGCACCATGGGCTGCATGCCATCGGGGACATTGCTGATGGTGCGCGTGGGGCGCTGGGCGACGATTTCGTTCATGGGTTCAGCCGCGCTTGGTGGTCAGCAATGAGATGGGCGAGAAATTCGCGATCGACATGGGCCGGCGGCTCCTCCTGGCCCATCACCCATTTGAGCAGCGGCGGGTCCTCTTCATCCATAAGCGCTTCGAGCCGATCGAGTTCCGCCTCGTTCATGGCCTCGGTATGCTGGTCGGCATAGGGCCCCAGGATCAGGTCCATCTCCTTGGTCCCGCGGTGCCAGGCACGATAGCGCAACTTCTTGCGGCGCATGGAAATGTCTTCACCGGCAGTCATTTGACGCACCATGATCCTGATTTCGTTCCCGATTTGGACGCTCTGTTTACTGTGATTGTTATGGCTTGTCAGCCACAGAATCCTGAGTCGGCTACCCTCCCCCTTGCGGGGAGGGAGAGCGAGATAGGACTTAGCTCTTCGCTAAGTCCGTGATCGAGCCGGGTGGGGGTGCGAGAGCCCGGATATCGTGACTCCTATCCCCCACCCTTGATCCTCCCCGCAAGGGGGAGGGTGTCGACTGCACTATCGCTGTTCAAACTCCATCAGCATTCGTGCCATTTTCCCCATCAAGGAGAATCGCTTGTCCCGCCCCGAAACCCTCTCGCCACTCTTTGCCTCCCTCCACTCCATCAAGGGCGTGGGCGACAAGCTGGCGGCGCTGCTCACCCGCTATTTCGGGGCGCCCGAGGGTCAGGAAGCGATCGCGCTCGACATCCTGATGCACATGCCGTCCGGGGTGGTCGATCGCCGCCGGCAGGTGGGCATCGCCGAGGCCTATCTCAACCAGATCGTCACGCTGAAGCTCCATGTCGACCGGCACCAGCCGCCGCCACGCGGCAAGCCGCACGTACCGCATCGCGTCTTCGCCCATGACGACACCGGCGAAGTCCAGCTGGTCTTCTTCCGTGCCCAGGGCGGCTGGGTGGAAAAGGCCCTGCCCATCGGCGAAGAGCGCTTCGTTTCCGGACAGATCGGCTTCTTCAACGGCGAAAAGCAGATCACGCATCCCGACTACATCGTCGAGGCAGACAAGTTCGCCACCCTGCCCCTGGTAGAGCCGGTTTACCCGCTGACGCAAGGGCTGAGCTCCAAGGCCCTGGCCAAGCTCGTCCGCCAGGTGGTGGACGGACTACCGGCGCTTCCCGAATGGATCGATCCGGCCACCATGGCCGAACGCACGTGGCCGAGCTTTGCCGATGCCATGCGCATGGTGCATCTGCCGACCAATCCCGACGAAGCCCAGCTGTGGGCCCCTGCTCGCCAGCGTCTCGCCTATGACGAATATCTCGCCGGCCAGCTCACCTTGCAGCTGATCCGCTCGACCGTTACCGGCGTGCGCGGCATCTCCCGCAGCTTTACCGGCGACATCACCCAACGTGTTAGCAATGTGTTACCATTTGCACTCACACAAGGGCAGCAAAACGCTGTCGATGAGATACGCGCCGACCTCGCCTCGTACGACCGCATGTCGCGCCTGCTCCAGGGTGACGTGGGCGCCGGCAAGACCGTTGTGGCGCTCATGGCGATGGCTGCAGTAGCTGAAAGCGGCGCCCAGTCCGCCCTGATGGCGCCGACGGAATTGCTGGCCTCTCAGCACTTTAAGACGCTCAAACCGCTTTGCGACGCTGCCGGCGTGGGCTGCGAACTCCTCACCGGCAAGATGCCCGCCGCCGAACGCCGCGCCAAGCTCGCCGGCATCGCCAACGGCGACACGACCATCGTCGTCGGCACCCACGCCCTGTTCCAGTCCGGCGTCGAGTTCCACAACCTTGGCCTCACGGTCGTCGACGAACAGCACCGCTTCGGCGTCCACCAGCGCCTCGCGCTTTCCGATAAGGGCCGCCACACCGACCTGTTGGTGATGACCGCGACGCCTATTCCACGCACCCTGGTCCTCACCCATTTCGGCGACATGGCCGTCAGCGTCCTGCGCGAAAAGCCGCGCGGCCGCCAGCCGATCGACACGGCCGTGCTCTCGATCAACGACTACAGCCGCGTGGTTTCCCGCCTCCAGGCCCGCCTCGGCGAAGGTGCCCAGGCCTTCTGGGTTTGCCCTCTGGTGGAGGAAAGCGAGCATCTCGAAGTGGTCGCCGCCGAAGACCGCTTTGCCGAGCTTCAAAAAGTCTTCGGCGACGGGGTCGCCTTGGTGCATGGCCGCATGAGCGCTGCGGCCAAGCAGGAGGTGATGCAGCGCTTTGCCGCCAACGAGCTCAAGCTCCTCGTCGCCACCACGGTGATCGAAGTGGGCGTCGACGTGCCCAACGCCTCCATCATGATCATCGAGCACGCCGAGCGCTTCGGCCTCGCCCAGCTGCACCAGCTGCGCGGCCGCGTCGGCCGCGGCTCGCAACGCTCCGCTTGCCTCCTGCTCTACAAGGAGCCGCTCAGCGAAACCGCCAGAGCCCGTCTCGACACCATCAAGTCCACCGAAGACGGTTTCGAGATCGCCGAACGCGACCTCGAACTGCGCGGTCAGGGCGATGTCCTCGGCACGCGCCAATCCGGCATGCCCGGCTATCGCCTCGCCGTGCCCGACGTGCACCGGCACCTGCTCGACTATGCCCACGACGCAGCAAAGGCCATGCTCCAGCGCAATCCAGGCCTCGCCGGTCCCGAAGGCGAAGCCGCCCGCACGCTGCTCTATCTGTTTAGGAAGGACCTGGCGATCCCGCTCATCCGGGCGGGATAACGCAGGTACCCTCGCACCCCCGATCGTCACCCTTGGGCCTGACCCGAGGGCTATTCACTTACCGACGCTGATCAAGTGCAACGCCCTCGGGTTAAGCCCGAGGGTGACGTCCGCCGGTGGTCCTGCCGACGCGCGACGCTCTATTCCACCGTCACCGACTTCGCCAGATTCCGCGGCTGGTCCACGTCCGTCCCCATGAACACGGCCGTATGGTAGGCCAGCAATTGTACCGGGATCGTTGCGAGGATCGGCGCCACGAAGCTCGACACGTGCGGGATCTCGATGATGTCGGCGACGCCGTGACCCACCGTCTGCGCACCCTCGGCATCGGTGATCAGGATGATCTTGCCGCCGCGCGCTGCCACTTCCTGCATGTTGCTCAAGGTCTTGTCGACCAACTCGTCCGAGGGCGCCACGACGATGACCGGCATGTCCTCGTCGACTAGGGCGATCGGGCCATGCTTGAGTTCACCCGCTGCATAGCCTTCGGCGTGGATATAGCTGATTTCCTTGAGCTTCAGCGCCCCTTCCATGGCGATGGGGAACATCGGGCCGCGCCCGAGATAGAGCACGTCCTTTGCCTTGGAGAGGCGCTTGGCGATCTCCATCACCTGGCCCTCCGTCCCCAGCGCCTCCGACACGGCCGCGGGCAGATGGATAAGGCTGCGCACCAGGTCCGCCTCCTGTTCGGCATCGAGCACGCCCCGGGCGCGGCCGGCCGCAATGGCCAGGCTGGCCAGAGCCGTCAGTTGCGCCGTCAGCGCCTTGGTGGAGGCGACGCCGATTTCGGGGCCGCAGAGGATCGGGAACACCACGCCGGATTCTCGCGCGATGGTGGATTCGATCGTATTGACCAGCGAGGCGACGTGCTGGCCTTGGCTCACGCAATAACGCAGCGCCGCTAGTGTATCGGCCGTTTCGCCGGACTGGGAAATGAACAGGGACAGGCCGCCCTTGTCGAGCGGCGGCTCGCGATAGCGGAATTCGGAGGCCACATCGATATCCACGGGCAGCCGCGCATAGCGCTCGAACCAGTATTTGGCCACTGCACCCGCCAAGTAAGCCGTGCCGCAGGCGCTAATGGTGAGGCGCGTCAGGTCCTTGAAGTCGAAAGGCAGCGTCTCACGGATCGCCACCTTTTCGGCGCCCATGTCCACATAGTGGCTCAACGTATGGGAGATGGTCTCGGGCTGCTCGTAGATTTCCTTGGCCATGAAATGCCGGTGGTTGCCCTTGTCCACCAAGAGCGCCGACGCCTGGGAAATCTGCTGCTCGCGTTGGACGATAGCGTCCTTGCCATCGCGAATGGTGACGCCATTGGGGGTGATGACCGCCCAGTCGCCGTCTTCGAGATAGGTCAGGCGCGAGGTGAACGGCGCCAGCGCCATGGCGTCGGACCCCAGATACATCTCGGTCTCACCATACCCGATCGCCAACGGCGCACCGCGACGGGCTGCGATCAGGAGCGCCTCCTCGCCCTTGAACAGAAAGGCCAGGGCAAAGGCGCCCTGCAGCTTCTTGAGCGTCCGCGCAACGGCCTGTTCCGGATCGGCACCATTGGCCAGTTCGCGGCTGACCCACAGCGCTACCGATTCCGTATCGGTATCGCTCTTGGGCAGGTAGCCGTCCTTGGCCAGATCGGCCAGCATCTCGCGATAGTTCTCGATAATGCCGTTGTGAACCACAGCCACGCGATCGGTGGCGTGCGGATGGGCATTAGTTTCCGTCGGCGCGCCGTGGGTGGCCCAACGGGTATGACCGATGCCGATCTGCCCGCTCAGCGGCTCCATGTTGAGCTTTGTCGCGAGGTTTCCCAGCTTGCCCTCGGCGCGGCGGCGGGCGATGTCGCCGCCTTCCAGCGTTGCCACGCCGGCGCTGTCATAGCCGCGATATTCAAGGCGCTTCAGCGCATCCACCAAACGGGTGGCAACCGGTTCGCTGCCAACAATGCCCACAATGCCGCACATGCTCTATTTCCCCTTGGCCGCTTTTTTGGCGAGCGCCTTCTCGCGAAGCTTGGGCGCATAGCCCGCTTTGTTTTCCTGTCGCGCCCGGCCGAAGGCCACCGCGTCTGCCGGTACATCTTCGGTGATCACGCTGCCGGATGCCGTATAGGCGCCGTCGCCGATCGTCACCGGCGCCACCAGCGACGCGTTGGAGCCGATGAAGACATCGTCGCCGATTACGGTCTTGTCCTTGTTCACGCCGTCATAATTGCAGGTGATGGTGCCGGCGCCGATATTGGTCTTGGCCCCGATCTCCGCATCGCCGAGATAGCTCAGGTGCCCGGCCTTGGTACCTTCGCCAATGCGCGACTTCTTCACCTCAACAAAATTGCCCAGGTGCACATCGGGGCCCAGTTCCGCGCCGCCGCGAATGCGGGCGAAAGGACCGATAGAAGCGCCCTCGCCGATCACGGCATCCTCGATGTCGCAGAAGGCCCTGACCTCCACATTGTCGCCGATCTTGACCCCAGGTCCGAACACCACATTGGGATAGATCGTCACGTCACGCCCCAGTTCGGTGTCGTAGGAGAACCAGACGCTGTCCGGATCCTTGAGCGTCACGCCGGCCTTCATGAAATCGTCGCGCCGCACTTCCTGGAACAGTTTCTCCGCGCGCGCCAACTGGCTCCGGTCATTAACGCCCATGACGTCGTTTTCGGGCGCCACGCCATAGCCGACCTTCTTGCCCGCGGCATTAGCCAGCTCGACTAGGTCGGTGACATAGAACTCACCCTGCGCATTGTTACTGTCGACCTTGTCTATCAGTTCTCGGAACACTTCGGCGCGGAACGCCAGGATGCAAGCATTGCAGAGCCCGATCCGGCGCTCCTCCTCGGAGGCATCCTTGTGCTCACGAATGGCCAACAACCGTTCGCCATCGGTGATGAACCGGCCATAGCCCGTGGGATCGTTAGGCTCGAAACCCAGAATCGCCACATCCCAGCCGGCGTCGAGCCGGTCCAACACGGCGCGGAAGTTCTCGCCCCGAAGTAGCGGGTGATCCCCGTAGACCACCGCTACATAGCCCTCCGCCTTCTCGAAGAGCTCCCGTGCCATTGAGGCGGCATGCGCCGTGCCCTTGGCAACGGTCTGCTCAAAATGATGGATGGTCGCGTCGATGGCAGAGATGCCGTCGCGGATGGCCTGGTGCCTGGGGCCGGTCACCAGCGCGATCTGCGTCGAACCCGCCGCACGCGCTGCCTGCGCCACGTGTCCGATGATCGGAAAGCCGCCCACCGGGTGCAGCACCTTGGGCGTTGCGGACCGCATGCGGGTGCCTTCGCCCGCGGCGAGAATGATCGACAGAAGTTCAGTCATCGGCAGGTCTCCGGCACGCGCAGTCTAGATGCCCCATTTGCACAGCATTGTCGCATGAACTCTTGGCGAATTGGTAACCAGCACGTCATGGTCAACAAGGATGTAACGCCTGATTCGACGGCACCATCGGGGTTTCGCCTTGGCTAAAGCATCGGAACAGTTCCGGCAATCGGACGTAACCACCTGGGGCATTGTTGCCCTGGTGCTGGCGGCCCTTGCGGTGCTGAGCGCCAATGTCTCGGCTCTGATGCCGCAGTCGCTGCTATCGGGCCTGCACCGGACCCGCATCGAAGGGGCGTCCGTCGAGCAACTGCGCGTCCAGGTGGCGCAGTTGCGTTCCGAAACGCAGGAATTGCGCCGCGAAAACGGTGTGCTGACCAACCGCTTCAACCTCGGCGAACAGCAGAACAACGAAGTCACCCGCCGCGTCGGCGCCCTGGAGGTCAGCCTGCCGCCCCTGCTCGAAAGCGTTGCCAGTGGCGTACCGGTCGACCTTGCCAATGTCACCGCCTCCATCCAGCAGCCAGCCGGCGAAACGGCTCCGGCAGAAGGCGGCTCGGTGATGGTGCGAACGCAGCCCCTGCCCGGCAGCGACGCGGCGGCACCGACGCAGCCCCTCCCCGCCCCCGTCGAGACTGCAATGGCGGAGAGTGCCTATGGCGTGGCGCTCGGACCGGCGGTCGACGGCGCGGCGGCAAGCGAGGCCTGGCGCGATCTCGACATGAAGCTCGGACCACTGCTCCTGGGCATGGCGCCCCGTCTCGCCGACCAATCGGAAAGTGACGAAAAACGCATCGTGGTCGGTCCCATTGAACAACTCGCCGATGCCACCACCCTATGCGGCCGAGTGGAGCGCATATCGGTCGCCTGCATGCCGGTCCCGTTCACCGGAACGCCACTCAACCCATGAGCTTTGGCGCAATTGCGGTTGACAGTCAGGGCCACGTGGCTATGTTCCGCCGCGTCGCCAGCAGCAAGTCTGGTTTGGTGCGTGCCGGTAGCTCAGTGGTAGAGCATTCGACTTTTAATCGAATGGTCGAGGGTTCGACCCCCTCCCGGCATACCAATCCCTTCATTTCATCAGAGCGCTGACGTGTCCCAGGATTTTACCGACCTGCTGAAAGTGCTGGCCACCACGGCACTGGTGTTTGCCGTCGGCACCTTGGTCATGCTCTACGTGATCCTGCTCCTGTCCACCTATGGCGCGGACCTGCCCATGGTGGGGTCGCTACCGCTCAGCGCACCGCCCGAAATGGTGCCGCTCCTCGCCAACAACCAGATCTTCACCACCCTGGCCGCCGCCCATGTAACCTCGGCCGGCATTGCCCTGCTGCTGACCAGCCGCTCCATCGACATGGCGCTGCTGATCGCCTCCAAGGCCGTAGCTGTCGTGATCACCGCCCTGCTCGGCTTCATCGTCGGGCATATGGTGTTCCTGCAGCTGACGGAACGCACGGCCTTTACGCTTGGACCGTTGACCCCAACCATCCTGGTTCTCGCCGGCTTCATGGTGCTGTCGAGCCTGCTGAGCGTGCAGAACCTGCGCCAGTTCGGCAAGCTCCGCTTCCTCGCGGGGGCGGCAATGATCCTTGCCGGCCCCATGCTGCTGGTCTGGCTCTAGGCCGCCAGCGTCACCACCACGGCACCGCGCGGCGTTGCCACAACCGTATGCTCATACTGAACGCAGGGCGCGCTCGGACGGCTCACCAGCGTCCATTCGTCATCATCGGACTTCTGGTCGGCCATCTTGCCGCCCAGCGACAGGAACGGCTCGATCGTGAACACCAGGCCGTTGGTCATGCGGCGGCGGTCGGAGCGGTCCGGCCAGGTGGCGATTTCGCCCGGCTCGTCATGGAGGCTGTCGCCCACGCCATGGCTGGCAAGGTTGCGGATCAGCGTATAGCCGCCCTTCTTGGCGAACTTGCCGATGGCGTCCCCGATATCGGCCAGCGGCGCCCCCGCCTTGACGGCGTTGATGCCGGCCCACATGGCCTTCTTGCCGTCGCGGCAGAGATTGTGCAGCCGCTTGTCGCCCTCGCCCAAAACAAAGGAAGCGCCGCAATCGGCGAATACGCCGTCCTTTTCCGCCGAGACGTCGATATTGACCAGGTCGCCTTCCTTCAGCAGCCGGTCACCCGGAATGCCGTGGGCGATCTCTTCATTGACCGAGATGCAGGTCGCCCCCGGAAAATCATAGGTGATGATCGGCGCCGAGCGGGCACCATGCTCAGCCAGGAGCTTAGCACCGATCTCGTCGAGCTCGAGAGTGGTCATGCCGGGACGCATGGCCGATGCCATGGCGTCGCGGGTGATGGCGCAGATGCGCCCGATGGCCTTGAGCCGCTCGAGCTGTTCTTCGGTGGTGATGGTCACTTGTGTTCCAGGTAGTATGCGAGCAGCCCCTGGGTGGAGCTGTCATGTCCCTCGCCGCTCTGCTTGCCCTCGACCTTGGGCAGCAGCGCCTTGGCCAGTTGCTTGCCCAGTTCCACGCCCCACTGGTCGTAGGAGTTGACGTTCCAGATCACGCCCTGGGTGAACACCTTGTGCTCATAAAGCGCGACCAGCGAGCCCAGCGTCTCGGGCGTCAGCTGCTCATAGAACAGGGTGTTGGACGGACGGTTGCCGGGGAACACCTTGTGCGGGGTCAGCTCCTTGATCCTGGCCTTGTCCAGCCCTTGCGCCTTGAGCTCGGCCACGACCTCTTCCTCGGTCTTGCCCAGCATCAGCGCCTCGGACTGGGCCAGCACATTGGCGACAAGCTTGTCATGGTGCGGCGGCAACTGCTCATGCGGACGCGCGGCGATCAGGAAGTCCACCGGGATCACGTCGGTGCCCTGGTGGATCAGCTGGTAAAAGGCATGCTGCCCATTCGTGCCGGGCTCGCCCCAGACGATCGGGCCGGTCGACCAGCCCACCGGCTTGCCGCTCAGCGTCACCGACTTGCCGTTGGACTCCATGTCCTGCTGCTGCAGATAGGCGGCAAAGCGCGACAGCCGCTGGTCGTAGGGCAGCACGGCATGGGTCGAGAACCCCCAGACGTTGCGATACCAGACGCCCAGCAGCGCCATGATCACCGGCAGGTTGCTTTCAAGCGGCGCCGACAGGAAGTGCCGGTCCATGGCATCGGCACCCTGGAGGAACTTCTCGAAATTGTCGTAGCCCACGGCCAGAGCGATCGGCAGGCCGATGGCCGACCAAACCGAGTAGCGCCCGCCAACCCAGTCCCAGAAGCCGAAGATACGATCCTCGCGGATGCCGAACTTGGCGCAGGCAGGAATGTTGGTCGAAACGGCGGCGAAGTGGTTGGGCACCGCCTCCTCGCCCAGCGTGTCGGCGATCCATTCCCGCGCCGAATTGGCATTGGTCATGGTCTCGTCGGTCGTGAAGGTTTTCGACGCGACGATAAACAGCGTCTTCTTGGGATCGAGGCGCTTGAGCACGTCATGGATATGGGCGCCGTCGACGTTCGAGACATAGTGGGCGCGCAGGTCTGGCCGCGTATAGGGCTCCAGCGCCAGCGTCACCATGGCGGGCCCAAGGTCCGAACCGCCGATGCCGATATTGACCACATCGGTGAACTGCTCGCCGCCATGCCCGCGGATCTGCCCCGAGCGCACGGCATCGGTATAGTTGGCGATTGCCGACAGCACAGCGCGCACATCGGGCATCACGTCCTTGCCGTCCACCGGCACCGGCTTGTCGCCCTGGTAGCGCAGCGCCATGTGCATCACGGCGCGGTCTTCGGTGATGTTGATGTGCTCGCCCTCGCACATCTGATCGCGCCGGTCCTCGACGCCGGCTGCCCGCGCCAGGTCGAACAGCGCGGCCATCACGTCTTCGTCGATGCGGTTCTTCGAATAGTCGAGCAGGATGCCCGCGCCGGTCGCCGAATAGCGCCGGAAGCGGTTCGGATCGACGGCGAACTGCACCCGCATGGGCTGGTCCTCGAGCCGCTTGCGGTGCTTGCCCAGGCTCGCGAAACTCGCCTTGCGTCCAGACTTAGCCATTTCGGGAAACCTCGTGTTGATCAGAGAACCGGCAGGTCGCCGGCAGTCCAGGCCGCGCGGGTCTCGGCGGCAAAATCGTCGAACCGGCCACCCTCGATAGCAGCGCGGCAGCCTTGCACCAGCTCTTGATAATAGGCCAGGTTGATCTGGGAAAGGATCATCGCGCCCAAAATCTCTTCTGTCTTAACGAGGTGGTGCAGGTAGGCGCGGCTCCAGCGACGGCAGTTCGGATTAGGTGACCGCTCGTCGATCGGCCGGTGATCATCCCGATGCCGTGCATTTTTCAGGTTGATGACGCCGAACCGCGTATAAACGTGCCCATGCCGTCCGGCGCGCGTCGGATGCACGCAGTCGAACATGTCGATGCCGCGACCGATGCCGCCCAGAATGTCGTCCGGCTTGCCCACGCCCATCAGGTACCGCGGCCGGTCGGTCGGCAGTTCCGGCGTGATTTCCTCGATCACCCGGAACATCACCTCCTGCGGCTCGCCCACGGCCAGGCCGCCCACGGCATAACCATCGAAGCCGATCGACTTCAGCCCCTCGGCCGACTGCCGCCGCAGCTCTGCATCGTCGCCGCCCTGTACGATGCCGAAGAGCGCCCGGTTGAGCTGGTTGTTGAACGCCGTCTTGGAGCGCTCGGCCCAGCGCAGCGACAGCTGCATGGCGCGCTCCATCTCCTTGCGCTCAGCCGGCAGCTTCAGGCATTCGTCGAGCTGCATGATGATGTCGCTGTCGAGCAGCGTCTGGATTTCGATCGAGCGCTCGGGCGTCAACTCATGGCTCGACCCGTCGATATGGGAGCGGAACGTGACGCCGTGTTCGGTCAACTTGCGCAGCTGCGCCAGCGACATGACCTGAAAGCCGCCGCTATCGGTGAGGATCGGGCGCTGCCAATCCATGAAGTCATGCAGGCCTCCCTGCGCGGCCACCCGCTCCGCGCCCGGCCGCAACATCAGGTGATAGGTATTGCCGAGAAGAATATCGGCGCCGGTCTCCCGCACCTGGTCGGGATACATGGCCTTGACCGTGCCGGCCGTGCCCACCGGCATAAAGGCGGGCGTCTGGATGTCGCCACGCGGCGTGTCGATGCGGCCACGCCGCGCCATGCCGTCGGTGGCGGAAAGGGTGAAGTTGACTTGTTTTGCTTGGGCGTTCATGCGCGCGGTCATAGCGGGTTGGGCAAAAGGAAGAAAGGGCCCGTAGGCGCTCCCCACGCTCGATCGTCACCCTCGGGCTCGGCCCGAGGGTGACGTCCCGTGGGAGAAGATAGAGGTTCAAAGCCCCTCGTCCCGCTACTCCGCCCGCAACAGCAGCGATCCGTCCCCGTATGAATAGAACCGGTAACCCTCGCGTATCGCATGAGCATAGGCGTTCTTCATTACCCCCATGCCCGCAAAGGCACTCACCAGCATGAACAGCGTCGACTTGGGGAGGTGGAAGTTGGTCATCAGCGCATCCACGGTGTGGAACTGGAAGCCCGGCGTGATGAAGATATCGGTGTCGCCCGAAAACGGCGCCAACACACCGCTGCGTGACGCGGTCTCCAGCAGCCGAAGGCTCGTCGTGCCCACCGCGACCACCCGCCCGCCTTCTGCCTGCCTGGCGCGGATGCGCGCCACTGTCGCCGCGTCGATCTCGCCCCATTCGGAATGCATCACGTGGTCTTCGGTATCGTCCACCTTCATGGGCAGGAAGGTTCCTGCGCCAACATGCAGGGTCACCCTCTCGATGCTGACGCCTTTGTCGGTCAGGTCCTGCAGCAGCTTCTCGGTGAAATGCAGGCCAGCCGTGGGGGCTGCGACGGCGCCATCCTCGGCGGCATAGACCGTCTGGTAGTCAACGAGATCGCGTTCCTCGACGCCCCGCTTGGCGCCGATATAGGGCGGCAAGGGCATGGCGCCATGCGACTTGATTGCCTCGTCAAGCTGCGCGCCGCCCAGCGCAAAACGTAGCGTCACCTCCCCCGTATCACCCCGACCGGCGACTTCTGCCACCAGCGCATTGGCCTGCCCATTGGCAAGCTCCAGCCGATCGCCCACGGCAAGCTTCTTGGCCGGACGGGCAAAGGCGCGCCAGGTGTGGGCATCCACCCGCTTGTGGAGGTTGAACGATACATTGGCCCGGTTCTCCCCGCGCACCCGCGTGCCGCGAAGCTCGGCGGGCAGGACCCTGGTGTCGTTGACCACGAGGACGTCGCCGGCGTTAAGCAGCCCGAGCAGGTCGGGGATGTGGAGGTCGGTCAGACCCTTGCGGGGGTCTACCAGCAGCAGGCGGGCGGAATCGCGCGGCTCGGCGGGATGGAGGGCAATCAGCTGCTCGGGCAGCTCGAAATCGAAGTCGGATACACGCATGGCCTCCCGTTAGCATGGCTTCCGCCGCGACGAAACGCTCAACCCATCCGGGAACACAAGCCGTGAGCCTGCATTGCCTCCCCAGAGGTGATCCGATGACCCAAACTCCCCTGCGCCTTGGCGTGCCCGTCAAGATCCTTGGCAATCCAGAGCTCAAGAGCCACGATGCCAGGCGCTCAACCAGCGCACCGCATCTCAAGGTCTCCCTCGGCTATCTCGACCAGATCTTCGATTACCTGGCGCAGCACAAGATCGACATGTACCGCATGTCGTCGGACCTGGCGCCCTATGCCACCCACCCGGACATGCCCCAGTTCCACGCCATGGTCCGGGAAAGCGCCGCCGAACTGGCGGCAGCCGGTGAAAAGGCGCGGCGGCTTGGACTGCGGCTGTCCTTCCATCCCAGCCAGTTCATCGTGCTCAACAGCCCCGATCCGGAACTGGTGCGCAAGAGCACCTGGGACCTCCTGTCCCAGGCCGAGATGCTGGATGCCATGGGGCTCGGACCCGAAGCGGTGCTCGTGGTTCATGTCGGCGGCGTCTACGAGGACAAGGACGCGGCACGCGCCCGCTGGGCGGACACCTGGACCACGCTGCCTGAACCGGTGCGGCGGCGCCTGGTTCTGGAACACGACGACCTGCGTTTCTCCGCCCAAGACGTTCTCTGGCTGCACGACCATACCGGCGTGCGCCTGATCTTTGATCACCAGCACTTCTGGTGCCTCAACCCCGAGCAAGCCGACATGCGCCAGACCCTGGAGCGTATCTTGCACACCTGGCCCGAAGGCGTGCGCCCCAAAGTCCATTTCTCCTCGCCACGGACCGAGCTGCGCCAGCTGGTCCGCAAGGACCGGAAGACCGGCAAGAACGTCACGGTCAATGCCGCCCCCGTCTGGACCGGCCACGCCGATTTCGTGAACCCGTTCGAGTTCATCACCTTCATGCGGGTGGTGGAGGGGCTCGACTTCGACGTCATGCTGGAAGCCAAGAGCAAGGACCTGGCCCTGATCAAGCTCAGGCCAGATCTCGTGCGCTATGCACCCGATGTGGCGCAGCGCTTCGGCTTGGGCGCGGCATCGCAGGCTCAGCTCGACGCCGAAGAAGCCGCGATCCTCGAGCAGGAGCCCGCCTAAAGAAGGCGGATCATCAGCGCGCCGCTCACCAGCAGCACGGCGCCGGCGATGTGGCCCATGCTGATCTCGCGCACCGCCATGCCCATGAAGCCCACCTTGTCGAGCACCATGCCGCCGACCAGCTGCCCCGCGACCGAGAGCGCCATCACCGCAGCGGCGCCGATCATCGGCGTCAGCATGATATTGGAGAAGACGTAAAAGGCGCCGAGCACGCCGCCGGCCACAAAGGTCCATGGTGCCGGGGCACCGAAGTTGATCGGGGTGGCCGTGACGTTGCTGTAGATCAGCGCAATCGCCCATAGCAGGATGGCGCCGGCGACAAAGGACACGCCGGCCGCCGCAATCGGCACGCCGAGGCTACGCCCCAGCTGCGCATTGATCGGCGCCTGGGTGGCAATACAGGCACCGGCGACCACGCCCATCAGCGCCCAAAGAAGAGTGTCCATGCGCAAGCGCCGCTCCCGTCAAAGAAAAGACCCCCGGGCACTGCCCGAGGGTCCAAGCTCTTGCCACGAGTCGGGCTTAGGCGGCGATATCGGCCGCGACCTTGACCGAGACCATCTTGTCCGGGTTGATCACCGGCTCGCCACGCTTGATCTGGTCGACATTCTCCATGCCTTCGATGACCTTGCCCCAGACGGTGTACTGCTTGTCGAGGAACCGGGCATCGTCGAAGCAGATGAAGAACTGCGAATTGGCCGAGTTCGGGCTCTGCGAACGCGCCATCGACGCGGTGCCGCGGACATGCGGCTCGGCGTTGAACTCGGCCTTGAGGTCATCATACTTCGAACCGCCGGTGCCGGTACGGCCGGGGTTGAACTCGGGCAGATTGGAATTGCCGAACTGCACGTCGCCGGTCTGGGCCATGAAGCCGTCGATCACGCGGTGGAACACCACGCCGTCATAGGCACCTTCACGCACCAGCTTCTTGATGTGCTCGACGTGGCCGGGGGCCAGGTCGGGGCGCATCTCGATGACAACGTTGCCCTTGGTGGTTTCGATGACGAGGGTGTTTTCCGGATCGGCATAGGCCATGGGTCAGCTCTTTCGGTTGAGAAATCGTGGGCCGGATGTAAGGCCAATGTAGGTTGGGTGCAAGGCGGGAGCGGCGCCCCCACCTCGATCGTCACCCTCGGGCTCGACCCGAGGGCTCTGCATTTTCAAGGCTTCCGCAGTGAAGTCGCCTCAGGTTTTGCCCGAGGGTAGCGTTCAGCGTCTGGTAGGCAACCTACCTCCCAAGATCGCTACTTATACTCGATCTTGGCCGAAACGATCTTGTCGGGGTTCTCGACCGCGCCGTTCTTTTCCTGCGGGCCCTTTTCCAGGGCATCGACGAATTCCATGCCCGAAACGACCTTGCCAAACACGGTATACTGCCCGTCAAGGAAGCTGGCATCGGCCGTGGTGATAAAGAACTGCGAGTTGAACGAGTTCGGGTCCTGCGAACGGGCTGCACCCAGCACGCCACGGCCAAAGCTCTCCGCGTTGAACTCGGCCTCAACATCAGGCAGGTCGGAGCCGCCCATGCCGGCGCGCTGCAGATCGAAGCCTTCCGCGCCGCTTTTGCCATACTGGACATCGCCGGTCTGGGCCATGAAGCCCTCGATCACGCGGTGGAACACCACGCCGTCATAGGCGCCCTGCCCGGTCAGCGCCACGATGCGTTCGACATGCTTGGGTGCCAGGCTAGGCAGCAGCTCGATGTCCACGGTGCCGTCTTCCAGCGTCAGGATGAGGTGCGGCGTGCCGCTCTGGGCAAAGCCGGGAGCCGAGGACAGCGCCATGGCGCCGACAACGAGGGCGCCAAACAGGCGGCGGGTGATAACGGTCATTTGTTTCTCAGGGCCTTGAGGACAATTTGCGGTACAAAGGCGGAGATATCGCCGCCCATTTCTGCGATCTGCCGCACCAATGTGGCCGAGATATGCCGAACCGGCGGGCTGGAAGGCAGGAAAACGGTCTGAAGGTCCGGCGCCATCTGCGCGTTCATGCCCACCATCTGCATTTCGTAATTGTAGTCCGTTGTGTCGCGCAGGCCGCGGATGATCAGCTTGGCGCCGTGTTCGCGCGCGGCATTGACCATCAGCCCGGAGAAATCGACAATCCGAAACTCGGTATCGGTGCGCTTTCCCACCGGCGCCAGCACCTGATCGAGAATGGCGATTCTGTCCTCATGGGCGAATAGCGGGTTCTTCTTGGTGGCGCTGATCCCGACCGCCACCACAAGCGTGTCGACCAGCTTGCAGGCGCGCTCGATCACATCCAGATGCCCATTGGTCAGCGGATCGAACGAACCCGGATAGAACCCGACCAGCTTGCCCATGACATCCTCCCTTGTTGTCGCTGGGGTTGTGTCATGGGGGTAGGTTCAAGGCAAGGTTTGTGGCGCCTCAGACGCAGCAAACGCCCACCTGGCGCGTTACCTCCGAACCCAACAGGAGATCCCTATGTCCATTGCCCAACAGATCAAGGAACATGCCGAAGTCATCGGCGCCGATGGCGTTCACGTCGGTACCGTCGACCATGTGGAAGGCGACAGAATCAAGCTGACCAGGAAGGACAGCGGCGAAGGTCATCACGAGGGCCATCACCACTATATTTCGCTCGGCCTCGTGGCCGAAGTGGAGGGCGACAAGGTGCGCCTCTCCGCCAATGCCGATGTTGCCGTGACGTTCGAGGAAGAAGAGGGCGGCCAGCAGGCCTGACCCGCCCTCCAGGCTAAAAAAAGGGGCGCCGCAGCGCCCCTTCCCTATTCTCCAGCTGGGGCGATCGGCTCGCCGCCGCCCTCGATCTCGCCCGGCTCATCGCCCTCGGGCTCGCTGATATGCTCGACCGAGACCACCTTCTCACCCTCTGCCGTGTCGAACACGATCACGCCCTGTGAACCACGCGAGACGATGCGGATCGGCTTGTCGCCGCCCACCGGCAGGCGGATGGTCTGCCCACCATTGCTGATCAGCATGATCTGGTCGCTGTCTTCCACCGGGAAGCTGGCGACGAGGTGACCGTTGCGCTTGTTAACCGCCATGGCCACGATGCCTTTGCCGCCACGGCCGGTGATCCGGTATTCGTGGCTCGAGGTCCGCTTGCCATAGCCGTTCTCGCTGATGGTCAGGATGAACTGCTCGGACGCGCTCATTTGCGCATAGAGTTCCTGCGGCAGGTCGCCGGCGACCACATCGCCCTCGTCCGAACTGGTCTCTTCCTCGGCGCCCTCGCCACGCACCGCACGGCTCATCTTGAGATAGGCTGCGCGCTGCTCGGCAGTGGCATCGGAATGGTTGATCACGGCCATGGAGATGACCTTGTCGCCCTCGGCCAGCTGGATGCCGCGCACGCCCATCGAGTCGCGGCCCTTGAACAGACGCACGTCGTCGGTACGGAAGCGGATGGCCTGGCCCAGTGCGGTGGTCAGCAGGACGTCGTCATTGGCGGTCGCCGTCTCGACGCCGACGATCTGGTCGCCCTCGTCGAGCTTCATGGCGATCTTGCCGTTCTGGCGCACCTCGATGAAGTCGGCCAGCGAGTTGCGGCGCACGGTACCGCGCGTCGTGGCGAACATGATGTCCAGGTTGGCCCAGCTCGATTCATCCTCGGGCAGCGGCATGATGGTGGTCAGCCGCTCGCCCTGCTCGAGCGGCAGGATGTTGATCAGGGCCTTGCCACGCGCATTGGCCTGCGCCAGCGGCAGGCGCCACACCTTGAGTTTGTAGGCAATGCCGCGATCGGTGAAGAACAGCACCGGCGTGTGGGTATTGGCCACGAAGAGGCGGGACACGAAATCCTCCTCGCGCGTCGCCATGCCCGAACGGCCCTTGCCGCCGCGGTTCTGCGCCCGGTATGTCGAAAGCGGCACGCGCTTGATGTAGCCCTCGTGCGACACGGTCACCACCATGTCCTCCCGGGCAATCAGGTCCTCGTCGTCGAAGTCACCCGCGACATCCGAAATCTCAGTGCGGCGCGGCGTGCCGAACTGTTCCTTGATCTCGGTCAGTTCGGTGCGGATGATCTCCACCACGCGTTCGCGCGAGCGCAGGATTTCGAGGTAGTCCTCGATCTCGGTGCCAAGCCCATTGAGCTCGTCGCCGATTTCATCGCGCCCAAGCGCCGTGAGGCGCGCCAGGCGCAGCTCGAGAATGGCGCGAGCCTGTTCCTCGGAGAGGTTGAACGTGCCGTCCTCGTTGATGCGGTGGCGCGGGTCGTCGATCAGCTTGATCAGCGGCGCCACGTCCTGCGCCGGCCAGCGGCGGGTCATCAACTGCTCGCGCGCCGTCGCCGGATCGGGCGCCGTGCGGATCAGGGCAATGACTTCGTCGATATTGGCGACGGCCACGGCGAGGCCGACGAGGATATGAGCGCGGTCGCGAGCCTTGTTGAGGAGGAAGCGGGCGCGACGCGTAACCACTTCATGACGGAAATCAATAAATGCCTGCAACATCTCGCGCAGGTTCATCAATTGCGGCTTGCCGCCATTGAGCGCCACGAAGTTGCAGCCAAAGGACGACTGCAGCGCGGTGAAGCGGTAGAGCTGGTTCAGCACCACGTCAGCCAGCGCGTCGCGCTTGATCTCGATCACCACCCGCATGCCTTCGCGCGAGGATTCATCGCGCATGTCGGCAATGCCCTCGATGCGCTTCTCGCGCACCAGTTCGGCGATCTTTTCGACCAGCGTCGCCTTGTTTACCTGATAGGGCAGTTCGGTGATGATGATGGCTTCGCGTTCCTTGCGAATTTCCTCCACCGCAACGCGGCCGCGCACCAGGATCGAGCCGCGGCCGGTCTCATAGGCGGCACGGATGCCAGCACGCCCAAGGATGATGCCGCCGGTCGGGAAGTCCGGCCCCGGCAGAACCTCGAGGAGGTCCTCGGTCGTCGCCGTCTCGTTGTCGAGCAGCACCAAAGCGGCCTCGATGGTCTCGCTGAGGTTGTGGGTGGGCACATTGGTGGCCATGCCCACCGCGATTCCGCTGCCGCCATTGACCAGCATGTTGGGGAAGCGCGCCGGCAACACGGTCGGCTCGCGCTCGGAGCCGTCATAGTTGTCACGGAAGTTCACCGTGTCCTTGTCGAGGTCATCAAGCAGCGAGTTGGTGATGCGCTGCATGCGCACTTCGGTATAGCGCATGGCCGCTGGCATATCGCCGTCGACCGAACCGAAATTGCCCTGGCCCTCGATCAGCAGCTCGCCCATCGAGAAATCCTGCGCCATGCGCACCAAGGCCATATAGACCGCGCCGTCGCCGTGGGGATGGTACTTACCGATAACGTCGCCGACCACGCGGGCCGACTTGCGGTAGGGCTTGTTGTACTCGTAGCCGTTCTCGTTCATCGAGAACAGGATGCGCCGGTGCACGGGCTTGAGGCCGTCGCGCACGTCCGGCAACGCGCGGCTCACGATCACGCTCATGGCGTAATCGAGGTAGCTCTTGCGCATCTCGTCGGTGATGGAGATCTGCGAAATGTCGGATGGCGGCAGGGCGCCGGCTCCGTTCTCGGGCGTATCGGTCACTGATTGATTCTACGTTGGTTTGGTTCCCCAATAGATAGGGGTTCTCGGGGAAAAATGCGAGTTTTACCCGCCCAGAGCTGTGGACACTAGAACTGGGCCGCCGGCTGCCGCTTCATCTGCCGGAAGCTGGGCACGACCAGCGGTGCAAAGGCCGCCGTCAAATAGAGCACAGCCGTGATCCCCAGTGCCGCGCTGATCCCCCATCGATCCACCAGAAGCCCGCCGAACAGCCCGCCCAGCGGCATCAGCGACCAGGTCAGGGCGCCGACGAGCGCGATGACCCGCCCCACCATGGCCTCTGGGATGCGCTCGAACAGGATGACGCCGATAATGGGATTGATGAACCCGGCGGCTAGGCCGCCAAACAGCAGAACCGCGACGACCGCGGGCAGCGGCAGGTTGAGCGCCAGCACACCCATGGCCATAGGGCCGCAGCAAAAGAAGCCGAAAGTATAAAGCAGCAGCCGCGGCAGCCGCTCGCCAACGGCAGCGGCAATAGCCGCTCCGGCTATGGCGCCGGCCGAAAAGGTCGCCAGAAGGATGCCGACCCAGGAGACGTCCAGTCCCGATGAACGCACCCAGACCGGCAGCAGCACGATGGCATAGGCCATGTCGAACAGGTTGGTCACAGCGATCATCAGCACCATGCTGACCAGTACCGCGTCGCGGCGCAGCACGTCCCATCCCGCCGCCAGTTCTGTGGCATAGCCCTCCCCCGACCTGGGCTTGGCGGTACCCTGCGCCGACATGCCGAAAGTGATCACAAGAGCAGACAAGACGAAGGCTGCCGCGTTAACGAGGAGCGCCGGCGCAGGACCTAGCCAGGCGATCAAGGCGCCCGCGCTGGCAGCGCCCAATGTCCCGGCGAGGCGATCGCTGGCACCCATGACCCCGGTCACCCGCTCCATGGGCACCTGCCCCAGTGCTGCAACCATTGGCACCAGCGCCTGCTTGGCCGCGTCGGAGGGTGCCCGCATCACCCCGATCACGGCAACCGCCGGCAACAGCACCCAGATAGACAGCCATCCTGCCCAGAACAGGAGGGGCACCAGCGTCACCGCCACGGCAGAGAGTAGGTCGCACCAGATCGAGATGCGCTGTGCGCCGATCCGGTCGATCAGCGGCCCACCGAAGGCCTTGGCCACGACATAGGGCAGCATCTCGGCGAACCCGGCAAGCCCGGTCAGCACCGGGCTGCCGGTCGTGGTCAAGACCAGCCAGGGAATGGCAATCGCCGAAAAGCGCGTGCCGGTGGTCGACAGGACCGTGGCACCAGCGAGGGCGGCGAAGGAGCGGTGCACCCTCATTCCGTCTCCCCCTACGGCTCCGTCACATAGGGCGCTGCATGAAGGATGATGGCGAATGGCCGCATTCCATCCGGCAGCGGCGCCCCCAGACGGGGCGCGGCGGCCTGCGCTTCCTCGAGCAAGGCCTCCAGCTTCCTCACAAGCTCGGCGGCCGCTTCGGCCGTCATGGGAATGGCATAGTCGCTGATGGTCGAAGCCTTCCGCCACGGCGATGGCAAGCCGGCATATTCCCGCAAGGCACCCTGCATTTGCTGCATCTGCCAGTTGAGCGCCGCCTGCCCGAAGGCAATGCCGCTGTCGAGTGCCTCGCCTTCGGCGTCGTTCGTCATGAAGCTTGTCGACTCGTGGCTCGCCCGCCACCAGCGATCACGCCTGCTGCCGCGCTCGGTGTCTTCCTCGATGAATCCATGCTGCGCCAGCTGCCGCAGATGGTAGCTGGTCGCTCCCGAATTCAGCCCTAGCCGCTGCGCCA
The DNA here is from genome assembly GCF_036563435.1 of Devosia sp. Taxonomy (GTDB): domain Bacteria; phylum Pseudomonadota; class Alphaproteobacteria; order Rhizobiales; family Devosiaceae; genus Devosia. Next base: position 68,499 of record NZ_DATCMJ010000018.1, read on the forward strand.
GGCCAGACGCTGTCGCGGGCCCGTCGATGCGCAACAATGCAAGCATGCGCAGCCGCACCGGATGCGCCAGCGCCTTGAGCGCAGTAGGATTGGGTTCGACCTTGCTGATCTGCCGTCGTTGGGTCATCGCGCAGCCTCCGGGACCTCAGTATACGACCGCAAACAAATCTTTGCAAACATTTGTTTGTGATCCGCTGTCCGCTGGAGGCTGACCTTGCGCCTAGGCAATTCTGCTGCTGCCGGTTATGGAGTGCCATGGCAGACACCTATCGCGCCTGGCTGCGCGGCGCCGAGACATGGCGGAACATTGCGGTGATCGACCTTCGCGAGGAGGACGGAATCGGCAAGCGGCTCCAGTCTGCAGGCCTGCGCACCTTGGGCGAGATCGACAAGATGGAAGGCGCCGAGCTGTTGAAGCTCGACGGCATCGGCGTCGGTGTGGTCCGCCGCATCCGCGGGATCATTCGCGCATTGAAGGCAGAGGAACGTCAACGCCGCCCAGCCGCTCCCAAGCTCCGGATACCCAAGCCCCGGATCTTTCCGTCCTAGACGGTTTGGTCGAACTCGCTGCGCGCCGCATCTATGCGCGGATGATTTTCACTGGCCCAGTGGATCAACTGACCGAAGGGCACGATGATGGATTGTCCCAGCTCGGTCAGCCGGTACTCCACGGAGGGAGGCTTGGTGTCGAACACGCGGCGCGCCACCATTCCGTCGCGCTGCAGGTCGCGCAGCGTCTGGGTCAGCATCTTCTGCGAAATGTCAGGCACTTCGCGCCGCAGCTGGTTGAAGCGCTTCGGCCCGCTCGCCAGCGTCATCACCAGCAGCATGCTCCATTTGTCGCTGATCTTGTCGAGCACGCCGCGCACTGGGCAGTCGCTCAGCGGTCCCTCCGGAGCATTGTTCCAGCGTTCGATGTAGAGCGCAGCCTCTTCGGCGATGTTCCGCATGGTGGTTACTCCGTGGTGCCTTTATGCGCCGAAAGTGCCCTCTTTCATCCGCCCGGAAAGCCGCCTAGATGTCACTCTCTGATGGATACTTACTCTCCTGAAGCATGTTCAGCAAGGACGAGTTGGTTAGAGCAGGAGAGCACAATGACGCAATTCAAGGATTCCACCCTTCTGGTCACCGGCGCCGGCGGTCATCTCGGCCGGCAGGTGGTCGAGGAGCTGCTCGCGCGCGGCGCGACCAAGGTGGTGGCCGGAACGCGGGATCCGGCACAGCTGGCTGATCTCGCCGCCAAGGGCGTCGAGGTGCGCCGCCTCGATTTCGACGACGCCGCCTCTCTTGCCTCGGCCTTTGCCGGCATCGAGCGCGCGCTGATCGTCAGCACCGTCGCCGCTAATCGCACCCAGCAGCAAACCAATGCCGTCGCGGCCGCCAAGGCTGCCGGGGTTAAGTACCTAGCCTATACCTCGGCGCCCAATGCCCGCCCCAACAGCGACGCCGGCGGCATTGCCGACCACTTCTGGACCGAACAGGCCGTCGCCGCGTCCGGGCTCGATTTCACCCTACTGCGCAACCACATCTATGCTGACATGACCGTGCTCACGGCTGGTCCGACCCTGGCCAGTGGGCAGCTGTTCGACGCCACCAATGGCGGCGGCCGCAACTACGTGACCCGCGCCGATGCCGCCCGCACTGCCGCCGGCGCGCTCCTCTCAGCGACCGGTAAGGAAATCGTCGATGTCACCGGCCCTGCTCCGGTCACGCAGGAAGAGGTCGCCGCGCTCTACACCAAGCTGACCGGCAAGCCGGTCACCCGCATCGGCCTCTCCGGCGAGCAGCTGCAGGGTGGTCTCCAAGCCGCCGGCGTGCCGCCATTCATGGCCACGCTCCTGGTCGCCTTTGACCTCGATGCGGCACAGGGTTTCCACGCCGTGGTCACCGACACGGTCGAGCGCTTCTCCGGCCGCCGTCCCCAAACGCTTGAAAGCTTCATGACCGCCAACAAGGCTACCCTCGCCGGCTAACCAACAGCCGCGCAGAAGCCGGGCAAGGCCCCTTCTGCGCGGCTGGACTGCCGGAAAACAAAGCCGTACCAGTGGCGCCAAATTGACCCTGTGGCGGAGTCGGGTGGCGTGACTTCTGGTTCTGTGTTCGGCCGTCTGTGGTCGCGCTTCACGCGTGACCGTTCGATCGGCTTTGGCCTCGAACATGTGGGTCTTCTGACCCTGCGCCGCCCCCGCCTCGTGGCGATCGCCGTCCTCGTCTTTTCCGCGCTCTGCGCTACGCAGATCCCCCGCGCCAATGTCGATGGCGATCTCCTGCGCGTCTATGCCAATTCCGGCGAGCACTACGACGCCTACGACGCGCTCTCGCAGACCTTCGGCACCTTCGAGAACGACATCTATGTCCTGGTCTCCTCGCCGCGCCTGACCGAGCCGGAGACGCTGGAGCGCGTGCGCGAACTCGCCTTCGATCTCGAGCTCAACGAATATGTCGTGGGCACAATGTCCCCATTCACCGTGCGCCGCCCGATCGAAGGCGGCGGTTCTGTGCCTGCCGTCCCCGAAGGGCTGGACAATTTCGCCGACGTGGCCCGCGCCCTCAGCGACCTGCAGCAGAACGATCCCATGATGCGCAATCTCATCACGCCCGATCTCGGCGGCGTGGTGCTGATCCTCTTCCCCAATCAGGAGATGACGCGCGGCCAAGGCAGCCGCGCCATGATCGAGAGCGTCCGCGAGACCATCGCCTTCTATGCCGACGACAATATTTCGATCGAACTCACGGGTCCCCCGCTCTGGACCTCCGAGATGGTCAATGCCGCTCTCGATGACCAGGTCAAGTTCACCCTCTGGGGCTTCGGCCTCGGTTCGATAATTGCGCTTCTGGCGCTCCGCTCGCTGCCAGGCGCCCTCCTGGTCGCCGCCACGCCGGTTTTGGCGGTGATGTGGTCGACGGGGATCATTCTCTTCCTCTTCGGCTCCTTCTCCTTCCTCACCATCATCGTCACCACGCTGGTCCTTGTGATCAGCTTTGCCGAGTCCATGTTCTTCGTCTTCAACTGGCTGGCGTATTGGCGCGACGGCATGGAGCCCAACAAGGCGGTGGATGCCACGGTCAAGCTCGTCGGCCCCGCCGCGGCGCTGACCATGCTGACCACCTTTGTGAGCTTCGCCTCCCTGGCGCTCACGCCCGGCCGTGGCATCCGCGAGCTCGCCATCTCGGGCGCCATCGGCACCTTTCTCCTCTTCGTCTGCCTGATGACCTTCCTGCCGCTGCTGCTCAAAGCCGTGATCCGGCTTGGTTTTCAGCCGCCCCGCCGCTCGAGCCTGATGCTGACTGCGCCACTGCCGGTGGCCTGGTTCTTCGCCAGCCGCTTCGGCCGCCAGATCTCGATCTTCGCCGCTGTGGTGACGCTGCTGCTCTTTATCCCCTACGGCCTCATCAAGCCGCACTTCGCCTTTGAGGATTTCGTCGCCACCGACTCCGCCGCCCTCTCCACCTCAGCCGACATTGATGCGGGCGTCGGCGGCGTCGCGCCCATCTATATCCGCGTGCCGCTGTCCGGCGCCGATCCGAACGTCAGCGACGCCGACTTCGAAAAGATCCGCACGGTGCACCGGATCCTCGAAAAGCATATCGGGGAGAACAAGGTCATCTCGGGCGCCAGCATCGTGGATTACACCGAGAGCGGCTTCTCGCGCGAAGAGGTGTTCGACTCGGTCGGCCCCTTCATGCGCAAGCGCTTCATCACCGACAGCGGCGACCAGGCGCTGATCACCGGCTTCATGCCCACCATCATCGAATCCGACTACCTCAAGCAGCTGGTGGACGACGTCAGCGGCGAGATCGCGGCGGCCGGGGTCGAGGGCGCTGAGATCGGCGGCCTCCGGGTCCTCATCACCTTTGCCACCGACCAGATCGTGAGCGGCCTGCAGCTCGATCTGACGCTGTCGGTTCTGATTAATCTCGGCCTCATCGGCTTCGCCTTTCAGTCCTACCGGGTGGCGCTGGCCTCGGCCATTCCCAACCTCTTTCCGGTGCTGGGCACCGAAGCCTGGCTCTACTTCAGCGGGCAGGGGCTCGAACTCACCACCGTCATCGCGCTGACCATCGCCTTCGGCATCGCCGTCGACGATACCGTCCACTTCCTCTCCCACTACCTCCACGCCCGGCGCGAAGAAGGCCGCTCCCACCTCGAAGCCGTCCGTCACACGCTGGATCGCATCGGCGGCGCCATCATCGGCACCACCGTGATCCTTTGCGCCGGGGTCATCATCGTGGTCTTTTCCGACCTCCCACAGGTGGCGCTGTTCGGTACCCTTTTCGTCTCGACCCTCGGCTTTGCGGTGATCGGCGACCTCTTCATCCTGCCCGCGCTCCTCGTTGCCGGCGGCAAGTTCTTTGCCCCGCTGGCCGGCATTCGCGTCGGCACCGCCGATCACGATCCCACGCCCGACGATCCGACCGGCGACACCATCACCGGCCTGGGCGGCACCGAGGGACATTCGGCCGCCTGAAACTGCCGCCTTGCGGGGAAATTGCGCCGCAGATTACATACCGCCCGACCGATTCTGCCGCCTGTGCTGGAGACCGACGACGATGAGCAAGTTTGCAACCCTCTGGCGCGCCGCGGCCATCGCCGGGCTTCTTGCTCTGGGTGGCGCTGCCCCGGTGCTCGCCGCTCCGGCCGACATCGCTTTGCTCCAGTCCTATCTGGGCGAGTGGCGCGGCCGCGGCGTGCTGATCGGCGCCAATACCGAAACTGTGGTGTGCCGCTTGACGCTGGTTCAGGGCAACGCGGACAAGGTCAACTATAACGGCCGCTGCTCCCTGGCCGGCACGCAGCTCTCGGTTGCCGGCACTATCGCCTATATCGAGGCCAGCCGTCGCTACGAGGCCGCCATGAGCTCCAACGCCACCTTCACCGGCGTCGCGGTCGGCCAGAAGCGCGGCAGCGGTCTCGTCTTCAACCTGCGCGAACGCGACCAGGACGAAGAGGGCAAGGACCTCAACATCACCGCCCAGATCAACCTGCAGAAAGACGCCATCTCGGTAGTCTTCGAGGTCGTCTATGTCGAGAGCGGCGACTACCTCCAGGCCGAAGTGCCCTTCACCAAGCAGTAGCCGAAAAGCAAAACGGGCCGCCTGAGCGACCCGTTTCCTTTTCGATCAGCCGTTCCTAGAACGGGATGTCGTCGTCCATGCCGCCGGGCTCGAAAGCGGGCGCATTGGCGCGCGGCCGCTGACCACCGCCGCCGGCATTGTCACGCACGCCGCGGAAGCCGCCATTGTCGCCGCCATAGCTTGAGCCGCCGCCAAAGCCGGCATTGTCGCCGCCACCTTCGCCGCGGCCGTCAAGCAGCGTCAGGTTGCTGTTGAAGCCCTGCAGCACGATTTCGGTCGAATACTTGTCCTGGCCGGACTGGTCCTGCCACTTACGGGTCTGCAGCTGGCCCTCGAGATAGACCTTGCTGCCCTTGCGCAGGTAGCTCTCGGCCACGCGCGCCAGGCCTTCCGAGAAGATCACCACGCGGTGCCACTCGGTCTTTTCGCGGCGCTCGCCGGTATTCTTGTCCTTCCAGTTCTCGGAGGTCGCGACCGAAAGGTTCACCACCTTGCCACCGCTGGGGAGGTTGCGCACCTCCGGGTCTGCCCCAAGATTGCCGACCAGGATCACCTTGTTGACACTGCCTGCCATCGCTTCGTCCTTCCAATTCAGTTCCGGCTCGCCGGAACCCTCACTTACCTAGGGCGCCAGTATAGGCCGCTTGCGCAGCGCCCGCCCGCGCCTTGCAGCACTTGTAAACAACTCTGTTGTTCCTGTTATGTTCCAGATTTGTGGGACCGTCAAGACTGCTGACACAGCCTGTCAGCAGCCCCGCGTCACAGCACGGGCCGGTCGGGGGTGGATCATGGATTATGCGCAGTCGCTTTGGCTCTTTTCGATCCTGCTGTTCGGCATCATCGCCGTGCCGGGCATGGACATGTTCTTTGTTCTCGCCAACGCGCTGACCGGCGGCCGCAGGGCCGGCATGGCCGCCCTGGGCGGCATCATGCTGGGTGGCGCCGTCCACACGCTGTTCGGCGCGCTGGCCGTCGGCGCCCTGGCGCAATTGCCCACCCTCGTCTTCCAGGTCATGATCGTCCTGGGCGCCGCCTACATGGCCTGGATCGGCTGGACCCTCCTGCGCAGTGCTATAATCGTCGACGGCGTCGGCCGGGCCCGCGTCCGCTCCTATTGGGTGGCGTTCCGCCAGGGCACGGTGACCTGCCTGCTCAACCCGAAGGCCTATATCTTCGTCTTGGCCGTGTTTCCTCAGTTCATGCGCCGGGAATACGGCCCCCTCTGGCAGCAGGCACTGGTGCTGGGCCTGCTCACCGTCACCATGCAGATGCTGATCTATGGCGCCCTCGGCCTCGCCGCTAGCCGAGGCCGCGATGCCCTTGTCGGCAATCCCGCCGCGACCATCTGGATCGGCCGCTCTGCCGGTGCGCTCTTCATCCTCGTTGCTCTTTATACGGCCTGGCACGGCGTGACGCAGCATGTCGGCCCTTGACCGAATCCCCCGCGTTCCGCTTATGTTCCTTGGAACATCCTGCTTTGGCATGCCTGCGGGACACGCTAAGGTGACCGGAGCGGCGGGCTGGCATGCGCCGAAGCCGCTTGCGAGACAAAAGGGTCGCGCCTATTTCGGTGGTTCCCCGACCCTGCCCTATTTCGACTTTGCCGCCGTGCTGCCTTTGGCGCACCGAGCCCAAGGACTAGAACATGACGCCAAAGCCCAGCCTTAATCGTGAGATCGTCGTGCGCGGCGCGCGCGAGCACAATCTCAAGGGCATCGACCTCAAGCTGCCGCGAGACTCGCTGATCGTGATGACGGGGCTCAGCGGCTCGGGCAAGTCGTCGCTGGCCTTCGACACGATCTATGCCGAGGGCCAGCGCCGCTACGTGGAATCCCTTTCGGCCTATGCGCGCCAATTCCTCGAAATGATGCAGAAGCCCGATGTGGAGCATATCGAGGGCCTCTCGCCCGCCATTTCCATCGAGCAGAAGACCACCTCGCGCAATCCGCGCTCCACGGTGGGCACCGTCACCGAGATCTACGACTATCTGCGCCTGCTGTTCGCCCGCGTCGGCGTGCCCTATTCACCCGCGACCGGCCTGCCCATTGAGTCTCAGACCGTGTCGCAAATGGTCGACAAGGTACTCGAACTCCCCGAAGGCACCCGCGTCTATCTCCTCGCGCCGATCGCGCGCGGCCGCAAGGGCGAGTACAAGAAGGAACTGGCCGACTTGATGCGCAAGGGCTTTCAGCGCGTCAAGATCGATGGCGAATACCACGAGATCGAGGATGCGCCCGCGCTCGACAAGAAGTTCAAGCACGACATCGAAGTGGTCGTAGACCGCGTCGTGGTCTCCTCCGACATTTCCGGCCGCCTGGCTGAAAGCTTCGAAACGGCGCTCAAGCTCGCCGACGGCATCGCTCTTGTGGAACTCGCCGACGAGCAGAACGAGGACGGCACCGCCCGCCAGATCACCTTCTCGGAAAAGTTCGCCTGCCCCGTTTCGGGCTTCACCATTGCCGAAGTCGAGCCGCGCCTCTTCTCCTTCAACAACCCCTTCGGCGCCTGCCCGGTCTGCGACGGTCTTGGCACCGAGCAGAAGATCGATCCCGACCAGATCGTGCCCGATGCAACGCTGTCACTGCGCGACGGCGCCATCCTGCCCTGGTCGAAGACCTCGGCGCCCTACTACCAGCAGACCCTCTCTGCCGTGGTAAAGCACTATGGCGCCTCGACCGGCACCGCCTGGAACGAGCTGCCGCTCGACGTGCAGCACGCTGTCCTCTACGGCACCGACAAGACCAAGATCGACTTCGTCTATGACGATGGCCTCCGCCAGTACAAGACTTCCAAGGTCTTCGAAGGCGTGATCGGCAACCTTGAACGCCGCTACAAGGAAACCGAAAGCGCAGGCATGCGCGAAGAGATCGAAAAATACATGTCCGCCAAGCCCTGCGTGGCTTGCAACGGCTACCGGCTGAAGCCCGAAGCGCTCGCCGTCAAGATCGATGGGCTCCATGTGGGCCAGGTCACCGAGAAGTCCATCCGCGACTCCCTGACCTGGTTCAACGCCCTGCCCGCCAAGCTCACGCCCAGCCAGCAGACCATCGGCGAGCGCATCCTCAAGGAGATCCGTGAGCGGCTGAACTTCCTCGTCGACGTGGGGCTCGATTACCTGTCCATGTCGCGCAATTCTGGCACCCTGTCGGGCGGGGAATCGCAGCGCATTCGCCTCGCCTCGCAGATCGGCTCGGGCCTCACCGGCGTGCTCTACGTCCTCGACGAGCCCTCCATCGGGCTCCATCAGCGCGACAATGCCAAACTGCTCGAAACCCTTCGCCGCCTGCGCGACATCGGCAATACGGTGATCGTCGTCGAACACGATGAAGACGCCATCATGACCGCCGACTATGTGGTCGACATCGGTCCCGGTGCCGGCGTCCATGGCGGCAACATCGTCGCCGAAGGCACGCCCGAGGACATCCTCAAGCACCCAGACTCGCTGACTGGCCAATACCTTTCCGGCCGCATGGGCATTGCCATGCCGGCCGAGCGCCGCCAAGGCAAGGTCGGCAAGTCGCTGAGCGTCAAGGGCGCCACCGGCAACAACCTCAAGAACGTCTCGGTCGACGTACCGCTCGGCATGTTCGTCGCCATCACTGGTGTTTCGGGCGGCGGCAAGTCGACGCTGATGATCGACACCATGTACCAGGCCATTGCCCGCCGCCTCAACGGCGCCCGCGTGGTCCCGGCGCCGCATGACTCGCTGACCGGCCTCGAATTTCTCGACAAGGTCATCGACATCGACCAGTCCCCGATCGGCCGCACGCCGCGCTCCAATCCGGCGACCTATACCGGTGCCTTCACGCCCCTGCGCGAGTGGTTCGCCGGCCTGCCGGAAGCGAAAGCGCGCGGTTACGGACCGGGTCGTTTCTCGTTCAACGTCAAGGGCGGCCGCTGCGAGAAGTGCGAGGGCGACGGCGTTCTCAAGATCGAGATGCACTTCCTGCCCGACGTTTACGTCACCTGCGACGTCTGCAAGGGCAAGCGCTACAACCGCGAGACGCTGGAAGTCCAGTTCAAGGGCAAGTCAATCTCCGACGTCCTCGACATGACCATCGACGAAGGCGTCGAGTTCTTCTCGGCCGTGCCGGTGATCCGCGACAAGTTCGCAACGCTCCAGCGCGTCGGCTTGGGCTATGTGAAGGTCGGCCAGCCCGCCAACACGCTCTCGGGCGGCGAGGCGCAGCGCGTCAAGCTGTCCAAGGAACTGAGCAAGCGCGCCACCGGTCGCACGCTCTACATGCTGGACGAGCCGACGACCGGCCTTCACTTCCACGACGTGGCCAAGCTCCTCGAAGTGCTCCACGAGCTGGTCGACGGTGGCAATACGGTGATCGTCATCGAGCACAATCTCGAGGTGATCAAGACCGCCGACTGGATCATCGACATGGGTCCCGAAGGCGGCGACGGCGGCGGCGAAGTGGTGGCCGTCGGCACGCCCGAGGACGTCGCGCAGGTCAGCCGCTCCTATACCGGCCAGTTCCTTAAGGAAGTCATGGAACGCCGCCCCCATTTCGCGACACGGGCAGCGGAGTAAGGCTTCGGCTCAAGACGCCCCCACCCACCCTCCCCCTGAAGGGGGAGGAGCCGATCGCATGTGGGGCACCGTCTCGCCCACCCACCGACCGAACGCCTCCCCTACCAGGGGGAGGCGGGGTGGGGTGGGGTCTACCCACCAGACCAGCCTTCCACCACGTCATGCCCGCGAAAGCGGGAATCCCCCTGCCAGACCAAGGGAGATTCCCGCCTGCGCGGGAATGACGCCGTGGCCAATCAACGCCCACACCAAAACTTATCCCCCCCTCAACCGCGCGTACAATCCCTCCATCGCCTGCAGCAGAGCACGGTCACGACGAGTGATGGCTGCAGGGACTGTCGGGGAGCCTGGGTCGCCAGGCTCGCGCATGGATGCTGACCACCGGCTTGCTGCAGCGGCGGGGGAGAGATCTCTCCAGGGGAGAGGTTGCGGACACGGCCAGGAGAGCTCGGCTCTTGTGGCATGATCCACCTCCGGCGTGGTTTCTTGCTGCTCGATGCGTGTGCGAAAAATCCCGGCGTGATGGCGAGGCTGCGATCTCACTTCACACTCCTACCTATTCGAGACCGCGGTCTCGCCATCGCTGCTCGATAACCGCATCAGAGGCGGCGCTTCCGCACGTCTGTTGCGACCGTTGCTTGAAGTTGCCATGCGCCACATGCATGCAGCGCCTGAAAAACGGCGAATGGTGCTCGCCGGCAAATCGGAGCATTGTCGCGCTGCCGCTCAAAGCCTGAATGGAGTACGACCATGTTTGTCCGTGCCGTCTGGCGTATCAAGCGCCTCGTCGACGTCAAGCAGACGCTCAGGGAAATGGATGTCCCGTCCAGCCGCGAGGCTGATCTTCTGGGGCTTACCGGCCCCGACTTCTCCAAGATGACGCGGTCGCTGTTCGACCGTTGATCTTTTTCACCCTTGTGCCTGCCCCGGGCAGTCGGATCGCCATCCGGCTGCCTTTGCTTTGACACGGGTGTTAACCGAAGATGAACCAAGACGCCTCAAGCCCTGCGCAAAATGCATGACCCGTTTGACCAATGACCCAGTGCTCATCGGACAAGCACTGCTCTAGATACAGTCTCGTAAACGAAAGGAATTTCAAATGGACATCCGCAAGACCTTCAAGAAGTGGGCCGCTTACCAGCAGACCGTTCGTGAACTGGCCGCTCTCGACAATCGTCAGCTCAACGACCTGGGCATTTCGCGCACCGATATCAATCGCATCGCTCGCGACCATGCTGCTGGCCTCTAAGATTTGCTCCGCTAATCTTCGGGTCGACCCAAACCGAACAGCCGCTTCTCTCTGAGATGCGGCTGTTTTGTTTTTCGCCGGCATGACGGCGATCTGACAGGCATGTTTGTTGCGCAGCACCATGGCGCTTGCTAAAGCCCCGCCATGCACAACGAACCCATTCACATCATCGGCGGCGGCCTCGCCGGCTCGGAAGCCGCGTGGCAGGCAGCCGAAGCGGGCGCCCAGGTCATCGTCCACGAAATGCGCGGCGTCCGGCCCACCGACGCCCATTCGACCGACAGCTTCGCTGAACTGGTCTGCTCCAACAGCTTCCGCTCCGACGACCATGAGCAGAACGCCGTCGGCCTCCTTCACGAGGAAATGCGGCGCCGCAACTCGCTGATCATGCGCGCGGCCGACCTGCACAAGCTCCCCGCCGGCGGTGCCCTGGCAGTGGACCGCCACGGCTTCTCCGACGAAGTCACCCGCGCCATCTACAATCATCCCAACATCAGGGTTATCCGCGAGGAAGTCGCCGGCTGGCCGCCCGAGGACTGGAAAAACGTCATCATCGCCAGCGGCCCGCTGACCTCACCCGCCCTGGCCGAGGCGATCCTGGCCAAGACGGGCGAGGATTCCCTGGCCTTCTTCGATGCCATCGCCCCGATCGTCCACAAGGACAGTATCGACATGGACATCGTCTGGGCCCAGTCGCGCTACGACAAGGCCGGACCGGGAGGCACGGGCGCCGACTACCTCAACTGCCCCATGGACAAGGACCAGTACTTCGCCTTCGTGGAGGCGCTGAAGTCCGCTCCCCTCCATGAATTCAAGGAATGGGAACACGTCCCCTATTTCGACGGCTGCCTGCCCATCGAGGTCATGGCCCATCGCGGCGTCGAAACCCTGCGCCACGGCCCGATGAAGCCGGTGGGTCTGACCAATCCGCGCAACCCCACCGTCAAGTGCTACGCCATCGTCCAGTTGCGGCAGGACAATGCCCTGGGGACGCTCTGGAACATGGTCGGCTTCCAGACCAAGATGCGCTATGGCGTTCAGGCTGAGATCTTCCGCATGATCCCTGGTCTCGAAAACGCGCAGTTCGCCCGGCTAGGCGGCCTTCATCGCAACACCTTCATCAACTCGCCCAAGGTGCTGGGCCCCGACCTCAAGCTCAAGGCGGATCCGCGCATCCGCTTCGCCGGGCAGGTCACGGGCGTCGAAGGCTATGTGGAAAGCGCGGCCTGCGGCCTGATCACTGGCCGCCTCGCGGCAGCCGAAGCCCGCGGCGAGACCATGGCAGTGCCGCCAATCACCACGGCGCTCGGCGCCCTGGTCGCCCACATCACCGGCGGCCATATCGAAGCCGAAGGTTATAGCGGCGCCCGCTCGTTCCAGCCCATGAACGTCAACTTCGGCCTCTTCCCGGAAGTGACCATCACCAAGCCCGAAGGCGTCGGCCGCTGGCGCGGCACGGAAAAAACCCAAGCCAAGCGCCGGGCCATCACCAGTCGCGCCTTGGCTGATCTGGAGACGTGGGGCTAAAGACGGCCACTGGCGCGCATGCCCAACCTCCCTCCCCCTTGCGGGGAGGGTAGCGCCGCTTGGGTCCGAAGGACCCTAACAGAGCTGGGGTGGGGGGCGCCGAGCGCTCCACCCGAGCCACAAGGTCATGTCTACCCGGAAGCGCCTATGGTGAGGCGGGAGCGTAGCGACCTTCGAACCGTGATGACTGTCCCGACAGGGCAAATCGCTCCTGTGGAGCGATCTCAAGGAAGAACGCCCGCTGCGCTGCACGCAAAGGGCTTTGGGCGTGCCCACTAAATCTGCCTACCGCCCCCGACTTATCCCCCACCACATCAGCCGGGTTATCTTGCGCCAGTCCGGTTCGTCGGGCGGCGGAGCAAAGGGGGTCTGTGCATCGTTTCTGTAAAGCGCAAGTTGCGCCCGAAGGACGGCGATGCTGGCAAAGGCCGGTTTCAGTCGCCCGGGCAGTTCGGCGATAGCCGCGTCGGCCTTTTGCAGATGCTCCTCGGCCAGTTCCTCGATCTGCCCCAGCGCCGCATGAATGCCTTCGCTTTCACTGCGCGCGAAGATTTCGCCCTCCTGCACGCCATTGGCGGCAAAGATCGACCAGGGCAGCATGATCCGTCCCTGCGACGACACATGCCCGAAGGCGCGCAGGTGGCCGATCAAGGCATGAGCCACGCCAAGATGGCCGGCCGCATCGCCCGTCTCGACCGGCTGCCCGTTATTGAGGATCATCACCGCCAGCTGATAGAGCGTCGACACCGTCTCGCCGGCATAGCCTTCGAAGGTGGGGAGGTCCGGCATCGGGTCGTCATAGAGATCGAACCGCCGCGCCGCGATCAGCCGCAGCAGCGTGCCCGCCGGAATCGCATAGCGCTCGGTTGTCTGCAGCAGGGCATCGGCGAGCGGGTTCTGCCGCACCGCACCATGCCCCTCCCCGCCCAGCGCGTCGTTCCACCATTGCAGCCGGATCTCGCCCGGGGCCGGGTTGGTCACCCGGTCGCGGATGGCGGCCACGTCGGCGTTGAAGGCATAGAGCGCCGTCACCGCCTCGCGATGTCCGGCATCGATCACCAGCGTCGACAGGTACCGGTCGCGATCCCCTTGCCGCAGGGCCTCGGCTGCATGCGCGAAGCTGTCGCTTGCCATCTAACGGACCTTGTCCACGGCGATCAGCGCCGCAGCCACCGAGCGCTCTTCGGCCAGCAGCACGTTATAGGTGCGGATGGCGCTGCCAGTATTGACCGCCTCGACAATGATCCGCCGCTCACGCAGCGTCTCCCGCAAGGCCTTCGGTATGGCCGCGATGTCGGCCCCCAGGCCGATCAGCAGGACGTCGATGTCATCGGCCGCGGCCAACACCGGTGCCAGCGACTCGAGCGTGATCTCACCCGGCGCCGTCACCGGCCATGCCATCATCCCGCTGGGCAGGCAAAGCAGGCCGCCCCGGTGCGACATGCCGGCAAAGCGGAAGCCGCCATTGCCATAGGCGTCGATGCCGACCTGGCTTGGATAGCGCCTGTCCTCGCTCAACCCGCCATCTCCGTTCAGACGGACGCCCCGTCGGCTGTGGTCGCCACCGGCTTGTCTTCCTCGGCCTTCTGCTTGAGGCCGAAGTTGATCAGGATCGGGCCGTTGACGATAATCGACGAGTACATACCAACCAGGCAGCCAAAGGTCATGGCTATGGTGAAGCTGCGGATCACCTCGCCACCGAACAGTACCAGCGGGATCAGCGCCAGGAACACGGTGAACTGCGTGATCGTGGTGCGAACGATGGTCTGGTTGATCGAAAGGTCGATCAATTCGGGCAGCGGCATCTTGCGATGCTTGCGCAGGTTCTCACGCACGCGGTCCGACACCACCACGGTCTCGTTCAAACTGAGGCCCACCAGCGTCAAGACCGCCGCGATGGAGGTCAGGTTGAACTCCAGCCCCGTTATCGAGAACAGGCCGATGGTCATGATGATGTCGTGCGTGGTGGTGGTAATTGCCGCCAGGGCAAACTGCCATTCAAAGCGGAACCAGATATAGACCAGGATCGCCGCTAGCGCGATCACGACCGCAATCGTGCCCTTCCACGCCAGTTCGCCCGAAACCGTCCCGCTGACGGCTTCGGTGCTGCGTACGGTGTAGTTCTCGGTGGCGAGCGCCTGCGTCACCTGGCTCACGGCCAGCTGGTCGGCGTCCTGACCACCCTCCTGCGCCTGGACGCGGACCAGAACGTCTTCCGGCGTGCCAAAGCCCTGCACCTGGATTTCGCCGAGATCGAGGCCGTCCAGCAGTTCACGCACCTGCCCGACATCGGCCGGGCCGCCCTCGTGCTGGATAACGATGGCCGTGCCGCCAACGAAATCAATCCCCAGGTTGAAGCCCTTGAAGTATGCTGAGCCGATGGAAAGCAGGCTCGCCACTATCGAGAAGGCGATGACGTAGCGGGAGATCTTCATGAACGGGATGTTGGTCCCGTCCGGCACGAAGCGGAAATGCTGGATCTTGAGTGTCTTCGGCCGTGCCCGGCGGAACCAGGCATGCACCTGGTAGGAGGTGACGGTATAGGAGGTGAAGAGCGAGGTCAGGATTCCGAGCGCCAGGGTCACGGCGAAGCCCTGAACCGGGCCGGAACCCAGGAAGTAGAGCACGATGGCCGCGATCAGCTGGGTCAGGTGCGAGTCGACGATCGTGCCCCAGGCGCGCTCGAAGCCGGCATTTATGGCCTGGATCGGCGACTTTCCTGCCCGCTGCTCTTCTCGCATGCGCTCATAGATCAGCACGTTGGCGTCCACCGCCATGCCGATGGTGAGGACGATACCCGCGATACCGGGCAGCGTCAGCGTGGCCCCCAGCATGGAGAGCGCCGCAAAGATCAGGAGGATGTTGAGGATCAGCGATACGTTGGCGAAGACGCCCCAGAGGCCATAGGCCGCCACCATGAAGGCAACGACCAGTACCGCAGCGATCACGCCGGCGGTCAGGCCGTTGCGGATCGAGTCGGCACCGAGGCTCGCATCGACCGTGCGTTCTTCCACCACGTCGAGCGAGGCCGGCAAGGCGCCGGCGCGCAGCAGCACGGCAAGATCGTTCGCCGTGGCGGTGGTGAAGCTGCCGCTGATCTGCCCGGAACCACCAGTGATCGGCTGCTGGATCTGCGGCGCTGTGATGACCTGGTTGTCGAGCACGATTGCGAAGCGCTTACCGACATTTTCCGCCGTGATCTGGCCGAAGGTGATGGCGCCGCGCGTATCGAACTTGAAGCTCACCACCGGCATGGCGCGCTGCTGGTCATAGCTCGGCTGCGCATCCACCAGCGACTCGCCGCCCAGGGCAATGTCTTCATAAAGCAGTTCGCGTCCGCCATCCTGCGACGGCAGGATCATGGTACCGGCCGGCAAGCCCTGGGCCTCGGCCTGGTCGGCGCTCATGCCGGGATAGACCATGTGGAAGGTCAGGCGTGCCGTGCGCGAGATGATGTCCTTGAGGCGCTGCGAGTCGCCGAAGCCGGGCACCTGCACCAGCACGCGGTTGGTGCCCTGGCGCTGGATCGACGGTTCGGTGGTTCCCAGTTCGTCAACGCGCTTGCGGATCACCTCGATCGACTGCGCCACCAGCGCCGACATGCGCTCGTTGACGCCCTCTTCGGTCAATTGCACCGTCAGCTTGCCGTCGGTCGTTTCGCCGAAGGCCAACTCGTTGACCCCGCCCACGGCGATCAGCGAATTGCTGATCGTGTTCTGCAGCGCCTGCACCGCGGTGCGCGCCGCCTCCAGTTGCGCCGGGTCGGTCAGCTCGATGGTCAGTGTCCGCGTGGCCGCATCGGTGGTGATCAGATTGCCGATGCCGTTCTGGTTGGCCAGCGTGTTGCGCACATCGCGGCGCAGCGTCTGCAGCCGCTCGGTGATGATGCCGTCTTCATTGACCTGCAGCAGCAGGTGCGAACCACCCTGCAGGTCAAGACCCAGGACCACCGTCTGCTTGGGCAGGAAACTCGGCCAGGCGTCGCGCACGTCCTGCGGCAGGAAGCTCGGGACGGCGAACAGCACGCCCAGGAGGGCGACAATGGCGATGATGGCGGTACGAATGGGCGAAGACTGCATGGAGGTGTCCTGAAAGCAGAA
This sequence comes from Devosia sp., assembly GCF_036563435.1. Lineage (GTDB taxonomy): Bacteria > Pseudomonadota > Alphaproteobacteria > Rhizobiales > Devosiaceae > Devosia. The sequence continues at coordinate 84,991 of NZ_DATCMJ010000018.1, forward strand.
AGCCGGCGCCCGTGGGCGCCGGCAATATCGGGTCAGCCGGGCTTAGACCGGCTTGTTGTCGTTCACGGGCTCGCCCTTGGAGCGGACGTCGGCAACCATGCCGCGCACCAGCTTGACCTTGACGCCGGTGGCGATCTCGACCTCGAGGTCCTCGCCATCCACTGCCTTGGTCACCTTTCCGACGATACCGCCGGTGGTCACCACGGTGTCACCGCGCTTGATGGCCGAAAGCATCGCCTGCTGGGCCTTGAGACGCTTCTGCTGCGGGCGGAAGATCAGGAACCAGAAGATGATCACCAGCAGCAGGATCGGCATCAGCTGGATGAAGACATCTGCCATGCCACCTGCGGGGGCGGCTGCACCGGCTGCCTGGGCATAAGCGGGCGTTACAAACATAAAGCGAGGCTCCTATCGGTTCTTCTTTTGCGTTTTGGAGGGACGGCGCCACGTCAGCATCGGCGTTTCGACGCTAGTGGACGCATAAGGGGCTCACTGCACTTGCACCCCGCTCAAAATCGGCCGGACTATACAGTTGCACCCCCGCGATTGCAAAGGCATTCAGGGGGTCACAAATCGTGGCGCCGGCCCTGAGGATACGCAGTTGCAGAGCAAACAATTCCTGGCGGAGATCGCCACCTCCCTGAGTGAAATCGCCCGTTCCCTCAAAGCCATGGCGCCGGCAGCTGAGAAAGTGATTCCGGCGCTAGGCACAGCCGACGCTTACCACTGGGACGGCGATGCCGCAGACTTGATGCCGGTGCCCAAGGTCAGCCGCATCCCCCTGCGCATGCTCAAGGGCATCGACTCCGTCCAGGACATCCTGCTGCGCAATACCGAACAATTCGCCCGCGGCCACGGCGCCAACAATGCCCTGCTCTGGGGCGCTCGCGGCATGGGCAAGAGTTCGCTGGTCAAGGCCATACATGGCGACATCGTCTCACGGGGTGACGAAGGCTTCCAGCGCCTCGTGCTGATCGAGATCGCCCGCGAGGACCTCGAGACCCTTCCCGCCCTCATGCGCCGCATCGGCCAGACCCCGGGCCGCTTCATCATCTTCTGCGACGACCTCAGCTTCGACAGTGGCGAAACCAGCTACAAGTCGCTCAAGACGATCCTCGATGGAGGCCTGGAAGGCCGTCCGGACAACGTGCTCTTTTATGCGACCTCCAACCGCCGCCACCTGATGCCGCGCGACATGATCGAGAACGAACGCGCCACGGCCATCAATCCCGGCGAAGCCGTCGAGGAAAAGGTCTCGCTGTCCGACCGCTTCGGCCTCTGGCTCGGATTCCACAACTGCGATCAGCCGACATTCCTCTCCATGGTCAACGCCTATGCCGACTACTACGATCTCGGCATTCCCGAAGAAACGCTCAAGGCCCGCGCGATCGAATGGACCGCCACCCGTGGGGCCCGCTCCGGCCGCGTCGCCATCCAGCTGGTGCGGACGCTGGCCGGCGAGATGGGCAAGCCGGTTTAGTTCAGTAGACCTCATCCTGAGAGTGTCGAAGGACGAGGTCGTGGCACCGTCGGCTCGAGCGACCTCGTGCTTCGACAGCTCACCATGAGGTCTCTAAACAAAAAAGGCCCCCACCAGAGCGGGAGCCTTTGCTTCGTAGTACGTCGGATCAGCCCGCCAGCAGCGGCACCGGATCGACCGGTGTCGCACCCTTGCGGAGCTCGAAATGCAGTTGCGGCTTGGTCACCGAGCCAGTCATGCCGGCCGCGCCGAGGGAGTCGCCGCGGTTAACCACAGCACCCTTGGCCACGCTCATCGACTGAAGATGCGCATAGGCCGAGACATAGCCATTGGGGTGGCGGACAAGGACAAGGTTGCCATAGCCCTCGACGCCCGAGCCGACGTAGATCACGGTGCCGTTCTCGGCAGCCTTGACCGGTGTGCCCTCGGGCACTTCGATATTGATGCCTGTGCCCTTGGAGGAGGCGAAGTCGGTGATCACGCGACCGCTGGCAGGCCAGCGGAACTTGTCGCTGCCCGACATGGCGGGCTCTGCGGTGGGAACGGCAGCAACCTGGGTCGGTGCAGCCTGTGCGGGAGCGGCCTGCACCGGTGCAGCCGGCGCGGTCGCAGCGGGGGCTGGCGTTGCGGCGGGCGCAGCGGCCTGCAGCGTGTTGGGGGCGGCCTGCGGCAGCGTCGGCGCAGCCGCCGGAGTGGCAGGAGCCGCCATCGGCGTGGCGCTGGCAACCTGGACCGGTGCCGGAGCCTTGGTGGCGAGGAGGTCAGCGCGGCCCGGGATGATCACCTTCTGGCCCACGACGATCTTGTCCGGCGAGGAGAGGCCGTTGGCCTGGACCAGTGCCTGCGTCGTCACTTCATAGCGGCGGGCGATCGTATAGAGCGACTCGCCGCTGGCAATGGTGTGGGTGAACTGCCCGCCGGTCGCGGCCGGCGCAGCGGAGGCCATCGAGGGAACGGAGCTGTTGGTAGGCAGGCTGCCGAGAACGGCAGGAGACGGCATCGGTGCGGCCGAGGCGAATGCGGGCTGTGCTTGCATGGCGGGCAGGGTTCCCTGGGAAGACTGGTTACTCAGTACAGGAAGGTCTTGGGATTGGACGGGCGGCAGCGCTGCCGTCGCCACTGGCGCCATGGGCGCGACATAGCCGGTTTGCACCGGCTGGTTCCAGGCCTGCGCCGGCGCAGGCTGGCTGTTCCAGCCACCCCCGACATTGGCGGGTGGGAGGAACTGGTTCTCAGCCATCCGGGCCTGCGGCGCACCGAGGCTGGAGGGCATGGGCTGGTTGAAGCTGCTTGGGGATTGCCCCGGTACGGAGCTGGTGGTCGTCTGGTCGCCGAAAGTACGGCTACCGAGACTGGAACACCCGGAAAGGGCCACAGCGGCAATCACCAGGCCGGTCATTGCAACGGCACCTTTGGGCGCCCGACGGGTTAGGCGGATACTCATCAGCTTACTCGTACGCAGGTACTCAACACGAGTTTGAATCTACGGCGGTAAGGTAAAGACGAGTTTAAGGCCGATGCGATTTGAGCAAAATCGTGGCCGCTGGATTCTGGATTGGGTAAGGTTAAGACGCCGGCGTCGGTGCGGCCATCAAGAACTCACCCCCTACAGCGTGAGCTTGCCTTCAAGCTGCCGCGCGACATCCATGTCCGTCTGCTGCAGGCGCATCGGCGTGACGGTGACAAACCCGTCGCGCCGCATCACCTCGAAGTCTGCCGCAGGATCGAGCGGCAGCGGCGTTTCGGGGATGGCAACAAAGAACTTGCCCGCGTTGTCGCTGGGATAATAGCGGAAGGGCGAGCGCGAGAAGCGTTGGTGCGGCACTACCGCAATGCCACGGGTTTCGTCAGGGTCGCAGAACGGGAAGTTGACATTGTAGTAGTGGTCCCTGCCCTGCGCCGCCGCGATGATGGATCGGGCGACAGCGGAACCGTGGCGTCTGGAATTGCTCCAGTCCACTTCCCTTCCATGCTCGTAGTTGATGCCCTGGCTCATGGCGATGCCGATGGCACCCTGCAACGCCCCTTCCCGTGCTCCCGCCGCCGTGCCAGACGCGTTGATGATGTCGCCGAGGTTCTGCCCGGCATTTACGCCCGACAGCACGACGTCGGCCGGCCTGTCCCCCAGCAGATGCGTCATTCCGGCAACCACGCAGTCAGCCGGCGAACCTCCGACCACTGCAAAAGTGCGCTCGTCGCGTTGGTCGATGCCCAGTTCACGGCCAAGCGTGAAGCGATGACCCGCTCCCGACTGATTGCCGTCGGGAGCGACGATCCAGACATCATCACTCAACGCCCGCGCAATATCGGCCATGATGGCGATGCCAGGAGCATCCACACCATCGTCATTGGTGATGAGGATGCGCAGGCTCACGACCGCCCGCCGATCGCGGTGAGGCCGCCCATATAGGGCCGCAGAGCCTCGGGGATGGCAACGGAGCCATCCTCCTGCTGATAATTCTCCATGACGGCGATCAGGCAGCGCCCCACGGCAGTCCCCGAACCGTTCAGCGTGTGAACGAAACGCGGCGCCTGCTTCTCGCCTGCGGGACGAAAGCGCGCATCCATGCGGCGGGCCTGGAAGTCACCACAGACCGACACCGACGAAATCTCGCGATAGGTGTCCTGTCCGGGCAGCCATACCTCGAGGTCATAGGTCCGTTTGGCGCCAAAACCGATATCGCCGGTGCAGAGGTTCATCACGCGGTAGTGCAGCCCCAGCTTCTGCAACACAGCCTCGGCACAGGCGAGCATGCGCTCATGCTCGTCCACCGACGTTTCGGGCGTGGTGACCGACACCATCTCGACCTTGTTGAACTGATGCTGGCGCAACATGCCGCGCGTATCACGGCCGGCCGATCCTGCCTCCGAACGGAAGCAAGGCGTCAGGGCCGTCAAACGCAGCGGCAGTTCATCCTCGGCCAGAATCGACTCGCGTACAAAATTGGTCAGCGGCACTTCCGCCGTCGGGATCAGCGCGAGCCGGGAATCGCCATGGGGGGTAAAGAACAGGTCTTCCTCGAACTTTGGCAATTGGTTGGTGCCAAACAGCGCTTCATCGCGCACCAGGAGCGGCGGCTGCACTTCAGTATAGCCATGTTCGGTCGTATGCAGATCGAGCATGAACTGCCCAAGCGCGCGTTCGAGCCGGGCCACCTGCCCTTTCAGCACGACAAAGCGGCTGCCGGAAAGCTTGGCCGCCGTCTCGAAGTCCATCTGCCCCATGGCCTCGCCGATCTCGTAATGCTCCTTGGGAGCAAACGAGAATGTCGGGCGCGGGGCGCGGACCTTCGCGACGGTTTCCGCCGTGCCGTTGCGCCCAAAATATTCGACATTGTCGCTTTCGTCGGTGCCGTCTGGAACGTCGTCAAAAACGAGATTGGGGATCACCGACAAAGCACTGCGCAGTTCGGCTTCAATCGCGCGCTCATCCGCCTCGCCCTGCGGAATGAATTCCTTGAGCCGCGACACCTCGGCCATCAATTCGGCAGCCTTGGCCTCGTCCTTCTGCGCCTTGGCCTGACCGATCTGCTTGGACAGCGCATTTCGCTTTTCCTGCGCATCGTTCAGCCGGGCGATGATCTCGCGCCGGCGGTCGTCGATTGCAAGCAGATCGGCGGAGCGGACCGCAACGCCCTTCCGCCGCGACACGGCGGCGTCGAAGGCTTCGGCATTGGCTCGGATCCACTTGATATCGAACATCGGTCGTTACGGGTCGTTGCCCGCCTCTGGTTTGAACAAGACGGTGCGCATCGCATTCGGGCAACAGGTGACATGGCGGATGTTTCCGCCACGGCAACGTTAGCCGGCCGCAAGGCGCCTTACTCTGATGCGGAGGAGCCTGTTAGCTCGGCTTCCTGGGCTGCAAGTGCCGCGGCCCTGCGCTTCTCGATCATCCGCACGGAAAGGATGGAGAGTTCGTAAAGGGCGTACATTGGCAGCGCAAGGCCGATCTGGGAAATCGGATCGGGCGGCGTGATGAAGGCTGCGAAAACAAGAATGCCGACAATGGCGTAGCGGCGGCCCTTCTTGAGCAGGTCCACATGCACGAGATCGATCTGCGCCAGGAGCGTCAGGATCACCGGCAGCTGGAAGCAGATGCCGAAGGCCAGGATCAGCACCATGGCAAAGCCGAGATACTCGCTGACGCTGACCAGCATCTCGATATCCTCGGTCTGCATGCCGGCAAAGAAATGCAGCGCCATCGGCAGCACGATGAAATAGACCAGCGCCGCGCCAGCGACAAAGAAGATGGGCGTCGCGACAAGGTAAGGCAGGAACGCCTTGCGCTCATGCTTGTAGAGACCGGGCGCCACGAACATGTAGATCTGGCTGGCGATGATCGGGAAGCCAAGGAAGATGGCGCCGAAGAAGGCGACGTTCAGGTAGGTAAAGAACAGTTCCTGCGGCGCGGTGAAGATCAGGTTCGTGTTCGGCACCGCATTGCGGTACGGCATCAACAGCCAGTCATAGATCGTGCTGGCAAAGATGAAGCAGAAGGCCATCAGGGCCACGATCGTCACGGCCGAGATGATCAGCCGCTTGCGCAGCTCGATCAGGTGTTCAAGCAGCGGCGCTTCGCTTCCAGCGAGCTCGTCCTGCGGCTCGGCCGGCGATCCGGGGATCTGCTTGACGTCTGCCATGCTCAGTTACCTTCACCCTTGGCCGCAGCAGGCTGGCGCGGACGGCGCACCTTGGGTGTCTTGGTTGCAGGGGAGTCGGCGGGCTCGGTCGGCAGCGCATCGACCTTCTCGGGCGAAACAACCTTGGGAGTGCGCGGCTTGCGAGCCGGCTTGGCCACCGGCTGGGCCTCTGCAGGATTGGGTACGGCGTCGAGCGTGGGCAGCGTCGTCGTTAGCACGGGACGGGTCGGCGCAGCCTTGGCTCGGACCGGAGCCTTGGGCTTGGCGGCCTTCGCGGCGGCGATTGGCTCAACAGTGGCATCGGTTGCGGGCGCAGTCGGATCAGTCGGCTTGGGCGTCGTCATTCCAGCTTGCACCTTTATGGCATCGACGACGCTCTCCGTCCCCGCTTCCGTCGGCTGCAACGCGCCGCTCGGCTTGGGTCCTGTCGGCGTCATGGCGTTGAACTCCTTGCGGATTTCCTCGCTCGTCTTCTTCAGGGGAGCCGTGATCGAGTTGCGCAGGTTGCGCACCTCGTCCAGCCCGGTCGTCTTGTTGATCTCGCGCTGGAACTCGTTGCCCATCCTGCGGATCTGCCCCACGACCTTGCCGATACGGTTCATCACGACCGGCAGGTCTTTCGGGCCAATGACGATCAGCGCCACGACGCCGATCACCATCATCTCTGTCCAGCCTAAGCCGAGCATAGTTCTATTCCTTGCAGCAGACGGACCGGCTGGATGCCAGGATCAGCTAGACGTCGCGCTTTTCGGTCGGGCGGACATCGGCGTCGGCGGTGGTGGTCACGCGCTCCACCGGCTTGTCGTCGTCGCGCATGCCCTTCTGGAAGGCTTTGATGCCCGAGGCGACTTCACCCATCATGCCGGAGATCTTGCCGCGGCCGAACAGCAGGATGACCACGACTGCGACGACGAGAATGCCCCAAATTCCTGGCGCGTGCATTTCTTACTCTCCTGTATTCCGTCAGAACGCGTTACACGCGAAAGATGGGTCAGAAATAGGGTCAATCGTTAGCAAACACAAGAACGTGCTGGCGTTATGCCCCGCCAGCGGCGTGTTGTCTCAGGGCCAGCCCAGATCCCAGCCGCAGCGACATTCACTCTCCACCCTCATCATCGCCAGCGTCGTCGGGCTCGATCGGGTCTTCGTCCTCACGCAAGGCACCGTCGAACGGCAAGGGCATCTGCATGGTGGGCGGTAGTTGACCGGACAGTAGCCCGGCTCCCTTGAGTTCCTCCAGCCCCGGCAGGTCGCTCAGGCTCTCAAGCCCAAAATGGTCGAGAAAGGCGTCGGTCGTGCCATAGGTTACCGGACGCCCCGGGGTGCGACGGCGCCCCCGCATGCGGATCCAGCCTGCCTCCATCAACAGGTCGATCGTGCCCTTGCCGGTCGCGACACCGCGCACCTCCTCGATCTCGGCGCGGGTCGCCGGCTGGTGGTAGGCGATGATGGAGAGCGTCTCGAGCGCGGCGCGGGGGATAGACCTCGTCTCCTGCTGCTCGCGCTGAAGGAGGTAGCGAAGATCCTCCGCAGTCCGGAACGCCCACTTACCGCCGCGCTGCACCAGGTTCACGCCCCGCCCGGCGTAGCGCTCCCGGAGCAGATCCAAGCGCTCCGCTATAGGAGCACCCCTGTCGAGGTACTCGGCCAGTGCATCGGCCGCAAGCGGCTCGGCTGAGGCAAAGAGAATGGCCTCCAGAATGCGCAGCTGCCGCTCGACGACCTCGGCGCCCTCGTCCACTTCGTCACGCATCGCGACGGTCCCGCCGGCGCCGCATGAACAGCGGACCAAAGGTCTCGGTCTGGCGCAGGTCGATCTCGCCCAGCCGCACGAGTTCGAGGCTGGAGGCGAAGCTGGAGGCCCTGATGGTGGCGGGCTCCGGCGCAGTGGCGAGGTACTGCGACAGGTAAGCGTCCATCGGAACCCAATCCGCGCTGTCGCCAATCAGGCGCTGCAGCAGCTCCCGCGCCTCCTGAAGCGACCAAACATTGCGCTCCACCGGCGCATATTGCGTGACGACGCCACGCTCTCTCTGCGTCGAGTAAGCCTTGAGCAGGTCATAGAGCGACGCTTCCCAACGGCTCAAGCGCGTCACCTCGAGCGGTTCAGGCATGCCGCGGGCAAATACGTCCCGGCCCAGCCTGGCCCGGCTCATCAACCGCGCGCCGGCCTGTCGCATCGCCGCGAGGCGCTTGAGGCGGAACTGGAGCATCGCCGCGAGCATCTCGCCCGTGGGCTCATCGTCGGCGGCCGCTTGCGGCACCATGAGGCGGCTCTTGAGATAGGCAAGCCAGGCGGCCATCACCAGATAGTCGGCAGCCACCTCAATGCGCCGCTCGCGGATGCTCTCGATGAAACCGAGGTACTGCTCGGCCAACGAAAGGACGGAGATCGCCGCGAGATCGACTTTCTGCCGGCGCGCAAGATCAAGCAGCAGGTCCAGCGGCCCCTCATAGCCGCCAACATCCACATACATGACGTCTTCGGCTGGCTCAGCCGCCTGATCGAGCCAATCGGTTTGGGTAGTCGTCATGCAGTATCGGCCGCGTGAGAGGATAGGTCATCCTTGGCCGCCGGGCGCCAGACGGTCAAGTGTCCGCCAGTGCCCCCTTCGGCAGTCTACATCGGCACGCAGTCCCCGCCGGCGGCGATGACGTTGGTGCAGATATTGCCTGCGGCCTGAGTCGATCCGGCCGGCACTCGGACGCGGTAGTAGACGCCACGTTCGCCCAGGTCGACGCGCTGCACTTCCATGTTGGCGCCGCCAAACAGCGGACCAAACCGGTTGACCAGGTTCTGCGCCGCCTGGCGCGCCTCGGCCTCGCTGCGGAGAGAAGCCAGTTGGGCATAGGCAGGAGCATTGTTGGGCAGCGCATCCACCTCAACGGCACCGGGAATGGCAGGCGCTGCGGCAGCTTGGGTCGGCGTTGCAGGCGCCACCGGCGCGGCACCCAGCGTGTTGGTGGCTGGAGGCGGCGGAAGCATGTTGCCCGAGACAGGCGTGTCCACGACGGCATTCACCGGGGACGTCGGCGCGCTCGGTGCTTGAGCTCTGAAGGTGGTCGGCCGGGTGAGCGGGATCGTGGCCGTCTTGCCAGCGATGGGATTGCCTGTCGCGTCAACCGCGGGAACGGTCGCCCCGGGCGTCACCGGGGCTGCTGGTGGCACCGTCGGCTCGGCGGCAGGCTCCGCTGGAGCCGCGGCGGGATCGACGGGTGCACCCGTAGCCGGTACCACAGCAGAAGCGGCGGCGGCGTCAGCTGCCGGAGCAGCAGGCGTTGCAGCGGCTGGCTCGGTGCTGGCCAGCAGTTCGGGCGTGCTGGTGTCGACGCCGGGAAGCTCCGGAACGTTGGGGCGATCCACAGGCAGGATATTGCTTCCTGCCACGCTGTCATCGCCGCTAACGATCGTGCCATCCGGGCGAACGGTCACCGTCCGGACCTTGCGATTGGCTAGGCCCTCCTGGCTCGGCTCGGCAGCTGGGGGAACCTGGGTCACTTCGTTGACGTCGCTCTGGTCGCGCGACACCAGCTGCTCTTCCGCGCCGGGCACCACGCCATCGATCTCGTTGAAGACCACCGACTGCTGGGGCTCGGCGGCCTCGGCATTCACTGCGGGCTCCTGCTTGACTGGACTTGCATCTGCCGTCAGCAGCGGCGCGGGGCCGCTCTCTCCACCCAGGCCGAGCACCCAATAAAGGCCGAAGCCCGCTGCCAGAAGCAGGGTCACAGCCACCAGCGGACCGGCCAACGCGCGCATCATGCCGCGCGAGCGCGGTGCGCGTTCGCGGCGTTGCCGCCTCGGCTTGGCCTCGGCAATTTCAGGCGCCTCGACATAACCGATCTCTACGCCGGCAGCCTGGGCCGCAGCAAGGATGGCTTCATCGGCACTGGAGACCGGGCGCTGTGCCGGTTGCGCCGGCGGCAGCGTTGGCGTGGCCAGGCTGCGCAAGGCGGGACTCGGCGCCGGCTTCTGCGCAGCCACTGGCTCCGGCGCTGGGGCGAGTTCCACCCGCATAGCGCTGCCGATCAGGCTTTCGATCTCGTCGATGGGATCGCTACCCACCGTGTCATCCATGGCCGTCGGCCTGGCCCGCGCAGCTGGTTCTGCCGCAAAGGCTGGCTCGGCGCGTTCAGGACGTGCTGCAACGGCGGGTGCGACCTGCGGCGTCACTACCGGGGCAACGGATTGCTGTGCCTGGGGCGAACCCAAGCCGAAAACAGGCGCGACCTTGAAGCGATCAACTTCAGGCACTGCCGCCGGCCGGGGCTCAGGAGCGCGAGGCTCCTGCCGCGGCTGCGCAGCCTGAGGAGCCTCGGGCGCGACTGGTCGCAGGGTGAACGGCGCCGGCTGCTCCGCTGCAGCCACTGGTGCGTGTTCAACTGCCCCTTGCGGAGCGGGTGACGGCGTCGGCTCGGGAGCGGGCTCGCTATCGTTCATCAGCTCGGCGGCGATAAGGTCGGCAATGCTGTCGTGATCCACACGTGCAAAAGACGGATCCGGCGTCTGCGCCGTGGGCACCGTCGGAGTCGCCACAGGCGCTGGTGCCGAACTCGGCGCCGGTGGAGGAGCAGCCACCCGAGCAACGGGTTCAGCCTTGGGCGCTTCGGGCGTGACCAGGCCGAAATCGAAGCGGAACGGTTCCTCCGCTGCGCGCGTTACGGGCGCGGCAGGTGTTGCAAGAAACGGATTGCCTTCGGCTTTGGGTTGCGCCGGCGGAGGCGTATCTCCACCGGGAATGCGGATTGGCGCGACGGGGCGAGTCGGCTCGGCTGGCTTTTCGCTCCGGGCATCCTGGGCCATGAGCTTGGCCAGTTCGGCGATCAGATCATCAGCATCAGATTGTCCGGCCATCGGCTGCGGTTTCGCTGACATCAAGCAGCGCCTCTCGAATACGAATACTACAGCGCAACTCGGGCGCAGGGCCGCGAGTCATCACACTATTGCGCCCGAATTATGAAAGCTCCACCGGGGCGGAGACGCCCAGAATTGCCAGCGCGTTGGCGATGACCTGCCGCACGGCATCCACCAGTGCGAGTCTTGCCAGAGTGAGCTTTGGATCGTCAACGTTAACAAAGCGTAACGACGGATCATCCTTGCCCTTGGCCCAGAAGCTGTGGAACGCCGCCGCCAGCTCATGGGCATAGAAGGCGATCCGGTGCGGCTCATGGGCGATCGCTGCTGCCGTGACTGTGCGCGGCCAAGCAGCCAGCACCCGCACAAGATCCAGTTCCGCCGGCGTCACGATGCGCTCGACCTCGGCTCCGGCCAGTGCAGCGGCCGAGACGTCGAGGCTCGGCAGGTCGCGCGCGGCCGTCTTGAAGATCGAGTGGGTGCGCGCATGGGCATACTGCACGTAAAAGACCGGGTTGTCCTTGGTCTGCTCCTTGACCAGCGCGAAGTCGAAGTCCATGGCCGCGTCATTGCGGCGGTACATCAGCATGAAGCGGGTGGCATCGGCGCCCACTTCCTCCACCACATCGGCCAGGGTGACGAGGTCCCCCGAGCGCTTGCTCATCTTGAACGGCTCACCGTTCTTGAGCAGGCGCACGAGCTGGCAGATGCGCACGTCCATGTCGGCCGCGTTGAGCGAGACTGCCTTGGTGGCGGCCTGAAGGCGCTTGACGTAGCCGGAATGGTCGGCACCCAGCACATTGATCATGTGCTTGAAGCCGCGCAGGAACTTGTTGCGGTGATAGGCAATGTCGGCGGCAAAGTAGGTGTAGGAGCCGTCCGACTTGATCAGCGGCCGGTCCACGTCGTCGCCATAGTCGGTGGCGCGGAACAAGGTCTGCTCCCGGTCCTCCCATTCATCAGGCGTCTTGCCCTTAGGCGGCTCGAGCCGGCCCTCATAAATCATGCCCTTCTCGCGCAGCCAGTCGAGCGTGAGGTCGATGTCGCCCCCCTGTCCGTGCAATGTCCGCTCAGAAAAGAACACGTCGTGATGGATATTGAGCTTGGCGAGGTCGGCCTTGATCAGGTCCAGCATAGCGGCCAGAACGCGATCCTTGATCAGCGGCGTGCGCTCCGCTTCCGGCATGGCGAGCAGGCTGTCGCCAAACTCGTCCTTGAGCGCCTGCCCCACTGGCACAAGGTAGTCGCCCGGGTAAAAGCCGGGAGGAATCTCGATCGTCTCGCCCAGTGCCTCGCGATAGCGCAGGAAGGTGGAATTGGCGAGGGTGTCGATCTGGCTGCCAGCGTCGTTGATGTAATATTCTCGCGTCACGTTGTAGCCGGAATAGGCCATCAGCGCGGCCAGCGTATCGCCGAACACGGCCCCGCGCGTGTGCCCCACATGCATGGGTCCGGTCGGGTTCGCCGAGACGTATTCGATGTTAACCGCCTCGCCGCCGCCGAGCGTCGAGCGCCCATAGTCGGCGCCCTGCTCCGCGACCGACTTCAACACCTGGTGCCAGATGGGCGCTGCCAGCCGGAAGTTGATGAAGCCCGGCCCCGCCACTTCCACCGAGACGACGTCGTTGTCTGCCTTGAAGTGTTCCACCAACGCCGCTGCCACCTCGCGCGGGTTTTTCCCGAGCGGCTTGGCGACCACCATTGCAGCATTTGTGGAAAGGTCGCCATGCGCCGGATCCCGCGGGGGCTCCACGACGATGCGGGCGATCAAGTCAGCGCCAGCCTCGGGGAACAAAACCTGCATCGCCTGGGCAATACGCGCGGAAAAGAGGGCAAAAACGTCCATGAGAGACCTGACTATTGAAGTGGGCCGGGGTTAACGGAATTCCGGTCTAGCGTCAAACAGCCGCTCGTATTCGTCGAGCGCGTAAGGGTCGGTCATGCCCGCGATGAAATCGGCGACAACGCGGGCCAGTGCTGCGTCGTCTGCGGCCGCCCTGGCGCTGTCGCCCCAGCGCCCCGGCAGGTCTCGGCTGGTCATGTAGCGCTCGAAGAGATCTCCGACCACCGCTTCGCTCTGCCGCACGGGCCGCATCACCGTCTCGTGGCGATAGACACGCTCTAACAGAAAGCGCTTCAGCCCCTGTTCTGCCTGCGCCATCTCCGGTGAGAAGCTGACCAGTGTACGCCCTGCATTCCGCACCGCCTCGACCGAAGTTACGCCCGCCTCAGCGATATTGGCGGAAGTCGTGCGGATCACGTCCTCGATGCTGCGGGTGATCATCCGGCGCTGCACCTCATGGGCCTGCCGTTTCGGCGCAACATCGGGATAGAGTTGCCGCACTTCGCGCACGATGGGACCAGCCATGGGCACGTCAAGCAAGTCGGTCAGTGCCAACAGGCCGGCACGCAGGGCATCGTCAATGTCATGGGCATTATAGGCAACGTCGTCGGCAATTGCCGCCGCCTGCGCCTCAAGCGATGCGAAACTTGCAAGGCGCAGGTCGGCCACGGCTTGGATGTCGTGGATGCCGGAGGGAAGGCCTTCCCGGGCGTAACTGCCGAACGGACGCCCGTCGGCATCGATCATTGGCCCGTTATGCTTGAGAATGCCCTCCAGCGTCTCCCAGGTGAGGTTGAGCCCGTCATGCTCGGCGTAACGGTTTTCGAGGAGCGTCACCACCCGGATCGCCTGCATGTTGTGATCGAAGCCGCCATAGCGTGCCATGGCCAGGTGCAGCGCCCGCTCACCGGCATGACCAAATGGGGTGTGGCCAAGGTCATGGCTCAGCGCCACCGCCTCTGCCAGGTCTTCGTTGAGCATCAGTGCCCGGGCGATGGAGCGCGCCATCTGACTCACTTCCAGCGTATGGGTCAGCCGGTTGCGGAAGTGTCCGCCGTGCTGGAGAAAGACCTGCGTCTTGTGCTGCAGGCGCCGGAACGCGGTAGAGTGGATGATCCTGTCACGGTCGCGCTGGAACTCGGATCGCGTGGGACTGGGACCCGTGCCGAACAGCCGACCGAGGGACTGTTCGGGCTTGCTGGCATAGGGCGCGGTCTCGCTCATTGGTGATACTTAAGCCCTTTTCAATTGGGAGGCCGGTGCCTATTTTAGGCGAACCGTTATGACATTACGGCCTGGATGAAAATGACCGCAACCGCACTTGCCCCTTCCGAAGTCGTGCTGACTGATCGCGCTGCCAAGCGCGTTGCCCGCATCCTCTCAAAGGAGCCGGCAGGCACCGTGCTGCGCATTTCGGTTGCCGGTGGCGGCTGCTCCGGCTTCCAGTACGAGTACAACCTGGTACAGGAAGAACCAGCTCAGGACGATATCGTTCTGTCCAAGGGCGATGCCACGGTGCTGATCGACTCGCTCAGCCTCGAATTCATGGGCGGCGCCGAGATCGACTTCGTCGATGATCTGATCGGCCAGGCTTTCCAGATCAAGAACCCCAACGCGGTGGCGTCCTGCGGCTGCGGCACCAGCTTCGCCGTCTAAGCACAAGCCCCACACGCCATGATCCCCGCAGCAGCGGGGATTTTTGTATCCTCAGATGCTGAGCAAGGGAGGTCGGCATGGACCTGGAGCAGCAGCTCGACGCCGCAATCACCAAGGCGATCGCCGACAACCGCATCGTCGGATCCGTCGTCATGGTCCGCCAGAACGGCCAAGTGCTGTATGCGAAGGCCCATGGTCTAGCCGACCGCGAACACAACCGCCCCATGACTGTCGATGCGATTTTTCGGCTGTCCTCGCTCACCAAGCCGATCGTTGCCGCAACCATCCTGGCTCTGGTGGACGACGGCAAGATGGATCTGCAAGAACCCATTACCACCTACCTCCCCCAGTTCCGTCCCCGCATGGCAACTGGTGAAGCACCCACGATCACCATCCATCAGCTGCTGACGCATGTGTCTGGCCTGAGCAGCGCGTCGATCCTGACCGAAGCCGAGCAATCGGCGGGCGTGAACCGTTGGCGTCTCGGCACCGAAGAGATCCTACGTCGGCTTGCCGATCTGCCCCTGCTCTTCGCGCCCGGAAATGGCTGGTCCTATGGACCAGGACTCGATGTATTGGCCGCCGTGGCCGCGCAGCTGGTCGGCGGTCAGCCTGAAGACGCCATCCGCAAATATGTTGCCGATCCCTTGAACATGGCAGATACCCGCTTCACCGTGACCGATCCGGCGCGCCTGGCTGCGGCCTATGCGGATGGCCCTGACGGACCGGTGCTCATGGGCGACCCACACATCGTGCCCAACAAGTGGGGCGGTGTCACGACCTATGATCCGGGTCGGATCCTCGATGCCGAGGCGTTTCAGTCCGGCGGCGGTGGCATGGCCGGCACTGCGGGCGACTTCATGGCCCTGCTGGAGGCCCTGCGCACCGGCGGTGGGCCAATTCTGACGCCGGAGATCACCGCCCTGGGGCTTGGCAACCAGACGCCGCAACTATCCTATTCGCAAAGCCCAGGCTGGCAGTTCAGCTATTTCGGCGCCTGGCTTGAGGATCCGGTCACCGCCGGAACTCCCGCTTCGCCAGGCACCAATCGCTGGGGCGGCATTTATGGTCACAACTGGTTCATCGATCCAGCGCGGGGCCTCTCGGTCGCTTCGATGAGCAATACAGGGCCCGAAGGCTCCGACGGCGACTATGTCACCGAAGTGCGTGACGCCATCTATGCAGCGCTCGGCTAGTTGCCGCCCGCCCGGCCGGCAGGTAGCCTGCCGGAACTGGAGACTCGCTCATGCGCATTGCCACCTGGAACATCAACGGCATCAAGGCCCGCATCGGTTTGCTGCTGATCTGGCTCGAGCAGGAAAAGCCCGACATCGTGGTGCTGCAGGAGATCAAGACGGTCGATGAAGGCTTTCCGCGCGCCGAGATCGAGGCCCTCGGCTACAATGTCGAGACACATGGGCAAAAAAGCTGGAATGGCGTGGCCATCCTGTCGCTCCTGCCCTTCGATGAAGTCTCACGCGGACTGCCCGGCGATGACACAGACGAGCAGGCGCGCCTGATCGAGGGCGTCTTTTCGGTGGAGACGGGCGCCATCCGCGTCTGCGGCATCTACCTGCCCAACGGCAACCCGGTCGATTCAGAGAAATACCCCTACAAGCTCAATTGGATGCGCCGGCTCGAGGCCTATGTGGAGGATCGGCTGGCCCTCGAGGAGCCATTCGTGCTCCTGGGCGACTTCAACTTGATCCCCGCGCCTATCGACGCGCACAATCCTGAGGGTTGGTGGGGCGATGCGCTCTACCGCCCGGAGAGCCTGGAGCGATGGCGGACCCTGGTCAATCTCGGCCTCACCGACGCATTGCGCGCCACCACCTCCGACGAGGCCTATACGTTCTGGGATTTCCAGGCCGGCGCCTGGCGCCGCAACGCCGGCATCCGCATTGACCACCTGATGCTCTCGCCACAGGCGGCTGATCGGCTCGAGGACGTTACGGTGCACAAGGACGTGCGCGGCTGGGACAAGCCCAGCGACCACGTGCCGGTCGAAGGCCGCTTCTCGTTCTGAGCTAAAGCGTGCCCAGTTGCGGTATCACCGTCTGGGCCCGTGCCAGGGCCTGATCCCGCTCATCCGCTGAAGCCAGGGCGCTCGCATCGACATAGAGCTGATCGACCCAGGCTGCATCCAGCGTGCCGACGCAGGTGCGTTGCGCAATCGCCATCCACATCAGCCCGTCGATCGGCTTGGGCTCCATGCCCTTGGCCCCCTGGAACAGCATGTGGCCAAGCTGCGCCTGCGCGGCACAATGGCCCTTCTGTGCAGCCGAATAATAGTAGCGGGCCGCCATCAGCGGCGGGACGCCAAATTCGGGCCGTTCGATATAGAGCTGTGCGAGGCGATACTGCGCGTCGGCATCGCCGAGAATATCGGAGGCATGTAGGAGCATCTTGTGCGCTTCGGCCAGGTTCTCGCTGATCCCCGCCTCTGGCAAGCCGTCCTTGTAATACTCACTGACCTTCACGAAGGATTCGGCCACGATGTCCGCATTCGTCCCGTTGGGGAAGACTTCGCTGTAAGGGTCGGCGATCTTGGAGAAATAGCCGAATGCCTTGGCGGGGTCGCGGTCCACGCCTTCGCCCGATTCGTACATATTGCCGAGTTGCCACAGCGCCATCGGTTGGCCGGCCTCAGCCGCATCCTCGAGCACTTCTACCAGATCATCGCCGGAAACGCCGCCACCTGCCCCATCGAGCATGTTGGCCATGTCCATGGCAGCATCCGCCGCCGTCTGGGCGTGCACTGGCATGACCGGCGCCGAGGCGAGGATTACACCCATCGTCACGGAAATCAGGGATACGCCCCTAATGGTCCGCATCTTGCTCCTTTTGCCCGCATCCTGCGGGCGACTGCGCCGACCATTCCAGGCCAGCCACTGCTGCTCCAGCATGCCCCCGTGAGCCGGAGGAAAGCTGGCGTTAATCTTTCGGTAAACTTCGTTTGTGACCGGATTCCGCCCGGCGCGTGGCGCCGAAAAGGATTCCGTCCAAACTCGCTCACCTTGTCCGCCGCCACCCGAGGGTGGCTGCTCTTGCCTGCACACTGAAGGGAAAAACTGTAGTGTCGCCGCTCGCACGGCCTGTTCCACAGGTCACCCGCCCCAGATGCCTCGGCCTCTGTTTAGGAGGAGATTGTGGCGACAAACATCGCCAAATTCTTGCCGCCACAGCATCTAAGCTGGATTCAGCAGCGCTGTTGCGGAATCGTCACATGGCCTGCGCGTTACTCCGATCGGGAAGCGTCCGGATGCTTGTTCTTGCTCCGGCCAAACATCGGAGCCATAGTCCGCCTACTGATCAAAGGAGTGCACCATGAAAGCCCTGTTCCCACTGAAAGGAGCCAAACCTCAACAGGACATATTTGCTTATGCATTCCCATCATCAGCGGCCGGAGCAGCGACTCGGCGGCCGTAGCACCCTTCTCCTTCACTTCATCGGCCGCATAGGAGGCAACAAGGGCGGCGATCCCGCTCTTGCGCTGAGACGCGCCCGAAAATTCGTGGGCTACTATCGCCCCTATGTTCCGCTGCTTCTTGCCGACCTCGCTTGCGCGGTTCTCGTGGCAGCGACGGCGATCGCCCTGCCGCTCTGCGCCAGCTACATCACCTCACGCCTACCCGAGCTCGCCCAGGCACCCAATGCCTTGTGGCAGATCCTGATCGTGGGCGGACTGATGCTCGCGGTGTTCGTGGTGCAGTCGCTGGCCACCTACTTCGTGGACTACCGCGGCCATGTGATGGGCGCCCGCATCGAAGCCGACGTCCGGCGCGAGCTTTTCGAACACTGCCAAAAACTATCCTTCAGCTTCTACGACCGGCAGCGCGTCGGGCAGCTAATGAGCCGGATCAGCAATGACTCGCTTTGGCTGGGCGAGCTCTTTCATCACGGTCCGGAAGACCTTGCCATTGCAGTGCTCAAGTTCGGCGGCGCCATGACGGTGCTGGCCGTGATCGATCCGGTCCTCGCTGCACTGATCGCGATGCTGGTACCCTTTGCAGTCGCCTATGCAAGGCACTTCAACCGCCACATGAACGTCGCGCTCAAGACCAGCAAGGAGCGCATTGGCGCGGTCAACGAGCGGGTCGAGGACGCACTGGGTGGCGTTCGGGTGGTCCAGTCCTTCGCCAATGAGCATGAAGAGCTGCGCCGATTTGAGAACGAGAACCAGCACTTCTTCCGCAGCCGCGCCGACGGCTATCGCAGCGAGGCCCTGCTCTGGGTGGGCATGGACGGCTTCGCGCAGTTGGTGACCATCATGGTCATCGTCGCCGGGTCCATCCGCATCCTTTCCGCGGATCTGACGGTGCCGGAGATGCTGACGTTTCTCCTGTGCGTCGGCGTCCTCGTGGATCCAGTGCGGCGCCTCGATAACTTTATCCGGTTATGGCAGGAAGGCGCCACCGGCTTCGTACGCGCCATGGAGCTCCTCGAAGAAGAGCCCGAGGTCGTTGACCGTTCCGGCGCCGTCGACATCGGTCCCATTCGCGGCGCCATCAGCTTCAGCGATGTCAGCTTCAGCTACGGCGTAGGGTCTGGTCCGGTCTTTGATTGCCTGTCGCTCGACATTCAGCCTGGGGAGTTCGTCGCCTTGGTGGGGCCATCAGGCGTCGGCAAGTCGACGCTCTGTTCCCTGATACCTCGCTTCTATGACGTAACAGGCGGCGCGATTACCATCGATGGCAGGGACATTCGCGACGTAACACTCCGCTCGCTGCGGCAGAGCGTCGGCATCGTACAGCAGGATATCTATCTGTTCAGCGGCACGGTCGAGGAGAATCTGCGCTATGGGCGTCCGGGCGCGTCCGACGAGGAGGTCATTGCTGCAGCGAAAGCAGCCAACGCACATGACTTCATCATTGACCTGCCCCACGGCTACCAGACCGACATCGGACAACGCGGGGTACGCCTTTCCGGCGGGCAGAAGCAGCGGCTGACCATTGCCCGGGCCTTTCGCAAGAACCCCTCTGTGCTGATCTTTGACGAAGCCACTAGTGCGCTGGACAATGAGAGCGAGCGCGCCGTGCAGCAGGCCTTGCTGGACCTCGCCCGCGGGCGCACGACCATCGTGATCGCGCACCGGCTCTCAACCGTTCGGCACGCCGACCGCATCATCGTCCTCACGCCGCAGGGGGTGGGCGAAGAAGGCACACATGACGAGCTGATGGCGAGAGACGGGCTCTATGCCGCCCTCCATAAGGTCTCGGCTAGCATCTGAATGGAAAGGCCGCCGCTACAGCCAGCGGCGGCCACGCATCCACCAGACGAGACCAAGCGCCAGGATCAGGAGTCCGACGCATACGGTCCAGAAAGAATGCGGATTGTCCGAGAATGGAATGCCGCTGACATTCATCCCGAGCGCGCCGGTGATCAGCGTCAGCGGCATGAACACCACCGTTACCGCGGCCAGGATCAGCATGGTCCGGTTCATCTGCTCGGCCCGGTCGTCGATGATCTGCTCGCGCACCAGAACCGCTCTTTCCGAGAGTGCCTGGAGTTCATCGCCGATTCGCGACGAGCGCATCGATGCCTCGCGCAGCCGCAATCGGTCCTTCTCGGTGAAGAAGGAAAGGTCCTCGATTTCGAGCGTGTTCAGCACATCCCGCTGCGGCCAGACCAGGCGCCGGAAGTTGATCATGGTCCGGCGCAGGTGCTCCAGATTGTCCTGCGCCTTGGCGGTGTTCCGGACGATCAGCTTTTCCTCTATCTCATCGAGCCGGTCGCTGAGATTTTCCAGCAGCGGCTCCAGCCGGTCGGCTGCCCGCAAGCCCAGCCGCGCCACGAGATCGGCCGGCGAGACCGGGGCATAGTTCGACTGCTCCCAGCGCGTCAGCCCAAGAAAGTCGAGGATATTGAGCTCGGACGCAATGATCACCCGGCCCTTTTCAAGCCACAGCGTCAGCAACTGCCGGCCCAGATCGTCCGGCGCCGCGCTGGGCCGCACCACACGCAGCATCACCAATGCCTTGTCTTCCATCACGGTACAGCGCGCCCGCGTACTCGGCGCCGTCAGCAGATCGGCATTGAAGGCGCCGAGTTCGTCCCGCAGCCACACCTTGAACTCGGGCGAGCGCGAATTTCCGGCCACGAGCTTGAAGCCCTTAGGCGGTACGGGTGGTACGTCTCCACCATTCTGGTGACGGGTAACGCCGCCCTTGCCATCAAAGACAAGAACGGCACCGACCCCCACCATGCCGTTGCGCAGGGCGCGAGCCGGCGGTTCGCGTGGAATATCGTCCATGGTCATCCTCGCCCCGCCGCCTCGGCCTGCATCTCGTCAGCTCAAGCGCTTGAGCGCCTCGAGGATATGATGCCGGCGTTCCACGGCAGCTTCGCGACGGGCCTTCTGCTCTTCGATAACCTCTTCGGGCGCCTTGGCGACGAACTGCTCATTGCTGAGCTTCTTGTCGATCTGGGCGATCTCGGCGTCGAGCTTGCCAACTTCCTTTTCCAGGCGCGCCTTTTCCACCGCGATATCGATGACACCAGCCAGCGGCAGCGCCCAGGTCGCTTCACCGACCACGAACTGCGCCGACTCGCCGGGCACTTCCGTCTGCGGCGAGATCTCTTCGAGACGAGCAAGGCGGGTGATCAGCGACGTTCCCGCCACCAGGCGCCGGAGAGTCGTCTCCCCTGCTCCGACCACAACGATCGGCAGTTTGGCTCCGGCGGGCACGTTCATCTCGCTGCGAACCGAACGGACATTGGTGATGACGTCGATCAGCCAGGTAAGTTCGGCATCGGCTTCCGCGTCTTCTAGGCCGTCGAGCTTGGGCCATTCGCTGAGGATCAACATGCTGGTGCGCGGCGCACCGAACTTGCCGGTCTCGGCCCAGAGCTCTTCGGTGACGAAGGGCATGAAGGGGTGGAGGATGGTGAGAATCTGGTCGAGCGCCCAGGCAGCCGTGGCGCGCGTTTCAGCCTTCGCCGCCTCGTCCTCGCCCATGAAGACGGGCTTGGCGAATTCCACATACCAGTCGCAGAACGTGCCCCAGACGAAGTCATAGGCCGAGTTGGCGGCTTCATTGAACTTGTAGTCGACGATGCCCTGCGTAACAGCGGCCGCGGCGCGCGCAGTGGCGCCGACGATCCAGCGGTTGAGCGGCAGCCGGTTGGCCCTGGGATCATAGCCCTCAACGCGGCGACACTCGTTCATCTCCAGGAACCGCGCGGCGTTCCAGATCTTGGTGACGAAGTTGCGGTAGCCCTCGACGCGCTGAATCGAGAGCTTGAGGTCACGGCCTTGCGCCGCCATGGCCGCCAGGGTGAACCGGGTGGCATCGGCGCCGTATTCGTCGATGAGCTTGAGCGGGTCGATGACGTTGCCCTTGGTCTTGCTCATCTTCTGGCCCTTTTCGTCGCGGACCAGGGCGTGCATGTAGACCGTATGGAAGGGCTCCTCGTCGAGAAATTCGAGGCCCATCATCATCATCCGGGCGACCCAGAAGAAGATGATGTCGAATCCGGTGACGAGAACGTCGGTTGGGTAGTAGCGCTTGAGCTCGGCAGTCTCGTCCGGCCAGCCGAGGGTCGAGAAGGGCCACAGCGCCGACGAGAACCAGGTGTCGAGCACGTCCTCGTCGCGCTTGAGCGCTGTTGGCTTGCCGTAATGCGAGTCAGCCAGTGCCTGAGCATCGGCTTCGTCATAAGCGACAAAGGCCTCGTTGTCCGGTCCATACCAGGCCGGAATCTGGTGGCCCCACCAGAGCTGGCGCGAGATGCACCACGGCTTGATGTTCTCGAGCCAGGCGAAATAGGTGTTCTCGTATTGCTGCGGTACGAACTTGGTGCGGCCCTCGCGCACCGCTGCCAGTGCCGGCTGTGCCAGCACATCGGCCTTGACCCACCACTGGTCGGTCAGGAACGGTTCGATTACGACGAGCTTGCTCTTCTCGTCGTGGGGCACCATGATCTTCTTGTCTTCGACATGGTCGAGGCCGCGCGCCGGATTTTCCTCCGCCAGTGCCGTCAAGTCGGCCACGATTGCCTTGCGGGCCTCGAAGCGGTCCATGCCCCGGTACTTGGCGGGAATGAAGTCTGCGTCGATGATCGCGGCACGGGTGGTGAAGACGTTGATCTGTTCAAGCTTGTTGCGAACACCCACTTCGAAGTCGTTGAAGTCATGGGCTGGCGTGATCTTGACGGCGCCGGTACCGAGCGTGGGGTCGGCGTACTCATCGGCAACGATCGGGATACGCCGGCCAACAAGCGGCAGGTCCACGAACTTGCCCACCAATGGGGCATAGCGCTCGTCCTCCGGATGCACGGCGATGCCGCTATCGCCCAGCATGGTTTCGGGGCGGGTCGTCGCCACGACGATGTAGTCGCGCGTCTCGTGGCCGGTGACGTTGCCGTCCTCGTCCTTGATCGGAAACTCGTAGGTTACGCCATCGGCCAGCGGGTAGCGCAGGTGCCACATATGGCCCTTGACCTCGATGTTCTCGACCTCGAGGTCCGAAATCGCGGTCTCAAGGCCCGGATGCCAGTTCACCAGGCGCTTGGCCCGGTAGATCAGCCCCCGCTTGTGCAGCTCGACGAACACCTTGATGACGGCCCGCACCATCTGGTCGTCGCCGGCGCCGTTCTCCCCCATGGTGAAGCGCTCACGGCTGAAATCGGCCGAAGCGCCGAGACGCTTGAGCTGGTTCATGATCGTGCCGCCGCTCTCGGCCTTCCATTCCCACACGCGTTCGACGAACCTGTCGCGGCCCATTTCGCGCCGGCCGGGCTGCTGGCGCTCCATCAGTTGCCGCTCGACGATCATCTGCGTGGCGATGCCGGCATGGTCGGTGCCGGGCTGCCACAGCACGTCCTTTTTCAGCATGCGGTTGAACCGCACCAGGATGTCCTGGATCGTGTTGTTGAGCGCGTGCCCGATATGGAGCGAACCCGTCACGTTGGGCGGCGGGATGACGATGGTGAAGGTCTCGGCCCCCGGCGCCGCCCCGGCTCCTGCGGCAAAGGCATTGGCCTTGAGCCAGTCGGCATAGACGCGGTCTTCGACAGCGCTGGGCTCATAGGACTTTTCAAGCATGGGGTCACTCGCAACAGCAGACACCGCCGAGGGCAGCTCTGCGCTGGGCGGGCCGGATAAAAGAATTGGCAGACTTCAAGCAAATGCCGCCTTCGCGGTCAACAGCTAGAGCTTGGCAACGCCTCGGCGGCAGCTGGTCGTGTTGTTTTGATTTGCTACAGCGCGCAAAAAGCGCACCATGGCGCCATGAAAAAGCTCACTCTCTCGATGCTGGCTCCCCTGCTATTGGTCCCCTTCCACGCGCATGCCGCATGTCCGCCGGCGACTGCGGGCAACACGGCCGAAGAAATCAAGATCAACGAGCTGCGCGTCACCTGCCTGCAGCAGGAACTGGCGATGGAGACCAATCGCCAGAAGCTTCAGCTCGACATCGATGGCATGGAACGCCGGCTGCAAAACCTCGAACTGCAGCAGCGGCTCAACAGCCTGCCGCAAGTCGGTGACAACTGGCAGTTTCCGAGACCCGTGCCTGTGGTTCCCTACCAGGCGCCATAGCGCAAAAACAAAGCCCGGCACGATGCCGGGCCTTGAAATCGCAATATACTTCAGCTCATTCGCCGCGCGACACGCGGGCGATTTCCTTTTCCACCATGCGCTCCACTACGGATGGCAGGTTTTCATCCAGCCATTCCTTGAGCATGGGCCGGAGCATGTCGCGCATCAGCGACTCGATGGTCGCACCGGGATTGCCGATGCCCATGCCCTGCAACCGGGTGATGGAGCTGCGCACGGCAGCCTGCGTGGCTGGCTCCAGCAGCTGGTCGGCCATGTCGCTGGTGAGCTTGGGATCGGGAAGCGGTGCCACCTGTGCTACCGGCGCAGGTTCGGGCGCGGGCGGCACGATCCGCGGCGTAAAAGCCGGCTCCGGGGCGGGCTCGGGAATGCGCAGCGGCATCGGCTCGGGCTCGGGTTCTGGCTCGGGCATGATGCGCGCCATTGGCGGCGGATCGAAAGCGGGGAGCTCTTCTTCCTCTTCCGGTTCGCTGGGCGCGAACGAAATGTCCTCGGGCTCCACAAGCGCCGGTGCCGCAGGTTCTTCCTCGACCGCCGTATCGGCAAGGATCGAGTCGAAGCTGAAGCCGCCCACGTCGTCATCGGCTGCGCTGTCGACGATTTGCGACGGCGACAGGGCGAGCGGCTCGATGTCATCGAGCATGTCGCTCAAGTCGCGATCAAGCGAATTGGCGGCAGGCGTTGCTTCCATCGGTGGCGGCGCGGCCTGGATGCTGGGGCGGCGCGGCGCACCGGCTGCATCATCGTCAGCAATGATCTGCCGGATGGAGGACAGGATCTCGTCCATCGACGGTTCTTTAGTTGCCGGCTTGTTCATCGGTGCCTCTTACTCATGCGCGCCCAAACCACATTGGCAGCCATCCGCACTCGGCCACCTTGATTCGTTAGCACTACCTTAACCGCAGCGGCCGGGATAAGGAATCGCCCATAGAGCCTGCAAGAGGGTCTTCCACTAAAAGTTGTAGCCGGGAAAATCCCGGCCACCACAGATGGATGAAAGCTGCTGACCTCTACTCGGCGACGGTGCGCAGTTCCTGCCAGACGTCTTCAACGGCCTGGTTGTATGGAACGGCGGTCTTGACCTCCACCGCCAAGCCGAGGTCGGTGGCCGTCAGATGCCCCATAGCCGATAGCAGCGAGAAGGTCGCCATGACCTTGTTGGACGAGGCGTTGATCAGGCTCTCGCGCGCTGTCACCAGTTCGGCCTGTGAGTTGAGGACATCGAGCGTGGTGCGCGTACCGAGGTCACGCTCCTGGATCACGCCTTCCAGCACGGTGGTGCCCGCAGACACCGCCGCATTGGCGGCCGCGATCTGTGCGTCCGCACTCTGCATGCCCGCCCAGGCCGAGATCACCGCTTCGCGGATCTGGTCATAGGAGGACATGGCCGTTACTTCCGACCGGATCTGTTCGATGTTGGCCTTGCGGACATTGGCGCCCAACGCGCCACCGGCATAGAGCGGCACGGTGATGCGGAAGCCCAGGCTGCCGCTCAGCCCCTGCGAACCGGCGGTGCTGTTGTAAGCCGTCCCTACATCGCCGGTAACGGTTGCGGTCGGACCAAACCCGGCCTGTGCAGCGTCACTGCCGGCCTGGGCCGCGCGGATTGATGCCTTGGCCAAGAGAATCGCCGGGTGTCCAGCCTCGGCTTCCGCAATCGCGGCCTGCAGGCTGTTCGGGATCAGCCGGCCGTAATTGTGTGACGAGTCAAGGTTCTGCGGCGCAACGCCAACGTAGCGCTGGAAGGTCGCCTGGCTGATTTCGAGGCTGCTCTGGGCAGCACGGAAGGCTGCTTCGCCCTGCGCCAGTCGCGCCTGCGCCTGGGCAACGTCGATACGCGTGCCTTCGCCAACATCGAGTCGGTCCTGTGCCGACTGCAGCTGCGCCTGAAAGAAATCGACGTTCTCGCGCCGGAGCGCCACCAGCTGGCGGCCGCTCAGCACGGACATATAGGCGTCGACGACCGACAGCAGCACGTTCTGCTCGGTGTTGCGGATCTGGTGCTCGGCCGCTTCGGCAGCAGCACGCGCCTGTTCGATCTGCGCTTCGGTCTGGAAGTTGTCGAAGACGGTCTGGTTGTAGCTCAGGCCCGCCGTATAGGTCTGGCTGCCGGTGAAGGCGCCGCTGGGATTGGAGGGACTGGCCTGGCCGGCAGACCACGAATAGGTGCCGCCCACGGAGGCGCCGATGGTCGGGCGTTTGCCCGCATTGGCGAGTGCGACGTTTTCGGCCGAGGACTTGGCCTCGAGCAGCGCCGCCTGGAGGTCCGGTGCGTGGTCATAGGCAATGGTCAGCGCCTGGGTGATCGACTGGGCGTGCGCCCCGCCTACCGACACCGCTGCCATGCCCAGCGCTACCGCACTAGCGACCAACTTGACGCGAAAACTCATTGCCGCCTCCAATAACCCCGAAACTCTAAGCGCGGCACATGGGGTACACAACCAGCCGCGGCAATAGATACAATCATATGCATGCATTTAATCTGCTATGGTGCTTCCTCAGCAACACAGAAGACCATCTGCATCAGAACACGAACTCTTCCTCGCGCTGCATCCCAGGAAGCGGCGGAAGAAAAGCGTTGAACTCCGTCCGGGCCGTTACATGACCGCCCATTTTGACCATCACGCTGGCAAGCCCCACCGGGCCGTTGCGCACCAGCGCAACCAGCCGTCCACCCTCCTTGAGCAGGCCAAGAAAGGCCGCAGGTACCGTATCAAGCATACCTTGCACAAAGATGACGCTGAAGCGATCTGACGCCACCTGGGCGAGATCACCGCTGCTCATGCTGGCGTTCGAAAGTTCAAGTTCGCTCAGCAGCCGTTGTCCGCGCGCAGCGAGATCCGGCTCCGATTCCAGCCCCGTGACCGCCGCTGCAAGTCCGGCAATGACTGCCGTGGCGTAGCCCGTGGTGGCGCCAAGATCGAGGACGGTGTCGCTTTCGCCGATCTCGGCCAGCCGCAGCAGCCGCGCGAGCACCACCGTGGCGGGCATGAAGCGGCTCGCGCCGGCGCGGCCAAACCAGTGAATGTCGTCGACATAGGCCAGCGACTCACGGTGGTCCGGCACGAACCGCTCGCGTGGCACGGTGGCAAAACGAGACAGCAGTTTGGCTTCCGTGATGCCCGCCGGGCGGAGCTGCCCGTCCACCATTGCCTGTCTAGCCCGACCGAAATCCATGTTCAAACCGGCGCCCTGCCCCAAACCATATGCTGGCCGTGAATATCGATGCAGGACCGCACTGGCAAGTCGTGACGTACCGAGCGCGGCATTTTGCCAATAGCACGGTCGCTTCAACGCCCCTTATCGCCACAAGAGATTGGCAACCATAACAGCCGAGAGGCCGCAACAACCCGATCGCAGCGCTGTTGTCCCGGAAGAACCTCGTGGAGGCAATCATGCATCCTCAAGAGCGGATAAGCCAGGCGCGCCAGCTTCTGCAGCATTGGAGGGGAATGGCGCTCATGTCCGAGCGCCCGTATGAACTTGCGCGCCTCCTGCGCAGCGAAAGCCGCTCGCTGGCGACTCTAGCGATCGAACACCCGGAAAACGCCCTCACCGCCGTGCGACTTATCGCAGCCCTCGAGGAGACGGCTGACCGGGTCGAGTCGGAACAGTCCACCCGCAAGCGCGACTTGGCACAAGCCTGACAACAAATGTGAGATGAAAGCCTCGTCTGGGTTGTACCGGAGTAGATGGACACTCTCTCCCGGAAATCACCGGGACTAAGTGAGCCATCGCCCCCCCAGCCATGCAGACGCACGTGCGGCCCGACAAAGCTAGCAGTCTGCAATCAACTCGCGAAAATATGTCTCAGAGATCACACGGAGCCGGTAACCTTCGCTGATTAGCTGCTCAGCCCGCGCCCATTTGCCTGAGCGCTCACCACGAGAAAAGCGGTCGTCCCCAACCACGACAAGCGTGGTCTTCTTAGTAACACTACTGGCAACCTCAGTGATGGGCAGCAGGGCTTCATCGAGAGCGTCCATTATGGAACGCCAGGCCCTCGAGCGGCCGAAACCAAATCGGCGGTGCTATTACCGCGTGCATAACGCTGACCTGGACAACATCGACGGCCGGTGACGTGATCCGCTTGAACGTGGCGAACGCATCGGGCTTCCCCATGACGGCAGAGCTGATCACAGAGAACCTGAGCAGCGCATACATCCAGACCCCGACTGCTATCAACTAAGGCACGGGGGGCGGCATCAAAGTTCGCAGCCCCCTCTCAGCCTAAACCCGTGGCGACCTCACGCGCAGATTTTTTCCTATATGATAATTTTGCATGCGAACCATCGGGGCCGCATTGGCGACCCACGAGCGTTTCCGGGCTTTTGCGGGGTACGCAGTTGCAGGATAACGCCAAGGTTTTCTACTTCGTACGCAGGGGAGAGCCAGTGCGCACTACTGCTCTTTTGGTGCCCTTCGCTCCGCTCTGCGTTCGGCCGCAAGTCGAAGCCGTTCCGGCTCCGTGTACAGCCGCTCAAGCAGCGCAACAGTGAAGTCGAGCAAATCTTCGCTGTCCGCCTTGGTCAGGGTTCCTTGGTGGGCGCCATCGTTTCCATCCTGCTGAACAGAAGTAGAAAGCTCGCGCAGTGCCTCCGGCAGGTAGCCGTTGTCAAAGAGCCAAGGCAGTCGCTGACCTAGGTCTCGACGCTGCCTGTGGTTGGGTCCGCCTTCCTCCCCAGCCCGCGGAAGCATAGCTCGTGTCGCCAGGTCTAGGCACATGCGAAACATGACGCCGGCAGCATTCCAGCATTCCACCTGCATGCACGTTGCGCCCTCGCGAAAGACCGCAGCAATTTCAGATGGCACGTGTTCCGGGGGGGAGACTGACTTCTTATCTCGAAGCGATAAAAAACGCTCTACCTCGAAGAAGTTGTTCAACGAGGCCGGCACCTTGAGGAACTTCTTCTCAACGACTACCTGGTCGAACTCAGGGCCCTTAAGGCTGACGACAAATGTGGTTGAGCGAAAGCAGTTCATGCACATGCAGAACAGTTCGTATCTCTCTTTCCAGCCGTATCTGTTCCTATGTGGACGGCCTCAAGAGCACTGAACGTCATCCGAGACGAGCCGCAGCGCGGGCACTCTGCAACGATCCTAGACATTGGCCACCCTTATTGATGTGCCGTCTCATGTGCCATGGATTCGCCGGAACTGTCGAGAAACGCCCGGAAATGCTGGAGATTTACCGGCACATAAAATGGCAAACAGCAGGTTTGCCGACCTACTGAATCGCACAACGCTTCGATTTTGAAGAGTGATTTGTTGGAGGCCTCGTCCGGAATTGAACCGGAGTACACGGATTTGCAATCCGCTGCGTCACCACTCCGCCACGAGGCCTCACCGCTGTGTAACTATTGAAGTGAGCAGGCCTATGCAAGACCCCACGTTGTGGAGGGGAAACTTTCTCCAGTCCTCCTATGCCTGCCGGCGGTGCGGTGGAACGTTTCCCACCACACCATTGTCGAAGCTATTGCCTTGACTTCAGCTCACACGTCCCGGCACCAGGCGGTGATCAGCTACCAGCCTGGGAGGCCCAGTTGCTGTGCCTGCTTGCGGACGTCCTCGTCATAGAGAGCGGCCGCGTCAGCCGGCGTACGCGCGCCGGAGGCGACTTCCACCGTGATCTGTTCCAGCGCCGGTCCCTTGACGGGCGAGAGGAATTCCAGGGCTGGTGCCGTGGTGCCCTCCTGCTGAAAGTAGCTCTGAAGATCGGCGACCGAGGGCGGAATATCGGCAGGAAGGTCGCAGCCCGAGATCAGATAGGGACCGGAGATGCCGGATGACTCCATGTCGATCTTGCAACCTTCAGGCGACTGGATGAACGCGATGAAGCGCTTGGCCGCTTCGACGTTCTGGCTGGTCTTGGGGATGTAATAGCCGTTGGGCATCCATACCGTCAGGCCGTTCTTTTCCGGGTCGTCGCCGGGAATGGCGAAGAAGCCGACGTCCTGGATATGTTCGGGTGCCAGCTCGGTAATGTTGGAGATGGCGAACGTGAGCATCGGATAATGCGCGCCCTCGCCGGTCGCGACCTTGACGATGCCCTCTTCCATAGTGGCGGCCTGGAAGTCCTCGTTGAGGAAGCCGCCATTGAAGATCTCGGCCTGGTGCTCGAAGCCCTTCACGGCTGCAGGCGTCGTGGCATACTTGGCCTTGCCGGCCGTGTAGTCCTCGGCAAAGGTCGGATTGGCAGCCAGCACGTTGTAGAAATCGCCGAGCACAAAGAGCTGGCTGGTCCAGGTGGTGCCCAGGGTCTGAATAACAGCAGCCTTGCCCGATTCCTTGATCTTCTCGTTGTTGGCCATGAACTCGGCCCAGGTCTTGGGAACCGACAGCCCCAGTTCCTCATAGATCGGCTTGTTGTAGAGAATACCGCCGCCCATGGCCGTGCCGTGCGGACCGCCATAAAGGCGCCCGTCCGAGCCGGTGACCACCGACTTGAACGAGTCCACGACCGTGGCCTGCCAGGGCTCATCGGTCAGGTCGACGAAGTTCTGGCTGGGGTTCAGCGCCTGCAGCAGCGAACCGGAATTGTAGGAAACGACGTCCGGCAACAGGCCTGTGGCGAGGCGCGTCTTGATCAGGTTGTCACCCTCGCCGCCGGCAGGACGGGTTTCGAGTTCCACATTGACGTCGGGATTGGCGGCCTCGAAGGCCGCGATCAGCGCTTCGGCTGAAGCCACCGTGCTGGGCTGGTTGTCGGCCAGATAGGTGATGCTCACCTGGTCCTGTGCGATGGCCACATGCGGCAAGAGGGCCGCTGCCAGACCCGTCAAAGCCAAGATGTATCTCATTGTCGTCTCCTCCTTGTATGTGGCCCTCTCCCTGGACCTTAGGTCTCTACCTCACACCGCCTCGCGGACTGATGCAATCTCAGGCGCAAGCCTCTGGCCAGTGGCCTTGTCAAAGAAGTGCCCTTTGCCTGGCGAGAAGGTCAGGTAGACCTTGTCTCCGGGCTGCACCTCCAGCCGGTCCTTGACGACGGCGGTGAGTTCCCGGCCGGCGAGATCAAGCACGACATGGGTCTCCGACCCTGTTGGCTCGGTCAGCCTGACCACCGCCTCGTGCCCGCCGCCGGTGCTGATCTCGATATGTTCGGGGCGGATGCCGAAGACGATCTCGCGGCCTGCGTTCGCCGCCGGCACGCCCCCGATGGGCAGCACCGTTGCGTCTGCTAGCAGGAGGCCATTTGCTTGGCTGTGCCCGGCGATGAAGTTCATCGCCGGCGACCCCAGGAACCCGGCAACGAACATGTTGGTGGGCCGGTCATAGAGCTCGAGCGGGGAGCCCATCTGCTCCACCCGGCCGCCATTCATCACCACGATCTTGTCGGCCATGGTCATGGCTTCCACCTGGTCATGGGTGACATAGACGATAGTCGTGCCCAGCCGCTGATGCAGCCCCTTGATCTCGG
Source organism: Devosia sp. (assembly GCF_036563435.1). Taxonomy (GTDB): domain Bacteria; phylum Pseudomonadota; class Alphaproteobacteria; order Rhizobiales; family Devosiaceae; genus Devosia. The sequence goes on from NZ_DATCMJ010000018.1 coordinate 116,447, forward strand.
CGCGCATGGCGACACGCAGTTTGGCATCGAGGTTGGATAGAGGCTCGTCGAAGAGGAACACCTTTGGGTTCCGCACGATGGCACGCCCCATGGCGACGCGCTGCCGCTGCCCACCCGAAAGCTGCGCCGGCTTGCGGTCGAGCAGCGGTTCGAGCCCCAGGATGGCCGCCGCCTCCCCCACCTTGCGCTTGATCTCGTCGCGCTTCACCCCGGCCAGTTCGAGCGCAAAGCCCATGTTCTGCGCCACCGTCATCTGCGGATAGAGTGCGTAGTTCTGGAACACCATGGCGATGTCCCGGTCCTTGGGCTCGAGGTTGTTCACTGTGCGCCCGTCGATTGCAATAGTGCCGCCCGTGATTGGCTCAAGGCCCGCGATCATGCGCAGGAGGGTCGACTTGCCGCAGCCCGAGGGCCCCACCAGAATGACGAACTCGCCGTCGGCGATGTCGATATCGACCCCGTGGATCACGGGAGTTAGGCCATAGCTCTTGCGGACATCGCGGATCTGCACGGTGGACATGGGTTTCTCCTCTCGCTAGCGGCGCAGGCGGCAGCGTATGGCAAGATAGGGCCGCCCCGGCAGTTCCACGGCAAAGGCCGCATCGGGCCGCCGTTGCCGGACAACCGCGCCGTGGCGCGTCGGGTGATTGGCCGGCGCGTCGACCACCTTGGCGGGCTCTATCGTCATGTTCCAGGTGTCGATCACGTCGACTTCGTAGTCACCCGGCTCCAGCGGCAGGCCCGGCGCCCAGATGACGGGCTGGTGCTCGCCGAGATAGATGTAGATCGTCTCGCCGTCCGAAGCCCCCGACACCCGGCTCCAGGGCCAGTTACCCACCCGCGCCAGCGGCGTCAGGCCGGTTGCGACATCCTCCTCGAGGAGGTCGCGCAGGAAGCCGATGCGCTTCCAGGCTTCGCCATGCAGCACGCCGCCCTTGGCCCACCACAGGATATCGTCTGGATGCATGAAGGTTTCGCCATGGCCGGCATAGCCGCCGCGCAGCAGCGTGATCCAATAGCGGTGCACCAGTTCCTGGGCCGAGATATTGCCCCAGGACAACATGATGTTGCCCTCATATTCCGGCTCGTCGTTGATCACCGGCTTGCCATAGGTCTCGCGCCATTCCTGCGTGCGCTTGACGTCCCAGTTCTGGATGCAGACGTGGCTGACCCAGGGCTTGCGATGATCGTAGTTGGCGTTGACATCGCCATTGTGGATCGACTTGAGGTGCCGGTAAGGGTCGTTCTCCTCGATGATTTGGAAGAACCGGTCCCATTGCGTCATGGGCTTGGTGTTGAGGAGGAAATCGTACTCGTTGGCCAGCGACCACCAGACGTTGCGGAACGGCGCAAGGCGCGCCGTAAGATACTGGACATAACGGTAGTCCTGCTCCTCGCTCATCTCCGAATATCCCCAGCGGTCATAGGGGTGGAAGATGATGATGTCGGCCTCGATTCCCAAATCGCGCAGCGCGCCTACCTGCTGCTCGAAGTGCCGGAACGCCTCGGGGTTTGGTCGGTCGAAATCGAGCTCCCCTTCGTCGTCGCGCTGATACATGTCGAACAGCGGCTCGTTGACGTTGAAGGGATAGTCTTTGGGGAACACGCCCATGCGCATCTTGTTGAAGCGCGTTTGCTTGAGCGTCGCCAGCGTTTGCGCCTGCAGCTCGAGCGGCTGGTGCGTCCAGGCATAGCTGGTCGTGCCGAAGGGGAGGTAGGGCGAACCGTCGGCATAGCCGAAGTGATAGGTGTTGCGCACGTGGACCGGGCCGTGGTTGCTTGCTCCAGGCGCCACGGCATTAAAGCTGCCGGTCTGCCCGTCAAGTTCCGCTGCCGAAGACTTGGTGGTGAAGTGCCATTCGCCCTCGTTGTCCGGCATGAAGCGCACTGCGTAGCGTCCATCGCCGTCATAGAAACCCGGCACGCGAACGGTGCGGCTATTCTGCTGGAAGATTGCCTCGATCTGGACATCAAGGAAGGGATTGCCTCCGCTCGGGCCGGTGAAGGTGGCTTCGAAGAAATCCCACTTGGCAATGGTCTGGTCGGTCATAATTCGATCTTTACTTAAGGTTATCAGCCCTTTACCGCGCCCGAGGTCAGCCCCGAGACGAAGTAGCGCTGGAAGATGAGGTAGACGATGGTGGCCGGCAGCACCGTCATGACGATGGCCGAGTTGAGTTGCCCGTAGTCGCGCGAGAACTGGCCCTGGAAGGCCGATAGCCCAAGCGGCAATGTCCACATGTCCCGGTCCTGCAGCAGCACTAGCGCCATGGCGAACTCGTTCCAGGTGGAAACAAAATCAAGGATCAGCAGGGCCGCGAGAACAGGCAGCGAGACCGGCAGGAAGATGCGGCGGAAGATGGTGAAATGCGACGCACCATCGATGCGGGCCGCTTCGCTCAGCTCCTTGGGTATGCCGCGGAAGAAGCCGTGGAGGATGAACACCTGGTAGGGGATGCCGAACGCCAGGTAGGGCAGGATCACGCCGGGATAGGTGTCGATCAGCCGCATGGAATTGACCAGCGTGAACAGCGGCGCCAGCATCACCTGGAACGGGATCATGGTGCCGAACAGAATGGCGAGGAGCAGCAGCTTGCCCCCCTTTATGTCAATCTTGGCGAGGGCATAGGCTGCCATGGCCGAAATCATCAGTCCCAGTGGCACCTTGATGACGGTGATGATGGTCGAGTTCCAGAAGGTCGTATCGAACCGCCCGCGTGCCCAAGCCGCCGCATAGTTGGCCCATGCCGGCTCGGCCGGCGGCGCAAAGGCGCTCGAGCCCATCACCTCGGCATTGGTCTTGAGCGAGGTGAAGACGATGAAGACGAATGGCGCCACCCAGACCAGGGCCACCAGAACAAGCGCGATCCAGAGGCCAACCAGCACCCAGTCGCGCTGAGGGCGTTCAACCGTACTGTCCTTTGCGAAAGGCGCAGCAAGCGTAGTCATTCGGCACTCTCCTCCCGCTTCTGCGTCCAACTGAGATATGGAATGACCACGGCCAGAGTGATCAGCAGCAGCACCACCGAAATCGCCCCGCCCCGCCCGAAGTCGAAGATCTGCATGGATTGGGTGAAGGCCCAGAGCGCCAGCATCTGCGTGGATTGCGCCGGGCCGCCTCCAGTCAGGCCATAGACGATGTCGAAGGCCTTGAGCGAGGAGATGATCGAAAGGACCAGCACGATGGTGATCGTGGTCTTGAGCGCCGGGAAGGTCACGAAGCGGAAGACATTCCAACGCCCTGCCCCGTCGATGCGCGCCGCTTCCACCAGCGTCTTGTTGACGCCCTGCAGCCCCGCAAGGAACAGCACCATGGAAAAACCGACCGACTGCCAGAGGTGGGCAACAAAGGCCGAATAAAGCGCCAGGTCGCGATTGCCCAGCCAGTCCTGGATGAAGCGCTGCAAGCCGAATTGCGTCAGCACTTGGCCGAAGAGGCCGAAGAAAGGATCATACATCCAGCGCCACATGGTGGCGACGGCGATGGGTGCGATGATCACCGGCAGGTAGAAGATGGCCCGCAGGCTGTTGCGGCCAAAGATGGGCTGGTTGAGCCCCAGCGCCAGCAGCAGCCCGATCAGCGGCGGAAAGATTACCGAAAGAACGGTCCAGATGATGGTGTTCTTGAACGCGACCCAGAACACCGGGTCCTTGGTGAAGATGTCGACATAGTTGGCGGTGCCAACAAACTCCCGGGCTGGATCGAGCCCGTTCCAGCGCTGGAAGCTGAGGATGACCACGTCGATCATCGGCCAGATGGCAAAGACCGCGTAGATGATGAGAGCGGGACCGAGCAGCAACACAGCCTGGCTGCGCGGATGCGTCACAAGCGCCTTCGCCGTCATGCCTTTTCTCCCATTGAACCGGACTGGTAAAAAGCGGCCGGCCCGTGAGCCGGCCACACCTCGGGAGGAGGTTAGCTGCGATTGTCGATAAAGGTCTGGAGCGTCGTTCCGGCATCGGCCGGCGCCAGGTTGCCGCTCGCCACTTCGTTGATGACGCGGAAGTACTCGGTGGTCACATCGAGCGGGAAAGCCTGGTCGCCGTTCATGTAGACCTCTTCATACTCGTTGAAGATGTCGACCCATTCCTGGTCCAGCGGCCGGAGGTCGGCGTACTCGACGTTCTTGTTGATCGAGGTTGTGCTGAACGAGCCCAGCACCGCCTGCTGCACCTCGGTGGAGATGAAGTAGTCAAGGAATTTGGCGGCGATGTCCGGGTTCTGGCTCTTGGACGAGATATAGTTGTATTCGGCAAAGCCATAGAGGCGGCCCGTGCCGGTCGGGAACGGGAAGATGCCGTAGGTTTCGAGGTCGCCTGCTTCCGCCAGCTGCTGCACCAGCCAGTCGCCTTCCAGCATCATCGCCGCGCGGCCCGCAACAAAAAGATTGAAGGACTGCGCATTGTCGATGCCCATGAAGGGGCTGAGAATGTAGTTCTTGCTCCACGTGTCGAGCTCGGCAAAGCTCTCGGCGGCGCAGGGCTCCGTTGCCCAGCTGATTTCCATGTTGCTCAGCTGGTCGTGCTTCTCGGCGCCGCACTTGGCTTCAAGGATCACGTCCATCAGGCGCATCAGGTGCCAGTTGACCGTACCACCAAAGGTAATGGCGGGAATGCCGGCTGCCTTGAGCTTTTCGGCGGCGGCAACCAGTTCCTCGTAGTTGGTCGGCTCTTCAGTGATGCCGGCCTGCTCAAACAGCGCCTTGTTGTAGTAGAGCGCCTCACCCTTGAAGGTGAAGGGCACGCCATGCCGACCACCCTCATAGATCTTGCTGAACGAGGCAGCTGCGGGAACGAGCTCCTCGTCCCAGCCATATTCGGCATAGTAGTCGTCCAGCGGCTTGGATAGGCCGGCATTGATGTATTCACCACCCAGGCCGAGCCCCGCCCAGCTGAAGAAGATGTCGGGGCCGCGATCCGAGCCTGCCGCGACGCGGAGCGCGGTCTTGTGGTCGTCAACGCCGCGGGTGACGATCTCAACATTGACGCCGGGATTGGCGGCCATGAAATCGTCTGCAATCTTTAGCATCGCGTCGTTGGATGCTTGCGAGGAAAAGTTAAGGGTCCAGAACGTGATGTCCTGGGCCGAAGCCAAGCTGGTCCCGGCGAGCAAGACGGTGGCGCCAAGCGCCAGACGCGCGGATTTCCCTATGATGTTCATGTAGTCCTCCCTTTCGAATTTTTTCGAATGTTTACTTTTATAGAGCCGCCATCCTATGCTGTGTCAAGCAGCAATTATGTCGGCATCGACATAATGACGCAGGAAATTCTGGTGCGAATTCGACGCAACGTGCGGAAAGCAACGGAATGAGCTAGGGCAACGATACAGATTGCGCCAATTGCAATCCGGATCGTCTCGAGCGTGACAAAATATGCAACGCCGTGCGGGTAGAACTGGTCGGGGTGAGGGAGGCAGACGATGGCCAACATGATCAGCGATGACCTGCGCGGTCTCTTCTACGAGCGGGAGGTCGACTCGCCGGTCGCCAAGGTCGTGCGCGCGCTGAGCGGCCACGGGGCGGTCAGCACGTCCCAGATCGCCCGCTCTACCGGCCTGGCCCGCTCTACGGTGTCGACCATTCTTGCCGATCTCAAGCGCTCGAGCCTTGTGGTGGAAGTGGAGGTGGAGACCCGCACTACCGGTTCGGCAGGGCGCCCTGCTTTGGCTCACTCGCTCAACCCCGAAGCGGGCACCTGTATCGGCATTTTGCTGGGACTTGGCGAGATCCGCATCATCCTGGCCGATGTCGCTCACAGCGTTCTTGCCGATGTCACCTTGCCGCTCGAAAGCCATTATGGTCCGGAAAAGGCCACCCGCGTCCTCCGCCACGCCATAGACAATCTCTATAAGGAGCACAGCCTGCCCTATTCGGGCCTGCTGGGCGTTGGCGTCGCAGTATCAGGACCACTTGCGCCCAGCGGCAAGGTCATGCGTGCATCCATGCTGCCGGGTTGGGCCGGCGTCGATCTGCGCGGCATCTTCGAGCCTGCGCTGGAAAAGCCGATCTTTGCCGACAATGAAAGTAACTGCGCTGCCTTGGCAGAGATGATGTGGGGCGCCGCCACGGGCGCAGACAATTTCGTCCTGTTCAAGCTGGACAGTGGAGTCGGGGGAGCGATCGTTGCGGGCGGCAAGGTTCTCTCGGGTGCTGCTGGCGCCGCCGGAGAGTTCGGGCACATGCTGGTAGATCAGCATGGGCCGCTATGCCGCTGCGGCAACAGGGGATGCCTTGAGCTCTACTGCAGCGCCACAACGCTGGAAGCGGAGGCGCGGCGCTTGCTGGGGCGGCCTGCGCCGGTGGCAGATATTATCGACATGGCCTCCCGAGGCGACGTCGGATTTCAGCGCCTCATCGCGGATGCCGGTGACGTCGCGGGGCGGGCCCTGGCGGTTATCGGCAGCGTTGTCAACGCGCCTTTGTTCGTGATCTCCGGCGCTCTGGCCACAGCCGGCGACCTGCTCTTGTCACCGCTCCGCATGTCCTACGAGAAGCACGCGCTGATCAAGCGCACAGACCTTGCACAGGGGGAGTTTCCCAGTTTCGTGCCGGGGCGCTTCCTGTCCAACGACAACTGCATGGGGGCTGTTGGCCTGGTGCTGCGTCACAGCGGCCGCCTGACCTAGTCCACCGCTGCGTAAAAAAAGCCCGAGCCTTGCGGCTCGGGCCATTCGTCGGGAGACGAAAACTAGGCGTCTGTCAGCGCAAATGTTTCGAGCTGCTCGGCGTTGGTCTCGTCGATCAGCACGCAGTCCATGGAGATCTTCTCGTCGACGCCGGTGGAGCCTTCCTTGAGATACTTGTCGGCCAGTTCAACAGCATACTGGGCCTGGCGGTAGGCGGGCTGCAGCACGGTTGCGGTTACCTTGCCGGCGATAATGGCATCGCGCACATCGTTGGAGCCGTCAAAGCCCACCACGATCACGTCATTCCGGCCGGCAGCCTCCAGCGCTGCCAGGGCGCCCATGGCCATGGTGTCATTGCCCGCGATCACCCCCTTGATGTCGGGATTGGCTTGCAGGATCGACTCCATTTTGGTGAAGGCTTCGGTCTGGCTCCAGTTGGCCGACTGCTGCGCCACCATTACCATGTCTGGATACTGGTCGATGACGTCGTGGTAGCCCGACGAGCGGATGCCGGCATTGGTGTCGGATTCCTTGCCCGTCAGTTCGACATAGTTGCCGGCCTCGCCCATTGCGGCGACGAAAGCTTCGGCGCCAAGCGTGGCGCCCTGGTAGTTGTTAGACACGATCTGGGCCACGGCGACGCCAGTCGAGTTGATCTCGCGGTCGATCAGGAAGGAGGGGATGCCCGCATCCTTGGCCTTCTGCACCGCGGCGACCGAAGCGTCGGCACCGGCATTGTCGAGGATGATCGCCTTGGCGCCGGCAGCGATCGCAGAGTCGATCAGCTCGTTCTGCTTGTTGGCATCGTCATCGTGCGAATAGACTTGGGTCGAGTAACCAAGCTCCTCAGCCTTGGCCTGGGCGCCTTCGGCTTCCGCCTTGAAGAATGGGTTGTCGTGGCTTGGGGTAATAATCACCACCAACCCACCATCCTGCGCTACCGCTGGCATAACTAGCGCGACGCCGGCCATGGCGCCAAGAGCGAGACCGGCAAGGGTTTTCATTAAGTTCATTTCGGTTCCTCCAAAGATCCTCAGGGATCGCTTCCGCATCGCCGTTTTCGGCTGATTGGTATTTTTTGCGTTTTTTGATGATTGCGCAGCGTTCGGAGGAAGTCAAGCATGCGCAAGCGCGATCCTGGCGTCGAGGATCGGGTTAGCAAGATGCTAGCAAAGTGATAGCAGATCGGGGGCTTTTGCCGGTGCTAACGCGCCACGACGACGCTGATGCCGCGCGCCTCGAACTCGGCACGATCGGCGTCGGAAATGCCTTCGTCGGTAATCAGGCCGTGGATCATCTCCACGGGCCCAAGCGACGAAAACGACGTCCTCCCGATCTTGCTGGAGTCGGCGACAAGATAAACCTTGGACGCGGCCTTGATCATGGCTCGCTTGACGTAAAGGTCCGCCATGGACGGATAAGTCAGCCCCGCCTCAAACGAAATCGCCGCGGTTGCAAGGAACAGCTTCTCGGCAAAGATACCCTGGAAGAAGTCACCCGACTTCTCTCCCGTCAGCGACAAAGTCGGCGCCTTGAACTGCCCGCCCGACATATGCACCGTCATCGACGGCAAGGCCCCCAGCAGCAGCGCAATGTTGAGGGCATTGGTGATGACGTTGAGATTTTGGTGGTTCACCAGGCTGTTAGCGACCTCGGTGGTCGTCGAGCCAGAATCGACAATGATGGTCTCGCCATTGCCCACCAGCCCAGCAGCCGCCCGGCCGATCCGGCGCTTGCTGTCCATATTGGCAAGGTGCTGCAAGGACATGGACTGAACCTGCTGCGGCATGGACTTCAGATAAGCACCGCCATGCTCGCGCACCACATAGCCATCGGCATCGAGACGCTCCAGGTCCTGCCTTATGGTCGCCTCCGACACTGCAAAGGCAACGGAGAGGTCCCGCACTCGGGCGCTGCCCTCTTCCTGGAGCCATTCCAGGATCTTCATCCGGCGCGGCTCGGCCAGGAGGTTCTGGCGCGAGGTATCTACCTGGGGCTTACGGCTCCGCCGCTTGGTCCCCGTCTCACCTACTGCGCTGGAATCGGCCAAAGCTCGCCCCCTGTGTCATCCGCGTCTAGCCTTGCCGTGTATTCGCTGCAAGCCTGCGCTGCAGCTGATCGAGCACGACGGCCGCGATAATCACAAGGCCCTTGATCACCATTTGCCAGAATTCGGACACCCCCATCATTACGAGACCATCGCTCAGCACCCCGATCACGAAGGCGCCTACGATGGTTCCCCCGATCAGGCCCCTGCCCCCGGAAAGTGATGTGCCGCCAAGCACCGCCGCGGCGATGGCGTTGAGCTCGAAAGTCTCCCCGCTGGCGGGATGCGACGCCACCAGCTGGGACGAGACGATAAGCCCTACCACCGCCGCGCAAAAACCCGAGATCATGTAGACCGCAATCTTGACCCGGTCGACGCGGACGCCGGAAAGTGCCGCTGCGCGCTCGTTGCCACCCACGGCATAGACCTTGCGCCCGAAGGGTGTGCGCTGCGCCACATAGGCGGCGACAAGCGCCATGAGAACCAGGATGAGCACCGAAATCGGCACTCCAAAGAGATTGCCAGACCCAATGACGGGATAGCCCTGATTACCAAGTTCAGGCTTGCCCACGAGGTTGGAAAAGGTCGCGCCGCCGGACAGAAGAAGGGCTGCGCCGCGCGCTACATAGAGTGTGCCCAAGGTTGCAATAAAGGGCGCCACCCCGAGCTTTGTTATCAGCAAGCCATTTATGGCCCCGATGGCTGTCCCCACGAACAGGGCGATGAGGATCACTTCGACCACGTTGGGGTAGATCACCACCCCGAACATCGCCAGCGGCATGCCGTGCACGAGAAGTCCGCCCGCCACCATGCCCGTCAGTCCCACGATCGAGCCGACCGACAAATCGATGCCGCCTGTGAGGATCACATAGGTCATCCCGATGGCGAGTATGGCGTTGATCGCCACATGCTTGGAGATGATGACAGCGTTGGCGACGGAAACGAAGTTCGGCGCCATCAGCGCAAAGAACAGGGTCACAGCGATCAGCGCGATAAAAGTGCGTAGCTTAAGCACAAGCAGCAGTGCAGAACCGTTGCCGGCTTGACCTCGCATACCTGTCGCAGTTGCAGTGGACATTGGCTTCTCCTTAGGCTGCGGCAGTGTCGAATTGGTAAGTGGAAGCGCGGACCAGCGCCTCGTCGGTCGCCTCTTCGGCGCGCAGATCGGCGGTAATCCGGCCATAGGCCATGACCAGGATGCGGTCGGCCACGCCATGCGTCTCCTTGAGGTCGGAGGTCGTGTAAATAATGGCCAGACCCTGGTCGGCTAGATCGCGCATGGTGTTGAACACTTCGGCCTTGGCGCCGATGTCGATGCCCCGGCTGGGCTCGTCGAGCAGCAGGACACGCGGCTGGGTGAGCAGCGACTTGCCGATCACCACCTTCTGCTGATTTCCGCCTGAGAGCGACGTGATCGGCGCATCGGCTCCTGCGGTCTTGATATGCAGCTGGTCGATGACTTGGGAAAGCAGCGGCGTCTCGGCGGCTTTGGAGATGGAAAAGAACCTGGTGAACCGGCGCAGGCTGGCGAGGCCCAGATTGCCACCCACTGAAAGGTTCTGGACCAACCCGTCTCGCTGCCGATCTTCCGGAACAAGCAGCAGCCCGGCCTTCATGCGGTGATTGACGGATCGGGATCCCAGTTCCACGCCCTCCAGCCGCACCGATCCGGTGGCGCCACCTCGCAGGCCATAAAGGCTCTCGAACAGCTCCGTCCGGCCAGCACCGAGCAACCCATAGATCGCGGTGATCTCGCCAGTACGGAAGGTCACCGAAACATCGTCCACCGCCATGCCGGCGCCACGCCGCGGCAGCGACAGGTGCTCGACCTCGAGGATCGCCGGTCCAGCCGGCACGGCAGGCGGCCGCTTGGGCAGGACGTTCTCGGACCCTAGCATCTTGCTGATGATCCAGGGAATCGAAACCTCTTCTCGTGGGGCTGCCGCGGCCAATCGGCCGTCGCGCAAGACGGTGAAGTAGTCGCCGATGCGGATCAGCTCTTCCAGGCGGTGCGAGATATAGATGATGGCCACGCCGGCACGCTTCAGCTCGCCAATGACCTTGAACAACACCTCGACCTCGGAGGCCGAAAGCGCCGAAGTCGGCTCGTCCATGATCAGGATGCGAGCATCCTCAGCCAGCGCCTTGGCGATTTCGACGATCTGCTGCTGCCCGATCATCAGGTCCGCCACCAAGGTGTCGGGATCAATATTGTGCTCGAGCCGCCCCAGCAGTTCTGCGGCACGGGCGCGTTGAGCGCCTCGGTCGATATGGAACCCCGCGCGCGTGATGTCACGGCCCAGGAAGATGTTCTCGGTCACGCTCATATTGGGGCAAAGATTGACCTCCTGGAACACGATACCGATGCCCTTGCTGGCAGCATCGCGCACCGAGGAAAAGCTCACTTTCTCGCCGAGCATGGATATCGTGCCCAGCGTGGGCCGCTCCACACCAACAAGTATCTTCGTGAGCGTCGACTTGCCCGCCCCATTCTCGCCGATCAGCACATTGACCGCGCCGGCATGGACATCGAAGTCCACGTCCTGCAGCGCAACGGTGCCCGGGAAGGCTTTGGTTATGCCGATTGCGCTCAGAACAACCGTCATGGCGCCACCTTCTCCAGCAGGACCGGCGTGATCACGGGCGCGTCCCCTGCTTTGGAAACGCTGATCGCTCCAGTGAAGCGCACGCGGTCACCCACGGCCAGGGCGTCCACATTGCCGCTGAAACTGCCGAGTGCCAGCGCCGTCAGCGCCTTGCCCGCGTTGGCATATTCAAGCTGGTTGGTAAAGTCCTTGAACGAGACGAAGGGCAAGGCGTCGCGCACAGCATTGCCACGCAGCACCGGCCCGATCTGCAGCACTGCCGCTACAGGTTGAGCCCCGCCGTCAACCGCCACTTCCATCGTGCCGGCACGCGACTCGGTGTTCTTGGCCGACACAACGCCCTCGCCGGTGACAATGAAGCTCCAGGGAGACCCCTCTCCCGGTCGATAACCGTAGTTTTCTGTGGCCGCTTCGAAGTTCGTGGCTAACGCAGGCAACACTTCGGCAGCCGGTCGGGCATTCTCCTCGAAGTGCGGCAAAGCCTGGTCGCTCCACAGCCCCTCCGCATAGGCTGTCGCATCGAAGCCGACCGCCGGCGCCTCAGCTTCGGTCGCTATGGGGACGATTTTGCAGCCGGTGAGCGGAAGCGCCGCAACAAGCAGGATCCCCAGCGAGAGCAACCTCGACGCCTTCATAAGCAGCCATCCTCCCGAAGCCCCGCACGACCATTCGGTTCATTGCGGAAATTTTTCGATTTGCATTCTTGTGACCTCGTCTTGAAGCACTGTCAACCGGCCATGGCGCCGCGGCTGTGCCGGTTATGTTGGAGAAAGCTTCGCTCACGACGCTGGATACGATTCCGCAGAAAACGAAAATTATCTATTGCCCTCCCACAATTGTCGGCGCTAACTTCCCGGCAAATGCCTGACGGCTCCCATGCTGTTCGCGAGGAATTCAGTGTCCGCTCCTGCCACAGATCGCCGCAATGACCAGTTGTCCCTGATCGCCGAAAAGGCGCTCTGGATCCGGCGGCGTAGCTTTCAGATGGTCTTTGAAGCGCAGCAGGGCCATCCCGGCGGCGACTTCAGCGCAACCGATGTTCTCGCCACGCTCTACTTCGGCGTCATGCATTATGACCCCAAGAACCCTCGTGATCCCAATCGCGACCGCTTCGTCATGAGCAAGGGCCATTGTACCGGCGCCTTCTATTCGGTCCTGGCGGCGGCGGGATACTTCCCGGAAGCGGACCTCTCGACCTATATGGAGCCGCTTTCCAAGCTCAACGGCCATCCCAACCGCAACTACCTGCCCGGCGTTGAAACCAACACCGGTCCGCTCGGCCATGGCCTGCCCGTCGCCACCGGCATTGCTATTGCCGGCCAGATGGACAATGCAGACTTCCGCACCTTTGTGCTCACCGGCGACGGTGAACTGCAGGAAGGCAGCAATTGGGAGTCAGCACTGACCGCTGCCCACCGCAAGCTGGAAAACCTGACGCTGATCGTCGATCGCAACCGTTTGCAGCAAGGTGCTGGGACGGAAGAAACGGCTTCGCTCGATCCCCTCGAGGATAAATGGCGCGCCTTCGGTTGGCATGTCGAGACGGTGGATGGGCATGACCATGGCCAACTGCTCGCCGTCCTCTCCGCCTCGCCCAAAGGGCGGGGCAAGCCGCTCTGTGTTGTTGCAAACACCTTCAAGGGCAAGGGCGTCAGCTTCATGCACGACAACGTCTCCTGGCATCACGGCGTGCCCACCAAGGAGCAATACGAACAAGCCATGCGGGAACTCGTCTGATGAGCGCTGCTGCCCCCAAGAAAGACGGCTACTTCGACTGCCGCGACAGCTTTGCCGCGACCATCGAAGCCTTGGCCGAAGCCGATCCGCGGATCGTTACCGTCGTCAGCGACAGCGTCGGCTCGTCCAAGCTCACTGGGTTTCGCAAGAAATTTCCCGAGCGCATGGTCAATGTCGGCATTGCAGAACAAACCCTGGTCGCCGTTGGCGCCGGCCTTGCAAACGGCGGCAAGGTGCCTTTTGTCTCGGCGGCGTCCTGCTTTATCACCGGCCGCGCTCTGGAACAGGTCAAGGCCGACATCGCCTATTCCAATGTGAACGTGAAGCTGATCGGCCAGTCCTCCGGTGTTGCCTATGGCGAACTTGGTCCCACTCACCATTCCATCGAAGACTTGGCCTGGCTCCGTCTCTTCAACAACATGAAGCTGATCGTGCCGGCCGATCCCTGGCAGACGGCCGAAGCCATCAAGACCGCCGCCGCCCATGACGGTCCGGTCTTCGTCCGGGTCAGCCGCATGGCGGTCCCAGCGCTCGAGCGCCCTGCGAATGCCATCTTTGAGATCGGCAAAGCCGAAACCCTTGTCGAAGGCAGTGATGCGACCATCATAGCCAACGGCACTATGGTCCACCGCGCCGTCGCCGCCGCCAAGGCGCTAGCCGCGGAGGGCATCTCCGCTCGCGTCGTCAACATGGCCACTGTCAATCCACTCGATGAAGCCGTCATCGCCGACGCCGCAGAAACTGGCGCGATTGTGAGCGTTGAAGAACATTCCGTTCGTGGCGGGCTCGGCGGCGCGGTGGCTGAAGTGGTCATCTCCTCCAATCCAGTTCCAATGCGCATCCTTGGCTTCCCTGGCTTCGTACCCACTGGCTCAGCCGAATGGCTCTTCGACCACTTCGGGCTCAACGAGACCGGCATTGCCGACGCCGTGCGCCAGACTATCGCCCGCAAGAAATGACCGGCGAGCTGATCCTCGCCATCGACCAAGGCACCACCAACACCAAGGCTTTGTTGGTGGACGCCTCAGGCCGCGTGCTGCACCAGGCCTCGGTGCCCAACATTGTGACCTACCCCCAGCCTGGCTGGGCCGAGCAATCGGCCTCCGCTCTGGTCGACGGTGTCCAAACCGTCATCGCCGAAGTCGTTGCCAAAGCGGGTCACACCCACATCGCCGGCATCGCCATATCCAACCAGCGTGAATCCATCCTCGTCTGGGATGCCGCAACCGGTGAGCCCATCGGCCCCGTCGTTATCTGGCAGTGCCGCCGCTCCGCACCCAAATGCGACGCTCTTCGCGCGGCCGGCCACGCCGAGATAATCGAGGCCAAAACGGGCCTCTCACTCGACCCCCTGTTTCCCGCCGCCAAGATCGTCTGGCTTCTCGACAACACGCCCGGAGCCCGCATCCGCGCGGAAAAGGGCGAACTGCGCGTCGGCACGGTCGATTCATGGCTTCTGTGGAACCTCACCGGCGGCGGGGTCCATGCTACCGACCATTCCAATGCTTCCCGCACCCAGCTTTTCAATACCGAGACGCTGACTTGGGATGCAGACCTCTGCGCCCTCTTCGGTGTGCCGCAAAACATGCTGGCCGAGGTCAAATCCTCCGACACACGCTTCGGCACAACGGCCGAAGGTGCCACCGCCCTTCCCGCCGGCACGCCCATCCTCGCCATGATCGGGGATTCCCACGCCGCCCTTTTCGGCCACGGCGTCCGCATGCCCGGCACCGTCAAAGCCACCTACGGCACCGGCACCTCGCTGATGGCGCTGACGCCCAGTCGCGTCCGCTCAACCCACGGGATTTCGTCGACGATCGCCTGGAGCCAGAACGGCAAGGTGCAGCACGCCCTCGAAGGCAATATTTCCGTCTCAGGCCAGACCGCCGCCTTCGCTGCTGAACTCCTGGGCCTGCCCGACGCCACCGCCCTCTCAGCCCTCGCCGAAACCGTCCCCGACAGCAACGGCGTCGCCTTCGTACCCGCTCTTGTCGGGCTCGGCGCCCCCTACTGGCGCGCCGACGCCCGCGGCACCATTACCGGCCTCTCGCTCGGCACCAAGCCGGCTCACCTTGCTCGCGCCGCATTGGAAGCCATCGCTTTCCAGGTCGCCGACGTCTATTCCGCCATGGAAGCCGACATGGGCTCGCCTCTAGGCGAACTCCGCGCCGATGGTGGCGCCTCGCGCAACCCGTTGCTGATGCAGTTCCAGGCCGATATCCTCAGCCGCCCAGTCGCCGCCGCCGCAGCGCCTGAAGTCAGCGCCCTGGGCGCCGCCGCCCTCGCCTTTTCTTCCCTCGGCATTGCCATGCCGGGGGTCCCCGCTGCCGGTTACTTCGTGCCGGAGATGGATGACGTCAGCCGCAAGACACACCGTCACCGCTGGCAGTCCGCCGTAACGCAGACCTTGGCGCAAGAACAACAGCTTTCTGGAGGAAACCCATGACCAACCAACGCTTCGGGGCCGGCATCTGGCACTTCGCGACCTATCTCGACCGCTATGCGACGGACGGCTACGGCATTCCCCGCAATATCATCGAAGCCATCGATCTCGCAGGTCAGGTCAAGGACCTTTCCGTCGTCGATCTCAATTGGCCATATTTCGGCGGCGAATATTCCGACTCGCAGATCAAGGAAGCCCTCGATCGCAACAAGCTCGGCGTCATCGGCATCACCCCTGAGATCTACACCCGCGACTTCGTCAAGGGTGCCTTCACAAATCCCGATGCCGGCATTCGCCGCAAGGCGCACGAACTGATCACCGCCGCCTGCGACGTAGTTCGCTTCCACAAAGCCGACTACGTCAAACTCTGGCCCGGCCAGGACGGCTGGGACTATCCCTTCCAGGTCGACTATTCGACTCAATGGCAGCGCTCGCTCGACGGGGTCGGCCAACTCGCCTCTGAAAATCCCGACCTCAAATTCGTTATTGAATACAAGCCGCGCGAACCGCGCGTGCGCATGAGCTTCGGTTCGGTAGCCCGCACCATCCTTGGCATCGAAAAGATCGGACTCCCGAACGTCGGCATCCTGCTCGATTTCGGCCACGCCATCATGGGTGGCGAGTCTGCTGCGGACTCAGCCCAGCTTGCCATCGACCACGGCCGCCTCTTCGGCATGGACGTCAACGACAACTACCGCTCCTGGGACGACGACCTCGTCGCCGGCAGCCTCCACCCCATCGAGCTCTTCGAGTTCTTCTATGTGCTCAAGAAGAACAACTGGAACGGGGTCTGGCAGCTCGACCAGTTCCCCTTCCGCGAGGATTCCGTGGCCACGGCCACCCACGCCATCGACTTCCTCAAAGCCGCCGCCAAGGGCCTTGATCGCCTAGACATCGACGCCCTCCAGGAAGCTCAGAGCCGCCACGACGCCATCAGCGCCCTCAAGATCGCCCAGAAGGCTCTGTTCGGCGCCCTTGGCGGTGACGCGGACTGATCGAGGCGAGATCCCAGGAGAAAAATGAGCAGGGCGTCTCTTGCAGACGCCCTGCTTGAAAAATGCGACAGCACGTCAGGTGGGGTCAGGCGGCTACGCCGTCCACGATGACATGGTCGAATTGGCGTGAACACTTCTCGATACGGGCATCAACGCCATAGACGCTTTTCAGCATGGTAGAGTTGATCACTTCGAGCGGTGATCCGCAGGCTTGCATCTTGCCATCGGCAATCAGCAGGACCTGATCCGCGAAGCGCAGCGCTTGGTTGAGGTCGTGTATCGCGATTAGCACGATCATGCCCTTCTGCCGGGCCTGCGCCTGCATAAAACTCAGCACCTCGACCTGACGATGGAGATCAAGGGCGCTGGTGGGCTCGTCCATCAGCATGACGTCGGGTTCGCGCACCAGTGTCTGCGCGATGGAGACGAGCTGACGCTGGCCGCCGCTCAAGGCGCCCAGGTCCCTGAAGGCTATCGGCCGGATGTTGAGCGCGTCCATTACATGGTCGATGAAGCGCAGGTCGGCGTCTTCCACCGACCAGCGGCTACCCTGCTTGCGCGCCAGAAGAATGGACTCGTAGACGGTCAGCACGGCGTTTGCCGACGTATCTTGCGGCATGTAGCTGATCGCCTTCTTGCCTTTGGCACTGTCGGAGAGGCTGACCTCGCCCGGTCCCTTGAGCAGCCCGGCGATGCGCTTGAACAGCGTCGACTTGCCCGCCGCGTTCGGTCCGATCACCGCCACGACCTCACCGGCACGCAGTTGGGGCGTGGTAACGCCGGAGATGGTCAGCTTCTTGCCGTAGGACGCGCCAAGTTCCTTGAGCTGCAGGCTTACCATGAGCGCCTCACATTTGAGAGTATGAGCGAAATGAAGAACGGCACACCCACGAGGGCGGTGATGATGCCGATGGGGAAGACAACGCCGGGAATGATCGACTTGGAGACGATCGACGTCACCGACAACAGGAGTGCGCCGGAGAGCACGGAACCAGGCAGGAAGAAGCGCTGGTCTTCGCCCAGGATCATCCGCGCTATATGCGGGCCTACAAGTCCGACAAAGCCGATCGTGCCGACAAAGCTCACCGGCACCGAAGCCAGGAGTGAGATGATCAGCATGGTTTCAAGCCGGATATAGCGCACATTGACGCCAAAACTGGCGGCCTTGTCCTCGCCCAGCCTGATGGCCGTGAGCGCCCAGGCGTTGCGGGCAAAAAGCGGCAGTGCAATCAGCAGCACGGCCAAGGTGATCCAGATCTTGGGCCAAGTCGCCTTGGTGAGGCTCCCCATGGTCCAGAAGACCACCTGCGAGAGCGCCTGTTCGGAGGCCAGGTACTGCACAAAGGCGAGGAGCGCGTTGAAGGTGAAGACCAGCGCGATACCCAGGAGCACCACCGTCTGCACGGTGACCCCACGCAGCTGCGAAACGAAATGGATGAACAGCGTCGCCACCAGCGCCATGATGAAGGCATTGACAGGCACGATCAGTCCGGCGGCTACGGGAATGAATGGCACGGTCGTCACAATGCCCAGCGCCGCCCCGAAACTCGCTGCGGCGGAAATTCCCAAGGTAAAGGGGCTGGCCAGCGGATTGGCGAGAATGGTCTGCATCTGCGCACCGGCGACCGAAAGCGCAGCGCCCACCACGATGGCCATGACCGCCACCGGCATGCGGATGTCCCAGACGACCGTGCGCACCTGGTCGGACACCGCGTTGGGATCAAAGAGCGCGAGAACCACCTGATCCAACCCGTAGCGTGCGGGCCCCCAGGCGAGGTCGACGGCAAAGGAGAGGCAAAGGGCAAGGCTAAGCCCGGCCAGGATCAGGAGCTTGCGACGGGTACGGGCGCGGTATTCACCGCGCCCTTCGGCCGCCACTTCCGTCAAGAGGGTGATATCAGCGGCGGCCATGGACTACTCGTCGGCCTTGAGCGACAGCCAGGAACCCGGCTCATATGGGATGGGCAGGAACCGGTCGTAGAACTCCTTGAAGGTGGCGTCCGGATCGGCCTCGGCGAAGAGGTCGGGATGGAACCACTTGGCCATCTGGGCAATGACGACGAACTGGTAGGGGCTGGTGTAGAACTGGTGCCAGACCGCATGGACATTGCCCTCGGCCACAGCGGTGGAGCCGGTGAAGGCAGGCGCTTCCACCAATGAAGCAAGCACCTTGCGGCTTTCCTCGGCACCCTCAGCCGTTCCCGGGCCAACGCTGACAAAGCCGGCAGCATCGGGAGAATTGGTCCAGTCCGAACCCGTCACGACGATGATGTCGGGGTTGGAGGCGATGACCTGCTCGGGGTTGATCGAGCCGGTATAACCGGGAAGGAAATCCGAGCCCAGATTGTGCCCGCCGGCCAGTTCGACCATAAGGCCGAAATTGTCGGGCCCAAAGGTGCCGCAGCATTCCACGAGCCCCGCGGCACGATACATGAAGACGTCCGGCCGTTCCGGGTTGTTCTCGGCAAGCACGGCCGCAATCTTGTCCATCTCCGTCTGCCAGAAGTCGGCGACTTCCTGAGCACGCTCTTCCTTGTCGAACAGCTGGCCGAGGATGTGGAGGCTGGGCACGGTGTTGTCGATGATGTGCTCGCGGAAGTCGACATAGACGATCTTGACGCCGATGCCGTCGAGCATCTCCTCGAGCTTGACCTCGTCGGCAGCGGTCTTGTTGCCGATAGGCAGGATCAGCACGTCCGGATCCAGCGTCACCACCGTCTCCGTTTGCAACGTGCCGTCGGTCAGGTTGCCTAGAAACGGCAGGTCCTTGGCTTCGGGGAACTTGGCGACATAGGCATCGAACGACTTCTGGTCGGTGGTCCAGAGGTCGTTGCGCCAGCCCACCACCTTGGCGAAGGGGTTTTCCGTTTCGAGCGTGGCGAGCGAATAGAGCATTCGTCCCTCGCCCAGAATCACGCGCTCGACCGGAGCTTCAAACGAAACTTCACGTCCGGCGACGTCGGTAACGGTGAATGCTTGCGCAAAGGCTGGCAGCGAGAACGACGCCAGCACGGCCACGGCGGGCACGAGCATCAGACGCGACATTTTCATTTTGATGTCTCTCAGGAAACTTGATACGCAATGTCAGCTATTAAAGATGATGTTGAAGATCAAGATTTATCTTTTAGAGCCATTCCAAGGTGTTAGAGAGAAGATGACCGACTACGGCGCAAACTATTCCATCCGCGATGAAATCCGTGACTTCTGGTCCGAACGCGCGGCGACCTTCGATCAAAGCGTCGGCCACGAGATCTTCTCCGAGCAGGAGCGGCGCGGCTGGCATAAGCTGATCAGGAAGCACTTGGGCGAAGGGCGCGGCCGCGCCGCACTCGATCTTGCCAGCGGTACGGGCGTCATCTCCCACCTAATGCATGACATGGGCTTTGCCGTTACGGGCGTCGACTGGTCCGAAGCCATGCTCGAGCAGGCACGCGCCAAGTCGAAGAAGCGCGGCACCAATATTCGCTTCATCATGCGGGACGCCGAAAACACTCAGGAGCCGCGTGAGAGCTACGACGTCATCACCAACCGGCATCTGGTCTGGACGCTGGTGGATGTACCCGCGGCCTTTCGGGAATGGTTCGAGCTGCTCAAGCCGGGCGGAAGGCTCCTGATCGTTGATGGCAATATGGGGCGCAAGAGCTGGGTGACGCGGCTGCGGCTGCGCTTTGGCGGTAAGCCTGGTCACGGCAACCTTGCGCCGGGCATGAGCGAACGGCTGCAGCGCATTCGGGAGCAAGTGTTTTTCTCCAACCAGATGCCAGCAGAGGCTGTCGTCGACGAACTGCTCAAAGCCGGGTTCATCAATCCCGTTATCGACCGGCAACTGGGCGCCATACACTGGCCGCAGGCGCGCAAGATGCCGTTCTGGCGCGCGCTGGAGCGGCTGACGCAGGACCGTTTCGCCGTCTGCGTGACCAAGCCCGAATAGTTGCGCCATGCGACCAGCCGGCAGCTTTCGGCTGGTCGTGCCTGCAAACTGCACATTGCTTCGAACCTTGGAGCCTCCCGCAAGTTGTGGAGATGAGTTCGAGGATAAAGCATGCAGAGATGGCCCCGCCGCTTGTGGATCGTCCGTCACGGTGAAAGCACCGGCAATGTCGCCCGGCAGGCGGCGATGGACGCGGGCCTAAGCGAAATCAACATTGACCATCGCGACATCGACGTCCCGCTCAGTGTGCGCGGCGAACAGCAGGCGATGGCTCTCGGACGCTGGTTCAAATCGGGCGATGCCGGCGCTGTGCCCGGCGTCGTGGTGGCATCGCCCTATGCCCGCGCGCGACGAACGGCGGAACTGATCGCGGCGCATGGCGGCTTTGCCGATGCCGAAATGAGTTTCGACGAACGGCTGCGGGAAAAGGAGTTCGGTGTCCTCGACAGGCTGACGGCAGCCGGCATTCTGGAGCGCTATCCCGAGCAGGCGCGGTTCCGCAGCCTGCTCGGAAAATTCTATCACCGTCCGCCGGCCGGCGAGAGCTGGTGCGACGTCATCCTCCGCCTGCGCAGCCTTCTGGACACCGTCGGCCTCCATCATGCCGGGGAAGACGTGCTGATTGTCAGCCACCAGGTGGTGGTCCTCTGCCTCCGCTACATCATCGAGTCGCTCACAGAAGAGGAGATCCTCGCCATCGACCGGCAGGGCGACGTCGCCAACTGCTCGGTCACCGAGTACCGGCTGGATCCCGACGCCGGGCGGGGCGGCCAACTGGTGCTGGAGCGCTACAATTTCGTGGCCCCGCTGCGCGAAGAGGGGGCCACGGTCACTGTCGAACCACCTGTGGTGAGCTCGCCCCAATGACACAGCAGTCCATCACGCGCGAATTCCTCCTTGCCCAGCCATTGCCGCTGCCAAAGGGCGAGGTCGACAAGGATGCTCGCGGTCGCGTCATCGTCGTGGGCGGACATCGCGAGGTCGCCGGAGCGGCACTTCTGGCGGGCCTCTCGGCCCTGCGCGCCGGCGCCGGCAAGGTCCGGATCGACACGGTGGAGAGCCGGGCCGGCCTATTGGGCGTGGCTTTTCCCGAGGCACGCGTTTGCGGACACGAAGAGACAGCCTCTGGCGACATTGCGCCCGCAGCGGCCGCGGCGATCAGCGATGCTGTGAAGGAACGCGACACCCTGATCATTGGGCCTGGCATGCTCGACGACGCATCAACTGGCGAGTTGGCGGCCCAGCTGCTCGACGCGCTGGACGGGCCGACTTTCGTTCTCGATGCCGCAGCGCTCACCGGACTTCGCCAGCAGCCCCACCGACTCAAGAGGCATGCCGGCCGCATCGTGGTGACCCCGCATGCCGGCGAGATGGCCACCTTTCTCGATATAGATCGGGACGCAGTCCAGGCGGATCCGGTTGCTGCTGCCCGCCGCGCGGCTGCCGAGACAGGAGCGGTTGTGATCATGAAAGGGAGCTGCACCCACGTCGTCAGCCCGCAAGGCGAGAGCTGGGAATGCACGCTCGGCAATGTCGGCCTTGCTACGTCAGGTTCGGGCGATACGCTGGCGGGCATCCTTGGAGCGCTCCTGGCGCGCGGCACCAAGCCACTGCTGGCCGCGCAATGGGCAGTCTATCTCCACGCAGAAGCCGGGGCGCGCCTGGCGCAAAAGCACGGTCTCCTCGGTTATCTTGCGCGGGAGATCCCCGATGAGGTGCCGCGCATCATGGCCGAATTTGCGGAGGCTTCCCGCCCCTAGCTCGTCAAGCCTCAACTCCTCGCCACATCCTCGTCTTCTGCACGAATTCTGCAAAGGCGCCGGTCATTGTCGACCCATGCGCCAGTCCCCTCCCCCTCCTGCCAACCAGAACACTTCCATGCCCCATCGCATCCGCAAGGATGGTTGGTGGCTCGTGGAAGATCCTGCTTCTGCGCGCCAGAAGGCCGTTGGCTTGCACGGCGCGCTTCTTCCTCTCCAACAGCTTGAGGCTCCTCATGAGCGAAGCGATCGCTCCCGCACGCGGCGGGTTCCCAGTTAGACATCAGGGCTGGTCGGTCATTGCCACGCTGGCTCTCGTGATTCTGGCGGATGTCTTGATCTTCTCCGCGCTGCCGGGACTTGGCTGGTTTGCCTTCATCCTCGTGACTGCTACGGCCATCTACGCACTCGGTTCTGCTGCGGTCCGCAAACGTTCTGCTGCTGGTGCTTTCGCGATGCTGGCAGCGCTGCCTCTGGTGGAATCGCCCTCCCTCCTTGCAGCATTGTTGGCCCTGGCTGGGCTCGGTGTTGCCGCGCTGTCAGCAAATGACCAGCTTCCCAAGCTGCTCGATGCCATCCCATCCGTGTTGCTGCGCTTCGCGACCTTGCTACCGTTCCGCCTTTTCGGCGATGCCCTCCTCGCCAGCAGCCACGTGTCGCAACAGGGCCTGGGTTCATCCATCCTGCGCCACGCGCTGGGCTGGCTCGTTCCGCTGCTGTTCCTTGCCATTTTCACGACCTTGTTCGTCGCGGCCAATCCGCTGATCGATGGAGCATTCACGCAGCTCAGCCTCGATTGGATCGCCCTGCCCCAGCCGATCCGTGTTTTCTTCTGGATGGCCGTGGCGGCTGCCATCTGGGGCCTGCTCCGCCCCAAGTTGCTGCCGGTGCGCAACAGCAAAGCGGAAGCCGTTATCATGGCGCGGTCCGAAAGCGCCCTGTTTGGTGCAGCTGCCATCACGCGCTCGCTCGTGCTCTTCAACGTTCTCTTTGCCGTCCAGACAGTGCTGGACCTGTTCTACCTGTGGGGCGGCGCCTCACTGCCCGATGGCCTGAGCTATGCCGACTATGCCCACCGCGGCGCATTCCCCTTGATCGCCACTGCGCTTTTCGCAGCTGTTTTCGTCCTGGCCGCCATGCGCCCGCATGGACATGGCATCAACAACACGCTCATCCGCCGCCTGGTCTACATATGGGTCGGGCAAAACGTCCTTCTTTGCATCTCCTCGATCCTTCGCCTCGACCTCTATGTCGAGGTCTACTCGCTGACGGAGCTGCGTCTGGCCGCGGGCATCTGGATGGTCCTGGTCGCAATAGGACTCGTGCTGATCGTGCTGCGCATCTGGCTCCAGCGTTCCAACAACTGGCTCATTGCCACCAATCTCCTGAGCCTCGCTTCTGTCCTATACGCCTGCGCCTGGGTTGATTTCTCGGCTCTCATCGCCGGCTTCAACGTCGAGCATAGCCGCGAGTTGAAGGGCGACGGAGTTGCGCTCGATCTCGGCTACCTGCGAGAGCTTGGCCCCACTGCTCTTCCGGCACTGGACCGCTATATCTCGGCAGTGCCTGAGGCCGAGGAGGCCATCGCACTCCGCCGCCTAATGGCAGAGGAGTTCTGGGCGGGTCGCAGCGAAGACTGGCGCGATTGGAGCTGGCGCGAACAGCGCCTCAGCCACTATCTGGACAGCGGAAGCGGGAACGGCGACAACCGGATTCTCTCGCCCAGCTAGACCAGATCATGCCGCCACGCATCCTTGTTGTCGACGATGAGCCTCATATCCGCGACGTGGTCTGCTTCGCGTTGGAGCGGGCAGGCATGGCAACGACTATCGCACGCAACGGGGCAGAGGCGCTGGTGGAGTTCCGGCGCCAGCAGCCGGCCCTGGTGGTTCTGGACGTCGGCCTGCCGGAGCTGGACGGTCTCGAAGTGTGCCGCAGGCTGCGCGAGACTTCGCAGGTGCCGATCCTCTTTCTCTCCGCTCGGGACGAGGAGGTGGACCGGATCGTCGGGCTGGAGCTTGGCGCCGATGACTACGTCACCAAGCCCTTTAGCCCGCGCGAACTGGTGGCGCGGGTGAAGGCGATCCTCAAGCGGGTCAGTCCCTCGCCCGGCGCCTCCACCGCCGGGAAACTGGAGCACGGCCTGCTACAACTCGACCGAGGAGCCCATCAGGTTCGCTATGGCGGCAGAGCGGTGGAGCTGACCGCGCTGGAATTTGCGATCCTTACCACCCTCCTGTCGCGCCCTGAAATGGTGTTCTCCCGCGATCAGCTGATAAGCGCCGCCTATGGTCCGGGCATGCATGTGGCCGATCGCACCATAGACAGCCACATCCGCAACATAAGGGCAAAGTTCGCCTCGGCGGGCTGCTCGAGTGTCGTCACCACCATCCATGGCATCGGCTTTAGGCTGGCCGAGGTGGCGGCGTGACCGAGCGCGTTCGCATTCCACGCAAGTGGCGGCCACCGCTAGCACTGGTCGTAGTGTCAGTTCTGCTTTCGGTCCTGGCTCTTCCCGCTGCAGTCATCCTGTGGGCTGGGCGTCTCGACGTCGCACGCGGCCTTTCCGCCAATGAGCTTATCGCTTTGACTGCGGCCGTTCTCCTGACGCTGATCGTCGCCTACGTGCTGGCGCGCACGATCACGAACCCTATCAACGCGCTGATCGCCCGCACCGGAGCCATTGCCCGCAGCGGCAAGCCTGCCATCCAGCCGCTCGACGCCTATGGCACGCGCGAGATCGCCCTGCTGTCGCAGAGCTTCCTCGACCTGGCCACGACCATGATCGATCGCACTGAATACATCCGCTCCTTTGCAGCCCACGTGTCGCACGAGCTCAAGTCACCGCTCACTGCCATTAGGGGCGCCGCCGAACTGATGCGCGACGAGCAGCTGGCGATGACCCCTGCCGAACGGCAGCACTTTCTCGACAACATCGTCGCCGATGCCGAGCGGCTCGATCACCTGCTGCAGCGGCTGCGGCAGCTCGCCTACGCCGAATTCCCCACCAGCATCGGACAGGTCCCGCTCGCCACGCTTGCGGCCAGCCTTGCTGCTCGTTTCCCGCAGCTCGAGATTTCAGCGCAACCGCAAGACGCCGTTCTGCCCTTGCGCGAAGACGCGGCATTCGTTGCCCTCCTCCACCTCGCCGAAAATGCCAACCAGCACGGCGCAACCGCCCTGCGCCTGAGCTTCGAAGCGCGCGCCGGGAACACCACCCTCTCCGTAGCCGACAACGGCTCGGGCATTCCTCCTTCCGATCGCGAGGCGATCTTTCAGCCCTTCTTCTCCACCCGGCGCGAATCGGGCGGCACGGGACTGGGCCTGGCGATTGCACGTGCCGCCCTGCGCTCGCAGGGCAGCGATATCGCCCTGGCCGATAGCCGTTCCGGCACAACCTTCGAAATCACCCTTCCCACCCAGTGGGCAGGCTGGTCTTTTGGGCTTCACCGGACTCAGCGGCTTGCATAGGTTGGCCCCGACGATCGGGGGACCAGCGTGAGCACAACAGCATCGACCGCTCAGGGACAGCACGACTACTTCCAGCCCATCATGGCTGGCGCGTTGGCGGCCGTCGTTGGCTATGCCAGCACCTTTACACTGGTGCTCGCGGCACTGACTGCGGCAGGCGCCTCGCCGCAACAGGCCGGCTCCGGGTTGATGACCGTGTGCATCGCCATCGGCATTCTCAACATCGCCGTCAGCTGGCGTTTGAAGGTTCCGGTCAGCTTTGCCTGGTCGACGCCTGGTGTTGCCTTTCTGCTAACAGTTGGGGAGCCTGTTGGTAGCTTTCCAGCGGTCGCCGGTGCCTTCATTGTTGCGGCTGGGCTCATCATTCTCACCGGCCTGATCCGTCCACTGGCGCGGCTCATCGCTGCAATTCCCGCACCCATTGCCAATGCCATGCTGGCCGGCATGCTGCTCAGCCTCTGCCTTGCACCGATCAATGCCGTCGCCGCTATGCCATTGCTGGCGTTACCTATTTTGCTCGCCTGGGCCCTCGGCATGCGCTTCGCCCGCCGCTACGCCGTCCCCATCGCCGTGCTCGTCACCGGCATCATGCTGGCCACCACCACCCACCTCCCTCCCGGCGCCCTCGACGGCAGCTGGCCCGCTTTTGTTCCGATTCTTCCGGTATTTACCCTCGACGCGATCATCCGCATCGGCCTACCGCTTTATATCGTCACCATGGCCTCCCAGAACCTGCCGGGGCTGGCGGTGCTGCAGGCCAACGGCTTCACGCCCCGCCCCGCCCCGCTCTTTGTTCTGACCGGTCTTGCCAGCGCCGCCACAGCGTTTTTTGGTGGTCACACCAGCAACTTGGCCGCCATCACGGCCGCCATCTGCGCCGGCCCCGAGGCGCATCCCGATCGCAATCGTCGCTGGCCCGCTCCGATTGCCGCGGGCGTCGTCTACCTGCTGATGGCGCCGGGCGCGAGCCTTGCCGCAGCCTTCCTCGCCGCCTCGCCACCCTTGCTGATCCAGGCCGTGGCAGGGCTCGCCCTTCTATCGAGCCTTGCGGCAGCGCTGTCCGGCGCGCTTGCTGCCGAGGACACAAGGCTGCCAGCCGTACTTACCTTCGCGACCACCGCCTCCGGCATCACCATCGCGGGCGTCGGCGCGCCCTTCTGGGGCCTGGTGGCCGGCATTGGCATGCTGCTGCTCTTGCGACTGGGCCTCAAGCCAGCCCCGGCGCGACCTTGAGCCTGCCGCACATCGTCATCCTTGCAGGAGGTCAGGGGCAGCGGCTCGGTCACGTCCGCAAGGCCGATCTCCGGATCGGTGGACGAACACTCCTCGGTCGCGTCGCTGACGCCCTGGGCCCGTCCGGGGTGAAAATGCTCGCCCTCGGCCCAGTCTTCGCCTATCCGCCCGCGCCAACAGGTTTCCTCGCCGTTCGCGATCTGGATACCTCCCTTGCTGGTCCGCTGGCTGGGCTTGCGGGCGCCATTGCTGCCCTGCAGGGTATGAAAATCGAAAAGGGCCTCCTTGTCTCCGTCGCCGTGGACACGCCTTTCCTGCCGCACAATTTTGTTTCCCGCTTGCAGGCAGGGCTTCATGCGACCGACGCAGCATACGCAAGTTGGCGGGACCAGCCCTACCCCACCAACGCCATCTGGCGCATCGAGGCTGTGGCCGACCTGCCTCGCCAGGTTCACGAGGGAACCGCCCCTCCAAGCCTGCGCCGCCTGCTGGAGCAGATGGATGCTGCCGCTGTAGACTGGTCTGCCGAGGCTGACATGGACCCCTTTGCCAACGTCAACACCGTCGCCGACCTGCTTACGCTAGCGAGACGGCTGATAGGAGCACCCCCGTCACCAGTTATTCACAAGCGAGGCAATTGAGGGCTTGGCAAAGCAAATCAAGTCCGCTACACGGACCTCGCTTTCGACAGAAGGCGTCGGTGTTCCGCGATAGCTCAGTTGGTAGAGCGTTCGACTGTTAATCGAATGGTCGCTGGTTCGAGTCCAGCTCGCGGAGCCATTTTCCTCCCCAGGTCCTGAATACTCACAGCGCGCAGTTTGAGCTGTCGCGTTCCCGTTGCCATGGCCGCCACACAGCGATAGGGGTCAGGTTCCGCCGACTTGGATTTCCCAAATGGACGCTGTTGCCAGCACGACCCCTGCGGTCATGCGTACCTCCTACAACATTATCTTCGCGGTCAGTGCTTCGCACCTGATCAACGACCTGCTGCAGTTCTTGCTGCCGGCCCTCTATCCGCTGCTGAAGGGGAACTACCAGCTCGACTACCTGCAGATTGGCCTCCTGACCCTGGCACAGCAGATCACCGCCTGCATTCTGCAGCCACTGCTCGGCCTTTACGGCGACGTCCGACCCAAGCCCTATATGCTGGCAGTATCGCTTACCATTGTCGCTGCTGGCGTCGTGCTGCTGGCACTGGCGACAAGCTTTCCGATGTTGCTGCTTGCTTCGGCGATCATGGGGGTGGGCTCGGCCCTCTTTCACCCCGAAGCATCGCGGGTGGCCCGGCTAGCGTCGGGCGGCAAGCTCGGCTTTGCCCAGTCGACGTTCCAGGTCGGGGGCAATGCGGGCACCGCCATCGGTCCCTTGGCCGCAGCACTGATCGTCCTGCCGCTGGGACAAGCCAGTTCGGTATGGTTCGGTTTGGTGGCTGTCGCAGGCGTGCTGATCCTCACCTGGGTTGGTCGCTGGTATGCCGCGCATCAACGCGACGCCGCAGGCAGACCCAAAGTTGCTTTGGCCAAGCCACCGATCTCGCGCCAGCGCCTTGTGGTCGCCTTCGCGGTGATCGGTGCCCTGCTTCTGAGCAAATATGTCTATATCGACATGTTCAAGAACTACTACACCTTCTACCTGATCGAGCGGTTCGGCTTGCCGGTGCAGCAGGCGCAATACCTCTTGTTCGCCTTCCTGGGCGCCATAGCGGTCGGGACGTTCTTCGGCGGCCCACTGGGTGATAGGTTCGGGCGGCTTGCTGTCATCTGGGGTTCGATCGTCGGTGCGCTGCCTTTTGCCGTGATGATACCTTTCGCCAATCTCCACGTTGCCGTTGCTCTTAGTATCGTGGTGGGCCTGATCCTCTCTTCCGCCTTCTCGGCCATAGTCGTTTATGCCCAGGAGTTGATCCCGGGCAAAGTCGGCTTGATCTCGGGCTTCGTCTTTGGCTTTGCCTTCGGCATCGGGGCCCTCGGCGCTGCCGTGCTTGGAGCATTGGCTGACCGGATCGGCATGACACAGGTCTTTGCCTTGGGATCGTTCTTGCCCGTGCTGGGTTTCCTGACCATCTTCCTGCCGACGACGGCAGAGCTACACCGCAAGGAGCCAGCATGAGCGACGGCCTCGATACCGACAACGAAAGCCAGATCACGCTGAGCCGCACGATCAGCGCCAATGTCAGCGACGTCTTCTCCGCCTGGACCGACCCTGCCCTCATCGAGCAGTGGCAGGCTGACGAGGCCGAACTCGATTCGTTCGAGGGCGGCGAATACAAGTTCACCACCTTTGGCGACGACGAAGATCCCGAAGATCACACCGTCAGCGGCGAAATCCTGCAATTTGTCGAGGACGAGAAGCTCGTGATGAGCTGGGTGCACAAGGATGATGATGAAGATGCCGAGGAACTGATCTTCGTGCTGGAAATCGCCTTCCAGGCGATCGGCGACAACGAGACGCGGGTGACCATTACCGAGCGCGGCCTGGCACATGCCGATCCAGAATCGCGAATATTCTCCATCGAGGCCTGGAGCGCAGCGCTTGAGCATTTAGCCGATGTCCTCGAGTAGGGTGATACGGCATCGTTTCGCCCGAGGTTATTGGAATGGGTGAGGTAAGCCTCGTCTGGCTGCGCAACGACCTGCGCCTCGCCGACAACCCCGCCCTCTTCGCGGCGCACCAAGGAGGCGGCGAGGTCCTTGCCCTTTACGTGCACGAGGCCGGATCCGCGGTTCGTGCCCCCGGTGCCGCCGCACGCTGGTGGCTGCACCATAGCCTGAACGCCTTGGGCAAAGACCTGGCCGAGATTGGCATCAAGCTGCTCATCCGCCAAGGCGAAGCCGCTTCCGTTGTTTGCGAGGTCGCTCGGGAACACGGCGCAAGCCAGGTCTTCTGGAACAGACGCTATGCTCCCGCAGAGCGGGAGATCGATGCCTCGGTCAAGACCACACTCAAGGAAGGGGGCGTGGATGCGCACTCCTTTCCCGGCAACGTTCTGGTGGAGCCTTGGGAAATCGCCACCGGCCAGGGCAAGCCCTACTCGGTCTACACACCATTTTGGAAGAACCTGCGGAACATGCATATACCGGTGCCGCTCGGCAGGCCGGCTGCCCAGGGCCTGCTGGCGTATGCAGAGCCGGATTCCGGCTACCAGGCACCGAAATGGAGCGTGAAGCTCAAGCCCTATTGGTCGATCGGAGAACAAGCGGCAGCGCTGGCCCTGACGCGGTTTCTGGACGAGAACCTCAGCGACTATCCGCAAGGCCGCGATTTCCCGCGTCGCGAAGCGACGTCAAGGCTGTCGCCGCATCTCCGCTTTGGCGAAATCAGCGTCCGTCAGCTCTGGCATACCGCGCAGGCCTTGGCTCATGCCGATCACCGAAAGCAGGAACTGGTGGACAAGTTCCTTTCGGAACTCGCCTGGCGCGACTTCAACTATCACCAACTCTACCACCGCACGGATATCGCCACTGCGCCGATGCAGCCGAAATATGCCGCCATGCCATGGCGCGTTGCTGCCAGAGACCTTGCGGCCTGGCAGCAGGGGCGCACCGGAATCCCCCTGGTCGACGCAGGCATGCGCGAAATGTGGGAAACCGGCTTCATGCAGAACCGCGTGCGCATGCTCACCGCCTCCCTCCTCACCAAGAATCTCCTCGTCGATTGGCGGCAAGGTGAGCAATGGTTCTGGGACTGCCTGATCGATGCGGATATCGCCAACAATCCGGCCAACTGGCAGTGGGTGGCGGGCAGCGGCATGGATGCCTCGCCCTATTTCCGCATCTTCAATCCGGTGACGCAGGGTGAGCGCTTCGACGCGGAAGGCGACTATGTGCGCCGCTGGGTCCCGGAACTCGACGAACTTC
This sequence comes from Devosia sp., assembly GCF_036563435.1. Classification (GTDB taxonomy): domain Bacteria; phylum Pseudomonadota; class Alphaproteobacteria; order Rhizobiales; family Devosiaceae; genus Devosia. The sequence continues at coordinate 147,152 of NZ_DATCMJ010000018.1, forward strand.
CTGACCCGTGGATCCACCAGCCCTGGGCGGCGCCTGGCGATGTCTTGGCGAAGGCGGGTGTTCAGCTGGGATCGACCTATCCATTGCCCATTGTGGATCTGAAGCAGAGCCGGCAGCGGGCGCTGGACGCCGTTCGCTCCCTGTAACGCCCGCAACGAGCAAGATATTGCGCGGGGAGAGCAGCGGCGACAAAAGCCTTCCTTGCTGTCCGCTTCTACCTTGTGGCGCCCGCCTGCCGCTCCTACCATAAGTGCTTCAAAAATCTTGAAGATAGAGCCATGGCCACTCACAAAGACCTGCTGTCCGCGATCGGCAACACGCCCCTGATCCGGCTCAATCGCGTGTCGACGCTCACAGGCTGCGATATCTGGGGAAAGGCCGAATTCCTTAACCCGGGCCAGTCAGTCAAGGACCGCGCCGCTCTCTTCATCATTCATGACGCCGTTAGATCTGGTGCCTTGAAGCCCGGCGGCACGATCGTGGAAGGCACTGCAGGCAATACCGGCATAGGGCTGACCCTGGTTGCCAATGCGCTTGGCTTCAAATCGGTGATCGTCATCCCGGAGACGCAGAGCCAGGAGAAGAAGGAAGCTCTCCGGCTCTATGGCGCAGAACTCATTGAAGTGCCCGCCAAGCCCTATAAGGATCCCAACAACTACATCAAGATTTCAGGCCGCCTGGCGGAGAAGCTCAACCGTGAGCGTCCGGAAGGCGCCATCTGGGCCAACCAGTTCGACAACGTGTCCAACAGGCGCGCCCACATCGAAACCACTGGCCCGGAGATCTGGCAGCAGACCAATGGCCGGATCGATGGCTTCATCTGCGCCGTTGGCTCGGGCGGTACGCTAGCGGGCGTGGCCGAGGCCCTGCGGGCCCGCAACCCGGATGTCAAGATTGGCCTGGCCGATCCCGAAGGCGCGGCACTCTTCAACTACTACGCCCATGGGGAGCTCAAATCCTCGGGTAACTCGATCACCGAGGGCATCGGCCAAGGCCGTATTACTGCAAACTTGGAAGGATTGACGATCGACAATCCTTACCAGATTTCCGATGCCGAGGCCCTGCCCTACATTTTCGACCTCTTGGAGCACGAAGGCCTCTGTCTGGGCGGATCGAGCGCCATCAACATCGCCGGTGCCGAGCGCATGGCGCGTGATCTCGGACCAGGCAAGACCATCGTCACGATCCTATGCGACTACGGCAATCGCTATGCCAGCAAGATCTTCAACCCAGTCTTCCTGGAAGAAAAGGGCTTGCCGGTGCCGAACTGGCTGCGTGGACGAACACCAATCGATATAGCGAGCATCATCGAGCCGGCCGCGGCATAATCGCCAGCGGGATTGTTCAATAGCCGCACGCTGCTAGAGTGCCGCCCCACGAATCCGGCGAGGCACCGTGATAGGCATTGACGATATCCTGCCGGCGATTATCGCCGACCTGCACGTGGTCGCAGCAATCACTGCTGCCTTTTATCTCCTGGCCTTTGTGTGCGCCGTGCGCGAAGTCATGAACTCGCGCACATCGCAAGGCTCCATCGCCTGGATCCTGGCGCTTGCCCTGCTGCCCTTCCCGACGGCGCTGCTCTACCTGGTTCTGGGCTGGAAGGCATTCGACGACTATGCGACCGACCGGATCCGCAATGGCCGCGCCGCACGGCCGCTGCGCGCTAAGGACCTGGCGCTGATCGATCGAGAAACCAGCCGCCTCTGGCCGGTACAGACGGCAGTGTCGGAAGTGCCGTTTCTCAACGGCAACACCGTCGAAATTCTCGTCGATGGCCAGGCCACCTTCGATTCCATCTTCGAGGGAATTGCCACCGCCAAAAAGTACCTTCTGGTTCAATTCTACATCGTGCGCGACGACGCTCTGGGCGAAGAGCTCGCCAAGCGGCTCATCGAACGCGCCAAGGCGGGTGTCGAGGTCTTCCTCCTCTACGACGATATCGGCAGCACCGGCATGCCCAAGCGCTACCGCACCCAGTTGCGCGAGGCCGGCATCAAGGTCGCGGGCTTCAACCAGCGGCACAAATTCCTACGTGTCTACGGCCCAAGCCGCATCAACTATCGCAATCACCGCAAGATCGTAGTGGTCGACGGCGAGCATGCCTGGGTCGGCGGCCACAATGTCGGCATCGAATATCTCGGCCTTGACCCCAAGTTCGGTCGCTGGCGCGACACCCATGTGCGCGTCTCGGGGCCTGCCGCACTGGGCTGTGCCCTGCTCTTCCGCGAGGACTGGGAATGGGCGACGGGGCAGATGCTGCCTGCTACGCCTCCCGAGAGCGTCGCCACGCCTGGCGAAGAATCGGTGCTTGTCATGGGCAGTGGCCCCGCCGATAAGCTTGAAGAATGCGCCATTGCCTTCACTGACATCATCGGCCGCGCGCGCGAAAGGCTCTGGATTGTCAGCCCCTATTTCGTTCCCGACACCGACATTCGTACTGCGCTTTTCGCCGCGAAGCTGCGTGGCGTCGACGTGCGCGTCATGCTGCCCAATGAGCCGGACCACGTCATGGTGTGGCTGGCCAGCATCGCCCACGCTGACGCTATGGTTGAACATGGGGTGTCGATCTATCGCTTCACTGACGGGTTCCTCCATCAGAAGGTGGTGCTGATGGACGATCAGATCGCCTCAATCGGCAGCGTCAATTTCGATAACCGGTCATTCGCGATCAACTTCGAAATCACCCTCTGGTTCACCGATCCCAAGACGATCTCCGAGGTCGAAAACATGCTAGTCGACGACTTCAAGCAATGTCGGCAGGTGGATATAGAGGAAGTAAAAAAGCGCTCCTTGCCCATGCGCTTCCTGACCCAGGCAGCGCGCCTCCTTTCTCCCGTCTTGTGAGGTTCCGATGACCGACTTCCTGTTCCGCGACGACAGTTACCTCCGCTCGACACCGGCTACGGTTGTTGCCGTGTTGCCTGAGGGCGGCGTGGTGCTCGATCGCACGGTTTTCTATGCGGCCTCAGGCGGGCAACCGGGTGACAGCGGGCGGCTGCTGTGGGAGGATGGAACATCTGTGGTTGTCGAGACGGCCATCCATCCTGATGGAGACAAGACCCAGATCGTCCATGTTCCTGCACCAGACCAGGCGGTGTTGTCTGTCGGTGACACCGTGACAGCAGAGATCGACTGGGAGCGGCGCTATCGCTTAATGCGCATGCACACGGCTCTGCACCTTCTTTCGGTGGTTTTTGCCTATCCCGTGACGGGTGGCTCGATCGGCGAGGACAAGGGGCGTCTCGATTTCGACATGCCCGAGGCGCCCACGGATATCGAAGCCAAGGAAGAGGCGCTCAACGCGCTCGCCACGCATGACTTCCCGGTCACGCAGGAGTGGATCACCGACGAAGAGATGGCGGCCAATCCGAACCTGATCAAGACGATGAACGTCAAGCCGCCCATGGGCCAAGGTCGCGTGCGGCTGATCCGGATTGGCGATGTCGACCTGCAGCCCTGTGGCGGCACCCACGTGCGCAATACGAGCGAGATCGGCGCCATGAAGCTGGGCAAGATCGAGAAGAAGGGTAAGCAGAACAGGCGCATAAGCCTATTCTTTGCCGAATAGAATCCGCTAGCGGACCGGAGCGGCATAGAGCAGACCGCCATTGGACCAGAGCCCGTTCTGGCCGCGCAGCAAGGCAGCGCCTGTCAACGGCCCGAAGTGGCGGTCATAGAGTTCGCCGTAGTTCCCTACGGCACGGATCGCATCGGCCATGAAGGACGGGCGCAGCCCCAATGGCGTCCCATAGTCGCCGTCCGCTCCCAGGAGACGACGCACCGCTGGCGTACGTGCGGCCTGCAGCGAATCGACATTGAGCGCCGTCACCCCCAGTTCCTCGGCGTTGATCAGGGCAAACAGCGTCCAGCGTACTATGTTGAACCATCGCTGGTCCCCTTCGCGCACTACGGGTCCGAGCACCTCCTTGGAGAAACGCTCGGGCAGGATGCGATGCGCGGTAGGATCCGGCAGCGCGCGGCGGATGGCTTGCAACTGGCGCCCGGACGCAGATACGACCTCGCACCGTCCAGACTGGTAGGCAATGGCTAGGTCCGCCACATCTTCATACGGCACTTCGGAGTAGGTCGCCTGGTTGGCAAAGAAGAATTCCTGCAGGCGCTCCAGCTCCTCACCCGAGTTGACCACGCAAATGCTGACGTCATCAAGCTCGAAGGCGGAAACCAGGCCCATGTTCTGGGGCACCAGAAAGGCCTGTCCGTCAAAAAAGGACGTGCCGACGAAACTGGCACCGTAGAGCGTGTCACGCTGGCTGCTCCAGGGGCCGTTCCGGGTCAATACGTCGACCAAGCCGGTCTGCAGCGGTGCAAAGCGCGACTCACCGCGCAGCGAGCGGAATTCAATCTTTGTGGGGTCGTTAAAAATCGCTGCCGCCAAAGCCCGGCAGAGGTCGACGTCGAAACCCGACCAGCGGCCCTCCGCGTCCTGCTGGGCGAAGCCGGGCAGCGGGTTTGTCGCACCGCATACCAGGAAGCCCCGGTCGCGAACCGTCTGCAGTGTCTCGATGCGTTGCGCGCTTGCCGGTCCGGCGAACGCGCAGACACAGGCAAAGACCGCCAGCAGCGGCAGCAGTCGCTTAGAAAATCTGCTCAAGATGACGCTTCCCCTTGTCGCGGCATATTGGCAGGCGCGGCATCAGGGTCAAGCACCGGGATGGCGATTGCACATCCCGATACTCTTGGCAGCGTTCGGATCAGTGCAGGATCTGACTGAGGAACAGCTTGGTCCGCTCGTGCTGCGGATTGGAAAAGAAGTTCTGTGGATCGTTCTGCTCGATTACCTGCCCCTGATCCATGAAGATGACCCGGTTAGCCACCTGGCGCGCAAAGCCCATTTCGTGGGTCACGCAGATCATGGTCATGCCCTCTTCGGCGAGGCTGATCATCACCTCGAGCACTTCCTTCACCATTTCCGGGTCGAGCGCCGAGGTCGGCTCGTCAAACAGCATGATCGAGGGCTTCATGCACAGCGACCGGGCTATGGCTACGCGCTGCTGCTGGCCGCCTGAAAGCTGCCCGGGGAACTTGTTGGCCTGCTCAGGGATCTTCACCCGTTCCAAATAGTGCATCGCCGTCGCTTCCGCCTCGGCCTTGGGAATGCCGCGCACCCAGATCGGCGCCAGCGTCAGGTTCTGCAGGATGGTCAGGTGCGGGAAAAGGTTGAAGTGCTGGAACACCATGCCGACGTCGCGCCGCACCTCGTCGATGCGCTTGAGATCCGCAGTAAGCTCGGTGCCGTTGACGATGATCTGGCCTTCCTGGTGCTCTTCCAGGCGGTTGATGCAGCGGATCAGCGTCGACTTCCCCGAACCTGACGGTCCCGCAATGACGATGCGCTCTCCTCGCATAACCTTGAGGTTGATGTCGCGCAACACGTGGAAGTCGGCATACCACTTGTGCATGCCGATGACGTCGATGGCCACGTCCGTTTGGGATACCTGCATGCCCGACGCGTGTAGGCGAGGATCATTAGTGGTTTCGGAGATGGTCATGACTTACCTCTTGTGCCCGGTATCCAGCCGCCGCTCCATCCAGAGCGAATAGCGGGACATGGCGAAACAGAAAATCCAGAAAACAAAGGCGGCAAAGACGTAGCCGGTGACTGCCTGCGTCGGCGACGCCCAGTCGATGTCGGAACTTGCCGCCTGTACGGTATTGAGGAGATCGAAGATGCCGACGATGGACACAAGCGAGGTGTCCTTGAAGAGGGCGATGAAGCTGTTGACGATGCCGGGAATGACGTGCTTAAGCGCCTGCGGTAGCACGACGAAGTACATCCGTTTCCAGTAGCCAAGGCCAAGCGAAGCAGCGGCCTCATATTGCCCCCGCGGCAGCGCCTGCAGACCACCGCGCACCACTTCCGCCAGGTAGGCGGAGGTGAAAAGCGTCACGCCCACCAGAGCCCGCAGCAGCTTGTCCACGGAGGTGCCGGCCGGCATGAACAGCGGCAGCATGATCGAGGCCATAAACAGCACACTGATCAACGGCACGGCGCGCCAGAGCTCGATGAACATGACGCAAAGCGTTTTGATGATCGGCAGCTTCGATTGACGCCCCAGGGCCAGAAGAACGCCGATCGGGAAGGAGCAGATGATGCCCACCAGCGAGATGATCAGCGTCACCATCAGCCCGCCCCACTGTTCGGTGGGCACGTAACGCAGGCCGAACACGCCACCATTGAGCAAGTAGAAGCTCACAATGGGAAAGACGATGAAAAACAGCAGCGCATTGATGCGCTTGAACGGCGCTGATGGCGTCAGCAGCGGGATGATCAGTGCGGCCAACAGCACGAAGACGATGTTTGGCCGCCAGTATTCCTCGATAGGGTAGAAGCCATAGATGAAGAAGTTGAAGCGAGCGTGGATATAGGCCCAGCAGGCTCCAGCGCCCTCCAAACGGCACTCTTCCACCGTTCCGCCCGGCATGACAGCATGCCCAAGAAGGAAGTTGTAGATCGGCGGCACGGCCCAGGCGAGAAACAGCAGCCCGATCACCGTGATCAGCGTGTTGGCCGGCGTCGAGAACAGGTTCTTCTGCGCCCAGAGGATCGGGCCACCTGTGCGGCCGGGAGCGGCCTTGGCGGGCACGAAGTCCTTGCGAACGTATCCGAAGTCCATGGCCATGATCAGCGCTCCACCAGGGCCACGCGGCCGTTGTACCAGTTCATGAAGGCCGAGGTCAGCAGTGAAATGGTGAGATAGACCGCCATTGTCAGCGCTACCACCTCGATGGCCTTGCCAGTCTGGTTGAGGGTTGTGCCCATGAACACGTTGACCAGTTCGGCGTAGCCGATCGCAGCGCCCAGCGAGGAGTTCTTCGTCAGGTTGAGATACTGGCTGGTGAGCGGTGGCACGATGACCCGCATGGCCTGCGGGATGATCACCAGCCGCAGCCGATCACCATCCTTGAGGCCCAGCGACTGGGCAGCTTCGGTCTGGCCGTGGCTGACGGCACGGATGCCGCCGCGCACGTTTTCGGCAATAAAGGCCGCAGTATAGATGGAGAGGCCAAATACCAGGGCGACGAATTCCGGCGGTAGTTGCAGCCCGCCCTGGAAGTTGAAGCGCTGCAGCACCGGCACTTCGAAAGCCAGTTCGGCGCCGATCAGATAGTAGAGCGCCAACGGGATGCCGACGACGACCAGGATCGGCAGTGCGACGGGAAACTTGCTGGCATCGACCGGCGTCCTGCCGATGCGTTCCAGCATGATCCAGCCCACAGTGAGGCCGATCGCAGCGGCAACCAGCAACAGGATGGCCGGTGGCACAGAGCTGAACATGCCCGGCAGGAGAAAGCCGGTGACGGTGAAGGCTAGCACGGCCGCAATGAATGCGCCGACGAAAGGCCGGTAAGGCGTGAAGGAGATGCCCACCAGAACCAGTGCACCCGCCGCTGCGACCATCGGCGTGGCCAAGGTCGGAATCACCTGCCCCAAAGCGATGAAGGCAATGAAGCCAAGGGCAAATGTGACGACCGCGTTCGCGATGCGCGCTGAAGCCACGATGGATGCGGGATAGCGACCCGTGCGGGTGCGTTGCCGCGTAGCCCAGACCCCGATGGCGATGGCAGCAAGCAGGCAGACGACGAATGCAACCGCAACCCAGGTAAACTCGTGGTCGGGAAGTGGCTTGGGCACCATGATGCCGCGGAGATTTACATAGACCCCGAGCGGTAGAAGGAAGGAATCGCGAACCGCGGGCATCGCCTTCAGCACCGCAAAGTACCAGAAGAACAGCTGCAGCAGCAGCGGGATATTGCGGATGGTCTCAATATAGACGGTGGCGACGCGGGCGATCAGCCAGTTTGAGGAAAGCCGCGCGATACCAAGTGAAAAGCCGATGATGGTGGCAAAGAAAATGCCGATGACCGCTGCCAGCAGCGTGTTGAGCAGCCCGGCCAGGAAGGCTTCCCAATAGAGCGAGGCACGGCTCCAAGGGATCAGCGAGAAGCCGATGTCGAACCCGGCCGTCCGGAACAGGAAGTCAAAGCCCGTCGTCTTGTTCTGGATCGCAAGGTTCTGCGCCGTGTTCAGGACGATCCAGCCGAGAAAGCCGACCACCAGGAAGACGACGAGCAGTTGGTAGATGACGCCGCGGAAGACCGGGTCGTTCAGCAGCGAAGTCCGGGGCGCCGGTCCGCTGAAATTATCGTGCACCGCCATTGGGCATGCATTCCTTTGCTGTGGAACGAGCGCACATCCTGCTCAGTGGCAAACCATGCCTATGGCCGTCGCGTCCCATCGCGCCGGACCCTTGCTGAGGCGTGACATACTCGTTCAAACCAAATCCGGCGCCCCTTGGGAGGAGCGCCGGGCTTGCGATTGGCTTAGCGGATCGGTGCGGCGTACTGCAGGCCGCCGTCGGTCCACAGCGCGTTAAGGCCGCGCTCCAGGCCAATATCGGTGTTGACGCCGACATTGCGCTCAAAGGATTCGCCATAGTTGCCGACCAGTTTGATGACCTGGTAGGCCCAGTCCTTGGTCAGGCCGATCGGGGTACCGAAGTCGCCTTCCACGCCCAGCAGGCGCTTGATCGCCGGGTTGTCGGAGCCAAGCATCTCGTCGACATTGGCCTGGGTGACGCCCAGTTCCTCGGCCTCAAGCAGCGCGAAGTAAACCCAGCGATTGATCTTGAACCACTGGTCATCGCCCTGGCGAACCACAGGACCAAGAGGTTCCTTGGAGATGATCTCGGGCAGGATGACGTGATCATCCGGCACGGCAAGCTTGGAACGCTCGGCAGCCAGCGCTGAACCGTCGGTCGTATAGACGTCGCAACGGCCGTCTTCATAGGCCTTCACCACTTCGTCCTGGTCGACGAAGACGACGGTGTTGAACTCGAGATTATTGGCAGCGAAATAGTCGGCGGCGTTGAGCTCGGTCGTGGTGCCGGACTCGATGCAGATGGCAGCGCCCGACAGATCCAGCGCCGAGGCGATGCCGTCAGACTTGCGGACCATGAAGCCTTGGCCGTCATAGTACATGGTGCCGATGAAGCTGATGCCCAGATCGGTATCGCGGCTCATGGTCCAAGTCGTGGTGCGCGACAGGATGTCGATTTCGCCAGCGGACAGGGCAGCGAAGCGCTCCTGGCTGGTCAATGGCGTGAAGCGCACCTTATCGGCGTCGTTGAACACCGCTGCCGCAACAGCGCGGCAGAAGTCGACTTCCAGGCCTGTCCAGACGTTGTTGGCATCGGGCGCCGAGAAGCCGGGGACACCGCCGGTGACACCGCACTGCACGTAGTCCTTGGCCTTAACATCGTCGAGAGTCGCTGCTTGTGCAGCGGTCGCCCCGAGGCCCAGAGAGGCCGCGACTGCGATCGTTACGAGCGTTTTTTGCATTGAGATTGCCTTGTGTTTCCTGACTTTGTCCCCAGAGCTCATCAGGCTCGCGCCAGCGTCCCCAGTGGCACCGCCGTCTTTGATGACGGTCGTGATGCTGATAAGCATGCAAGCGTCTATTGACCGTTGCGTCAAGGGCTCTTGGCCGTATGGGACAGCATGGCTGTCGCTTATTTAGACAGCAAAATGAATCTGAACTCTTATTGAGCAGCGGGCCTATCATGAATGAGAAGAAAAGCGGCATCTCGGCCGAGACGATCCTGACCCACCACGGGCGTGCGCCCGAGGATCAGTTCGGATTCGTCAACACGCCGGTTTACCGCGGCTCGACCGTACTGTTCAAAACGCTGGCAGACATCGAAGCGCAACAGCAGCGCTTCCTTTATGGCCGGGCGGGCAATCCTACCACTGAGAGCGTGGAGGCCGTCATCACGGAGCTTGAGGGAGCCTATCGCACACGTCTTGTGCCTTCGGGTCTCGCCGCCATCACGGTGGCCCTCCTTGGCTGCCTCCAGGCCGGCGACGACATCCTCATCAGCGACAGCGCCTACGAGCCGGGCCGGCAGTTCAGCGATGGGTTCCTGACGCGCATGGGCGTCACTGCGCGCTACTATGATCCACGCATCGGCGCAGATTTGGCGCAAATGATGCGGCCCAATACCAAGGCGGTGCTGGCTGAGAGCCCAGGCTCGCTGACCTTCGAGGTGCAGGACATCCCTGCCTTGGCGGCCGTTGCTCATGCCGGTGGCGCCAGGCTGATCGTCGACAACAGCTGGGCCAGTCCGCTTTTCCTCAAGCCGATGGCGCTCGGCGCCGACATCGTGGTTCACGCGGGAACCAAGATGTTCGTGGGTCACTCCGATGCCTTTGCGGGCACCATCTCGGCCACCGAAGAGGCCTGGGCCGGAGTGGAGCGAGTGCGGCGTGAACTGGGATTTTTCACCTCCGGGGATGACGCCTATCTCGTCGCCCGCGGCTTGCGCACCCTAGCCATCCGCATGAAGGAACACCAGCAGCGGGCGCTCGAGATCGCCTCCTGGCTGGAGGGGCAGAATGAAGTCGTGCAGGTGCTGCACCCGGCCCTGCCGAGCCACCCCGACCATGCCCTGTGGAAGCGGGACTTCACCGGATCAGGCAGCCTGTTCAGCGTGCTCTTGCGCCCTGCCCCAAGGGACTCGGTTGCGGCCTTTCTCGATCATCTCGAGCTTTTCACCATGGGCTATTCATGGGGCGGTTATGAGAGCCTCTGCCTGCCGGTAAAACTGGGAAAGAACCGCACGGCAAAGCCATGGACTGCCGAGGGCAATCTCTTCCGCCTCCATATCGGCCTTGAAGGCGTCGATGACCTCAAGGCCGATTTGGCGGCAGCGATTGCCCGTTACGCTGCGCGGCGGTGAAAGATGCGGCGCCAGGCAGTTCGCAGGTTCGGTGTGCCGCGGAAGCGCACCGAACCGTCTGGCAGTTGTGCGAACAGCCAGCGCCGCCTGCCATAGAAGTTGCGCACGGCGTAGGCGCCGAGTGTGCCGATAACGAAGCCGGCCACGACGTCAGTCGGGTAGTGCATGCCAATCACCACCCGTGAGATTCCAGTCATGACGGCGATCAGCAGAATCAGCCGGAAATAACGCGGCGCCATGAAGCCCACAACAAAGGCCGTGCCGATCGCCGTAGTCGCGTGGCCGGAGGGGAAGCTCTGGAAGGTCCAGTCATTGATCAGGTGCTGGAACTGGAATGTGCCAGCATCGGCGAAAAGCTCGGGCCGCGCCCTGCCGAACAGCCGCTTGAGGAGATTGACCAGCAGGCCAGGCAGTCCCACGCCGACGAAGATGAAGCTGGCAACAAGGCACAGTTCGTATGTTGCTCGCCGATAGAGGCCGCGCGGCACCAGCCTCGCCGCCAGCGCTGCCAGGACAAACACCAGAAGCGAGGGAATGAGCACCCAGTCCGAAAGGCCGAACTCGGTAATGAAGGCGAAAGGCGCCTGCCACGCCGGAGGCCACGCCATCAGGCTCTGGGACACGTAGGCGTCGAGAAACACGAGGATGAACAGCACACCGATGATGGCAGCAGCAAAGTCGGGCCAGTTCTTGCGATCAAGGCCGAGCGGCCAGCGCTGCGTGAGTTTTGTCATGGCTGTTTTTTCACCGGAGCGGTCTACTGCGTCAATGGCTTGTACAATGACGTGGTGACGCTTGCCCTTTCATTTCGAACAGGCTAACGGAGAGCGGTGAATTCGGAGTGTAGCTCAGCCTGGTAGAGCACCGGTTTTGGGAACCGGGGGTCCAAAGTTCGAATCTTTGTACTCCGACCATCACAACTCAAGCGTTTAGCGCATCGTGTTGAGGACTTTGCATGACCGCCCGTATCTACCGCCCTGCCCGCAACGCCATGCAATCGGGCAAGGGGAAATCCAAGAGCTGGATGCTGGTACACGAGCCTGCCGAGTCCAAGAGCATCGACCCGCTTATGGGTTACACCACTTCCGGCGACACCCGCCAGCAGATCAAGCTGAGCTTCGAGACCCAGGAAGAGGCCGAAGCCTACGCACAGCGCAATGGCATCGCCTATACGGTGCAGCCGGCGCACGAAGCGACGCCAAAGCGGCAGAGCTATACCGACAACTTCCGGGCCGACCGCAAGACACCCTGGACTCACTGAGCCAGTGAACCAGTGAGCCAGTGAGCCAGTTTGGAGAAGTCTAATGCGCTGCAAACCTTTGCGGCGCATTTTGTATTTCATGGCGGAGGGAAGCGGGCCTATCTGGCATTTGCCTCGGCAGGCACTATCTGACAGGCTCATGGCGAAGGTGGAGACCTCAATGATTTTTGCTAAGCGCTGCCTGCTGCCTCTCATTGCCTCTGCCGTGATCGCCTGCCCTGCCGTTGCGGCTCCCGGTCTATGGGAAGTGCGTGATGACGACAGCGCCATCTGGCTGTTTGGCTCCTTCCACGTTCTGCCCGAAAACACGGAATGGCGAACCGAGCTTTTCGACCGCTTGCTTGCTGCCGCCGACAAGGTAGTCTTTGAGACCGATGTTAGCCCCGCTGCGATGGCCGCCGTTGGAGCAGAAGCCTTCACGCGCGGCATCTATGTGGACGGCACCCTGCTGACTGACGTCATCACCGCCGAGGCAGAGGCAAGGCTGCGCGAGGAAACAAGCACATACGGGCTTCAGGTCGGTCCTCTACTGGCGATGCGGCCATGGATGGCGGCCAATGCCATAAGCGTTGCGGCCATGGCTACCAGCGGCTACACCGAGCAGGGTGTGGAGTTTCAGCTACAGCCCGAGCTTGCAATCGAAAAGCTGGTTTTCCTCGAGACCGGCGCAGAGCAGATCGAGGTTCTCGCTGGCGCGCCCGAGGACGAGCAAGTGGCGCTCCTCGTTTCCACTCTCGACCAACTCGATATCCTGCCCAAGATGATGAGCAAGATGATCCGCAATTGGTCCGGCGGCACGCCGGAGCGCTTGGCGCAGATGTTCCTGATGGAGATGGGCGGCTTCGAGGAGGCTTTTCTCGACCGGCTGCTCTATGCGCGCAACCGCAACTGGATCTCGCCGCTGCAAGGCATGCTGGAGCGCAACGAGGAAAACATGGTCGTGGTCGGTGCGGCGCATCTGATCGGACAGGACAGCGTCCTCGACCTGCTGGAACAGGCCGGCTACGAGGTCGAACGCATCCAGTAGACCGGGCGCCACAGGCGCCCGGCATGACAGGGGTCAGACGTCGCTAAGCTTCGTCCACTTGCCGTCGTTCTTGCTCGACTCGACCGAGGCCACGATGAACTGCATGCCTTCGACGCCATCTTCCAGCGTGGGAAGCAGCCCCTCATAGGCCCCGCCTTCGCCGCGAATGACAGCAGCGAACTGGCTGTAAAGCGTAGCGAAGGCTTCGAGGTAGCCTTCCGGATGACCGGAGGGGATTCGAACATTCATGGTGGAGGCGGCATTGCCAGAGATTGCACCACCACGAGTCAGCAACTGCTTGGGCTTACCGAACTCGGTGAACCACATGTAGTTGGGGTTGTCCTGGCGCCACTCAAGCCCGCCCTTGTCGCCATAAACGCGCAACTGCAGCCCGTTTTCGCAACCCACGGCGACCTGGCTGGCCCAGAGCATACCCTTGGCGCCACCCGCGAACCGCAGCATGATGTGCACGTTGTCATCGAGCTGGCGCCCTTCGACAAAGCTCGTCAAGTCAGCTGACACGGCTTCAGTCTGCAAGCCGGTCACGAAACGCAACAGGTTATAGGCGTGGGTGCCGATATCGCCGATGGCGCCGCCAGCGCCAGACCGTGCCGGATCGGTGCGCCACGAGGCCTGCTTGTTGTCGTCGCCGGTCGGTTCGGTCAGCCAGTCCTGCGGGTATTCCGCCTGAATGACCCGGATCTTGCCCAGAGCACCCGACGCGACGAGTTCTCGCGCCTGCCGGACCAGCGGATAGCCGGTATAGTTGTGGGTGAGAAGGAAGCGGGCGCCGTTCTTGGGCTTGATTTCGCGCAGCTTGCGGGCGTCTTCGAGCGTCGAGGTGATTGGCTTGTCACAAATGACGTGAATGCCAGCCTCGAGAAAGGCCTTGGCCGGACCGTAGTGCATATGGTTGGGCGTGACGATCGACACCGCTTCGATGCCGTTCGGACGTGCCGCCTCGGCGCGCGCCATCTCCTCATAGGAGGTGTAGATGCGGTCCTCGGCCAAACCGAGATTTCGTCCCGACTCCTGGGCAACTTCCGGGCGCGACGACAGCGCGCCCGCCACCAGATCGTAGTCGCCATCGATACGGGACGCCACGCGGTGCACGTAGCCAATGAATGCGCCGGTGCCGCCACCGACCATGCCGAGACGTATCCGTCTTGCGCCGTTTTCAGCCATTCCTGCCTCCTGGATTTTCTGTCTAGTGCCTGACCATGGGTCAAGGCAGGCCGCAGCGCTGCCGCGGCCTGGTCACATGTCTCAGCTTAGGCCGAGCATCTTGCGATTGGCGGCCTGATCCGTACCGGCACCGGCAAAGTCGTCGAAAGCCTTCTCGGTCACGCGGATGATGTAGCTCTTGATCAGCTCCGCACCCTCGCGCGCACCGTCTTCCGGATGCTTGAGCGCGCATTCCCATTCCAGCACCGCCCAGCCGTCAAAGTCGTTGGCGGCCATTTTGGCAAAGATCGACGGGAAATCCACCTGGCCATCGCCGATCGAGCGGAAGCGCCCTGCCCGGTTCACCCAGGACTGGAAGCCGCCATAGACGCCCTGCCGGCCGGTCGGGTTGAACTCGGCATCCTTCACGTGGAAGGCCTTGATGCGGTCCTTGTAGATGTCGATGTAGTCGAGATAGTCGAGCTGCTGCAGCACTAAATGGCTCGGATCGTACAGGATGTTGGCGCGCGGATGGTTGTTCACGCGCTCGAGGAACATCTCGTAGGACACGCCGTCATGGAGGTCCTCGCCAGGATGGATTTCGTAGCAGACATCGACGCCGGCTTCATCGAAGGCGTTTAGTATCGGCGTCCAGCGGCGGGCAAGCTCATCGAAGGCCTCCTCGACAAGGCCGGCAGGCCGCTGCGGCCAGGGGTAGAGATAGGGCCAGGCCAGCGCGCCGGAGAAGGTCGCATGCGCCTTGAGACCGAGGTTCTGCGACGCCTTGGCGGCGTTCAGCATGGTCTGGACGGCCCATTCCTGCCGCGCCTTGGGATTGCCGTGGACGGAGGATGGAGCGAAACCATCGAAGGCGGTGTCGTAGGCTGGGTGAACGGCGACAAGCTGCCCCTGAAGATGAGTCGAGAGTTCGGTGATCTCAAGCCCATGGCTATTCACGATTCCCTTGATCTCGTCGGCGTAAGCTTTGGAAGATGCGGCCTTTTCCAGATCGAGAAAGCTGGACACCCAGGTCGGGATCTGAACGCCCTTGTAGCCTAGATCCGCAGCCCATTTGCAAATGCCGTCGAGCGAGTTGAACGGCGCCTGGTCGCCCGCGAACTGGGCCAGGAAGATAGCCGGGCCTTTGATTGTGCGCATGTCGTTGCTCCTCTGCTGGCGCTTGGCGCCTTGTTCTTTGCCGTAACATAGAAACAGGCGGCGGATAGCCGCCGCCTGACTGATCTATCTGGTGCTCAATGTTGACCGGGCTGGGGTCCCTGTCAACGAGGTACGCACCTCACTACTTCAGCAAGGCCGCGGCGTTGGACGGGCTCAGAGCCAAGGGACGCTCGCAGGTAGTTGAGAGCGTTAGAACCTGACCCGACTCGCCGGCCTTGAGCAGGCTTGTCATGACGTCCACGGCATGGAGCGCGACATCCAGACCGCATCGGGCGCGGTAACCGCCTTCGATGGACGCCATCATGTCAGCGAGGCCTGCGGCACGATAGTTAGCCCGCGGGTTTTCCTTGTCGAGATCCTGATTGGCCTTGCCGAAGGGATGATCCCACGGCGTTACCTTGCTGCGTTCGCCGGCAATGTTGGCCGTCACGAGGTCGCCGCCGAAGAAGTTCGGATCGGGCACGAAGATGGAGCCGTCGGTGCCGTAGAGCTCGATATTGTGGTGACCATGGGCCGCCACGTCCCAGCTCGCCCCGATGGTCACGATGGCCCCGGAGTGGAACTCGAGGACGCCGTGGATCGTCGTGGGGGTATTCACCTTGACGAAGGTACCCTTGTACGGCCCTTCAGCGGTGACCTCGCGTTCCGTCCGAGCCATGTTGGTGAAGGCCGACAGGCGCTTGATCGGCCCCAGCAGGTGGATCAGGTCGGTGATGTAGTAGGGTCCGAGGTCCAGGATCGGACCGGCGCCAGGCTGAAAGAAGAACTCCGGATTGGGGTGCCAGTGCTCCATGCCGCGGCTCATGACATGCATGGTGCCGCTCATGATCTTGCCGAGCTGGCCGCTATCGATGATCTCGCGCGCCTGCTGGTGTGCGCCACCGAGGAAGGTGTCGGGCGCCGAACCCACTTGCAAGCCACGATCATCCGCGGCCTTCTTGAGCGCCATGCCCTCTTCCAGGGACAGGACGAAGGGCTTCTCGGAATAAGCGTGCTTGCCGGCCGAGACGATGTCCATCGAGACCGAGTAGTGGGTCGCAGGGATCGTGAGGTTCACGATGACGTCAATTTCGCTGTTCTTGAGCAGTTCGTCAGGCGTCTGGGCCCGCACGCCGAACTCCTCCGCCCGCTTCTGCGCGGCCGCCGGAAGGATGTCGGCGACGGCACGTACTTCGAGCCCCTTGAACAGCGGCGCGAGGCGCAGGTAAGCGCTCGAAATGTTGCCGGCACCCATGATGCCGACGCCGAAAGTCTTGGTCATGGCGCTTACTTCCACTTGCTGGCGGTTGCGATCGAGCGTGTGGCGAAGCGCAGCTCGTCGGAAGGCTTGTCATGCTCGGCGACGAAATACTCAGCCTTGGTCTTGCTGGTCACCTTGCCGATAAGGTTGTCCCAGTCGAGCACGCCATGGCCGACATCGGCCCAACCGTCTTCGTCGGCGTTCTGGCCGCTGGGCGCGATATCCTTGACGTGCACTGCCGTGATGCGGCTGCCATAGCGGTCGAACCAGGCAATGGGATCAGCCTTGCCGCGAACGACCCAGGCGACGTCGCATTCCCATTCGATGCTTGGCGCAGTCTCAAGAATGATTTCCATAGGCGTACGGCCCGAGGTGGTGGGCACAAATTCGAAGTCGTGATTGTGCCAGCCGAAGCCGTAGCCTTCCTTGGTATAGGTCTCGCCAGCCTTGGCCAGCATTTCAGCCAGTTCAAGCCACTTGGACTCGTCTTCGCTGCGCCCTTCGGGGCCGATATGGGGGCAGTATATCTTCTTCATACCGAGCGCCTCGGCGGTCTTGAGCGTGGTGGAAACGTCAGCCACCTGCGCTGGCCCAAAATGGCCGGTCGGCATGGAGAGACCGTTTTTCTTCAGCGTCGCGGCAAGAGCGGCCGGATCGCCATAGAGCCCGCCGTAGCCCTCGACCTGGGTGTAGCCAAGCGCACCCAGTTTAGCGAGGAATTCTTCCTGGTTAGGATAGTTGCGGGCGCTGTAGAGCTGGAATGACAGAACCGTCATTTTGGCCTCGTTGTAACGTTGGAATGGACAGTTGCACCGCTTGAGCGCTGCAATGACTAAGGATGTTTCGGGAAGCTGTCGCGCCGCAAAGACAGGCCGACCAGCATGAAAGTAAGAGTGCCGCCATCAAGAGCGGCGCGCGGCGCCCGAAGGCGCCGCATCTATGCCTCTAGAGACGATTGGTCGTTTCAGCGTTGAAGATCGAGCCGCGGCCTGGATCGAAGCCGATCCGCACCTTCTGCCCCGTTTGGATGACCACATCGCTGTCGCAACGGAAGGTAATCGCCTGGTTGCCGATGCGCGTCCAGGCGAGCGTGTCGGAGCCCATCGGCTCGACAATCTCGATTTCGGCATCGGTAACAAACGGCATGCCCGCGGCCTCTTCACCCAGGGCGATATGCTCCGGACGCACGCCGAGCACAGCCTTTGTCGATCCGCTGGCGGGTGTCTCGAAGGCATAGCTGCCCACCGGGATCACCACACCATCTTCGGTGGTAAAGGTCGTGCCCGACAGCGTGCCCTGGAACATATTCATTTGCGGCGAACCGATGAAGCCTGCCACATAGAGGTTGGTGGGCTTGTTGTAGATGGTATGCGGGTCCGCCAGTTGCTGAATGACGCCGTTCTTCATGACAGCAATGCGGTCGGCAAGCGTCAGCGCTTCGATCTGATCGTGCGTCACGTAGATCATGGTGTTCTTGAGACGCTGATGCAACCGCTTGATCTCGACGCGCAGGTCCGAGCGGAGCTTGGCATCAAGGTTTGACAGAGGCTCGTCGAACAGGAACACGTCCACGTCACGCACCAGGGCGCGGCCGATGGCCACACGCTGGCGCTGACCACCCGACAGGTTGGCCGGCTTGCGATTGAGCAGCGGCTCGATCTGCAGGATTTCGGCGGCACGGGCAACACGCCGGTCGATCTCGTCCTTCTTCATGCCGGAGACGCGAAGGCCGAAGGACAGGTTCTTTTCGACCGACATCTGCGGATAGAGCGCGTAGGACTGGAACACCATGCCGATGCCGCGGTCCTTTGGCTCGAGCCAGGTGACGTTCTTGCCGCCGATAAAAATCTGGCCCTCCGAGATATCGAGGAGGCCGGCGATGCAGTTGAGCAGGGTCGACTTGCCGCAACCGGATGGGCCAAGCAGGACGATGAACTCACCGCGGGCAATCTCGAGGTTCAGATGTTCGAGAACCTTCACGCTGCCGAAGTTCAGCGACAGGTCGCGGATGGAAACGCTGTTTTGCATTCGATTATCCCTTCACCGCGCCAGCAGCGACACCGCGGACGAACCACTTGCCGGACACGAAATAAACCGCCAGCGGCACAAGACCGGTCAGAACGGTAGCGGCCATGTTCACGTTGTATTCGGGCGTGCCCTGGGCCGAGTTGACGATGTTGTTGAGCTGAACGGTCATCGGGTAGTTCTGCGTGCCGGCAAAGACCACGCCGAACAGGAAGTCGTTCCAGATACCCGTGACCTGCAGGATCAGCGCCACGACAAAGATCGGCAGCGACATGGGCAGCATGATCTCGAAGAAGATGCGCCAGAATCCAGCTCCGTCGACACGTGCCGCCTTGAATAGTTCCTGCGGCAGCGAGGCGAAGTAGTTGCGGAACAACAGGGTCAGGATCGGCATGCCGAAGATGGTGTGCACGATGATAACCGCCTGCAGCGTTCCGAAAATACCCAACTCACGGGTGATCATCACCATGGGGTACAGAAACACCTGGTAGGGAATGAAGGAGCCAAAGATCAGGATGGCAAAGAAGATCTCGGAGCCTTTGAAGCGCCAGTTTACCAGCGCATAGCCATTCACCGCCGCAATGAAGATCGAGACGATCGTGCTCGGGATGGTGATCTTGACCGAGTTCCAGAAGCCAGGTGCCAGACCCTGGCAGGTCAGGCCCGTGCAGGCACTGGTCCAAGCCTTCACCCAGGCATCGAAATTGGGTGCCGTCGGCAAGGCGAAGATATTGCCAAAGCGGATCTCGGGCATTCCCTTGAGCGATGTCGAAAACATCACATAGAGCGGGAACAGGTAGTAAAGCGAGAACATCACCAGAACCGAATAGATGATGATCTTGCGCGGTGTGAAGAACGGCTTCGGGCGCGGGCCACTGGCCTCGACGGAACCGGCTACGGCGGGCGCCGAACCGGTTATGGTTGCGGTCTGGCTCATGCGCGACGTCCCTTTCCGCCGAATTCAAGATAGGCCCATGGGATCATGATGATCAGGACAGTCAGCAGCATCATGGTAGCCGCCGCGAGGCCCTGCCCGATGTTTCCGCCCGAGAACATGTAGTTGTAGACATACTTGGCCGGCACTTCCGACGAGATGCCTGGCCCGCCATTGGTGAGCGCCACAACCAGGTCGTAGAGACGCACAATGCCCGAGCCAATGATTACTACCGCGGTGACGAGCACGCCACGCATCATCGGCAGCACGATCGACACGTAAGTGCGCCATGTCGGAATGCCGTCGATGCGGGCAGCCTTCCAGATTTCTTCGTCCACGCTGCGCAAGCCGGCAAGCATCAGCACCATGCAAAAGCCGGTGCCATGCCAAAGGCCGGCGATCAGCAGGGCGAAGAGCACCATACGTGGATTGGCAATCCAGTCGAAGGTGAAATTCTCGAAACCTAAGTTGCGCAGGGTCCCCTGCAGCCCGAGGGTCGGATTCATGATCCACTGCCACACCAGACCCGTCACGATGAAGGACAGGGCGAAGGGATAGAGCATGATGGTACGGAAGGCGCTCTCGAAGCGGATTTTCTGATCGATCAGCACCGCTAGGATGAAACCGATCACCAGCGTGAAGATCAGCGACATCACGCCATAGGCGAGAAGATTGTAGATCGAGACATTCCAGCGCGAGGTTGCAAACAGCCGCTCATATTGCTCGATGCCGATGAACTTGCCGGTGGGCAGAAGCTTCGAGTTGGTGAACGAGTAGTAGATCGTCCACAGGGTACAGCCAACGAAGACGACCAGCACGGCGGCCATCATGGGCAGCGCAGCGAACTTGGCGGGCAAGTTGTGAAGAAAAATTCTTTTCAGCAGGCTCGGTCGGTTGACCGTGACGCCCGCCTCCAAAGGAAGGGCAGTGTCCGCCATTAATATCTCCTGGAGAAGTGGCCGACCTTGGCGTTCAAGGCCGGCCACGTTTTCATTGCCGGGAGCGAACTCCCACTTAGCCAGGCAGAGACTTAGTCGGCCGACTCGATGATCGAGGCATAGCGCTCGATGTAGTCATCAACCGTAATGCTGTCGTCGTCGAGGAACTCGGTGTTGAGGTCCTGGGTCTGCTGCTGGGCATCGCTGGAGAGGTTGGCGTCGCCGGTTGCCAGGAGGCCGTTCGGAAGCAGTTCCAGAGCCTTCTGCATGCAGGGATTTGCTTGGCTCAAATCGATGTCGGTCCGGATGGGCATGGAGCCCTTGACCATGTTGAACTTGAGCTGGGCTTCTGGCGAGATCAGGATGCGAGCAAGGTCTGCCTGCGCCTGGATCACGGCCGGGTCGGTACCTTCCGGCAGGACCGGGAAGTAGAACGAGTCACCGCCACCGCCGAGCTGGGTGCCGAGGCCAAGAGCGGGGAGACATTCGTAGTCTTCGCCGGGAACGCCTCCTGCAACCTGCAAATCGCCGGCGAGCCAGTCGCCATGGATGTTGCCGGCCGCAGTGCCTTCAAGCAGCTGCGTGCCAACATCGCCGAAGGAGGGGACCATGGTCTCAGGCGAAACAACCTTGCGCAGCGAATCGAGAGCCTCGACCACCTTGCGGAATTCGGGGCTGCGAACAGCTTCCGGGTCCTTGTCGACATAGACGCGGTTGATCAGTTCCGGACCGCCCAGAGCAGACATCAGCACGCCAGGGATGCCCGAGAAAGGCCAGCCGGTGGCGAGACCAAAGGGCTGAATGCCGGCTTCCTGCAGAGCCGGCCAGGACGCAACATACTCGTTCCAGTCCTTGGGAACGGGCTGGCCGATCTTTTCGTATGCAGCGGTGGACAGCCACAGCCAATCCCACGAGTGGATGTTGATCGGCAGGCAATAGAGACCGCCTTCATAACGGCAGGCATCGAGCAACTTCGGATCGACGTAGAAGCTTTCGATATCCATGTCGGCAACGACGTCGGTGAGGTCGCGCATCAGGCCGGCCTGAATGAGCTCTTCAGCGTCGCGGCCGGTGTTCATCTGGGTAGCGCCCATCGGGTCGCCGCCGATGATGCGGCTGATGATGACCGGATTGGCGCCGGTGCCCGAGCCGGCTAGAGCCGAGTCGACCCAGTTATTGCCGGTCTGTTCTTCAAAGACCTTGGCGAATTCGGCGATAGCGGCAGCTTCACCGGCAGACGTCCACCAGTGCGTCACTTCGAGATCAACAGCCATGGCCGAGCTCGAACCCATCAATGCGGTTGCCAAAGCAGCAACCACGGTAAACTTCTTCATAGATTGTCCTCCCAACGAACACCTGGAACGCCCAGCGCTCCCCGACGCCACCAGCCGCAAGGCTGCCTTCTTGTGAGGCATCCCGAGCTGGCCGCATGTATCGATTGCATAGGATAATCCTAAAGTTCCGCAATCGATTGCATTACCTTCCTACACGTGTTGCGCCGCTGTCAACACAGATTTACACGCAATGCATAGCTGAGTGAAAAGTGCGCATCCCACTGCGGGGGGATGAGTGCAGAAGTTTGCACACAGCCAACTGTTTAGCTCCACGACATTCAACACGTGGAGGGAGCGGTGGAGCCCCCCCCTGCCCTGAAGACGGGAGAGCACTGTAAGTTACAGCGCTGCCGCGAGATCCTCGCGCACTCCATTGGAATAAGCGGTGCCGGATGTGGGTCAAGGCGGCACAGAAACAGGACGCTCCGAACTACCGATACGAGCCTGCCGATACCCGAAAAGCCATTCCCTTTGGCTCAAAATGCGCTAAACGAAACCCATCGGTCCCGTAGCTCAGCTGGATAGAGCAGCAGCCTTCTAAGCTGTTGGTCACAGGTTCGAATCCTGTCGGGATCGCCAACGCTCGGGTTGGCGCACCATAGGATGCCCTTTACAGGCTCAATGGAAGCTCCTGTTCGATCTGTCTCTGGCACTGCCGGGGCGCGTGGAGGTCAACGCGCAAGTGTAAGTTAGCCGCTTCCTTGTGACCTAAGCAGGCGCACATCCCAAAAGGTTCGCCACAGAAGTGTCGGTGGTATGCGATCAAGCCGGGCGTTGACGCTGACGCAGCTGAGTAGGTCAAGCTGATACTCAGTAGAGGCTTCCCTTGTAATCTCTGATGCTGATGCAAAATTGGCACGTATCACTACCTGACATGTTCTGGCATCCGCCGAGTGCTCCTCCGGCAACCCGCACTGATGCGTTCAGCCTACCGCATGGGCCTCGCAGCTTAGCGCAAAGCTGCTGTTTCACCTGACGGCTTCGAGCGGCAACCGTTCTCATCGAAACTGCTGACGGGCAAAATTTGGCGCCATCCCCGTTCTGATCGACCTGTGCTGGAATGTATGGCTGCTTATCGGCTCGACCTTTAGCCTATTTTGCTCCTCTGCCGGTGATTTTCAAAACTGCGGAGCCTAGCCCGCGACCATTTTGTCTATAAGCTTTGTAGACTAATGGAGGTTAAGCATGACATACCGCATCGTAGGATTTTCTGGCAGCCTCGGGGCGCCCTCAAAGACCAAGGCGCTGGTCGAACTGGCGCTGGCGCAAGCTTCGGAGCGCTTCGGCGTCACGGTCGAAAGCTACGATATGGCCGAGATCTTGCCGTCGCTGGTTACGGCCGCCGGAGGACAAGGGGCGCTCGACAGCACCGGGCAGGCGGTTCTCCAAAAGATCGTCTCGGCTGACGCGCTGGTCGTGGGCAGTCCGGTCTACAAGGGCAGTTACACCGGGCTCTTCAAGCACGTCTTCGACCTCATCGATCCCAAGGACCTGGCGGGTAAACCGGTATTGCTGACCGCCACGGGCGGCGGCGAAAAACATGCTCTTGTGATTGAACATCACCTGCGGCCGCTGTTCGGCTTCTTTGAAGCGGTGACGCTTGCCACCGGTATCTATGCGGGCGCCGCCGACTTCGCCGATGGCAAGCCCGCTTCGCCCGCCCTGCTGTCCCGGCTCGATCGCGCCGTCGACCAGTTCGCCCCATGGCTCGGCTGGTCCAACGCCGACCCCGTCACCATCGCAGCTGAATAGCGCAGCAGGCCGCGTTCCGGCGCACCTGTTCATCCCCATTTCCAGGAGTACACAATGACCCGCAAGATTCGCCTTGGTGCCTTTCTTCCCGGTGGCGGCCAGCATATCGCTGCCTGGCGTCATCCCGACCAGCCCGCCGATGGCGCCACAAGCTTCGAGTTCCACAAGGAGCTGGCCCAGACCGCCGAGCGCGGCCTGTTCGACGCCTATTTCCTGGCCGATGGCCTTGCTATCGCCTTTGGTGGTGGCATCGAGGGCGGCAATGCCAAGGTCGCCGGCTTCGAACCGGTCACGCTGTTTTCGGCGCTCGCACCGCTGACCGAGAACCTGGGCTTCATCGCCACCGCCTCCACCACCTACGAAGAGCCCTACAATCTCGCCCGCAAGTTCGCCTCGCTCGACCTCATCTCGAACGGCCGCGCCGGCTGGAACGTGGTGACGACAGCGACGGAATCGGCGGCGCACAACTTCAACCTCGATGCCCAGCATCCCCACGCCTTCCGCTATCGCCGGGCCGCCGAGCACGTGGAGGTAGTCAAGAAGCTCTGGGAGAGCTTTGAGGACGACGCCTTCCTGCGCGACAAGGAAAGCGGACGCTTCTTCGACCCGGAAAAGGTCCACTACACCGACCACAAGGGCGAGCACTTCAAGGTGCGCGGCCCCCTCAACGTTTCGCGCTCGCCCCAGGGTCATCCGGTAATCGTTCAGGCTGGACAATCGGAAGACGGCCGCGGCCTCGCCGCCACGACGGCGGAAGTGATCTTCACCGCCCACCAGCATCTGGCGACGGCGCAGGAATTCTACCGCGACATCAAGTCCCGGGCCCGTGCCGCGGGTCGCGACCCCGCCCACATTCTCGTCATGCCGGGTGTGGCGCCCTTTATCGGGCGGACGCTCGAGGAAGCCCAGGCCAAGTACGATCGCCTGACGAGCCTCATCATCGAGGAAGATGGCATCGCGCTCCTCAACGGCCTCACCGGTGGCACGCTCGATCTTTCCGGCTACGACCTCGATGGTCCGCTGCCGCCGGCGCCGCCCACCGAGGGCATGAAATCGCGCCAGGCGCTGATCCGGCAGATCGCGGACGAAAACAACTTCACCATTCGCCAGCTTTATCAGTGGATCGCCACGGCCCGCGGCCATTTCACCATCGTGGGCACGCCTGAAACCATCGTCGACACGCTCCAGGACTGGTTCGAGAACGAGGCCGCCGACGGTTTCAACATCCTGCCGCCCTGGCTACCGACCGGGCTCGACGACTTTGTCGAACTGATCGTCCCGGAACTGCAACGCCGGGGCCTCTACCGCACGGAATACGAAGCCAGCACCCTGCGCGGCAATCTGGGGCTGCCCTATCCCACCAATAGCTGGACCGTCTCGCGACAACCGGCACAGGCCGCGGAGTAGATGCCATGACCATCCAGAACATCGATCATTCCGTCGACCTGCCGCTGCGTCAGGCGCCCTCCCTCGCGCTGTCCGGGCGCCTCGTTCGCCCATTGCATTCCATCTGGTCGCGCTATGGCCTGTTGCTCGCCTTTCTGGCGCTGTGGCAGGTATCGGCCACGGAGGGCTGGATCAACCCCTCCATCTTCCCGCCGCTCCACGTGATCGGTGGCGCCCTATTCAACGGCATCGCCTCGGGCGCGCTCGTCGATGACATTGCCATCAGCCTGCAACGCTCGGGCCTGGCCTTTGCGGCAGCGGTTGCCCTGGGCATTCCGCTGGGCCTCTTCATGGGGCAGATCCGGGCGGTCGAGCGCGCCCTCGATCCGATCCTGCAGCTGTTCCGCCAGACCTCGGCCCTGGCGCTCTATCCGGTCTTCATCCTGCTGCTCGGCCTCGGCGAAACCTCCAAAGTCTTCGTGATCTTCTGGGCGACGCTGTTTCCGATCCTCCTGTCGACCATCGGCGGCGTGAAGGAAGTGGATAAAAAGCTGATCGAGATGGCCCGCACCTACGGGGCCTCGCGGCTCACGGTTTTCCGCCGCGTCGTACTGCCCGCCTCGGCCCCGGCCATCTTTGTCGGCCTGCGCCTTTCGGCGACCACGGCCCTGCTGCTGCTGATCGCTGCCGAAATGATCGGCGCCAACAAGGGCATCGGCTTCCAGGTGATGAATGCCCAATACAACTTCCAGATCCCCCTGATGTTTGCGGCGATCGTACTCCTGGCCCTGCTGGGGCTAGCTGCCAACGCCATCCTCATCCTGCTGCAAAGCCGACTCTGCCGCTGGGCCGAGATTGCTCGCTGAACGGCCACGCCTTTGCACCCTCTCCTCAAGGAAACAAAATGACCTTCTCCTTCCGTAGCTTTGCCTTCGCCACCACGGTGTTTGCAGCCCTGACCGGCGCCGCTGTCGCCGAAGACGTCACCATCCGCTATCTGGGGGGCAGCGGCGGCCTCTCCGCCCATGAACTCGCCGCCGAGCTTGGCTATTTCGAAGGCACCGGCATAACGCTGGAAAATGTCGGCAATGCCGCCGGCGGCCCCGAATCCCTGATCGCCCTTGCCGGGGGCAGCGTCGATCTTGGCAGCGCAGCCACCGCTGCCGTGCTCAATTCCATCGCCGCCGGCAACGACTTCGTGGCCGCCTACCCCTCCAACGGCATCACCGAAGAGGCCCAGTCGATCTTCTACGTGCTCGAAGACAGTCCGATCAAAGAGATCAAGGACATCGTCGGCAAGACCATTGCCGTCAATACGCTGGGCGCGCATCTCGAATATGCCGTGCGCGAGGCTCTGCACCAGAATGGCCTGCCGCCCGACGCGGCCAATCTGATCGTCGTTCCGGGACCACAGCTGGAGCAGGTCCTGCGCTCCGGGCAGGTCGACATCGCCGCCTTCGGCTACTGGCAGACCACGTTTGAAGGTGCCGCTCGGCAGAATGGCGGGCTGAGGAAGGTCTTTGGCGATACCGAAGTGCTGGGCGAAATCGCTGGCGGCTTCGTGACCCTGCGGCGTGACTGGGTCGAGGCGCATCCTGAGGCCGCCCGGATCTTCGTTGAGCAATCGGCCCGTGCGCTCGACTATGCACGTGAATTCCCCGAAGAAACCAAGGTGGTGCTGAGGGACGCCCTCAATGAGCGTGGAGAGAACGGCGATCTCGCCCAGTACTTCCAGGGCTATGGCGTGCGCGAAGGCGGCCTTGCCGTCGAGCGTGACGTCCAGTTCTGGATCGATGTTCTCGAACGCGAAGGCAAGGTAGCGGCCGGTGTGCTGTCGCCGAGCGAGATCCTCTTTGTGGCCAATGACGCCGTGGCGTCCAAGTGAGGCCGTGATGAGCTTGGAAGCAACCACCAGCCGCGGCGAGGTCACCATTCGTGACCTTGCCAAATCCTTCGCGCTCAACGGCCAGCGCCTCCAGGTCCTCAAAGACCTCAACCTCAACATCGAGCCGGGGGAGAGCCTGGCCATTGTTGGCGCCAGCGGATCGGGCAAGACCACCCTGCTCCGCGTTCTCGCCGGGCTCGAAACCGCCGATGGCGGGCAGGTGCTGATCGATGGCGAACCGATAAGCGGCGTCGGCACCGAACGGGCCGTGATCTTCCAGGAGCCCCGGCTTCTGCCCTGGCTGACCGTGTTGGACAATGTCGCCTTCGGCCTCGAAACCAGGGGTGTCGACAAGGAGCAGGCCAAGACGCGCGCGCGTCACTACATTCGCCTTGTTGGCCTGCAGGAATTCGAAACGGCATTTCCGCGCCAGCTATCCGGCGGCATGGCGCAGCGCGTCGGCATTGCCCGGGCCCTGACGGTGCAGCCGGAAATCCTGCTGCTCGACGAGCCGCTGGGGGCGCTCGACGCCATGACCAAGATCACCATGCAGGAAGAGCTGGCCCGCATCTGGCACGAGGAAAGGGTGACCATGATCCTTGTCACCCACGACCTCGAGGAAGCCATATTCCTCGCCGACCGCGTGCTGGTCCTGCCCAGGCAGCGCGGCGCCGCACCGCGCCTGATCGAGGTCGACCTGCCACGCCCGCGTGATCGCAATGAACCGAGCTTTGTCGAAATGCGGCGGCGCCTCATGGCCGAATTCGGCCTGCACTGACGAGACCACCGGCTGGCGTTGTCCTCGGCAATGGAGCAGGAAATGCAACAATCATTTGGAGCCCCATATAACGGCGATCCGTGGCGGCGCAGCGCAGCGGAAGCGCTGGTGGTGTTCCCGCCACAGGCGCCCCGCTTGTCTCCCATCATGCCGGACCGTATAACCCGGACACCTCTGCCGGATGGTCCGGTTTGTGCCGGACGCACGCCAATGCTCACTCGAAAAGGCAAATATGGCCTCAAGGCCCTGGCCGCTCTTGCGCAAGCAGGAGAGGGCCAACTGCTGGGCGTGGCGGAGGTGGCGCGCGCCAATGCCATTCCCAAGAAGTTTCTCGATGCCATTCTTGCCGAATTGCGCAATGCGGGCTTTGTGCGCAGCCGCAAGGGGAAGCTGGGCGGCTATGGCCTCGCCCGTGCCGCTGACGAGATCATGATCGGCCATGTCATACGGGTTCTCGACGGGCCGCTGGCGCCCATTCCCTGTGCCAGCCGCACGCGCTATCAACCCTGCGATGACTGCGACGTCGAGACCTGCCAGGTGCGCCACCTGATGCTGGAAGTGCGCAATGCCATTGCCGAGGTCCTGGACAAGACCAGTCTTACCCAGCTCACCGCACTGGGCGGCGCCGATGCCCTCCCCAACATCATGACGGCATGAGGATCGCCTCGTGAGCCCCGTGGGAAAAACCATCACCATCATTGGCGGCGGCGCCAGTGGCGTCCTGCTCGCCGCACACCTGCTGCGCAGCGACGACCCGGACCTGCGCGTCACATTGATCGAGCGGCAGGGCCAGTTGGGCCAGGGCCTCGCCTATTCTGCGCGCATGCGCCACCACCGTGTTAATGTCCCCGCCCGTGGCATGAGCGCATTCGCCGACTCTCCGGACCATTTCTGGCGCTGGCTGCAGCGGCGCGAACCGGGCAGGCATGCGAGCAGCTTCGTCTTCGTGCCGCGCCGGCAATATGGGGCCTATCTCGAGGATGTGCTGCGTGAAGCAGGCGACCGCATCCCCGGACGGTTGCGTGTGCTGAGCGAAGAGGTTCTTGCCCTCAACGAGACACGCGTCGGCGTCGAGACGCTCCTTGGCAACGGAACAAGCATTGCCAGCCACTGGGCAGCGCTGGCGGTCGGGCATGAAACCCAGGCCGCTCGCGGACGGGGCATCGCCGTGCGCTCCGGCTCGGAAAGCGATACGCCGCTCGACCCGGACGCCAGCGTGATGATCCTCGGTTCGGGGCTGAGCATGGTCGACGCCTGGATCTCCCTGGCCGAGGCGCAGCATCGCGGCCCCATCACAGTGGTGTCCCGCAATGGCCTCCTACCCACCGGCCATCGCGATGTGGCTCCCCTCAGCATCGACGCGGCGGATGTGCCCTTTGGCACCAGCCTCACCTACCTTGCCCGCTGGTTCCGCGACCTTGTTCGCGAGACCGAAAGCCAGGGGGGCGACTGGCGCAGTGTGGTCGATGGGCTGCGGCCCTATAACCAGCGCCTGTGGCAGAGCTGGCCGCAGCGCGAGAGGCGGCAGTTCCTGCGCCACGTACGGCCCTGGTGGAATGTCCATCGCCATCGCCTGCCCCCGGATCTGCACGCCCGCCTGGTGCAAGCGGTCGCCAGGGGCCAGGTCACTCTGGTCGCCGCGGAATTTGTCGGCATCGAACGCTCAGAAACCGGTGTTCGGGCAACGCTGAGACCACGCGGAACCGACGAGCGGCAGATCATGGACGTGGCGCGCGTCTACGATTGCGGCGGCGTCAGTGTGGATGTCAGGGCCAGCAACAATCCCCTTGTCCAGCATCTGGTCCGGACCGGGGCAGCCCAGGCGGACAGCATGCATATCGGGCTCGACATCGACGACCATTGTGCCCTCGTGGGCGCCGACGGCAACGTATCGCAGCGGGTGCGCGTGGTCGGCCCCCTGACGCGCGGGCGCTTTTTCGAGATCGAAGCCGTCCCCGACATTCGCCTCCAATGCCAGGCTTTGGCTGAATCGATTCTGCGAGCTGAATAGATCTCTGCGTATTTTGACGCCTGTCTACTGGAGATGATCTAGGTCAGACCATCAGTGTCGGTGGCAACTTGCAGGGTGCATCATCTTGCCAAGGCACGATCTGGATCACACTAACGGCGAGGCTTCATCAGATAAAACCAGTGATCTTGGCCTTCCGCACGGCGAAGTGTAAACTAAATGGCAATTCAACACTCAGCTCTTCCGCCAGCTAAAAGTCGAAGCCCATCTGTGAGACTGGTGCAGCAGATGGCGAGAAAGTTGGTTCAATCTGGCTGACCTTCGCTGTTTTTGCTGGCTTTGGCTTCGCCAATATGACTCCCGGCGGCGGAGCCTGCACCGTTTCCACCGCCAGCGCTGCGCCTTGCTTCCGCTGCATCGCAGCGAGCCATTCCACGACGGGCTTCAACTTGCCGGCATGCAGCGCATATAGGTTTTCACGCCCACTTTTTTTCTCGCTGATCAGCTTGGCTTGCTTGAGAACCCGCAGATGGCGCGAAATGGCTGGGCGGCTGATCTTGAAGGCACCGGCCACAACATGCACGGGCTTGGGGCCCTCCTGCAGAATTTCGATGATCCGGCAGCGGGTGGGATCGGCAAGGGCTACAAGAACGGCGATGGGGGGCATGCGTGTCTCACGGATTTCACCTCGCAGTAGTAACGGCAGAGTTACCCGTCAAGCGCAGGGCCGTGGTTGCAACGGGTTATGCACCACAAGCGTTAAGCCGCCGAACCTGCTGCGCAATCTGCTTCGGCAAGAGGTGCGGCCAACCCGCTGAATCGAGACTAGAAACCGTGTTTGAACCGCCGACCAGCTATTCATGGTGGAGCCGCGAGCAGCGCCCCTTCACCTTGGCCGAGAAGATCGTCGATGGCGCCGTCCATGTGCTCGGCCTGGTTGGCGCGCTGATCCTGGGCAGCGCCCTTCTATCGATAGCGCTTGTGGAAACGGCGCCCGACGCTGTCCCTGCCCTTGCTATCTACCTCGCTTCGCTGCTGGCCGTCCTTGGCGTCTCGCTTGCCTACAATCTTTGGCCCGTTTCACCGGTCAAGATGTGGCTGGCCCGCTTCGACCAAGCCGCAATATTCCTGTTTATCGCGGGTACCTACACGCCCTTTCTCGCCGTGCTGGGCGGCACGACGACCGGCACGCTGATGACCAGCTTCGTCTGGGGCGCGTCCCTGGTTGGCGTTGCCCTCAAGCTGATCGTCCCTGAGCGCTTTGGCCGGCTTGCCATCGTCCTCTATCTCGCCATTGGCTGGAGCGGACTTCTGATGTTCCAGGCCTTGGCGCAGAGCCTTCCGGCAAGCACGCTCTGGCTGCTGCTGGCGGGCGGCATTACCTACTCCTTGGGCATCATCTTCCACCTTTGGGAACGGCTCTATTTCCAGAACGCCCTCTGGCACGCCTTCGTGGTCACCGGCGCTAGCCTGCACCTTTGGGCAGTGATCGACTGCATGGTAATCCACAGGCTCTAGCTTATTCAGCCTTGATGCGGTCGTGCTCCATGGTGTCACCGGCTTCGAGACCGATCTCGGCTGCGCGGCCGCCCGGTATCTCGAGCACGAACTGAACCGGACCGTCGGACGGAATGCTGGTCGGATCATGCGGGCGGGCATTGGCATGGACATTCCTGACCACACCGTCCGCACCGACAAAGATCATGTCGAGCGGAATGAAGGTATTGCGCATCCAGAAGGCGACGGGGCGCTCTTCCTTGAAGTCGAACAGCATCCCGGCATCATCGGCCAGTTCGGTGACATACATCAGCCCCTTGGCCCGGGACTCCGGTGTGTCTACCACCGATACGTTGAACTCGTAGTCGCCGGATTGGGTATGAAGGGTTAGCTGGCTCTCGTCAGCCAGCACAGCCAAGGGGGGCACCAGCAGGCTCAGGGCGAGCGCGACGGCCCCGCATATGGCAGCAGGAGCAAGGCCTTGAACAATCATGTTCATGTGATGATTCCTAGTGGGAAGACGGCGCGTCGCCCCAGCCATCGGGCCGAATTTCGGCGACCATAAGGCCCTTGGGCCCGTGACCGTAGCGCACCAGCACATGCTGTCCCGGACGCAACTCGGTAATGCCGAAGCGGCGCAGCGTTTCCATATGGACGAAGATGTCCGGAGCACCCTCGCCTTCCGACAGGAAGCCGAAGCCACGGATGCGGTTGAACCATTTCACTTCCAGCCGCACCATGCCCGATGTCGGCTCCACCACGACATGGGTGCGCGGCGCCGGCATCTGCGCCGGATGGCGGGCGGTGGATTCATCCATGGAAATGACCCGAAAGGCCTGCAGACCACCGGGGCGGTTGAGGGCCTCCACGACGATGCGCGCGCCCTCATAGGCCGTCTGATAGCCGTCGCGGCGCAGGCAGGTCACATGGAGCAGCACGTCGGCCATGCCGTTGTCGGGCACGATGAAGCCGAAGCCCTTGCCGGCATCGAACCACTTGATGGCGCCCGAAACCTCGATCGTGTCGAGGCTTGCGTCACCCGCCGGTGCCGCATTGGAGCGCGCCAGCACCTCCGTGCGGTTCTCGTGCTCGCCTGTTGTCTTGGCGCCCATGCTATCCAAGCCCTTCGTACTCGCCTCGCCGCCGCAAGGTACTAAACAATATCGACTCACTCTGGCCGATTCAGCGGCGATTGTTAAGGCTTTGTTTGGGATTGGTGCGGGTTGCCGCTGCCATTTTGGCTTGTTAGGCCTCGGCGCAGTCAATCCACCAGGAGAAGAGACGTGAAATACCTGCACACGATGGTGCGTGTCACCAATGTCGAGGAAAGCCTGCGCTTTTACTGCGAAGGCCTCGGCCTCGAGGAAGTGCGCCGCACCGAGAACGAAAAGGGCCGCTTCACGCTGATATTCCTGCGCGCGCCCAGCGACGCCGGTGGCGAGGTCGAGCTGACCTACAACTGGGATCCGCAAGAGTACACCGGAGGCCGCAATTTCGGCCATCTCGCCTACCGTGTGGCCGATATCTACAAGCTCTGCCAGCATCTGAGCGACATGGGCGTCACCATCAACCGCCCGCCGCGCGATGGCCATATGGCCTTCGTGCGCTCTCCTGACGGCATCTCCATCGAGCTGATCCAGGAAGGCACCCTGCCCCCGCAGGAGCCCTGGCTTTCCATGCCGAATACCGGCACCTGGTAAGCCGACCGCTCACTTAACGTCTTGCTAACCGTGGCGCTTAGCGCCCGGTTAGCGAAACCGATCGTATTTTAGCGACTACTCAGAACCAAGCTTGTTTGTTGCTCAAGCGCAACACCGGCCACTGGATGTCGCGATGCCCGCTCCCCTCCGCTCCCTTGCCGCCCTCCTTGTTTGCACGCTGTCCCTGGCGGCCTGTGTGCCGATGGCGCTTTTTGCCAGCGGCAGCGGCTCCGCCTATGCGGGAAAGAGGAGTGACTGGGGCACCTATGTGTCCAGCCGCGAGGTGAACGCCTTCTGCCTGTCCCCCAAGCTGCGTTTCCTGATCTGGGAATTCGAGGGCCAGTTCGGCCGCAAGGTCATCATGAATTCGGGCTACCGCGACAGTCAGCACAATGCGGCTGCTGGCGGCGCCGATAATTCTTACCATACCAAGTGCATGGCGGCCGATTTCTACATTCCGGGCGTCGATAAGCAGCAGCTGATCGCCTACGCAATCAACCGCAGCAGCGCCGGCGGCGTTGGCTGCTATCCCGGCCGTCAATTCATCCATGTGGACGTGCGCGACCGCCCGCGCGGCTACAAGCGGCCGGTGACTTTTTCGGGCTGTTGAAAAAGTTGAGCTATTGCACGCAAATGGGTTGCGCGGATCAAATCATCCCACTATACGACCGTCACCAGCGCTTAGGCGCCCTTCGTCTATCGGTTAGGACGGCACCCTTTCACGGTGCAGAGAGGGGTTCGACTCCCCTAGGGCGTACCACCCCCCTTGCTGGCGGGGCTGCTGAGAGCTAGCATCGAGTTCCTCGCTCCGCGCCCATCGTCTAGCGGTCAGGACACCGCCCTCTCACGGCGGGAACAGGGGTTCGATTCCCCTTGGGCGTACCAGCGGCATCAAGCGCCAGGCTTGAATGTTCACTCACCTGTATTGTTTACCCGTTGTCCGCAGCATCTTGCGGGATAGCTGCTTTTTCGCGCGTCCTGGTGATGCAGCGCTCACCTCCCTGCCTTTCCTCCTAGGCTGTAGAACCAGGAGGGAAAGTGCTCCTGCCCGGATTGTGCAAGAAAGTCAGCACAACGATCAGACGCCATCTAACAAATGTTAAGTTGTTGAAGCAACGGGGGTTAGTCTCGGCAACCTCGGTATGAGGCTTCCATTGAGGCACTACAGTATGGCCGCGCAAGGCCGGAGGAGTGCTGACCATGATAACCGATGTGAAGCCTGTGTCGGGCGACTTGCAGCTTAAGGCTATGGAGGTAGTTTCCGCAAAGGTTTATCGTGGCCCGCACCTTTACAGCCAGCTGCCCATGATCCAGATCCAGCTCGATCTGGGCTCGCTCGAAGAATGGCCCACTAATACTATCGAAGGGTTCGCAGACCGCCTGGTCGCGTTGCTGCCCGGTCTGTGGGAGCACGGATGCTCCTATGGTGAGCCGGGTGGCTTCGTACGCCGAATGAACGAGGGAACGTGGCTGGGCCATGTCATTGAGCATGTCGCTATCGAGCTGCAGTCCCGGGTCGGTATGCGCGTGACTCGCGGCAAGACCCGCAGCGTCAAGGGGCGCCCCGGCGTCTACAACATCCTCTTCTGCTTCGCCGACGAAAGGGTGGGCTTGGCCGCTGGCCGACTCGCGGTCGAGTTGGTCAACAGCCTCCTTCCTGATCATCTCCGGGGCATCAGCGGGCTCGACGAGATCTGCGAAGGTGAGGTCTTCACTGATTTAGCTGCCGGCTTGGAACGGCTCACCGACCTTGCCGCATACCGCGCCTTTGGCCCCACTACAGCATCGCTAATTCACGAGGCCGAGCGCCGCCACATCCCATGGCAGCGCATGGACGACTCGAGCTTGATTCTGTTTGGCCACGGCAAGCACCAAAAACGCATTCGCGCCTCCTGTTCCGACATGACGTCGGAAGTGGCGACCGAGATTGCCGCCGACAAGGACCTGACCAAGCTGCTGCTCGATCAAGCGGGTCTGCCTGTTCCTAGAGGCGAACTGGTCCGCTCGGCGGATGATGCCGTGAGCGCGGCTCGGGACCTCGGCTATCCCGTTGTCACCAAGCCGCTCGACGGCAATCACGGCCGCGGTGTCAACATCGATCTCCAGACGGAGGCCGACGTGCGCTGGGGCTTCGAACAGGCGCGCGAGCATGGCCGCACCGTCATTGTCGAACGCTATTTCAAGGGCGCTGATCACCGCATACTCGTGATCGGCGGCCAGGTCGTCGCCGTCGCCAAGCGCATTCCTGCTCATGTAGTGGGCGACGGGGTCCGCACCATTCGCGGGCTGATCGACGAAGTGAACCAGGATCCGCGGCGTGGGGTGGGACATTCCTCCGTCCTGACCCGGGTTGAAGTTGACGATTGCGTCGAACGCTTTCTTGGCGTCAGCGGCCTCACCATCGAATCCGTGCCCCAAGTGGGGCAGGAAGTATACCTACGCCCCACCGCGAACCTTTCGACCGGCGGTACGGCCATTGACCGCACTGACGAAATCCATCCCGAAAATGCCCTTATCGCCCGCCGCGCCGCACAGATCGTGGGCCTCGACATCGCCGGCATCGACTTTGTCTGCCCTGACATCGCCCAGCCGGTCAGCAAGACCGGCGGCGGCATCATCGAGGTCAATGCCGGTCCGGGCTTCCGGATGCATCTCGAGCCCTTCCAGGGGCGCCCGCGGAATGTGGCCCGACCCGTGCTCGACATGCTGTTCCCCGATGGCTCGACCGGACGCATTCCGATCTTCGCCATTACCGGCACCAACGGTAAGTCCACGACGGCGCGCATGCTCAATCATATCCTCAGGCACGCGCACTACAATGTAGGCCTCACCTCAACCACAGGCGTCTACCTGGACGGGCAGCGGGTGATGACGGGCGACTGTTCCGGCCCACGAAGCGCCCGCGTCGTGCTGCGCGAGCCCGGCGTTGATGCGGCTGTGCTTGAATGCGCCCGCGGCGGCATCCTGCGCGAGGGCCTAGCCTTCGACGAGTGCGACGTCGCCGCTGCCCTCAATGTCACCGAGGATCATTTGGGGCTCAAGGGCGTCGACACGATCGAGGATCTGGCCGCCGTCAAATCGGTGGTCGTGGAATCTGTCCGCCGCGGCGGCTGGAGCATCCTCAATGCCGACAACGAGCATACTGCGGCCATGGCGCAGCAAGCGGGCGGGCAGATCTGCTACTTCACGCTCAAGGATCAGGCTGAATGGCCGCAATGGTTGGTGGAGCATGTCGAAAAAGGCGGCCGCGCCATCAACCGCCAAGGGATGGGCGAAGGCTGGGACATCGTCATCCACGAAGACAATGAGGCGATCTACTTCATGAAGGTGCAGGATATTCCCGCAACCTTCGAAGGCTGGGCTGAGTTCAACGTCGCCAATGCCTTGGCCGCCGTCGCCATGGCGCACTGCCACCGCGTACCGCTCAACACGATCCGCGCTGCGATGCGGGACTTCACCACATCCTTCGAGGATTCGCCTGGGCGGCTCAACATCCATGACGGGCATGGTTTCCGCACCATCCTCGACTATGCCCACAACCCGGATGGCCTGCGGGCGCTTGGCCACCTGGTCACCAAGATGCGCAGTCGCCATCGGCGGGTGATCGGCATGGTCGGCACTGCGGGTGACCGGCGCGACAGCGACATTCGCGAAATGGGGTCGCTGGCAGCCCGCCTGTTCGACGTCCTCGTGCTTAAGGAAGACGACATGCTGCGCGGGCGCGAGTCCGGGACGATCGCAGCATTGATGCAGGAGGGTGCCACAGCCGCGGGCTGTTCAGCCGACCGCATCTACACCGTCCTGCCCGAAGACGGCGCGACCGATCTCAGCCTCAGGCTGGCACGGCCTGGTGACCTCGTGGTGCTGATGGCCGACCACATAGAGGAGGTTTGGGACCAGATCCTCGCCTTCGATCCTGTGCACGCGCCGCTCGGCTCAGTCGATGCAGTGCAACTGCGGAGTGCTTCATGATGTGGGCGATCATTCTTCACGGCGGCGCCAAGGAAATCGAACCTGAAGAGGCCGAGGCCCACCGCCACGGTTGCCTTAAGGCATTAGCGGCGGGCCGCTCCGTTCTCCAGTCCAATGGCTCGGCTGCCGACGCCGTAGAGGCGGCCATTCGCGAACTGGAAAGCGATCCCACCTTCAATGCCGGCTATGGCAGCGCCCTCAACGCCGATGGCGAGGTGGAGATGTGCTCGGCGCTGATGGAAGGTGGCGAACTCAATGTGGGTGGCGTCTCCATTATCCAGGGCGTTCGCCACCCGATCAGCGTCGCCCGGGCCATGCTGCATGAGACGGAAATTCTTCTGTCCGGCCCCGGCGCGCGCCGCTTTGCGGCTGAACGCGGGCTCGAACTCTGCGATCCAGCGGATCTGATCCCACCCAAAGAACAGAAAGCCAAGCAAACGGGGACGCACGACACAGTTGGTTGCATCGCCCTCGATATGAGCAAACGCCTCGCCGTTGGCACCTCGACTGGAGGCCTCGACGGTTCACCCGTGGGGCGCGTCGGCGACTCGCCCCAGCCTGGCTGCGGCTACTATGTCGACGACAAGGTCGGTGCCGTAGCCTTCTCTGGCGATGGCGAGCACATCGCGCGTAAGATGCTCGCAGCGCGTGTCATGCACCGTCTTTCCGCGGACGAACCGGAGGGCGCGCTCCAAGACGCTCTCGATCATGTCGCCGCGATCGGTGGCGAAGCCGGTGGTATCGTCCTCACCCCTGCCGGAGAGTTTGGCTGGCGCCACAACAGCCGCGACTTCGCCGTGGCGTTCCAGAACAGCGACCGTGACAGTCCCGAGGCTTTCACCCGCAAGGGCGATGCCTCATGACGCGGGCCAAGCAAGCAAGCGGCAAGCAGGGCACGCTCATCATCATCGGCGGCCATGAAGACCATGACGGCGACAAGATCATCCTCAAGGAGGTGGCCAGCCGCATCCGCAACGGAAAGCTGGTCCTGGCGACGGTCGCCTCACATGAGCCGGAGGGGTACCTCGAAAAGTACCAGGCCTCTTTTGCGGAGCTTGGCATTGGCGAAGTCACCGAGCTTTACGTCGAAGATCGTGTCGAGGCGAGCGATGCCGGAAAGCTCCAGGCGCTGGACGAGGTGGAGGCTGTGTTCTTTTCGGGCGGCGACCAGCTCCGCATCACTAGCCAGATCGGCGGCACCCCGATCTTTGACCGCGTGAAGGCGATCTATGAAGCCGGTGGGACGATTGCCGGCACCTCGGCCGGAGCATCGATGATGAGCGATACAATGCTGGTCAAGGGTACGAGCGGCGCATCCTTTCGCATCGGCGATGTGCGCATGGCGCCGGGCCTCGGCCTGCTTTCCAATGTAATCATCGATCAGCATTTCGCGGAACGGGGGCGCATCGGACGGCTCATCGGCGCCGTCTCGCAGAACCCGCGTGAGCTCGGTATCGGCATCGATGAGGACACGGCCATTGTGGTGGAAGGCGAGCAGTTCCGCGTGATCGGCAGTGGTGCCGTCTACCTGGTCGACGCCTATGGCGCTACCCATTCCGACGTCGCCGAAGCCGACAGCCGCACGACCCTCTCCATCCACGACCTCACGCTTCACGTGCTCAGCACCGGCGACAAATTCGATCTAGTCACCCGACGTCCCCATAGGCCGTGAACCGGAGGTTTGCGGAACGAGGACGTGAACAAGCCATTAGTACGGTAGACAGAGGAGGTCGCCATGACCCAGCCGAACAAAGATAATCCATCCAATCCGTCGCCGGACGCGCAGGCCCCGGAAGACATCCATCAGGTGACGCAGGAGAACCAGGACCGAAACAGGCCAGACCAAAGCCAGGTAGCCCAGCAAGGTCAGAGCGTCGCCAACGACAGCAGCGCGCCCGGCTACGGCGCTGAGAAGAGCCAGAGCAAGCCACGCACGAATGGCACCGAAAACGAGAACGATCGTGTCGATGACCTTGGCGACAGTGACTAAGCAACAAGGCCCGTTCCGAAAGGAAGCATGATGACTAGCTTGAAAGACGTGCCGAATGGTGAGTTACGCCCTGAGAAAAGCGAACTTCAGTTGGCAGATATGCGGATTCGCGATCTGGAGACTGAACTGGAGCAAGCGCGGCAGGAGATTGCCCGGCTAAGGCGCGAGTTGGAGTCCTTACTACCCTCCAGCAGACGCACCGACGAGACTTCGCCACCAGGCTAACCGCATGTCTCAGGCCGGCGCCCTCTCCACATGGTGACGGCCAATTGGTACGATCATTGGCGTTTCGGACACGGGGTCGACAACGATACGCGACGTCATGCCAAAGACGTCGGCAACCACCTCCTCCGTAATCACGGCGCTCGGCCGCCCTTCCGCCACAAGCTTGCCGGCCTTCATGGCTACGATGTGGTCGGCATAGCGGCAGGCCAGGTTGAGGTCGTGCAGCACGACCACGATGGTGCGGCCATTGTTGCGCACAAGGTCGGTCAGCAGATCGAGCACTTCTACCTGGTGATTGATGTCGAGGAACGTGGTTGGCTCATCCAGCAGAAGCAGGTCCGTCTCCTGCGCTAGCGCCATGGCGATCCAAACCCGCTGGCGCTGCCCTCCTGAAAGTTCATCCACCGGCCGATCCGCCAGTTCCAGCGTGTCGGTGGCGCGCAGCGCCTGGGCAACAGCGGCATCGTCTTCCGGAGTCCAGCGGCGGAACCAGCCCTGATGCGGATAGCGTCCACGGCCCACAAGGTCAGACACGGTGATGGCATCCGGGGCGATCGGCGACTGAGGCAGGACGCCGAGGACGGTCGCGACCTCGCGCGTCGGCATCTGGTGGATGGGCTTGCCATCGAGATAAACGGCCCCGCGCGTTGGCGACAGGAGGCGCGCCAGGCCCCGCAGCACCGTCGACTTGCCGCAGGCATTGGCGCCGACAATCACGGTGAGCTTCCCCGGCGGAATGGCAAGGTCCAGCGCGGAGACGATCTGGCGGTCGCCATAGCCGAGATCGAGACCCGCAGCGAGCAGTTGGTGGCTAACGGTCATGGCATCTCCCAATCAATTCACGCGCCCCGAACGGCCCGAGGCCATCAGCAGCCAGAGGAGGAACAGCGCACCGCAGGCGCCGGTGACGACCCCCACGGGCAATTGCGTCATGGGCAGGAGGTGCTGCG
This sequence comes from Devosia sp., assembly GCF_036563435.1. Classification (GTDB taxonomy): domain Bacteria; phylum Pseudomonadota; class Alphaproteobacteria; order Rhizobiales; family Devosiaceae; genus Devosia. The sequence continues at coordinate 187,118 of NZ_DATCMJ010000018.1, forward strand.
CCACAAGGTCCGAAACCAGCATTACCAGGGCCCCCACGAGGGCGGCATGGAGGAAGCCCCGCCCTGCCCCCTTGAGCAGATTGCGCGCAAGAGGTCCCGCGACGAAGGCAACAAAGCCGACCGGCCCCACGGCCGCGGTGGCGAAGGCGGCAAATCCCACTGCAACCAGCATGAGCCCCAGCCGCGTAGGCTCAACCGGCGCCCCAAGGGACCTGGCGGTGTCGTCGCCCAATTCCAGCGGATCGAGGTTGCGCAGGAGTGGCGCCAAGGCCAGCAGCAGCACGAGCATCGCAAGTGCCAGGACCGCTATGTCGTTAAAACGTGCGGCGTTGAGGCTGCCCACCAGCCAGGCCATTGCTTGCTGCACTTCATTGATGCGCGCGCGGGTGAAGATATAGGAGATGATCGCAATGAGAACGGCATCCATGCCGATGCCGATCAGCACCACCCGGTAAGGCGTCGCACCCTGGCGCCAGGCCAGCAGATAGATCGCGCTCGCGGTCAGGATTGCGCCGGCAAAGGCCCCGATCGACACTGCCAGTCCGGACCAGCCGAGGATGATGATGCAGAACACTGCAGCCGCGCTGGCGCCGCGCGAAATTCCGATAATGTCCGGACTGGCCAAAGGATTACGCAGAAGAGTTTGGAAAGTGATTCCAGCAAGGCCGAAGGCTGCGCCGGACAGTATGGCAAGGATCGCCCGAGGCAGGCGCACCTGCAGAACGATGAAGTCCACGCCGCGATCGGTGAGCCCTGTCAGGGGCGATAGTAGCGATCTGACAATGCCGCTAAGGGGCACCGGAAAATCGCCCAGCGACATGGCGGCAGCGAACGCCGCCGCCAGTGCCCCCATCAGCACGGCAGCCAGCCACCGGCGGTGGCGAGCCGAGCGGCGGCGACTTGCCTGAACAGGCGCGCTATCGACCAGAACAGTCATAGCGATGCAAGCTTTCGCCGGCGCACCAGAGCGATAAAGAATGGTGCCCCGATTAAGGCTGTGACGATGCCCACCTGTACCCCTCCTGGCGGCGACACCACCCGGCCCACGACATCTGCCCCCAACAGCAGAATAGGTGCCATCAGCATCGCGTAAGGAAGGATCCAGCGGTAGCTGGGTCCTGTGATCGCCCGCGCCATGTGGGGAACGGTCAATCCAACAAAGGCAATTGGCCCGGCCGCCGCAGTGCTGCCCCCGGCAAGAACAACTGCGGCCAGCCCCGAGAGCGCGCGTGTCATGGCAATACGTTGGCCCAGGGCCCGCGCCACCTCGTCTCCCATGGCAAGACCATCCAGCAACCGCGCACACGCAAATGCAAGGAGGGCTCCGACCACAAGGAAAGGTGCAACCTGCAAAACGATGTCGATGCTCCGGCCGGCCAGCGAGCCGACCTGCCAGAAACGGATTTCGTCCAGCGTTCTGGTGCTGGTCAGCAGAATGGCGTTGATGATCGAATAGAGCACCGCCGTCACCGCAGCCCCGGCCAGCGCAAGCTTGACCGGTGTTGCCCCTTCCCGCCCCAGGGACGCGACGGAATAGACAACGAACATCGCCGCTCCGGCCCCGCCAAAGGCGAGCCACACGTAACCGGATAGCTGCGTGAAACCGAAAAACGCGATGCCCAGAACCACCGCCAGTGCAGCGCCGGCATGGATGCCGAGGATGGATGGATCAGCCAGTGGATTGCGCGTTGCCCCTTGGAGCACCGCGCCGGCCAATCCCAATGCCACACCGACTAGGACACCCACCAGCGTCCGCGGCATGCGAAGGTCCCAGACGATGTGGTGCTCGGCATTTGCCGTATCGAATTGCGTAAGCGCCTGCCACACGACCTCGATCGGAATCGGGCGTGCACCCACCGCTAGAGAGAGAACGGCCACGGCCACTACGCTAACACTCAGCAGGAGCAGCCCGGCGAAAAGCCTGGCCGCCCGGTTGCCGCGCGAAGGTACCACCAAATGCATTGGGCCGCTCAGGGCGCCACGTCGGGGTCGGCAGCCTCGACCGCCACCGTTAGTGTTTCGAGCGCTCGGGCGAAAGCTGCACTGTTGCGGATCCAGAAGGCCGGCCAATCCGTCACCTGCCCGGCTGCGGCTGCCGGGTTCAGCGTCCAGGTAGGCTGCGCGAGGGCGGTCTGCATCGTGGTAGCGGACCGGTTATCGACAAGGATCAGGTCCACAGGATATTTGTCGGCATTCTCCCAGGAGAGCGTCTCAAAGTAGTTGTTGCCGGTCGCATCCACTCCTTCGGGTGACACGAGTTCAAGCCCCCACGAGCGCAGGTCAAGAAGTTCGGCGGCCCCGGCAGGATCAGCAACATAGAGCGCGTCTTCCCCTGCATAGACAGCAAGAGCCGAAAGACCTGGCTTCGCGCGGACGGCAGCTTCGAAAGCAGCGCGCGCTGCCTCGAAAGCTGCCTTGTCCGCCGAGATCTTGCTTTCGCCGAGATCGGCACCCAAACTTGCCGCCAGCGCCTCATAGTCCCCGATCATGCCGACGATTGACTCGCTGGCCGCTATGCCGGTGACAGGCGCCAATTGGGAGAGGATCGCCGTGAGGTCCTGCCCGCCGGACCATGCGGCGTTGCGGTCCCACCACTCGGCGATGATAAGTTCGGGTTCGAGCGCAGCGGCTTTCTCGATATCAACTTCGGACCAAGTCTGGCCGATGATTTCGATACCGGACAGATCGAGCCCCTCAAGCGCCTTGGCCTCGGCGACCGGGCTATCGGCATAGATGCCGACTGGCCTTATGCCAAGCGGGATCAAGCCGGCTGCGGCGTCCTGGCTGGCGATGATGCGCGTAGGCGCGGCGTCAAGCGTCACCGTCTGCCCAGTGGGATCCGTAAAGGTCCAGTGCTCAGCCTGTGCCGCAGCAGGCAAAAGGGTGAGCGCTGCGACAATTGCGGTCTTCCAAAACATCCCAGTCTCCCCAGCCGCGTCGCTGCTACCTAAGGGAGGCTAACATGAACGGTCAAGTCATGTTTGTGGTGGGCCGCAGGAGAGCATCCTGATTGTAGCCCGGCGAGCCGCTATTCAGCCGGCCGCCGGTACTGGTAGATGCCGACATCGATCGAACCTTCAGCGAAGCCTGCCTCGCAATAGCTGAGGTAGTAGACCCACTTGCGCTTGAACAATTCGTCATAGCCAAGCGGCGCGATCATCGCCCAGCGCTCAAGGAAGCGTTCGCGCCACAGCCGTAGGGTCTTGGCATAGCTCAGGCCGAAATTCTCCACCTGCTCCAGCACAAGGCCGTGGCGTTCGCCATACTCCTTCATCACCGTCTTGGTCAGCAGCATGCCGCCCGGGAAGATATAGCGCTGGATGAAGTCGGGCCCGCTGCGGTAGCCGTCGAAATCCGATTCAATGATGGTGATCGCCTGAATCGCGGCGGTGCCGCCGGGCTTCAGCCGGTCATGGATGGTCTGGAAGTAACTCGGCCAGTTGTCTTCACCCACGGCCTCGATCATCTCGATCGAGCCGATATGGTCGAACTGCCCTTGGGTGTGCCGGTAGTCCTCAAAGACCAGCGTGGCGAACTGATCGAGACCCTGCCGCGCCAGGCGCTCATGGCCATATTTGAGTTGTTCGGCCGAGAGCGTGATGCCGCGCAGCTTGGCTTGGTAGTCGCGCGCAATGGTCTCGGCAAAGCCGCCCCAGCCGCATCCTATCTCGAGGACGGTGGAGCCCGGCGTCACGCCCGCCATGTCGGCCACGCGCCGGTATTTGGCGCGCTGGGCCTCTTCCAGCGTCTGATCACCGGAGGTGAACACCGCCGATGAATAGGTCATGGAAGGGTCGAGCCATTGGCCGTAGAAGTCGTTGCCGAGGTCATAATGCTCGGCAATGTTCTTCTTGGACCCTTCCAGCGTGTTGCGGCGGGACAGATGATAGTGGAGGTCACTGGCCGCCTTGCGGAAGAAGCCGGGGTTGGCCTGTTCGAACATGTCCCGGTTCTGCAGGAACACCCGAAACAATGCCGTCAAGTCGTCGACCTCGACATCGCCATTCATATAGGCCGCAGCAAAGCCAACGGTGCCACGCTGCATGGCTTCGGTGATGACCTTGAAATTGTTGAGGCGCAGCACTGCGTGAAGGCCCGTGGCCGGGTCGCCTACCGTGCGGGTGCGGCCATTTGGAAGAATGACGGTCACGGCACCATGGTTGATCGTGCCGAGCATCTTGGAGCCGATCCAGTCCACCGCCCAGGAGGCTAAGCGCGTCCAGGGCGTAACGCCGGTATTGCTCGTTCCCACAACGGTCTTGGTCATCGAACCGCTTAATCCACATACTATCCAAGTTAGGCAGTGCACCAAGTCGAGCGGACCGCGCTGGCTGCCTCCCCGCACTGTATCGCCCGAAAGCGGATATGCAAGCTGCAGTTTCAAGGCATTAGTGGCTTCCCGTAGCCGCCACTGCGCCTGTCCATCAACAGCAACTTGGTGACAGAATCCTGCGGCAGTCAGCCTTTAGGCTTGGCAAGGTCCACTAGCCGGAACTGCACCTGTTCGCGGCCCTGGTAGTGATCGATGGCCAGGGAGCCGGCGAAGTGGAAGGCGCTGTCGCCGTTGCGCAACAGCGCATCTCCGATTGCCGTCTCGGCAGCACGGAAGGCAATGGCCTTGAGTCGCGCACCATCTTCGGAGGTCAGGGTGAAGCTGACATGCCCGCCCTTGCCGACAATCTGCGCAAAGCGGGCGCGGTGCGCAGGAAAGGCAAAGAGCGGCCCAGGATTGCCCGAACCGTAGGGGCCGGCCTTTTCGAGGTCATGCACCAGATCGAGCGTCGCCCCGCGCGCCGTAAGCGCCGCATCTATGGGAAGGGCAGTTGCCGCCCGGGCCTGCGCGACATCCGCTGCCAGCTTTTCGATCATGAAGGCGCGGAAAGCTCCGAGCTCCCCTGACCGGATGGAGACACCTGCCGCCATGGCGTGCCCGCCCCCCTTGGGAATGAGCCCGAGTTCCACCGCCTCGATCACCGCCCGTCCCAGGTCGACGCCCGGCATAGACCGTCCCGAACCCGTCCCGGCCCCGTCAGGCCCGAGCGCGATGGCAAAGGCGGGGCGTTCGAAGCGCTCGCGCAGCCGCGCCGCAATCAGCCCGGCCACGCCCGGATGCCAGTTGGCCGACGCCAGCACCAGGACGGGCGGCCCCTCCCCGCTGCCGATTTCCAGCTGCGCCACGGCCGCTGCTTCCTCGACCGCCTCGACCTCGATGCGCTGCCGCTCCGCATTGAGCTCGTCCAGCCGCGCCGCGATTGCGAGTGCGTGGTGCTCGTCGTCCACCGTCAGCAGTTCGGTTCCCAGCGCCGCATTGCCGATGCGGCCACCGGCATTGATGCGCGGCCCCAGCAGGAAGCCGAGGTGGTAGGGGTTGATCGGTCCATTGAGCCGCGCCGCGAGGGCAAGCGCCGCGATGCCCTTGTTGTCGCCGCGGCGGGCAACGTCGAGCCCGCGCACCACGAAGGCACGGTTCAACCCAGTCAGCGGCACCACATCGCAGATGGTAGCGAGCGCCACGAGGTCGAGCAGCCTCAGCAGGTCCGGTAGGCCGGTATCGCCCCTTTGCCGTAGTGCGCGGTTAACGGCCACCAGCACCATGAAGGTGACGCCCGCAGCGCAGAGATAGCCGAGCCCGGAAATGTCATCCGGCCGGTTGGGATTGACCAGCGCAGAGGCCTTGGGAAGCTCGTGGTCGCTCAGGTGATGGTCGATCACCAGAACATCGACGCCACGGCCACGCGCATGCGCAATGGGTCCATCGCTGGTCGTGCCGCAGTCGAGCGTAATGATCAGCGTCGCACCACTGTCGATCAGCTTGTCCATGGCCGCGACATTGGGGCCATAACCCTCGAAAATGCGGTCAGGGATATGGACCTGCGGCTCCAGGCCAAAATGGCGCAGATATCGCGCCATCAGTGCGCAAGAACAGGCGCCGTCCACGTCATAGTCGCCAAACAGCGCCACGGCCTCGTTGTCGGTGATCGCCTGCGCCATGCGCTCGGCCAGTTCATCCATGGCAGTCAGCGTCGAGGGGTCCGGCATCAGCCCGCGAATGGTGGGCTCGAGGTAGCGCTCGGCGTCGTCCAGTGCCACGCCGCGAGCCGCCACGATGCGGGCTAGGATCTCGGAAATGCCGCTGCGCTGCGAGATGGCAGTCGCCAGCCTTGTGCTAGCCATGTCCAGCCGGTCCGTCCAGGCACGTCCGGTCACGGACCGGGTGACATCAAGAAAAGGGCGCGGAGCATCGAGCATGAGGCACAGGTAGGCGATTTGCGCTCCATGGTCGAGTGCGGACCGCCCAAACTTAGCAAGAGCTCAGCGCGCGTGCTGCGCCTTGATCCAGCGCACCGTCTGGCTCCAGCTGCGCATCACCAGCGTACTGGTCTCGATCGACCGACGGCGCAGGCGTACGCCCTCAAGCAGCGTACCATCGGTCACACCCGTCGCCGCCACTAGAACGTCGCCTGAGGCCAAGTCCGACACATCGTAAACGCGGTTTGGATCGACGATCCCCATGCCCCTGGCGCGGTCGCGCTTCGCTGGCGTATCGAGGATAAGCTTGCCCTGCATGTGGCCGCCGATGCAGCGCAGGGCGGCAGCGGCCAGAACGCCTTCGGGCGCACCGCCGGAGCCGAGATAGATGTCGATGCCCGTGTCCTCGGTGGTGACGGCATGGATGACGCCGGCGATGTCGCCGTCGCTGATGAGCTTGACTGCGACGCCAGTGGTGCGCAGTTCCTCAATCAGTCCCGCATGCCGCGGCCGGTCGAGCACGATCGCCGTGATCTCGCTCAAAGGCACGCCCTTGGCCTTGGCCAGCGCCCGCACATTCTCGGCCGCCGTCCAGTCGATGTGGACCGTGCCCGGGGCGTATTCAGCGCCGATGGCGATCTTGTGCATATAGACATTGCGCGCAACGTTGAGCAGCCCGCCCCGCTCCGCCATGGCCAAGACGACAATGGAATCTGGCTGGTTCTTAGCGCAAAGCGTGACGCCCTCCAGCGGGTCCACGGCGATGTCGACTTCCGGACCAGCCCCTGCCCCCACGGACTGGCCGATATAGAGGCTATCGCATTCGTGCTCTTCGCCCTCGCCGATGACAATGCGTCCGGCAATGGCAATGCGGTCGAGTTCGTCCTTCATAGCCGCAACGGCTGCCATGTCGGCAGCTTGCTCGTTGCCCTTGCCACGCCATTCGGCGGCGGCAATGCCGGCCCGTTCGGTCACGCGCACCAGTTCAAGGGTCAGGCTGCGATGAAGGTGGGCGGGGCTCTTGTCGCCCTCGACCTTGCTTAATTTCATGTTTCCTCCCGGGCCTGACTTGCCCGGCAGGGTGTCAGAGCGTTTCGATCCGGATCAGCTGCGGCTCACCCACGATAAACCCGTCCTCGGCGATCTGCGCAAGCGATTCACGCACACCCGATTCCAAAGTCTGCTGGGTAATCATCACCACGGTGCGCGTCGGCGAACCATCCGGCGAAACGGCCTTAGCGTTCAAATCCGACCGCTGGATGACAGAGTCGATCGATATCCCCCGTTCACCCATGCGCGTGGTGATCGCAGCCAGCGCACCAGGCACGTCCTTGGCATTGAGCCGGATATAGTAGCCGCCGTCGTGGGCCCGCATTGGCGCCTGCTTATAGGGCAGAAGTTCCTCGCTCGGTACGCCAAGCGGCGGAACGCGGGTGCCGCGGGCAATATCGAGGATGTCGGATAGTACGGAGGACGCAGTGGGCGGACCACCCGCGCCGGGCCCCGCCAGCAGCAGTTCGTGCACGTGGTCGGTCTCAAGCGCGACTGCATTCATCACGCCATCGACGCCAGCAATGGCCGAGCCCTTTGGCACAAAGGTGGGATGCACGCGCTGCTCGATGCCTTCTTCGGTGCGCTGCGCGATGCCCAGGAGCTTGATCTTGTAGCCGAGCTCGGCCGCCACCTTGATGTCGTGCTGGGTGATGCGCGAGATGCCCTCGACGCGGATCTGGTCAGGCGCAATTTCATAGCCGAAGCAGAGCGTGGCGAGGATCGAAAGCTTATGCGCGGTGTCGAAGCCCTCGACGTCGAAAGTGGGGTCGGCTTCCGCATAGCCCAGTGCCTGCGCGTCCTTGAGGCAGTCGGCGAAACTGATGTCCTCGTTCCCCATGCGGGTCAGGATGTAGTTGCAGGTGCCGTTCATGATGCCGAAGACCTTGGCGATCTGGGCAGAGCCCAGCCCCTCGCGCAGCGTCTTGATCACCGGAATACCACCGGCCACCGCCGCTTCAAAGCCCAGTTGAGCGCCCGACTCCTCAGCCATACGGGCCAAGGCGACGCCGTGCTTGGCCAGCAGGGCCTTGTTCGCAGTAACCACGGGCCGGCCGATCTCCAGCGCCCCCTTTACCGCAGCGAAAGCCGGACCGTCCTCGCCGCCGATCAGCTCGACAAAGAGGTCGATACCATCGGATTTGGCCAGCGCCACGGGGTCGTCGAACCATTCTAGGCCCGAAATATCAATGCCGCGGTCACGCGAGCGGGAACGTGCCGCCACCGCGGTGACCACCAGCTGGCGGCCAAGCTTCTTGGTGAGCTCGGCCCCGTCTTTTTGCAGGATACGTACGAGGGTGGCGCCAACATTGCCGAGGCCGGCAACACCTACACGCAGCGGCGCCTGCCGCTCGCCATCGCCGAAATCCTGCATCGCCTTAAGGATACGTGTGCGGGTATCCGAACGCGGTTCCCGCCCTTCGCGCAGGTCGAAAACGAACAGCGGATCGCCCGCGACGGTTCGGCCGAAGCGGGTGGGCGTCCATCCTCGCGCGGAGATAAAGGTTTCGACGGCGTGGCGAAAAGAGGCAATGTCACTCATGGTGGCGCCATCTGCATAGGATTTCGCCTAGCCGTCAATAGGAGTAGTGGACTTCTCGAAGGCTAGTCTGCCTTGGCGGCACCCGCGGCACGGCCGATCTCCCCGACCACTTTGGGGAAACCCCAGCGCAGCGACATTGGAGTAATAGCACCCGACACAGCCATGGTCAGGTCCTCGCCAACCAGCGTTGTAAAAGCGCCCTTGGCCATCAGCGGCGAAAGCTTGATCAGGTCCATGCCGGTAAGAGAATCCGCCGAGCTCTGGTTGTCGAAGAAGCTGAGCAGCATGTCGGCCGGAATGCGATCGAAGTTCTCGTAGCTCAGCGTATAGGCGATGCCGCTGGGGACCAGCGCGCCGCTCGATGCTTAGGGCGCCGGCACCATGCCGACATCGGCAAACAGTTGCACCCGCGGATCGCCCGCAATGCGCACCGAAACCTGACCGTCATTGCGGTTGACGATATTGGCGAACACCGTGCCTTCGATATCGGGATAGGCGGCGACCTGTTCGCGCAGGAAGGCTTCGGTCTCGCTGATCAGCGCTTGGGCCTTTTCATCTTCACCCAGGGCGTTTCCGGTCAGCGTCACCACGTCCTGCCACCTAATCAGCCATGGCTTGTCCGGATAAGCGACCACCGGAGCAATCGCGCTGAGCACCTCGTATTCTTCCGCAGTGATGCCTGAGTAAGGCGCGATGATCACATCGGGATCGAGCGCCGCGATGGCTTCCAGCGGCGCCTCCGGCGTGTTGGCGAACACCACCGGTATCGGGACCTCGCGCTCGGCAATGGCTGCCTGCGTCCAGGGCAGGACGCCATCGTCACCGCCGCCATAAGCAAAGGAAGGCATGCCAACCGGCACGACATCCAGGTCGAGGACCACGTCCTGCACTGACCAGCCCCAGGTTACCACCCGTTCCGGCTTGCTCTCGATCGTGGTCACGCCCAGGGCATGCTCGATGGTGCGAGGAAATCCCTCCTGTGCAAAGCTCACGCCTGGCAGAACAAGGGCGAACAAAACGGCGTAGGAGATCGAGTGACGCATTGGACGGTCCGGGTCTATTGCTTGTGGACGGCGCGGGCGGCGGCGGAAAGCACTTCAAGGTAGCGCGGCAGACCCCAGCGCAAGGAAAGGATGCTGGGCGGGGACACCGCCGCGACATTCTCGGTGCCAACCAGGGCGGCAAGGCCGCCATTGGCGATCGGCGGATAGCTCTTGGCCTGCGGCGTCTGCAACCAGGTGTCGAGCGCTGCCTGTTCCTCGTAATAGGTGATGAAGATGTCGGCTTCGAGCTTGTCGAAGAGCTCGTAGCTCAGCGGATAGAAGAAAGTGTCGTCGCCGGGTGCATTGGCTGCAACGCTGGGGTTCATCTTCATGCCGAAGTCGGTCAGGAACTTCATGCGCGCGTCGAGCGGCGCATAGACCGCAATGGCACCGTCATAGTCGTTTGCGCTGGCAAAGGTTACTTCTGATAGTTCCGGATAGCGGGCGAACTCCGCTTTGACCCAGGCACTCGTCTCCTCGAGCAGCGCCTTCGCCTCCGTTTCCTTGCCCAGGGCCTTACCGATCACCAGCGTCAGGTCCTGCCACGGCGTTGACCAGGGTGCCCCAAGATAGGCAACTGTGGGCGCAACACCCGAGAGAATGTCATATTGATCTTGGGTGATGCCGGAATAAGCCGCGATGATGATGTTGGGCTGCAGGGCCGCGATCTGCTCGATGGGCGGTTCACTGGAAGCGGGCAGGATTGTCGGCATCTCGGCTCCTGCCGCAATCAATGCCTCCTCCACCCACACGTGTACGCCATTGTCGCCGCCGCCGTAGCTCTGGAACGGCATGCCGACTGGCACCTGGCCGAGGGCAATCACCACGTCCTCGTTGCTCCAGCCCCAGGTCACGATGCGCTCCGGCTTGGCTGGAATTGTGGTCTCGCCATAGGCGTGCTCGATGGTGACCGGAAAGTCCTGCGCCGCAGCAGACCCCAGAGCAGCAAGAGCGAAAAGCAGAGCAAGCAGCCGGATCAGCATGACACATCCTTTTGCATGGAGATGGCTCTCCATACAAAAGGTGATCTATGCTGTCATGTAATTTTTGACGTGTATGGCGCCCGCACGATGGTCACCCTCGGGCTTGGCCCGAGGGCGTTTACCGCCTTTAGCCGCTAAAACACTCCCGAGGCAGGCTCGAGGGCGACGTCAATCAGGTCATCCAACCAGCGGCACGACGTTGCCCTGCCCGCTCTTCGACCCAAGCAGCTTCTTGATGTTGCGCGCCGCTTGGCGAATGCGCTGCTCGTTCTCGACAAAGGCAAGGCGGATATACTGGTCGCCATATTCGCCGAAACCGACGCCGGGGGCCACGCCCACGCCGGTTTCCTTGATCAGCAGCTTGGCAAATTCCAGCGAACCCATATGGGCGAACTGGGCCGGAATGGGCGCCCAGGCAAACATTGTCGCTTCAGGGACCGGGATTTCCCAGCCGGAGCGGGCAAAGCTCTCGACCATGACGTCGCGACGATGCTTGTAGATCTTGCGCACCTCCTCGATCACGTCGTCAGAGCCATTGAGCGCCGCAGTGGCGGCCACCTGGATCGGGGTGAAGGCGCCATAGTCCAGATAGGACTTCACCCGCGCCAGCGCGGCGATCAGGCGCTCGTTGCCCACGGCGAAACCCACGCGCCAGCCGGGCATCGAGTAGGTCTTGCTCATGGAGGTGAACTCGACCGTGATGTCGATTGCGCCGGGCACCTGCAGCACGGATGGCGGCGGCGCATCCTCGTCGAAATAGATCTCGGAATAGGCGAGGTCCGAGAGGATGAAGATGTCGTGCTGCTTACAGTACTTGACCACCTCGGTGTAGAAATCGAGATCGGCCGTATAGGCGGTCGGGTTGGCCGGGTAGTTCAGCACTAGCGCGATGGGCTTGGGGATCGAGTGCCGCACGGCCCGGTCCAGCGAGCGCATGAAGTCTTCATTGGGATCGGCGGGCATCGAGCGGACGACACCTCCGCTCATGATGAAGCCGAAGGAGTGAATTGGATAGGTCGGGTTGGGCACCAGCACCACGTCGCCTGGGGCCGTGATGGCCGAGGCCATATTGGCAAAGCCTTCCTTGGAGCCCAGCGTCGCCACGACTTGTGTGTCAGGGTTGAGCTTCACGCCGAAGCGGCGGCCGTAATAGCTTGCCTGCGCCTTGCGGAGCCCGGGAATACCGCGCGAGGTGGAGTAGCGGTGGGTGCGGCCATCCTTGACCGTTTCCTGCAGCTTTTCCACGATATGCTGCGGCGTCGGCATGTCGGGATTGCCCATGCCCAGGTCAATTACGTCTACGCCTTCGGCGCGCGCTTTCGCCTTTAGCGGGTCGATATGGGCAAAGACATAAGGGGGAAGACGGCGAATCTTGTGGAAGTCGGTGCTCATGATTTCCTCGTCGGCCTTTTCGGACCTGAACTTGCCGCGACGCGCTTTGGCGCTGTGCCTTTGTTTGAGGCTCCGATTATCGCGGAATTATGGTTTAGACGGGTTAAACGGCCCTTCAGCGGGCCGGCTCATCATGTTCGGCTCTTCCCGGCCCGGTCGGGGGCCACGCGGGAAGAGCTAGCGGGCGTTTGCCGCCGCTAGAAAGGCAGCCGCGGCCACTGCACCAAGGGCGAGCGAGGCTCCAACCGTTGCGACAGTGTATAGAGACGGCATGTCCCTTGCCCTTCAGATGCGATTTTTGTAAGGAAATCAGCTAAGCTAAGACCGTTGATAATTCCTTGCACGGGTATTGTAAATGGTCCGCAGGGTGCCAACCTTCGGCTCCAATGGCAGACGGTGAGGTAAGATCTTGAAGCGCATTGCCCTTGTGACGATCGGCACGCAAGGCGACGTTCAACCCTATCTGGCCCTGGCTATTGCGCTCAAGGAGCGCGGCTATTCGGTGGTGCTGGGCGCCTCCGAAGAATTCCAGGACATGGTGGAAGGCTATGGTATCGAGTTCCATACGCTTGGTCCCTCGATCCAGTCTTTCCTGACCCAGCAGCGATTCGAAAACGCGATGAGCCAGTCCATGCTCATCAACGGCCCTTCCCTCCTGCGCCAGGGTCAGCAGATCGTGGACACCGCGGCGCGACATGCCTGGCGCATGTGCCAGGGCGCCGACATGCTGATCCTCAACATGAATACGAGCTTTGGCATCGACATTGCCGAGGCCCTCCATATTCCGGCGGTGATGGTCGCACTGCAGCCGCTGAACTCCACCAGCGAGTTCCCGCTCTGCATGTATTACGGTGCAGACCTCGGCCCCGCCTTCAACAAGCTGACCTACACGGCCATGACCGTGCAGCAAATCTACTACAACCTGCCGCGCAACAAGCTGCGCCGCGAGCTGATGGGCCTCGACGCCCGCAAGAAGGGCGGCTTCTTCCGCAACACCGACGGGACGGCAATGACGACGCTCTATCCCTATTCGCCCGTCATTTCGCCGCGGCCGCGTGACTGGCCCAAGAGCGCCATCGTCACGGGATATTGGCAGCTCAGGGACCGCACCGACTGGCAGCCCTCGCCGGAATTCCAGAAGTTCCTGTCAGAGGGCGAAGCGCCGGTTTATATCGGCTTTGGCTCCATGCCCTTTGGCGCCGAGCGCAACACCAAGATCCTCAAGGAAGCCGTCTCCATGTGGGGCGGCCGGGCCGTGGTGGCGCGCGGCTGGGGCGGCATCAATCCGCAGGACCTGCCCGACACGATCTTTGCCATCGAGAAGGCGCCGCACGACAAGCTGTTCAAATATGTCTCGGCCGTCGTGCACCATGGCGGCGCCGGCACCACCTCGGCGGGCCTGCATCTCGGCCGCCCCACCTTTGTGGTGCCGCAGGCGGTCGACCAACCCTATTGGGGCCGCCGTGTCTATGAACTGGGTTGCGGCCCCAAGCCGGTACGCCTGCGCAAGCTGACCTCCGAAATCCTCGCCGGTGCCCTGGAGGACCTTTCCACCAACGAGGGCTACCGCCGCAACGCCGCCGATATTGCCGAGCAGCTCCACGGCGAGGACGGCATCGAAAAGGCTATCAAGGTGCTCGAGCGCGTGATGGACAACTACGTCCCTCGGCTGCCCAAGGAAAAGAAGTCCAAGAAGCTGCCAGCCCTCAAGCTCGTCGGCTGATCTGCGTCGGGTCAGCCGCCTTGCCGGACAGGTCCAGACATGCAGAGAAGTGAGCTGATGTTTGAGCGCATGTTCAGAATCGTATGCCTTCTTGGCCTATTTCTCACTGCCTCACCCGGATCGGCTCAGCCAACGACCACCGCTTCCGCCGTCCTCGATGTCCTGGGCTTCGACCGCGAATACCCCACCTATGTCGAGGAGGTGATCACGGGGATGACCAGTGCAGGCCAGATCGGCAGCCCCGACGTCACGGCAAAGAATGTCAGCAAGCTCCAGACGGACGTTCGGCGCTTCTTGCTGGACAAGCGCGCCGAAGTCAGGGCCATCCTAGAGCGCTCACTAAGCGAGCATCGCAGCGAGGCTGAACTACAGGGTTTGCTCGAGGCGCTGGCTTCCGGACAGACCCTTGACGATCTACCACCGCAGGTCGGCTACTCGCTGCGCGCGGAAATTTTTGCCGCTGCTAGCGAACCAGCTGCCGAAACAGCTGTCGGAGATGCTGCGCGGTAAATGTGAGCCCCGCCGCTGGTGCCTATTCAGCCCCGCACACGACCTCGAGGTTGTTGCCGTCAGGATCGATAACAAAGGCGGCGTAGTAGTTTGGCGAATAGTCGCGCTTGCCGGGTGCACCATTGTCTTTGCCCCCATTGGCTAAAGCGGCATCATAGAAGGCCTTGACCACAGCATGGTCGTCCGTCCTGAAAGCCAAGTGGATGTTGGATCCGCCCTTCTCGTCGGAACCGATCCAGAATAGGGATAGTCCCGCCCCAGCCCGGCCGCGCCGGGATATTGAATCATGATCTTATAGCCGAGCGGCTCTAGCGCCGCCGTGTAGAAGGCAAGCAGCGCGTCGAATTGCTTGGTACGCAGGCCGATATGGTCGAGCATTTTATTCTCCCCTAATGACCCTCATTCTGGCGAATTGTGCTGACAGGCCATGTCAGCAACTAGCCTCCCAAGTGGCGCACGAGGTTGTCGAGAGCCGCGTTGTTGCCCGTCTGGGTGTTCTTCAGCATGTCCTTGCCGCAGAACGAGGTCACCTGCACCACCATGTGAAGCCTGGTTGCCGCACCCTCTGTTGCGAGCACCGTGGTGATAAGGCTCGCCGTCAGTGCCTGCCCACCAGAGGAAACAATCTCGCTGCTGGTGATGCGCCGCCCAGGATCGATGGAGAGGTAGCTGGTGACGCCGGTAAACTGCGGATCGTCCTTGCTGCCGCAGCGGAACACATCCTTGCCGCCCTCGCGGAAGTCGGCCTCGTCATAGACGAAGGCTGCTGTCTCGGAGGGAGCGCTCCAGCGGGCACGCTGCACCGGATCAGCAAGTGCCTCGAGGACACGCGCTAGTGGCGCGGCCAGGCGGCGCTCGAACAGCAGTGTCCGATAAACGACGTCTTGGGGCATGAACCTTCCTCCTCCGATGTCGGGAGAAGGTACGGTAGATGACTTGCAAATTGCAAGTGGTTTGGACAATGAAAAGAACGGCGGCGAACCGAAGCTCGCCGCCTTGCTGCTCTCGGACCTCTGCCTGCCAATCAGGCGGGCTGGGCCTCCGGATGGGCGTCGAGAGCTTCAATGCTTTCGCCGCGGTCATACGTGGCTTGGTCGAGGATGCCCTGGCGCTTGGACACGATTGTTGGCACCAGCGCCTGCCCTGCAACATTGACGGCCGTCCGGCCCATATCGAGGATCGGGTCGACTGCCAGCAGGAGGCCGACGCCTTCGAGCGGCAGGCCGAGCGTCGAGAGGGTCAGGGTCAGCATGACGGTCGCGCCGGTAAGCCCGGCCGTGGCCGCCGAGCCGATCACCGAGACGAAGATGATCAGCAGGTATTCCTGGATACCGAGCTGGATGCCGAAGAACTGGGCGACGAAGATCGCCGAAATTGCCGGATAGATGGCGGCGCAGCCGTCCATCTTGGTGGTGGCGCCAAGCGGCACGGCGAAGGCTGCATACTCACGCGGCACGCCCAGGTTCTCTTCCGTGATGCGTTCGGTGACCGGCAGGGTACCGATCGATGAACGCGACACGAAGGCGAGCTGGATGGCCGGCCAGGCGCTCTGGAAGTAGCGGATGGGGTTGAGGCCATGCGCCTGCAGCAGCACCGGATAGACCACGAACAGGACGAGGGCGAGGCCGATATAGATGGCCGCCGAGTACCAGCCCAGTTGGGCCAGGGCGTCCCAGCCGTAGACGGCCACGGCATTGCCGAGCAGGCCGATGGTGCCGATTGGGGTCAGGCGGATCACCCACCACAGGATCTTGTGCACGATCTTGAGGAAGGAGCGGTTAAAGGCAAGGAACGTATCGGCAGCCGCGCCGACCTTGAGCGCGGCAACGCCAACGGCGATAGAGACCACCAGGATCTGCAGCACGTTGAAGTTGAGGCTCGTAGTGGCGCCCGCATCGGTGACTCGCGTCGACGCCTGCAGGCCCAGGATGTTGGACGGGATCAGCCCCTTCAGGAAATCGAGCCAGGAACCAGATGATGACGGCGCCTTGGCCGCCTCGGCGGCAACGGCGGTGTTGAGGCCGGGCTGAATGATGAGGCCGAGCGCAATGCCAATAGCCACAGCGATCAGCGCGGTGATCGCGAACCAGAGTAGCGTCTGCCAGACCAGCTTGGCCGCGTTGTTGAGTTCGCGCAGGTTGGCGATCGAGGCTACGATAGCCGTGAAAACCAGAACTGGCACGAGAGCACGCAGCAGCGACACAAAGGTCGAGCCGATGGTGGACAGCGTCTGCAGCAGCCAATTGGCATTGCCGGCGGCGTCCGGCCCCATCTGGCGCGCGATGTAACCAAGGACCAGTCCGATGACCATGGCGACAAGCACCTGAAAGCCGAACTGACGATAAAGCGGCTTCGGCGCGCGAGGCGTCCGGGCCGCAGTGAGCGTGGTGGGAGACATGTGTAACCTGTTTCAAGCCGAGACCTGCTCACCGATTGAGCATCCAGCCTCGCAATTGGTCACAATCTACGCCTCGGCCGCGCCTGCTGCTGCAAACAGCATTGCCTTTGAGGCCCCGTCCGCGGAATTTCCTCCCGCGGGAGCAAAGCTTGCGGCAACAGCTGACTAATGTGCCCTGCCCCGCATCAACAGCGTCGTGGCCGAGGCCAGCAGCGCGGGCGCAAACAGGGCGGTCGCAAAACCCAGAATCAACAGCCCCATCCCCACGTCGAACCAGGCCAGGGCGAGGAGGCTCACACCTGCAAAGCAAAAGGCGGTGCCAGCACTCCGGTGCACGACGCGCCAGGCTTGGTCGGTGGGCACGGGCCAGGGCATGCGCAAGCCAGCATAGGTGTGGCGCTCGGCCTCGAACAGGACCACGCCGAGCAGGATCAGCGCCGCGCCCAAGCCAAAGGCTGTGAAGCGGATGAAATCGAGATCCGAGCCGATCCCGGTGAGGAGAAACCCCAGCTGGGTTGCCGCGACCACCGTCATCAACAGCGTCAGCGCCGGATCGAGGATGTGTTGCGACTTGGCATACTGGTTCTTGCTGAGCGCCCGGCCGAGGGCGAAGAAACAACCGATTAGACCCGCCTGCACGAGCGGGGCGACCAACAACACCTCACGCGGCCACACCCAGTCTAACAAGCTGCCGGACCAATGCGCCGGGAAAACGAAGTCATGCGGAATGCGCAGAAAGCCAACGGCGGTCAGTGCCAGCGTGACGAAAAGAAGCAGAAGGTGGAATCGTGTGACGAGGTTTTGCATGCAGGCTCATCCGGCGGTGCGGCAGATATAGGCGCCAGCGCGTGCAGGGAAAGCTCTGCTGACAAGAAATGTCGCCGCCTCCTGGAATCCTGCCAGCCTTCAACACTTTCCCACCAAGCAAACGGAGGTTGATCGCATGTTCACCATATTGGGCGCAGCCGGCAATATCGGCTCTGCACTGGTTGCCGAACTTGGACGGCGTGGCGAGCAGGTCCTTGCCGTTGTTCACTCTGCAGAGAAGATGGACATAGTAAGGGCAGCACATGTCGAACCGGTGGTGGTGGACGTGCGGGACAGCGATGTACTACGCGCGGTCTTTCGCAGAAGCTCGCGTGCTTTCCTGCTCAATCCGCCTGGCGATCCCACCGGCGACAGCCAAGCCAGCGAGCTTGCCACGGCGCGGAGCATCACTGCGGCGCTGGCGGAGAGCCAACCCGAAAAGATCGTGGTGGCATCGACCTATGGCGCACGGCCCGGCCAGGGTGTCGGCGACCTGACGACGCTTCATGCATTCGAGCAGATGGCGCTGGCGAGCGGCATACCAACAGCCATTAACCGTGGCGCCTATTACTTCACCAATTTCGACATGCTGATTGATGCGGCCCGCGCAGGCAGCCTGCCGGTCGGTTTCCCCCGGGGTCTATTTCTGCCGATGGTTGCGCCCGAGGATCTTGCACAGGCGGCAGCGGATCGGCTCCAGAGCGGCGTTGATGATGTGGGGATACTCTATGTGGAAGGACCAAAGCGCTACACCTTTGGTGACGTCGCTGAAGCGTTCGCTTCCGCATTGGGCCATGCAGTCGAGGTCGAGACCACGCTGCGGGAAGATCTTGCGCCGAGCTACCGGGCGCTCGGCTTTTCTCCCGAGTCCGCGGCGTCATTCGCCCGTATGACTGAAACAGTGCTCGACGGACCGGAGCTGCCGGACAATCCGCGTCGCGGAACGGTGACGCTGGAGCAGTATGTCGGGCGGCTGGTCAGCAGGTAGCCTGCAAAAGCAAAGGGGCCGGTTTCCCGGCCCCTCGCAACTGATCGATCCGAAGCTTAGCGCTTGGAGAACTGGAACGAACGACGGGCCTTGGCCTTGCCGTACTTCTTGCGTTCAACGACGCGGGCGTCGCGGGTCAGGAAGCCACCCTTCTTGAGCACGGGGCGGAGCGCCGGCTCGAAGTAGTTGAGTGCCTTCGAGATGCCATGACGAACAGCACCAGCCTGGCCGGAGAGACCGCCGCCAGCAACGGTCACAACAACATCATACTGGTCGTTGCGGTCGGTCGCGACGATCGGCTGCTTGACGATCAGCTGCAGCACCGGACGGGCGAAGTAGGTGGCGAATTCGCGACCATTGATGGTCAGCGTGCCCTTGCCCGGCTTGATCCAGACGCGTGCGACGGCGTTCTTGCGCTTGCCGGTGGCATAGGCGCGGCCCTGGGCGTCGAGCTTCTGGACGTGAACCGGAGCGGTGTTGACTGCCGGAGCAACAGCCGAGGTGCCGAGGTCTTCGAGGGAGTTGATGGTTTCGGCCATATTACTTCACCCGCGCATTCTTGGAGTTCATCGCAGCAACGTCCAGCTTGGCCGGGTTCTGCGCTTCGTGGGGATGCTCAGCGCCGGCATAGACGCGGAGGTTCTTGAGCTGGGCACGGGTCAGCGGGCCGCCAGGCATCATGCGGCGGACGGCGTTCTCGAGCACGCGCTCGGGGAAACGGCCTTCCAGCAGCTGACGGGCAGTGCGATCCTTGATGCCGCCGGGATAGCCGGTGTGCCAGTAGAACTTGTGCTGGTCCAGCTTGCGGCCGGTGAGCTTCACCTTGTCGGCATTGATGACAACGATGTTGTCGCCCATGTCCATGTGGGGGGTGAAGGTTGGCTTGTGCTTGCCGCGCAGGCGCGAGGCGATGATCGAAGCGACGCGACCCACGACGAGGCCATCGGCGTCGATCAGGATCCACTTCTTTTCGATCTCGCTCGGTTTTGCCGAGTAAGTGCTCATGCTTGAATTCCCTAGAAAAATGGGGCTTGCAGCCTTCGTCCGGGGAAGAAAGCGGCTTGTTCGGTGCGTCCTGTAAGTGGGATTACAACCGCCGTCAAGAGGATTGATTTTACCCAATAAAATCAATGTCTTACAATTACGGTATTATATTACCGCAACTGGCACGCCGCAGGTCCGCGATGTAAGCCATGGCCGTCCCCGCAAGGATGAAGGCCGTGGCCTGATGCGCTACCGCCAGGTCAATTGGCACCGACATCAGCAACGTGGTGATGCCCAGCACCACCTGCGCCAGCACCAGGAGCCCCAGTCGCGGCAGCCACTTGTGCACGCCGGAGAAGCCGCCTCGCCGGCTTTGCCGCCAGATCAGCACCCCGATATAGATCACGATCAAATAGGCGATGCTGCGATGGACGAACTGCACCGTCAGGTTATTCTCGAACAGGTTTCGCCAGAAAGGCTCCATGATACCCATGCCATTGGGGATCAGCGCCCCATCCATCAGTGGCCAGGTGTTGTAGCCCATCCCCGCATCGAGCCCGGCGACAAAGCCCCCCGCGCCGATCTGCAGGATGACCAGCAACAGCAGCCCCGTTGCGGCGGCAATGTTACCGGTGGTGACGAGCCCGGCCACCCTGCCCGGCTCCAGCGAACGCGGAACATAGATCAGCGCAATAAACAGCAGCGAGGCGGCGGTCAGGTGCGCCGCCAGCCTATACTGCGAGACCGAGGTCAGTTCAGTCAGACCCGAGGACACCATCCACCAGCCCAAGAGCCCCTGGAAGCCGCCAAGCAGGAAAAGGCCGAACAGCGGCCATGCAAGTTGGGCGCTGAACCGCCGCTGCACAAGGAAGACCACGAACGGCACAGCAAACAGGAGGCCGAGCACCCGCCCCAGCAGCCGATGCAGGTATTCCCAGAAGAAGATGTACTTGAAATCCTCAAGCGACATCCAGCTATTGTTGACCGTGTATTGCGGGATCTGCTTGTAGGCCTCGAACTCGGCTTGCCAATCGGCATCCGTCAACGGAGGGATCGTGCCCGTGATCGGCTTCCAGCTGGTGATCGACAGCCCGGATTCAGTCAGCCGGGTGATGCCGCCGACCACCACCATCAGCAGCACGAACGCCGCAAGCCCATAGAGCCAGATGCGCACCGGACGCAGCCGGTCGGCGGCATAGCGCGTTTCACTCAGTGCGGCATTATGGGCGGTGGTCACGGCAGTTTCCCGGTGTCGGTCATCGGGCGGGAGTGGTATTCCCCATGTTCCGTCCCCGCAATAGCCGCGTTGCCGCAGATGAAACAGCGTACTCGCAAAGCCTATGGCGTGTTCCTGATCCTGGGCTCCATCGTGGCTTGGCTCAGCATCGCCACCTCGATCTACCTGGCTTTTCCGCCCAACCTGCCGATCTGGATCCTGATGCCCTATTTCATCGTCGCGGGCATGGGCTGGCTATTCCCCGCCATGTGGATCATTCGCTGGATGGCCCGGCCGGACCGCTGATCAGCCGGTCAGCCGGCCCATGGCCGAAAAGATTGCGCCCGTCGCAAAAACATCGACATAGCGGGGCGACTGAAAGTAGCCGTTGAGCGACACACGCGGCAGCGCATGAGGCGTTTGCGCATGGCGCGCATAGAGCCCACCGGGCCGCGTGGTCACCGCGCTGCGGAACCCCAATTCCCGCGCCAGGCCGAATTCCCGTTGCCCTGCCGAAAGCGGCCCACCCAGGGGGTAGGAGAAGTGTGCCGGCCTCGTGCCGAACTGCGCCATCAAGATGTCGGCTGACTGCGCCATCTCGTTGCGCGCCTGTTCCAGCGGCAGTTTCGCCAGCTCGTAGTGGTGCACCGTATGTGCACCGATTGTGCACAAAGGCTCACCCGCAAACAGGCGCAACTGCTGCCAATCCATGATCAGTTCGCGACACTGCCGCTCGAGATCATAGCCATAGGATGCAGCAAAGCTGCGCATCAACTGCACCCGCTCCGTCTCGGGCATCTTGCGCATCTGCCAGTAGAGGGCGTTGAACGCCTCACGCTTCTGCGCGGTGGTGATGGTGTCGACATAGTCGATCTCCCCATCCACGGTCACCGCGATCGCCTCCTGACGCGCTAGGATGTCCTCAATCGCCTGCCACCAGAGCTCCCCCACCCCATCCACCAGCGCCGTCGGCACATAGAGGACAAACGGTGCCTCCTGCCGCTGCAGGATCGGCAGGGCATAGGTGAGATTATCCTTGTAGCCATCGTCAAAGGTCAGGACGATGAACTTCCGCCGCGGCACCGGCGCAGCGAGACGCTCCAGCGCCTCGTCGAGGGAAACGATATCGAGCCCTAGATCCCGCACCCGCTCGATTACATATTCGAGGAAATCGGGCCGCACCTGCAGAATGGCGTTGGGCGAGAACGCCGCGGGCGGCTCCGGCAGGATCCGATGCAGCGTGAAGATCACGCCACGTGAGTGTGACAGGGTGCGCACCAGATGCGGCAGGCGCGACAACCACAGGGCCTCAAACATGGCCCTGATGGCTGTGTATTTGAGAGCCATCAAGCGGCAGCCCGGGTAGGCAGTGCCATAACGTCACAGCGTTCGAACCCGGCGGAGGCGAGCAGCTGCCGTGTGCCGGCAACGGCATCGAGGTCATCCTCGGGACCGGCCACCAGCACCAGCCGGCCCTCAAGGCCCTCAAAGAACGGCAGGCTCGACGATATACCGACTGGGCCGGTCATGAGCACGACCACTTCGTAGATGTCGCCCAGGGCTTCAACCAGCGTCATGGGCTTGCTGGAGCTGCGCGCAATGGCGCGGCCCGTGCCCCAATACACTTCGGCAAAGCTGTTGTCGGCCGACTTGTTGACCACGTCGCCGAAGCTGG
Organism: Devosia sp.; assembly: GCF_036563435.1. Taxonomy (GTDB): domain Bacteria; phylum Pseudomonadota; class Alphaproteobacteria; order Rhizobiales; family Devosiaceae; genus Devosia. The sequence goes on from NZ_DATCMJ010000018.1 coordinate 209,679, forward strand.
CGCTGCCGGCGCTGAGGTCGGTCAGGCCTGCATCGGTGCTCGGGCGGCCGCTGCCAGCATCCACAAGCGCAACGCTCAGGCCACGCGAGATCGCGTCCGCCACCAGCTCTTCGGCCAGCGCCGCCGCGGCATCGTTGGAGCCATGCGCCGCCAGCATCACCAGATGCGTGCGGCCCAGCACCAGGTCCGAGGCGAGGTCGGAGAACTTGAGGAGACCGGCCACAGGACGAGCGGCAACAACTGGCGCAGCAGCTCCAATGGTCGCCGGCCTCGCAAGCCAGGCCGCATCTTCGGGATCCAGCCCCTCGGCCACAGTCTCGTCCTCGACCGCATCTCCTGCCGCGACGTTGACGACGACCGGCTGTTCCGGCTGCACTACGGCGACGTCCGCCTCCTGGCGCGCCTCATAAGCCCACATGGCCTCCTCGGCGGCTTCTTCAGCCACAAAGGGTACCTGCTCGAGTTCATCCTGAGGACGTTCCTCGTCCCGAGCCGGCAGCAGCGCGCGGCCCGACATCAGTTCGCCGAACACAACAAGCCCGATCTGGGTCGCCAGCGCCACCACACCGACGGCAATCAGCACCAGTTGCACCTGGGGAGAGGCCGGGGTGACCGAGGGCGCTGCCACGGTGACCACGCGAACATCGGGCAGCGCGGAATTGGAGTCGGTACGCGAAGCGGCCTCGCTGTAGCGCAGGAGATAGCTTTCCAGGAGGTCGCGCTGCGCCTTGGCCTCGCGCTCCAGCGCATCGAGCGTCACGGTATCCTGCGTGACCGTCGACGAAGACGACTTGGCGCGGGTGAGATCAGCCCGCAGCGATTCTTCAAGATTGGCCTCGACCTGAGCCTCGGCATCCAGCGCCGCAGCAACGCGCCGGCCTTCGATGTTGATCTGGTTATCCAGTTCCGCGATCTGGGCATTCAGCGCCTGGATCGTCGGGTGATTGCTCAGCAAGGTAGCGGAACGCTGCGCCTTTTCACCCTGCAGGCGTCCCTTTTCCTGGCTCAGCTGCTGGATCACCGTGGAATTGGTCACGCCAGCCATGCCGTCGATGGCCTGCCCCTTGTCGATCATGCTGCGGATAAGCGCAGCACGCGACTCGGCCGAGTTCTTGCGTTCCTGTGCAGCAGTTATCTGCGACGCGATGGTCGAAACCTGCTGGTCGGCAAGGCTGGTATTGTTGCTGCCGATAAAGAGGTCGTTTTCGACCTTGAAGTTGGCGACAGCGGTTTCCGCCTCCGTCACCGACACACGCAGCTTGGCGATCTCGTCGCGCAGCCAGCCCGAGGCTTCGGCGGTGTCGGAGAGCGACAGCTCGGTGCGTCGGTTCACATGGGCATTGGCAATGGCATTGGCAATCCTGGCCGCCAATTCAGGATCGGTGGAACGCACGCGGATGGAGATGATGCGCGAATCGCGCTCCTGCACCACGTTTAGCCGATCATAGAGGCTATCGAGCACATTCTCGTCGACGCTGACTGGTGTTGCCGCCCGGCCCAGGAGGCGCGTGACGATGGACATGGGCGCGAAGCCGCCGCCATCGCCACGGTTGAACTCAGGCACCGAACGAAGATCGAGTTGGTCGATGACTTTGAGCAGCGTGTCGCGAGACTTGATCAGCTCAATCTGGCTCGACACCACGCCCGCATCATTGCCGCTGATTGTCGGCGCCTGCTCGTTGGCCGCGCGGGTATAGATATTGCTGCGTGGCTCCACCAGGATCGAGGACGAGGACTCATAAAGCCGCGGCTGGAACAGGAGGAAGATAAAGGCCAACGCCAGCAGCGCCAGGGTCACCAGCAGGATGCGCGGCAGCCGCCGCAGCACTGCACCAAACAGCGCAGCCACGTCGATCCGTGCATCACGTACGGCCTGGGACTCATAGGTCATGATCATTCCTCGCAGTATGAGGAATTTATCGCCCAATCGTAGTAATCAATCGGTTAAGGGCTTTGCAGATCGCAGCAAGCCTGTGCCGGACTAAGCAAAATCTTAACCATGAGGCGCGAGATTGGGGCGAACTCACCGCCGGGATCATCATGCGCTGGTTGCCAATTCTTGCCGTATCGCTGCTACCACTTCTGACAGCCTGTGCCTCGACACGTCCAGCGACCTACCTGGTCGAGACCAAGGGGCCCTACCAGCTTGATACCGGAGATACGGTCCGCGTCAGCGTCTATGGGGACGCCGAACTCAGCAAGACCTATAAGATCGACGACAGCGGCGCGATCGCCTTTCCCTTGGTCGGCCCGGTTCAGGTGCGCGGAACGACGACCAACACTGCTGCGAGCCGGCTGGCCGCAGCCCTTGCCAATGGCTATATGCGTAACCCCGACGTTGCGGTTGAAGTGGCCGAATACCGTCCCTTCTTTATCCAGGGGGAAGTCGAGAATGCTGGACAGTTTCAGTATGTCTATGGCATGACCGTGCGCTCTGCCATCAGCACCTCCGGCGGCTTCACCGAAACCGCAGATCGTGATCGCGCCATCGTCTATCGCCGCCAGGGCAACGAAATGGTCAAGGGTACCGTCGATCTCGACTTCCCACTTTATCCTGGCGACACGGTGGTGATCCTCGAACGCTGGTTCTAAGGTGGACTCCACGCGCCGCTTGCGCATTTTGCAGGTCATGCGGGCGCCTGTTGGCGGCCTCTTCCGTCACGTTGCGGACCTGACGCGCGAACTCAGCAAGCGCGGGCACTGCGTCGGTCTCGTGGTGGATAGTCTCGCGGGAGACGCACAGACCCAAGTGCGGCTGGCAGAGCTGGAGTCCCATGCCACCCTTGGCATTCACCGGATGCCCATGCCCCGCCTGCTGGGCAGCGGCGACCTTGCGACGCCCTTTGCCATCGCAAGCCTCGGGCGCAAGCTCAGCGTCGACGTCATGCACGGACACGGCGCCAAGGGAGGCTTCTATGCCCGCCTGGCACGGTTCGGTGGCGGCAAGGCCGTTGCGGTCTATACGCCCCATGGCGGCGTGCTGCACTTTTCCAAAACCTCGCCATCTGGCCGCATTTTCCACCGACTGGAGCGAACGCTTGTCCGGCAAACCGGCGCTATCATCTTCGAAAGCGCCTATGCCCAGGTGACCTATTCGACGCTGATCACCCGCCCAGACTGCCCCACCGAAGTCATCTACAACGGCTTGGCGCCCGAAGAATTCGATCCCGTACAGCAACACCCCGACGCCGCCGATTTCGCCTTTGTCGGCGAGTTGCGCGCGCTCAAGGGCATCCACGTTCTGGTCGACGCGCTCAAGGATGTCAGGCGCCCCGATGGGGCGCCAGCGACACTGGCCATGGCCGGTGATGGTCCAAGCCGAACCGAACTCGAAGCACAGATCACGCGGCTGGGCCTGGCCGATCGGATCACGCTGCTCGGCAGCCTTCCCGCACGCACGGCCTTCGCCACCGGCCGCATCGCGGTCGTGCCATCGCTGGCAGAGTCCCTGCCCTATGTCGTGATGGAAGCCGCCGCCGCGCAGCTTCCCGTCATTGCGACAAATGTTGGCGGAATCCCTGAAATCTTCGCCGACACGCAAGACAGCCTTGTCCCGCCCGACGATGTTCCAGCCCTGCAGAACGCCATGCAAAAAGCGTTGACCGATCCCAAACCCATGCAGCATGAAATGCAGCGCCGCCTCGCGCGGATAGCGGATCAGTTCTCGGTCACCGCCATGGCCAACCGGATCGAGGCGCTCTACCACGCGTTATTGGCTAGAGCTTAACGCTGCAACTTCACTGAACATAAACCCCTTGGCCGCAACAATAAGGCACTGAGTTCCTTTGCGGTAAGTCCCATGTATCGAGTTGACCCCAAGCAGGCGGTGCTGGACCACGTGTCCAAGCAGACCGCCATTGGCGAAACCGAGCAGCCGCTCTCCCCCGCCGCCGAGGCGATCATCGCCGCTCCGCTCGAGCGCAGCATGTCGGGTGCCGTCGTCTCAGGCGTTACGCAATTGGTCGAGGCAGCGCTGCTGGCCGTGCTAGGCTATGGCATCTACGAGATGTATGTCACGGTCGACCAGCCCGCCTTCTATGTGCCGGTCATCCTGGGCGCGTGCTTTTTGGCTAACGTGCTGTTCAACGCCGCACGGGCGCATCGCATTGCCGCCTATCGCACCACCTTCTCCCAGCTCAGCCGCGTGCTGCTCGGCTGGTCCGTAGTCGTGACACTGCTGGCCGTGGGCATCTTCCTGTTCAAGGCTGGCGACTATTTCTCGCGGGTTTGGCTGGTCAGCTGGTTCCTGGGCGGCGCCGCCTTGCTTGTCGCCTACCGCATCGGTCTTCGTGCCCTCGTCATGCGCTGGACTACTCAAGGTCGCCTCCGGCGCCGGACCGTTATCGTGGGCGGCGGCAAGGATGCCGAAGACCTGATCGACAAGATTCGCGGCAGCGCCAGCAATGACATCCTGCTGCTCGGCCTCTTCGATGATCGGTTCGACGACCGCTCCCCCGAGCTCGTGGGCGGTTATCCGAAACTGGGCAAGGTGGCGGACCTGATCAAGTTCGCCCGCCGCACCGCGGTCGATTTGGTGATCGTCTCCATGCCGCTCTCAGCCGAGCGCCGGGTGCTCGACATGCTGACCCAGCTCTGGGTGCTGCCGGTCGACATCCGGCTCTCGGCTCATATGAGCAAACTCAAATTCACCGACCGGGCCTATTCCTATGTCGGTGACATCGCCGTCTTCGACATGGCGGACCGCCCGATCTCGGACTGGAACCTGGTTTTCAAGTGGGTGTTCGACAAGGTCGTCGCCCTTGTGGCGCTGATCCTCCTGTCGCCGATCATGATCGCCACCGCGATCGCCATCAAGCTCGAGAGCCGCGGCCCGGTGTTCTTCATGCAGAACCGGCACGGCTTCAACAACGAGCTGATCAAGATCTACAAGTTTCGCTCCATGCGGACAGACATGCTCGACCAGAGCGCAGCCAAGCTCGTGACCAAGGACGATCCGCGCGTGACCAAGGTTGGGCGCTTCATCCGCAAGACGTCGATCGACGAGTTGCCGCAGCTCTTCAATGTTCTCAAGGGCGAACTCTCCATCGTCGGCCCCCGTCCCCACGCCATGCAGGCCAAGGCCGACAACAAGCTCTACTACGAGGCCGTGGAAGGCTATTTTGCCCGCCACCGCGTCAAGCCCGGCATGACCGGCTGGGCCCAGATCAACGGCTGGCGCGGCGAGACCGACACGATAGACAAGATCATGAACCGCGTGAATCACGATCTCTACTATATCGAGCACTGGTCGATCTGGTTCGACGTCTACATCCTCTTCATGACCCCCATTCGCCTGCTCGACTCCGAGAACGCGTATTGAGCATGGGCAAGGCTGCTCCCTATGCTGCCTTGGCCTTCATGGCGCTGGTTTGCGCTGCGCCGGCTGCCGCGCAGCAAGCGGAAAAGTTCTGCATCGAGTGTCTTCAGATCCGGGTCGGCACGCCTCATGTGGTGCGCGGCCCCTTCCCCGACGAGCTTGATTCCGCCTTCACCGCCCTGCGACTTCCCGATGGCCGCATGCGGGGCTTCACTGCCAACGGCTCCACCTATGCCGTGGACGGCGCCAATCTTCTGGACATGGCGGGATCTCGCCAAGAAGTGCTGCAGGCCGGCCCACCGGGCAGCGTCAACGATTGCGGGCGCTGGCTCACTTCCGTTGCCCGCACCGGCGATACCCTGCTCGGCTTCGTCCATCAGGAGCGCGCCTGCGACTACGAGCAGGATCGCACCGAAAAATCCATGGCCATCGCCACCTCCGCTGACGACGGCATCACCTGGACGGACCTCGGCACCGTGATCAGCGGCCGCGATCTCGCCCGACCCACAGGCTTCACTGGCGAAGGCGACTGCTCCTTGGTCAACCCGATAGACGGCTACTTCTACGCCTATTGCCTGCGCAACTCGGACTGGCAGACCATTGTCGCCCGTGCGCCTGTCGATGATCCGACCGAGTGGCGCAAGTTCTTCAACGACAGCTGGAGCGAGCATGGCCTCGGCGGTGAAGCAACCGCGATCGGCTTTCTCGGTACCGGTGCCGGCTACATCCGCGACTTTGCCCAGGTCGCCACCGTCACCACCGACCAGTGGTTTGGCGGCATCAGGCTGTCGCTGTCGGCTGACAAGGTCACGTTCCAGGACCTCGTCTCGCCCCTCATCCTCATAGACGGCGCCGAGTGGGAACGCCCCGCCGACACGGATCTCCTGGCCTACGCCACCATCCTCAACCCCGAGTACGGCAGCAACACCGTCGGCCAGCGTTTCCTCCTCGCTTATATCCTGGTGCCAGCCGGCGAGGGTTTCGAAAGCCGCCACCTTGTTTTGCGGGAGGTCTCGCTAACTCTGGGCGACGAGTCCCAGCCGGAACAGGTCGGCCTTGCCCTGACGCGCTGGCAAGACCCAGAGAGCGGCCGCTTCATCACCTCCACTTCTGCCCTGACCGGCGACCGCCGCCTCTACCAAGAAGACGCCGTCGTCGCCCATGTGCTGACGCGGGCTCCTGTCGGCATCGAAAGCGTCAAGCTGGCCGAATGCGGCAGCGACCGGCCCGGGCACCTCGATCACCTGCTGGCCGAAGACGGCACCTGTGAAAGCGAAGGCTTCGAGCGTGAACGCACCGCTGGCTGGCTCTACGCCACCGGGCAACCCGGCACCTTTCCCGTCTATCGCTGCATGGATGATGCCACCCGGAGCCATTTCGCTTCTGCCGCACCTGATTGCGAGGGACTTGGACGCATGGAATTCGTGCTGGGCTACGGGCTGGAGCCATGACGATGCCTGCCAATACCCACGTGCCCTCACGCACCCCGGGGGTCAGCCTCGACGGTCTCCGCTTCGCCGTGTTCTCGACCCGCAACATGGTGTTCTGGATCGCCGTCCTCGCGATGAACTTCACGCTCATGCGGCCGTCCCCGGTCGACATGCTCTATATCGCCGCCTTCCTCATCACCCTTGGCTATCTGACGCTCTTCCCCCGTTTCGAGGTGACGCGGCGCGTCCTCTACTTCTCCTTGCTGCTCTTTTGCTGGGCCATCGCCTATTTCCTCGCCTCCATGCCCCATCTTGGTGAAGGCCTCGTCGGCTTCGAGCTGATCGCGAAGACCTTTGCCATCTCGATCGGCCTGTTTGGCGCCTTCGTCTCGATGAGCTGGAACCGGCGCAATTTCGAGCGCTTCATGCGCGTCTATATCTTCTCCTGCGTCACCGCTTCCCTGCTCGGCACAATCGGCTTTCTGACGCAGATGGAGCTGCTAACCTGGGATGGCCGTGCCAAGGGACTGATCGACGACCCCAACATGTATGGCTCGTTCCTGATCCCGGCTGCAGTTTTTTGCGCCTATTTCCTGTCCCGCGGCCAGGGCAGCAAGGTCCTGCTCAGTGGCGCGCTGGCCATTGTGCTTTTGGGGATTCTCCTATCCTTCTCCCGCATCGCCGTCGTCGCTTCGTTGTTCTGCTTTTTCGCCTATATCTTCTTCCATAATCGCGGGCGCCCGCAGCGGCTGGTGCTGATCATCGCAGGGCTTGTCGTCACCGCTATTCTCCTTTTCATCTTCGCCAGCGTGACTTCGGCTGAGTTCACCGCCAAGCTCATGGACCGCCTGACCTTCGCCAAATCCTATGATCTCGGCGAAGAGGGTCGCTATCGGCGCTACCTACTTGTACTACCGATGATCCTGCAGAACCCGATCGGGCTTGGCGTGCTGCAATTGGAGAAGATCTTCCCCGAACCCATTCACAACATCTGGCTCAGCTCCTTCGTCAATTATGGCTGGGTCGGGGGCATCAGCTATGTGACGCTGGCAGTGGGCAGCGTGGTCGTGTCGCTGCGCAACTACCGGCAGACCGGCAATGAGATCGCCATTGCCCTACTGATCTCGCTGGTGGGCATCATCTTCTGCTCGACCCTGCATGAGGGCGAACACTGGCGCCATTCCTGGCTGTTCTACGGCCTAGTATGGGGACTGAACGCGTCCCTGATGGTTACGTCCAATAGGGCCACGCCCAAGTCTGCAAAATTGCGCTCCATACGCAAATAGCGGCGAAACCTTCAGTCCGTTACGGCCAGAGCGGCCCGGCTAGGTAACGCTCCGCCAGTGCCGCCGTGCCCTCGGCAAAGCCCGGCGCGTGGTGCTGCGCCAACCTGGTTTCGCCATGCGAGCCGATCCAGGCCAACAGCGCCATGCGCCGGAGCATGACCATGGTGTCGGTGATATAGATATCCTCTTGGCTGAGGCTCCGCATGGTTTGGTATCCGCCGAACCATGCGTCCCGAAGCTGGGGAATCGCCGCATGAGTTTCATGGAAGGAGATCGCCGCGGCGAAGTCATAGGAAAACCAGCAAAAGCCGCAGTCGTCGAAATCCAGGAGATAGCTGCGCTCCCCGTCCAGCAGCACATTGCCCAGCCGCATGTCGGCATGGATGAGCCCGAAGCGCCCCGGCGCCGTTCCATAGTCCGCCAACCGCGTCCGCAGGGTCTGGTCCAGCCGATCGAGCACGAGGCGTCTTTCTTCGTCTACGTTCGGCGCCCGGCGCCAGTCGCCCCAAAGCCCATCCGGGTCCAGGATGGTCGAGGCCTCCCAAACCTGGCGTTTGAAACCAACTGGCCGCTTCCACCCGGCCACATGTTCATGCATTGTCGCTGCATAGGCACCGAGCGTCTGAAACAGCGAACTGAGGTCATCTTCGAGCGTTGGCTCGACGCCCGGTAAGCGGCGGAACAAAACAGCCAGCCGCTCGCCCTTGCCGCTTGCAAAGCCCTGCAACAGGCGCCCGTCGCGTCCTGCAACGGGCTCGGGAACCGGCAGCGCGGTGTCGCGGCGCAATGCGGTGAGCCACGCCAGTTCGCTCTCGATCGAGGGCCGCGACTGGTAGCCGCTGCGATGGACCCGCAGCACGAACTCGCCGCTCGACGCTTCGAGAAGAAAAGTCTGGTTTTCGGAATGGTTGATGAGCCGGGCCGACGCCCCGGCAAGGTCGTCCCAGAGCGCAATGGCTGGCACCAGTTCCGCGGCAGTAATCGGCATGGAAAAGCTCTGTACCGGCAACAATATGCCGCAACGCGTGACCCGAAGCCAAAAAGGGCGAATGGTCGGAGCGGCCGGATTTGAACCGACGACCCTTTGTCCCCCAGACAAATGCGCTACCAGGCTGCGCTACGCCCCGACTGCGCGGAGACATAGAGAAGCAGGGGTTTTCGCGCAACCCTCTATTTGCACTGGATGTGGACAAAACTGAAATCTGAGCCCGGGCCGGTAAGGAACGTCCTGAACGAGGTGCCACACGCCTGTTGAATTAGCCCCTGGCGGTAGAGGTGGTGTCACTCGACATCCGATACCAGCCGTTACCGATCATTTGGAGGGATACCGGCCATCGGCAGTGGGCACCTTGTTGAGGAAGCGTGCTTCATGCCCATTGTCGTCAGATCTGGAGAAAAAGTTACCGGCACGTCACCGGTGTATTTTTTCGATGTATACCCCACTGCCCTGCCCTTGCCCCGCTGAAGGTGACAGCCGGTGCCGGCCGGTTTGTGCGAGGTGACAGAACCACCGATACCGGAGAAATTGAGCGAGTGTGGTAAAGGTGGAAGTGCAAGCCGCGGCTCTAACAGCAGCCTAGGGAGTTCCGCCCTTCCGCTTTCGATTCACCGAGGCGGGGCGCGCCCGGGACCCGGCCCGTCGACAGGTCCCGATGCCCGGTGGCGAAAAGCCGATCAGCCACGGGCCAGCTTCCAGGCGCAAGGAGCGTCAGGTGATCAGCGACGGCTTCCAAGAAGCGCTATCGCCTCACGGTTAGCCTAGCTTCTGGCCTTATCTCAGTGCGCAAAGACCAAACAACTAAGCCGCACGGGGCGGCAGGTGTCTACCAAGACACCTGCCTCAGTAGAAGGGCCACAGAGTGGCCCCCGAACCGAGCTACTTGTTAGCTTTATTGTGGTTGTTGGTGCCCTGGCCCCCGGCCCCATGCGACTGGTTATTCTGCGACCCATTCCCAGGATTGGTGCCATCGCCCAGCCCCGAGTGACTGTGGCCGGAGGCTGAGGCGGAGCCGCCACTCTGAGTGCTACCGCTACTCTGGCCTGGATTGTTCGTTCCTGTGGCGCCGGCGCCCTGTGAGTTATTGTTTCCCGAGCCATTGCCTGGATTGGTGCCATCACTGTGACCCGAGCGGCTTTTGCCCTGCCCACCTGCATTCGATCCATTACCTTGGCCAGGCCGCACCACAACACCAGCGTTTCCATTGCCGTTGGTAATCCCAGCATTATTACCGCCACTGCCGGCACCACCACCTACAGTGCTGCCGTTGTTGACCTGGCCACCGGCTTGAGCCCCCGCACCAACGTTGCCAGGTGTAGGCGCGCCGGCGCTGTTCAGCACAGGTGTCGCCCCGGCTGCTGATCCGGCAGCCGCCGCGCCAGTGCCGCCACCGATGGAGCCCGTCGTTGTCACATCAACGCCGTTGCCGTTGTCGGAGATAAGCTCACAGCGCTGAGTGAAGTAGGCGTCGCCTTTGGATCGCTGATATGTGGCAGAGAGCACAATGCCGACTTCGGCATACCATGGCTCTTCTTCGGTAACATAGCAGCATGGCGGAGCTGTGCCGGTGACTTCGGTTATAGAGTCGCCACGGAGCGCCGACCGACAGGTTAAGGCTACCGAGCCCTTAGAGACAGACGTGGAAGATTGGCCGAAGCTGACAGACGGCGCGGCCATGAAGGAGCTCAAAGCTCCCAGGAGCATCAAAGTTCGCATTTTCAATTCCCTCGTGGCCCCACGCGGGAATAAGAACTTCTTAGTTGATCCGTTGTTGCTTTGTTAACCTTATAGCCAGGGTAGATTCATTGTGACGGAACGAAGAAGCTGGATCCTCATCGCAGAGCACTGCGCTCTCAGAGACGGACCCTTTTCTGTGCTCGACTCAACTCCCGACCTCGGATTGGGCTACAACCGACCGAAGTCATGGGCGCGTCGCAACGGCGATGAGTTGGTTTTAGCCGCCGCCAAACACGGCGAACGACCCGTACTGTTATCGCACATTTGACTGGATCTTTTCGGTCCCAGATTGATCTACTTTCGATCATCGCTCGGGAAAGCGGCGGTATACAGACTGAGTGACGCTACACCGATACTCACGCTCAATAGGCAGTGACGAGTGTGCTGTTGGGCGAAGTTCAATCAACGCCGACAGGTGTCCTGATGAACCTGGGAACTAGATTCGCTTTGGGCGCCACTGGTCGCCTGGAGGAAGACCGAGCGGTACTTGAGCTTTGCTTGTTACGGGCACGGTGAAGCAACCAACTGCAGCATCCTGGCTTCCACAAATGAGCGGCGTCGCCCGTTCATGGAGGCGAGGCTTGGTTGAATGACGCGCAGCTTCCATCGCGCGAATGGTCCAGACCTCAACCGCCCGACACAGATGGCGGCAGGGGTGCGGAGTGACGCGGCTGTTGCTCCGGCACCATGCGGAACTTGATCGGCAGTGTTGACCAATCGAACGGCACCTCCAACGGAACAATGCATGGAGTCAGCATGCGCTGCTCGTCTGCATTGACCACTTCGAAGACATAGCCGGGCCTCTCGAGCGCCTTGCAGTCTTGCCAGTGGGTGAAGTCGATCCACTCAATCATGCTCTCTTTCTCCTACTCGCTGCGGAACGACCGCATGACTTGGTCTGCAATGGGCTTGATCAGATAGCTCAGAGCCGTGCGCTCGCCTGTCCGGATGAACGCTTCCACTGGCATGCCTGACGTAAGCCCTAAATGAGGTAGCCGACTGAGTTCTTCTTCATCCACTGCGATGCGCGCTGTGTAGTAACTGACGCCCATCTGCTGATCCCGCGTGAGGTCTGGGGATAGTCGTGTAACGCTGCCTTGCAGCTCCGGCGTGGTCCGAAGATTGAAGGCGGAGAAGCGAAGCAGAACTTCCTGGCCGATATACACCTGGTCGATGTCCTGCGGGACAATGCGAACCTCAACAGTTAAGGCGTCAGTGACGGGAACGATCCGCATCAGCGTCTCGCCGGCGCCGAGCACTCCACCAACCGTGTGGATGGCGACTTCATGCACCTGCCCGCCTTGCGGCGCACGGATGGTGGACTTTGTCAGCTCGTTCTCGCCTGCCACCCGGCGTTCCCGCAGTTCCGCCATGCTCGCCTCGACGCTGCTCAATTCCTGCGCCGCCTCCCCAAGGAAGGTTTGTTCTAGCTGGGTAATCTGCAGCTCGATTTCTGCAACGCGCCCCCGCGCCTGCGCCGCTGCGGCCATCAACTGCCCGAGTTGCCCCTCGGTACGCGCCAGCTCTCGGTCGATGCTGCCTACCCGCTCCGCGGACACTAATTTTTGCTCCAGCAAAGACCGTGTATTGCCCAGATCTGCAACAAGAAGCGCCTGTTCGCGCTCCTTGGCCTCTATCTGCGTTTCGATGCCGGCAATTTCCTCCCGCAGTTGCTGAATGCGCTCCCGCAGCTGCCCCTGCTGGCTCGAGAGCGCGCTCCTGCGTATCTCGAAGAGGCGAGCCTCGGCGGCGAGCAGGTCCGCTATATCCGGTTCCCCTTTGCGTGCGGCAAGGTCGGAAGGAAACTCCACCTCCTCGCGACCGGTGAGTTCGGCTTCGAGCCGAGCTCCTCGCGCCTCGAGCTGCTCGAGGCTTTGAACCACAATTTCAAGGCTCGCCCGAATGGCTGTGTCATCGAGACGCGCAAGCACATCGCCTGCCGCAACCATGTCGCCGTCTTCAACCGAGAGCTCAACGACCACACCACCCGTAGGGTGCTGCACTAGCTTGACGCTGCTCTCAGCAACCAGTTGACCCGGGGCGATGACTGCTCCAGCAAGCTCTGTAGTCGCAGCCCAGCCGCCCATCCCGACGACAAGGAGCAAGCCAGCAGCACCCCCGACGAGCAGGTGCCTGCGGATGGAGCGGGAGGCGGTGTTACGCATTGCCGGCATTATCAACCCGCCACAATGTGCCGGCCTGAACACCAATGCTGTTTGCAGGCGCGTTTCCGGAAAGCTTATTGAGGATAGCGTCCCGGGGGCCAAAGGCCCGCGCAGCTCCCTCATGCATCAGCAGCACGAGGTTGACCGCTGCCAATGCGCTTGGCCGGTGTGCCGCCACCACAACAATACCACCCCGCTGCCGAACCCCGGTTAGGGCCTTGGCCAACGCGTTTTCTCCCTCTTGGTCAAGGTTGGAATTCGGCTCATCCAGGACAACAACGAAAGGGTCGCCGAAGAGAGCGCGTGCCAGGGCCACCCGCTGCCTCTGCCCGGCGGACAGCGCGCTGCCGTCCTCGCCGATATCGGTCTCATAACCATTGGGCAGACCAAGGATCATCTCATGCACGCCAGCTGCCTTGGCCGCTGCGATCACTGCCGCATCGTCCACATGCGGCGCGAAGCGGGCGATGTTCTGCGCGACCGTCCCGCTAAACAATTCGATGGTCTGTGGAAGATAACCGATATGCTTCCCCAGTTCGTCCTGCCCCCATTGCTCCAAGGTTGCACCATCGAGCCGCACCGTCCCGCGTGCCGTCTGCCAGGCGCCAACCAATGCCCGAGCAAAGGACGATTTTCCTGAGGCGCTTGCACCGATGACCCCCAGCCCGTCGCCTGCAGTGAGCGCAAAGCTCAAATCACGCACCAACACTCGCCCTCCGCCGGGAGGGAACACACTCACGTTTTCGACCCTGAGGCTCTCTCGTGGCGCAGGCAGTTCAAGTCGCTCCGGGTGGGTTGGCAGGAGCGCGAAGCCTTCCTTTAGTCGTCGCCACGCCTGCCGTGCGGCAAGGAAGCCCTGCCAATTGCCAACGACTAATTCGACTGGCGCTAGCGCGCGAGCTGCGAGGATGGAGGCAGCTATTATCAGTCCTCCAGTTGCCTCCTGGCTGATCACTAGGAAAGCACCCACTCCCAGAACCGCAGACTGGATGAGCATGCGCAGTACTTTGGATAAGGCGCCGAGGCCTCCCGTGACATCTGCAACGTGCTGCATTTGAGTCACAAAGTCCTCATTGGTGCTGCCCCAGGCCTTCTGCATGTGGCTCGAGAGCCCCATCGACGCCAACACGTCGGCGTTACGCCTCGCAGAGTCCGAAACAAGCTGCCGTTTTCCAGCGACCTGCTGTGCCCTCCGGCTCGAACGGCGCGCCAACACTTCGGTAAGAATAGCAATGCCGATCAGCAGCGCAGCGCCCACAGTAGCTGTCCAGCCAATCCACGGGTGGATGAAGAAGCAGATTAAAAGGAAAAACGGCATCCAGGGCAGATCAAAGAACGCGGCTGGCCCCATGCCGGAGAGAAAGCCGCGGATCTGGTCCACGCTTCGCAATGGCTGCACCGCTTCCGCACGCGGACCGTCCACCAGCGGCAACCGCACCAACACCTCAAACGCGCTACCCGCCAGCTGCGCATCCAAGGCAGCGCCAATGCGCACCAGCACTCGGCTACGGATGAAGTCAAACAGGCCGAGAAACGCGTAGAGCATCGCCACCAATATCGCGAGCCCGATGAGCGTTGGCACACTTTGACTGGGTATCACCCGGTCATAAATTTCCAGCATGAAAAAGGAGCCGGTAAGATAGAGCACGTTGATGAGCGCAGAGACCAGCGCCACGCCAATTAGCGCCCCTCGAGAGTCTCTCACTGTCCGACCGATTAGCCCGGCGGTCGCTCCCTCGCCAATTCGACGCATTTCGCTCCTTTTGCACCCGCGGAATCTTCGTCAATCAACCGCGCCACGTGCTCTCGCACGCCGTATTACATCAATGCGGGCCGCAGGGTTCGCTGCACTTGCTACACAATGCCGAGAACGCTCACTTGGCTCACGAACTTCAGCGGGCTGTTCCCGCCTGCGCCAGAAACCTTTGCTAGATCGACTGAGGAGGGTTGCGTTCCCGTCAGCAGCCACTTCCGTACTGCTGACGGTTAATTGATCCGCCTCCAACCTAAATTCGCACTATTCGAGCCGCAATGGCGAAATGCCAGCGCCTGAAGTGACTTCTTGTTTAGAGATCGGGCGCAGGAATAGCCTATCCAAAGGAGAGTCTCGTGGCTGCTGTCGCCTCTGTAACCCCATCGTCGAACGTTTACGTCAACGCTTTGCTCGGCGGGTACAAGTGGGCGTCGGGAAGCCTGACCTACAGCTTTCCTGCCTCGTACAGCTATTACGAAAGCAGCTATGGTTCGAACGAGCCGTCGCGCAACTTCGAAGCGCTGAACACTACGCAGCAGGGTGTTGTTCGAGCCGCCTTTGCTAATTTTGCCGCTGTCGCCAATGTAACCTTTAGCGAGCTTACCGGCGCAAGCGCCGCCAACGCCACCCTTCGACTGGCCATGTCTGATGCGCCCAGCACTGCCTGGGCATATATGCCCAGCACTGGGGCCGCGGGGGGTGACAGCTGGTACAACAACGCCAGCGGCGTCTATGACAACCCAAAGAAGGGAAACTACGCCTACGCCACCTTCCTTCACGAAATTGGTCACGCGCTCGGCCTAGAGCACCCGCACGAGAACGCTATGCCCACATCGGGCGACGGTATGGAATTCACGGTTATGAGCTACCGCGCCTATGAAGGCGCACCGCTCACCGGTTACACCAACGAGAGCTGGGGCTTTGCCCAGTCGCTCATGATGTACGACATAGCCGCAATGCAGCACCTATACGGGGCGAATTTTACAACGAACAGCGGCAACACCACGTATTCCTGGAGCCCGACAACAGGCCAGGCATTTATCAACGGCGTAGCTCAGTCTGCACCGGGCGCCAACCGCGTATTGCAGACGGTTTGGGACGGCGGCGGCAATGACACTTACGATTTTTCAAACTACGCTACGAACCTCGACGTCGATCTCCGTCCAGGACAGTGGATTACCACCTCTAGCGCTCAGCTTGCACGCCTTCATTACCATGGCAGCCAAATTGCCGAAGGTAACATTGCTAACGCGTTGCAGTATAGTGGGGATGTGAGGTCGTTAATTGAGAATGCTGTTGGTGGCGGCGGGAATGACACAATTATCGGCAATGCGGCGGATAATAGATTACGCGGCGGAGGTGGCGATGACGTTCTTGACGGAGGCGATGGCAAAGACACAGCCGTCTTTATTGGTTTGTTCGCACAGTATCAGCAGGCGTTCCATGCCGACGGCAGTGTCACGTTATGGGACACCCGGCCCGGCGCGCCCGACGGCAAAGACACGCTGCGCAACATAGAGTATCTGTCATTTTCCGACTCTACTGTCTCACTGACCCCTTTCTCCGGAGCGGGGTCTTGGACAGGAGCAGGATATGGGCCGGGCGGATGGCACATTGGCGATTTCAACGGAGACGGCGCAACCGACATCTTCAGATATGCTCCAGGAAGATCTGGCGCCGACATGTTCCAGTCGGACGGTGGTAAGTTCAACCACGCAGGCTCTTGGACAGGGGCAGAATGGGGGGACATGGGTTGGGAAATTGGTGATTTCAACGGTGACGGTAGAGACGACATCTTCCGTTATGTGGAAGGCACATCAGGAGCAGACGTGTTCCTGTCGGACGGAAGCTCTTTTTACCATTCCGGCTCTTGGACGGGAGCAGGTCACGGGCTATTCGGTTGGAGCGTGGGAGACTTCGACGGAAATGGACAAGATGACATCTTCCGATATCTTCCAGGATCATCAGGCGCCGACGTGTTCCTATCCAACGGAAGCTCCTTCTATCATTCAGGATCTTGGACCGGAGCAGGCACTGGATCGCTGGGATGGGAGATCGGAGACTTCAACGGTGATGGACGAGACGACATCATGCGCTCCATCGAGGGGCGTTCGAACGCTGAGGTCTTTCTGTCTATGGGTAATGCCTTTGTGTTTGACGGGAGTTGGTCAGACGGTATCTCCACCCTCAGCAATAGATCTCTTGGGGATTTCAATGGCGACGGAAGAGTCGACCTTTTGCAAGGACGGGAAGATGGGAGTGGATCTGATATTCTGTTTTCTGACGGCAACCGTTTTTGGGCTGGGGGTTTTCACAGTCATAGTGGCTCCACAACGTGGAGCGTTGGCGATTTTGACGGAAGTGGAACGGACGATATCTTTCGTTACGTTCCGGGATATTCCGGCGCTGACGTATGGCTGGCGTAAGCCAAGGCTTGTCCCTTTACCTATTTAATTTATTTTCTGTCTGATATGCGCCTTCCCACTCCCCGGTTAGCAGCGATCTTGAGGATGCACCCGAGTAGACTGAAGTTCAGCGTACATCACGAAGACTCCTCCGGGCGGTAGGCAAAATTCCTCGCCAGCCGCAGCATTCCAGTTTTAGTTAACCACGCCCCGGCTTAGTCTGCTTCCTGAGGTCAGCTCATGTGTTGGGCGGTTCCATCCTAGCTGCGGAACCTGTCAACCCATCGAGACTGAACCAGCTGCCGTCATTCCTGCTGCGCGCGAAGCAGCGGTCGTGGAGGGTTGAGGAGTTGAGCGGCGCCACAGTCATTGCTATCAATTCCCCGCTAGGAACGAGGCTTTACAACTAAGCGAACTCCTTCATGGACGAAGAGCCAGCGCGCTTATTCGAACAGATAGATTAGGCAGAGATGTGCCTCGTCAGACAACGGCTATGGTAGGGAACAGTTAACTCACTTTCCCGTGGCATCTCCCAAGTCTGCGTGATAGACGGCACTCGGACCAAGCGGCGAGCAACACGCTTCTTTGCCAAAGAATTTCCCGACTCGTGTGTAGTTTTGGACATCTAGATATGATCGAACGCATTCGTGCTCGTGTATTGGCCCTTCCACGCCGTGGAAAGCAGGCCGTTCTTGTTACGTTTGATTTCATTGCACTGTCGTTCGCATTGTGGGCTAGCTTCTGCCTGCGCTATGACAGGTGGTATGCGCCAGCGACTCTTGATGAGTGGGCTATTATTCTGTCAGCTTCTGTCGTGGCGGTCCCGATATTCATCCGGCTCGGCCTTTACCGGGCAATTGTGAGATACCTGCCCGAACGTGCCATGTGGACCATGCTGCAGGCCATGTTGGCGGCCACGACGGCATGGGTCGTGCTGATCTTTCTTTCGGAAATGGCTGGACGGGGTGTAGTCCCGAGGTCCATCCCCATCATCTATTTCGGCATCGGTACCTTCATCGTCGCCGGCAGTCGCTTCGTTGCCAAGTGGATATTCCTCAGTCAGGGTGACCGCGAGAGCGCCAGCCGTGAGGCGATAGTAATTTATGGCGCCGGCAGCGTTGGCATTCAGCTGGCGCAGTCTCTGCGCGAGACACATAAGGTTGCTGCCTTCATCGATGACAATCCTCTGCTGCATCGCAGAGAGGTGGGCGGCATCCGCGTTTATGGTCCTGAGAAGCTTGAAGAGCTCATCAATGAATATGAGGTCAGCGACGTCATACTTTCCATCCCGTCGCTCACCCCACAAAGGCGAAAGGAGATCGTTGCGTCAGTCAGTCTCCACGGCCTCAAGATCCTGTCTCTGCCTTCTATTGCAGACTTGATGACGGGAAAATACCTAGTCAGCCAAGTGAAGGAAATCGAAGTCGGCGAGCTACTGGGGCGCTCCTCCGTCCCCCCCGATCCAGAGCTAATCCGCGGAATGATCGTCGACAGGACGATTATGGTGACAGGCGCCGGCGGTTCAATAGGATCCGAACTGTGCCGCAAGATCGCGCTTTGGCGACCGCAGAAACTTGTGCTTTTCGAAGCCAATGAATTTGCGCTCTACCAGATCGAGCGCGAACTCGCTGAGATCTCGGGTGTGGTAATCGTGCCTGTGCTCGGCTCAGTCGTTGATGCTCCTCTAGTCGAGCGAACGATGTCGCAGCATCACATCCAGGTCGTATTCCATGCAGCTGCGCACAAGCATGTTCCGTTAGTTGAAGCCAACGTGCTGGAAGGCACGAAGAATAATGTGTTCGGCACCAGAACTGTCGCGACAGCAGCGTTCAACAACGGCGTTGAACATTTCGTCCTGATATCCACCGATAAAGCTGTCCGTCCAACAAACGTGATGGGTGCCACTAAGCGCTGGGCAGAACTGATCGTGGCGGAAGTCGCTGCCCGTGCTGAAGTGGCTGGTACCGGCCAACGCTTCAGCGCGGTTCGTTTCGGCAATGTGCTAGGCTCCAATGGATCAGTGGTACCGCTTTTCAAAAAACAAATCGCTAAGGGCGGACCCGTGACGCTCACCGATGCCGCCATGACCCGCTATTTCATGTCCATTCAAGAAGCTGCAGAACTGATCGTGCAGGCCGGCGCCCTTTCCGAGGGTGGGGACGTATTCCTGCTCGACATGGGAGAGCCCATGCTGATCTCCGAACTGGCGGAAAACATGGTTCGCCTGGCCGGCCTGACCATTCGCAGCGAGCACAACCCGCACGGCGACATCGAAATCGTCATGACCGGCAAGCGTCCTGGCGAGAAGCTCTACGAAGAGCTCTTCTATGACGCTGCTTCCGCGCAGATGACCGCCCACGCCAAGATCATGCGCGCCGCAACGCGGGCGCAGCGCGTGGACATCGCGTCCGCTCTCGGCGAGATCAGCCAGGCCATCGAAGCCAACGACGAGGCAGCGGTACGCCGGCTGCTTTTTGATGTCGTAAATGCAAGCGCATAGTTGTGGCATACGCCGTACGACCCTATAGGCAATGCACATCCTCGGGCAGAAACAGCGATTGCTGCCCCGCACGGCGGAAAGGAAGAACACAAACGTGACTGCTGCCAGCTTTGTCATCGCCGGTGCAAGCGGAACGGTTGGTCGTCAAATTGTCCCGGCCCTGCTGGCTGCAGGCGCGCGTCTGATGCTGGTCGGCCGCGACCGCCAACGCCTTCGGGAATTGTTCCCCCAGTGCGACTGCACCGACTATGCAGGTCTCGCCGAGGCTTCCCGGGGCTTTGACACGCTGGTCTTTCTAGCGACCATCAACAACGACCAGGTTGCGAGCGAGGAACTGTTTCACTCGGTGAACGTCGACCTCGCGCTTGCGACGCGGAAGCAGGCTCAGCTGGCCGGCATTCGAAAGTTCATCTACTTCTCGTCGACGCACGCTCTCGACGATGCCAATGCCTCGGCCTATGCGCGAAGCAAACGCGCGGCGGCCACCGCATTGCGTCAGGACGCCGGCATGAACACGCAGGTCATTTACCTGCCTGCCGTGGTGGGCGAGATGACCTCGGGTCGGCTCGGAGCGCTTAATGTCCTGCCCCGGCCGTTAGCATCCCTGGCGCTCTCTGCACTGCAATCACTCAAACCTACGGTGCACATCTCCCTCATCGTCGACGCCCTGCTCAGCCTGCCATCCGGCGAGCTCAAGGCGGAAGATCCCTTGATCGTTTCCAACGGCCAGCGAAACAACGCGGTCTTCGCTTTCGTGAAACGCAGCCTGGATCTCGCATGTGCGGTCGCGATCGTGGTCCTTCTCGGATGGGCCATGGTCATCGTCTGGATCGCGGTCCAGCTGCAGTCGCCGGGTCCGGGCATATTCGCGCAGACAAGGGTGGGCCGCGAGGGTCGCGAGTTCACGTGCTACAAGTTCCGCACGATGTATGTCTCCGCACCCAACGTGGCGACCCACGAGGCGCCGGCCGCCTCCGTGACCCCGCTGGGTACTTTTTTGCGCCGCACCAAGCTCGATGAGCTTCCGCAGGTGTTCAATATATTCGCCAATCAAATGAGCCTCGTTGGCCCGCGACCCTGCCTGCCATCGCAGACGGCGCTGATCGCCGAACGGCAAGACCGCGGTGTGCTGACGATCAAACCGGGGATCACCGGGATGGCGCAGGTAAACGACATCGACATGAGCGATCCCGTCCGCCTCGCGCGCTGGGATCAACGCTATCTGAAACTCCGGTCCCTCCTGCTCGATCTCAAGCTCATCATCCAGACCGGGCTGGGCAAGGGGCGGAGCGACAAAATCCGCCAAACGGCCGGCTAGCCGATCGGGCGCCGGACCAAATCACGTTTCACCGACGACGAAGTGGCAAAGATGCTAAGCGATCTGCTCCAGAAGATTGAAAACCGAGATGCCGTAATCGGCATTGTAGGGCTCGGCTACGTTGGTCTGCCGCTGGCTCTGCGATTTGCAGAGGTCGGATACAAGATCATCGGCCTCGACATCGACCCCGGCAAGGTCGAGCAACTCATGGCCGGCCGCAGTTACATCGAGCACATCTCCGGCGAGCGTATCGACGGGCTGCTCAAGAGCGGCTTCGAGGCGACCACCGATTACTCGCGTGCCACCGAGGCCGACGCCCTGATCCTCTGCGTGCCGACGCCATTGGACAAGCACCGAGAACCCGATCTCAGCTTCGTGCTCGACACCGCCGATGCCCTCGTGCCGCACCTGCGTAAGGGGCAAATCCTGTCACTGGAAAGCACCACCTATCCCGGTACGACCGATGAAGCCCTGATGCCGCGCATCCAGACGCGTGGCTTCAAGGTTGGCGAGGACTTCTTCCTCGTCTACTCCCCGGAACGGGAAGACCCGGGCAACATCAAGTTTAATACCCAGACCATTCCCAAGGTTTGTGGCGGCGTGACTCCCAATTGCCTCAAGGCCGGCATCGCGCTTTATTCCACCGTCATAGATCGCGTCGTGCCGGTCAGTTCCACCCGCGCGGCGGAATTGACCAAGCTCCTCGAAAACATCCATCGCGCGGTCAATATCGGTCTCGTGAACGAGATGAAGATCGTCGCCGACAAGATGAACATCGACATCTACGAGGTCATTCGGGCGGCGGCGACCAAGCCCTTCGGCTTCGTTCCCTATTATCCCGGTCCGGGCCTCGGGGGTCACTGCATTCCCATCGACCCGTTCTACCTGACGTGGAAGGCGCGCGAATATGGCGTCAACACGCGCTTCATCGAATTGGCCGGCGAGGTCAATTCCGCCATGCCGGATTTCGTCATCGGCAAGGTGGTAGGCGCGCTCAATGACCGACGCAAGTCGCTCAACGGCAGCAAGATCCTGGTACTGGGCCTCGCCTACAAGAAGAACGTCGACGATATGCGGGAATCCCCGTCGGTCGTGCTGATGGAGCGCATGGAAAATCTCGGTGCGACGATCGCCTACAGCGATCCTCATATTCCGGTATTCCCGAAGCTGCGCGACCACCGTCATTTCGACCTGGAAAGCGTCGAGCTGACGCCGGAAAATGTCGCCGGTTTCGACTGCGTGCTTATTGCGACCGACCATGATCGCTTTGACTACGATGTCGTCAAGCAGCACGCCCAGCTCATCGTCGACAGCCGCGGCCGCTACCTCGAACCCGCCGATCACATCGTGAGGTCCTGACGGTCCATGCACACCTTTGCCCCTCCGGTGACCGATCGCCCCATCCGCTTTGCCCTTGCCGGTTGCGGCCGCATCGCCCAGAACCACATTGCCGCGATCGCCAAGCACCATAACCGGGCGCAGCTTGTCGATGTCTGCGACATCGTTCCGAGCGCGGTCGAGGCGGCTGCCGAACAGGCCCGAGCGACGCCCCATGCGAGCCTCACCGCCATGCTCGAAAAGACCGATGCCGACATCGTGGTCTTGACGACGCCGAGCGGGCTGCATCCCGAACAGGCGATCGAGATCGCCCGCTCAGGCCGCCATGTCATGACTGAAAAGCCGATGGCAACGCGCTGGGCCGATGCGCAGCGCATGGTCAAGGCGTGCGATGCGGCAGGGGTGCGTCTTTTCGTCGTCAAGCAGAACCGGCGCAATGCCACATTGCAGTTGCTCAAGCGTGCCATCACGCAGGGGCGCTTTGGCCGCATCTACATGGTCAATATCAACGTGTTCTGGACCCGGCCGCAGGAATATTACGACGCCGCCGACTGGCGCGGCACGTGGGAGTTCGATGGCGGCGCATTCATGAACCAGGCCAGCCACTACGTGGACCTGCTCGACTGGCTCATCGGCCCGATCGAAAGCCTGCAGGCCTATACGGCGACGCTCGCGCGCAACATCGAGGCCGAGGATAGCGGTGTGGTGAATGTACGCTGGCGCTCTGGCGCCATGGGCTCGATGAACGTCACCATGCTCACCTACCCCAAGAACCTTGAGGGCAGCATCACCATTCTGGGCGAAAAGGGCACCGTCCGAATCGGCGGCCTCGCGGTCAACCAGATCCAGCACTGGGAATTTGCCGATCCTCACCCGGACGATGCCGAACTGGAAAGCGCGAGCTACGAAACCAGCTCCGTCTACGGCTTTGGCCATCCGCTCTACTACGACAACGTCATCAACGTTTTGCGGGGAGAAGCCCAGCCGGAGACCGACGGCCGGGAAGGCCTGAAGTCGCTCGAGGTTCTTACCGCCATCTACCGTGCGGCCCGTGACGGCAAGCGGGTGCATCTGCCGCTGGATCCGCTGACATGAACATTCATCCCACGGCTATTGTCGATGAGGGCGCCCACCTAGGCGAAGGCACGCGTGTCTGGCATTGGGTCCATATCTGCGGTGGGGCCCAGATCGGAGAGGGCTGCTCCCTCGGCCAGAACTGCTTCGTGGGCAACGACGTGGTGATCGGCAACAACGTAAAAATCCAGAACAACGTGTCGGTGTATGACGCTGTCCGCATCGAGGACGACGTCTTTTGCGGGCCGAGCATGGTTTTCACCAACGTCTACAATCCGCGTTCGAGCATCAACCGCAAATCGGAATACCGCCCGACTTTGGTGAAACGGGGCGCCACCTTGGGCGCAAACTGTACCATCGTCTGTGGCGTCACCATCGGCGAATATGCCTTTGTCGGGGCTGGTGCGGTGATCACCACGGACGTGCCGCCACATGCCCTTATGGTGGGGGTTCCTGCCCGGCGCATAGGCTGGATGGACGAAACCGGAGAGCGCCTCGAGGGCACTGGGCTTGTAACCAGTGCCGGCGGCGTCGCCTACAACGTTACGGAAACTGAGTGTCGACGGGCATGAGCAAGGCCATGGAATTCATCGATCTGAAGGCTCAATATAATGCACTCGGAAGCGCTGTCGACGATCGCATCAAGGCAGTGCTGACGCACGGACAGTTCATAATGGGTCCCGAGGTTCGAGAACTCGAGGACCGCCTGACCAGCTTTTGCGGCGCTGACTGCATTACCGTTTCTTCCGGCACCGAAGCGCTCCTGATAGCGCTGATGGCACTAGGTGTCGGCCCGGGCGACGAGGTCATCACATCGCCTTTTACGTTCGCCGCGACCGCCGAAGTCATCGCGCTCGTGGGTGCCACGCCGGTTTTCATCGATGTTGAGCCGGACACCGCCAACATGGATGCGCGCCTGCTGGAAGGCGCCATTACCGACAGGACCCGGGTCATCATGCCCGTGTCGCTATATGGCCAACCCGCCGACATTTCGGAGATCAATGCCATCGCCGATGCCCATGGCCTGACGGTGATCGAGGATGCCGCCCAGAGCTTCGGCGCTACATACCAGGGGAGGCGGAGTGGGGCCCTGTCTTCCATTGGCTGCACAAGCTTCTTTCCAAGCAAGCCCCTCGGTTGCTATGGCGATGGCGGAGCAATTTTCTGCACCAATCCGGATTTGGCCAAGGTCATGCGCGAGATTCGCGTGCACGGGCAGGAGCGGCGCTACTATCACACGCGTGTCGGTCTCGGCGGCCGGATGGACACCATCCAGTGCGCTGTGGTTCTCGCCAAGCTGGACCGTTTTGAGTGGGAAATCGATCAGCGCATATCGATCGGCGACAGATATCTAAGCCTGCTTGCCGGCCTCAACTCGATAGGAATGCCTGTGGTGCGGCCGGATCGCACCAGCGTCTGGGCCCAGTTCACTATTCAGGTTGAAGACCGGGACCGGATTGCCGCAGCGCTGAAGCAGAAGGGCGTCCCGACGGCAATCCACTATCCCATTCCGCTGCATCGGCAACCCGCCTATAGCGACCTGTGCCGTGTGGTTGGAACACTTCCCAACTCCGAAGCCCTGTCCGAGCGGGTTTTGAGCTTGCCGATGCATCCTTATCTTGATGCGTCCTCGCAGGAACGCGTCGTCGAGACCTTGGGCAACGCCCTGCGATAGCGGCCGAAGGCTTGGATGAGGTAAGGATGATACGGGCGCATGCGGCATCTTGCTAGATTGCGGGCAAGGCCGCTGGGCGACTTCGCTCGCCATGCTATCACTCTGATGACCGGAACGCTGGTGGCCCAGGCCATTCCGGTAGCGGTGAGCCCTTTGCTGACGCGCCTCTACTCACCCGACGAATTCGGTATATTCGCTGTTTATTCTGCCATTGTGGCAGTCCTGGCCGTTGCGAGTACTGGGCGTTATGAGCTGGCCCTCAATCTGCCGCGCAGCGACTTGGTCGCGGTGCATCTGGTAGTGCTGGCGTCGCTCTGGATAGCGTGCGCTGCTCTGTTTGCCGCTGTGGTGACCTGGTCCGCTCTCCCCTGGACGAACCTGGGCTGGATCTATGCCCTGCTGCCCGTGTCCATACTGCTCGCGGGCGCTGTTCAGGTCCTCAATTATTGGCTCAACCGCCAGAAACGCTTCCGCAGTATCGCCCTCAGCAGGGCGCTGCAGGGGGCTGCATTTGCACTCGTGGGTCTGGGCTTTGGCGCCATATCCCTTCCCGAAGGGCTTATACTGGCCTTCATGGCAGGGCAACTGGCCAGCCTTGCTGTCCTGTCGGTGAGCAGCCTCTCCGAGTTGTCGAGGCATGCCTCGAAGCTCCGCCGCGGCATGTTGGGCCGGACTGCATTGCGTTACCGCGATTTTCCGCGGGTCTTGATCGTCGCCCATAGCCTCAACATGATATCTTCACGGCTGCCCATTCTGGTAATGCCAGCGTCTTTCGGCGCTGCTGCAGCCGGCTTCTATTCGTTGACCCAACAGGTGATCGGCCTCCCCATGCAACTGGTGGGCGGCGCAATTGGCGACGTATTTCGTCAGCAGGCCAGCACCGAATTGCGAGACAAGGGCTCCTGCCGGGCCATCTATCTGCGAACCCTGCGAACCCTTGTGCTTCTCTATGCCATGCCGTTTATCGTGCTGTTGACGCTGTCGCCGGCGCTGTTCGCATTTGTTTTCGGGGAAGACTGGGAAAGGGCCGGGCTTATGGCGCAGATCCTCGCGCCGATGTTCTATATCCAGTTTGTGTCCAGCCCGCTCAGTTCGATGTTCCTGATTGCTGAAAAGCAGCGTGAAGACCTATTCTGGCAGTCCGCGCTCGTCGTCTTGACCGGGGGGGCACTAGCGCTCGGCTGGTTGTACGGCTCCATCGAGGTCTGCACGATGCTGTTCAGTGCGTCCTATAGCATCATGTATCTGATAAACCTGGCGATGACCTACCGCTTCGCCCTCGGCACTAGAAGTCAAACCTAATGCGCGTCGTCGTCATAACCCAAGGCGTTTCGCGGGTCGTTGCGCCGCTGATGAGCTCCGGCCACGAAGTCATCGGCATTGCCGAATCAGCACCAAGAGGCGCCTCGACTGCGCGCCAGGGGCTGCGGGCTGTTGCCCGGCGGCTTGTGGGCCGTGCAGTACGTCGCCTGCGCACGCTGGAACAATATGCCGCTGACCACCGCCTCCCATACTTCTGGCTGACCCGCGACAGCATGGCGGCGTTTTCCCAATGGCTGCGGCAATTGCGACCCGATGTGCTGGTCGTGTTTTCGATGTCCCAGCTGTTGCCGCCCGAAATATTCAATCTGCCCCCGAAAGGGACGATCAACCTCCATCCGTCCTACCTGCCAGAATATCGGGGCCCCTTGCCCGACTTCTGGCAATACAGGGCCTTCGTTCCCCATGCCGGGGTGACCGTGCACTACATCGATGCAGGGGAAGACACGGGCGACATAATCTACCAGGAAAGGGTGCCCGTCGCCTTTGGCACTCGCTCCCCGGAATGGCTGGATCTAGTCGTCGGGAGAACAGGATCGCAGCTTCTCGTCAAGGCACTGGACGACATCGAAAGTCGCGCCGCGCCGCGCTTGGCGCAGCCAGGCCTTTCGCCGACGATTAGGGCCCGCCAGGTCAAGGCGGCAGAACATGGCGATATGATCGATTGGGCAAACTGGCCGATCGACCACATATGGCACGTCCTGCGCGGAACGGAGGGATGGCTCAATGCCTTGCCCCGGCCCTCGGGCCTTTATACCGGGCAGCGCTGGACGATTGGCGAGGTGGAACGAGGGGCGGGATCGGACCTGCCCGCTACTGTCGGGAAAGATGATCGCGGGCACTATGTCGCCTGCAGGGACGGCAGGATCCGCCTTTCCCTGCGCTTCTCCCCCGTGGCGGCCTTGCGTCATTTCCTGTGGCGCCGTTGATGGCACGGGGCACAATAGCTGGCGTCGAACCATGGGCGGCACCCGCGCAACAGCTTGGACACTTCGATCATGACGAACCGCGACCGCTACCGAACACTTTGCGAAACGCGTACCGATATCGGCCTGTTTCAGCAGGCCTGGTGGCTAGATGCGACCTGCGGCCCTCAAGGCTGGGACGTCGCCCTCAGCCTTAGCGACGACAGGATCGTTGGCGCCCTGCCCTATGCCGATACCAGGCGGCATGGATTTCGCGTGCTGACACAACCTGCCTTGACCCAATCGATCGGCCCATGGCTTGCGGCCATCGGCGCCAAGACCGCCGAGCGGCTCAGCCGCGAGAAGGACATCATGGGCGAGCTGATCGCCCAACTGCCCAAGTATCATTATTTCTCCCAGGCCTGGCAGCCAGAAAGAACCAACTGGCTGCCTTTTTACTGGCGTGGCTTCCAGCAGACGACCCGATATACCTATGTCATCGCCGGCCTAGAGGACGAGGGCGCCGTCTGGGCCGGGCTGCAAAGCAAGATACGCGGCGATATCCGCAAGGCCGAAGGCCGCTTCGGGATAAGGCTGCGCGCTGCTCCGACACTCGAAGCATTCCTCGCGGTCAACAGCAAGACCTTCGAGCGACAGGGGAAGACTGCGCCCTACTCGTCAGACTATTTTGCCCGTATCGACGCGGCCTGCGCAGCGCGCGAACAACGGCGGATCTTCCTGGCCGAGGATGCCGAGGGACGGGTGCATGCCGGCGCCTATATCGTCTGGGATGCCCATCGGGCCTATTACATCGCCGGCGGCGGCGATCCGGAACTGAGGAACAGCGGCGCCACCAGCTTCTGTATCTGGCAGGCTATCCGTTTTGCCGGCACGGTCTCCCGGGTTTTCGATTTCGAAGGCTCCATGATGGAGCCGGTCGAGCGCTTCTTCCGCGGCTTCGGCGCGGAGCAGGTGCCCTATTCGTATCTCACCCATACGCCATCGCGCCTCCTGCGCTTGCGGAGCGCCTTGCAGATGCTCCGCGCGTGAGCGCCTCCCCACAAGGGGACTTGCGAGACCTTGTGCCGGGCTGGCGCCCCCGGTAATCAGGTTTGCAAATCGCCTGCAGGATGCTGGCGATGTATCGAATGCTGCCGCTCCCCTTGAGAAGATGGCAGAACGCATCGTCAGTGGTCCGGGGTGGGCAAGACCAGTTCGCCCCGAGCGACATCGCTCCGTCAGGAACGGAGCGGTCGCAGGAAGCAGCAGAGACAATACAATGTTGACCGTGAAAATCCCCGCGGGCCGTCCGAGCGAACGCGCCTACATATTGGATACTCTGCTCGGCGACTTTCTCGGTCTGCCATGGCGAAGCGAGACGGAGCAACGGTCCGATGTGGCGATCGGGCTCGAGGGCGCTTCCGGCACTCTGCTCATGCCCGACTGCTTTCTGAACATGCCGGACGGAAGCTGGCTATCGGCTGCTTCGATGCCGACCACGCCGCTCTCGAAGTGGGAGGCCGGTCGCCACTACCCCGAGGCGCGTCTAGTGCAAGCGAGCCTACCGGTCATCTTCGGGCGCGAAATCACCACCTCCGGTGCCGATTGCATCGCCCTGCCGATCGACATCTTCGGCAGCAGCTTCTTCATGCTCAGCCGGTACGAGGAGGTGGCAAGACCCGCGCCCGACAAGCATGACAGGTTTCCGGCCACGGCCAGCCTTGCGCATGCGGAAGGGTTTCTGCGCCGCCCGATCGTCAATGAATATGTGGAACTGCTCTGGGCCGCGATGCAGCGGCTCTGGCCCCAACTCAAGCGCAAGGTTTGGCACGGCACAAGCTTCGTCACCTGCGATGTCGACGAACCCTTTCTGGGTTCCAGCCGGTCGTTCTCCATGCTGGCCCGTCAGGCCGGTGGCGACATCCTGAAGCGACGTAATTTCGAAGCGGCAGGCCGGCGCCTCTACGGATATCTGGGCGCACGAATGGGCCACGATCGCTGGGACCCGGCAAACAGCTTTGACTGGATGATGGACGTCAACGAAAGGGCCGGCAACACCATGGCCTTCTACTTGATCGCCGACAAGACGGTCCCGGGCATCGACGGTTCAGCCGAGATCGAGGATCCCTTCGTCATCGACCTCATGTCCAGGATCCATGCACGCGGACATGAAATCGGATTACACGGCAGTTATGCCACCTACCGCAACGCCGATCAGCTGCGCCGCGAATTAGTCCTGTTGAGGCAGGCCATGGATCGGGCTGGCGTTCAACAGTCAGATATCGGCGCGCGTCAGCATTTTCTGCGCTGGAGAACACCTGAAACGGCGCGGGCTCTCGACAGTATCGGGCTAACTTATGACACGACCTTGGGCTATGCCGACGCTCCCGGATTTCGCTGCGGTACATGCTATAGTTTCAGATTGTATTGTCTGGAAAAATCAGAAGCACTAACCATCAGAGAGCGACCTCTTATTGTAATGGAATCCTCCGTAATATCCGACATCTATCTCGGGCTGGGATACGGAGGATCATCCATCGAGCTTATGCGAAATATCAAGTCTGCCACCATGCAGTTTGGCGGAGAATTTGTGCTGCTCTGGCACAATTCGCACTTTATGACTAATCGTGATAGGCAGATGTACGCCGACATAGTGGGGGAGCTTTAGTAATGACGACCGACGTTATGCGGCGACCACGATTTGCTGAGCGAGTAATTTTTACGATTACGCGACCGGACGTCATATTCCTAACGTTTGCAGCTTTCATACTGTTGTTTTATGGCATTGCGCCTGCTGCATTGTCTTTCTACATGACCGGTGGCGGCTACTACGCCAAGGTCGCACTTTTGGCGCCCATCGCGGTTGCTGGATTGTTTATCGGCTATCAGATCTCGTTACTCGACGGTCAGATAACAGGTGGAAGGAAGGTCTACGTAAACTCGACCGTTTTCCATTGGGCGGTCTGGATTTCCTTCGTCCTCTACGCGGTGGTTGTATTCGCCACGGCCTCCAGTATCCCCTTCATATCGGCACTGCTTGGCGCCAACACTGAGCAGCTGAGCGTGCAACGAGGTAATTTCCTGAAACTGAGGCAGGGATTTCAGGCATCTTTTCAGTATATCGACACAATATACATTGGGTTCCTTCTCCCCTACAGCCTTGCTCTTATGGTTCTTGAGCGACGGAAAGGTTGGCCTCTAGCCTTTGTATTGTTCCTTCTCTACAGCGTGAGCTCTCTTCAGAAGGCGTTATTTATCCGAGTCCTGGCGCCGCTTGGATTTCTTGCAGGACAACAGAAAGTCAAAAGGCCACTGCAGTTTGTCTCACTCATCGCGATAGGAGCAGCGCTGATCCTGGTTCTTAACGTGGCACTGGAACGTGGCCTGAATTCTGAGCCACCTCCAGCAGCGCCCACGCAAGAGGTCCCCGTCGCGCCCACTTCATCCGCAGCTCAGCAAGGAACAGAACAGCCTGACGCAGCTTCCCTGGGAATCCTCATCAACGGTTACTTCGACCCGCTTTACATCCCGTCAGGCGTTGTCGACCAGATAGTTTGGCGCACCTTCGCGGTTCCGATTTTCACCGCTGCGGATGCGATGGTTGTCTTCGACGACAATTTTGACGGACAATTGTTATGGGGCGCAACGAGCACGCCTATCGCTGCCCTGACAGGTAGAAATCGCATCAACTACGACGCCACGGTCTTTGCGCATCAATGGGGTTCGAGCGAAATCGGACGCGCCAACTCTGTGTTCTTTACGGAACTCTTCGTCAATTTTGGCTGGGTCGGCGTGATCCTTGGCTCAATCTTCATTGGCCTCACCTTCCGCTGGTTCTCGATCTCATCCGACTTCGCTTTTAAGTCGCTTATTACGATCTACGTAATTGCGCTTTTCTCTGCCGGCGTTATCGGGATTTTGTTCAGCAACGGCTTCATTTTTCTGTTCTTGGTTGGGTTGTTCGGGCATATATCGCGCTCCCCGCGCGCAGCCCCAAAAGGGGCTGAATGATCAGCCCGTCCAAGCGTCTGTCGCATAAGGCTCAATACACTCATGAAAATTGTCACCGTCGTTGGCGCGAGACCGCAATTTGTCAAGGCTGCCGTCGTCAGCCGCGCTATTGCCAACACCTCGGACCTCGAAGAGATCCTGGTCCATACGGGCCAACATTTCGACGCGAACATGTCGGATATTTTTTTTGATGAGCTGTCTCTCGCACCTCCCGCTCACAACCTGGGAATTGGAGGGGGCAGCCATGCTCAGAATACCGGTCGGGCGATGGAAAGTATCGAAGCCGTCCTTATGTCCGAGAAGCCAGATTGGGTTCTCGTCTATGGCGACACGGATTCTACGCTGGCGGGCGCTTTGGCAGCCGCGAAGTGTCACATCAAGGTCGCGCATGTGGAAGCCGGACTTCGTTCGTTCAATCGCCGGATGCCCGAAGAAATCAATCGGGTGATGACGGATCATCTGTCCACGGTACTCTTTGCGCCCTCCGATACTGCCGTTCGGAATCTTCAGCGCGAAGGAATTGCCGGTGACAAAGTTAGGATGATCGGTGATGTCATGGTAGACGCCGTTCATACATTCACAGCCGTCGCAAAGACCCGAAGCAACGTGCTTGACCGACTCGGGCTTGGGCGAAATGGCTATGTATTGGCGACCCTTCATCGACAGGAAAATACCGATGACTCCCGGCGGCTCGGTAGCATCCTCGCCGGTCTGGCTCGATCCGATCTGCCCATTGTCTTGCCCTTGCACCCGCGAACACGCAAGCGGATTGAACAACTGGGCTGGGCTCTGCCGGACAGTGTAAGAATTACCGATCCGGTAGGCTATCTGGATATGATGATGCTGGAGGCAAATGCTCGCGCCATCGCCACCGACAGCGGCGGCGTGCAAAAAGAGGCGTATCTGCATGGGGTGCCATGTATCACCCTGCGTGACGAGACCGAATGGACAGAGTTGGTAACGTCGGGCGCGAATACCCTTGTCGGTGCTGACACGGATCGCATCGCTGCCGCCTTGTCCAGCGTATTGTTCTCAAATATCGACCGCACGATATATGGTGAAGGACAATCGGCAAGGGCTATTGCGGCATTCTTCAGCCAGGAGCCGAACATAGCATGAGCAAAGATGTCGCACGAAACATCGTTCTCATCGTTCATTACTTTCCACCGATAAACAGCTCCGGCGCCAAACGCATGGAGGCCATGGCGAAGTTCTTTGCGCGGTCCGGACGTAATGTCGCCGTTCTTGCCCCCACCAAAACAGCGGCCGACGGTGAGTTCACGGAACAGCCTCCAGAAGGGGTCGAGCTGATCGAACTCGACTGGGTGGGTCGCGCGCGCGCCTCCGCGGCCGCAGAAGTGACACGTGCGCCGCCCTCAAATAGCAGCGGGGCAACCACCATGCGCCGCATCAAGGACTTCGTGATGCGGTGGTTTGGGCAATTGCCAGACCCTCGCCTGCCATTTGCATTCGGCATGTTGAGTCCCGCTCTCGACGCCCGGGCGCAGAAGGTTCTGCGCGATGCCGACGTTGTCGTGGCAACATGCCCACCGTGGGCAATCCTGCTCGCTGGCATTTTCGCTCGCATGCGCTTCAATGTGCCCGTCGTCCTCGATTACCGGGATCAATTCAGCTATTGTCACGAGATGCCCGGGAGCCGAGCGGCAAAATGGGTTGAGGCAGTGGTGGATAAGGCTCTTACGCGCCGTGCTGCTGGCGTAGTTACGATCTCCGAGCCCATGGCCGACTACTATCGCTCCTTCTATGAGGATGTAACCGTCATTCTGAATGGCTACGACCCAGAGCGCGTCGATGCGGCACGACGGATCGTTCAATGGCAGCCCCGTCCACCAGGCGGGCCACTTGTCATACGCTATCTTGGTATCATCACGCCGGGTCGCATCCCTCGCCATCTACTGGAAGCGCTGGACAGGCTGAACCAGACGGGAAAACTGCGGTCGCAACTGATGCGATTTGAATTCTACGGCGATTGCCAATTGCTTGAGCAAACAATCGCTGACCAGCATCCCGGCATCGCAGGGATGTTTCACTTCCTGCCAAAGGTGCCATACGATAGATCGCTGGAACTGTCCGCAACGGCGGACCATCTCCTGTTCTGCGAGAATGCCATTCCTCCCAAACCCGGGCAGCAGTCTAGCGCCAGTGGTATCCTCACCACCAAGCTTTTCGAGTACCTGGCGTCTGGTCGTCCGGTTGTCGCCGACATCAGCCCAAGCACATTGGCTGGCGATATGATCGTCCGAGCAGGCGACCACCACTTCGTCGCCAACACCACCCTGGCATTCGAAGAATTTCTTTCATCTGATCGTTTCTGGACACCGGTGGAAACGAAAGATGTGTCATTTGTCCGGACGTTGTCTCGAGCGAGCCAAGCGGATCAATATCTTGCGAAACTCGACGAAATTAGTGCGAAAAGCGCGGAGGCTGGCTAGGAATGTGGGGCACTGATTCCACCCACAAGCTAGATCTCAAGACCTGGATGCCACAATGAATGCCTTGCTGAATCAGCGCCCATATCAGATCTGCTCGAACTGCATCATGGACACGTCCGATTCCAAGATCGTCTTCGACGATCGCGGCTGGTGCGAATATTGCAATAACTATCACCAGAACATCGTGCCGCACTGGCATCCCAACGAAGAGGGCATGCGTGAACTCGAGCCGATGCTCGAGCAGATCCGGCGCGACGGCAAGGGCAAGGACCACGACTGCATCATCGGCATCAGCGGCGGGGTGGATTCGTCCTATGTCGTCTACCTCGCCAAGGTAAAGTTCGGCCTGCGCCCGCTTCTCTTCCACGTCGATGCGGGCTGGAACTCGCAGCAGGCGGTCAACAATATCGAAAAGCTGGTCGACGGGCTGGGGCTGGATCTCCATACCGAGGTCATCAACTGGCAGGAGATGAAGGATCTGCAACTCGCCTTCTTTAAGGCGCAGGTACCGCATCTCGATACGCCGCAAGATCACGCCTTCTTTGCCGGCCTTTACAACTACGCGGCCAAGAACGGGGTGAAATATATCCTCACCGGCGCCAACTATTCCACCGAATGCGTGCGCGAGCCGCTCGAATGGCACTATCATGCTTCGGACCTGCGCCAGCTCAAGGACATTCACAGGCGTTTCGGTACGCGTCCGCTCAAGACCTTCCCGCTGGCGGACATCTTCACCTTCAAGCTCTACTATCGCTTCGTGAAGAACGTGCGCGTGGTCAAGCCGCTCAACCACATCCCCTTCTTCAAGGAAGCCGCGATGCAGGAACTGTCCGACAAATTCGGATGGCAGCGCTACGCGCACAAGCATTACGAGTCGCGCTTCACCCGCTTCTACGAAGGCTACTGGCTGCCGACCAAATTCGGCTATGACAAGCGCCGCGCCCATTTCTCAAGCCTCATTCTCACCGGCCAGATGACCCGGCAAGAGGCTCTCGAAAAAATCGGCGTGCCGGCCTATAATCCTGAAGACGTGGACCAGGATTTCGAATACATCGCCACCAAGCTTGGTCTCAGCGTCGAGGAACTGCGCGCGCTCCACGATGGTCCGAACAAGACCTACAAGGACTACCAGAACGCCATGACCTTTATCGACCTCGGCACCAGAGTGCTGCGGGCGCTGGGCATTCAGAAGGCTGTGATGCGATGATCACGATCGTCGACTACGGGCTGGGGAACATCAAGGCGTTCTCTAACATGTACAAGCGGCTCAACATCGAGACCCGCCTGGCCCGTTCTTCCGACGAATTGCTCGGCGCCACGAAGCTGATCCTGCCCGGCGTGGGTCACTTCGACCATGCCATGGACCTGCTCGATGCTTCGGGCATGCGCAGCACGCTCGATGACCTCGTCCTGAACAAGCGCGTCCCCGTGGTCGGTATCTGCGTCGGCATGCAGATCCTTGCTAATGGCAGCGACGAAGGCACGCGCCGGGGCCTGGGCTGGATTCCGGGCCATGTGCAGTCGCTGCGCAAGCTGCCGATCGGTAATGACATGCCCCTGCCCCATATGGGCTGGAACGACGTCTCCGCCACCCACTCCTTCGACCTTTTCGCGGGGTTGGAGACCGACGCGCGCTTTTACTTCCTTCACTCGTTTTATTTTGCCGCCGCCAACCAGAACGACGTCGCCGCAACGGCCCATTATGGCCAGGACTTCCCGTGCATCGTGCACTCGGGCAATGTCAGCGGCGTGCAGTTCCACCCCGAGAAGAGCCATCACTGGGGCGCACGGCTCCTCAAGAACTTCGCCGAGCTCTGAACCGTGCTGCGACCGAGAATAATTCCCTGCCTGCTGGTCAGCGACGGCGGCCTGGTGAAAACCCAGCGCTTCAAGGAACCCAAATATGTTGGCGATCCGATCAATGCGGTGAAGATCTTCAACGAGAAGGAGGCCGACGAGCTCGTCGTCCTCGATATCGACGCCAGCGCCCAGCGCCGCGAGCCCGACTTCACCATGATCGGCCATCTGGCCGTCGAATGCCGCATGCCGCTCTGCTATGGCGGCGGGATCACGACACGCGAACAGGCCAAGCGCATTATCGGCCTGGGTGTCGAAAAGGTCGCCATCAGCGCCGCGGCCATAGACGACCCCGGCCTCGTCTCCCAGATTGCCGACGAAGTGGGCAGCCAGAGCGTGGTCGTGGTGCTCGACGTCAGAAAGCCCATGTTCGGCAAGGACTTCGACGTCTATACCCACAATGGCAGCAGGAAGGCGCGCGGCGGGCTGGCCTCACTCGTCGCCGAGTTCGAAAGCCGCGGGGCAGGCGAACTTGTCATCAATTCCATCGACCGCGACGGCATGATGAAGGGCTATGATCTCGATCTGGCCGAACGCATCCGCTCCACCACCAGACTGCCGGTAACGATCCTCGGCGGAGCCGGCTCGCTCGACGATATCGGCGCGCTCATAGGCCGTTGTGGCATCATCGGCGCCTCTGCCGGAAGCCTCTTCGTGTTCAAGGGCAACTATCGGGCGGTCTTGATCAATTATCCGAACCCGGCGCAAAAGGACGAGATCGTCCTCAATAATCTGGCGCGCTGACGCGCGCTGCCGAGAAATGCATCAGCTTCGAGCGTGGCCTGCCACGGCTCAACGAGAAATGGAACAGACAGGCATGTTCGACGGCAAGACCCTCTTGATCACCGGAGGCACCGGCTCCTTCGGGAATACGGTCCTCAAGCGGTTTCTGGACACCGGCATTAGCGAGATCCGCGTGTTCAGCCGCGACGAAAAAAAGCAGGACGACCAGCGCAAGAAGTTCCAGAGCGACAAGCTCAAGTTCTATATCGGCGACGTCCGTGATCCGGGCGGCGTCCTCTCGGCCACCCGTGGCGTGGACTTCATTTTTCATGCGGCGGCGCTGAAACAGGTTCCCTCCTGCGAATTCCACCCCATGGAAGCGGTCAAGACCAATGTGCTGGGCACCGAGAACGTGCTTGAGGCAGCCATCCACAATGGCGTGAGCCGTGTCGTCTGCCTTTCGACCGACAAGGCGGTCTATCCGATCAACGCCATGGGGATTTCGAAGGCCCTGATGGAAAAGGTCATGGTCGCCAAGTCCCGCGAACTGGGCAAATCCCGGACCGTCATCTGCGGCACCCGCTATGGCAACGTCATGGCTTCCCGCGGCTCAGTCATTCCGCTTTTTGCCCAGCAGATCGCTGCCGGCAAGCCGATCACCATCACCGACCCGGACATGACGCGCTTCATGATGACGCTGTCCGATGCCGTTGACCTCGTGCTCTATGCCTTCACCCACGGCAACAATGGCGACATTTTCGTGCAGAAGGCGCCTGCCGCCACGATCGGCGTTCTTGCGGAGGCGATGCGCAAGCGTCTCGGCGTTGCCCAG
Source organism: Devosia sp. (assembly GCF_036563435.1). Taxonomy (GTDB): domain Bacteria; phylum Pseudomonadota; class Alphaproteobacteria; order Rhizobiales; family Devosiaceae; genus Devosia. The sequence goes on from NZ_DATCMJ010000018.1 coordinate 246,775, forward strand.
CACCCGATCGACGTCATCGGTACGCGCCACGGCGAAAAGCTCTATGAAACGCTGCTCAGCCGGGAAGAAATGGCCAATGCGGTCGACATGGGCGACTATTACCGCATTCCGCCCGATCTGCGCGACCTCAACTATGCCAAATATGTCGAACAGGGCGAAACGACGATCACCCGTGCCGAGGACTATAATTCGCACAATACCACGCGTCTTGACGTCGACGGGATGGGAGAATTGCTGATGAAGCTGGACTTCTTCCGCGATCTCCTGGCCGGACGCACGCCGACTCTGGAGGACTGATGCCCACCATCGCTGTTACCGGAGCCAATGGCTTCATCGGCAGGAATCTCGTCGTGCGCCTGGGCGAGGCCAACCACCAGATCATCGAGATCGGGCGTGATCTAGACATCGCGGCGATGGTGGAAAAGCTCAGTGGCGCGGAATTCGTCGTGCATCTTGCCGGTGTCAACCGGCCCGAGACCGAGGCCGAGTTCGAAACCGGCAATGTCGGGATGAGCGAGAAACTCGCCCAGGCCCTGCATCAACTCGAAAAGCCGCTGCCGCTGGTCTTCTCGTCGTCCATCCACGCCAACCTCGACAATCCCTACGGTCGGTCGAAGCGCGACGCAGAGGCCGTGTTGGTCGAATACGGCAAGGTCGCGGGCGCGCCTGTTCATATCTGGCGGCTTCCCAATGTCTTCGGCAAATGGTGTCGGCCGAACTACAATTCGGTCGTGGCGACCTTCTGCAACAACATCGCCAAGGGCCTGCCGATCAAGGTCAACGACCCGGGCGCTGCTCTCCGTCTCGTCTATATCGACGACGTGGTCGACGCGCTTCTCGCCCTCATCGCCAATGGCGGCGCTCAACCGGTTTCGGTCGAGCCGGTTTATCAGACGACGCTGGGCGAGCTTGTCACCGAAATCGAGGCGCTTCGCGACAGTCGGGAGACGCTCGTGACCGGCGCCGTGGGCACCGGCTTCAGGCGAGCCCTCCACGCCACCTATCTCAGCTATATCGAACCCGAGAATTTTGCCTATTCGCTGGTGGCGCACACCGATCCGCGCGGCACCTTCGCCGAAATGCTGCGCACCCCCGATGCTGGACAGTTCTCCTTCTTTACCGCCCATCCCGGCATCACCCGCGGCGGGCATTATCACCACAGCAAGACCGAGAAGTTCCTGGTCGTCCAGGGCAAGGCGCGCTTCGGCTTCCGCCATGTCCTCACCGATGAAACCTTTACCCTCGACACCGACGCCAGCCTGCCCCAGGTGGTGGAGACGGTCCCCGGCTGGTCCCACGACATAACCAATATCGGGGACGACACCATGGTCGTCATGCTCTGGGCCAATGAAGTGTTCGATCGCAACAAGCCCGATACCATAGCCGCCAGGGTCCTGCCGCAATGAAGCGCCTGAAAGTTGCCACGGTCGTCGGTACGCGGCCCGAAATCATCCGGCTGTCACGGGTCCTCGCCAAGCTCGACGAAAATTGCGAGCATCTGCTGATCCATACGGGCCAGAACTACGACTACGAACTAAACGAGATTTTCTTCAGCGATCTCGGCGTTCGGCGTCCCGACATTTTCCTCGATGCGGCAGGAGAAACGGCGGCTCAGACCATCGGCAATATCATCGGCAAGGTCGATGCCGTTCTGGCCGAGCACCAGCCCGAGGCGCTGCTTGTGCTGGGCGATACCAATTCCTGCCTCGCCGTTCTTCCCGCCAAGCGCCGCAAGGTGCCGATCTTCCACATGGAAGCCGGCAATCGCTGCTTTGATATGCGGGTCCCAGAGGAAATCAATCGTCGCATCGTCGACCATACCGCCGATGTCAATCTGACCTATTCCGATATCGCCCGTGAATACCTGCTGCGCGAGGGGCTGCCTCCCGACCGGACGATCAAGACCGGCTCTCCCATGTTCGAGGTCCTGACCCACTATCGCAGCCAGATCGACGCTTCGGACGCGCGCCAGCGCCTCGGGCTGAACGAAGGCAGATACACCGTCGTCAGTGCACACCGGGAAGAGAACGTGGATTCGGAGGTGAACTTTAACAAGCTCGTTGCCTTGCTCAACGGCGTGGCGGAGCAGTTCGACGAGCCGGTTATCGTTTCCACCCATCCGCGCACCAAGAAGCGCATCGATGCTGCCGGGGCGACGTTCCACCGCAACGTGCAGTTGCTGAAGCCACTCGGCTTCCATGATTATGTCCAGCTCCAGATGGGGGCGCGCGTGGTGATGTCGGATAGCGGCACCATCACGGAAGAATCCTCGATCCTCAACTTTCCGGCGCTCAACCTGCGCGAGGCGCACGAGCGGCCCGAGGGCATGGAAGAGGCATCCGTCATGATGACCGGGCTCGATCTCGAGCGCGTGCTGCAGGCGATGGCCATTCTGCAAGGCCAGGGTCGCGGGGCCGAGCGTTCGCTTCGACAGGTCAGCGACTATTCCATGCCAAATGTCTCGGACAAAGTCGTCAGGATCATCCACTCCTATCGCGACTACGTCATGCGCACGGTCTGGAAACAGACCATCTAGCATGCGGATTCTTGTCGTCAGCCAATACTTCTGGCCGGAAAACTTCCGGATCAACGACCTTGTGGCCGAACTGGTCCGGCGCGGCCACGAGGTGACGGTGCTGACCGGCAAGCCGAACTATCCCGGCGGGGAGATCTTTTCCGAGTTTCAGGCAACCCCCCGGGCCTATGACAGCTTCGAGGGTGCGGAGGTGGTGCGCGTCGGGCTCCTACCACGCAGTCGAGGCGGGTTACGCCTTATGCTGAACTATCTGTCGTTCATGATGTCGGCCAGCATCCTTGGACCGTGGAAACTGCGCGGCCGCAAGGTCGACGTCATCTTCGTGTTCGAGCCTTCGCCAATCACTATTGGCATACCGGCCATCGTGCTGAAATGGATCAAGCGCGCGCCCATTGCCTTCTGGGTGCTCGATCTCTGGCCACAATCTCTCGAAGCCGTGGGCGCTGTCCGCTCCAAGGCGGTTCTTGGTCTCGTGGACCGTCTGGTGCGCTTCATCTACTGGCAGTGCGATGCCGTTCTTGCGCAGTCGAAAAGCTTCATGGCCGCGATTGCCCGGCAGATCGACGACCCCAGACGCATTATATACTTTCCCAGCTGGGCAGAGCCCGCGCCTGCGCTCGATACGGTATCTCCTGCCCCTGAAGTCCCTGAGCGTCCGGATCTCTTCAACATCGTTTTCACCGGCAATGTCGGTGAGGCGCAGGATTTTGGCGCCGTCCTCCTGGCGGCCGAGGCGCTGCGCGGTGAACCGGTGCGCTGGATCATCGTGGGAGATGGACGTAAATCAGCATGGCTCGCCGACGAAGTCGAGCGCCGCAACCTGGGCGCCCAGGTGCTGTTGCCGGGACGCTTCGGCCTTGAGAGGATGCCGTCCTTTTTCCGCCATGCCGATGCCTTGCTCGTCTCCCTCCGCAACGAGCCGATATTCGCGCTGACCATCCCTGGAAAGGTACAGTCCTATCTGGGAGCCGGTATCCCTATTCTTGCCATGCTCAATGGCGAGGGAGCGGAAATTGTGGTCGCATCCGGCGCCGGCCTGGCCGTGGCTGCTGGCGATGGTGCCGGTCTTGCCCAGTCCGTGCGCCAGATGCGCGCGCTTGACTCCCGAGATCTGGCAAAAATGGGGGAACGGGGACTCGCCTGCATCGCCGACCAGTTCGATCGCAGCACGCTCATCGCGCAGCTTGAACAGGTACTGTCAACGCTGGCCGATGCCAATCGAGGCACGACCGGCGCGGAGAAGGTCGGGTGATCAGGACCGGTGAGAATTCGTCGTTTTCAACGCGGCCTGCGAGTGCGCACCCTTGATTCCGGATACTAGAGCCGGCACGGCATCGGTGGAGGAAACGGAGCGGGGCAGGCCAGAGGCCCCCCTGGACACGGCGCCTGTGGGCAACTCTCGCCCAGCTGCCACTCGAAGCGCTTGTTGCAGGTGTTGTCCTTGCCCGGGTCGCAATAGCAGTCGCGGCCCCAGTCGCGGATTGACTCGACAATGCGCTTGAAGATGGTCGATTTGCAAAGCACCGCCCCGCCCTCGCCCATGGTGATGTGGTGCGCCGGATAAAAGGAGAGCGTGCTGACTTCCCCGAACGTGCCCACCTTCTGTCCGCGATAGGTCGCGCCCAGCGCATCGCAGCAGTCTTCCATCAAGAAGAGATCATGCTTCTTGGCAAACTCATGGATGATGCCAAGATTGAATGGATTGCCCAGCGCGTGGGCGATGACGATGGCGCGCGTTCGTGGCGACAGCGCCTCTTCGAGCTTGGTCACGTCGATGTTGTAGGTGCCGAGTTCGACATCGAGAAACACCGGCACAAGGCCGTTCTGAATGATCGGATTGACGGTCGTTGGAAAGCCGGTGGCGCAGGTGATGACCTCGTCCCCCGGCTTCAGAGCTCGCTCGCCCAGCACATGCGAAGTAAGGGCCGTCACGGCGAGGAGATTGGCCGAGGAGCCCGAATTCGTGGTGAGCGTCCGCCGCGTACCGGTCGCCTTGGCCAGCAGTCCCTCGAACTGGGCGTTGAAGCGCCCCGTCGTCAGCCAGAAATCAATGCTCCCATCGATGAGATTGCGCATTTCCGGCGCGCCGAGCACCTTGCCGGCCGGCGGTACGGCGCTGCTTCCAGGCGAGAAATCCTTGGGCCCATATGCCAATTCCGCATAACGCTTGGACAGCGCTAGGATATGGTCTCGCAAGTGTGCAAGTTCGCTGGTGTTCGAAGTCATCTCAATCCGTATTGCAGCGGTAGAATTGCCTGCTCTATGGCACCGCGTGTCCAGTGCGGCACTATGGCTCGACGGCTTCGGCGGAGTGCCGTTCAATGTCAATCTGGCTCGTTTATACTACCGCATCCATAAAATGAACCTGTCGAACACCTTACCGGACAGTGGCCGCTTCTCGTCCTACTGGCCCAATCCATTTTGACCAAACAGCCGGCATTGCTGAGGAGGCAAAGACACGCCCGTATGAGTACAACTACATCTGAGAGTACGGACGAAAGCACCGGTGATAGCGTTTAATCAACGCCGATCGGAATAGTTCGGCACCACGGGCCGATCGGACTAGTTCGGCACCACGGCCGACGCTGGGTTCAGTGCTATTGCACACCGGCACCGCGCTGAAAGAATGTCTGATAACTGCCTTTATCGATCATGTGCTCGTCTTGCCGAACTTTCCGGAGCAGTCTGCGCGGCGGCGGCCATGCCGCCGCCGCGGTGATCGGCCTAGGCCTCCGCCGCATCACTGCCCCGGGCACTGGCATGGCGGGCCGTGCCCATCTGCTTGAACGCGGTCAGCGCCTTTCCCGTCACCGGCGGGCCAACCGAGGCCTCGCTTGCGGCAGTTTCGGACTGGGACCTAGGTTCAGAACCGGCACCGTCGGGAGCAATATTGTTGCCATCCGCGGGTTCGCCCTGCTGATCGGTGATGGGAAGTAACGCCTGTCTGGCGGCCTCAATCCTGCCGTTATACTCGGCCTCCAGGGCGACCAGCGTGGGCTGTTTCTCCCCCCGGCGAACGAAGTAAGTAGGGGTGTGGTCGCTGTCATATCGCAACAGGGTAAGGTCATGTTCCGTCGCCAGGCGAACAGCCTCGGGGACACGGGCTTCGCCAGCCCAGAGATGACCGGCACGGATGAAGCCAGCATCGCGCAGGGCCTCGGCGAGTTTCTTCGCGCCCGGCTCGACACCCAGCATGGTCAGGGCCACGCCGTGCGCGTACTTGGACGCATAAAGGTCAAAGCCGAGCCGGTTCAGTTCGGCTTTGAAGCCCTCCTCTTCCGCCCGCTTGGCGATATGGGCGCTGAGCCCGAGCAACTGGATGGGCGACAAGCTCGCGAGCTGGGCAGCGCCATCGAGCACCTGCCCAATCGCGGAGTGGACCTCGCCCACGACCTTGCGGACCTGACCCTCGGCCGCATGGTGGGCAGCCCGCTTCTTTTCGGCCTTTTCCTCCGCCTTGATGAGGTCGGCGGCCATGATGCGCGACTCCGGCGGCGCGGCCGTGGCGTTGCCGCCATCGGGCGTGATCTTGAGGTTCTTCTTGATGAAGGCGTTGACATTCTTGCGCACGGCTCGATACTCCCGTTGGGATGGTGGTGGAGATACCGAGCCCGATGGGTTCGCGCCCGGTCATCAGGATAAATCCGAATTCCTGGTAAACCACAATCGAGCCACTCTCATCCTGAACCCCGCCTGGTATTGGTGGTCGCGGTCCTTGTTCGCGCTCGCCTGCACAGCACTTCAGAGGCCGATAGCCCCCGCCTTGCCGGGGCTGCGGGCGAACAAGTGTGGTGACGGGATCATCTCTCTATAGCGTCTCCAAAGAGACGCACGTGTGTTGCGAAACTGCCACACGAAACAGAATTCATTCAACGGGGCCGCTTCCGTTGGCATGGCTGGGGGCGAGAGCACCGAGAGCCTGTGGCCTGTCCTAGCACTCACCTGCTCGTTCCTTCAAGCGGAACCTCCGACGGTGATCTGGTTCAATGCTGACCCGGGACGCACAATGGCGAGACCCAGGGAGGGCGCAGCATGGCCATCGCATTCAGTCGAATGGAACCGGTTCGCAAGACCAGCGAACGCACCATGGACGACAAGCTCGACTATATCGGCCGGCGCGGCCGCTACGCACAGCATGGTGGCCTGGTGGCGGGGCCCATAACGATTCGCCCCGCGGAAGCGCCGCCCCAGTACCGGGATGAGCGCACGTTGTGGAGCCATGCTGAAAAGGCAGAGCGCAGAGGGGGCGTGATCGCCCTCGAGGTGGTGATGGCCCTGCCTTCTTTCGCTACGATGCCCTCAGACAGCGCAAAGCACTTCTGCCGGAGCGTCGCCGATGACCTGAGCCAGGAGCACGGCATCGTCGTCACCTATGCGATCCACTCCGATGCGCTTGAGCCGGAGCACGAGGAAGATGACCAAGCGCTCGTTCTGCCGGAAGCAATCGTGCCGAAAGAAAACAATCATGTTCACTTCCTGCTCGGCAGCCGGACCCTGTCTTCCATGGGATTTGGCGCCTGCCGCTACCGCGGTCTGCTCGCTGACACCGGCGGAAGCACCATGCGCGAGAAGAGTGTCGGGCGTCTCTGCCACGTTGTTGATGCGGCGGACTTTCGTGGCATGATGCAGGTGAGGTTGGAGCGGCATCTTGCAAGATGTGGGCACTCGATCCGTCTTCGCCTGCCCGCCATCCACCCCGGTTACCATGTCGGCCCTGTGGCTGCCGTCGGCGCACTGGTCAATGACGTCGAGGCGATCGCCCGACGGCCTGATGCGGCGGCCATCTTCCGCAAGATCGATCGGCTGCGGGTCAATTCCATTCTGCACGAGCGCAACGTCCGGTCTGTCACGGCCATCGAGCCCCTGATAGGTCATCTGAGTGAGCGCATGTTCACCCGCGGCGATGTCGAAGCGATCGTACAGCGCTTCTGCACGGACCCGTGGCAGGCAGCACGCATCGTGGACACGGTGGTGGCGCGCTCGCTGACGATCTGCGGCCGGAGCGACGGTGCCCCGTCTGGATTTCATGTCATGCCGCGTTACCGAGACCTTGAGAGCAGCATTTCCCAACTTGGCAGTGATCTGGCGGGTGACAGTCACTGGGGTGAGCTTCCCGGCGATCTCAACGGCGCTGAACTTGCGGAAGCGGTGGGAAAGGCCCCGCGGCTAATCCTGCTTGACGTCACGAGCCACGACCGGGCGGATCTTCTTGCCGGTCTGGCTCGGGATCTCAGCGCAAACGGCACAAATGTCGTAATGGCCACACACCTTCACAAACGCAGAGAAAACCCGGAAGGCATCCCGCTGCGGGCGCTGCACTGGAATGGCGATTTGGTGGTGCCTCAGAATGCCACCGTTCTGGTGGACGAAGCTGACCGTCTGAGCCTTTCTCAGCTGCAAAAGCTGCTCCAAGGGGCCATTGCTTGCGGTGCACAGCTGCTACTCTGTCGCCGCTCATACCGAACGGATCATCTGGCGAACCCCACCATTTCTGCTGTCTGTGGCGAACGAAAGATTGCGCTGGGGTCCGGTCCCCGTATGGACCATGACCTGCCGTTTCAGCTGCGGGAGAACCAGACCGTAGCCTTCGCCGAAGACTTCGCCGGACTCGCCAACTTGACGCTCAGCATCGACAAATCGGCCCGTCAGCGAGGGCGAAAACCGTTCTTCCTGTGTTCGGATCCCATAGTCGCCCAGCGGGTGACCGACCTCGCTCGAACTCAGAAGCGAAGCATCAACATCGGCAGTGTGGTTCCAGTAGAGCATAACGACCCCGTGGTCGTGCTGCTCTCGGGTCCGGTGCGGGGGGAACATCTCGCCGCCATTTCCAGCTTGCGTCCCCACTTTTTGCTGACGCGCAGTGCTGCCCCTAACCTGCAAGTGTTGCTGGAGCAGCTCCGGCTCTCTCTCGGACAAGTCACCACGCTCCTCGAGCACGCCCGGCCGACTTCAATGGTCAGGACCGAAACCATGCCGGACCATATGTACATCGACCTGGAGGACGAGCCTCAACCCTCGCATGACCGCGACGACGAGCGAATCCCGTCGTGGCCAAGCCACGCGTCCCTTGCGGAAGGGCTGCTGAGCGAAGTTGGCATCGAACCGGATGATATTGAGCAGTCCTTCGATAGGCTCGATCCGGATGACGACGCCGTCGGCAGGGACGAGGCATCCTCCGATTTCAAGTTCGACGATGACGTAACACCCGATGATACCAGCTGACGGCGCGCCATCATGCCGGCAGCCCCGACTTACACGCGGACTGGCTCCGCCACGCGTTGCGCTGCCCGGAGTTGGCCATCAGCGGGCGTGGCCCGGGCCCAGGCGGCTGGTCGACAACTCGTAACCGCCTTGCCGACCCCCTGTCCGCCACCGTCTGGAAAAATAGGAGCCGAAGGCGGAGGGCTTCACATATTGCGTCACCATCATCGGCTGTGGCTCATGCGTCTACGATCTGGAGACGTGTTCTGGCATTGGGAACATGTTGGCTGATGATACACAGCTTTGGGGGGTTGGCGGCAAAACTGGTTTGAAGCGTCGCCGAACTCCACGTCCTCACGCCGGGCTCAAACCCAAACATCGAGATCGACGTGTTCAATATAACGCGCCACCACGCTGACCGATTTCCAGCCTCCTGCCCGCATTATCTGCGGCAGACCCAATCCGTTGATCGTCAATTGCTGCGCGGCCCCGACACGAAGCGAATGGCCCGAGACCTTCGCGACGATTTCCATCTGGACGCCAGCTCGATCACAGAGCTTCTTCAACACGCGTCCCACGGTCAGTGGCTCAAGATAGAGCGCAAGAGGTCGCTTGCCATAAATAGGTCTCAGTAAGGCGCCCTGCTTGATACCCGTTTCCGAGAGCCACGTGCGCAGAATGTCGCTGGCGACCTGGGATAGACGCGAGGTGCGGCCTGCGCCCTCGGGATCATTCTTTGCGCGGCGCACCAGCACCGTGAAACGACCGTCCGCGGTTGGGGTGAAGTCGTCGACCGACAGCGCTACGAGTTCACCGCGGCGGCAAAGCGTGTCGAAGCCGACGCTTACTAGAACCTTGTCGCGCAACCCGATGAGATCGTCCGTGCAGGCTGCCAACAACTTGTCGCGTAGGGCAGCTGTGATGCCGTGGGCCTGCTGCGGCCGGGACGGCTGCGCCCGGCGCACGCGGCGCAGCGCTAGCCTGACGTCTTCGTGGTCGGTCGGATCTCTGGCATCGCAAAGACCGTGGATGCGCCGCAAGGCGCATAGCCGGCGCTTGATAGTGCTCGGCTTGAGACGCTGCCCTTCTGCATCGATATAAGCTACCATCGTCGAGGGCTCTGCGGGCAAGGCCCGCAGACGCCTGGTACGGCACCAGCGCGCGAAAGCGCCGAAATCGCTGCGATAGGAGCGCAAGGTATGGTCGGAATAGGCGCCATCGAGGCGCTGCAGGAGCTTACGCCACGATCTCATCGCAGGTCTCCTGTTTGAGATGACCCTGGTGACGAGGGGGCTCCGAGGCCGGCGGGCTTCCACCTTCAAGGCTCACCAGATCCGTCTCTTCCAGCTCGATTTCATTGCCGGTGGCAACAGAGCTGCTAAGCGTGGGCGCGGCCTTGGGGCCGAGAGCCGTGGCCAGTTGCGCCCCGGAAAGGACCTTCTCATTCATCAAGCGCCTCGCAAGGTCGATGACGAGGGCGCGGTCCGCCGCGATGATCGTCATGGCTTCCTCGAGGCAGCGTTTTAGCTCAGCGCCGATAGCGCGATGGAGCTCACTCCGTCCCGCCACAGAGCTCAGCACGTGCCGCGACACGAGGTCATCGCGCAGTCCCTGCGTCTCATGCGCAGCGAGGAGAAGGCGCGTGGCCTCGGCCAGGTCGCTTTCGGCTCCGGCATGGGCGCCAGTGCCGACCACGATATCGGCTGCCCTGCCGCCAAGTGCTACCGTCACGAGCTTGGTCACCTGGTCCCAGGTCGGCATCAGGCTGGGCTTGCGCAGCTCCATATGTCCAGAAGACATGCCCTGCGGGACGATCGACACCGCGTTGACCATAAGCCCGAGCCTATGCGCAACAAGAGCATGACCGATCTCATGGATCGCCACCGTCCAGACGTCCTCAGCGCTGCGGACATCCTTTGGCACGATCTGTTCGAGAAGGTCGCCCAGTTCCAGCGGACGGTCTTCAGTGCGCGCGGCCCGCCGCGCCTCCTTCACCCATCCTTCGATCTGGGCCGGGGTGGCGCCCTGCCCCAGCTGTCCGATCAGGCCAAGATCTGCGTCGGCCAGATCCGGACCCAGGCAGTAACGTACAACCGCCAGGACCTCCTCCTCGCTCTTGGGCGGCAGCACCGACACTTTTTGATGGAGGCGCGCCGGCCTGATCAGCGCGAGATCGAGGCGCTCGTAAAAATTAGTGGCCCCGACCAGCATTACGGGCTTGCCGGATTTATGCACATGATCGATCTCGGTCAGGATCAGAGTCACGACCGGCGCCCACCAGTCGAGCGAGCGATTGTCCATGGTCGACCTGTTCGGCACCGCGTCGAGCTCATCTAGAAATCCGATTGCCGGCGCGCGGACGATTACGGATTCGAAGAAGCGCTTGATGTTGCGTGAAACGCCGCCAAGCGCTCCGTCGCTGGTCGCAAACCACGATCCCACGCTGGTGGGCACGAAAGACCAGCCGCTCGTGCGCGCCAGACTCTCGGCGATCAGTGTCTTGCCCGTGCCCGGCGGGCCTTCGAGCACCACGGCCTGCAGGCGATCGGGCGCCAGACGTCCCACTGACACATCCTTGAGGTCGGCAAGCGCCTGATCGGCCCATTCGCGTACATTGCGCGTCAGCGGCAACGTATCGAGCCGGGGCACATCATACGTCCCATTCTGCATGCCGACGCTTTCGCTCCTGCGTTGGACGGCGAGGCGCAGCTTGGCGACGCATTCCTTGGCCGTTGAGCCGGGACGCAAGAGACTGACGAGCAGGGTGAGGTCGAGCTCGGTCATTTCCTGGTTGATGCCGCGGGCAATGCCGCCGGTCAGCTGGCGAATGACCTGACGCAACAGGGCTGGCGTCAGCCCCGGAACGGCGACGCTGACATCGGTGCCCGCCAGAACCGCCTCATGCAGCAGGCCACCGGGATCCTGGCTCACGAAGAGAACGCTTTTGCCAGATTGCAGCCAGCGCAGCTCATCCTTACCGACGCGATGCACGCTGCTTCCGGACTTGCCCGGTTCGGAGATGCCGCGCACCACAGGCGCATCCTCCATGAGCCGGATGGCCTGGCACATCAAGGGCACCCATTCGGCATTGGGCACGGCGAGGATGACGACGCTCGGATGGCGCTTGAGCTGGGCCCGCGCCTTGCGGGTCAGGGCTGCGCTGAGCGCCGCGCCGGCAAGAAGGTCAGAGGCGTTCTTGTCGGCGCCTTCGCCGATAGTGTCGGTATCGTCATCGATGTCGTCATAGGAACTGGAACTGGACATGGCAGATTGCTCCTCTGGCGGACCGGCTTCGGACCGGATCCGCAGGAATGAGGGAAAGGTGAGCGGGAACGTCGGGCGGCTAGCCCGCGGCGAGTACCAGGGCCTCGGCATCGGACCCGTCAGTTGGATCCATCGGCTGCCAGCCGCCGCGACCCTGACCCTTGCTGCCGATGACGAAATGCATGGCAGCACCCGCCGAGCGGAAGGTGAGGTCGCGGGTGAGCACATAGCTCTCCCCGGTCTCGGAAAGTTCGAGCAGGCCCGAATGGAGCCACGCGGCGCGCAGATAGCTGGCCGAGGCATTGGCGCTGGCCACGGTATCGAGGCGAATATTGGAGCCGGCCAGCAGCAGCCAGTCGTCGTCGGCCCGGCGTGCGGCAAGGGCGATGAGGTTGCGCCCGAAGGCGAGCTCCATCACCTCGCCCTCCGGCACCGTGTTGAACGGGCGCGGCGGCATCAGCTGGCCAAGTTCGGCACGGGGGCCCGCCAGCGCGAGGCGCGGACTCATATTGATAAAGAGGTGCCCGTCGCGCGCCAGGGCATCGCAGGCAATTCCGGCCATGACATTGAGCGCGCGATAGCGCTCGGGCGTGACCGGTGCGCCGCCCGGCGTGCCATTGAGGAGGCGCACTTCCTTGGCGGCCCCGACACGCATATGCAGGATGCGCTCGAGCACCGCCGCGTCGGCATCATCGAGCCCGTTATGGGCGTCGGTGATCGTGATGATCGTATCGACGTCTTCGATGGGCTGCGCGCCGCTAGCAACTCGCCGCCTCACGACCGAGCCCATGCCGACATAGGCGCTTGTATCGGACATGAGGATATAGACCCCCGGGCGCTGCAGCACCTCGCACGCGGCGAAGGCGCGGCGGGCCGCGCCCTGCCCGACATGGATGGACGGGAAGAACTGGCTGACCGGAACGGTCGAGAGACCCTCGGGCAGAATCTGGGCCGCGCCGATGGCAGCGTCCAGGCGGACCTGGGCTTCCGAATCGACTACGCCCAAGGGAGCCGGTCCCTTGGGCGGCATTGCACCGTCGGGCGCCGTGGGATCGGGATCCTCGTCGGGCGGCAGGGGAATGGTGCGCATGAGGCGCGCATGTTCGTCGAAGACGCCATGGGTGAGTTCGGCGCGGATCAGGCCCGCTTCGATCAGCGTGACGATGGCGCCGACGGAATCCTCATGCGGCTCGAGCACGGCCATGACATCGCCGACCGAGGCCGAGCCGGTCTCGTCGATGGCGCGCAGGATCTGCACCTGGTCGGTCGCCGAAACGAGCGGATGGCGCACGAGCCCCGCTTCAAGGGCAATGGCGCTGATGAGGGAATGGTGAGAATAGGTCTTGTCCGGCGCGCTGGCGCCGCTAGAAGAACGATAGGTCATGTTGCCTCTGTCCAGCAGGGGTGGCGTGGCTCAGGCTGGCGGAAGTGTTGGTAGCGCTTCCGTCGGCCGCTCGTTGGTAGCGGGCGGCCTTCCCGACATCGGGCCATAGGGCACCGACGCCTCCAAGGTAAGAGCCCGGCTCACGGAACACAAGCAGAACGCCCAACCCGTTGCGGTTAAGGTTAATTTCTGATGTCGGCTACCGGGCGCGGTCCGTGCGTGGCGCCGTCGTGGCAAGGCAGGGGCTGGTCGATCGGGCGAGAGCTTCCTGCCGGTTTTGCTTGGAATGATCGATATTGCGGTGGCAAGGCTGCCGAAGGAACAATCGATGCGCTCTGGAACAGGATAGGGAAACGGATCGAAACCTCCGCGGCCACCGAATGCACCACCTACTTCGCTGCCGCTGCACACGGTGCAGACTGATCGAATTCCGGACCAGGTATGACAATCAACGGACAAAAATCCAGTGGAGCATGCCCCTTCGCGCTTGGCGTCATTCCGCTGGCGTTCCAATGTTGATGCCATGCCAGCCCCCTCGCTCAAGCGCATCGACATCGTGATCAATACCCATCTCGAAGCAGCCTGGCGGCAGGCGCAGGCCGAGCATCTGGACCAGCACAGCGCCGTGCGCGTCGAAAGCGGCAAGCTGGACGTGATCCTTGATTGCGACCCCAGCCGATCGGGTCGTTATGCCGTCTGGCTGGCGCGATGGCGGCGGCAGATGTGGCGCGTCTCAGGCTTGCGGTCCATGCCCATGATCGAGGAGCTTGAACTTCTGACAACGGCGCTGCGGCACTTCGATCTGGTCCGGGCTCGCTTGCCGGCGCCAGCAGGCGATGTCTTGCGCTACCGGTCGGCCGACGCGCTCTTGACCGCTCGATGCTCAATGCCGCCCCAGGATGAAAAGCGGGGGCGCCAGGTGGAGCGCGACACCGCCCATGCGGGCAGCGACCTGCTGTTCAAGGACGGACCATGGCGCCTGATTTGGCTCAAGACCCGGCAAGCGGCCGAGTTTTGGGGGCGCGGCACGCGCTGGTGCACAGCGGCCCAGCGCAACAACGCATTCAACGCCTATGCCGGAGCCGGTGAGCTTTGGGTGCTGACAACGCCGTCCGGCCGCTATCAGCTGGCGACGGGAAGCGGGGAGTTCCGGGATGCGGCCGATAACCCGGCCACACTGGAGGCTGTCCTCGCTCCTGCGCCCCTTGGATTGCGTCGCCTGATGCTGCCGTCAGCGCCTTGATGGCCTAGCAGCCGTTGCTGGCTCCAATGGCGGCGTCGGAAGCTTAATCTCTTCCGTCCATCAGTGGGCCTTGAGCCCCATTTCGAACTTGCCTGGCCTTTAGCGGAATCGGCGTCCGCAGACCCGCGGCTGGCGGGGAAAATGCGCGATAACGTTATTCCCATAGCCATAAGCTCGCCATCCGGCCCAGACTGGCGTCGGCAACCGGCACGTTTGGGGCAAATGCTCGATAACGCTTATTCCCTGGCCTATTGTCATCCATGAAAAGCGAACCAGGCGGGGCTCACAAGCCAAAAACGTCACCACTGTCCGACATACGCCAGCGCCGCGCACTTAGGTGGATCGATCCTCGTCTGGAAGTATGGCGCACCCGACAGAATTCGAATCTGTGACCTCTGCCTTCGGAGGGCAGCGCTCTATCCAGCTGAGCTACGGGTGCATCGTGATGAGAGCAGAGCCCTCACTTTAGCCGAGCGCAACCTAAACAATGCAAACTCGTCACGCAACACCGAATAAGCGTCCCTTCCGCTTCAACAACAGCTGGCTGACGGCTTATCCAAGTGAGAGAAAAAGCAGGAGCTCGGGGATTTGCTGGGGGTTCATCGAAAACTCTCACCAAAAAACGCCCCTGAGGTGGTAAAGCGCGGGTCGTCTGGCCCGCGGGGCTAAGCGGCGCCATCACCGACAATCTTGCGGCTTTCCTGAACTGAGGGCGCGACGGGGCTACGCTTTCGGTGCGGCAACGCGATATCCTGGCGCTGATCGAAAGCGACGGAGCCCAGTACATCGGCGACCTTGCCACCCGCTATCACCTGGCCACCCCGACGAGCCGCCGGGACATCAATGCCCTTTGCGACCTCGCCTTCGCCCGCCTTGCTTGCAAAAGCTTTGACCGCTTGGCGCCGAGCCGGTAGTGCCGTTCCAGTTGCCGCTTATTGAAACGGCGCCTGATGGGGACATGGACGTGTTGTCAAAACTTGCCGGCGCTCTCGCCTTGGCAACCATTATCGCCGCAATTCTGCCGCCCGGCTATCCTGCATATATCGGCGCTTATGCGGCCATTGCGCTTTGCGCGCTGGCGCTGCTGGTCTTCGGCGTGCCGGAGCGCGAGGGCTTCCGCCAGCCGACGTCCCTGGCCACTATCGCGGCCATTGCCCTGGTGGCACTCACCGTTCCCTTCACCTATCGCGGCGATCAGGATCTGCTGGCGCCGGTTTTCGTGCTGCCAATGCTCTGCGTTCCTGCCCTGGGCCTGCTCGCGCGACCCGCCAGGTGGGTGCCCGGGTTCACCCTCTTTGCCGTGATCTGCCTCGTCGCGGCTGTCGTAGCCTTCAGTGGCGGTGTCTACGAACGCTACGTCCTGGGTATCTATCGTCCCGGCATGGGCAACAATCCCATCCATTTCGCCTCGCTCGCCGTTATGGCGGGATCACTCGCCATGGTCGGTGTGGCAGCGTCCGCCGCGCCATGGCGCTACATCTTCCTGCTGGGACCGATCCTTGGCCTCGCCTGCGCCATCATCGCCGACTCCCGGGGTCCCATGGTTGGCGGGGCTGCCATGGTCGCAGTTGGTCTATCGACCCTCTTGATCTGGTGCTGGCGCGAAGGGCTGTTCCGCCTCGCCTTCCTTGCTGCCGCGGCGGTGGGTGCTGGCGCTGCCGCCTACCTCGTGGCTACCGGTAACACGCGCGTTGCCGGTATCATCGACAGCGCGCTCAACATCTTCCGCTTCACCGGCGGCTCCGATGATATCCGGGCAGCGCTCTACCACTCGGCCCTTCACGCCTTGGCGCAATCGCCGCTTTATGGCATCGGCCTGGGACAGATCATGCACCCTGCCCAGGAACTCTTCCCGCAGCAGGGCCAAGTGTTCTCGCTCGACAATCTCCATGCCGACTGGGCCAATTTCGCCACCATGTCAGGCGGCATGGGGCTCCTTGCCTATCTGCTGCTGATCGCGGCGCCGCTGCTCTTGCTGCTGCACCGGCCGGCGCGGCAGCAGCGCCCAATCGTGCTCGGCGCCTTGCTGCTGTCGTCAGGGCAGCTCATCCTGGGCATCAGCAATGCTATGTTCGGCATCCTGCCCCAGACGGTGATCTATGCTGTCGCTCTTGGTTACCTGCTGCTCCAGGCCCGGCGCCTGGACCTGGAGCACCCGCTCCACTGATCGCTCAGTTCATCGCCCGCCTGGGATAGGTGCGGGCTGCCGGCAGGTTGGGCCGCCCGCGCACGTCGCGGCGGAAGTCCGTCGGCGACATGCCGGCAATCTTACGGAAGCTCTTGTTGAAGGCGCTGAGCGATCCGAAGCCGCTGTCCATCGCCACTTGCAACACGTTCGCCTCGTCCTGCATCAGCAGCGCCTGGGCAAAGCTCAGTCGCATCAGGTTGACGTAGTCGTTGAGCGTCATGCCGGTCGATTTTTTGAAGACGTTCATCGCATACTTGGGATGGATATCAGCCGCCTGGGCAATGTCGGCCGAATCGATGTCCTCGCGGAAGTTGTCGGCAATGAAGTCGCAGATGCGCACGACAATAGGCGAAGAATGATGGTCCAGCCCATCCACCGCATTCACCACCGCGTCAGGCCCCGGCAGCAGTTCATAGGGGTCGAAGCGCACCCGCTCGATCCGCAACAGCAATTCTTCCACCGCCATGCTGGCCTTCATCGGGTCGCCCGAACGGGCATACTCGTTCCAGCGGGCGAAGTTGAGCGGATCCGACGCGTCCGTGGCCTTGGTCAAGAGTGTCGCGCCCTGCATCAGCCGCGACTGGACATTCTGTGGCAGTCGCAGGCGGAAGAAATGCACCAGCGGCAGGTGCCCTCCGGCATAGACCAGGTCCTCGGAAGCATCACACAGCCAATGCGGCAGCCCGCCCCAGAACAGGGCCATGTCGCCCGCTTCGAACTGCACATCGTGCCCGCTCATCCGGTAGCGAGCCCAGCCCTGGATGATAAAGTTGACCTCGACCTGTGCGTGCCAGTGTGGCGCCCGCATCACCAGGGGCGTGGTGTGGAACATGGAAAGCGCAGTGGGTAGCCGTTCCACCCCGTCCGCCAGGGGCTCGTAATACGACTTTTCCGCGATCTTACTTTCCGCCAACTCTCTATGCCTTTTGGGATGGACGCCTTGCACCAGAAGCATAGCTTAGGCGGTGCTCAAGGGAAGAGCAAAGAAAAGGGAGGACTATATGAACTTCATCGCTTCACGGCGTGCTCGCCTGTTTTCCGGCGTTCTGCTGGGCTCCAGCCTGCTCAGCATGACGGCTGCAATGGCCGCAAACATCACCGTCTGGGCCTGGGACGCCAATTTCAACGGCGCCACGATGCAGCAGGCCTTCGATCGCTACCAGGCCAACAATCCTGACGACACGATCGACATCCAGATCTTCGACAAGGCGGCAATGGAGCAGAAGCTTCAGGCCCAGCTCGCGTCGGGCCAGACCGCCGGCCTGCCCGACATCGTGCTGATCGAAGACTACCGCGCGCAGAAGTACCTCCTGTCGTTTCCCGGCGCATTCGAGCCGCTGACCGACAAGATCGATTACTCTGCCTTCGCGCCCTACAAGGTCGAAGTCGCCACCGTAGATGGCCAGACCTATTCCGTTCCCTTCGATTCCGGTGTGGCTGGCCTCTTCTACCGCTCCGACGTTCTTGAAGAAGCCGGCTTCACAGCCGCCGATCTCGAGGACATCACTTGGGACGAGCTGATCACCATCGGCCAGACTGTGAAGGAAAAGACCGGCCAGACCCTCCTGCCCATCGACCCCACCGCTTCCGACTTCTTCCGCATGGCGATGCAGTCCGCCGGTTCCTGGTATTTTGATGCCGAAGGCAACCTCACTATTGCGGACAATCCCGTGTTCAAGAGCACGTTGGAAACATACCAGCGCCTTCTCGCCGCTGGCATCAGCAAGCCTGTCAACGGTTGGACCGAATATACCGGCAGCTTCACGTCCGGCGACACTCTCGCGACGCCGACCGGCGTCTGGATGACCGCGACTATCAAGGCCAATCCCGACCAGTCCGGTCAGTGGGCCGTTGCCCCCATCCCGCGCCTCGCCGATGTTCCAGAATCGATCAATGCCTCCAACCTGGGTGGCTCGAGCTGGTATGTCCTCTCCTCTGCACCCGAAAAGGAAAAGGCTATCGACTTCCTTTCCACCATCTGGGGTCAGGATGTCGACTTCTACCAGGACATCCTGGTCAATCAGGGCGCCGTCGGCTCCTTGCTCGCTGCACGTGAAGGTGAGGCTTACAAGGCCAGCGACGAATTCTTCGGCGGCGAACCTGTCTGGCAGAACTGGTCGACCTGGCTGAGCGAAATCCCGTCGGTCAAGTATGGCATCTTCACCGAAGAAGCCGACTCGGCCGTGGTGGCCCAGATTCCCGCCATCACCAGCGGCGGCAATATCGACGAGATCATTGCCGCTATCGACGCGCAGGTCCGCCAGCAAATCCAATAATCCAGCAAACCGGGAGCTCCGGCTCCCGGCCTCCCGTGGCCTCCGCCTTCGGGCGGGGGTCATTGGCGACGCGCAGCGCTCCCGTGGGGCGGCCGTCGGCGCATATTCGGCAACTGGAGGATTGGCGTGGCCAAATCGCATATTGCGCGCAATGAGCAGATCAATGGCTGGGCATTCATCATGCCGGCCCTGGTGCTGATCGGCATATTCATGATCTACCCGATCCTGTGGTCGCTCTGGATGAGCTTCCAGACTGGCCGGGCCATGCAGCTGAGTTTTGGCGGGCTCGCCAATATCACGCGCCTGACCCAGGACCCCATCTTTTTACGGGCGCTCACCAATACCATTACCTTCCTGGCCATCCAGGTGCCGGTGATGCTGGTTCTGGCGCTCCTGTTCGCTAACGCCCTCAATGACACACGGCTTTGGGGCCGCTCCTGGTTCCGCACCGCAATCTTTCTGCCCTGCGTCACTTCGCTGGTCGCCTATTCGGTGATCTTCAAGTCGATGTTTTCCGGCGATGGCATCATTAACCAGACCCTGCTGGCGCTCAGCATCATCGACAATCCGATTGCTTGGTTGGCCGACCCGTTCTGGGCCAAGTTCGTCATCGTGGTGGCCATCACCTGGCGGTGGACCGGCTACAACATGATCTTCTACCTGGCCGCGATGCAGAATATCGACCGCTCGATCTACGAGGCAGCGCGCATCGATGGCGTGCCTGCCTGGGCGCGCTTCTGGTATATCACCGTGCCGATGCTGAAGCCCGTGATCCTCTTCACCAGCGTCATTTCAACCATTGGCACGCTGCAGTTGTTCGACGAACCCAACCTCATCACCCTGGGCGGTCCGTCTGACTCAACGCTGACGCTCTCGATGTATATCTACAACCTGAGCTTCAAGTTCATGCCCAGCTTTGGCTACGCGGCAACGGTCAGCTATGTGATCGTGGTGCTGGTGGCGCTGCTCAGCATCCTGCAGTTCTTTGCCGCAAGGGATCGCAAGGCATGAGCAATCCCCTCGCCTTTTTCGGCCGCGCCGCTCAATATGTGCTGCTATCGATCGCCGCCTTCGTCTCGATCTTTCCGTTCTTCTGGATGGTGCTGGGCGCCACCAATACGGCACCGGACATTCTGCGCGGCAAGGCCACACCCGGCACGGCCCTGTTCGACAACATCGGCAAGTTCCTCGCTCAGGTCGATCTGCCGCGCGTTCTGTTCAACTCGCTGTTTGTTGCCGGAGTGGGCTCCGTCCTTACGCTTCTTGTTGCGTCATTGGCTGGTTACGGGTTCGAGATGTTTCGCTCGCGTGCCCGCGAGAGGGTCTTCAGCGTCTTGCTGCTGATGCTATCTATCCCGTTTGCCGCCCTGATGATCCCGCTGTTCATTATGATGGCCAACTTCAAGCTCATCAACACCTACTGGGCGATCATCCTGCCTTCGGTCGCCTCGATCTTCATCATCTTCTACTTCCGCCAGGCCACGAAAGCCTTCCCTCACGAGCTCCGCGATGCGGCCCGCATCGATGGGCTCAAGGAGTGGCAGATATTCCTCTTCGTCTACATGCCCGTGATGCGCTCGACGTACGCGGCGGCTACCATCATCGTCTTCATGGCGAACTGGAACAACTATCTCTGGCCACTGATCGCGCTGCAGACCAACGACATGTTCACCATGACCCTGGCGGTCGCGGCACTCAATGCCGGCTACACGCCCGATTTCGGGGTGATCATGGTCGGCGCCATTGTTGCCACCCTGCCTACCCTCGTCATTTTCTTCCTGCTCCAGCGCCGCTTCGTCGAAGGCATGCTGGGCGCGGTTAAATAAGGTGTTTGTCCCATGAGCAACGTCAAGCTGAGAGGCGTGCGCAAATCCTTCGGCGCCCTGGAAGTCATCAAGGGTGTCGATCTGGACGTCGAAGCCAAGCAGTTCGTGGTCTTCGTCGGGCCGTCGGGCTGCGGCAAGTCCACGCTGCTGCGCATGATTGCAGGCCTCGAGGACATTTCGGCCGGTGATCTCGAGATCGGCGGCGAGCGCATGAACGATGTCGATCCGTCCCGTCGCGGTATCGCCATGGTGTTCCAGACCTACGCGCTTTACCCGCATATGACGGTGCGCGAGAACATGGGCTTTGCCCTTCGTTTCGCCAAGGTGCCCAAGGAAGAGATCACCCGCCAGGTCGATGCCGCGGCGCGCATCCTGGCCCTCGATCCGCTGATGGACCGCTATCCCAAGCAGCTCTCAGGCGGCCAGCGCCAACGCGTCGCCATTGGGCGCGCTATCGTGCGCAATCCGCAGGTCTTCCTGTTCGACGAACCGCTCAGCAACCTCGATGCCGAACTGCGCGTCCATATGCGCATCGAGATCGCACGCCTCCATCGCGAACTGCAGACGACCATTATCTATGTGACCCATGACCAGGTCGAAGCCATGACGCTGGCCGATCGCATCGTGGTCCTGCGCGATGGCGTGGTCGAACAAACAGGCCGGCCGCTCGACCTCTATGACGATCCAGCCAATCAGTTCGTGGCGGGGTTCATCGGATCGCCCAAGATGAACTTCCTGCCCGCCAAGGTCGTTGAAAGCGGCCCGGGCGGCGCGACCATCGCCCTGACCCACCACGACGGCGTGCGCCTGACCCTACCCGTGTCGGACGCGCAAGTGGGAGAAGCTGTGACCCTGGGTGTGCGACCCGAGCATTTCGGTACGCCCGGTACTGGCAGCGCCGACCTTCACCTCGATGTCGACGTCGCCGAGCATCTTGGCTCCACCAGCTATGTTTATGCCCGTGCCGAAGGCGAACCGTTGGTCATCGAGCGCGAGCAGTCACGCCACGAGATCGGGCAGGATCGGATCATCGTCTCCATCGATGCCAGCAAAGCCTTTCTCTTCGACAGCCAGGGCCGGCGCCTGCGCTGAAAAGCCCATTCCCCTCTAGACCTCCTGGTGAGCCTGTCGAACCACGAGGTCGTCATCCCAGATCGTGCCACGACCTCGTCCTTCGACAAGCTCAGGATGAGGTCTACTGATAGGACTATTAGAAATGACCGACCAAAAAATCCGCTGGGGCATCATCGGCCCGGGCAGCATCGCCAAGGCCTTCCAGGGCGGCGTCGCGGGCTCCCGATACGGCGTGCTCGCCGCCGTCGCCACCCGCGATCCCAACAAGCCCGGCCTCGCAACTGACTTCCCCGGCGCCCGCGTGGTCCATGGCTATGACGCGCTCTTGGCCGACCCGGAAATCGATGCCGTCTACATTGCCGTGCCCCATACCGGCCATGCCGAATGGGCGATCAAGGCGGCCGAAGCCGGCAAGCATGTGCTGGTGGAAAAGCCGTTTGCCCTGTCCTCCTTCGAGATGGACGCGGTGTTCCACGCGCATCGCAAGGCGGGAACCTTTGCCGGCGAGGCCTTCATGTATCGCCTCCATCCGCAGACCGCGAAGCTCGCCGAACTGATCCAGTCCGGCGCCATTGGCGAAGTGCGGATGATCCAGTCGAGCTTCGGCTTCAACATGGGCCGCTTCCAACCCGGACACCGGCTGTTCGCTTCCAAGCTTGCTGGCGGCGGCATCCTCGATGTCGGCGGCTATCCCGTGTCCATGTCGCGCTTCATCGCCGGTGCAGCCATGGGCAAGCCGTTTGCCGATCCGGTCAAGGTCGCCGGCACCGCCAAGCTCAATGCTGAAGGCACTGACGATTGGGCTGCTGCCGTCCTCACCTTCGAGAACGGCATCGTCGCCCAGGTCTCCTGTGCTGTGATGGCCAATCTCGACAATGTTCTGCGCATCCATGGTTCGGAAGGACGTATCGAAGTCCCCGATTTCTGGTTCGCCGGCGGCGACCGCACCACCGGCCTTGGCCGCATCGACATCATCAAGAACGGCAAGACCGAGACGGTCAGCGTCAACGAAACCCGCCACGTCTATTCCTTTGAAGCGGACGCCGCCGCCGAAGCCATCTTCGCCAAGCGGCAGGAACTGGCCGCTCCGGGCATGACTTGGGCCGACAGCGTGGGCAATGCCCGCGTGCTCGACGCCTGGCGCAAGGATGCCGGCATCGAGTTCTCGGTCGAAAAATCCGCCAACCGCGTCAACACGCTAGCCAACCGCAAGCTCGGTCCCAACCAGGGTGTCATTCCCAAGCGTTCCATTCCGGGCCTCGGCAAGGAAGCTTCGGCCGTTGCGCTGGGCTTCGAGGATTTCCGCAGCTTTGCCTCCGGCGCCATCCTCCTCGACGCCTTCTGGGAAAAGGGCGGCAACATCTTCGACACTGCCTTCGTCTATGGCGCCGGCTATACCGAAAAGCTCTTCGGCGAATGGCACCGCAATCGCGGCACGCGCGAGGGTTCGGTGCTGATCGGTAAGGGTGCGCATAGCCCCCTCTGCTACCCCGACGTCATTGCCAAGCAGCTGACCCAGTCGCTCGACCGGCTGCAGACCGACTATGTCGACGTCTACTTCATGCACCGCGACAATCTCGACGTGCCGGTCGGCGAATTCGTCGATGCCATGGATGCCGAAGTCAAAGCCGGACGCATACGCGGACCCTTTGGCGGTTCCAATTGGACCAAGGAGCGCTTCGACGAGGCCGTCGCCTATGCCGAACGCACCGGCAAGACCAAGCCCATGGCGCTCAGCAACAATTTCGCCCTCAGCGAAATGCTGGTGCCGATCTGGGACGGCTGCGTCACCGCCTCAAGCAACGACTGGAAGCGGTGGTTCAAGGAGAAGCAGGTCACCAATTTCTCCTGGTCCAGCCAGGGCCGCGGCTTCTTCACCGACCGGGCCGGCCGCGACAAGACCGACAATGAGGAACTGGTGCGCTGCTGGTACAACGATAAGAACTTCGCCCGCCGCGATCGCGCGATCGAACTGGCGCAAAAGCTCGGCCACAGCCCGATCCACATCGCCCTCGCCTTCGTCCTTGCCCAGCCCTTCCCCTCCATCCCCCTGATCGGACCCCGTACCCTGGCCGAACTCGACGACAGCCTCCGGGCATTCGACATCAAGCTGACGCCCGAACAGGTGGCGTGGCTCGACAACGGCTAGGGTTTGAGGTGGGGGCATCTCCCCCCCACCCACCCTCCCCCTGAAGGGGGAGGAGCAGATCGAGAATGGACGCGACCTAGCCCCACCCACCGGCCCAACTCCTCGCCCTACCAGGGGGGAGGCCGGGTGGGGGTGCCGAAGCTGCGTCCAGCCCCCATTCCCCCACCACGTCATTCCCGCGAAAGCGGGAATCCCCCTCCCAGACCAACGGAGGTTCCCGCCTGCGCAGGAATGACACCGCCATCAACAAACTTATCCCCGCCCCCCTCAACCGCGCGTACAATCCCCCCATCGCCTGCAGCAGAGCACGGTCATGACGAGTGATGGCTGCAGGGACTGTCGGGGAGCCTGGGTCGCCAGGCTTGCGCATGGATGCTGACCACCAACTTGGAGTCGCTCCGCGGAACACGCCTCTCTCTTTGTTTGAGAGGCCGACACGGTAGGTCAGGAGGAGCTGAGCTCCATGGCTTGCCGTCCGCGGGCGCAAGCAGGTTGCTCGATGCGTGTGCGAAAATCCCGGCGTGGTGGCGAGACCGCGATCTCACTTCACACCATACCTATTCGAGACCGCGGTCGCGCCATCGCTGCTCGAGATAACCGCTGGGCAGGCGGCGCTTCCGTACGTCCGCACCTCGCTGTTCATCTTGCGCGAACGGTTACACTCCTGTGTCCTCTTGTTCCGCGTCAGCCCCTGCTCTATCTTCATCGTCGCGGGACGATAGTTTCGCATAGTTCTCAGGGCGGGGTGCAATTCCCCACCGGCGGTAAGGCAGCGATGCCAAGCCCGCGAGCGCTCTAGCGTGTGAAATTATTCGAAAGCTCGCTGTGGCGAGTCAGCAGGCAGGATTTCCGAGAACCGGAGCGCAGCGTACGTTGGGTACCTGAGCACCGGAAGCGCAGGAAATGCTGATTGGTGGCCGCCAGAGTAGAGCTTGCGGATGGTTTCACTGAGAGGTCAGCAGATCCGGTGTGAGTCCGGAGCCGACGGTATAGTCCGGATGAAAGAGAACGGGACCAGCGCTGGCACAACTGCGTCCTGCATTATGCAGGCGTGGCGCCGGCGACACTTCCCGTAACCCTGAGGAAACTGGTTACGGAAAGGACTTCATATGAACCAGGTTTCCTCTGTTTCCCATAATGCCACGGCTGGCGCCTTCCTCATGATCAGCGCAGCCATCGCCTTCGCAGGCAGCAATGTGCTGCAGTCCGTGCTGCCCACGCCTGTGGGATATGGCGGCTTCGGCCTCTCCTCCACGGGCATGGCCTTCTGGCAATATGTGATCGCCTCGATCCTCGCGCTGCCGCTGATCCTGCGCATCGGCCTCGACAAGCTGCGCACCCGGCACCCCTTCGCCCATCAGATGCGCGCCTTCGTCTCGGCGGTGGGTGTCCATGTCTTCGTCTATGGCTTCGCCTCGGGCGTGCCGATCTGGCAGATGGTGACCCTTCTGGCCACGGGCCCCCTCTTTATCATCATCGGCTCGACGCTGTTTTTGGGCGAACGCGCAACTGCGGTGCGCATCGTGGCGGCTCTCATGGGCTTTGCCGGCGCCATCATTGTTTCGGGCGTGGGCAGCGAAGGGTTCGGCTGGACTACGCTTGTGCCGATCGCCACGGCAGCGCTCTGGGCTGCCACCGATGTCCTGACCAAGTACCTGGCGCGGGAGGAAGCGCCGGAAACCCTCACCATTTCGCTCCTGGTGCTGGTCACGCCCAATCACCTGCTGATCCTCCTGGCAGTCAATGCCATCAGCTGGCTTGCCCCAGCGGTTCTTCCATCGGGGGTTGCGACAGGCTTTCCCTTCGCCCTGCCCTCCGGCGCCGGTCTCTGGCTGCTGCTGCTCCTCGGGCTCTTGACCGCGGCAGCGCAATATCTCCTCGGCATTGCCTATAAGCTAGCCGACGCCACCTACCTGCAGCCCTTTGCCGACCTCAAGGTGCCGCTCGGCGGCCTGCTCGGTTGGATCGCCCTTGGCCAGGTCCCCTCACCCTGGTTCTGGCCAGGCACCCTCTTGGTCCTCGGCGGTTCGCTGCTGATCTACTGGGCAGAAGCCAGCCGCCCCTCCCGCCTCAGCATGGCCTAGCGCGCCGGCTCCCGCCCCGGCGGGAGCCACTTATCCTCGCCGTCCGATCCTGGCGTATACTGACGCCCGCATGTGCAGTTTCAGGGAGTATGCCGCCATCTAACGTCCCTCCGCACCGCGGCAACCAGCCACCGCCCGTCACCCTCGGGGTCGACCCGAGGGCTCTACACTTTCAATTTCACGGTGATGTGCCAAGTCGCCCTAGGTACGATCCGTCAGCACCCCCCTCCTCAGACGCCCCTAGTTCTCCCGCGCCCGCTCCAGGATGCGTTTACACTCCAGCAGTTCGCGCAAGACATCCGAGAGCTTGTCGCGCGACTCGCGGTCCAGCGTCGGGCTCGCCTGCATCACGGCTTCTTCGATCTCGGCCTCATCGCCGGCCGCTTCTGCCTCTTCGATCATGGGCAGGATGTCTTCGAGCGGCTTGCCTTCGCCCACCGCGATCACATAGCGGCTGCCCTGGTCCTTGAGGATTCGCTGCACGCCTTTGATGGTGAAGCCCTGGTCATAAAGCAGGTGCCTAATGCCGCGCAGCAGCAGCACGTCCTCGGGCCGGTAGTAGCGGCGCCCGCCACCGCGCTTCAGCGGCTTGATGGTGGAAAAACGCGTCTCCCAGAAGCGCAGGACATGCTGGGGCAAATCCAGTTCTTCGGCAGCTTCGGATATGGTCCGGAAGGCGTCTGGAGACTTGTCCACGTAGGGTTAGACTCGCTGGATTGCTTATTTTCCAGCGCTAACCATAGATTTGTTGATCTTGGACTTCAACACGTTGGACGGTTTGAACACAAGAACCTGCCGCGGCAGGATCGGCACTTCCTCGCCGGTCTTGGGGTTGCGGCCGATGCGTTCGTTCTTGGAGCGCACCTGGAAAGATCCAAAGGAAGAGAGCTTCACATTGGCGCCCTCGACCAGGGCGTCGCCGATCAGTTCGAGCACTCGCTCCACCAGTTCCGCCGACTCGGTGCGCGACAGGCCTACGCTGCCATAGACAGCCTCGGCAAGATCGGCCCTGGTAATGGTCTTTTGCGTCATTCGAACCCCCGTGTTCCGAAAGGTCAAAGTCCCAATGCCGGGATAATGGATGATCCCAGTCACAGTTGCTGCCGGCACTCTGAATTCAGCCGTGCCCGCTCGCGGGAATCGTTCCTCTCGCTAAGCGCCATGTGCCTCACGATTGCTCGTGCGGTCTGTTCTTGGGCCCTTGCGTCCTCCGCCCAGAGGACACTAACGCCTTGAAAGCGCTAAGGTCAATGACGTGTCAGCCCTTACCAGCGAATGAGAGACGCACCCCAGGTGAAGCCGCCACCCATGGCCTCAAGCATTACCAGGTCGCCCTGCTTGATGCGTCCGTCGGCGACCGCCGTGCTCAGGGCCAGCGGCACCGAGGCCGCCGACGTATTGGCATGGTCGGCAACCGTCATCACCACCTTCTCGGGCGGCAGGCCAAGCTTATTGCCCGCCCCCTCGATGATGCGGCGATTGGCCTGGTGCGGCACGAACCAGTCGAGGTCATCGACCGTGTAGCCGGACTTCTCCAGCGTCGAATAGACAACGTCTGTGATCTTGCCCACGGCGTGGCGGAACACTTCGGGCCCCTGCATGTGCACATGGCCGGTCGTGCCGGTGGTGGATGGCCCGCCATCCACATAGAGCTTGTCCCAGTGGTGGCCGTCCGAGCGGAGCGCGGAAGCGAGCACACCGCGCTCGTCCTCGCCGTCAGCGAGTTCAACGCCTTCGACGACGATCGCCCCTGCCCCGTCGCCGAACAGCACGCAGGTGGTGCGATCGGTCCAGTCGAGCAGGCGCGAGAAGGTCTCCGCGCCGATCACCAGCGCCCGCTTGGCGAGACCATTCTTGATATAGCTGTCGGCCGTCACCAGCGCATAGACAAAGCCGGAGCACACGGCCTGGATGTCGAAAGCCATGCCATGGTGCATGCCGAGCTTCATTTGCACCAGCGTCGCAGCCGCTGGGAATGTGTAGTCCGGCGTGGTTGTCGCCACCACGATCAGGTCGATATCGTCCGGCCCAACGCCAGCCGCCGTCATGGCCTTGCGCGCCGCTTCAACGGCGAGGTCCGAGGTGAACTGCCCGTCAGCCGCGATATGGCGCTTCTTGATGCCGACGCGCTGCTGGATCCACTCGTCGGACGTTTCGACCATGGTGGCCAGTTCGGCATTGGTCAGCACCTTCTCGGGCAGATAGCCGCCGACGCCACGGATGATGGTACGCGTTCTGGTCACGCCGGTCTCGCCTCGGTTTGGTCTTCGGTTGGTGCTGCTGGCGCCTTGACCGGAAACCGCGTCATGGTCTCGGCGATCTTGTCCATCAGCCTGCTATGCGCCATCTCGTAGGACAGGCCCAATGCGCTCTTATAACCCACTTCGTCGGTGCCGCCATGGCTCTTGATGACGATGCCGTTGAGCCCCATGAACACGCCGCCATTGACGGTGCGCGGGTCCATCCTGCGGCGCAGCGCATTAAGTGCCGAGCTCGCAAACAGCGCCCCCAGCTTGCTCATGAGATTGGACTGCAGCGCGCTGCGCAGATAGGCGCCCACCTGGCGCGCCGTGCCTTCAGCGGTCTTGAGCGCAATGTTGCCGACGAACCCTTCGGTGACCACCACATCGACAGTGCCCTTGCCGATATCGTCGCCCTCCACAAAGCCGTGATAGGTGAAGCCGGAGCCGCTGGCGGCGGTCAGGATCTTGCCCGCCTCCTTGATATAGTCGAGCCCCTTGACCTCCTCGGTGCCCACATTGAGCAGGCCGACAGTCGGGGAATTGTTGTCGAACAGGCAGCGCGCCAGAGCGGAGCCTAGGATCGCATAATCGACCAGCTGCTGCGCATCGGCGCCGATGGTCGCCCCCATGTCGAGCACGATGATATCGCTGCGCAGCGTTGGCCAGATCGCCGCGATGCCGGGGCGGGCGATCCCGTCCATCGGCCGCAGGCAAAAGGTCGCCATGGCCATCAGCGCACCGGTATTGCCACCGGAGATTGCAACATCGGCTTCCTTGTCCTTGACCGACTGGATCGCCATCCACATCGAGGACGTGCCCTTGCCCTTGCGCAAAGCCTGGCTGGGCTTCTCGTCCATGGCGATGACCACTTCGGTGTGGCGGATGCTGGACACGGGCTTGAGCGCCGGAAATTCGTCGAGCAGCGGCTGGATCAGCTCCTCTCGCCCATGGAAAATGAAGCGGGTATTCTGGCGCTCCTGCAGGGCCAGGTAGGCTCCGTGGATAACGGCACGGGGCGCGTTATCCCCGCCCATGGCATCCACTGATATAGTGATCGTATCGGTCATCTCGGCCCGTTCTATACCTCGCAAGGAGGCAGGCAAACATATCCCATCGGGGAGTCGGTGCAAGCCTGCCGCTTGCCTCTAGCTTTCGCCTTCACCAGGCTTCTTGAGCTTTTCCAGCGCCGCAAACGGCCCGGACGGCGCTTCCCCCAAGTTCACGCCAAGCGAGTCGAGGCTCTCTCCGGGCAGGCGTGGATAAGGGTCGATAGCGAGAGCCAGCGTCTCGATCAGGAGGGCACTGAGATCCACTTCGGGACCGTCGATATGATCGGGAAAGTCATCGTCCTCGAGGTCGATGAACACTTCCGATCCTGGCGTGGGCTTCTGGTGCCCATGCGGCTCGGGCAGGAACACCCGGTCCACCGGCTCGTCGAGCTGCTGCGTCACCGGCTCGAAGCTGACAACGGACGGCTGGACGATCTGCGCCACCAGCCGCCCTTGCGCGCGAATGCCGCCACGCAGCGGCACAACCACCAGTTCGGCCTCGAAGCGGTCGATCGCCGTCAGGCGCAGTTCCTCGGCCAGGTCGCGCCTGGTGTCTTCATCGAGCGCAACACGAAGCTCACGGCCGGTTGCCGGCAGGCGGTCAATGCGAACCATGGCGTCGAACAAAGGGGCATCGTGACTCATGGCGCAGCTCCAAAATCAAGGCTGCCGCCGACGATCTTGGCGGCCGGCTGGCTTGCCAGCGCGCGGTCATGGTCGATCAGATATTGAGCCAAAGCGCCGACATGGGCGGGAGAAACCTCGCCGTAAATGTTGCGGGCAAGCACCGCCTCGAGCGCCGCCTCATCGTTACGGTCCATGGCCTCGTTGATCGCGGCCAGCAGGCCAAAGAAGATATTGCCCATCTTCTGGATGCGCTTGGGCACGCCGAGGTCACCCACGCCCATCTCACGCAGCGACCGGTCCATGTCACCAAAGAACAGGTCGAACACAGCCTGGCTGAAGTCCTTCTGCTCGCCCGATGCTGCGCGCAGCCTGCGAAACAGCAGCGCAATATGCAGGCTGATCATGTCAAAGCGGCCGGTCACCGTATCCGGGACGCCCCACTCGGCGTAGAAGCGGGGTTGCCGGGATTGCGCCACAATGGCGCTATAGACGGCGTAAACCGGCTCGGTGGCAGTGTTCTTGCGAAACAGGGACAGGATCATGGTGTTGCGCTCAGGGTCTCGATCAGCCTTTGAGGTGGCAAACGGGCCTGCCAAACCAATGTCAGCTTGCCAGATGGACGGGTTGGCAGCTAAACAATCCGGCGGCTACGGGACACCCGCCTTGTTGCCGTGCCTATAGTCGAGAGCCATCGTGAAAGTCAAATTCATGCCCCTGCGTATTGCCTCCGGTTCACTCGCACCGATTGCCGCTGCTGCCCTCCTGGCAACGGCCTTGGCAGCCTGCACCAGCAGCACCGCGCTGGTCACGTCGCGCACCCAGGGCTACGAGATTTCCGACAGCGCCATGGCGCAGATTCGGCCCGGCCAGAGCCAGGAACTGGTGACGCTGGTGCTGGGTTCGCCGCAGTCCACCAATACCTTCGGCGATGAATCGGCCTACTATTATGTCGAGACCAAGGTTCGTCAGACCTCGTTCGGCATGACCATGGTCGACTCCCGCACCGTGCTGGTCGTCTACTTCGACAAGAACAAGAAGGTGATCGACAAGGCCGTCTATGGCCTCAAGGACGGCAAGACCGTCACCATCGAAACGCGCCGCACGCCGTCCTTCGGCGAAGACCGCTCGTTCATCGATTCGATCCTCAGCAGCTTCTAGTCAAGAAACGCCAAGGGGATCCGGCAATAGCCGGATCTCAGCTGGAGCTGGCCAGGTCCTTGCCGGCTTCACGCGCGATGGCGTCCAGTGTCGCGTTCACCAGGCCCGGCGCATCGTCCTCGTAAAACGCCTTGGCGACGTCCACATATTCAGTGATGACGACGCGCGGCGGAATATCCTGCCGGCGCAGCAGCTCAAAGGTGGCGGCGCGCAAGATGGCACGCAGCGTCGCGTCCACCCGTTCCACCGGCCAGCCGTCTGCCAGCGCCCGATCCACTGCCGGGTCGATGGTGAGCTGGTGCTTGGTCACGCCCGCCACGATCTGACGGAAGAAGTCGGCGTCCGCGGGAAGATACTGTTCGCCCTCGATCTCGCGGCCCAGGTGGAAAGCGCCGAACTGCGCTAGGGTGTCCTCGAGCGTCGCCCGGCCCACATCCATTTGGTAGAGCGCCTGCACCGCAGCAAAGCGCGCTGCACCGCGCTGGTTGGCCGGACGGTCTGGCATGAGGTCACGTTTGGGAGCTTCGGCCATGTCTGCTTTCATCACTGTTCGCCGGCACAGGGGGAGCGTGCCAGTCGGCGGTGCACCCCCATAGTATCCCCGACCTGGAACTGCAACTCAAACTGGCGCGCTTGATCTGCCGTATCGCACAAGCGTATTGGCGCCGATGCGTTCCCGCCCGATCTCGGCGAAGCCACAGCTGGCAAATTGTTGCGTCAGCTTGATGCCGTCCTCCGATGGAGAACCGACGAGCAGGAAGATTTCGTCCGCAAGGTGCAATGTCATCAGTCCCTCGTGCAGGCGACGCCCAGGCTCGACGAGGAGGTTCTGCACCCCTCTGCCCGCCAACGCAGCCATTGCTGCTGCTAGGTTGGGTTGCCGCTCCTCGCCAGGGACACGCATCACCTGAACAGACACCGGTGCGTCTATCACAGCTTCCGTTTCTGCAATGATCGCAGTGCGATAGCCGGAAAAGCTGCCAACCAGATTCACCGTCCGGTCGAGCCCCGCCGCTCCTGCCAGCACAACGCGTAATGGGGTTCTTGCGGAGAGCCCTGGTAGCGCAACCGTAAGATCAGGATTGGTGCGGGCCGTGGCACCACCGACGAGCAGAGCGTCGTAGCGACTTCGCAAGGCTTCGTGCCAGACACGGACAGCTCCGCCTATCTTGCCCGTATACGCATCAACCGATTCAAGGGTAGAGCCGCCCTCCGATGCCACCAGCACCACGGTGTGCGGCCGCTGCTTGATGTGGCGCAGCGTGTGACCGGCGTGAAGCGCAGCAGAACCCTCATGCTCCGCCAGGACTACTTCGATACCTGCAGACTCCAGGTGTTCTATTGCCGATCCGCCCGTGCGCGGGTCGCTGACACCGATCACCACGCGCATGATGCCTGCCCGGATAATCGCGTCGGTACAGGGCGGCATCCGACCCCAGTGCTGGCAGGGTTCGATGGTGGTGTAGAGCGTGGCGCCCGCTGCGTTGAAGCCAGCCGCTGCCAAGGCAAGAGCCTCGGCATGTGGTCGCCCACCCCGGCCGGTGAACGCACGCGAAATCAGCGTGTTGCTACTGAGCTCAACAACCAACGCGGCGCTGGTGGGATTTTCCGCCGTTGTGCCGACAAACGGCGTGGCCAGTCGAACCGCTGCGTCGAGCCAGTGCCGATCCTGCAAAGGCAGATCGCTCAATCGTCTTCCCGCAAGGTGCGCTGGCCTTCCGCC
Source organism: Devosia sp. (assembly GCF_036563435.1). Lineage (GTDB taxonomy): Bacteria > Pseudomonadota > Alphaproteobacteria > Rhizobiales > Devosiaceae > Devosia. The sequence goes on from NZ_DATCMJ010000018.1 coordinate 279,800, forward strand.
AGCTCCGCCAGGAAATTCCGAAAGTCGTCAGCTGCCGAGAAGTTCTTGTAGACGGATGCAAAGCGGACAAACGCCACATCGTCCAGCCCCTTGAGACCGTCCATCACGTACTCCCCGATCTGGTCGGATGTGACTTCGATATCCCCGAGGCTCTCGAGCTGACGTACAATGCCCGAAATCATCCGCTCGATGCGGTCAGTCTCAACGGAGCGCTTGCGTAAGGCAGTGTACACAGAACGCGCCAACTTTTCCCGATCAAAGGGAACTTTGCGACCGCTCTTTTTGACCACAGTGAGTTCACGCAGTTGAACGCGCTCGAAGGTGGTAAAGCGGCCGCCGCATCCATTGCAGACGCGGCGGCGGCGGATGGCGCCGGAATCTTCGGTCGGGCGACTGTCCTTGACCTGCGTATCGTCGTTGCCGCAATAGGGACAGCGCATCTGGTGACCTTAGTTCGCGTAGATCGGGAAGCGCGCGGTGAGCGCCTTCACCTTGTCGCGAACAGCTGCCTCCACAATCGCATTCCCCTCATCGGAATTGGCTTCCCGCAGACCATCAAGAACCTCAACGATCAGCGAACCGATTTCCTGGAACTCCGCAATGCCGAAGCCACGCGTCGTGCCCGCCGGCGTGCCGAGACGGATACCGGAGGTAACGAAGGGCTTTTCGGGGTCGAACGGAATGCCGTTCTTGTTGCAGGTGATGTAGGCCCGGCCGAGCCCCTGCTCCGCCCGCTTGCCCGTGGCGTTCTTGGGCCGAAGATCAACCAGCATCAGATGGTTGTCTGTTCCACCCGAAACCACGTCCAGCCCCTGCGACTTCAAGGTCTCGGCCAAGGCACGCGCATTGTCGACGACTTGGCGAGCATAGGCCTTGAACTCAGGCTGCAGCGCTTCCTTGAAGGCCACGGCCTTGGCGGCGATGACGTGCATCAAGGGACCACCCTGAAGACCCGGAAACACGGCCGAATTGATCTTCTTGGCAATCTCTTCGTCATTGCTGAGGATCATGCCGCCACGCGGCCCACGCAAGGACTTGTGGGTGGTCGTGGTGCAGACATGGGCGTGCGGCACAGGCGACGGATGGACGCCGCCGGCGACCAGGCCGGCGATGTGGGCCATGTCGACCATGAGGTAAGCCCCCACGGCGTCGGCAATCTCGCGGAAGCGCTTCCAGTCCCAGATGCGCGAATAGGCGGTGCCGCCGGCCAGGATCAGCTTTGGCTTGTGCTCGTGTGCGAGGCGCTCCACCTCATCCATGTCGAGCAGATGATCGTCACGACGAACGCCATAGGAAACGACGTTGAACCACTTGCCGCTCATGTTGACCGGCGACCCGTGGGTCAGGTGACCGCCCGAGTTGAGGTCGAGACCCATGAACGTGTCGCCGGGCTGCAGCAGCGCGAGGAATACGGCCTGGTTCATCTGCGAGCCGGAATTGGGCTGCACATTGACGAAGTTCGCGCCGAAGAGCTGCTTGGCTCGCTCAATGGCGAGGTTTTCGGCGACGTCAACATACTGGCAGCCGCCATAGTAGCGCTTGCCCGGATACCCTTCGGCATACTTGTTGGTCATGATCGAGCCCTGCGCCTCGAGAACGGCGCGAGACACAATATTCTCGGAGGCGATCAGCTCGATTTCGTGCTGCTGGCGGCCGAGTTCGTCGCCGATAGCTGCTGCGATATCGGGATCCGTTTCAGCCAGCGTGTTGGAGAAAAACGTCGGGAACAGCGAGGAAGATGTGGCGGTAGTCATGGCGTGCTTACCTCGCGGGCATCGATGTTGCAGGACACGGCGCAGGCCATATCACGTGGCGCTGTGCGATTCCAAGGCTCTGAGGGTTGTTCTAGATACATGAGGGCTCCCGTGGTTTCGATAGGGTGCCCAGGCGAGCGGCAAATGCGGTTCGCGTTCCCCGATGGTACACCATCTCTCTCGCCAGTCGCGCGAACGCATTCATTATGTCCAGCGAACTGCTCATTAGCAAGTGTCATCAAAAAACCCGCTAGGCGGCAACTCCGTCGGTATGGGCCGCATTACGCTTTTCTACCCGGCAGAAAGCCGGAATGATCAGGAGTTCTGCAGATGACCATCCTCCGCAACGGCGTTCTTGGCGCCGTGATGACTGCCACTCTCGCCGTGTCCTCCATTGTCCCTGCACAGGCGCAAAACGTCACTCTTAGCTTCGGCCAGCGTCAGCAGGTGATCCAGACTTATTGCGATCGGCATCCCCGCGACTACGACTGCCGTGGCTACTATGGTGGAAACTGGCGCCAGCGCGACTACGACCGCTTCTACAACAATCGCCGCAGCGACCTCGATCCGATCGCCTCCGGCATCTTCGGTCTTGCCTTAGGCGCGATCGTTGGCGGCGCTATTGCGAATAGCAACAACAACAATCGTGACCGGGTTGTCGGCCGCAGCTACGACGCTCACGTCGAGGCCTGCTATGCCCGTTACCGCTCCTACGACGAACGCACCGACACCTTCCTGGGCTATGACGGCGTGCGTCATCGCTGCAATCTCTAGGCGAACTTGCCGCGAGTGGCCGATGGTGTCGGTTCGGCGCCATCGGTCCCCTCCCCAAGCCGCCGGCGCAGCTTCGCTAAAGCTAGTTGCTGCATGTGCTGACGGCTTGCCGACAACGGCGTGACGACAATCACCTCAACACCGGTGAACGCATCGATCGCCGCAACGCGCATCTGTTGCCCCACCTGAACGAACTCGAAGTAGATTTCGCCGTCACCCATCGCCGCCCTGCCCCAACACGCACCCGCACAAAAGCAAACGCCCTCTTGCTGGAGGGCGTCAACTGTTTGTTCGCGATGCTTAGCGATCAGGCGTCGAAGCTGACCTTGCCCTGGGCATCGAACTGGTAAACGTCGTCACGGAAGCTGACGGTACCCTGCCGGTTTGCCCAAGCAGTGATGTAGGTGGTGTGAATCGGCACCCGTGCCTTGCACTCGACGTCCAGCCGCTGCAGTGACTCGAAAGTCGTGTCGACCTTCTGCTGATCCCAGTCACCGTTGTCGCGCAACAGCCAGTTCACCAGCTGGTTGACGCCCTCGACGCGCACGCAGCCGGAGGAGTGGAAGCGCGCATTCTCGCCGAACAGCGCCTTGGATGGCGTGTCGTGCAGGTAGCAATCATAGGGATTGTAGAAGTTGATCTTGCAGTGACCCATGGAATTGGCCGCACCAGGTTCCTGGCGATACATGTAGTTCACCTGCTGATCGGTGATGTTCGCCCAGTCGATGGTCGCCGGATCGACCTTGTTCCCAGAGCCGTCGTAGATGAAAATGTTCTGCTCGGTTAGGTAGTTCGGATTCTCGAGCATGTACTTCGTGAGGTCCTTGCGAACCAGCGACTTGGGCACATGCCAGTAGGGGTTGAAGTTGATCTGGCTGATATTGCTGGCCATGATCGGGGTGGCGCGATCCACGCGACCAACAACAGCCGTGTGCCGCTGCTCGACCATGCCGTCATTCACGGCCTCAATCGTTGCCGCCGGAATGTTCACCACGATGTAGCGCGGGTTGAGGTTCGGCGCCATGTTCTGGACGCGCGTGAAGTTCAGGTAGAGCTGCTGCAGGCGCGTGGCGGCCGGCACGTTCAGGGCATACCAGGTGGGTTCGTCGACCTGACCATTCACGATCAAGCCATGACGGGCCTGGAAGGTGCGGACGCCGCGGTCGGTGGCTTCGTCGAACAGGTCATTAACGTTGGGGACAAGCGCCATGTCGCCCGAGGAGATCAGGCGGCGCTTGAGCTGGATGACCGCCGCGCCGGACTTGCCGAGCGACAGCCGGAACGCCTCCTGAGGCACCTCTTCCCAACCGCCGTTGGCAACAAAGGGCTCGTACTGCGAGATGGCCAACTGCAGGTTGTGGACCGTGTCGTAGGACAGAATGGGCTCATTGGTGGCAATCAGCGCCTGGGCGGCGGCCGTGTTGCCGTCCTTGTCGACATTCCGCAGCACGTTGCCACGGTTCATGATGTCGAAAATAGATTCCTGTGCACGGCCCACTGCCGGCATGGCGAGAGATGCGCCGGCCATGGCGGTGTACCGGAGCAGAGAACGTCTATTTAGCCGCATTAATTCACCCGAATTTACTGGCTGCCGAAGCAGGCGATTTTTTACCATCGCAGATTGCTGGTCACAACGCGGTCAACCGCAAGTGACCTCTTCAGATTTGATGAACCACGAATAAGCGGGAAATGGTTTCAAACCACGTAACGTGCAGATCACGTTGCTTTGCGGCACAAATGTGAACGCCGGCCTCAAGGACCGGCGTTGATTGACCAATGTGGCTGCACTGCAACAGCAGTGTCGCTGATTTAGAGCTTGTAAAGGATCTGATCGACCCAGAAGCGCTCAAGGCGGGCCAGCGCCTTATTGAGACCATCGAACTCGTCGTCGCCGAGGCCACCGACCTTGTCGATCGACTTCAGGTGACGATCATAGAGTTCGTCGATCACTTCGGCGACTTCTTCGCCCTTTGGTGTCAGCTTGATGCGAACCGAGCGACGGTCGGAGCGGGAGCGCTCCTGGAAAATGTAACCGGTTTCAACCAGCTTCTTGAGATTGTAGGAGACATTGGAACCGAGATAGTAGCCCCGCGAGCGCAGTTCGCCGGCAGTGAGTTCGGCGTCGCCGATGTTGAACATCAACAGTGCCTGTACAGGGTTGATGTCGTCCCAACCCATGCGATCGAACTCATCCTTAATCAGGTCCAGCAGCCGCCGGTGCAGGCGCTCGACCCGCGACACAGCTTCCAGGTAAAGCGGCTTCAGGCTCTTGGGACGTTCCGGGACGACGGCCTCGGCTGCGTTGGATTTGATTGCCATTTGTGCCTCACTGTTTTGCAGTTTGTGCGATTTTTCGCATCTCATGAGGCCAAACTACGGCGTGCGGACTAAGATCGCCCTAAGCGGCGTGATTAAGAGCATCTTACTGGAAAGCAATGAGAATTTGGCTTTATTCTTCGTTACACAGATGCATAAATCTGTAACCTTACCTGGGTGTGACGAACCGCTTGCTGGTTAGTCCGCGGCCTTTGCCCGTTCATTGCGGTAGGTAAGGATGAAGATGATCAAGACAGATGCCAGAAGCACAAGGCGGACAGCAAAGCCGAAGGCCGACATCTGCACGCCACCGTTGCCAAGCAGGTAAAGCGCAAGCTCCACGCCGGTGGCGCCCACCAGTAGAACCGCCCCCCAACTTGCCTTGATCCAAAGACCCACCGCGGCAAACAGGCGCGCCAGAGCAAAGATTGACAGATAGACAAAGCCGGTCATCCCCATAGTCGCTAACGGGCTGACAGGTCCCAGCCCTACACCCAGCAGTCGTGCCGCATCGTTCAGGCCCAGAAGGAGGCTGATGATGGCGACGATCCGAATATAGATGGCGATAGACTGGGCGGGGATAACCATTTGCGGTTTCTAGCCGGGCGTGAGACGTGCGACAAGCGCGAGCTTGGATGAGGCAGGCGCGGCTGCTAGAGGAAGCCAACAAGGAGCATCCCATGGCTGACACCTGGCACAAGCATGACATGGACTTTCTGGGCGGGCGGCGTCTTCGTCGCAGCCGTCGCACGGCATGGAGCCGGGCGATGGTGCGAGAGAGCCTGCTGACGCCAGCTGACCTGATCTGGCCCATGTTCGTGATTGAGGGTCATAACGAGCGGACTGCCATCCGCACGATGCCTGGAGTTGAGCGGCTCAGCGTCGATCTTTGCGTCAAGGCAGCCATGGCGGCACGCGATGCAGGCATCCCGGCCCTGGCGCTCTTTCCCAACACGCCCGACCACCTGCGCAGCGAGACGGGGGCGGAAGCGTATAATCCGGACAACCTGATGTGCCGGGCGCTGAGTGCGATCAAGAATGCAGTGCCTGAGATTGGGCTGATCGCCGACGTGGCGCTGGACGAATATTCCAGCGACGGACAGGACGGGCTGGTTCGCGACGGGGAGATCCTCAACGACGAGACTGTCGCCGTGATGATCAAGTCGGCGCTGGTGCAGAGCAAGGCCGGCGCTGACATCATTGCTCCGTCAGACATGATGGACGGTCGCGTTGCGGCGATCCGCGAGGCCTTAGACGGCGAGGGCTTCGAGCAGACGCAGATCATGGCCTATGCCGCCAAGTACGCCTCTTTCTACTATGGGCCGTTCCGCGAAGCTGTGGGGTCGGGCAGCCGGTTGGTTGGCGACAAGCGTACCTATCAGATGGACTTTGCCAATTCTGATGAAGCGATGCGCGAAATCGAGCAGGACATTGCCGAGGGCGCTGATAGCGTGATGGTCAAGCCCGGCCTGCCCTATCTCGACATCGTCAGGCGTGCCAAGGACACGTTCAACATCCCGCTCTACGCGTATCAGGTGAGCGGTGAGTATGCGATGATCGAGATGGCGGCGGCGGCCGGTGCGATCAACCGCGAGGGGGCGATCATGGAAAGCCTTCATGCGTTCAAGCGGGCTGGCGCCAATGGCGTGCTCACCTATTTCGCTCTCGAGGTCGCGCGCAAGCTCGGCTAGCCTGGGATTTTGCAGCCTGCCTCTTGCGCGGGGGGCAGGGCGTGACGATGTTTCGATCATGTACCAGACCGATACCGTTCGCCCTGCCCTGCCCGATCCCCAGACTGCCCCCGAGCTGTTCGAGGGCGTGTTGACGCGCCGGGTATTCGCCTTCCTGATCGACACCGTGATCATCGGGGCCATGATCCTGGCCTTCAGCTTGATTGGGCTGATCGCCGGCTTCCTGACCTTTGGCCTGGCCTGGCTGGCTTTGGCCTTCGTGGTGCCCGCCAGCATCGTGCTCTATTATGGCGCCACGCTTGGTTCGTCCAAGCGGGCCACGATCGGCATGCAGATGATGGACATCGTGCTGACGCCGACGCGTGGACAGCCGCTGGACGGTTGGATGGCGATCATTCATGCAGCCTTGTTCTGGCTGACGACCTGGATATCGTGGCCGTTGTCGCTCCTTTTCGTGCTGTTCACGCCGCGCCGGCAGATGATCCATGATCTCGTGGTCGGAACGCTGATGGTGCGCCGGTCACCGATGGAGCGGCATTGGCGCAGCCGGGCGCAGCAGGCGTTTTGACCTGTTGCCCGGCCTGACGGGGGAGCGTACACTCCGTTGACAGCAGCCAAGGGTCTTTGATGACGGACCAGACGCCAGAGACAACGCAGCTCTTTCTAACTGCAGCCATGCCGTGCCCCTACCTGCCGGGCAAGCAGGAGCGGAAGCTGTTTACGCACCTGTCCGGACGGCGCGCGACGAGCCTGCACCACCTGCTGAGCGAGAACGGGTTCCGCCGCAGCCAGAACCTTATCTATCGGCCGGCCTGCGAAGGTTGCAATGCCTGCCAGTCGGTGAGGATCGTGGCGGGCGAGTTCGAGCCATCGGGCCGCTTCCGCCGTGTGCTGCGCAACAATAGCGACCTCTCTGTTGAAGTCCGCCCGACCACCGCGACCAGCGAACAGTATGACCTGTTCAAGCGGTACCTCGAGTCGCGCCATGCTGGCGGCGGCATGAACCAGATGAGCTTTGTCGACTACGAGTACATGGTCGAGGACACGCCCGTGCAATCGGTGCTGGTCGAGTACCGCTTGCGCGACCATCCGGACCAGACGCTTGTGGCAGTGGCGCTGACCGACGTAATGCCGGACGGCCTTTCCATGGTCTATTCGTTCTATGATCCCGACCTGGCGCACCGAAGCCTCGGTACCTTCCTTATTCTGGATCATATCTCGCAGGTGCGCTCGGCCAACCTCAGCTATGTTTATCTGGGCTACTGGGTAAAAGAGTCGCCAAAGATGGCCTACAAGGCCCTGTACCAGCCGCTGGAGGTGCAGCGCGGTACCCTCGGCTGGTGCAAACTAGACTAGTCGCTGTCCCGATCACTCCGTTTTTCCTCCTTCGCTCGTAGAGGAGAGCTTAGCCCATTTTCTTGGCCCGGGGATAAGACGCCATCGCTCCGGCGAAAGAATAGGGTCGTGAGCCGTAGCGCGACTTAGCGCTCAAACTCCATGTCGAAAACCATCAGGCCTTCGCGTCCACCTTCCAGAGCGGCGACGAGCCGGGCGCCTGCCGCCTTGTGGGCAGGATCGGCTAGGTAGCGGTCGCGTGCAGCCGCATCGGCCAGATCCATGATAAAGCCATCGTTGAAGCCCTTGCCATGGCCTTCGGGCGAAACGTTGGGGCCAAAGTGAGCCGAGAACAGGCCGTCGATCTTGCCGACCAAGGCTCCAAGATCGGCGTAGATGCCGGCCTTTTCTTCGGCGCTGACGTCGGAGCGGAATTTGACGAAGACGCAGTGGCGGATCATTTGGATGTTCCTTTGACCGGGTTGCGGTTCACCCTCTCCAGCCTCCCTTCAAGGGGAGGTGTCGATCGGGGTTGTGGAGTGGCCGGCGCTTACCCCACGAACTTGTTGTTGCGGGGGAAGCCATTGGGCGGCTGGCGGCCGGCGGTGGCACGGTCACCGATCCAGTCGGTGAGTTCCTCCATCGGCTTTGTGAAGGTCCGGCCTGAACTGTCCGTCCAGGTCAGGCCATCGGCGGCATAGAAGGTCTTGAGGTCGGAAATCCCGCCATCCTTGTAGCGCTGGAGGCGGACGCCCTTGCCGCGGCTCATTTCCGCCAGCTGGGTAAGCGGAAACACCAGGAGCTTGCGGTTCTGTCCGATGACGGCGACCCGATCGCCATTCATGGGTACGAGCAGCCGCGCTTCGTCGGGAGAGGAAACGTTGAGCACCTGTTTGCCCTTGCGGGTATTGGCGATCATCTCGTCTTCGCCGACGATAAAGCCATAGCCGTTTGAGGCGGCGATGATGCGCTTCTGCTTGGGCCGGTAGACAAAAAGATCGACGATGTCCTGGCCTTCATCGATGTCCACCATGATGCGGACCGGCTCGCCCTGCCCGCGGCCACCCGGCAGCTTGTCACCGGCAAGCGTGTAGACCTTGCCACCGGTCGTTAGCATCAACAGTTTGTCGGTGGTCTCGCACTTGATCGATTGCTTGAGACGGTCGCCGGCCTTGAAGCCTTTCTCGTCGTTGACCTCCACCGCATGGCCGCGTGGAGCACGAATCCAGCCCTTTTCCGAGAGGATGACCGTGATCGGCTCGCGCTCGATGAAGGCTTCGGTGATTTCGGAGAGGTCAGCATTGGGGGCCGCACCGAGCAGGGTGCGACGAGCGCCCAACGGGTGCGGCGTCCCATCCGCATTGGTCAGCGGATAGGCTTTCTTCAGCGCCTCGATTTCCTTGCTGATGGCGCCCCACTGCCGCTTGTCGGATGCCAAGAGGGTTTCGAGCTGCCCCTTTTCCTTGGTCAGGTCGGCGTGTTCCTTGCGCAGCTCCATTTCCTCTAGCTTGCGCAGCGAGCGCAGGCGCATGTTGAGGATGGACTCGGCCTGAAGTTCGGTCAGCTCGAAGGTCGCCATGAGCGAAGCCTTGGCATCGTCTTCCTCGCGGATGATGCGGATCACCTCGTCAAGGTTGAGATAAGCGATGATGTAGCCGGCAAGCACTTCCAGGCGATGCGCGATCTGCTCCAGCCGGTGGGTCGAGCGGCGGACCAGCACTTCCTTGCGATGGTCGAGCCAGGCCTTGATGGCCTGGGGAAGACCCATCACCTTGGGCACCGCGCCCTTGTCGAGCACGTTGAGATTGAGCGGGAAGCGGGTTTCAAGATCAGTCGTCTTGAACAGCTGCTCCATCAGGATCACCGCATCGACGGTGCGGGCGCGCGGCTCCAGCACGAGGCGGATATCGTCGGAAGACTCGTCGCGAACGTCCTTGAGCAGGGGCAGCTTCTTGGCCAGCAGCAATTCGGCGATCTTTTCCACGAGGCGCGACTTCTGCACGCCATAGGGAATCTCGGTGACGATGATGAGGTAGACGCCGCGGGCGCTTTCCTCGACCTCCCACTTGGCGCGCAGGCGGAAGGAGCCTCGTCCGGTCTGGTAGGAGTGGGCGATGGAACTTGCCGACTCCACCAGCAGGCCGCCGGTGGGAAAGTCCGGACCCTTCACGAACTGAGTCAGGTCCTCGGCGGAAGCCTCTGGATTGACATTGATAAGGTGAAGCGCGGCGTCGCACAGCTCCGACACATTGTGGGGCGGAATGGAGGTCGCCATGCCCACGGCGATGCCGGTGGAGCCGTTGGCCAGGAGGTTGGGAAAATTGGACGGCAGGACCACCGGCTCTTCGTCTTCGCCGTCGTAGGTCGGCTTGAAATCGATGGCGTTTTCGGTGATGCCCTCGAGGAGGCGCGTCGCCACATCGGTCATGCGGGATTCGGTGTAACGCATGGCCGCGGCACCGTCGCCGTCGATATTGCCGAAGTTGCCCTGCCCGTCGACGAGGGGGTAGCGCAGGGCAAAATCCTGCGCCATGCGGACGAGGGCATCGTAGATCGACTGGTCGCCGTGGGGGTGGAACTTACCGATCACGTCGCCGACGATGCGCGCCGATTTCTTGTAGCCCTGGCCCGGATCGAGCCGCAGCAGGCGCATGGCGTGGATGATGCGACGGTGCACGGGCTTGAGCCCATCGCGGGCATCGGGCAGCGCGCGCTGGGTGATGGTGGACAGGGCATAGGAGAGGTACCGCTCCTCGATCGCCTGCTTGAGATCGACGACGCGCTGGTCGTCGGCGGGCGGGAGGGTATCGCTATCGGACATCGGCGGGGAATTCCCAAGGGAACGAATCAGGAAAGCAGTATAGCCTTTACGGCTCGTATGCTCAGGTTTTCCGCCGAAAACCTTTGGTTTCCCCCGAAATATGGACGTGCGGAAACGCCGCCTCGGGTGCGGTCACGGGGGGTCTGCGGTCGATCTAGGGTGAGCGATGGTGGCGAGGCGTCTGCCTCGTGGTTTTAGTTAGGTAGTGAGACAGGGCCTCGCCACCATGCCGGGATTTGGCGCACACGCATCGAGCAATCCGCTTTGCGCCCGAGGAACGGCCTACCATTCGAGCCCAGCTCTCCTGGCCTTTTGGCCTCAGATCTCCCCAGCGGAGCGATCTGTCCTCGGAGCGACCCGGATTGGTGGTCAGCATCCATGCGTGAGCCTGGCGACCCAGGCTCCCCGGCTGTCTCTCCGCTCATCACTCGTCATGATCGCGCTCTGGCGGGAGATAGGGGGCATTGTGCCTGAGGTTTTGGGGGCGGGGATAAGTTTTTGAGTTTGGGTGCCTTGCCCGACCCCCACCCAGCCTCCCCTGGGAGGGGGAGGAGCCGATCGGGGGTGGGCGGGATCGTGCCCTTGAGTGGAGCCGCCCCTCCCCGTTGAGGGGGAGGTTGGGTGGGGTGGCGCCGCTTGCGGTGTAGGAGGAAGAATGGATTCCCGCTTCCGCGGGAATGACGTGGCGAGGAAGCCTGAGCTGGTGGGTGTGCCTCACCCCCACCCAGCCTCCCCCCGGGAGGGGGAGGAGCCGATCGGGGGTGGGGTGGGATCGTGCCCGGGAGTGGAGCCGCCCCTCCCCCTTCAGGGGGAGGTTGGGTGGGGGTGGGGCCGCTTGCGCGCTCCTCAGTCTTCCCGGCTCAGCGTTTCGATCAAGAGGTCGCGCATGGCGGGGCGGTCGAGCTGGCGGGGGGTCCAGACCTGGGCATCGAGAAAGTGACCGGTGAGGCGGAGGGCGGTGGCGATGTCGTGAGGGCCGGCATTGCCGCGGCTGGTGAGGAAACTGGGGAGCGGCAGGAGGCGATCGAGATAGGGCGCCGCGGCGGCGCGGGAGACGGCGCGGCCGGTTTTAGGCGAGACATGGGTCAGGTCGCTCGTGGCGCCGGTGGCAGCGCAGGCGCTGAGATCGAGGCCGAAGCCCAGCTCTTCGAGCAGGGCCAGCTCGAACCGAGCCAGCGCGGCACCATCGGGCGGGGCATCGATAAGACGGAGGCCCATGCCAAGGAGACGATCATGCGGATCGCGCTCGGGCAGCAGGTGAAGCAATTCGCATACAGTCTGGCTGAGATAGAGCCTTGTGCGGTCGGCGATCAGCGCGGCGGCGCGGGCTTCGAGCAGTTCGACGGAGAAGACGCCCAGCTGATCCTCGAGCCGGGCCCGCCAGGTGAGCTGGAGCGTGTTGCCGGGCTGGAGCGCCGCGGCAAGGCGCGGGGACCGGCCACCGCGGACAAGGCCGAAATGGCGCCCGCGGCCCGCCACCATGGCTTCGGCAACGACCGAGGTCTCGCCATGGCGGCGAACCCCGATCAGGAGGGCTTCAGCGGTCCATTCCACCTACCCTTCTCCCCGCTGGGGAGAAGGTGGCGCGGTGCCAAGCCAATGATGTTTGCAACTTGCGGAGAAAAGCGCCCTCACCCGTTTCGGCCTGCGGCCGATCCACCCTCTCCCCGATGGCGAGAGGGAAAGAGGCTCACCCCTTGCCATGGGGGTATTCCAGGCCCATTTCGCGGTAGCGTTCGGGGTCGTCGCCCCACTTCTCGCGCACCTTGACGAAGAGGAAAAGGTGGATGGGGACTTCGTACATTTCCATCAGCTCCTTGCGCGCTTCGGCGCCGATGGCCTTGATGGTCTGCCCGCCGGCGCCGAGGACGATCTTCTTGTGGCTCTCGCGGGACAGGTAGATCACCTGGTCGATCTTGTAGGAGCCGTCCTTCTGGATCTTGAAGCTCTCGGTTTCGACCGTGGAGTTGTAGGGGATTTCGTCATGGACGCGCAGGAACAGCTTCTCGCGTGTGATCTCGGCAGCGGTGATGGCCATGGTGAGATCGGTGAGGTGATCCTCAGGGAAGTGCCAGGGGCCGGGCGGGATGTGCTTGACGCACCAGTCGATGAAATCCTGCACGCCATAGCCCTTGAGCGCCGAGATCATGAAGGTCGCCTCGAAGCGCAGCTTTTCGTTGAGCGTCTGCGACAGGGCCAGCAGGGCCTCGTTCTTGATGGCGTCGATCTTGTTGAGGATGAGGATCTTGGGATGGGTGATGTTGGCCAAGCCCTCGATCAGCGCTTCGAGATCGGGCGTGATGCCGCGCTCGGCATCGACGATGAAGGCAACGAGGTCGGCATCCCCTGCCCCGCCCCAAGCCGAGTCGACCATGGCGCGATCGAGCCGGCGCTTGGGCGCGAAGATGCCAGGCGTGTCGATGAAGACTAGTTGCGCCTTGTCGAGCGTGACAACGCCGCGCACCTGCGAGCGGGTGGTCTGCGCCTTGTGGGTGACAATGGAGACCTTGGTGCCGACCAGGGCATTGAGCAGGGTCGACTTGCCGGCATTGGGGGCGCCAACGAGGGCGATGAAGCCGCAGGACGTATCGACGGATGGGAACTCGGTCATCGGTTTTCCTTCCAGACCTTTTGGGCCAGCAGAAACAGCTCGGCGGCCTTGTGCTCGGCGATCTTCTTGGACGGGCCGGTGGCGCTTAGCGGTGGGAAGTCGCCCAGGGTGACTTCGATCGTGAACTGAGGCGCATGATCGGGGCCCTGGCGCTCGGTCTGGGTATAGGTGGGTGGCTCGAGCCCCCTTGCCTGCGCCCATTCCTGAAGCGTGGTCTTGGCGTCAGCCTTGTTGGCCTGCCCGTCGGCGAGGAATTCCTCGAACATGCGCTCGACGAATTCATAGGCTTTGCCCATGCCGCCGTCGCAGTAGATGGCGCCGATCACCGCTTCGGTGACGTCGCCGAGGATGGCTTCCTTTTCGGCACCGCCGGTGCGCGCTTCGCTCTCTCCCAGATGCAGTTCGCTGCCGAGATCGAGCGTGCGGGCGATGATGGCGCAGGTTTCCTTGCGCACGAGGGTATTGAGCGTGCGGCTGAGCTCGCCCTCATTGGCCTTGGGATAGCGGCGATAGAGCATGTCCGCGACGACAAGGCCGAGCACCCGGTCGCCGAGGAATTCGAGGCGCTGATAGGAGCGTTCGATGCGTTTGGCGGGCGAGATGGCGCTGGAATGGGTCAGCGCGCGCTGGAGCAGATCCGGATCGGCGAACTTGTAGCCGAGCCGGAACTGCAGCTTGTCGTGATTGCGCGGGGCGCGGCTCATTGATGCTGCGTGTCGACGCCCTGGAACATGCGGTCCCAGCGGACATTGGCCGGCCACTGCCAGAGCTGCCAGGGCGGAATGTTGTCCTTGATCGAGAAGAAGCGGGCTTCGGCCTTGGCGATGAGGTTGACGGCGGGAACATAGCCGACCTGGGAGAGGACACGGCTATCGGCGGAGCGGTCGCGATTGTCGCCCATCATGAAGTAGTGGCCGGCGGGGACCACATATTCGGAGGTGTTGTCGAGGGCTGCGTTGTCGGAGATTTCCTGGATGATGTGGGTCGTGCCCTCAGGGAAGGTCTCGCGATAGACAGTGACTTCGACGGTGCGGCCTTCGCTATCGGTATCCTGCGCCTTGCCGATCTCCTCGCGCTCGACCATCACGCCATTGATGTAAAGGCGGCCAGCGGTGACCTGAATACGGTCGCCGGGGAGGCCGACGACGCGCTTGATGTATTCGATGTTCTGCGGCACCGGGCGGAACACGGCGATGTCGCCGCGGTTGGGCTCACGACCGAGGATGCGGTTGCTGATGGGCAGTTCGAAATCAAGCAGCGTGAAGTTGCCGTAGCGGCCCAGCGAGAAGGAGTGCTTGCCGTAGCCCCAAACGAACTTGTTGGCGACGAAGTAGTCGCCGATCATCAACGTCTGCTGCATGGAGGCCGTGGGGATGGAAAAGGGCTGGTAGAGGAAGGAGCGCAGCACGATGGCGATCAGCAGCGCCTCGACCACGACCACGATGGTCTCCCACCATTCGCTGGCGGCAGACTTCTTGATCGACTTGTCGGCGGGCTGAGTCATGTATTTCCCCGGGGAAAGCTAGCGCGGCAGGACTATGCCTTTGTGCCCACTGGGTCAATCGGCAGCGCCTCGATGATGACGAAGGCCTGTGCCAGGCCGGCGTCGTCGGTGATGGTGAGGTGGATGTGGGGCTCGTGGCCGGGCGGCACAAGGCGGGCGAGCGCTTTTGCCGCGCCGTTGGTCAGGTGCATGGTCGGCTTGCCGGAGGGCAAGTTCACTACGCCCATGTCGCGCCAGTAGACACCCCAGGATATGCCGGTCCCTAAAGCCTTGGAGCAGGCCTCCTTTGCGGCGAAGCGCTTGGCGTAGGACGCCGCACGCTGGGCGCGGCGGTCTGACTTGCGCTGCTCGATCTGGGTGAAGCAGCGATCGGTGAAGCGCGAACCGTATTTGTCCAGGGTCTGCTGAATGCGGTGGATCTGGATGAGGTCGGAGCCGAGGCCGATAATCATGCGTGCCACCGCGAGTGCAGGGCCCTCGGACCAAGCCCGAAGGTGACGGCCGGTGGGTGGGACGAGACCTGGTACACTATTTCACACCCTGGATGCCGCGGCTGCCCGGCTTGATGGGCGGAATGGCGGCGAGTTCGGGGGGGAGCTGGTCGGCGGGATAGGCGGGGACCTTGAACTCGATCAGCGACACCAGCGGGACGCCGACATCGGCTTCGCCGCCGGAGCGGTCGATCAGGCAGGCCGCGGCCACAACGTTGGCGCCGATGCCGCGCAGTGCTTCGACGCATTCGCGAATGGAAAGGCCAGTCGAGACGATGTCTTCCACGACGATGACCTGGTCATCGGGCCCGATCTCGAAGCCGCGGCGCAGCTCGAACTTGCCTTCAACGCGTTCGGTGTAGAGCGCCGGGAGGCCAAGGTGACGAGCGGTTTCGTAGCCGGGGATGATGCCGCCGATGGCGGGCGACACAACCTTGCTCACGGCTGGAAATTCGGCGCGGATGCGTTCGGCCAGCGCATTGCAGAGCTTTTCGGTCTGCGCTGCGTATTGAAAGACCTTGGCCTTCTGCAGAAAGACCGGGGAACGCAGGCCGGAGGACAGGATGAAGTGCCCTTCGAGCATGGCACCGCATTCGCGGAAAATGGCCAGGACTTCATCTTTCGTCATCAGCAAACCTCTTGTCGACCTTGCCATCCCATTCCAGCGTCGAGATCATGCTCGCCTCGCGCATGCCCGCGCGCTGGACGGCAGAAAGGCCGGGGCTGCGCTTGAGCGTTGCCAGAACATCGGTCAGCTGCGCAAGGTCGCGCACCTCGATTTCAAAGATCATCTGGTGAAAGTCAGGCGATATCATGCGCATGACCAGATTGTTGATGTTGGCGTCGCAGGCGGCGATGGCCGAGGAGATCTGCGCCAGGGAGCCGGGTTTGTTGACCGATTCCATGGTGATGACGGTGGGGTAGAGCTTGTCTTCAGCGCTGTTGATATTCCAGCGGACGTCTACCCAGGCTACGTCGCTGTCGTGGAGGTCGGTCAGCGCGTCGGAGTGAATGGGATAGACCATCATGGGGCGGTCAGGCTGGAGGATGCCGACCAGCCGGTCGCCCGGCACCACGCCTTCGCCAGAAACCGACACCGGCATGTGGAAGTCGAGCTGGGCCAGTGCAGCCTTGGCGCGGGGGCCCGAGCGCTGTCCGCCGGGCACGCGGAAGCGGAAGAGATCGGTATCGCGCAGGGCAAACCAGCCATCGGCGGTGTCGGCAACCGGCAGGTCGAGCTTGCGGCGCCGCTTGCGCAGGCCCTTGATACGGGCCAGTTCGGTGGCAAGCGGCTCGGAACCGATCTTGCCTTCGCCGACGGCAATCAGCAGTTCACGCCGGCCGGGGAAATGCAGCGCTTCGGCCAGAGCCTTGGCTTCAGCATCGTCGAGCATCACCCCTTCCCGCTCGAGAAGCGTGTTGAGCACGTGCTCGCCCAGCGAGAAGGCGCGCTGCGTCGCCGCATGGCGCACGGAACGGCGAATGGCGGCGCGGGCCTTGCCGGTCGCTGCGATGCCCAGCCAGTTCATGGGCGGGATGTGGTTCTGATCCCGGATGATCTCGACTTCATCCCCCGAGCGCAGCTGGGTCACCAGGGGCAGGATGGCGCCATTGATCTTGGCGCCGACGCAGGTGTCGCCGATGTCGGTATGGAGCGCATAGGCGAAGTCGATCGGCGTCGCACCGCGCGGCAGGGCGATGAGCCGGCCACGCGGGGTGAAGCAGAAGACCTGATCCTGGAAGAGCTCGAGCTTGGTATATTCGAGGAAGTCCTCGGTGGTGGAATTGCCGGTCGTCAGGTGCGCAATGGTGGAGCGCAGCGAGCCATAGGCCTGCGACTCGTTTTCGATGCGGCTGAGATCTGCCGAAGCCCCGTCCTTGTAGAGCGCGTGGGCGGCAATGCCGAACTCGGCGACGCGGTCCATCTCCTCAGTGCGGATCTGCAGTTCGGCGCGCTGCCGGCCGGGCCCCACGATGGTGGTATGGATCGACTGGTAGTCGTTGTGCTTGGGGACGGAGATATAGTCCTTGAAGCGGCCGGGCACGACCTTCCACTTGGTGTGGACGACGCCAACCGTATGGTAGCACTCATCGACCGAGCCGACGATGACGCGGAAGCCGATCATGTCGGAGAGTTGCTCAAGCGCGATCGACTTGCGTTCGATTTTGGAGAAGATCGAATAGGGCGACTTCACGCGCGCCTTGACCCGCGCCGTGATCCCTTCGGCGGCCAGCCGCTCGGTCAGCTCCGACGAAATGGACGAAATTGTCTCCCGGTACTCGGCCTGCATTTCGCCCAAGCGGGCGGTGATAGCCTCGTAGTGGTCGGGCTGGAGTATTTTGAACGAGATATCTTCCAGCTCGTTGCGCATGTCCTGCATGCCCATGCGCCCGGCGAGCGGGGCATAGATATCCATGGTCTCCTGGGCAATGCGTGTCCGCTTTTCGGGCGGCATGTATTGCAGGGTGCGCATGTTGTGGAGCCGGTCGGCGAGCTTGACCAGGAGCACGCGAACGTCCTGGCTGATGGCAAGGAGCAATTTGCGCAGATTTTCCGCCTGCGCCTCCTCGCGGGAGACGAGATTGAGCCGCTCAATCTTGGTCAGGCCATCGACGATGGCGCCGATCTCGGAGCCGAAAAGCTGGTCGATCTCGGCGCGGGTGGCGTCGGTATCCTCGATGGTATCGTGCAGCAGGCCCACGGCAACCGAGGCGTCATCGAGCTTGAGCTCGGTCAGGATGGCGGCCACTTCGAGCGGGTGATTGAAATAGGGATCGCCCGAGGCACGCTTCTGCGACCCATGCTTTTGCATGGCGTAGACGTAGGCCTTGTTCAACAACTGCTCGTCGACGTTCGGGTTATAGGCCTGAACGCGTTCGACAAGCTCATACTGACGCATCATGGGAATAGGTCGCCGCAAGCTTAAGCAATGAGCTTAGCGCTTTGGAGGGAAATGGAAAGGGTGGAGAAGACCTCATGGTGAGCTTGTCGAACCAGGAGGTCGAGGGAGTGGAGCCTTGAGTGCCACGACCTCGTCCTTCGACAGACTCAGGATGAGGTCTACTGAACTACCAGAAACAAAACACCCCCGGCTCGCGCCGAGGGTGTTGGAGGGCGATGTGCCGGCTCTCAGTCGTCGCGCCGCTCGGGCGGAGCGAGGCTTTCGATGCCGCGCAGGAGTTCTTCTTCGCTGATGGTGTCGAAGTTGATCGAGTCGTCGTCGCCGGCGCTTTCGATCAGCGGGGCGGCATGGCTTTCGGGCTCGTCGACTTCCACATACTTCTGCAGCGAGTGGATCAGGTCTTCGCGCAGGTCCTCGGGGGAGATGGCGCCATCGCCGATCTCACGCAGGGCGACCACAGGGTTCTTATCGTTGTCGCGCGCAACAGTGATCTGCGCGCCGGAGGAAATCATGCGTGCACGATGGGCCGCCATGAGAACGAGATCGAAGCGGTTGTCGATCTTTTCGATGCAGTCTTCAACGGTGACGCGGGCCACAGACGTCTCCAAAATTTATGGAATGAACGCCTCCCATACACGAAGGGTCCGGGAGGCACAAGGGCTGGCGGCTGGGGCGCGCCCTACCCTCGCCCGCCTTCCTTCATGATGCGGGACTTGTCGCGGTTCCAGTCGCGGTTGCGCTCGGTTTCGCGCTTGTCGTAGTTCTTCTTGCCCTTGCCGACTCCGATCAGGAGCTTGGCGCGGCCCTGGTCGTTGAAGAAGAGCTTGAGCGGCACGATGGTATTGCCGGCGCGAGCGACTTCCTGATCGAGATGGGCCAATTGCTTCTTTGATACGAGGAGTTTGCGCGGGCGCTTTTCTTCGTGGTTGAACCGATTGGCCTGCAGGTATTCGGGAATGTGGGCATTGATCAGCCACAGCTCACCCTTTTCGGGCGAGGCATAGCTTTCGGTGATCTGCGCCTTGCCGAGCCGCAGCGACTTGACCTCCGTGCCGGTCAGCACAATGCCCGCTTCAAGCGTTTCACCGATTTCGTAGTCGTAGCGCGAGCGGCGGTTCTCAGCCACGAGACCGTGGCTGATCACACCATTTTTGCTCTTGTCGTTCTTGGCTGCCATAGGGACTTAGATAAGACCCGCATGGGCCATTGCAAAGTCCAGCGCGTCCTGCGCCGGCTTGCTGACCGGCACGATGGGCAGCCGGGCTTCGTTGGCGCAAAGGTTGAGCCGGTTGGCGGCATATTTGGCCGGAGCCGGGCTCGGCTCGATGAACAGGTCCTTGTGCAGATAGGCCAGCTTGTCGTTGATGTCGCGTGCCGCGGCAAAGTCGCCGGCCAGCGACAGTTCCTGCATCTGGGCACAGAGGCGCGGTGCGACATTGGCCGTGACGGAAATGCAGCCCTGGCCGCCATGGGCGTTGAAGCCCAGGGCCGAGCTGTCGTCGCCGGAGAGGAGAATGAATTCGCGGCCCAGCTTGTTGCGCTGCATGGTCGCGCGTTCCAGGTTGCCCGTGGCATCCTTGACGCCGACGATGTTGCTGTGGGAGTCGCGCAGACGGGCGATGGTGTCGACCGTGAGGTCGACAATGGTGCGGCCCGGGACGCTATAGAGAATAACGGGAATGCCCACCGCCTTGGCCACGGCCGAGAAGTGCTGGAACAGCCCTTCCTGGTTGGGCTTGTTGTAATAGGGCACGACCGATAGGACAGCATCGGCGCCGGTGTCTTCCGCAAAGCGCGCAAGTGATACGGCTTCTGCGGTTGCGTTCGAGCCTGCCCCGGCAATCACCGGCACGCGCTTGTTGGCGACCTCGATGCAGATCTCGACCACGCGGCGGTGTTCTTCATGGCTAACGGTCGGGCTCTCGCCGGTCGTGCCCACGGGTACCAGGCCATGCGAACCCTCGGCGATCTGCCAATCGACAAAGCTGGCGAAGGCTTTCTCATCCACCGCCCCATCGAGCATGGGAGTGATAAGTGCCGTAATCGATCCTCGCAGCATTTGTCGAAAATTCCTCGGTTTGGTTTGCCACAGTTCGGTCGCGGCAAGGTGTCATAGAACGGCTTCAGCGCCGTTTTCGCGCGGCGCACCATAGTTTTTATCGCGCCCCTTAACAACGGCTTGTTGCGCTTTTGGGCGGCGCCGCGTGGCGCAATGGGATGTTTACCATAAGCGGGTAGCCTCATTTCAGGCGGCTGGCCTGCGGCATAAGGGATAGCGGATGAAGCGGAGCTTTCGCGAGGCATTGGTGGCGGCGCTGCTGACGCTTGCAGGCATCGCCGCCCTCTCCCCGGTCACCGCCAATGAAACGGTTGATCAGGTGACGACTGGCTCCATCGCGCCGGCCAGCGCGGAAACGGCCGTCGTCAGCAAGGGCAGCGCAGCGTTCCAGGCGGCGCTCAAGACGCTGGTCGATGGTGACGCTGCTGCCGCGTTTGAAGCGGCCGAAAAACTGCCCGACATAGTGGAGCGGCGCGCCGTACAATGGGCCGCCATTCAGTTCAGCCCGGGAAAGATCGACTACGAGGCCGTTGCACGCTTTTCGGCGGAAGCAGCCGAGTTCGCGCCCGCAGCGCTCTACCAAACGCGCATCGAGCAGGCGCTGGCGCAAAGCGGTGCCGGTGAGGACGTGGTCGCAACGGTTTTGGGGTCCGAGGCGCCCAACACGGTGGAGGGCAAGATCCTCCTGGCGCGAGCCTTGTTGGCAGAGGGCAAGCGTGACGAGGCAGCGGCGCTCGCCACCAGCATCTGGACCGAGAACTTCCTGACGCAGGCGCAGGAAAGCACTGTTCTTGCGGGGTTCGGCGAGCTCCTGGACCGGGATGACCATTGGGTGCGTGCCATGCACCTGATGATGCACGACCGGGCGCGCGGCAGCGAGCGCCTACTGCCCTTCCTGTCGGCGGCGCAAAAGACGCTTGTCGTCGCCCGCTCCGCGGTGTCGCGCGACGCGCCCAATGCCAAGGCACTGCTCGACAAGGTCGATCCAAGCCTCAGGGACAATCCCGTCTATCTGTTTTCCAGGGCGCAGCGGGCGCGACAGTTCGAGCTCTGGCAAGATGCAGTCGATTGGCTCGACAAGGCGCCGGACGCTGTGCCGGATGCCGCCGAGTGGTGGTATGAGCGCCGTATTCTCGTCCGCAAGCTGCTCGACCTTGGGCAACCGGACCTCGCCTATCGGGCAGCGGCGGGTTACCGGAACGGGCCTGAAGCGCGCATGGTGGATGCGCTGTTCCATGCCGGCTGGATTGCCCTTGCCTTCCTCGACGACGCGCAGGCGGCGCAGCGCCACTTCAGCGAAATGACGGAACACACGACGCTACCCGACAGCATCAGCCAGGCCAATTACTGGCTGGCGCGGGCCAATGCCGCCTTGGGCGAGTTCGACGCGGCACGGACGGCGCTCGAAGCTGCTGCCGCCCATGGCACGGTCTATTACGGTCAGCTGGCACGAACCGAA
The DNA here is from genome assembly GCF_036563435.1 of Devosia sp. Lineage (GTDB taxonomy): Bacteria > Pseudomonadota > Alphaproteobacteria > Rhizobiales > Devosiaceae > Devosia. The sequence goes on from NZ_DATCMJ010000018.1 coordinate 301,518, forward strand.
CTGGGCGAGGCGGGCGCCGAAATCCGGCCCCTGCCCGAAATCGGCGGCAGCCAGACGCTGTTCGATGCCAATCCCGCCGTCAAAGCCGTGCGGCTGTTGGCGGCGAACGGACAGCAGCGTTACGCGACGACGCTGTTGCGCCACCTTGGCACTACGCTGGAGGATGGCGGGCAATTGCTGCTGGCGGCGCGGCTGGCCGAGCAGATCGGCGCGCACCATGTGGCCATTGCGATCGCCAGCGGGGCGGATCAGCGCGGGATTGCGCTTGATCCGCTGAGTTTCCCGGCCGATGCGCGACTGGCGAAGGCGGAACTGGCAGCGGATCGCGCTGCCGTCTATGCGGTGATGCGGCAGGAATCGATGTTCCAAGTGGATGCCGTGTCGGCGGTGGGCGCGCGCGGGCTGATGCAGCTGATGCCCGGTACGGCGCGCGAGGTGGCCGAGGAGGTGGATGTCGACTACTCGCCCAGCCGGCTGGTCAGCGATGCCGCCTACAATGCTCTCCTGGGCTCGACCTATCTGGCGACGCAGCTCGAGCGCTATGATGGCTCGCTGGTTCTGGCGGCAGCGGCCTATAATGCCGGGCCGGGCAATGCCAACAAATGGATTCGCGCCTATGGCGACCCGCGTGCCGACAATGTCGATCCGGTGATCTGGGTGGAACTGATCCCGTTCCAGGAAACACGGACCTATGTAAAGCGCGTGCTGGGCAATTACCTCGTTTATCGCGAACTGCTGGGCAATAGCCCCCTGCCCCTGCAACAGGCGCTGCGGACAATTCGGTAGACTGCGCTTGTTATGGCTTGAGAAGCGCGAACTCGACGATAGAGTGCGGCCATGGCCCGCAAGCGTATCGTTCCCGCCGATCATCCGGCTTTTGCCAACCTCCCTGTTAACCTGATCCCGCTGGCAAGCGGCGTCAGCGCGGCGGTGCATGTGGCGGGCAATCTGGGAACGCGGCGGCTGCCGGTGGTCTGCATCCCCGGCTATCAGCGCAACATGAGCGACTTCGGCGACTTCGCCGCCTATTTCCTGCGGGCCAGCGGTGGCGCCTGGCCGGTGGTTCTGCTCGACCTGCCCGGCCGCGGCCGCTCTGACGACCGACCGCAGAAGGAGACGTATAGTTCGCTCAGCGACGCGCGCGATGTTGCATCCATCCTCGCAGCGCTCGGGATTGGGCAGGCGGTGATCCTTGGGCAAGGTCATGGCGGACAGGTGGCAATGGCTCTGGCGGCGCAACACCCGCTGCTGGTGGCGGGAACCGTGCTGCTCGATGCCGGGCCCGTGACGGATTCGCGTGGCATCGTGCGGCTGCGCAACAACTTGGCGCATGTGGAGAACCTGCGCGGCGCCAAAGCCGTAACGGCAGGCTTCCGGCGCATCCTGGGCGGGGACTACCCCGGGCTTCCCGAAGGCCAGCTGGAAGCGCTGATCGGCCGCACGCACCTTATCGACAACCGCGGACGGGCTCGCCCGCTCTATGACGGGCGACTGATCGCGGCGCTTGCGGACATCAATTTCGATGACGTTCTGACTGCGCAATGGCCGCTGTTCGATGCCCTTACCTGCGCACCGCTCATGCTTCTCCGTACGCAATTGACCGACCAGTTGCGCCGGCAGACATTTGACGAGATGACCCGCCGCCGCCCCGACGCGGCGGCTCTGACCATTGCCGGGCAAGGCTCGCCCGCTTTGTTCGACCAGAGCGAGGAGATCGAGGCGGTGGCCGAATTCGTGCTTAAGACCGGCAACGACCTGCTTGGCCGCGCTGCCTAGCCGACCTGTTTGCTGATTTTCGAGATGGGCGGCGTGACTTGGCGGGTACCGCGGGCGGCATGCAGAACGCGCCTGGTGCCGTAGCCGAGGATGCAGCCGAGCAGATAGGCCGACAGCAGCAGAAGAGCGGCTTCTCCCAGGATCACGATGTCGAACATGGCCGTCACCGATCCTTAGGCGCGAAGCTGCGCCAGCCGACCACAAGACCCATGGCGGCCGCAGCGGCGAGATAGGGCCAGTAGAAGCCCAGGAGGTAAAGCAGGGTCGCCAGCGTCACGTTGCCTGCCCTATCTGCCCGGCTGCACGGTAACGACGATGCGCCGGTTGATGCGCTTGCCTTCCGGTGTCGCATTGTCGGCGATTGGCTTGGTTTCGCCATAGCCGACGGCATAAAGGCGGCTGGCGGAGACGCCCCGCTCCACGAGAGCGGCGATGACCGCTTCGGCGCGTGCCACCGACAGAGCCATGTTGCGGCCGGCCTCGCCGTCGGAATCGGTATGGCCCTCGATATGGACGGTGGCATCCGGGCAGGCGGCCAGGTCGATCGCTAGTTCGTCGAGCGCCGCGCTGGATTCGGCGGCTATGGCGGCAGCACCGGGCCGGAAGAAGATCGCGTTGCGGGCGGAGAACTGAGCAACAGGCGCGGTGCAGGCTGTGATGTCTGACTGAGGCGACGGTGGCGTCGGGGCGTTTGCTACCGGCGGAGCCGTGGCTGGAGCCGGTTCGTCGGGCAGCGGTGCGGACGCCTTTTCGGTTTCTGCTGGCGCAGGTGCTTCCGTGACGGCTGCCGAACGCTCCGCAGCCGGAGGAGCAATCTCTTCTCGCTGGGGGGCCACTGGGTGACTTGGTGGCGGCGTCGCTTCGGCAACTGAGGCTGCCGTGGGCTTCATCGGGTCAGAGGCCGGCGGCGCGGGCTCTTCAACGGCCAATGAAGGGGGTTCCACCTGCGGGCTTGCTGGCAGTTGCGCCAAGGACATGGACCAGCCTTTGCCTGCAAGCTGCTGCGTGGTGAAGGACTGCTCGATGGCAGCACGGGCAGCTTCGGAACGGGGCGTGCCGGTGAGGATCCAGCCTGAGCCGTCATAGCCGATGCGGCCATCCTCCAGTTGCTGAAGCAGTTCAAGGCCGACTTGCGTTGACGCGACGAAGTCAGTTTGGGCACCTGCGGCGTAGGTCAGGTCCTCTGAGGCTGCCGGCCCTGCGGCTTCAAGGATCTGCTCACGCGCTGCCGCGTCGGGAACGAAGCCCGACAAGGCGATCACGCCTCCTGACGCCTTCGTGGCCGTCCATTCATAGTTCGCAGCGACAGGAGGCTTGATGTCGATCGCGGCCAGTTCGACGGCAGTAAGGCCCTCGGAGAGCATGGCCATAAGTGCTTCGTAGTCGGCGCTGGAGCGGGCGATGCCGCTGACGGAGAGTCCATCCTCGCGCAGAGACACGCGTCCTTCGCTCATGAGTTTGAGAGCGCGGAGGCCGAGAGCTGTTCCCGCCTGGTAGACGTCCGGCGCGCCGCGGCCGAGCTTGAGGTAGTTGACATCGGCACCCTCGACTGCGGCGAAGGCGTCGCGGGTTTCGTCATCTGGGGCATAGCCGTCGAAGACGATCACGCCGCCCGGTTGCAGAGTGGCGCTTGTCCAATAGTCGTCAATGCGCGGCGCTTCGAGCACGACAATGGAGTTGGAGGAGCGGAGGGTGTCGACGACGGCCTGCGCCACCGCTTCGGATGGCGGTGCACCGGTCAACCGGCTCTCGCCGTCGATGATGGTGGCGGTGCCATATTCAAGCTTCGCCAACTGCTGCAGTAACTTGTCTGAAAGCTCTGAAAAGCCTTCAGGTTCGCCTGATCCGAATACCAGCTTGGAGGTGAGCGCAATCGCACTCAGTTCAGCGGTCCGCAGGCGTTCCGCCGTCCCCTGATCCGGAACGGTGCCGCTGATGGTGATGCGCTTGCCGTCGAACTGGGCCGACCAGGTATAGGGGGCAACTAGGGGCGGGACGATTTCGACTGTACCGAGCGTCAGACCGGCGGGCGGACCGGCGCGCATGATGATGTGGAGGTCGCGATAGTCGCGAGACGATTTGGCACGTCCGCGCAGCGAGAGAGTGGTGTCCGAAAGGCTGATCTCGCCCTGATCAAGGTGTTTGGCGTTCTCGACGGCGAACTGTGCACCTGCCAACCAGGTCTCGCGCTGGGGCATGCCGGAGCGGATCTCGAGCGAAGCCGCCTGGAGTTCGGCGCGAGAGAGTAACTGGGCGCCGGTAGTTTGGTCGGGGACGCCGCCGGAAAGCTTCACGCCTTCAGGTGTTGCTTCGGCCTTGAAAGCGAAGGGATTGGCGGCGGGGGCTAGTGCGACTTGGTCGAAGACGCTGCGGACGGCCTGGAGAGCGAGAAGTTGGCGGAGGGCGGTCGCGGTATCCTGCTCATCTGTGCTCAGGCCCGACAGAAAGAGGTTGCGGTTTTGCACGGCAACGTCGGCCCAGGCGTGCCCTGCCCTTTGCAGCGCGGCCCGTCCGGCAGAGGAGATATCGCGGTCGATGGAAGCTGCGGTCATGGCAACGCAGAACGGGGTGCCGCAGAGCACGATCACGGTGCCGGGAAGGACCCACTTGATAAGGTCTCTGAACATGCCAATCCAGTCAGTCGTCGTATCTGTACGACGTTAGAGCATTGTTAGGATTAAGGAACGGTTTCGGAGACGGGCTTGGTAGGTGCTAGGCCGCAAAAGCAGAAAGGCCCGGGGTGAGCCGGGCCTTTCCGTAGAGGTCGGTAATCCGAAGATTACTGGAAGGACTTTGCAGCCTTGAAGGTGACCTTGTAGGCGCCGTTCTGCTGAACGGTTGCGCCGAGCGAGGACGAGAAGCCGCCGCCAGGAGCCCAGCCGAGTTCGGCCTTGGCGTAGAAGTCGGAACCGGCGGCGCGGAGAGCGGCACCAGGAGCAGCAGCAGCCGTGTCAACGTCGTTGCCGTAGACACCGATTTCACCGGTGATCTTCAGGGTCTCGGTGACAGCAGCGATCAACTGCAGAGCGACCTGGTAGGAGTCACCAACGCCAGCGGTACCGTCGTTGAAGTAACGACCGCCAAGGTTCAGTTCGATGCCTTCAGCAACCTTGGCGCCCACGGAGCCGCCGAAGCCGAAATCGGTGTTGCTGTCGACAGCAGCAAGGCCGTTCACAGCGGCTGCTTCAGCCGACAGAGCGATCTTGAACATGTCAAAGTTGGCTTCACCCGAAACCAGAGCGTTCCAGTAGGTGGCATAGGTGGTGCCAGCAGCGTCAGAGAAGCCACCGAGCGAGCCAGCAGCACGAACCTTGAACTGGTCAAAGGTTGCGGTCACGCCAGTGTGGATGAGGTAGGTATCGCCAGCGTTGCGCTGACCATCGAGCAGGCCGCCGACTGCGCCGCTGATGTGGGCGGTGACGCCCGAACCAGCGTAGTCGAGAACGCCAACCAGGGTGCCGGCCTTTTCAGCGCCGGTAACGGCGGGCAGACCAAGCGGAACAGAGGCAGCGAAACCGCCTTCCGAACCGAGGTTTTCCAGGCCGATCTTGGCGATGAAGCCTTCACCAACGTTGGTCCAGAGCTGGATGACGTGGTTGCCGAACTTGGGAGCGAAGCGATCGAAGTCGTTCTCGTCGACAACGGTACCGACGTCGGCGCGCTGCGAGATGAAGAGACCGGTGAAGTTGAACGGCTCGTCGTCACCCTTGTTGAAGATCGAACCGCGCTTACCAGCGGTCAGGACGGTGGTGTCACCAACCTGGACGTAGGCTTCGTCGATCACGACGACATTGCCGGTTTCACGCTGCTCAACGCCCGGGAAACCACCAACAGCGGTACCACCGTTGCGGACGCGACGACGATCGTCGTGCTTGATCTTGATGACGGCAGAGGCAGGGCCGAAATCGCTACCCGAGGTACCGACGAACTTCAGCCAGGACTGAACGCGCGATTCCCAGTCGTTGTTGGACGTACCAGGGATCGACGAGGCGCGGTCGATGTTAACCGAACCGATCAGGCCACCGAGCGGGGTTGCGACAGGAGTCGCGCCGTCGCTGAAGTTGCCCCAATTGAATTCATACTTCACTTCGCCCGAGATCTGCAGGCAGTTGGTGTCGGACGAGATGGTCAGGCCCGAGAGGCCGAGCTCGTCGCAAACGTCGAGCGAGGTGAGGACGCCGAGATCGGCAGCGAAGCCAGCGGTCGAGAGACCGGCAGCAGCAACAGAACCGAGGATAAGGCTCTTGAGTTTCATTGGTTGACCTCCAAAGTCAGTCATTTTTTGTGCCGGTTACCCAGCGGTTTGTCGAAACGCGACCACACTATCGTGGTGCAGTGTGTTGCCGTCGCGCTGCGACCGACAAACGATCCCATGCATGGATTCGCAGGACCCACTCTACGCATGGCGAAAAAGGACGCAATCTCGCAAAAGCCGTTTTGGACCTGCCACAATATGGTTGCAGAGTGGATGTTGCAGATTCAGCACACAGCTGGAAAGGTTTCGTTAACCTTTCTAAACGGGCGGTTAAATATCGTTCAATTGGCGGGGTTTAGCGGCCGAAAGGCTGCTTTTTAGCGGAGAGACTAAAGAGTTCTTTGCCGTCTGAAGCTGCTGACTTGGTGTGGCGCGAATGTGCACAATCTGCGGCAGGACTGATAGCAAAGTGTTGGCACGTAAGGAGGAGCTACTTTGATGAGCGAGAAGGTCGGGGTGGTGACGGGTGGAAGCTCGGGCATTGGCAAGGCCGTTGCGATCGGTTTGGCTCGTGCGGGCTACGATGTTGCGATCTGCGGACGGCGGGCCGAGGCTTTGGCAGAGGTCGCCGGGGAGACAGGTGGGCACTGGAGCGTGTGTGACGTTGCCGACCCCCAAGCGGTGGCGAGCTTCTTTGAGGATGTCCGCGCGCGGTATGGGCGGGTGGATGTGGTCTTCAACAATGCCGGCCGCTTTGCGCCGGCCGTTTCGTTCGGCGATCTGGACGTGGCGACCTGGCGGGAGATGGTGGATACCAATCTCAACGGCGCCTTCTATGTGGTGCGGGAGGCGTTCCGGATGATGCGGGCGCAGCAGCCGCAGGGTGGGCGCATCATCAACAACGGTTCGATCTCGGCGCATGCGCCCCGTCCGGGTGCGGCGTCCTATACGGCGACAAAGCATGCGATCACCGGCCTGACCAAGGCCATCTCGCTGGATGGCCGGCCGTTCAACATCGCTTGCGGGCAGATCGATATCGGCAATGCGGCAACGGACATGACCAGTCACATGAATAGTGGATCGCTGCAGGCCAATGGCACCACCATGCCCGAGCCGACCATGGATGTACGGCATGTGGTGGATGCGGTTCTCTATATGGCCGGCCTACCGCTTTCGGCGAATGTGCAGTTCATGACGGTGATGGCGACCAACATGCCCTTTATCGGACGCGGCTAGGCGCGCCAGACTTGGTGGCCGGCGATCCAGGTCGATTGCACCTGGCGGGTCTCCGACAGGTGGAGGAAGCTGGCGACGGCGGCGGGCTTCAGGTGACCGTGGGTTTCGTTGATCCCGAGGGCTTCGGCGGGATAGAGCGCGGCCATGCGGAGGGCTTCTTCGAGCGGCAGACCGATCTGGGTGTGCATGAACTCGACGGCGTCGATCATGTCGAGGTCGGCGCCGGCAAGGGTGCCGTCGGCGAGGCGCAGGGCGCCCTTGGCTCGGGTGATCGTGCGGCCGTTGAGGGTCAGCGTCTCGAGTTCAGTGCCGGTCTGTGACATGGCGTCGGTAACAAGGAAGATGCGGCCAGGACCCGCCTTGGCGCGCAGGGCGATCTGGATGGCGGCGGGATGAACGTGGATGCCGTCGGCGATAAGGCCGGCATGGATACGGTCGGTGGCAAGCACGGCGCCGACGACGCCGGGTTCGCGGTTGCCGAGCTGGCTCATGGCGTTGAACAGATGGGTGGCCATGGTGGCGCCGGCGTCGAAGGCTTTGGCAGCGGTTGACAGCGGGGCATCGGAGTGGCCGATGCTGACGATGATGCCGGCCTTTGCTAGTCGCTCGATCTGCTGGGGCGATACCGTTTCGGCAGCAACTGTCACGAGGAGGTTCGGCAGGGCGGCCCGGGCGCCGAGGAGACGCTGGAGGTCGGAATCGTCCATGGGACGAATCAGGGCCGGATCGTGCGTGCCCTTGCGGGCGACGGAAAGATGGGGGCCTTCGAGATGAAGGCCGAGGAAGCCCGGTACGCCTCCCAGTGCCGCAGCCTTTCCGGCTGCGATGGCGGCGACGTTGACCTCGACCGTATCGGTGATCAGGGTTGGCAGCAGTGCCGTGGTGCCGAACTGCCAATGGGCGGCGCAGATGGTGCGGATGGCATCTAGGCTCGGATCGTTGTTGAACAGGACGCCGCCGCCGCCATTGACCTGGAGGTCGATGAAGCCGGGCACCAGCATGCCACCGTCGAGGTGAACGGTTTCGGCACCATCGGGAATGGCACTGGAGGCCACGATGCCGCTGACGTGACCGAACTCGACCAGCAGGGCGGCGTGGTCGTGCCAGTCATGGCCATCGAAGATACGGGCGCCGGTAACCGCGAGAAGGTCGCTCATACGGTTTCGGTGACCTTCTTGAGCGCCGGGGGAACATCGGGGTTGAGGCCGCGGTGGCGCGACAACTGTTCGACAAAGCCATAAAAGGAGACGATCAGCGCCAGTGGGTCAGTGATCGGATGTCCGGTCGAGGCAAAGGACAGCGCCTTGGCAGCGCCGGGAAGGCTGCTGGTGAGGAAGGCCAAGGCACCCTGCCCGGCCAGCTTGTGCGCCATGTCAGCCACGGACGACTCGGCGGCATCACGGGCAGCGAGGCCAAGGACGGGATAGCCGGGACGCACAATGGCGACGGGACCGTGCATGACTTCGGCGGCGCTATAAGATTCCGCCTGAATGTTGCAGGTCTCCTTGAACTTGAGCGCAGCCTCGTTGGCAATGGCAAACCCTGGTCCACGGCCGAGCACATAAAGCGCGTCATGGCCATCAAGTGCAGTGACGAGTTGGGACCAGTCGCAGGCGACGGCCTCGGCCAAGGTTTCGGGAAGGTCGTTGACGGCAGATGCGAGCGCGCTGTCTCCGCTCCAGCGGGCGATGAGGGCGAGGCCAGCGACGACCGAGGTCACGAAGGTCTTGGTGGCCGCGACGGATTTTTCCACGCCGGCATGGAGATCGATGGTGAAGTCGGAGGCATCGGCCAGAGGCGACGCGGCCGTATTGGTGATGGCGATCGTGGTGGCGCCGGAGCGCCGGGCCGACTGGGTCATGCCGACAATGTCGGGGCTCTTGCCGGACTGTGAGATGGCGATGGTGACGGCGCGGTCGAGCTTGAGATCCTTGCCATAGATGGAAGCGATCGACGGACCTATAGAGGCGACCGGAAGGCCGAGAGTCAGCTCGATGGCATATTTGAGATAGGCAGAGGCGTGGTCAGAGGAGCCGCGCGCGACTGTTGCCACGAGCGCCGGATCCTCTTTGCGCAGCCGTGCGGCGGCTGCATCGAGAACCGCTCCACTCTGGTCCAGAAAGCCGGCAACGACTGCGGGAATGGAGTAGATCTCCTGGCGCATGAAGGTTTGGTTGCCTGACGAAGCGTCGACGCGGTCAGTCTGCAAGCCAGTGCCCATCTATCTGCTTCCTCCGGTTCCCTGGATCGTCATCTCGACTTCTCCTTCCGCATCCATCACACACTTACCTCCGCCGGCCATCCAATTGCCCTGCAATCCTAACGCCTCGGGGCCATTCTCCAGAGCCCTCCTGCCCAGCTTGATCAGTTTGACCGTGCTGCCACACATTGCATCCACGGCCTGAGGGCTAGTAGCGGGTATGGTCACACGGACAAATGTTTTCGGTCGCACCCCATCGACGATCTTCTCGTAGAGGAGATCCACCTGATAGGTCAGGGGCTGGGCTGTCGACGGCCCTGCCAGGCCGACCAGCACGAGGCCGGCAAGCAGGCCGATGATTGCGCGCTTCATTCCTGTGTCCTCACACTTCCACTGCTAGGCGAGTCACCAAGGCGGAGCTCGGCAACGAAGTCATAGGTGTCGCCCCGATAGATCGAGCGGGTGAATTCGATGACCCGGCCCGAGGCGAGATAGGAAGTGCGCTCGATGTGAAGGCCCGCGGAGCCCACCGGCACCTGCAGCAAAGCCGCGTTCTCGTCGTCGAGATTGGCGGCGCGGATGCGCTGGATGGCCCGCACCGGCCGACTGCCCGATTGATCGAGATGCTTATAGAGACTGTCTGCGATCCGATCGGGATCGGGGAGAATGAAAGAAGAGAGGCTGGCGCGTTCGATGGCCAGCGGCGTGTCGCCGCTGAGACGGAGGCGTGAGACCCGTGCCACCTGCTCCCCTGCCGTAAGGCCGAGGACGATGGTTTCCTCCGGTGACGGCAGGTAGACGCCGCGATCGAGCCATTCGGCGCGCACCGCCATGCCGCGGCGCGCCATATCTTCGGTGAAGGAGGTGAGCTGGGAAAGCGACTGCTCCACCCGCTGGGTCAGTGGTGCGACAAAGGTGCCGGAGCCATGGCGCTGCACCAGGACGCCGTCCTTGACCAGCTGGAGCACGGCCTTGCGCACGGTAACGCGGGAGACATCGACCTTGGTAGCGAGATCGCGCTCGGATGGCAGGGCATCGCCGGGATTGACCGCACCGCTATGGATGGCATCTTCGATCCAGCGCTTGAGCTGGAGGTAGAGCGGACCACCTGCAGGTAGAACCACCGGTCCGTCAGCAAAGAAACCATTCGACGCCGTCGCCACCATGTCCCCCTTTGCCCAAGCCGCGGTCGAGTCGACGCCACGAACCGGCGCCGCCTCCTGGATATAATACCAATAACATACCATTCACCAAGCACCAAATGCGCTATGCACAGGGGCAGCCTGCGTGGTGTGAAAGGCGGCAGCCGGACTGGACAAGTGGTATTTTTTTGGCATCATCAACGGGGTTAGAGGAGATGGTCATGAGTGCGCCGCAAACCGAAATGATTCATGCGCGCGCCCACGGGCTCGATCTTTTGCCGGCAGAGGACGCGCTGGCGATTCTGGCATCCGGACAGGCGGAGGCCGCCGCAGCAGTGCAACAGGCGGTGCCAGCTATCGCCGCGGCTGCAGAATTGGCCGCAGCGCAGTATCGGCAGGGCGGCAGGCTTATCTACGCGGCTGCCGGGAGTTCAGGCCTTATGGCCCTGGCCGATGCGCTGGAATTGCCAGGCACCTACGGCTTAGACCTCGGACGGGTCAAGGTGCTGCTGGCGGGCGGCATGGCTATGCTGACGCAATTGCAGGGCGGGCCAGAGGACGACACCGAAGCGGCGCGAGCGGACATGCTCCGGGCCGGCGTGACAGCGGCGGATTGCGTTGTTGCGCTTTCGGCGAGCGGCACGACGCCCTATGCCATCGCGGCACTCGAGGCGGCGCGTGCTGCCGGGGCCAGGACTGTGGCCATCAGCAACAACGGCGATGTGCCGCTTTTCGCCTCTGCGGATGTGGCCATCTACCTGCCGACGCCGCCGGAAGTGATCGCCGGATCCACCAGGATGGGCGCGGGCACGGCGCAAAAGATCGCGCTCAACATGCTGTCCACCACCATGGCCATGCTGCTGGGACATGTGCATGACGGTTTCATGGTCAATGTCATTGCCGACAATCTCAAGCTGCAGCAACGCGCAAGGGGCATGGTGATGGCGGTTAGCGGGGTGGCAGAGGCGGAGGCTGGTGCGGCACTCGATGCCGCTGCCGGGGATGTGAAGCTGGCCGTGCTGGTTGCGGCTGGCGCCCATGTGGAACAGGCACGGCAGCTGCTGGTGGAGCATGAGGGGCATCTGCGGCCGAGCCTCGCTGCGGTACGGGGCCCGCTCACAATAGTTTGAGCGGTCTGGTACTCCCTTCGCGCCCCAAGTTCTTGCTAACGGCAATGACGCGAGGGGCTTGTCTGTTTGGGCTGTGGTCGTTCGTAGTCAGGGCAGACACAACAGGAGTTTGCCATGACCAACCCCCTCCCCACGCAAGACACTGATCGCGACCTGGTGCTGACACGCATTCTCCATGCGCCGCGCCAGAACGTCTATCGCTGCTGGACGGAACCCGAGCTGATCAAGCAGTGGTTCGCGCCCAAGCCCTGGAGCACGCCTAAGGCCGTGGTGGACCTTCGCCCCGGTGGCGGCAACCTCATCACCATGGCGGACGAGAGCGGCGCCGAATTCCCCAATGCCGGGCAGTATCTGGAGATCGTGCCCAACGAGAAACTGGTTTTCACCGACGCTTATACCGGCGACTGGACGCCCTCGGAGAAGCCATTCTTTACCGCCATCCTGACCTTTGAAGACGCCGGCGACGGCAAGACGAAGTATACGGCGGTCGCCCGGCACTGGTCGGCCGAGGATGCAGAGAACCACAAGCAGATGGGCTTTCATGAAGGCTGGGGCATGTGCGCCGCCCAGCTGGAGGCGCTCGCCGCCCAAATCTGATCGCAGAGGCGGCGCCGCAAACAGCCCGCGGCTGGCCTGTTCCAAGCGTGCTCTGCATGGAATATCCACAGCGTCGCGCCATGGCAGGTCAGGCGTAATATGACTGTCGCAAAGCTGTGTTCTTAAGCCCGCCGTCGGTGCGTCGCCGCCCCTCTTGCCTAATTTCCGAAGTGGTAGTTAGCTCCCCTAAGGGAGAGGTCGACGCAAGATCGATGGAACCTGCCGGCGGGAATGCCCGTCGGGCGGAACATCCGTTCCACGGAACGGGCTTTGGGAGAATACAATGAAACGGCGTGATTTCCTGCTCGCCGCCGGCACGGCTGCCGGCGCCCTGATGCTGCCTCGCATGTCCTTCGCCGCCGAAGGCGTCATCGACATCTATTTCACCTCGGACCAGAACGTCATCGACTTCTGGACCAATACGGTGAAGCCGGCGTTTGAGGCGGCCAATTCGGGCATCACCCTCAACCTGGTGGACGGCGGCGACGGCGCCGGGGTCTCGGCCATTGCCGATCGTGCGCTGGCGGCGCTGGCAAGCGGCACCGATCCGCAGGCGGACCTATTCGAAGGCTTCGACACCCGCGTCACCAATGGCGGCATCGAGCAGGGCCTCTATGTTGATTTCGAGCAGGCGAGCCTGTCGAACTACGGCAAGATCAACCCTCTAGCGTTCGACATCCCGACCAACCTGCCCTATCGCGGCTCGCAGGTCGTTCTCGCCTATGACACGACCAAGCTCGACCCGGCCAATGTTCCCAAGACCTGGGCGGACCTGGTCGCCTGGATCAAGGCCAATCCCGGCCAGTTCATCTACAACCGTCCCAACAAGGGCGGCTCGGGCGGCAACTTCGTGCGCCGCGCCATCTATGAGGCCAATGGCAAGGACCCCAGCAAGTTCACCGTCGACAATTACGACGCGGCCACCGCCGAAAACATGCTGAACCCGGCCTGGGACATCCTCAAGGACCTCGCTCCGTCGCTGTTCGATGGCGGCGCCTATACTTCGGGCAATACGCAGTCGATCCAGCTCCTGTCGCAGTCGGCCGTGACCATGATCCCGGCCTGGTCGGATCAGGCGCTGTCGGCAATCTCGCAAGGCGCGCTGCCCGAGACCACCGGTCTCGTACAGCTGCAGGATCTCGGCCTGCCCGGCGGCTTCACCAAGCTGGCCGTGCTCAGCAACGGCGCCAACAAGGACGCCGCCCTCAAGCTGGCCGATTTCCTCCTGACAGAAGAAATCCAGTCGGCCGTGCTGACCGAACTGGGCGGCTATCCGGGCGTGTCGTGGGACCATGTGTCGCCTGAACTGCGCGAGCGTTTTGCCGACATCATTCCCGAGTCGATCCCGAACTTCCCGAGCGGCGAGTGGGAAAAGGCCGTCAATGACGGCTGGTACCGCGCGGTCGCGCCGAACGTGGATCCCAATTCGTGACCACGACCACGCCGGACCAGCTCGGGTCCGTCCAAAACAGCAGCAGGAGGCCATATGGCCTTCTGCTCGTCGCCACGCCCGTCTTCCTGGTGGCTTGGCTGGTGATCTGGCCGATCTTTGCCGCGGTGATCCAGACGGTCTGGGTACCAACGGCCGAGGGCGGCAATACCGTGTCGCTCGAAACCTACCGATTCTTCTTTTCGGACGGCTATAGCCTTTCGAACCTATCCATAACGCTCTGGACCACCGGTGTCTGCGCAGTCCTGCTCCTTGTGGTCTGCCTGCCGATCGCGCTCTATCTGCGTTTTTCCACCAGCCGCGTCGCCGCCTATGTGCAGGGCCTGGCGATCTTTCCGATGTTCGTGCCCTCGATCATCCTGAGCTTTGCCTTTATTCGCGTGCTGGGACCGAACGGGACCGTCGACCTCGTGCTCAACTCGGTCGGGCTGCCGCGCATCCGCTCGCCCTACCTGACGCCCTGGGGGCCGGTGATTGGCTTGGTCTGGGACAACATTCCGTTGACCGTGCTGATCCTCCTGTCGGGGCTGGGCAATGTGTCCAACCAGGCGGTGGAGGCGGCGCGCGACGTGGGCGCGGGCAAGTTGGCCGTGCTCTGGCACATCATCCTGCCGCGGCTGTCCAACTCCATCCTGGTGGCGATTTCCTTCGCGGTGCTAGGAATTTTCTCATCCTTCACCCTGCCCTACATCCTAGGCCCGGCCGCGCCCGAGATGATGGGCCCTTTCATGCAGCGCACCTTCCGCGAACTCCTGGAGCCGCGCAACGCCATCACTCAGGCGGTGATCACCTTCGGCTTCTGCATCGTCTTCGGGCTCTTTTACGTGCGCTCGGTCGCCAAGAACAGGACGCCGTAGATGGCTGCCACCCTCGCCTATCGCAAGCCGGACTGGATCGGCATCGGTTTCGCCATCGTGCTGACGCTGGTCATCGTGGTGCCGCTCATCGTGGTCGGCACCTGGGCCTTCACCAATGTGTGGCGCTATCCGTCTCTAATCCCGCAGGAATTCGGGCTGCGCTTCTGGAACCAGACACTGGCCCGGGCCGATGTCTGGAGCTCGATCAGCACGAGCCTGACGCTCTCGTTCACGGTGACGGCGCTTTCGGCGCTGATCTGCCTGCCGGCCGCCTATGCCTTTGCCCGACTGGATTTTCCGGGACGCAACCTCCTGTTCTTCTCGTTCCTGGCGGGCCATGCCTTCCCCAAGTTCGGGCTCCTGGTGGCCATTGCCGGCATCTTCCTCCAGCTCAACCTGATCGGCACCTTCTGGGGCGTGGTGCTGATCCAGCTGGTGGGCACATTGCTGTTCATGATCTGGATCCCGGTGGCGGCCTTCCAGGCGGTGGACCGGCGCATGGAGGAGGCGGCGCGCGATGTCGGAGCCTCGCCCCTGCGGGTATTCTGGTCGATCACCCTGCCCCAGGCCGGTCCGACCATTGCGGCGGCGATCCTGCTCAGCTTTGTCGGCACCTTCTACGAGACGGAGGGCGCCTGGCTGATCGGTGCGCCGCAGGTGCGCACGCTGCCGGTGCTGATGATCTCGTTCATCAATAACCAGCCGGTAATCCAGTATGGCGCCGTGCTTTCGGTGCTGCTCTGGGTGCCCAGCTTCATCGCCCTCCTGTTTGCGCGCCGGGTGGTCAATTCCGGCTCATTTGCCCGCGGTTTCGGGGGCTAGGAAAGTTCAATGTCCGTTCTCAAGATCAAAGACGTTTCCAAGATTTTTCCCAATGCCACGCGGGCGGTGGACAGCTTCTCGCTCGAGGTGGCCGACGGCGAACTGGTGTGCCTTCTGGGCCCTTCGGGCTCGGGGAAGTCGACGCTGCTGCGCATGGTGGGCGGGTTCGAGACGCCCTCTGCGGGCCTCATGACCATTGACGGGGAAGACATTACCCGCGTGCCGCCCGAACGGCGACCGACCGGCATGGTGTTCCAGAGCCACGCGCTGTGGACGCATATGAACGTGTTCAAGAATCTCGCCTTCGGACTCAAGCTGCGCAAGGTGGCTCCGGCCGAGATCAAGCGGCGGGTTGAGGCCGTGCTCGAACTGGTGGGGCTGGGCGGCTATGGCAACCGGCACGTGACGCAGCTTTCCGGTGGCCAGCAGCAGCGCGTGGCGCTGGCGCGGTCGCTGGTGCTGGAGCCCAAAATCCTCCTGCTCGACGAACCTTTCGCGAGTCTGGACCAGCACTTGCGCGAAAGACTTCGCGAAGAGGTGCGCGACATCCAGCAGCGGGTGGGGATCACCACGCTGTTCGTGACGCATGGCCAGGACGAAGCACTGTCGATGGCCGACCGGATCGTCGTGATGCGCGATGGCAAGACCGAGCAGATCGACCGGCCGGATGTGGTCTACCGCGAACCGCGCACCCCCTTCGTGGCCGGCTTCATCGGCACGATGAACCTCCTGGAAGGCGACGTGCGCAATGGCATGTTCAGCCGCGGCGCTTATGCGACACCGCTGCCGGTAAGCGACGGCCCGGCCATCCTGGCCATTCGCCCCGAAGCGCTGGACCTGTCGAGCGCTGCAGGCGAGGGTCATGGCAAGGTGCATCGCGTGACCGACTTCGGCACTCATGGGCTGGTGGACCTGGCGCTGGGTGACGGTTCGCGGGTCAAGGCGATGGTCGACCATCCCGACATGTTCCGCGCCGGCCAGGCGGTGACGCTGTCGCCACGCGCCATTGCCGCCTATCGCGACGGCACGCTGATTCATCGCACGGCTGCTGCAGGTGCCGCGACGACCGTGCAGCAGGCCCTGGTCGACGCATAGCATGAACGAACCGATCCTGATCGAGCGGGGCGGCCACCGCACCTGGCTCAAGTGGCATCGTGCGCGGCGGCGGGGGAGCGATCCCGTTTTCACCGGTGCGCGCATTTTCGAAGGCATGACGCTGGGCGCCAGTATCGAGGTGGACCTAGTGGTCCATGCCGGCGGTGGCTTTGCGGTACTGCATGACCTGACGGTGGAACGGGAAACGACCGGTAACGGCAAGGTTGCCGATCTTGATGCCGAGACCTTGCGGAAGTTCCATCTCAGGGCCGAGGACGGCAGTGTGCTCCAAGACAAGGTCATGCTGCTCGAAGATCTTTGCCAGTTGCTGGCCGAGGGCAGCGTTCATCCCGATGCCCTGCTGCAGCTGGACTACAAGGAGGACTGGCGCGTGCTGGACGAAGGCGCACTTGCCGCCTTCCGGCGCAGCGTCGGTCCCGTGGCCCGGCACATGATCCTCACTTCGGGCGACGCGCGCTCGGTGGAGTTGCTCACCAAGGGCGTCGAGGGCCTGCGCATTGGCTATGATCCATGCCACGACGGCGCGCTAGAGCGGCTGATGCAGTCGCGGGATTTTGCCGGCTTCGTCCGGGATGCGGTGGCGGCTTCGCCCAAGGCCGAGATGATCTACTTGGCCTATCCGCTGGTGCTGGAGGCGGATCGGCTGGGCTTCGACATTGTCGGGGCCTTTCACGCCGAGGGGCGGCGGATCGACGCCTATACGATCCGGCGGGCAAATCCGGAGAGCTTGCCCAGCATAGAGCGGCTGCTGGCGCTCAAGGTGGATCAGATCACGACGGATGATCCCGAGGGGATGATGGCGTTGGTGGGTTAGTTCAGCGCCGGCCTCACTTTAGCGTTTGCTGATAGCCCAGCACCCCCACCTAACCTCCCCCTGAAGGGGGAGGGACAGATCGGGGTGGGGGCGCGATCCAGCCGAGTTCGCCGCACGGCTCCTCCGGGGGGAGATTAGGTGGGGGTTCTCAGTCCTTGCGCGGGACATCCTTGAACTGGTCGAGCAGGAAGGCGTGGGTGGCCTTGTTGGCGACGATCATGGCGCCGGTGCGCTCGAAAAATTCCGCGCCGCGGCCCCACCAGTCGGTGACGACCCCGCCGGCTTCCTCGACTAGGAGAATGCCTGCCGCGGTGTCGACGAAGCCGGTTTCCTCGAAGTAGCCGGTGAAGCGGCCCATGGCCACATAGGCGCAGCTGTTGGCGGCGCTGCCGGCCACGCGCACGGCTCCAACCCGTGAGCGGACGGCGTCGAGACGCTGGTAGGCGCCGGGATAGAGCTGGAGGCCGGGCGTGGGCAGGCCTGTGCCAATGTTGAAGAGGCCGGGATCGGTCTGGCTGCTGACGCTGAGGCGGCGGCCGTTGAGGAAGGCGCCCTGCCCCTTGAGCGCGGTGAACATCTCGTCGGCGGGCGGATTATAGACCAGCCCGCACACCGTCTCGCTGCCGCGGCGCAGGGCGATGGAAATGGTATAATCCATGCCGTTGATGAAATTGGTGGTGCCGTCGATGGGGTCCACCAGCCAGCGGTGATCGTTATCGCGGTCGACGGCGTCGAATTCCTCGCCGGTGAAGCTCCAGTCGGGATAGCGCTCGAAGAGGAAACGGCGGATCAGCAGCTCGCTTTCGCGGTCGGCATCGGAGACGAAATCGGCCGGTCCCTTGATGCCGATCTCGATGTCGCGAAAGTTAGCAAAGTGCTGGAGGGTCAGCGCGCCGGCCTCGCGGGCAACGGCGATCATGTCGGCAAGAACGGCTTCGTAGTTCATGGCAAGCTCCGGGTCGGCACTGTCTAGCAGGTACCGGCCCGGCGCAGAAGCACTGGGAGAGGCTAGACCTCCACCGTCCACAGAACCGACCAGGGCCCGAGCATGCCTTCCTCCGAAAAACCCTCGAGATGAATGCGGCGGCCAATGACCGAGGGCACGCCCTGCTGAGTGGCGTTATCCAAATTCGCGTAGAGGCGCAGGGTCGTGCCGTCGCCCATGCGCCAGCTGATCAGCACGGCCTTGGGGCCGAGCACCTGGTAGTGCGCGGCGAAGCCCTCAAGACCAAACAGGCGCGGGACGATTTCTTTTTTGCGGATGTCGATCAGCTGGCGGTAATGCAGCAGCCAGGCGGCGTGTTCGTCAACTTGGAGGTCCTCCCAGTTGAGCTTGGCCGACTTGAAGGTACTGACCAGGGTCGGATCGACGGTTTCCTCGACATTGGGCTTGCTGGGATCCTCGTGTTCCGGCGTGCCCTTGAGTTCCTCCTGGCGGCCTTCGAGCACGAGCTCGCGCAGGTCAGGTGGTACGTCGGCAAAGAAGGGGAAGGGCGAGCGGCTGGCCCATTCCTCGCCCATGAACAGCATGGGGATCTGCGGGAGGAGCAAGTAGACGGCGCTCAAGGCCTTGAGGGCGTTGGCATGCGCCAGCTTGGTCATGCGATCGCCGAAGATGCGATTGCCGATCTGGTCGTGGTTTTGAATATAGGCGACGAAGGCGGTGGCGGGCAGTCCGACGCTGGGTTCGCCGACCCGATCGCCGTGATGGGGGCGCAGTTCGCCCTGATAGGCGAAGCCTTCGGCCAGGGCCCGGCCCAGCCGCTCGCAGCGATCTTCGAGATTGTCGAAATCGGCGTAATAGCCGGTGTTCTCGCCAGTCGCCGCGGCGTGGAGCAGATGGTGGACATCATCATTCCACTGCGCCGTGTAGTGCACCGGCTGCTTGCCGCTGTTGCGGCGCAACCAACGCTCCTGGTTCTTGGAATTTTCGAGCACCAGATGGACGTAGCGATGCGGGCCGGCGGCGCGCAGGCGGGCGCCCAATAGTTCGAGGATATGAGTGGTGCTGTTGTCCTCGATGGCGTGAACGGCATCGAAGCGCAGGCCGTCGAAATGGAATTCGGTGATCCAGTAGATCGCCGATTCGACCACCAGTTCCCGAATGACGTCGGCACCCTCGTCATCGTAGTTGATGCCTGCCCCCCAGGGGCTCTTGTGGCGATCGGTGAAGATCGGCGCGACTGCGGGCAGGTAGTTCCCATGCGGTCCGAAGTGGTTGTAGACCACATCGAGGAAGACCATCAGCGACCGATCGTGCGCGGCATCAATGAAGGCCTTGAGGTCCTCAGGGCGGCCGTAGCTTGAGTCCGGCGCAAAGAGCATGGCGCCGTCATAGCCCCAGTTGAAGCGGCCATAGAACTGGCAGATGGGCATGACCTGAATGGTGGTGATGCCTAGCCTGACCAGATGATCGAGTTTATCGATGGCGGCGCGATAAGTTCCTTCGGGCGTGAAGGTGCCGAAGTGCAACTCATAGATGATGGCCTCTTCCCAGGGCCGCCCGTTCCAATCGATATCGGTCCATTCGAACTGGCGCGGATCGATCACCTCGCTGAAGCCATGAATGTCGTCCGGCTGGTAACGCGAGGTTGGATCGGGAATTTCGGTATCGTCGGGCAGCACATATTTGTATTGGGCCCCGGCTTGCAGCCCCTCTACCTCGATCTTGTGCCAGCCATCATCTCGCGCTTCCATGTCGAGCAGAGCGCGGCGCCCCTTGATCTTGAGGCGCATGGTCTTGCATTTGGGTGCCCAGATCTTGAAGCGTGTACTGTTGTGACGCAGCTCTGCGCCGAAGCGCATCTTATGGCTGCGGACAATGGTGTGCGACGTCATATATTCCCCCAGACGGTTACGAACCGGCATGGGTGGAATGGCAGGAATGGGTTTGGGTTCCGCCCTATGTCATGTCAGAGCAACTCGGGCTCCTGAACCAGTCGAACGCCGAATTTTTTCAAGACTTCGTGTCGGATCTCAGCGGCCAGGGCGGAGATTTCCCCCTCGGTGGCGCCGCCATTGTTGACGATCACCAGCGCATGATTGGGAGACACGCCGGCAGAGCCGTGGCGGTGGCCCTTGAAGCCGGCCTTTTCGATGAGCCAGCCGGCCGAGAGCTTCGAGCGCCCTTCGCCGGCAGGGTAGACCGGCAGGCCGGGATGGGTCGCGGCCAAGGCTTCGGCCGTTTCGCTATCAACGATCGGGTTGTGGAAGAAAGACCCGGCATTGCCCGTCTCGCGCCAGTCAGGGAGCTTGGCCGCCCGGACGACCATGACGCGCTGCATGACGGTGACGGCGTCCACATCGGCGGGCAGGTCGTTAAGGCCGGGATAGCTGACATTGGCCCGCCATGTTTTGGGCAGTGCCAAGGTGACCGATGTCACGGCGAAGCGCCCGGGGCTGCGCTTGAAGACGCTCTGGCGATAGGCGAACTGCGCCTGTTCGCGGTCGAACTGGTGGACCGAACCGTCCGTGGTGTCGATAGCGGAAAGGGCATGGAAGCGATCGACCAGTTCCACGCCATAGGCGCCGATGTTCTGGATGGGGGCGGCGCCCACAGTGCCGGGGATGGAGGCGAGGTTTTCGAGGCCCGGCAGGCCCTGGCGCACCGTCCATTCGACAATCTCGTGCCAGTTTTCGCCGGCGCCGAAGCGCACCAGCGTGGTATCGCCATGCTCGCCCAGCACCTCACGGCCCATGATCGACATCAGGGCGACCACGCCATCGAAATAGGGGCGCAACACGACGTTGCTGCCGCCGCCCAGGATGCGCATCGGCAGGTTGCGGGCCCGAGCCTCGCCGAGCAGCGGCTCGAGGTCTTCGGCGCTGGTGACTTCAGCGGCGAAACGGGCGCGGGACGACAGACCGAAGGTATTGCGGGTGGTGAGATCGAATTCCGGCGTCATTCATGCACTCCAGCGGCCGTCGCGCACCGGCTGTCGCCTGTGGTGCGTCTCAGCGATGACTGGGAAGTGGCGGAGAGGAAGGGATTCGAACCCTCGAGACAGTTGCCCATCTGCACCCTTAGCAGGGGTGTGCCTTCGACCACTCGGCCACCTCTCCGGCAGGGGCGTGGATAGCGGGCACCGGGGGGGATGGCAAGCGGTTTTTGGTTGGCAACTGTGCCCGAGAAGCGTCGAGGCGTTTATCCACCGCCCCGCCGGGGGATCTCCCTCCGCAGGGGCGGAAGGAGGATGATGCAGGATCAGCGCTGGTTGAAGAGGATCTTCTGGGCTTCCTTGTCGTCGGCCAGGTTCTGGCGGGGGACGTCCTTGCCCCAGTTGAGGCCGCGTTCAACGGCGGGACGGGCGTTGAGGCGGTCGATCCAGGCGAGGACGTGGGGATATTCGGCGCGGGTGATGCCGTAGCGCTCCCACGATTGGGCCCAACCGATGGAGGCGATGTCGGCAATGGAATAGTCGCCGGCGATGAAGTCCCTACCGGCGAGCTGCGTGTTGAGCACGCGAAACAGGCGGTGGGTCTCGTCGGTGTAGCGCTTCTGCGCGTAGGGGATTTTCTCGGGCGCATAGACGTTGAAGTGGTTGTTCTGACCCAGCATGGGGCCGAAGCCGCCGACCTGCCAGAACAGCCATTCATCGACCTTGACCTGCTGGCGCGGATCGGTCGGGTAAAGCTGGCCGAACTTGAGGCCGAGATATTTGAGGATCGCGCCCGATTCGAAGATCGAGATCGGCTCGCCACCGGGACCTTCCGGATCGACGATGGCCGGGATCTTGTTGTTGGGCGAAATGGCGAGGAAGTCCGGCTTGAACTGATCACCCTTGCCGATATCGATGTGGTGATAGGTCCACGGCACGCCCAGTTCTTCGAGCATGATATGGACCTTCTGCCCGTTTGGCGTGGGCAGGGAGTAGACGTCGATCGGCTTGGTCTGGGTGGTCATTGATCCGCATCCGGGTTGCTGATGCGGTTCAGTCTATCGGCACATTACGATGGAGGGCAAGGCAGCTTGTTGCCGCCCTGCCCTCGCCCTGGAACAGTCATGCCCGCTTCAGCACCAGCTGCGGATTGCCATTGCCGCGCATGGCACTGGAGATGCCATGGATGTCGATGGTCGAGACCACGCGGTGGCGCAAAGCGGCGAACATGAAGGTGGGTGTCACGTTGACCGGCGCATCGAACTGGATGGTGACGGTATAGTGCTGCATGTCACCCAGCAGCTGGACGCCGATCAGCATGCCGGTGAAGGGCTGATCGAGATAAAGGCCTTTGACGCGGTGACCGACCTGCCAGGGCGCGACGACGCGATCGGGCAAAGCCGCGCGGGCGGTGTTCCAGTCGCGATAGCCGTGGGTTCGGGCGACCTGCTCGAGCGCGGCACCATGCGACAGGTTTTCGCCGCGGAGCTCGCTCTGGGCGCGCAGGGCCTTGGCTTCGGATTTCAGGGTTTGGGCGGATGGGGTATCGAGTGAAAACGACATAGCAGTCCTCTCGTTGCAGATGAGGCGACTTGGTTCACGGGGGCTCGCGTTGCCATGAGGCGCCTTGCAAGGATGAACCGGGGTTCGTTCTGCTCGGAGAACTGGACTTCACCATCGGAATTGCTTCCGGCGAGCGGCGGGTGCCAGCGGCCTCCACCGGATATGCGGTGCGGCCGGCGCTTTGTCAACGCATGGGCGTGTTGCGGAATTGTGTTGGGCAGAGGGGCAATTCGGATTATCTGGGGACAACCCCCACCCCCGCCCCTCCCCGCAAGGGGGGGGAGCCGAGGCTCCGTACCCATGATTGAAACACTGTTCTTGCTGATCGCCGGTTTTCTCGGCGGCGCGGTCAATTCGCTGGCCGGCGGGGGTTCGTTCATCGTCTTTCCGGCGCTGCTGTTCGTGGGGGTGCCGCCGGTGGTCGCCAATGCGTCCAACACCTATGCCGCCCTGCCCGGCTATGCCAGCGGCGCCTGGGGCTACTGGCATGCCATGGCCGCCTACAAGGACCGGCTCGTGCTCTATGGGGTGATGTCTGCGGTCTTTGGTTATGTGGGCGCCGAACTGCTGCTGGTGGTGAGCGACGAGTTGTTCTCGCTGGTGGTGCCGTGGCTGATGGCCTTTGCCGTCTTGCTGTTTGCCTTCGGCAACAGGATCAACGCCTTTGTCGCCTCGCGGCATGGCGGCGGGCGGGGCATGAAGCTCCTGGGGCGCGCGGTGCTGCTGGTGTTCCTGGCGGTCGTCTGCATCTATGGCGGATTCTTCAATGCGGGCCTGGGCATCCTGCTGCTGGCCTTTCTTGCCACGGCGGGGATGAGCGACATCCACGCCATGAACGGGCTCAAGCTCTATGTGTCGGCCGTGGTGGCGATGGTCGCGGTGGCGCGGTTTGCCGTCAGCGGCTCGATCGACTGGTATCATGGCTCGATCGCCCTGGCGGGCGTGGTGATCGGCGGCTATGTCGCCGCCCGCAATGCCCACCATATTCCCGCGCAGTGGATCCGCATGGCGGTGATCGCCTATGGCGTGTTCATGACCGGCTATTTCTTCTGGGGCGCGTACCTCGCCTAGTCAGCGCGCCGGATCCAGACGGCGGCATCGTGAAAGGTGGCGCCGCCAAAGGGCGGTGCCGGGCTGGCATTGGTCAGGGTATTGATGCCCTTGCCGCCGCGATGCGACTTGTTCTTGTGCAGGCCCTCGGCGATGAGGACACCGGTGGGGAGACCCGTGCGCACGCGGGCGGTGAGATCGACCGAGCCGCGGCGATTGCCGACGGTGACGAATTCGCCATCGACGATGCCCAGCGCCAAGGCGTCATCGGGATGGATGAAGACCGAGGGTGCGCCTTCGCGCTTCTGGCTGCCCGGGGTTTCGTTGAAGCTGGAGTTGAGGAAGCCACGCGCCGGGCTGGTGGCCAGGCGGAACGGGTGCTCCTCGTCGGTTTTTTCGGTGATATCCCAGTGGTCGGCGAAGCGCGGCATGTCGGCGGGATCGCAGGTCCAGAGGTAACCCTTACGATCGGCGACGTCCTGCCAGTTGGGCGTGAAGCGGAAGCGCTTGTCGGGCCAGGCAAAGCCGTCGGCGAAGCGGGCCGCGGCGTCGGGACGTTCGCGGTCGACGAAGCCGGTCTGTTCCACCTGCTCGAGCGAAGGGTAGCCGGAGCGGCGGAAGGTTTCGGCGACCACGTCGCGGTCTACAGTGGTGAAGCTGGGATCGTCGAGGCCGAGACGCTGCGCCAGGGCGTTGATGACTTCGTGGTTAGACCAGGTTTCGCCAGGGCGCTCGATCAGTGCCGGGCCGTAGAGCACGCGCGTGTGACCGCCGCGGGTATAGTAGTCGTTGTGTTCAAGGAACATGGTGGCGGGCAGGACGATGTCGGCGAACTCGGCCGTTTCGGTCATGAACTGCTCATGGACAACGAGGAAGAGGTCCTCGCGCGCGAGGCCGGCATGGGTCAGCGTCTGGTCGGGCGCGACGGAGGCCGGGTTGGTGTTCTGGACGATCATTGCCTTGACCGGGCCACCGCCCTTGAGCGCCTTGCTGTCGCCGGTCAGGATCGGCCCGATCTCGGACATGTCGAGCCAGCGCGGATCGCCCTTTTGCATGGCGGCGCCGGTGATGGCGGACTTGTCGAGCTGCCAGGTACCGGAATTGGAATGGAGAGCACCGCCGCCGCGGTGCTGCCAGGCGCCCGTCATGGCGGGAATGCAGAGGGCCGCGTGCATGGCGGTGGCGCCATTGCGCTGGCGCGTGAAGCCATAGCCAAGTCGGAAGTAACTGCGTGGCGTGGTGCCGACCAGGTGGGCGAAGGCCTCGATCTCGCCGACGCTGAGGCCGGTGATCGCCGAAGCCCATTGCGGTGTCTTGCCCTGGAGGTGGCCCTCGAACGCGATGTCGAAGTCGGTATATTTTTCCATATAGGCGCGATCAGCGAGCCCGTCGCGCAGGAGGACATGCATGACGGCCAGGGCCAGGGCACCGTCGGTGCCGGGACGCAGGATAAGGCCGAGGTCGGCCTGGGCCATGGTGGCTGTCTGGTAGATATCGATGACGACGATGCGGGCGCGGCGCTCCTTGCGAGCGCGCATGGCGTGCGTCATCACATTGACCTGGGTGTGCACCGCGTTGGTGCCCCAGATGACAACGCAGTCGCTTTCGGCCATCTGCTCGGGGTTGACCCCGCCCAGCATGCCGGTGCCGGCGATATAGCCGGGCCAGGAGGTGCCGGTGCAGATGGTGTCGTATTGGCGTGAATAGCCCTTGGCCGCGCGAAGGCGATCGATGCCGTCGCGATGCACATGGCCCATGGTGCCGGCATAGTAGTAGGGCCAGATGGATTCGGCGCCGTGCTCGGCCTCGACCTCGGTGAAACGCCGGGCGATTTCGTCGAGTGCCGCGTCCCAGCTGATGCGCTCGAACTGGCCGCTGCCCTTGGGGCCGGTGCGGCGCAATGGATGCAACAGGCGCTCGGGGTGGTGCACCCTTTCGCTGTAGCGGGCGACCTTCTCGCAGATCACGCCGGCCGTATAGGGATCATCCTTGGCGCCGCGCACGCGGCCAATGGTGCGCTCGTCGATGAGCTCGACATCGAGGGCGCAGGCCGAGGGGCAATCGTGCGGGCAGACCGAGCGGCCGATGCGGAGGGGGGCGATCTGGTTCATGAGGGGAGATTACCGGAGCGCTCGATGCGGCTCAATCGAATGGTGGAACCACAAGCCTTGTCGGAACTTATGGGGGTGAGAGCTGATGCTTCTCTTTGTACCTATATTGCTCAGTTGAGGATGTAGCTATGAGGACAAACCTCGATCTCATCACCCATCCGTTCGATCAGGACGAAATCACCCGCGCCGACTTCGTGGGTTACTACCACCCGCGCGAGATCGTCGCCGATCCGCAGCTTACGGTAGCACGCAAGCGGGCCCTGCTGTCGCGCTGGATGTCGGATGCCAATGCCTTGCCCAATGCTCCGGCGATCCGCCGCTCGCCAGCTGGCGTGACCACGTCGGTCGACGACCTGCGCCAGGCGCTCAACAAGCTCGACGAGATGGTGGAAGCCATCGCGATGGCCGAACTCGGCCGCCACTCGGGCAGCATGGCTGCCTAAGCGGAAGCGCCCCGTCATGGGGCGCTATCTTTTCACAGGCTGGCGAATGCCTTGGTGCTGGTTTCGGCATTGCGACGCGCGCGGTTGGCGGCATGCTTGGCCAGCTGGGCGGCGCCGGAATGGAACTGCGAGAAGGTAACCCGCTGCGCATCATGGGTCGCGATGGTGATGCCGCGCCAGTTGGGACGGACCGAACGGACATCGGACCAGGCGATACTGGTTTCACGGCCGAAGGCACTGCGATGTTCGAGCAGCGAATTGTTCCAGCGCACCTTGGTGAAGAGGCCGCCGATGCCGACGCCGGCCGAACCAGCACCGAGCAGCAGCGAGGCGATGAAAGTTGCGATCATCTGGGTGGCTTCGACATGCTTGCTGCCGCCGATGACGATGATGGCCGACATCAGGATCACAGAAAGAGCGGCAGCGCCGTAGCAGGCAAAGTACTCAACAATGGAGGGGCGGAGTTCAGACCAGCCATCGACGCTGGCTGCTTCCTCGTCCTGCACCAGGCGAAGCGCCAGAAAGGCGGCGTAGCCAAAGGCAACAACACCCGCTGCCCGCGCAAGCGGCAAACCAGCGGTGAACGGAACGTATTTCAGCGTGATCAGCGCAACGATCACGAATAGTGGCACGGCCACTTCTTGCCAGCGCAAGGGCACAGTTGCTCTCCAGTATAAAATGAGCCGGCGACGCTATTCGGCATTCCTCGTGCGCGAATCTAGCGATGTTCGCTTATTTCACCATTAACAAAATCGGGAAGCGTGATGGTTGGGTGGGAACCACTGCTTTTTTGTCACAGTGCGCCCGGCCCCGCGTCGGGGCCGGGGTAGTATCTGAAGTGCTGCTGAAGCTCAGAGATCGAATCGGCTTCCGAGACTAAACGGCTGATCTAGCTGAGGACCTTGAGGCCGATGATGCCGGCGACGATCAGTCCGATGCAGGCAAGGCGGGCTGCGGTGGCCGGATCGCCGAAGAGGTACATGCCGAGCAGTGCGGTGCCAACAGTGCCGATGCCGGTCCAGACGGCGTAGCCGGTGCCCACCGGCAGGTCGCGCAGGGCCAGGCCGAGCAGCGCGACGCTGATGACCATGGCGGCGACGGTGAGTGCAGTGGGCACAAGGCGGGTGAAGCCTTCGGTATATTTCAGGCCAATGGCCCAGCCCATTTCAAAGAAGCCGGCGATAACGAGATAGACCCAAGCCATGGGATCTCTCCTTGGTATGGCGGGTCGTCCCGGCCGGGATGTGGGATAGATCGCGGGGTCGTCGCCGCGGAGCATCCAATACAGTAGCGGCGCCAAAAGGTGAAGTGCCGGACCGGCTGAAACAAAATGGCTCCGGCGCTCGTAGCTGCAGGACTGACTTCGAGTTCCTGCCTTGCCCACCTTCTTCCGACACCTTCCCCGCCTCCAGCAGGACCACGCCGTAGCGCTGCGGATCTTTTCGCTGCCCGAGGGGCTCTCCTGTGTGGTGAGCTGGCGCCTGCCCGAGCCCGGGCTGCGCGTCTTCTCGCCGAAGGCCCTACCCTCCCGCAGCGTCGAGGAGGCCCTGCCCTATGCCAAGTATCTTTGCGAACACCTCGGTACCTGCCGCATTGCCGTCGAGATCGACGACGATGTGGAGTGGGACCCCAGTTGGGGCGAGCTCGTGGACCTGCAGTAGCGGGTCGGCTGTCAGTTGACGGGAGCGCCCACGGCGGCGGCAGCTCCCTGCTCCTCCGCCCTGACCTCTGCGTCGGGCTCCTTGCGCAGGGAATTGGCCAGAGGAAGTTCGCGCAGTGCGAAGGCCAAGAAGAAGGCAAGCGCGGCAGCGGCGGCGGCGGTCAAAAAGACCGGGTGCAAGGCGGCGGCAAACCCTTCGAGGACCTGCATGCGGGTTGCCTCAGGCAGCGCCTGGATGGCCTGCGCATTGAAGGCTCCACCGCCACCTGCGAGGGCAGCATCGCCAAGCTGGCTGGCCAGGCTGCTGGAGAAGATGGCGCCGAAAACAGAAACCCCGATCGAGCCGCCGATCTGGCGGAACAGGGTATTGCCGGCCGTGGCAACGCCGACGAGGTTGGGGGAAACGGCGTTCTGGGTTGCCGTGACACCAACACTGTTCACCGGACCAATGCCGGCGCCCACCAGGAACATGAAGATGGCGATCATCCAGTCGGGGGTGGACAGGTTCATCGTGCCGAGCAGGGCGAGACCGAGGAACAGCACGGATGTGGAGGCGATCGGCAGGAATTTGTAGCGCCCCGTCCGGCTCATGAGGAAGCCCGAGAGGGTGGAACAGCCGATGAGACCGACCATCATTGGAAGCAGCTGCAGTGCCGAACCTGTGGGCGAGACGCCCTTTGCCGTCTGCAGGTAGAGCGGCAGGAAGGTGATGGAGCCAAACATCGCCATCCCGACAAGGAAACCGACGGCATTTGTGATCACGAAGGTATTGTTGCGGAAAAGCTGGAGCGGCAGGACCGGTTCGGGCGCGTGCGCTTCGACCCAGACGAAGGCAAGGAGGGACGCAATCGAGAAGGCGACGAGGCCGATGATCTGGACCGACAGCCAGGGAAAAGTGTTGCCGCCGAGGCTGGTGGCCAGCACGAAGGCGGAGAGCGCCGCCGTCAGCAGGACGAAACCCATATAGTCGATCTTGTGCGACACGCGATCGGGCTTGCTCTTGAGGGCAAAACCGATGACGAGCAGCGTGACGAGGCCGAGCGGCAGGTTGATGAGGAATATCCACTGCCAGTTGAGGTGCTCGACGATGAAGCCTCCCAGCAGCGGCCCGGCAACGGTGGAGACACCGAACACGGCGCCGAACACGCCTTGGATCTTGCCGCGCTGGCGCGGCGGGATGACGTCTGCGACCACGGTCATGGCCACGACCATGAGGCCGCCACCGCCCAGGCCCTGGACGGTTCGTGCGATGATCAGGAAGGTCATGGACGAGGCCATGGCGGAGAGTGCGGCGCCAATGAGGAAGATGACTATGGCAACTTGGAGCACGATCTTGCGGCCATAAAGGTCGCCGAGCTTGCCATAGATGGGCGCCACGACGGTGGAGCTCAGGAGGTAGGCGATGACGACCCAAGTCAGGTGGTCCAGCCCGCCGAGTTCCCCGACGATGCGCGGCAAGGCGGTGGAGACGATGGTTTGGCCGAGGGAAGCCAGCAGCAGGGTCACCGCGACGGCGCCGATGATGAGCCCAACTGAGGGCGCCTGTGGTGCATCGGCGGATGCTGCGGGTTGTGACATTACCTGAACCTTTGTTGAGACGGATGCGGGCGCTTGCAGCGCGGCCTGTTGCACTCTATATCTGCGCGCAGCAGATACATGTCAATGTCATGCATTTGCATTTGTCATGCAATGTGGTGGGAACTGCCATGAGCCAGACCGACATCAACAGCCTCCTGCGCAAGGCCGGCATCAAGCAGGATACGGTGGACGCCGTGGTGAGGCTCGACGCCCTGCTGCAGAACTGGCGGCGCCGATCGCTGAAGCGCGAACTGGGACAGCGGGCGCTGGTGGACCTCAAGATCGGCATCGACCTTGCACAGCTCGACGTCTTGTTCGCCATCGAGGCGCCGATCGATGAATTCGGTGACATGGCCGGAGGCGAGACCATGGTGGCATCGGTGGCCGAGCGCCTCGCCATCGACCCGTCGCGCGCAAGCCGGGTGGTCAGCGAAATGGTCGATGCAGGTTACGCACGCCGGGCTGTCAGCCAGGCCGATGCGCGGCGGACGATCATCGAGCTGACCCCTACCGGCGACGCCGTGGTCAAGGCCGTGCGTGCCTACAAGTTCCTGATCATGGGCGACTTCCTCAGCAGCTGGAGTGAGGAGGAATTGGCGGCTTTCGTACCGATGCTGCGCCGGTTCGGACACTGGCCGGAACATACCGGACCGGGGGCGGAGAAGTTCGCCGCGGATATCGCGGCCTTGGCCGAGCAGATTGCCGCTGCGCGCAAGTAGACCGACTCACCCGCGGGCTCTAAGCCAATGGGGCGCCGAGGGGGGAACCATGGCCGACAGCATGCGATTGCCGGTGACGGCCCTGCTCGGGGCCAACATGTTCTTTTCGGGCGTGACCTTTGCCAGCACGGCGCCCTATGCCGCCATTGTGGGCGTGGAGACGCTGGGGCTGACCGGCCCCAGCTATGCGGGCCTCGTGTCGGCCGGCGCGATAGCCGGGACCTTCATCTCGGTTTTTCTGGGCTACCTGTCAGACAGGCTGCCGGACCGGCGCATTCTCGTGCTGATCTCGGCGCTAGCCGGTGTGCTGGGGCATGGACTCATCTACTGGCTGCGCACGCCCCTGGCGTTTTCGGTATCAACGGTCCTGATCATGCCTCTGGGCTTTGCCATGTTTTCGCAGAGCTTTGCCTATGTGCGGGTGTTTTATAACCGCCACCACCCCGGCCGCGCCGACTTCATGGTCTCGATGCTACGGACGGTGTTCACCGTCGCATGGGCCGTGGTGCCGCCGCTGGCGGGGTATCTGGCGGCGGCGTTCAGCATTTTCGACGTCTATCTAATGTCTTCGCTGGCCTATCTGGCTTGCGCGTTGATCTTCGCGGCGTTGATGGCGGATGGCGGCACCAGAGTCGCCAATCTTCCGGCGCCTCCCAAGCCGGTGCGAGAAGCAGGAGCGAGAGGTCCCCTGCCCGTGCCGATCGTCACCGGCGTGGCGGGGCTGATCGTGGTCAGCGTGGCGACGCGGCTGGGCGGCATGGGGACGCCGCTGTTGATGGTCAATGCCCTGGGTGGGGAGCTTACCGATGTGGGGTTTCTCGCCGGACTGGCGGCGGCGCTGGAACTGCCCTTCATGCTGGGCTGGGGCTTGCTGCTGGCCAAGATCAGCAAGGAAGCGATCCTGGTCTTTAATGCGCTGCTTTTTGGGCTCTACCTCGTGCTGGTGAGCCGCGCCGGCAGCGTTGCCGAAGTGCTTTGGCTGCAATGTCTCAACGGCATTGCGACGGCGGCGCTGATGTCGGTCAGCATCAGCTATCTGCAGGATGCCATCAAGGGGCGGGTCGGGCTTTCCACCTCGCTGATGGATGTTGTGGCGATCGCCGCAACACTGCTGAGCGGGGCGGTGTTTGGCGTGCTGAGCATTGGCGGAGACTATCGTCTGGTGCTGCTAGCCGGCGGGCTGATTGCGATCGCCGGCGCCATGCTGATGCTGGCGGGCAATCTCGGCCGGGTTGGTCTTGTGCGGCGAGCAGCCTAACGCACCAGGATGCCTTCTCGCTCGCAGAGTTCGGCCATGGCGCTGCCGGGGGGCGGTGGCGGCATGTCGGCGCGGCCGCGATTGGTCAGTTGGCTGCGCCAGAGGTGGATCGCCAAAGTGTCGGGCTTGATGGAGGGATCGACGCTGGAGCCGGGCTGCATCAGCGCGGGTATGCCCTCATAGGGGATCGGGTAGAGAGCAGTGCTGGGGAGGACCTTGGCTGACAGGCCGCGTTTGCTGACGTAATGCGTCAGGGCCATGGGGCCGGTGGCGCCATATTGCATGAACTCGGGCGCGACTTTGCGGCCGACGAGGCGCTTGGCGGCGACTTCGAGGCGTCGGAACAGGGGCAGATGCGGCTCCAGCAGCGGGCGCGGCCCTGTGTCGAAGATCGACAGGAGGTCATCGAGCAGCGGCGCATCGGCGGGAATGTGGAGGACGGCGCCGTTGACCGAGCCGGGGCGCTCATAGGCCATGAGGTAGTCGGGTGGGCCTTCGATGGGGTGGACGCAATAGACGTCGAGATCGGCATAGACACCGCGACCTTGCCGAAGGCCGGTGAGGCGAAACAGGTCCGAGAAGACGCCAGGCGTTCCGCGGCCCTTGTAGAACATCAGCCGTTCGCGCCCGAGCACTTCAGCGGCATCGCGGGCCACGGCGTCTGCGGGCAGGCCGGGAATGGGGTCGAAGCTATAGACTTCAACCCGATGTCCCTGGCGCTGAAACGAGGCGACCGAGAGCGCCTCGAGCCAGCTCATCGGCCCATGCCAGAAGGAGAAGATGGTAGGGAGTGTCATTCTTGCTCTACTATCTCGGAGACCTCATGGTGAGCTTGTCGAACCACGAGGTCGGGCACACCGACCCTGCCACGACCTCTTCCTTCGACAGGCTCAGGATGAGGTCTACTGCTAAACCTCATTCCAGACCTAGACCTGCGGCTTGCGCTTGGGCTTGTGGTCCTTCTTGGCGGGCTTGGGCTTCTTGGCGGGAGCGTCACCCTCCGCTTTGCCGGCCCATTTCGGCTTGCCCTTGTCCTTGCTTGGCGGCGCCTTGCTCACCTTGGGCGGACGTGCCTTGTCGAAGTCAGGCCGGGGGGCACGCGGAGCCTCGCCGGCGACCGGGTTCCAGGCACCCGTAGCAGGGCCTTCTTCCAGATCATCGGGCCGCAGGCCCGCAGAGCCGTAGCGTGCCTTGCGGTCGGCACGTTCGGGACGCGGCGCGTTGGGGTCGTAGCGCTCGATGGGACCCGGGGGGCGCCGCTGCGAGGGGGGCGGGCCGGAGCGACGTTCGCCGGGACCGTCGACCGGGGAGATGGTGACGCCGCGTTCGCCCGAGCCGTTCTTTTCGACCGACTTGGCGAAGCTATCCGCCTTTTGCGCGGCAACTTCAAAGATGGACTCGGTATCGAAGATACGGATCGAGCCGATCGCGGTCTTGGTGACATTGCCGGCCTTGCACAGCATGGGCAGGAGCCAGCGCGGCTCGGCCTTGTGCTTGCGGCCCACGGAGACCTTGAACCAGGTGCCGCCCTCGAAACGCTCGCGCGTGCGCGGGTCCTTGTCGCCGGGCTTGTCGGGCATCATGGTTGCGCTGACATCTTCCGGCGCCGGGCGGGCGGCGAGTTGCTGGCGGAGGTAGGCGGCGGCGATGGCTTCGGCCGAGTGGCGCTCCATCAGCTGTGCAACGAATGCGGCTTCTTCCTCGGAAATCGCCTGGGTCAGCATGTCGCTCGACAGGATGCTTTCGCGATAGCGTGCCTCGATCTCCTCGGCCGATGGCGGCGCCATCATGGACACGTCGAGCTTGGCGGTCTTGAGTACGCGCTGCGCGACGTTGCGGCGATGCATCGGGGAGATGATGACGCAGGTGCCCTTGCGCCCTGCCCGGCCCGTACGGCCCGAACGGTGGAGCAAGGTGTCAGGATTGGTCGGCAGGTCGGCGTGGATCACCAAGTCAAGATTGGGCAAGTCGATGCCGCGGGCAGCGACGTCCGTCGCCACACAGATGCGGGCGCGGCCGTCGCGCATGGACTGCAGCGCGTTGGTGCGCTCGGCCTGGGAGAGCTCGCCCGAGAGGGTGACGACGTCAAAGCCGCGATTGTGGAGGCGCGCGGAGAGGTGCTTCACCCCTTCGCGGGTCGAGGCGAAGACGATGGTGTTGACCGCTTCGAAATAGAGCAGCGTGTTGATGATGGCGTTTTCGCGTTCGGCGGCGGGCACCAGCATGAGCTTGTAGTCGATGTCGGCATGCTGTTCGTTGGCGCTGGTGGCAGCGACGCGCAGCGCATCGCGCTGGAAGGTCTTGGCGAGCTGGGCGATCGGCTTGGGCACCGTGGCCGAGAACAGCAGGGTGCGGCGATCTTCTGGCGCGGCATCGAGAATGAACTCGAGATCCTCGCGGAAACCGAGGTCGAGCATTTCGTCGGCTTCGTCGAGCACGACGGCGCGAAGGGACGACATGTCAAGAGCACCACGGGTGATGTGATCGCGCAGGCGCCCGGGCGTGCCGACCACAATGTGGGCGCCACGTTCAAGGGCGCGGCGCTCGGTGCGTGCATCCATGCCGCCGACGCAGGACGCGGTCCTGGCGCCGGCCTCGGCATAGAGCCAGTCGAGTTCGCGCTGCACCTGGAGGGCCAGTTCGCGCGTGGGTGCGATCACCAGAGCCATGGGCGCGCCCAGCGTCTCAAAGCGTTCTGCATCACCCAGCAAGGTCGGCGCAATGGCCATGCCGAAGGCAACGGTCTTGCCTGAGCCGGTCTGGGCGGAAACGAGGAGGTCGCGGCCTGCCGTTTCGTCCTCGATGATGGCGGACTGGACCGGGGTCAGGGTCTCGTAGCCCTTGGCGGAGAGGGCACGGGCGAGCGGCGGGAGAATGGTATCAGGCAGGGACATTTGGGACTTTCATGAGACGCCGCCAATCATTGGCGTCAGGGTTCCGCAAAGCGGAGGTAAGTGCTTCTCCGTCGAAACGACGGAAGGGCCATGATGGTTGACTGCATCATAGCACAAGCAAAGCAAAAGGCCGCCCGGCGGGCGGCCCTCGCATCGTGGTTTGCCGGTTCAGCGCTCGCTGAACGGGATGCCGCCCTTGGCTTTGCTATCCGCGGGCGCTTCGATGATCTGCACCGTGACCTTTTCGGGATCGGTGCCGAAGTTCTTCGTCACGGCGTCGGTGATGTCCTTCATCAGGCCACGCTTCTGCTCGGCAGTGCGGCCTTCGACGGCATAGACGTAAACTTCAGGCATTAGCCGACCAGCTCGTCGTCGGAGAAGAAGAACTTGATTTCTTCGGCAGCGGTCTCGGGCGCATCCGAACCGTGGACCGAGTTTTCACCGACGGAGAGGGCGAATTCCTTGCGAATGGTGCCTTCGGCAGCGTTGGCCGGGTTGGTGGCGCCCATGATTTCGCGGTTCTTGAGGATGGCGTTTTCGCCTTCCAGAACCTGCACGACCACGGGCGAGGCGATCATCTGCTCGACCAGTTCGCCGAAGAAGGGGCGTTCCTTGTGGACCGCGTAGAAGCCTTCGGCCTGCTGGCGGGTCATGTGAATTTTCTTAAGGGCGATCGGACGCAGACCGGCTTCCTCGAACTTGGTCAGGATCTTGCCGATGAGGTTGCGGCGGACGGCATCGGGCTTGATGATGGAGAAGGTGCGTTCGAGCGCCATTGGTTCGATCCCTAAAATGGAACTGTTGAGAGGTCGCGCCTTGTAGCGGCAGAGTTTGACGGAGGCAAGACGGTCGAGTCTGAGGCTAGTTCTGTTGCCGCTCTCCATGAAGCGGAACGGCCCCACCCTAGCTCTGCTACGTCCTTCGGACCTAGCCCCGCTACCCTCCCCCTCGAGGGGGAGGGAGACAGGGGCCGGGTGTTTGCCGCTTAGTCGTGGTCGACGTCGGTGGAGCCGGTGGCGATGACGGTGCCGTCGGGGGCGGCGAGGGTCACGTCGATGCGCGAGATGATGTTCTCGGCAGGGATGGTTTGTTCGACCTCGATCTCGACGGCCTGCTGGGTGCAGACTTCGGCGGTGGAGATGGTGGGGAAGGTTACGGAGAGTGTACCGTCGACCAGTTCGCCGACTTCGGCCGGGCCGACTTCCTCGCAGGCGCCGCCGGTGTACTCGAACTCGATCGTGATCTGGTTGGGATTGATGCGGGTGGCGTCGAGATCGTCCAATTGCTTGGCTGACTGAGCGAAGGCAATGCTGCCGGAAGCAAGGGCAATGGTGGCGGCAAGGGCGAAGGGGGTTAGCTTCATGTCGTCATCCTTCGAGTTAATCGCTGGGAACAATGCCCAGATCGGCAAGAGGTTGGCGCGACAAAGCGGCACCTATGCGGCACGTGGCGGTTGCCTTGCGCCGCGTCACGCCTTATCGAACGGCAACCCTTTTGTTGCCGGTGCCGCATGCGCGCGAGATTTCGTGCCGCGCCCCTGCCCTTCCCAGATTGCCCCGCCATGCTGACCATCAATAACCTGACCTATCGCATCCAGGGCCGAGAGCTGTTCGAGGACGCCTCTGTGGTGCTGCCCACCGGCTCCAAGACAGGGTTCGTCGGCAAGAACGGCACTGGCAAGACCACTTTGTTCCACCTGATCCAGGGCCATATCAGCCAGGATGCGGGATCGCTGGAGCTGGACAAGAAGGCGCGGATCGGCGCGGTGGCGCAGGAAGCCCCGGCCGGCGACGAAAGCGTGCTGGACGTGGTGCTGGCGGCCGACAAGGAGCGCACCGCCCTTCTGGCGGAGGCGGAAACCGCGACCGACCCGCACCGGATCAGCGACATCTATACCCGCCTTGCCGATATCGACGCCTATTCGGCCGAAGGGCGCGCCTCGTCCATCCTCAAGGGCCTGGGCTTCGAGCAGGACCGGCAGAATGCACCGACACGGGAGCTATCAGGCGGCTGGCGCATGCGCGTGGCCCTGGCGGGCGTCCTGTTCTCTCAGCCAGACCTGCTGCTGCTCGACGAACCGACCAACTACCTCGACCTTGAAGGTACGCTGTGGCTCGAAAAGT
Source organism: Devosia sp. (assembly GCF_036563435.1). Lineage (GTDB taxonomy): Bacteria > Pseudomonadota > Alphaproteobacteria > Rhizobiales > Devosiaceae > Devosia. Next base: position 338,130 of record NZ_DATCMJ010000018.1, read on the forward strand.
ATCTGGCCACCTATCCCTATACGGTCTTCATGATCAGCCACGATCGCGACCTCCTCAACAAGTCGGTCAGCTCGATCATCCATCTCGAGCATCGCAAGTTGACCTTCTACAAGGGCAATTACGACACGTTCGAGAATACCCGCCGGCTGCAGATGGAGCTCAACAACAAGAGCCGCGAGAAGTCGCTGGACCAGATCGCGCATCTGCAGAAGTTCGTCGATCGCTTCAAGGCCAAGGCCACCAAGGCCAAGCAGGCGCAATCGCGCATGAAGATGATCGAAAAGCTCAAGCCACCGACGGCGATGTTCGATGAATATGCGGCGCCGTTCCGCTTTCAGCAGCCCAAGGACGAGCCCCCTACCCCCATGATCACCATGGACAAGGTGGCAGCCGGCTATGGCGACAAGACCATTCTGCGCAACGTGACGATGCGCATTGACCCCGACGACCGCATCGCGCTGATCGGCGTCAACGGCAATGGCAAGTCGACTTTCGCCAAGCTCCTGGCCGGCGACATTCCGGTGATGGACGGCACGCTGCGCAAGGGCAAGAAGCTTGAGATTGCGCATTTCGCGCAGCACCAGATGGACAAGCTCAAGCCGGAATGGACCCCGCTCGAGCATATGGTCGACCTCATGCCGCTCGACAACGAGGCGCGGCGGCGGTCGCGTCTGGCGCAGATGGGGCTGACCACTTCGCGCATGGACACCAAGGCCAAGAACCTGTCCGGTGGCGAGCGCGCGCGGCTTCTGATGGGCATCATCACCTTTGGCGGGCCCGGCATGATGATCCTCGACGAGCCGACCAACCACCTCGACATCGACTCCCGCGACGCCCTGGTGCATGCGCTCAACGATTATGAAGGCGCAGTGCTGATCATCTCGCACGATCGCCACCTGATCGAAGCGACCTGCGATACGCTGTGGATCGCCGAGGGCGGCACGATCCGGGAGCTGGACGAGGATCTCGACAGCTACCAGCGCAGCATCACCTCCACCAGGGAGCCCAAGAACGGCGGCGGTGGGAGTAAGGGCGCGGCCAAGCTCAGCAAGCAGGAAGCGGCGACCAAGCGCGCGGAAGTCGCGCCGCTCAAGGCATCCATCAAGGATGCCGAGACCAAGATCGCGCGGCTCAAGCGCGAGATCGAGAAGGTTGATGCGCAACTCGAAGACCCGAAGGTCTATAACGGTCCGGCCGACAAGCTGATCGCCCTGGGCAAAGACAAGGCGCGGTTTTCCGCCGATCTCGAGGCGACGGAGGAAGCCTGGCTGACGCTGAGCGCCGAGCTGGAAGAGGCGGAGCGGGGATAGGCGCGGAGGTTGACATAGGCCCACCTTCAGGCTCCATTTGCCCGGTCAAGATCGGCTGGAAGCGCGCCATGTCCTTGTTCAAGAAGCTGCTTCTGCTCGTGGCGAGCCTGTCGATGCTGGCCAGCGCGGCGGCGGCGCAAGACCTGACCAAGCAGCAGCGTGCCGAGCAGCGGCGCTTCGCCGCCAATAACAGCCTTTTCGTTCTCTACCACGAGATGGGGCACCTGCTGTTTCACCAATTGGAACTGCCCATCCTTGGTCGCGAGGAGGATGCCGCCGACAATCTCGCCACCTGGACGCTGCTGCGACAGGGCACCGAGCGTGCCGAGCAGGTGCTCGAGGACGCCGCGGAAGGATGGCTCCTTTCCGGGATCGCCTATGACAGCGGCGGGGACGAGAGCGACTATGCCGCGGCGTATAGCCTCGACAAGCAGAGGGCCTATCAGATCGTCTGCCTAATGATCGGCATGGATGAGCAGGCCTATCGCCCAATCGCCAACGAGTACCGGCTCGACCGCGATCGCCGGGAAAGCTGCTACTGGGACTATGAAACCGTCGACCGATCGCTGGACCGGCTGCTCGACCAAGGCAGGGTCAAGAAGGGCGGAACGGATGTGGTTGTCACCTACCATCAGGTGGGCGGGCGGCTGAAGGTTGCCGCCGATGCGTTCCGCGACAGTGGGGTGTTCGATGAGGTCGCCGACGAATTGCGCACGCGCTACAAGCTGCGCGAGCGGGTGGAGTTCAATGCACGGCGCTGCGGCGAGCCCAACGCCTTCTATGATCCTGAAAAGCTTGAAGTAATCTTCTGCTATGAGCTGATGCAGGACTACATGAACCTTTATGCCAGTGGGCTCGAGGAGGAGTTCCGCGACGTGCCTACGGGCAAGCAGAAGCGGAAGCGCTAGCTGAAGCCGACATAGCGGCCGGGTTTGTGATTGGTGGCGATGATCATGTTGAGGACCAGGGCGCCCAGGATCGAATAGAGCACGCGATCGAGCGGAAGAACGAAGAAGGCGCAGACCAGGATGACGGCATCGACAGCGAGCTGGAAGTAACCGGCGCGAATGCCGAAGTTTTCCTGCAGATAAAGGGCCAGTATATTGATGCCGCCAACGCTTGCCTTGTGGCGGAAGAGAGACAGAATACCTAGCCCCATCAGCCCGCCGCCAAGCAATGCTGCGAAAAGGGGGTGGATGCTGGTGATGTCGATCCAGTCCGGAATGTGGCCGGAGAAGTAGGACACGAGCGCTACGGAAGCGACTGTCTTGAGGGCGAAGGGCCAGCCCATGCGCAGTACTGCCAGGACGTAGAACGGCAGGTTGATGGCAAAGAACAGCCAGCCGAAGGGAATGCGTGTAACATATTGAAGCAACAAGGCTAGTCCGGCGGAGCTGCCGGTGGTCAAGGTCACTTCGGCGTATAGGACGATGCCGAAGGAGACCAGCATGGTTCCGATCAGGATGGCGAAGATGTCTTCGTCCAGGCGGTGGCGGCTGGGGGTGGCGAGATCGGGCGTCATGCCTTTTTGACCCACCGCCCGTCGGGCTCCTGCTGCCAATATGTCAGCATATTGCTATCCTTGAGTGCACGCCAGGCAAGGCGCGCTTCGGCTACTGCGTCGGGGTCATGGCCCGAGAACATGTAGACGATCCGCTCATAGCCTTCGACGGACCTGGGCACGGCCCGGTCGACAAAAAAGCGGCACGCCGCGCCATTGGGATTGTCGCTGCCGGTGGTGAGGAGAATGGGCTGGTGCGCCTCCACGTCGTCGCCAGCGATGCCATGGGGCAGGAAGCTGTCGTCGCGGAAGGTCCAGAGATGAGCGTCGAGCGCCTCCGCGCGTTCGGTGGACCCCACTTCCACAACGGCGCGCCAGCCGCGCTCGAGCGTCTTCTCCAGCAGCTGGGGAAGCACGACTTCGAGCGGGCGCGGTTCGAGATGGTAGAAGAGGATGTCGGGCATGGCGTGGCCTACTGCTCGTAGTGATCCCGAACCAGCCGGTCGAGCAGGGCCACCCCGAAGCCGGGCGCCCAGGAGGTGTTAACCTCATTATTGCCGGCGCCGAAGGCCGTGCCGGCGATGTCGAGGTGGGCCCAGGGCACGTCGTTGACGAAGCGCTGCAGGAACTGAGCTGCGGTGATCGACCCGGCAGGACGGCCGACGGAATTGCGGATGTCGGCGAACTTGGATTCGATCAGCTTGTCATAGGCTGGAGCCAGCGGCATGCGCCACAGCTTCTCGTTGGCCGAGAGGCCCGCACCCAGCAGGCGGGTCGCCAATTCGTCGTTGTTGGAAAAGAGGCCGGCATGCTCATGGCCAAGAGCAACGACAATGGCGCCGGTCAGCGTGGCCAGGTTGATCATGAAGCGCGGCTTGAAGCGATCCTGGGTGTACCAGAGCGCGTCGGCCAGCACGAGCCGGCCCTCGGCGTCGGTATTGATGACTTCGATCGTGGTGCCGCTCATGGCCTTTACAATGTCGCCGGGGCGAACGGACTTGCCCGAAGGCATGTTTTCGACGAGGCCGATGACGCCCACGACATTGACCGCAGCCTTGCGGGTGGCCAGACCCAGCATGAGGCCGGTGACGGCGGCGGCACCGCCCATGTCGCCCTTCATGTCTTCCATGGACGCCGCGGGCTTGATGGAAATACCGCCTGTGTCGAAGACCACGCCCTTGCCGACAAAAGCAAGCGGCGCCTCCCCTGCCCGGCCGCCGTTCCATTGCATGACGACGACCCGCGCGGGGCGGTCCGAGCCCTGTGCCACGCAGAGCAGCGAGCGCATGCCGAGCTTTTCCAGCGCTTCCGGTTCGAGAATCTCGACCTCGACGCCAAGCTTGGCAAGTTCGGCGGCGCGGGCGGCGAATTCCACCGGGCCGAGGACGTTAGCGGGCTCGTTAATGAGGTCGCGGGCAAGCAGCGTTCCGTCGACGGTAGCGCCGCGGTCGGCGATGGCGCGGTCGACAGCAGCCGGATCGGCGACGTGGAGCGTTACGTCGAGCGCGCCGGGAGCATCGTCGCTGCGGGCGGACTTGTACTTGTCGAAACGGTAGTGGCGCAGGCGCAGGCCGGCCGCGAGTTCGGCGACAGCGGCGGGGCTGGCACCGGCTTCGTCAATGATTACAGCCACCTTGTTGGCACGCGTTGCCGCGACCTTGGCAAGGAGCGAGCCGCCGCGATCGGTCCAGCCGTTGAGCGGCGTGTCTGCCGGCTTGCCGGTGCCCAGAACCACGACGCGCTTACCGCCGGCGCCGAGGATTTCCAGGGCCTGTCCCTGTTTGCCCTTGAACGACGCTGCGGCCGACGTCTCCTGCCAGGCGAGGCCAGTGGCGGCCCAGACCGATGCGCCGGCACCAGCGGGGGCGGCGTCTTCGGCGGCATAGATGAAGGTGGTCGTGGCATGGACCTCGCCCAGCGGCGCGGTGCGGATGGAAATGGTCTGGGACATCAAAAGCCTTGGTGGCAGAGGCGCGAAAGGCGCTGCGAATAAGATGCTTTACATTGAGGTCTTTACCGGCCGCGTCAATCCCGCAACAGGTCGTGGGCAAAGCGACCGGGCCCGAGCAGGCGGCTTGAACCGCAGGACAAACTGCACCAAGGTCCGCCGCGCCGGGGAGACCTCTACGTCCAGCATGAAGAAACTGACCGCCTATCTTGCGCGCCTGTTCGTGGTCGATGCCATCATTCTGTTCGGCGTCGTCTGCTTCCTGCTGTGGCTGGTCAATTGCCTCCGCTCGTTCGACGTCATTTCGGTCAAGGGGCAGAGCATCTTCACACTGGCAGTGCAGGCCCTGCTGACCATGCCGCCGCTGGCCATTTCGTTTTTCTATATCTGCATCGGCATCGGCCTGACGCGAGCCTTGCAGGCACTGCAGAACAATCGCGAGCTCCACATTATCCACACCAGCCATGGGCTGAAGTCTCTGTGGGGCGCGACGATGATCGTGATCGGCGCGGGCGTCGTGGGCGTGCTGCTGCTGTCGAACTTCGTGGAACCGGCCGCCAACCGGCGCCTCAACCTCCTCAATGCCAGCGTGGCTGCCGACCTGGTGAGTTCCTCGCTGCGGCCGGGGCGCTTTACCCAGATCACGCCGGGCGTGGTGCTGCTGATCGGCAGCCGCGAAGGCGATGGCGAAATCCGCGAGTTCTTCGCCGATGACCGCCGCGATCCGAAACTGCGGCAGACCTATATCGCCGAGACGGCGCGCGTGGCGGCCTATGGGGAAGACTATGTGCTCGAATTGCGCAATGGCACGCTGCAATATGCCGCCGCGGATGGCCGCTTCTCGCAGATCGCCTTTGCCCGTTACGACGTCAGCGTCGACCGGCTGTCGCAGGCGGCGGGCTGGAGCGACCCGATCTATGAGACGGATACTGTAACCCTCTTGGCACAGGCCTGGGCCACGGGAGACTGGAACCAGCCGATGCTGCTTCTCGTCGCAAACCGCATGGCCGAGGGATTGCGGGTGATCGGCATCGCCATCATGGTTCTGGCCATGCTAGGTTTTCCCAGTGGCAAGCGCACGCGCTTTGCCGTGCCCATGGAGGCGGTCGTTATGCTGATCGCCTTTGGTGAGCGGGGAATCAGCGCCTATAGCCCGATCGGCACGTCTACCGGCGCGCTGCTGCTGATCGTGGTGGCGGGCATTGCCCTGCTGCTGCGCATCCGGCCGCGGCCCATTCCTTTGGCGGCGCCGCTATGAACCGCATCGACTGGGTTGTTCTAAGGCGCGTGGGCAGCCGCATCGCCGTAACGGTGCTGGTGTTCTATGGACTCATCGCGCTGGTGGAATCGCTCGACACCTGGCGTTTCAACTATGTGAAGGACCAGCACGGGCTGCCGAGTGCCATGCTGATGGTGGGGATGAGCGCGGTCAAATGGACCATCAAGACCCTGCCGGTGACGGTGCTGATGGGGGCGATCCTGGGCTTCATCGACCTCAAGGCGCGTCACGAGCTCACCGTCATCCATGCCAGTGGCGTTTCGATCTGGCGCACGGTGCGGGCGCCGGTGATTGCGCTGGCCCTGGTCAGCCTCGCCATATCGCTGGGCCTTGAAACCGTCAGTACGCAGGTCAATCGGCAGCTCTATCCGACCCCGCCCGGCCAGGTGACCATGGCGACACCGGCCGGCGAGATCTGGCTGCAGCAGGGAAGCGGAGATACGCGCTATGTAATGATGGCGACCGGCATGCAGTCGGGCGGTGAGTCCATGGGACAGGTGACGATCTTCCGGCAGGACAGCACCACCGATGCCCGCATCGAGGCGCCCGAAGCCATACTCGAAAAGGGCCATTGGCGGCTGCCGGTGGCGACCATCCGCAATCCGGAAAGCCCGCCACGGATCGTCAACGATTACCTCCTGCCGACGAGTTCGACGCCGGCCGAATTGCGGCTGAAGCTGGCATCGACCGAAGACATGACTTTCTTCGAGTTGGTAGGACTGCTTCGTGCCGGTGTGGCCGACCCTGCGATTCGCACAGCCGGGACCATGCGCTTGATTAAGCTCCTGGCATTGCCGCTGGTGCTGACGGGTTCCCTGTTCATTGCTTTTGCGTTTACTGCGGGTTATCGAAGAAGCTCTAATTATGGTCCAGCGGTCCTTTACGGGGTCGTGCTGGGATTTGTCGTGTTCGTGATTACCGAGATGGCTGACCGTGCCGGGTCGACCGGCGTTCTCAACCCAACGTTCGCGGCGATCGGACCGGCATTCGTGGCCATCGTTATTGGCGTAACGGTGTTGCTGCACAGAGAAGACGGGCGCGCGTGAAGAGTGTTGTGAAAAGAGCTGGTTCGCCCCGCCGCCTGCTTGCCGGTGCTGCGCTGGCACTCGCCCTCGCGACGGGCGTGCAGGCGCAAGGCATCCTACCGCTCGACTTTTTCAATGCGCCGGTTGACCCCTCCGCCCCCACGGAGGTGGATGCGAGCACGCTGACCTTCGACAGCGCCGCCAACGTGATTACCGCCAATGGCGACGTGGTGCTGCGCCAGGGCGGCTATACGCTGACAGGGCAGAAGCTGGTCTATGACCGCGCCAGCGAGCGCCTGAAGTTCGTCGGTGCGGTGACGGTGCGGGACCCTTCGGGGAACCTCGCCGAAATGGCGGACCTCGATGTCACCGGCGGCATGAAGCAGGCCTTCATGAATGCGCTCACCATCACCTCCTATGACGGTGCCCGCGTCACCGCCGACAGCGCCGACTACGACGAAGCGCTGCGCACGATTCTCGAGAAGGCCAATTACGCGCCTTGCGGAGAATGTATCGATGAGGACGGCCGGTGCATCGGCTGGTCGGTCAGCACGTCGCGCATCACCTACAATGCCGAGGATGGGTCGCTCTATATGGAGCAGCCGACGCTGTCGCTGCTCGGCATACCCGTGGCCTGGCTACCGTTCCTGTGGCTGCCGGACACGAGCGAAACGGCACTGGCGAACCTGCGCATGCCGACCTATGGCTATAGCGAAAAGACCGGCCATAGCCTGGTTATCCCCTACCATGCCTATCGGTCGCCCTGGACCGACGTGATCCTGACGCCGACCTTCATGACGCGCCAGGGCTTCCTGCTTGGAGCCGAAGTGAACCAGCGGTTCGAGACCGGGGCGATCCAGGTCAAGGTTTCGGGCATTCGCCAGATGGATAGCTCTGCCTTTGTAGGGGACGGCCGGCAGGACTGGCGCGGCGCCATCCAGACGGCAGGCGAGTTCCGCCCGTTCCAAGACTGGACGGTGGGCTGGAGCTATTCGACCTTCACCGATCCCTCCTACCTTTATGACTACCGCCTGGACCTGGCCAAATCGAGCATCAACCAGGTTTATGCCACGCATCTGACCGACGACACCTATCTCGACATGCGGGTGCAGCAGTTCAACCAGATCGGCGAGAACGTGCAGTGGTCGGCGCAGGACGGCCAAGCCGCGGCCATCCCCAATGTGCGCTTGGACCATGTCGAGCGGCTGGCCGAAGGCTTCGGGCAGATCGACATCAGCGGGCGACTCCTTGGCGTGCAGCGCAAGGCAGACCAGGTCGCGACTTATAACGGCGTGCCCTATGTGTTCGGTTATGCTGGCAACAAGCAGCATGCCAGCGTGCAGGCCGGCTGGCAGACGCAGTGGATCGGCGCCGGTGGTTTCGTAGCGACGCCCTATCTCGGCGGGCGGGCGGATTTTGCTTATTACGAGCGCCAGGGCGCCTTCACGGCGGGAGCGCAATATCCGGCACCGCCCGGCGCCACCTCGCTGTGGAGCGCGACCCCGATTGCGGCGATGGACGTGCGCTACCCCATGGCGGCGAGCGACGGTTCGACCGTGCACCTGATCGAGCCGATCGGGCAGTTGGTCTATCGCGGCTCCAATACGAGCCTTGTCGGCATCACCAATGACGATGCGCAAAGCTTCGTCTTCGATGACACCAACCTCTTCAGTTACAACCGTTTCAGCGGCAACGACCGCCAGGAAACCGGTACGCGGCTCAATGTCGGCGGGCGCTACCAGGCCAACTTCATCGATGGCGGCTATGTCGAGTTCATCGCCGGGCAATCGTTCCATCTGGGCGGGGTCAATGCCTTCGCGACGGCCGATCATGCGCAGACGGCGGTCGGGGGCGGCTTGAGCGGCAATGCGTCCTATGCCGTGCTGGGCGCCTATGCGGGGCTATCGCAGGGCGTCAAGGCGGGCGGCAAGCTGCAGATCGACCCCAACGACAATCTCCGCATCGCCCGCGCCTCCCTGTCGGCCAGCTATGGCAAGGATGGCTATGGGGCGACGGCCAGCTACAACTATATCGCGCCCAATCCGGCCGCCGGCGCCTTCAAGACGTTGCACGAAGTGGGCGGCAGCCTGACGGTCCCCGTGGCGGAATACTGGTCGCTGCGCAGCCACGCCTACTGGGACCTCGCCGGCAATAGCTGGCTGCAGGTGGGCGGCGGCGTGACCTATGACGATGGCTACCTGCAGATCGGCGCCGATGCGAGTCGTAACGGTCCGACGCACACTTCCCCCGACGCGACCACCGTGACCGCCTCGTTCCGCATCAAGGCACCGGCCGGGCTCAATGTGGGTTATGCAGGCGCCGTTCCCCTGCCCAGCAACTAGGCTGGCAGATTTTGGCCTTAATCATGGGGCAATTGACAGCGCGCTGTTCCCGCAGCATTGAGTGCGGGTGGTTTGACGCGAGGCGAAGTAACGATGGCCAAGACGATTTTGAGGCGCACTGCGGGCGCCATGCTCATGGGCGCGATGCTGCTGCTGGCGCCTGCCATGCCGGCCATGGCGCAATCCACACAGGTCACGGTGAACGGTACGCCGATCACCGACTTCCAGGTGGCGCAGCGGCAGCGGCTGTTTGCCCTTGAGGGCAATAGCGGCGGCGCCAAGGGTGCGCTGGAGCAGCTGATCGACGAAGCCATACAGATCGCCGAAGCCAAGCGGATCGGCGTCACCGTCTCCAATGCGCAGATCGACGAAGCCATGCTGCAGATCGCGCGCAACATGAAGATCAGCCAGGACCGCCTGGTGGCCACGCTGCAGCAGGGCGGCGTCGGCATGGAAACGCTGCGCGACCGCCTGCGCGCCGCCATCGCCTGGAATGCCGTCACCGAGCAGGTGATCATGCCGCAGGTGCAGATTTCCGAGCTGCAGCTCGACCAGGAAGCGGCCAACAAGGTCCAGGAATACCAGACCTTCGATTACATCCTCAAGGAAGTGATCTTTGTCGGCAGCGGTTCGAGCGGGCGCTCGGGCCAGGCCAACAGCTATCGTTCCAAGTTCTCCGGCTGCGACACCGCGGTGGACCTCTCGCTCGGCTTCACCGATGCGGCCGTGATCGATGTGGGCCGCCGCCATGCCACCCAGCTGCCCGAGGCCGTGGCCAAGGAACTGGCCGGCCTCAATGTCGGCGGCATCACCAAGCCGCGCGTGGTGGAAACCGGCGTCTCGATGCTGGCGATCTGCGAAAAGACGCAGGCAGAGGACCTGACCTTCATCAAGAGCGATCTTCGGGCCGAGCAGGGCAATGACGCGCTGGGCGGGCAGGTGAAGGACTATCTGGCCGAACTGCGCAGCCGCGCCAAGATCATCTACAACTAGTACCGAGGGCCCGCAGAGCGGGCCCTTTGCTTGATGGGGGCCGCATGGATAGACCGCTGGCGATCAGCATGGGTGAGCCGGCGGGGGTCGGCCCCGACCTGGCGCTCGCGCTTTATGCGCGCCGGGATGAGCTGGGACTGCCCAGCTTTTGCCTGTTCGGACAGGTGGACTTTCTTCGGCAGCGCGCGGAGCGGCTCGGGCTCGACCTTGCGATCGAAGCGGTTTTGCCTGCTGACGCCGAAGGCTGTTTCCCCAGGGCGCTGCCGGTGGTGCATGTGGACGGGCTTGTTCCGGACAAGCCCGGCGAAGTGTCGCCGGTTTCGGCAGGTGCGGTGATCCGCTCGATCGAGGATGCGGTTGCCGCAACGCTCACCGGGGAATGCCGGGGGCTGGTGACGGCGCCCATTCACAAGGCGGCGCTCTACAATGCCGGGTTCAAGCATCCGGGGCATACCGAGTTTCTGGCTGAACTATGCGCCACGGGCGGGACGCCGCGCCTGCCGGTGATGATGCTGGCGCATGGGGCGCTGCGGGCCGTGCCCGTCACCATCCATGTGCCGATCCGCGACGTGCCGGAGCTTTTGACCAAGCAGCTGATCGTGGACACCGTGAGGGTGCTGGCACAGGACCTCAAACGCCGCTTCGGTGTCGAGCACCCACGGATCGGTGTTGCGGGGCTTAATCCCCATGCGGGCGAAGGCGGCGCGATCGGTCGCGAGGATCTCGAGATCGTGGGTCCGGCGGTAGCGCAGTTGCAGTTCGAAAAGATCGGCGCCGAAGGGCCCCTGCCCGCCGATACGCTGTTTTATCCCCTCCATTGGTCCCGCTACGACGCCGTGGTCGCCATGTATCATGACCAGGCGCTGATCCCGATCAAGACAGTGGCCTTCGAGGATGCCGTCAACGTCACCCTGGGCCTGCCGATCGTGCGGACCTCACCTGACCACGGAACCGCCTTTGATCTTGCCGGGACGGGCCGCGCTTCACCTGCCAGCTTCCTGGCCGCGATCCGCATGGCCGATGAGATGACTGCCAGCCAATGAGCCAGATCGACAATCTCCCTCCCCTGCGCGAAGTGATCGCGGAGCACGGTCTACGCGCCAAGAAGGAGCTGGGGCAGAACTTCCTCCTCGACCTCAACCTGACGGCACGCATTGCGCGCGTTGCCGGCACGCTGGAGGGCGTGCGGGTGATCGAGGTGGGTCCTGGGCCTGGCGGATTGACGCGGGCTCTGCTGGCCGAGGGCGCACGCGAAGTGATCGCCATCGAGCGCGACCCGCGCGCGCTCCCGGCCCTCGCGCAGATCGCCGAGGCCTATCCCGGGCGGCTGACAGTGATCAGCGGCGATGCGATGGAGATGGATTACAGCACGCTGGCCGATGGGCCGACGCGCATCATTGCCAACCTGCCCTACAATATCGCGACGCCGCTCCTGACCGGGTGGCTGACGCTCGATCCCTGGCCGAGCTTCTTTGAAAGCCTGACGCTGATGTTCCAGCGTGAAGTGGCGGAGCGGATTTGCGCCAAGCCGGGCGACGATGCCTATGGCAGGCTGGGCGTGCTGGCGGGCTGGCGCACGGAGGCGCGAATTGCCTTCAACGTCGGCCGGCAGGCCTTCGTGCCCCCGCCCAATGTTACCTCAGCGGTGGTGCATTTGGTGCCCAAGCCCGTGGGCGAGGACGTTACGGTCAAAAATCTGGAACACATCACTCGTGCAGCCTTCGGGCAGCGCCGCAAGATGGTGCGGCAGAGCCTCAAGGCGGCCGGCGTGCCGGTGGACGGTCTGCTGGCGGTCGCTGGCCTCAAGGGTGATGAGCGGGCGGAAGAACTGCCGGTCGAGGCATTCCTCGCCATGGCGCGGGCCCTGCCGGCGCTGCGGAGCCAACAACAGACCTCATCCTGAGCTGGTCGAAGGACGAGGTCGCGGCAATGATGGTGCAAGCGACCTCGTGGTTCGTCCTTTGGCAAGCTCAGGAAGCTCACCATGAGGTCTCTGCAAATTGCTCTCAGAGCGAGTCGATCTGGTTCTGCAGGTCTTTGACGAAGTTGTCGAGCTGCACCAGGCGCTCGCGCTCCAGGCGGGCCGCCGCGAGGATCGAGCGGACCTTTTGCGTCGAGGCTTCAAGGTCTTCGTTGATGATGATGTAGTCGTACTCGCCGTAGTGCTGCATCTCGATCTTGGCGTTGCGCAGGCGCTTCTCGATGGTGCCAGCGCTGTCCTGGGCGCGCCGCTCCAGGCGGGCGCGCAGTTCGCGGATGGTGGGGGGCAGGATAAACACCGTCACCATGTCGCGCCGGCTCTTCTCATAGAGCTGCAGCGTGCCCTGGTAATCGACGTCGAACAGGATGTCGTTGCCGGCAGAGAGCTGTTCCTCGACCCGAGCGCGCGGCGTGCCATAGAAATTGTCATGCACCTGCGCCCATTCGAGCAGTTCGCCATCGGCGCGCATGCGGTTGAAGGTCGGCACATCGACGAAATAGTAGTGCGTGCCCTCGACCTCGTCGCTGCGGCGGGCGCGGGTGGTGACCGAGACCGAGAGACGAATGTTGGGATCCTGCTGGAACAGTGAGCGGGAGATGGAGGATTTACCGGCGCCCGAAGGTGAAGCGATGACCAGCATGACGCCGCGGCGCTGAAATTCCATCGCCCTTGATCCTATTCGATGTTCTGAACTTGCTCGCGTAATTGATCGATCACCGCCTTGAGGTCAAGGCCGATGGCAGTAAGCTCCACCGCATTGGATTTGCTGCACAAGGTATTGGCTTCGCGATTGAATTCCTGCGCGAGGAAATCGAGCCGGCGCCCGACGGCGCCCCCGCCCTGAATCAGCTGGCGCGCGCTGGCGATATGGGCGCGCAACCGATCGAGTTCTTCACGGATGTCGGCCTTGGCGGCGAGCAGCAGCGCCTCCTGCGCTAGGCGATCCTCGGGAATGGCGATATCGTCGGCCAGAGCCGCTACCTGCTCGCGCAGTCGCGCGAGAATGACATCGCGGCCGCGCGCGGGGTGTGCCTCGGCCCGCTCGACATGGCGCTCGACCTCGAGCAGCATGCCCAGCAGGACCGTCGACATGGCGCTGCCCTCCTGGCGACGCGCCACCGTCAAGTCGATCAAGGCGCGTGAGACGACATCGAGAATGGCCGCGTGGAGCGCTTCGTCTCCCTCACGGCCGGTGTCCCGCTGCTCGAGCACCCCGGGCAGAGCAAGGATCCCATCAAGGCTGGGCCTTGGCAGATCGAGCTCCTTGCCCAGCTCCTTGATCGTCTCCAGCACTGTTGCCAGGGCGCGCCGGTTGACTACCAGTTCCGCCCCTGCCCTGTCGCGTTCAACAGTCAGGCCGAGGGTGACCGAGCCGCGGGTCAGGATCTTGCCGATCAACTGCCGAATGTCGCCTTCGAGACTGTCAAAACCCGGGGCCAGGCGCAGCCTGACATCGAGCCCGCGTCCGTTGACCGACTTGACCTCGCAGGCAAAGGACGCGCCCGCGGCGGTCCCCACGGCGCGGGCATAGCCGGTCATGCTGGCGAGCGGCTGACTCACGGAGTGGCCTCGCTCGCCTCCTCAGCCTCCAGGGCCTGACGCGCCGCTTCGGCGTCAGCTTCGGCCTGTGCCGCGGCCTCGGCGGCGATGCGGCGATACTGCGCAACGTTGTCCTGATGCTCGGCATAGGTTTCGGCGAAGACATGGCCTTCGCTCGGGGTCGCGCCCTTGGCCACGAAGTAGAGGTAGTCGTGGGCATCGGGATTGGCGACAGCCTTCAGAGCCTCGACACCCGGATTGGCGATCGGCGTCGGCGGCAGGCCGTCGATCTGGTAGGTATTGTAGGGCGTCTCTGCTTCGATTTCGGAGCGCCTGATGCCTCGGTCCAGCCGCGACTGGCCCTTGGTGATGCCATAGATGATGGTCGGGTCGGACTGGAGCCGCATGCCTTCGCGAAGACGGTTCACGAAGACGGCGGCGACCTGCGGACGCTCGCTGGCGACACCCGTTTCCTTTTCCACGATGGATGCAAGAACCAGGAGCTCTTCAGGCGTTTCGAGCGGCAGGTCGGGATCGCGGGCTTCCCACGTGGCGGCAAGCTCGGTCTTCATCGCCTCCTGCATGCGGTCCAGCACGGCCTGGCGCGTTTCGCCGGGAACATAGTCGTAGCTGCCAGGAAGAATGGAGCCTTCGGGCGGAAGCGTGGAGATCTCGCCCACGATGTTGGTGTCGTCGTTGAGGCGCTGGATGACCTCCCACGAGGTCCAGCCCTCCGGAATGACGACAGCGTAGCGGATAGGATTGCCGGTGGTGAGTTCGTTGAGAATATCGGCCATGGAGGCGCCCGCCGGAATGCGGAAGTCGCCCTGCTTGATGGTGCCCGGCAGTTCGGCCAGGCGGCTGCCGACCTGGAAGATGTACTGATTGGAGATCAGACCCTGCTCTTCGAGCCGGGGCGCCAGCGATGACAGGCCGGAACCAGCCTCGACACGGAAGGTGGTTTCTTCCTGGAGCGGGCCATCGCCATAGAATTGCGACGCGCCATAGAGCACGACGCCGCCTGCGACCAGCAGGCCCAGCACAAGCAGCGACAGAAGGCCGTTCAGGATGTCCAGGAAACCATTGCGGGAGCGGCGGCGGCGCCTTGGCTTGCGGTCATTCATCGTGCTGGATCACCTTTGGGCCCGTTGCTTGGCGCGGCGGGACTTGTCACGGGTTTGAGTCAGCCTCATGGCCGGGCGCATTTTTGGCGTCGCGGCCGCACAAAAACAAGAGGCACACCGCCGCCAAGCGATGTGCCTCCCTATTCGTTCGTGGAAAAGTCAGGCGACCTTGCGCATCACCAGCGTGGCATTGGTGCCGCCAAAGCCGAAGCTGTTGGAGAGGGCCACGTTGATCTCTTTTTCGAAGGGCTTGTGCGGCACGAGATTGATCTCGGTTTCCACGGAAGGATTGTCGAGATTGAGGGTCGGCGGGGCAATGCCGTCACGCATGGCGAGGAGGCAGAAGATGGCTTCCACGGAACCGGCTGCACCCAGGAGGTGACCGATGGCCGACTTGGTGGAGCTCATCACCGCCTTGGGAGCGGCATCGCCGAGGACGCGGGTGACGGCGCCCAGTTCAAGCTCGTCGCCCAGCGGCGTCGAGGTGCCATGGGCGTTGATATAGTCGATGTCGGCGGCCGAGATGCCGGCGCGCTTGATGGCGGCGCTCATGGCGCGGTAGCCGCCCTCGCCTTCCGGCGCTGGTGCGGTGATGTGGTAGGCATCGCCCGAGAGGCCATAGCCGATAACTTCGCCATAGATCTTGGCGCCACGGGCCTTGGCGCGCTCGAAGTCTTCAAGCACGACAATGCCGGCGCCTTCACCCATGACGAAACCGTCACGGTCCTTGTCATAGGGACGCGAGGCGGCAGTGGGATTGTCGTTGAAGCCGGTGGACAGCGCGCGGGCGGCCGAGAAGCCGGCCAGCGACAGGCGGTTGACGCAGCTTTCGGCGCCACCGGCTACCATGACGTCGGCATCGCCCAGCGCGATCAGACGCGCCGCATCGCCGATGGCGTGTGCGCCGGTCGAGCAGGCGGTAACGACGGAATGGTTGGGACCCTTGAGGCCAAAGCGGATCGAGACTTGGCCGGACGCCAGGTTGATCAAGCGGCCCGGAATGAAGAAGGGGCTGATGCGGCGGGGGCCTTTTTCGTGCAGCGTGACGGAGGCATCATAAATGCCGCCGACGCCACCAATGCCCGAGCCGATCAGGACGCCGGTGCGTTCCTGCTCTTCCTGGGTCCTGGGCTCGACGCCCGCATCCTGAATGGCCTGCGTCGCCGCGGCCATTGCATAGACGATGAAAGGATCAACCTTGCGCTGTTCCTTCACCTCCATCCACTCATCAGGATTGTACTTGCCGTCGGCATAGTCGCCGAGCGGCAAGCGATGAGCGATCTGGCAGGCAATGTCATCGACCTGGAAATCATCGATGCGCTTGGCGCCACTCTTGCCGGCCAGGATATTGGCCCAAGTGGCTTCGACTCCGCACCCAAGGGGGGTGACAAGGCCGAGGCCGGTGACGACAACGCGGCGTAGTTCCATGGTCAATGTTTCTCCGCCGGCGGTTTAGCCGACAGCCTTGGTGAGGAAGGAGACAGCATCGCCGAAGGTCTGGATCGACTCGGCAGCGTCGTCGGGGATCTCGACCGAGAATTCTTCTTCGAAGGCCATCACCAGTTCGACCTGATCAAGGGAGTCTGCACCCAGGTCGTCGATGAAGCTCGCCTTTTCGGTGACCTTCTCGGCATCCACATTGAGGTGTTCCACAACGATCTTGCGGACCCGATCAGCGACATCGCTCATATTAGACTTCCTTTTTCGAAATCGAGGTTTCGTTTCGCTTCTTATTGGCGGAGTGCCAAATCTTCAAGCACCGTGTTAGCCGACGCGCCAATGTATGCGGGCATTAGGGCACCTGCAAGGCTGGCCACCACGGGTATTGAAGGCGGCGAGTAGCACAGGTAACGCCGGCGTTATAAGGCAGTTCCCCGGTTATCAACGGCTTTCAAGCCGTCCTTACCAAAGGAAGCAGCCGTCAGATCATCGCCATGCCGCCGTTTACGTTCAGCGTATGGCCGGTGATGTAGGCCGCCGCGTCGCTGGCGAGGAACACGGTGCAGGCGGCGACTTCCTGCGCGGTGCCCAGGCGGTTCGCCGGCACGGTGGCGAGAATCGCCTCGCGCTGCTTGTCGTTGAGCTCGTCGGTCATGGCCGAGGCGATGAAGCCCGGCGCAATGGAATTGACGGTGATGTTGCGGGAAGCGACCTCGTGGGCCAAGGCCTTGTTCATGCCGATGAGACCGGCCTTGGAGGCAGCGTAGTTGCCCTGCCCCGGATTGCCCATGACGCCAACGACCGACGAGATGCCGATGATGCGGCCCCAACGCTGTTTCATCATGCCGCGCAGGACGGCGCGATTGAGGTGAAAGGCGGCGGTGAGATTGACGGCGAGGACCTCGTCCCACTCCTCGTCCTTCATGCGCATGAAGAGATTATCGCGCGTGAGGCCGGCATTGTTGACTAAAATGTCCAGCCCGCCCATGGCTGCTTCGGCGGCGGGAACGAGTTTGTCGACCTCTTCGAGCTTGCTGAGATTGGCCGGCAGGATCGGGCATTCGGCGCCGATCTCCTTTGCCGTATCTTCAAGCGCGCTGACGCGGGTGCCGCTCAGGGCGACGGTGGCGCCGGCGGCGGCCAGCGCCTTGGCGATCTCGCGCCCGATGCCGCCGCTGGCGCCGGTTACCAGAGCACGCTTGCCAGTCAGATCAAACATTTAGTCCTCCCTTGCGGAGATAAGGATTCAAGCACTTGAAGGCTTGATTCAAGAAATCAGGCGGTCAGTTCGGCCACAAAGGCGTCGATATCGGCCGGCGTGCCGACGCTGTTGGCAGCGGCTTCGGCGTTGATGCGCTTGGCGAGACCCGTCAGCACCTTACCGGTGCCCAGTTCGGTCAAGTGCGTGACGCCGCCGGCGCCGGTCAGCCAGGTGACGCTTTCGGTCCAGCGCACGACGCCGGTCACCTGTTCCACGAGGCGCCGGCGGATTTCGGCGGGATCGGAGACGGGGGCGGCGAGGACATTGGCGACCAGCGGCACAACTGGGGCCTGCATCTCGACCTCGTCGAGAGCGGCGGCCATCGCATCGGCGGCGGGCTGCATCAGCGAGCAGTGGAACGGTGCGCTCACCGGGAGCAGCAGCGCGCGCTTGGCGCCCTTGCCCTTGGCGATCTCGACGGCCCGTTCGACCGCGGCCGTGGCTCCCGAGACCACGACCTGGCCCGGCGCGTTGTCATTGGCCACGTCGCAGACTTCACCCTGGGCAGCCTCGGCGGCCACCTCGCGGGCGGTCTCGAGGTCGAGGCCCAGGAGGGCCGCCATGGCGCCATGGCCGACGGGCACGGCCTTCTGCATGGCCTGGCCGCGGGTCTTGAGCAGACGGGCCGCGTCGGCGATCGAGAAGGTCCCGGCAGCGGCAAGGGCGGAGTATTCGCCCAGCGAATGGCCCGCCACAAAAGCTGCATGATCGGCAAGGCGGACGCCGCGCGCTTCCAGCACGCGCATCACCGCCATGCTGACCGCCATCAATGCGGGCTGGGCATTCTCGGTCAGCCGCAGGATGTCTTCGGGGCCCTCGAACATGATGGCCGAGAGGCGCTGCCCAAGGGCTTCATCCACTTCCTGGAAAACCGCACGGGCTTCGGGATAGCTCGCGGCCAGATCCTTGCCCATGCCGACGGCCTGGCTGCCCTGCCCCGGAAAGGTGAATGCGCGCTTGGTCATCGTCGTCCTCTTTTGCACAGTGTGGCAACCGCCGGGGCGGCTGTCCAGTCGCGGGGCGTGTGCCGAAAGGGTGTGGCGGAGTCAAGGCATCGGCGAGAGCAACACTCGGTCCAACGTGCCATGGTCCTTGCCTTCCCCACCCCTTTGCCCTATAGCGGCGCCAGCAATTCGTTTGGCCGGGGGCTGAACGGAGGGTTTGCCGTTGAAAACGGCGGATAGGGCCAAGGCCCGGCCTCCCGTGTTCCCGCTCTTTGCAAGACTGCTTTGACGCCTTTCCGGCTTCAAGGAGGCTCCGCGCCAGACGTTGCTGTGTTGAAACCACGAAGGAAGGCGCATCAATGGCCCTTTACGAGCATATCTTCCTGGCCCGCCAGGACGTTTCCCAGCAGCAGGTCGAAGAACTGACCGCTGCGCTGACCGAAGTCCTCGCCAATGGCGGCGGCAAGGTCACCAAGAACGAATATTGGGGCCTCAAGGGTCTCTCCTACCGCATCCGCAAGAACCGCAAGGCGCACTACACGCTGCTCAACATCGACGCAGCGCCGCAGGCCGTTGCCGAAATGGAACGCCAGATGCGTATCAACGAAGACATCCTCCGCTTCATGACCGTCCGCGTGGACGAGCTGGAAGAAGGCCCGTCGGCGATGATGCAGAAGCGCGACCGCGACGATCGTGATGGCGAACGCGGCGGCCGTCCCGGCGGCGACCGTGACCGTGGTGGCTTCGGCGGCGAACGCCGTCCGCGCCGTTTCTAATTTGAAGGACTGAACAGCTATGGCAATCAAAGACCTTACCACCGCCCAGGCCCGCCGTCCGTTCCAGCGCCGCCGCAAGACCTGCCCGTTCTCGGGCGAAGGCGCGCCCAAGATCGACTACAAGGACGTGCGTCTGCTGTCGCGCTATGTTTCCGAGCGCGGCAAGATCGTGCCGAGCCGCATCACGGCCGTTTCGGCCAAGAAGCAGCGCGAACTCGCCCAGGCGATCAAGCGCGCCCGCTTCATCGGCATCATGCCGTATGCCGTCCAGTAAGTTCGCTGGGCTGGCGATCTAGCGGCGGTTCGCTGCGCTTCCGGTGCTCACGTACTGAGGTACGCTCCGCTCCGGTTCTCGCAAACCACCACTATCTCATCCAGCCCAACGACTTCCTGTTTGGCCTACTGCCTTACAAGGTGCAGTAGGCTAAGTGCCCTCCACGGAGAGGGCTATCGCTGGGGTTCCGGATGGTCCGGGGCTCCTAACCGTTTAAGAGACGGGACAGCCACAAGGAATACCCAAATGAAAGTTATCCTGCTCGAGCGCGTGGGCCGCACCGGCTCCATCGGCGACGAAGTTTCGGTCAAGGACGGGTTCGCCCGTAACTTCCTCCTGCCCCAGGGCAAGGCGCTCCGCGCCACGGAAGCCAACCGCAAGAAGTTCGAAGCCGAACGCGCTCACATCGAAAAGCGCAACGAAGACCGCAAGAATGCCGCCGCCGGCATTGCCGAAGGTCTCAACGGCCGCGAAGTCATCATCATCCGCCAGGCCGGCGAAACCGGCCAACTCTATGGCTCGGTCGCTTCGCGCGACGTCGTGGAAGCACTGGCTGCCGACGGCTTCACCGTCCAGCGTTCGCAGGTGGACCTAGCCGACCCGATCAAGTCGGTCGGCATCCACACCGTGTCGCTGAATCTGCACGCCGAAGTGGCCGTGTCGATCACCGTCAACGTCGCCCGTTCGACGGACGAAGCCGCCCGCCAGTCGGCCGGTGAAGACGTCACCGTGACCCAGTACGACGAAGACGAAGAAGGCGACTTCGCTGCCGGCCAGAAGGACGCGCAGCAGGACGACCGCTTCGACGACGAAATCTAAGGCTAGCGCCAAGATCTCCTAAGGCCGGGCCATGTGCCCGGCCTTCTTGTTTGCCGTCACGCTTCTGTCACAGCAGTTTCCTGTAGTTTGCCATTGGCAGACGAACGGAGGACATCGACGTGCAACGCTTTTTAGCTGCAGGACTATTTGCTTTGGCAGGCGCCGCGCCTGCGGTCGCGCAGGGCTATCGCTACATAGATGATTTCGATTACGGGTCGCCAACTGCCGTGGCCGAGCAGTTTACGGATGCCATGGCATCCGCGGATTTCGTCAGCGCCTACTATCTTCTGTCGCCGGAAGCCAAAGATGCCTTTTACCAGGCAATCGCCTCAGGAAACTCGGCCTCCCTGTTTGCTGGCGTGGAGAAGTTCGAAGTGCCGGCGCTGATCGGCACCCGCGATGCGGAGCCAGACGTGCTCGATGACCTCTCTTTGGATTGGGCGCGCCTCTTCGACGACATGTTGGCCGGCGCTACCGAGAACGAACAGATGCCTTTCAGCTTCGCCGGAGGCGCCGTGGAGGTCGTTGCCGAAACAGAGGACGGGGCAGAGGCGGCAATAGACGGGGCGACAGACGGGCTGCGCCTGAGCCTCAAGGAAACGGAATGGGGAGAATGGCGCGTCGACAGCATTGCCTGGAACGATGGGACGTTCAGCCCAGGCTGGTCGATCAGTCCGGAAGCAGGCGCGATCCCGGCGGCAGAACTGCCATTCCCACGGACCTTTATCGACGAGATCGACTATTCGACGGCAGAAGCGGTTGCCGACGAATTCATCGCGGCCATGGCGGAAGGGGACTGGTATCGCGCCTATTTGCTGCTATCGCCAGCAGCCAAGCAGGGCATCCTTGCTCCGACTCAACCCTTGCAGATGCTGCTGCCCGGGATCGATACGGCGGACCTGCCGGGAACGGGTTTGTTCCGGCCGAACGTCGCGCGGGCTGACTCCCTAGCTCTCGATACCATGCGAGACACCGGTGTTGTCTTCGACCGGATCATGCTTGCCGGTGAAAGGCAGGGCGCGCTGCCTTTTGAATTCAACGGAGCAGAGCTGAAAGGTATTGTCGACAATGTCGCCACGGTGAAGACACCACAGGCGCCAGCGCTTCTATCCCTTCACATGCTCCAGATGAGCAACGGCCAATGGCGCGTCGACCAGGTGAGCTGGGAGGGTTCGAACCCATCTGCCAGACCATGGGGTGCCGGCAGCGTCGCGGACTCGTTCCGGAATTAGCCGCACGACTCGCCATGTTCATGCCCTGTTCCCGTGCAACACACGCTGGTCACATTCCCCGTTGTCCACAGTGTTCACAGGGTCTCCTTACGGTGCATTAACCAGGGTGCCGATAGGCCAAGACTCTTGCCCACACTGCGTGGTTAAGAAAGGTTAACAACCTCCCGAGGCACCATGGCAGAGATCGCGCGGCTCCATCCGGCTGAAGAAAAGTCGTTCCGTCTGGCGCCCCACAACGTGGAGGCGGAGCAAGCGCTGCTGGGCGCGATCCTGATCAACAACGACGCCTTCTACCGCGTGTCGGACTTCCTTGAGCCGGTCCATTTCTACGAGCCGGTGCACCGGGACATCTATGAGCTCGCTGGCAAGATTATCCGCGCCGGCAAGTCGGCCGATCCGACCACGATCAAGACCCACCTGCCCGACCAGCTGCTGCCCGACGTTACCATGGCGCAGTACCTTGCGCGCCTGGCCGCGGAAGCGACCACCGTGCTCAATGCGGCCGATTATGGCCAGGCCATCTATGACCTGGCCATCCGCCGAAACCTGATCCTTGTGGGCGAGGAAATGGTGCAGGTCGCCTATGAGTCGGATGTCGAGATGACGCCGACCAAGCAGATCGAGAAGGTCGAGGGCGAACTGTTCCAGCTGGCGGAAAAAGGCCGCTACGATGGCGGCTTCCAGGCCTTCTCCAGCGCGCTCAGCGCCTCGATCCAGATGGCGGGCGAAGCCTACCAGCGCGATGGCGGACTGTCCGGCATCTCGACCGGCCTTGACGACATGGACCGCCAGATGGGCGGCTTGCAGCGGTCGGACTTGATCATCCTCGCGGGACGTCCAGCCATGGGCAAGACCTCGCTCGTCACCAATATCGCCTTCAACATCGCCAAGGCCTATCGCAACGAAGTGCAGGCCGACGGGCACAACAAGACAACCAATGGCGGCATCGTGGGCTTCTTTAGCCTCGAAATGAGTTCCGAACAGCTGGCTACCCGTATCCTTGCGGAACAGGCGGAGATTTCCTCCTCCGACATACGGCGCGGCCGCATCCACGATTCGCAATTCTCCAAGCTCGTCGACGTCTCCAACATGATGAGCAAGCTGCCGCTCTATATCGACGACACCGGCGGTATCAGCGTGGCGCAGCTGGCGGCGCGTGCGCGGCGCCTCAAGCGGCAGAAGGGGCTCGATTGCCTCATCGTCGACTACCTGCAACTGCTCAGCGGCTCGACCAAGTCAGCCTCGCAGAACCGCGTGCAGGAACTGACCGAAATCACCACGACCCTCAAGGCGCTGGCCAAGGAACTTGAGGTGCCGGTGATCGCTCTCAGCCAGCTGTCGCGTCAGGTGGAAGCGCGTGACGACAAGCATCCGCAACTGGCGGACTTGCGCGAATCGGGTTCTATCGAGCAGGACGCTGACGTGGTGCTCTTCGTTTACCGCGAAGAGTACTACCTCAAGAACAAGGAGCCCAAAGAGGGCACGCCAGAGCATATGTCCTGGCAAGGGGAAATGGAAAAGGTGCACGGCAAGGCCGAAGTGATCATTGCCAAGCAGCGCCACGGTCCTACCGGGACGGTGCAGCTGAGCTTTGAGGCGCAGTATACGCGCTTCGGCAACCTGGCGCGCGCCGACTACCTGCCCGAACGCATGGAATAGTTTATGGCCCTGACGTCTGGCCTCGGCGGGCAACTCAGCATCGATCTCGGGGCCCTGGCCCGCAACTGGCGTGCGCTGGACAAGGTGAGCGCCGGCGCCTTGACGGGCGCCGTGGTCAAGGCCGACGCCTATGGCACCGGTATCACGATGGCTTCAAAGGCTCTGCATGCCGCCGGCGCCCGCTTCTTCTTCACGGCAACCCCGGATGAAGGGCTCGCCGTGCGCGCTGCCGTGCCGGACGCGCATATCTTCGTGCTCAACGGCCTGTATCCGGGTGCGGCCAACCTTTATGTGCGGCAGAACCTGATGCCGGTTATCTCCTCGATGGCGATGCTGGAGGAATGGCTGGCCAAGTGCCTGGAGCGTAACGAGGCCTATCCGTCGGCCTTCCACTTCGACACAGGCATGAACCGCCTGGGCTTCCGCCTCAACGAGGCGGGCATGGTGCGCGAACGCATCCAGTCGCTGGGTTATGCGCCGCAGATGGTGATGAGCCACCTCGCCTGCGCCGACCAGCCCAACCACGAGAAGAACCGCACGCAGCTGGCGCTGTTCGGCTCCGTCATGTCGCAGTTCCCGGGCGTGCCGGCGTCGCTGGCCAATTCGGCAGGGCTGATGACAGGCCGTGACTACCATTTCCAGATGGTGCGGCCAGGCATTGCGCTTTACGGCGGGCGGGCCGTCAACGGCCGCAAGAACCCGATGGCGCCCGTAGTGACGCTGCATGTGCCCATCCTCCAGATCAAGGAAGCGCGGACCGGCGAGACCGTCGGCTATGGCGCCAGCCATTCGCTGTCGCGCGACAGCCGCCTTGCCGTGCTGAGCCACGGCTATGCCGACGGCTTCCTCCGTTCTCTGTCCGCCAGCAATACGCGTCCCGGCGGCAAGGTCGTCATCCGCGGCAAGGTCTGCCCGGTGGTCGGCAAGGTGTCGATGGACCAGATTACGGTGGACATCACCGAACTGGGCCCCGACATTCCCAGCCCCGGCGAAGGCGCCGAGGTGCTGGGGAACATCCTTGATGTCGACGACCAGGGCGATGCAGGCGGCACGATCGGCTACGAAATCCTGACCTCGCTGAAGGGGCGGTACAACCGGAACTATGTCGGCGACGGGAACTTGCCGGCTGGTTAGTGCGCCGTTCACGGGGAGGCGATGGGCGTTTTCGTAGTCATGCTTCGTGCCATTGGCCCAGTGACGCACAGGGTTATGTCCATGGCCGACTGGCGTGCGGCCGTTGCCGATGCCGGTTTCAGCAATCCAGAGACTTATGTCGCGACCGGCAACATGATCGTCGAAGGCGACGGGACCGCAGCTGCCGTTGCGCGGCGCATGGATGAGATCGTGCAGAGCTTGGGACTGGCGCCCAGCAACAAGGCGATCGTGAGGACGCCCGGCCAATTGCAGCGGCTGATCAAGGCCGATCCGTTTCCGGATGCCAGCACAGCGCGTCCGTCAGCACTGGCGGCCTATTTCGCTGCAAATCCGCGCCCCGACTTCAGCTGGGTAGCAGACTATGATGGGCCTGAGCGGATCGCCGTGATCAGCGGCCATCTGGTGGTCGATTACCATGATAAAGTGACCGGCTCGTCCCTATCCAGCCTTATCGAGCGCAAGTCGGGCACCATGACCGCTCGCAACTGGAACACGTTACGGAGCTTGGCGGAGAAGGCTGCGCATCGTGGCAGGGCTTAGAGAACTGCATCGATGCAGTTCCTATTTTGTTCTTGCACTAGCAGCCTCCCCTTCATAAAGATGTCCAGACTTCACTTCGTAGAGTAGCAGCTTGGCCAAATCCCGATCTTCGTTTGTCTGCCAGGCTTGTGGCGCGGTGACCTCGCGCTGGCAGGGGCGGTGCGACGCTTGCGGCGAATGGAACACCATTGTCGAGGAGATCGCCGATAGCGGCGTCGGCGCGGGGCCGAAGTCGGCCAAGTCCGGCGGCCGGCCGACCAATCTGGTGCCGCTGGCGGGTGAGACCGAGAGCGCGGCGCGGGTGGTGACCGGCATGGCGGAGCTGGACCGGGTGACCGGCGGTGGCTTCGTAAAGGGATCGGCGCTGCTGGTGGGTGGCGATCCCGGCATCGGCAAGTCGACGCTCCTCCTGCAGTCGGCTGCGGCTCTGGCCAATCGCGGCAAGCGCGTCATCTATGTGTCCGGTGAAGAGGCCGTGGCGCAGGTGCGGTTGCGGGCGCAGCGACTGGGATTGGGCGAGGCCAATGTGATGCTGGCGGCCGAGACCAATGTTGAGATCATCCTGGCGACACTGGAGAACGGCCCTGCCCCCGATCTCGTGATCATCGACTCGATCCAGACGCTGTGGACTGATCGGGTGGATTCGGCGCCCGGGACGGTGACGCAGGTGCGCACCTCGGCGCAGGCGCTGACGCGTTTTGCCAAAAAGAGCGGTGCGGCCGTCGTGCTGGTGGGTCACGTGACCAAGGACGGGCAGATCGCCGGCCCACGCGTGGTGGAGCACATGGTCGACGCCGTGCTCTATTTCGAGGGGGACGCCAGCCATACGTTCCGCATCCTGCGCGGGGTCAAGAACCGCTATGGCGCCACCGACGAGATCGGCGTCTTTGCCATGACCGAGTTGGGGCTCGAACAGGTGGCCAATCCTTCGGCGCTGTTTCTGGACCAGCGCGACGACGACGCCACCGGCTCGGCGGTCTTTGCCGGGATGGAGGGCACGCGGCCGATCCTTATCGAAATCCAGGCGCTGGTGGCGCCTTCGCCACTGGGCACGCCGCGGCGGGCCGTGGTGGGTTGGGATTCGTCGCGGCTGTCGATGGTGCTGGCTGTATTGGAGACGCGTTGCGGGGTGCGGATCGGCGCCAATGACATCTATCTCAATGTGGCCGGTGGCTTGAAGATCAATGAGCCGGCGGCTGACCTCGCGGTGGCGGCGGCGCTGATCTCCTCGTTGACCAGTTCGCCCCTGCCCAAAGACTCGGTCTATTTCGGCGAAATCTCGCTGGCTGGGGGCATCAGGCCGGTAGCGCATGGATCGCTACGCTTGCGTGAGGCGCAGAAACTCGGCTTCAAATCGGTTGCTACAGGGCGGCTGGGCAATGCCGACCGGGCGACCGGTCTGGCGGTGTCCGAGTTCACTGCCTTGGCCGATCTGGTCGGGCGGATCGCTGCGAACGGCAAGCCGCGCGAAGCAAATCGAGACGAGTGGTAGGTTAAGCGGGCGGCTGGCGGAGGATCTTTTCCATAGGGCGGCCCTTGGCGAGTTCGTCCACCAGCTTGTCGAGATAGCGGATCTCGCGCATGGTCGGCTCCTCTATCTCCTCGATGCGTACGCCACAGATGACACCCCTGATCAGGGATCGCGCGGGATTGAGGCGCGGCGCGTTGTCAAAGAAGTCCTGGAACGTGGTCTGGTTGGCCAGTTCGCGCTCCAGCCCTTCCTGGGTATGGCCAGTGAGCCAGCAGGTGACCTCGTCCACCTCCGCCTTGGTGCGGCCCTTGCGTTCGGCCTTGGTGATGTAGTGCTTGTAGACGCTGGCCACGCTGGTGGCGTAGACGCGATGATTTCTGCTGTTGTCCATGGCTTCTCCTCGGGCAGAGAATAGCAGGGGCGGGCATAGGGGTTAACAGTTTCTTTGGAGATCGTCTTCTCGGGCGCGCCGCGCCCTTGGCATCGGACGGCAAAGCGGCTAAACGAGGCCCGAGACTGCCGGGGCGGCAACTGGAGCTAGGCGAAGACATATGCTGACAGCGTTCGACGTTGGTGTGGGTGTGCTGGTGCTGATTTCAGCGATCCTCGCCACGGCGCGGGGCCTGACCCGCGAAGTGCTTTCGCTGGCCACCTGGGCCGGCTCGGCCGCCATCGCCATCTACATGTGGCAGTACCATCCCGAAATCGCGCGGCAGTATATTGCCGAGGCCATCGTTGCCGACATCGCCACGGTTGTGGTCAGCTTCATCGTGGCGTTGATCGTGCTGCACCTGCTCACCATGCGCATTGCCGACTTCGTGGTGGACAGCCGGATCGGGCCGATCGACCGCACCTTGGGATTTGCCTTCGGCGTGCTGCGCGGCATTCTGATCGCCATTGTCATCACGATCTTCGGGACCTGGCTGCTGCCGAACAACTTGCCGAGCTGGGCTGCGGAATCGCAGACGCTGCCGCATCTGCGCAACATGGGCCAGACGCTGATTTCCATGCTGCCGGAAGGCCTCGAACAGCAGGTGACCGACATGCTCAAGGGCGGCACGGGCCTGACCGAGGACGCCGACGCTCCCACGGCGCCCAATGAAGAGGGCACCGACGCCACCGAGGACGGCACGCCTGCGCCGGCCGCGCCTGCTACGCCGGGCACCGGCGTGACGCCGCCGGCTGCGACCGCTCCGCAGGCCTGATCATTTCCGGGTGAGCGCGCCGCGCTCGCCACAAACCTGACCGGCTTGTGAGGCAGTGGTCCGCCGAGCCGAAATAGGCTATGGGACCGGCATCCCTTCTCATGGCCCGCCATTGGCGGCAGCGGCAACGCGATACTGCAGTTGAGGGCAGTTTTTGGCATGGAGAGCCTTGTGAACCATCCCAGCGATGATCAATTCAGCCTCGATGGGGACACGCTGCACGAAGAGTGCGGCGTGTTCGGCATTTTAGGACATAGCGACGCCTCCACTCTGACTGCCCTGGGCCTGCATTCCCTGCAGCACCGCGGGCAGGAAGCTGCCGGCATCGTCAGCTTCGATGGCAAGCAGTTCTATACTGAAAAGCGCATGGGTCTGGTGGGCGACCACTATACGGACCCGGCCGTGCTGGCGAAGCTGCCCGGCACCATTGCCATTGGACACACCCGCTATTCGACCACCGGCGAAGTGGCACTGCGCAATGTGCAGCCGCTGTTTGCCGAGCTCGAGGTCGGCGGCATCGCCATTGCCCATAACGGCAACTTTACCAATGGCCTGACGCTGCGCCGGCAGATCATTGCTACCGGCGCCATCTGCCAGTCGACGTCGGACACCGAGGTCGTGCTGCACCTGGTGGCCCGTTCCCGTCACAGCTCGACCACTGACCGGTTCATCGACGCCATAAGGCAGATGGAAGGTGGCTACGCCATGCTGGCGATGACGCGCACCAAGCTGATTGCCGCGCGCGACCCTATCGGTATCCGCCCATTGGTGATGGGCGAGTTGGATGGCAAACCTATCTTCTGTTCGGAAACCTGTGCGCTCGACATCATCGGCGCCAAGTATATCCGCGACGTGGAGAACGGGGAGATCATTATCTGCGAAGTGCAGCCCGATGGCTCGATCACCATCGAGGAACGCAAGCCAGCGCGCCCGGCCCCCGAGCGCCCGTGCCTCTTCGAATATGTATATTTCGCCCGCCCCGACTCGGTAGTGGCCGGCCGCAGCGTCTATGCCGCACGCAAGCGCATGGGCATCAACCTGGCCAAGGAAGCCCCTGTCGAGGCGGATGTGGTCGTGCCGGTGCCCGATGGCGGCACGCCGGCAGCAATCGGCTTTGCGCAAGCGAGCGGCATCCCGTTCGAGCTCGGCATCATCCGCAACCACTATGTTGGCCGCACCTTCATCGAGCCGACGCAGTCGATCCGTGCCTTTGGCGTCAAGCTCAAGCACTCGGCCAATCGCGCGGAGATCGAAGGCAAGCGCGTGGTGCTGATCGACGATTCCATCGTGCGTGGCACCACCTCGCTCAAGATCGTGCAGATGATACGCGAGGCGGGCGCCACCGAGGTGCATATCCGCGTCGCCAGCCCGATGATCTATTACTCGGACTATTATGGCATCGACACGCCCGACCCGGACAAGCTGCTGGCCAACCAGCACCGGGACCTCAAGTCCATGTGCGAGTATATCGGGGCGGACTCGTTGGAGTTCCTCTCCATCGATGGGCTCTATGAAGCCGTGGGCGGAGAGAAGCGCAATCCGCAGGCGCCGCAGTTTACCGACCACTATTTCACCGGCGACTATCCGACGCAGTTGACCGACCTTGATGGCCGCTCCAAGAACGAGCCGAAGAAGATGTCGCTGCTGAAAGAGGCCGGTTAATGGGTGCCAACGAGGTGCAGAGCGCGCAAGTGCTTGCCGGCAAGGTTGTTCTGGTGACCGGCGCATCGCGCGGCATCGGTTATGCGGCGGCCGTGGAAGCAGCGCGACGGGGCGCCCATGTGGTGGCCGTGGCACGCACCGTTGGCGGCCTCGAGGAGCTGGACGACGAGATCCAGGACCTGGGCTCATCGGCTACGCTGGTGCCGCTCGACCTGCGCGATGGCGATGCCATAGACCGGCTCGGGGCGGCGATCTTCGAGCGCTGGGGTGCGCTGGACGGGCTGGTTGCCAATGCCGGCCAGCTGGGCGTGTTGAGCCCCCTGCCCCATGTGAAGCCGGAAGATTTCGAGAAGGTCATGACGGTCAACGTCACGGCCAATTATCGCCTGCTACGCGCGACGGACCTGCTGCTGCGTCAGTCGGCGGCAGGACGGGCCGTTTTCGTTTCGTCGTCCTCGGCACGTTCTGCCCGGCCCTTCTGGGGCCTTTATGCCGCCAGCAAGGCTGCGGTGGACGCGATGGCCAAGTCTTATGCCGGGGAAGTCGCGCAGACCAAGATCAAGGTGAACGTGTTCTATCCCGGTGCGGTGCGCACCGCCATGCGGGCAAAGGCCATGCCAGGCGAGAACCCCGAGACGCTGCCCAAGCCGAGCGACATCGCGCCCAAGCTGATCGATCTGCTGAGCCCATCAGTGACCGAGAGCGGCAAGCTCTTCGACATGTCCACCGGCACGTTCGGGGACCTCTGATGGTGAACCTGCGCCGCTATCGCGAGAGCGATCTGGAGGCGCTCTACCATATCTGCCTCGCCACTGGTGACGCCGGCAAGGACGCTTCACCCCAGCATGCCGATCCCAAGCTGGTCGGGCATATCTATTCGGCACCCTATGGCGTGCTCGAACCGGAACATGTGTGGGTGGCCGAGGACGATGAGGGCGTGGCGGGGTACCTGGTGGGTACCCACGACACCGATGCCTTCGCGGCGCGGCAGGAGCGCAGTTGGTGGCCTACCCTGCGGACGCAATACGACGAAGTTCCCGAGCAAGACCTTACCGCGGCCGACCTGATGCGGCTCAAGGCAATCCGTCAGCCAGAGCACAATCCCGGCGACCTGGTGGCCGAATATCCGGCCCATATCCACATGAACCTGCTGCCCCGTATCCGCGGACAGCGGGTGGGCAGCAGGCTCCTCGAGCACTGGATCGCCGATGCGAAGGCCGCGGGCGTTGCCGGTATTCACCTGGGCGCCAGCAGCGGCAATACCGGCGGGGTGGCCTTCTGGACCAAGAGCGGCTTCACGCCGCTCCGGACCGTGGACCGCACGGTCTGGTTCGGGATGCGGCTCTAGCTCAGGTCTCCGCCTCGATCCTCGTCATCAGGATCTTGTCGATGCGGCGTCCGTCGAGGTCCACGACTTCGAACTTCCAGCCCGTATGCTCGAAGGTTTCGCCCACCTTTGGCAGGTGGTTGATGATGGAGAGCACGTAGCCGGCAACGGTCTCGTACTTGGCGTCGCGCGGGATACTGAGCTTGAGCCGTTCGCCGAATTCGTCGACCGGCATCCAGCCCGCGACAAGGTAGGAGCCGTCCTCGCGCTTGACCACGGCAGGGTCATCGCCGGTTTCTTCCTGGAAGACTCCGGTGATGACTTCGAGGATATCGCCCGAGGTAACGATCCCCTCGAAATGTCCGTACTCGTCGACTACCAGCGCCATATGGACGGTGGAATTGCGGATGGCGCGCACCACGTCGAGCGCGTCGGCATGGTCCATCACCACGGGGACGGGCTGAACGAAGCGGCGGACATCGAGCGGCTGGCCGTTGGCGAAGACGCTGATGATGTCCTTGATCGCCACGACACCGATAATCGAATCGGCGTCGCCATCCTGGACCAAGAGGCGCGAGCGATGGGTGCCGAGGATGGTGCGGCGGATTTCCTCGCTGTCGTCGCTGAGGTCCACCACATCGACATCGAGGCGCGGGGTCATGAGACCGCGGGCCGAGCGGTCGGCGAGGCGCATGACGCCCGAAATCATGGAGTGCTCGTCGCTTTCAATGACACCGGCCGTTGTCGCCTCGGCAATGATGGTCTTGACCTCTTCTTCGGTGACCTTCTCCTCCGCCTCGCCGCCCTGCCCCAGGAGGCGCAGGACGAGCTTGCCCGACACATCGAGCACCCAGACGATGGGCGACCCGATGGTGGCGACGATCTTCATGGCCGGCGCAACGCGGGCAGCGACGCCTTCGGCATCGCGCAGGGCAATCTGCTTGGGTACGAGCTCGCCAAGAATTAGTGAGATATAGGTGATGAGAACGACAACCACGCCGACGCCGAGCACGTCGGCGACGTTGCTGGGCACGCCAACCGAGTCGAGCCAATCGGTGAGGCGCAGGCCCAGCGTTGCGCCGGAGAAGGCGCCGGACAGAATGCCGACCAGCGTGATGCCGATCTGCACCGACGACAGGAACTTGCCCGGATCTTCGGCAAGCTGGATGGCGGTGGCGGCGCCCCTGTTGCCTTGGTCGGCCATGTTGCGCAGGCGGGCGGGGCGGGCGGAGACGACGGCCAGTTCCGACATGGCCAGGAGGCCGTTGACGATGGTCAGAACGACGACAATCAGGATTTCAGCGTACAAGGTCTTTTTCTGGATTGCGGCCCCGCGATCAGCATCGGGTCGCTTAAGCCAAGACAATATAGAGGCAAAGCTTCCGGTTGCACCATGGGGGTGGGAATTATGTCGCGACCACCCAACGATGTTGAGTATTGAAGAGTCGCAACATGGGCTTGCCCGTGCTGTTGCGTGTTCCAGGAGAAGTCGGGATGGCATTGGTCGAGAAGCTGCTGATCGTGGCGATGGCACTCCAGGTGCTGCTGACGATGGGCATCCTCCTCTGGATGGGCATGGAGCGGGTGCCGCGGGTGATCCGCGGCGAAATCCCTGCCGCAAAGATTGCCGTGGAGCGGGACGCCTACCCGCTGCGGGCGCGGCTGCTGTCCAACAATTTTGACAACCAGTTCCAGCTGCCGGTTCTGTTTTATGTGGCGGCTCTCCTGTCGCTGTGGAGCGGGGTAACGGGTTGGTCTGAGGTCATCCTGGCCGTGCTGTTCGTAGCGCTGCGCTATGTGCACGCCGCCATTCACGTTACGCACAACCAGCTGCAGAGCCGCTTCACCGCCTATGCCGCAGGCCTTGTGGTACTGGCCGTTCTGTGGGTATGGCTCCTGCTTCGACTTCTGCTCAGCCCGGGTATCTAGATGCGCCTTCCTGGTCGCCTTTCCGCCGCCATCGACGTTCTGACCGACGTGGAAACGCGCAGGCGGCCGGTTTCGGAAGCGCTCAAGGCATGGGGCCTGAACAATCGCTTCGCCGGTGCGGGGGACCGGGCAGCCATCGGCAATCTCGTCTATGACGCACTGCGCCGCCGCCAATCGCATGCGGCGCTGATGGGAAGCGACACTCCGCGGGCGCTGGTGCTGGCAGTCGCGGTGCGGGACTGGAGCGAGGACGCGCAGGCGCTGAACGAGAGCTTTGCCGCAGACAGCCACGGACCGGACGTTCTCAGCGAGGAAGAACTCGCGCGGCTCAAGGGCAGCCTGCCTGAGGAAACGGAAGACTGGGTGCGGGCGGATGTGCCGGAATGGCTTGCGCCATCGCTGGAGCGTGCCTTTGGACCCGACTGGATCGCCGAGGGCCAGGCCATGGCCGGCAGGCCGTCGCTGGACCTCCGGACCAACCTTTTGAAATCGAACCGGGACCGGGTGATGAAGTCGCTGGCGCGGTTCGAGCCGGTTGAAACCGCGATCTCGCCCATCGGCGTGACCATGCCGGCGGGACCTCGCGATGCGCGGACGCCCAATGTCACCACGGACGAAGGGTATCTGAAGGGCTGGTTCGAAGTGCAGGACCAGGGCAGCCAGATCGTGGCGGCACTGGCGGGCGCCCGGCCCGGTGAGCAGGTGCTGGACCTTTGTGCAGGCGCGGGCGGCAAGACGCTGGCGCTGGCCAGCGCAATGATGAACAAGGGCCAGATCTTTGCCTATGACAGCGACCGCAACCGCCTGGCGCCGATTTATGATCGGCTGAAGCGCAACGGGGCGCGCAACGTGCAGGTGCGGGCCCCGCAGCCCGGCGCCCTCGACGACCTCCTTGGCAAGATGGACCGCGTGGTGATCGACGCCCCCTGCACCGGCACCGGCACCTGGCGGCGGCGTCCCGACACGAAATGGAAGCTGACGCCGGAGCTGCTGGCGCAGCGCGTCGCCGAGCAGGCGGCAATTCTTCAGGAGGGGCAACGCTACCTCAAGCCGGGTGGGACACTGGTCTATATTACCTGCTCCATCCTGCCCGAGGAGAACGACGATCAGGTCGCGGCCTTCCGGGCGGCGCAGGCGGGTTTCGAGGTGGTACCGGCGACCGCGCTTTGGCGGGAAACGTTTGGCAGTGGCGCCCCGGCCGGGGTGGTGACCGCAGGGGGTGGCATCGCCCTCACGCCGCACCTTACGGGGACGGACGGGTTCTATTTCTGCGCCTTGCGCCGCGTGGGCTGAAGAGTCATCGTCGGCGTTGAACCGCGAGGCCGAACGCGCGTTCAAAGAGCAGAGCATCCACTTGTGAGCACATCCATGACGGTTCCATCCCTTGCCGACTACAAGACGCCACGTCCCTGGTTGACGCTTGGCATCTTCCTCGTGGTGGTAATCGGCGTCGGGGCGCTGATCGGAACGCAATCGGCGCCGGGCGCGTGGTATGAGAGTCTCGAGAAGCCGCCGTTCAATCCGCCGAACTGGATATTCGGGCCGGTCTGGTTCACGCTTTATGCCATGATTGCCGTGGCTGGCTGGCGCATCTGGATGATCGACCGCAGCAGCACGCCCATGAAGATCTGGTTTGGGCAGATGGCGCTCAACTGGGCGTGGTCGCCGATCTGGTTCATCGGGCAGATGCTGTGGCCAGCCTTTGCGGTGATCGTGGCCATCCTCCTGCTGATCGTCGCCTTCATTGCCTCGGCGCGGAAGTTCGACACAGTGGCGGCCTGGCTGTTTGTGCCCTACCTCGCCTGGGTGGCCTTTGCGACGCTGCTCAACCTTTCGATCGCGCTGCTCAACGGCTAACCGAGCTGTTGGGCCGCGGTGAGTGAAGACTGCTGCGGCCGGTGCTCCAGGCCGCGGGCCCAGCGCACGACCGGCCGTTCCAGCAGGTAGAAGCTTGCCCTGGCAACAAGGACGCTGAGGGCGATGGCCACGGCGCTGGACCAGAGCCAGATGTTCCAGCCATCATCGAGCCAGGTCTGGAAGGCTGGTGGCACGAGGCGCGCCATGAGGCCGATGATCAGGAAGTGCCAGATATAGATGCCGAAGGAAATCTCCGCCACAAAGCGGGAGAGACGGTTGTCCAGGAGGCGTCCCGCGATCACCGAAGAGGGCAGCGCCACCAGCGCTACGCAGATGGTAAGAGGCATCCAGGGGAAGCCGTAGGGGATGCCGAGGAAGCCGAAGCCTTCGTTGAGGCCGCCGATATGGGCGATCATGACCCAGGCGGCGGCTCCGATGGCCAGCAGGCCCAGCGCGTCGAACAGCCATGACCGCAGGTGGTTCAGCTTGACCTGAATGCCGGCCGCCAGGGCGCCCAAGGCAAAGATGGCAAAGAAACCGACCGGGTTGAAACGGGGCATCCATGCCTTGGCGCCGCCTGTCAGTCCATGGTCCCAGCCCCGGTTCACCTCGTCGATCGGCGCCCATTGTACCACCATCCAATGGAGCGTGAGTACGATGCCGATGACACCGACCCATGCGAGGCGTGCGGGCCAGTGGCGGAGGCGGAGAGCGAACAGGGCTGCCAGGAACATGGGCAACAGGAGATAGGAGGTGACCTCGAAACCGATGGACCAGAGGGGGCCGTTGTTGTCGACGGGAAACAAGGTCAGCCAGTGCCAGTCGCTGACGAGGAAGAAGCCGGCGGCAAAACGCAGGAGATGCTCGCCGTCGAGCGGCGAGCCGCTGATGGTGACGCTGAATATGAGGCTCACGACCAGCGCCAGCCAGAAGCCGGGGAGGATGCGGGCTCCACGGCGCAGGGCATAGACTTTGAGCGACGGCATGGGACGGCCTGCGTCCAGCGCCAGCCAGAAAGGGCGCGCGAGAAGGAAGCCGCTCAGCACGAAGAAGATGGCGACGCCAAAGCTGCCCATGATGACGAAGTCGATGAAGCCCTTCGCCCATAGGGGGACCTTGTCGCCGGCCACGCGGAAGGCCAGGTGATGCAGGAGCACGAGCAGGCAGGCGGCGGCGCGCAGGAAATCGGCACCGAGCAATCGCTGTTGGGTCATGTGGGCTCTACTGAGTTGCGGCTCCTGCCCTGCCGCAGCAGACGATTGTGGTCAAGACCCGAAAGCCGCTGCAGGCGTGGTTTGCGTGGTGGGCGCTTGCGGAATCCGGCTGGCGGCGATATGGCCTCGCCATGCAAAGCACAGATCTGTCCGCTCCGC
This sequence comes from Devosia sp., assembly GCF_036563435.1. GTDB lineage: Bacteria > Pseudomonadota > Alphaproteobacteria > Rhizobiales > Devosiaceae > Devosia. The sequence continues at coordinate 374,096 of NZ_DATCMJ010000018.1, forward strand.
CGCAATCGATCCTCATCGTCGACTTCGGGTCGCAAGTCACTCAGCTGATTGCGCGCCGCATTCGCGAGACGGGCGTCTACTGCGAAATCCATCCGTTCCAGAATGCCGGTGCTGCTCTTTCAGCGATGCAGCCGCGTGGCGTGGTGCTCTCGGGCAGCCCCGCTTCGACATTGGACGAGAACGCGCCCACCATAGATCCGGTGATCCTCGAGGCCGGCGTGCCGATTTTGGGCATTTGCTATGGCCAGCAGGCGCTGTGCATGGCGCTGGGCGGAAAGGTCGAGGCTGGGCATCACCGCGAATTCGGCCGCGCCGAGCTGACCGTCCAGAAAACGTCGTCGCTTTCTGAAGGCGTCTGGCCGCTGTCGACTTCGCACCAGGTTTGGATGAGCCATGGCGACCGCGTGGTGGCGCTGCCGGAGGGCTTTGAAGTCGTGGGCACGTCGCCCAATGCGCCGTTTGCAATGATCGCCAATGAAGAGCGCCGCATCTGGGCCGTACAGTTCCACCCCGAAGTGGTGCACACTCCGGACGGGGCCAAGCTCTATGCCAACTTTGTGCACCACATCTGCGGCATCGAGTCGAATTGGACCATGGCGGCCTACCGCCAGAAGATGATCGAAAAGATCCGCCACCAGGTGGGCAGCGGCAAGGTAATTTGCGGCCTTTCGGGCGGAGTCGATTCCTCTGTCGCGGCCGTGCTGATCCACGAGGCCATCGGCGACCAGCTCACCTGTATTTATGTCGACCACGGCTTGATGCGCCTCAATGAAAGCGAACAGGTCGTTTCCATGTTCCGCGACCAGTATAACATCCCGCTGGTGCACGTGGACGCATCCAAGGTTTTCCTGCGCGAACTTGAAGGACAGTCGGACCCCGAGACCAAGCGCAAGATCATCGGGCGGCTGTTTATCGAGACGTTCGAGGAGGAAGCGCGCAAGCTCGGCGGGGCGCAGTTCCTGGCGCAGGGGACGCTCTATCCGGATGTCATCGAGTCCGTGTCGTTCACCGGCGGCCCATCGGTCACCATCAAGTCGCACCACAATGTGGGCGGTCTGCCCGAGCGCATGAACATGCAATTGGTGGAGCCGCTGCGCGAATTGTTCAAGGACGAAGTGCGCGTGCTGGGCCGGGAGCTTGGCCTGCCCGAGAGCTTTATCGGCCGCCACCCGTTCCCCGGTCCGGGCCTTGCCATCCGCTGCCCGGGCGGCATCACGCCGGAGAAGCTCGATATCCTGCGCAAGGCGGATGCGATCTATCTCGACGAGATCCGCAAGTCGGGCCAGTACGACAAGATCTGGCAGGCCTTTGCCGTGCTGCTGCCGGTGCAGACGGTGGGCGTGATGGGCGATGGGCGGACCTATGAGTTCGTCTGCGCATTGCGGGCCGTGACGTCGGTGGACGGGATGACGGCGGACTTTTACCAGTTCGACATGAACTTCCTGGGGCGCACGGCAACACGCATCATCAACGAAGTGCGCGGCATCAACCGCGTGGTCTATGACGTGACCAGCAAGCCGCCCGGCACGATCGAGTGGGAATAGGCGCAGGGCCGTTGCGGGCCTCGTAAATCCGCGGCGCGGCGGCGTTGCCTTGCTTTCGGCAGGGAGCATGCTAAACGTGCCCCCGAACTAGCTAAGACCTTAGGCAGGCCATGTCCCAGGACAATATTTTCCGCGAAGTCGACGAGGAGCTGCGCAGCGATCGCATGCGCGCCTTGTGGCGGCGTTTTGCTCCCTTCGTGATCGGGGCCGCGGTGGCTGTGGTGGCGGTGGTCGCCGTCAACGAGGGCTGGACCTGGTACCACTCCAACAATGCCGCGCAGTCGTCGGACGAGCTCTATGCCGCCTTCGACGCCATCGAGGGTGGCGACCTGGCGGCGGCGCAGACGCAGCTCGATGCGCTGATCGCCGACGGCTCGGGCAACTATCCGGTGCTGGCGCAATTCCGCAAGGCGGGCGTTCTGGCCAAGGAAGGCAAGACGGCCGAGGCCGTGGCTGCCTATGACGCGCTGGCCAATACGCAATCCAACCCGCGCCTCCGTGAACTGGCGCTGGTGCTGGGCGGGACCTTGATGGTGGATGCCGGCACGGTGGCCGATGTGGAATCGCGCCTCGGCACGATTGCGGCCGAGGGCAACCCGCTGCGTAACGCGGCCCGCGAGGCGCTGGGCCTGGCGCAGTACAAGGCCGGTGACTTCGCCGCGGCGCAGGCGAGCTTCGAGGCCGTGGTCAACGATCCGCTGGCGCAGAGCACCGCTCGCAACCGCATGGGCTATTACCTGGCGCAGCTGCTATCGGAAGGCGCCATCGCGGCTGAGGAAGCGGCCCCGACCAACGCGGAAGCCGCCGCGACGGCGATCGACGCCATCGTCAGCGACGAGGCCCCTGCCCCACAAGCCCCTGCTGCGGACGCTCCCGCAGCCACACCGGAAGCGCCGGCCGCGCAGTAGCGGCCGCAGCCTCGCCGGATCGGAAGGACCACATGACCGTCACCGTTGCCATTGTCGGTCGTCCCAACGTCGGCAAATCCACCCTGTTCAACCGCCTGGTCGGACGCAAGATCGCCCTTGTCGACGATACGCCGGGCGTGACCCGCGACCGCCGCGAGGCCGAGGGGCGCATTGCCGACCTTTCCTTCCGCATTCTCGATACCGCCGGGTATGAGGACGTGAAGGATGGCAGCCTCGAGGACCGAATGCGCCAGCAGACGGAACTGGCGATCCGCGAAGCCGACGTCATCCTGTTCATGATCGACGCCCGAGCCGGCGTTGTGCCGCTGGACCAGCGTTTTGCCCAGGTGCTGCGCAAGGCTGGCAAGGATGTGCATCTGGTTGGCAACAAGGCCGAAAGCGGTGCGGCGGAGGCCGGACTGGTGGAGGCGTTCAAGCTCGGCTTTGGGGAAGCCATTCCCCTCTCGGCCGAGCATGGGCTGGGCCTGTCGGAACTCTATTCCATCGTTTCGGCCACCATCGACCGCAAGAATGCCGAGAGCGAGGCGCGCGAGGTTGCCGATCTCGACGAGATGCCCGAAGTCGATATCGACATCACCGAGGACATGCTCGAGGGTGAGGGCGACGAGGCGACGCTGCGCTGGAACCCCAAGCGCTATCTCAACGTCGCCATCGTTGGGCGTCCCAATGCCGGCAAGTCGACGCTGATCAACCGCATGGTGGGCGAGGAACGCGTATTGGTGGGGCCGGAAGCCGGCATTACCCGCGACTCAATCCTGGTGCCATGGGAATGGGAAGGCCGGGTAATCAACCTGGTTGACACGGCCGGCATCCGCCGCCGCTCGCGTGTCACCGAAAAGCTCGAAAAGCTTGCGGTGGGCGACTCGCTGCGCTCGATCCAGTATGCCGAAGTGGTCGTGCTGATGCTCGACGCTACCATTCCGTTCGAGAAGCAGGATCTGGCGCTGGCCGACCTCGTGGAGCGCGAGGGCCGGGCCCTGGTGATCGCGGTCAACAAGTGGGACCTGATCGAGGACAAGAACGAGCATCTCAAGATGCTGCGCGAGGAGTGCGAGCGCCTCCTGCCGCAGCTGCGCGGCGTGCCGCTGGTGACCCTGTCCGGCTTGACCGGCAAGAACATCGACAAGCTGATGGATGCAATCTTTGCCATCGAGCGCAGCTGGAATTCGCATGTGTCGACGGCGCGGCTCAACCGTTGGCTGAGCGGCATGGTCGAGAGCCATCCGCCTCCGGCCGTGTCGGGGCGCCGGCTCAAGCTGCGCTACATGACGCAGGCCAAGACCAGGCCGCCAAGCTTCATCATCTTCGCCTCGCGGCCAGATGCGGTGCCGATGGCCTATCAGCGCTACCTGATCAACGGGATACGGGAAGCCTTCAACATCAAGGGCACGCCGATCCGGCTGTGGATCCGTGGCGGCAAGGAAAACCCCTACGACGACAAGTCGAAACGCCGCCTGGGATAGGACGTGCGGAAGCGCCGCCTTCCCAGCGGTTATCTCGAGCAGCGATGGCGAGACCGCGGTCTCGAATGGGTAGATGTGAAAGTGAGATCGCAGTCTCGCCATCACGCCGGGATTTTCGCACACGCATCGAGCAACCTGCTTTGCGCCCGAAGGAACGCGCCCGCCATTCGAGCGTAGCTCTCATGGCCTTGTCGCCTCAAATCTCTCCACCGGAGAGATTTGTCCTTCGGAACGTCTCCAAGTTGTTGGTCAGCATCCATGCGCGAGCCTGGCGACCCAGGCTCCCCGACAGTCCCTGCAGCCATCACTCGTCATGACCGTGCTCTGCTGCAGGCGATGGGGGGATTGTACGCGCGGTTTAGGGGGCGGGGATAAGTTTGTAGTGTGCGCGTTGATTGGCCACGGCGTCGTCCCGCTCAGGCGGGAATCTTCCTTGGTCTGAGAGGGGGATACCCGCTTTCGCGGGAATGACGTTGTGGGGGAGTGGGGAGAATGGAGGCTGGACGAAGCTTCGGTACCCCCACCCGGCCTCCCCCTGGTAGGGGGAGGAGTTCGGCCGGTGGGTGGGGCGAGGTCGCGGCTAATCCGATCTACTCCTCCCCCTTCAGGGGGAGGTTGGGAGGGGGTCGGGTTGGCCGTGCAGAACCTATCCGCTTTCAATCTAAGTTTCGAGAGCGGGGCGCACCCCACCCTAGCTCTGCTACGGTCACTCGGACCGAGCGGCGCTTCCCCCCCGTCGGGGGAGGAGCCAAGGCGCCGTGCCGAGCAGGGCATTGCCAACTGGCTCTGGTGCGGTCACTCTTCGGGCGAACAGCAGAGGGGTGATGGGCATGGCAACGACAATCGACGGCGCGCGGGTGGGGCGGCGCATGTTTCTGCTGGGGACAGCGGCGCTTGGGGCGCTGGCGGTGGCGGGGTGTTCGACGAGCGGGATCAGCTTTGCCGAGGCGGAGCGGATCTATGGGCCGCTGCCCAACGAGCGCTTTCCGGTGCCGGCCGTGGATATCAGCAAGGTCAATCCCAAGTATCTGCGGCAGCGGGTGCGCTACGCGTCCAATGAGGCGGTGGGGACGATCATCGTTGACCCCAAGAACTACTTTGTCTACCGCATCGAGGGCGACGGCTATGCCACGCGCTATGGCGCCAATGTGGGACGCGCCGGGTTCCTGTGGAGCGGCGAGGCCTATATCGGGCGCAAGGCGGAATGGCCGGTCTGGACGCCGCCGGCGGAAATGATTGCCCGCCAGCCGGAGGCGGCGCCCTACCGGAACGGCATGGCGCCTGGCCTTAACAACCCGCTCGGTGCCCGGACGCTCTACCTTTACCAGGACGGACGATACACGCTCTATACGATCTACAGCACGATCATGCCCGAGACGATCGGCAAGGGCGTGTCGAGCGGCTGCGTGGGCTTGCTGACGCAGGACATGCTGGACCTCTACGACAAGACGCCGGTCGATACGAAGGTGATCGTGCTGCCCGCTTAAGGTTGGACACCGCCAAGTGAGCGGTAAGCGCCGCGCATCACCCTCGGGCCCGACCCGAGGGTGACGTTCCGTGGTGGTGAAGCCGAGGAGCCTACCGCCCGCTGCGGTAGTTGGGGGCTTCGCGGGTGATGGTCACGTCATGGACGTGCGACTCGCTGAGCGCGGCGCCGGAGATCTTGACGAAGACCGAGTTGTCGCGGAACTCCTTGAGATTGTGGGCCCCGGTATAGCCCATGGAGGCGCGGAGGCCGCCGGCGAGCTGGTGCAGCACGGCGCCGGCAGCGCCCTTGTAGGGCACCTGGCCTTCGATGCCTTCGGGAACGAGCTTCATCTGGTCGCGCACGTCCTGCTGGAAGTAGCGGTCGGCCGAGCCCGAGCCCATGGCGCCGACCGAGCCCATGCCGCGATAGGACTTATAGGAGCGGCCCTGGTAGAGATAAACCTCGCCCGGGCTCTCGTCAGTGCCGGCCAGAAGCGAGCCGACCATGACGCAGGAAGCGCCACCCGCCAAGGCCTTAGCCATGTCGCCTGAGAACTTGATTCCGCCATCGGCGATGACCGGCACACCCTGACGGGCCGCCTCCTCCGCACAGGCCATGACGGCAGCCAGCTGCGGCACGCCAACGCCGGCGACGATGCGGGTTGTGCAGATTGAGCCAGGGCCGATGCCGACCTTGACCGAGTCGGCGCCGGCGTCGATCAGCGCCTTGGTTGCTTCGGCCGTCGCAATGTTACCGGCGACGATGCGGGTGGAGTTGCTCTCGCGCTTGACGCGCTCAACGGCCTCGGCGACGCGCACGGAATGGCCGTGGGCGGTGTCGATGACGAGGAGGTCGACGCCGGCATCGATCAGCGCCAATGAACGCTCGAAGCCCTGATCGCCCACAGTTGAGGCGGCAGCCACACGGAGGCGCCCCTGGGCGTCCTTGACAGCGTTGGGATTGAGCTGGGCCTTTTCGATGTCCTTGACGGTGATGAGGCCGGTGCAGCGGCCGTCGGCGTCGACCACCAGTAGCTTTTCGATCCGGTGCTTGTGGAGAAGGACCTTGGCCTCGTCCTTCGATACGCCGTCACGCACCGTCACCAGATTTTCGTGCGTCATCAGCTCGCTGATCGGCTGGGCCGGGTGGGAGGCGAAACGGACATCGCGATTGGTGAGGATGCCCACAAGCTTGCCGACGGCGCGACCGCCCTTGCCGCCATTCTCGACGACGGGAATGCCGGAGATGCGATGGGTCTGCATCAGCGCGAGGGCATCGGCGAGGGTCGCGTCCGGGCCGATGGTGATGGGGTTCACCACCATGCCAGATTCGAAGCTCTTGACCTGGCGGACCTGCTCGGCCTGTTCGGCGGCAGTGAGGTTCTTGTGGATCACGCCGAGACCGCCGGCCTGGGCCATGGCAATGGCCATGGCGCTTTCGGTAACGGTGTCCATGGCCGAGGAAATGATGGGAAGATTGAGCGCTATGTCCTTGGTGACATAGGTGGAAATATCGGTTTCGCCGGGCAGGACATCGGAACGCGCGGGCTGAAGGAGCACGTCGTCGAAGGTAAGCGCGTAGTCGCCGGTTGCGGTGCTGATAATCTTCGCCAAGGCCAGACCTTTCCTGCCTTCTGATACAATCAGAAATGTTGGAGCTGAGAACCGGACGACATGGTCGGCGGGTTCAGGTTGGCGAGGGTCAATAGCACCCGCGCCGCTTTTTGCAAAGGGAAGGAGGGGCAAGCGCCTGCCCGGCAGGCTTGCGCCGCGGACCCTACCCAAGCGACAAGCTTGCTGCTAACACAGCAGGGTTTGGGCGCTTCTGCGTCTAGTGACGCTTCAAGCTGACGGATATGGCCGCCCTGCCCTTGCGCTGACGCTAGCAGGGTTCATAGTGGGCGCCTTGCTTCGGCCTTCTGCTTTCTCTCTCTGGCTCCCCTTTGATCCGCGTTACACCCCTCATCCTGGCGGTCGCCCTGTTCATGGAACAGATGGACTCGACCGTGATCGCCACGTCCCTGCCCGCCATCGCCGCCGATATCGGCACCGAGCCGATCGCGCTCAAGCTAGCGCTGACCGCCTATTTCGTGGCGCTGGCGATCTTCATCCCGATCAGCGGCTGGATGGCGGACCGGTTCGGCGCCAAGAACATCTTCCGGCTGGCGATCTTCGTCTTCATGCTGGGATCGCTGGCCTGTTCCTTTTCGTTCTCGCTCGAAACCTTCGTCATTTCGCGCTTCTTCCAGGGCATCGGCAGCTCGATGATGACGCCGGTGGGGCGCCTCCTGCTGGTGCGCTCGACGCCGCGCAACGAACTGGTTTCGGCCATGGCCTGGCTCACCGTGCCGGCGCTGATCGGGCCGCTGACCGGCCCGCTTATCGGGGGCTTTCTCACGACCTATCTCAGCTGGCACTGGATCTTCTGGATCAACATTCCCATCGGCATCGCCGGCATCATCCTTGCCGGCATCTTCCTCAAGGTGCCCGATGCGCGCAGCCCGCGGCCGATCGACATGGTGGGGTTCTTTCTTGCCGGCGTCGCCGCTGCCGGAACGGTGTTCGGCCTTTCCGTGGTCAGCCTGCCGGCACTGCCGCTGATCTATGGCTGGCTGACGCTGGCGATCGGGGTGACCTCGGGCCTCCTTTACCTGCTCCATGCACGGCGCACCCGCTTTCCGCTGCTCGATCCGGCCCTGTTCCGGCACAAGCTGTTCCGTGCCTCGATCATCGGCGGGTCGCTGTTCCGCATAGGGGTCGGCGCCGTGCCGTTCCTCTTGCCGCTGATGCTGCAGCTGGGCTTCGGGCTCAGTCCCTTCCAGTCAGGCGCCATCACCTTCGTGTCGGCGATCGGCGCCATCATCAGCAAGTTCCTGGCTGAACGCGTCTATGCCCGCTTCGGCTTTCCCCGCGTCCTTGGCTTTGCCTCGATCTTCGGGGGTGCCTTGATCGCGGCGCAGGGACTGTTCAATGCCGAGACGGCGGCACCGGTGATCATGGCGGTGCTGTTGGCGGGGGGCGTGCTCCGCTCGGTGTTCTTCACCGGCTCCAATGCCATCGGCTATGCCGACGTGGACGACGAGGAGGCCAGCCAGGCCACCGCCATTGTTGCTGTGGGCCAGCAGCTCAGCGTCGCCTTCGGCGTGGCGGTGGCGGGGGCGCTCCTCGAGATCACCACGCGGATGCGCGGGGCCGAGCTGTCGCTGATCGACTTCCAGATCGCCTTCTTCGTGGTGGGCGGCCTCAGCATGCTGGCCGGCGCCATCTACCTGCGCCTGCCCTCCGATGCCGGGGCGAACGTTTCCGGTCATCGCGGCGTTGCCGTGCAAAAGGACTGAGCGCTTGGTTTCCTCCCGTGTCGTGCCGCTGGTGCTGGCAACCGCCCTGTTTATGGAAAACATGGACTCCACCGTGATCGCGACCTCGCTGGCGGCGATCGCGGCGGATATCGGCACCGATCCGATTTCGCTCAAGCTCGCGCTCACCGCCTATCTCGTGGCCCTCGCCATCTTCATCCCCTTGTCGAGCTGGATGGCGGACCGGTTCGGCGCGCGCAACGTGTTCCGCGTCGCCATGGCCGTGTTCATGTGCGGGTCGGTCGCCTGTGCTTTCTCCTCCTCGCTCGGTGCCTTTGTCGTGTCGCGCTTCATCCAGGGCATGGGCGGCGCGATGATGGGACCGGTGGCGCGGCTGGTGCTGGTGCGCTCGACGCCGCGGCACCGGCTGGTGGACGCCATGGCGTGGCTGACCATTCCGGCGCTGATCGGACCGATCGTCGGGCCGCCCTTTGGTGGCTTTCTCACCACCTATTTCTCATGGCATTGGATCTTCATCATCAACGTGCCGATCGGCATCATGGGCATGATCCTGGTGGGGCTGGTGCTGCCCAACGAGGTGCGCAATGCACCGCGGCGGATCGACCGCAAGGGGTTTGTCCTGGCCGGCAGCGCCTTTGCCCTTTTTGCCTTCGGCTGCTCGGTAATCAGCCTGCCGGCGCTGCCGCCGGTCTATGGTGCGGTGGCTGCCGCGGCCGGCATCGGGCTGGGAGCCATCTATGTGCGGCACGCCCTCAGCACGCGATACCCGCTTCTTGACCTGCGCCTCCTAGCGCGCCCGATTTTTCGGACATCGGTGGTGGCCGGCACCTTCTTCCGGCTCGGGCAAGGCGCCACGCCGTTCCTGTTCCCGCTGATGCTGCAGCTGGCCTTCGGCATGAACCCGTTCCAGTCCGGCATGGTGACCTTTGCCTCGGCCATCGGCGCCCTGGTCGCCAAGTTCTGCGCCAACTGGATGTTCCGGCGCTTTGGCTTCAAGTATCCGCTGGTGATCTCAACCACCGTGTCGGCCGGCGGGATCCTCGCCATGGGCACCTATGTGCCCGGCACGCCCATGGCGCTGATCCTAGGCATCCTGGTCTTTACCGGCTTCTGGCAATCCATGTTCTGGACCGGCTCCAACGCCTTCACCTTTGCCGATATCGATGACAAGGATGCGGGACAGGCCAATACGATCAGCCAGGTCTGGGGGCAGCTGATGTTTGCCATGGGCGTGGCGCTGGGCGGGGGCATCCTGGAGCTGACGCACAAGCTGCGCGGCGGCGGCGCGCTGGTGCTGGGCGACTTCCACATCGCCTTCTTTGTCGTGGCCAGCGTGGGCTTTGTCGCCACGGCGCTGTTTCTGCGGCTGCCACACAATGCCGGGCACCAGCTCACCCAGGGCGGCGGGGTGCACTAGCGCCTTATCGATCGTCTTGGTCGTGCTCTTCCGTCATCTCACGACCCCCTTTGAACCCCTTCGCGATCAAGTAGGCCTCGGCCGAGTCGGCGCGGCTGGAGGGTGGCTTGGCGTGGAAGGTCGAGCGGAAGTGGCGCTTGAGCATGTGGAGCAGTTCATGCTCGGTGCCGCCCTGGAAGACCTTGGCGACAAAAGCGCCGCCGGGGGCCAGCACGTCCAGCGCGAAATCGGCGGCGATCTCGATCAGCTGCACGATGCGCAGGTGATCGGTGGCGCGATGGCCGGTGGTGGGCCAGGCCATGTCGCTCATGACGAGGTCAGCCTTCTTGCCGCCCATGGCGTCGATCAGCAGCTGTGGCGCGTCGTCCTCGGTGAAATCCTTGCGGAGAAGGATCACGCCGGGAATGGGGTCCATTTCGAGATAGTCGATGCCCACGACCAGCGGGTTGGCCTCGGTCGAGCCGACTGCCTTTGCCGCCACCTGCGACCAGCCGCCGGGGGCGGCTCCGAGGTCGACCACGCGCGTTCCCCGGTGGAAAAGCTTATGCTTTCCATCCATTTCCTTGATCTTGAAGGCGGCACGGGACCGATAGCCCTCGGCGCGGGCCTTGGCGACGTAGGGGTCGTTGAGCTGACGCTCCAGCCACTTGGTCGAGCTGACCTTGCGCCCCTTGGCCGATTTCACGCGGATCTTGAGATCCTTCTCGGACTTGCGGCCGCCCGTGCCCAGAGCCTTGTCAACCATTTGCGTTCCTCCGCGGATAGCGCGATGCGCGGGCATGGACGCGGTCGGCATCCATCAATGAGATCAGGATGCCCTCGCGCAGGCCCCGATCGGCGACGCGCACGCGTTCGGTCGGCCATTCGCGGCGGATTGCCTCGAAAATGGCGCAGCCGGGCAGCACTAGGTCGGCCCGGTCGCGGCCGATGCAGGGATGGGCGACGCGGCGGTCAAAGGACATGCCGAGGAGGATCTTCATGGTCTCATCCACCTCAGCGCGCTTCATCCAGAGCCCGTCGACCTTTTGCCGCTCATAACGCTCAAGCCCGAGATGAAGGCCGGCCAGGGTCGTCACGGTGCCCGACGTGCCGATCAGGTGAACAGGATGGTTGGCAATCATCTGCCTGAGCTTCTCGCGGCCGCGGAATTGCTTGAGGTGCTCGGCCACATAGGCGACCATCGCCTCGAAGACCTGGGGCGTCACGTCGACGCCGCCGAAGCGTTCGGCAATGGAGACGACGCCCACCGGCAGCGATTGCCAGGAGCGAATCGAGGCTGACATGCGGCCTTGCGAGCGGGGACGCCCGCCGCGGAAGTCCATCCATGCCAGTTCCGAGGAACCGCCACCGATGTCGAACATCAGGGCGCCCGCGGCCGCCCCTTCTATCAGGTCGGCGCAGCCAGTGACCGCCAATTCGGCCTCGGTGCGGCGGTCTATGATTTCGAGGTCGAGCCCGATCTCGCTCTTGACGCGCTGGAGAAAGGCGGGGCCGTTCTCAGCGGCGCGGCAGGCCTCGGTGGCGATCAGGCGCATCCGGGCCGGCTGGTGCTCGCGCAGCTTGTTGCGGCACTGGCGCAACGCCTCCATGGTGCGCTCCATGGCCGCGTCGCCCAGCCGTCCGGTGACGGAGACGCCCTCGCCCAGGCGGACGATGCGGGTAAAGCCATCCAGCACGCGAAAGCCATGGTCATGCGGACGGGCGATGAGGAGGCGGCAATTGTTGGTGCCAAGGTCCAGCGCCGCATAGGTGGGTCCACGGTGCCGGCGCGGATTTGGGGCGGCTGGTGTCCGCTTGTCCGCCTGAGCGGAAGGCGCGTTGCCCCCCGCCTGCCCCAGCTGTCCGTGATCGGACGGGGCGCGGATTGCCGATACCTCGTCCTGCGAGGCTCTGGCGGCGGACCGATCGGAATCGGTCACGATAGTCTCCTGCCATGCGCGGTCGTCCGGACCGGTCATGCCGGCGGCGCCCGACGCACTGTTTATTGCGTGTCACCGATCAAGGTAGTGCAAGGGGCGCCTGAGCGCAATGGCGCCAATTGGGAGTGACTGACGCGTCGGAGGCGCTTGCAATCTGTTGGCGCATTGTCTATGCAGTGCCCGCGCCGACCGGTTCGGCCCACCGAGCGGCCCCGCCGCTTCCCTTGCTGGGGAATAGTTCAACGGTAGAACAGCGGACTCTGACTCCGTCAATCTTGGTTCGAATCCAGGTTCCCCAGCCAAAACTCTCTCGCATTGTCGAGTATACGTTTCGGTTTCCTCCCGACGAACATAGTGACCATGTTGCCGGTCGCTATGCGTGAGCGGTGTGCTCCGCTGGGCAGCGCAGATCAGTCATTTGCCTCAATAAGCGCAAGACGAAGCAGGGTGTGCCGAACCAGCTCTCTATTGCAAGAAAGTCGAAGAGGAACGAGTTCGCTATTCGGCTTCCCAGTTGATCGTCGCGGACTTTGAGCTGTTAACTAAGCTCACTTGCGCGCGCAGCATTTCAGGTCAGAACGAGGGCGGCACCAGTGTTTCGTTCAGAATGCAGCTTTCTGGACCAGAATCTTTGTGGCGTTCTTGCACGGTCCAATCTTTATTGATGATCGCACTTTTTAACATCCGAGCCTGCTTTTTTGGATCGCCCTGCTGTCATTGTGTACGATCCTCGTCACTTCGCTGGCGCGGCTGCCATGGTATCGCGCTAGGTTCCTGATGGCTCTAGGCCTCATAGGATCTCTGGAAGTCGTCTACCTACTTAGCACTGATCCGGTCGGAAACACGTCTGATCCTATGGTGTGCGAGCAGAGCTCTGGAGAACTGCCGCGATGTTGAAGTGACACCACGGGCGGATGATCAGCGCCTTGACTCACACAAGAGGTGATCACCTTGAGCCGCTTTTCGGCGAACGACGCAGTCGTAACTCGCGAAAACGGGAGGGGTAGATACCCCGACCAACTTCTTCCGATGCAGTTGGTCGGCCCCCTGCCTCTTCCCACAACTCCCGCACCAGCTTCTGCATGGTCAGCGACTCTTTCCAGCGGTCGGTGAGGTCGCGGCCGTCGGGGCCCGGGATGGCGTAGTAGGGTTGGGGGCCCAGTTCGCAGACAAAGGTCAGTTCGGCGTCGGGGGCGGCGCGTTGGCGCCAGCTGCGGAAGCCGCGCTGCCACCATTGGGCGAACTGGTCGACATAGGGCTGGTGTTGGGGGAAGCTGATGGGCAGCTGCACCTGGCCGCTGCCGGCCACCCGGCCGTGAAAGGCCCAGACATGGTCGAGGATCCTAGTGATCTGGGCGTCGGTTTCGGCTGAGACGGGCAGCTCGATCTCGCGGGCCACGACATAGTGGGAGAGATCGCCCAGGAGCTTGAGATTGGGCAGTGCGTCGAGCAGGTCGAGGGTAAAGAGGAGGTCGTTGGTCAGCCGCCCGCGGTGGGTCTCGACATAGACGGGGAAATCCACCTGCCGCGCCATAGCGTCGAGACGTTCAAGCGCGGCGACGGCTTCGCTCAGGCGGCGCGGCCGGAAGTTGAGCTGGAGATTGAGGTGGTGGAGGCCATGCCGCACGCCCCGCTCCAGGGCCGGCGGGACCTGGTCGAGGTCGGTGGGCAGACAGGTGCCTTCCATGATCAACCCATGTTCCTGCGCCACGGCAGCGCTGGCGCTGGCTGTTGCATCGTCCTCCCACATGGTGCTGATGCCGTCGAAACCGGCCTCTTTAATCAGCGCGACGTTCTCAGCAAGCGAGCGCTCTTGCGGCACGTCCCGCAGGTTCTGCATGGCCCAGAGTGATTGCAGCACGAGGAATTTCTGCATGGGTCAGGCCTCCTGGTCGAGATTGATCCAGCGGCCTTCGCGATGACTTCGCGCCATGGCGTGGACTGCTCGCTCGATGCCGAGGCCGGTGTCGAAGTCGATCACCCGCGCCGGTTCGCCAGCAATGCGGCGGAGAAGTTCGTGGCACTCGATGATCTTGAGGTCATTGAAGCCAAGGCCGTGGCCGGGCGCGGGAATGAAGCGGTCATAGGGCGGGTGCTGCGGCGCGGCCAGGATGGTGCGGAAGCCCTGCTCTGCCGGCTTGTCGCTGGTGACATAGAGCTGGAACTCGTTGAAGCGCTCCTGGTCGAAGGTGATGGTGCCCTTGCTGCCAAATATCTGCAGCGCAATGCGACCCTTGCGGCCCCAGGCGGAACGATCGAGCGCCATGACGCCGCTTATGCCGCCGGAGAGTTCGAAGAGGATGCTGGCGATGTCGAAGGTTTCGACCGAACGACGCGCACCATCGGCGGTGGGTCGATCGGCATAGGGCTTGGAGAGGTGAGCGAAGACCCGAGCGACTGGTCCGAAGAGGATCTGGAGCAGGCTCAACGGGTGGACGCCGAAGTCGTCGAGGGCGCCGTAGCCGGAGCTCGCCTCGCTCTTCCAGTAGAACAGGGCTTCCGGATCGGCCATGAAGTCCTCGTCCATTTCGAGACGAACGTGATTGACCCGGCCGATAGTGCCCTGCCCCAGGACGTGGCCGATCTGCCGGATCAAGGGATTCTGGATGTAGTTGTAGCCGAGGATGGCCACCCTGCCCGAGCGATGTGCGGCGGCCGCCATGCGCTCGGCATCAACCAGCGCCACGGCCATGGGTTTTTCGCACCAGACATGCTTGCCCGCTTCCAGCGCGGCGATGGCCATTTCGGCGTGAAAGGCATTGGGCGTGGTGATTGAGACCACCTCGACCTCGGGATCGGCGATCAGCTCGCGCCAGTCGCCGGTGGCGCGCTCAAAGCCGAACTCGTCGGCGCGGCGGCGCGCCGTTTGCCCGTCGACCTCTGCCAGATGGGCGAGGACGGGCCGCGGTCCATCACCGAAAACAGCCTTCACCCCGTTCCAGGCCAAGGCGTGGCACTTGCCCATATAGCCGGTGCCGATCAGGCCAACGCCGATAGTGCTTTTCATTCCATTCTCCTCCCTCGCGAAATGAATAGTCCATCTATTCCATCTTCGGAATAGGTTTTCTAACGAGGCTTGATTGCGCCGAGATATTGGGGATTATGAGCCAAACCGGGATCACACCATGTCTGACGCCACTGCCAAAGAGCATCCACCGCAGGACTTCGACGCGCTTCGTGCGGCCATTCTCGAGCGCAAAGGCGAACTGCCCAAGCGACTGACCCAGGTTGCCGTCTTTGCCCTCGACCACCCAGACGAGATCGCCTTCGGCACCGCCGCCAGCATTGCCGTATCGGCCAATGTGCAGCCCTCAACGCTGGTGCGCTTTGCCCAGCATTTCGGATTCGATGGGTTCTCTGGGCTGCAGCTGTTGTTTCGGGCGCGCCTGCGCGAACGAACCTCATCCTACGAGGACCGGTTGCGCACGCTGGAGCAGAACGACGCGGCGCTGGCCGAGAGCACGACCATCTTTAACGGCTTCGTGGGGGCAGCGCACCGGTCCATCGATGCCCTTGCCGATGCCGTGGAGCCTGAGGCTTTTGAACGCGCGGTGACGCTGCTGGCCAAAGCCGAAACGATCTACCTGATCGCCAAGCGCCGCTCCTACCCGATCAGCAGCTATATGGCCTATGCCTTTGGCAAGTTGCGGGTGCGATGCCAGCTGGTGGGGACCTCCGCCGGCATCGACGAGGATCTCCTTGCCATGGCGACGCCGAGGGATGCAGCCTTTGCGGTGAGCTTTTCGCCTTATGCGTCGGAGAGCGCGGCACAAGCGCGGATGATGGCCGCGAACGGCATCCCGGTCGTGTCGCTGACCGATTCGGCCTTTTCGCCGCTGGTGGAGTGTTCCAAGGAATGGTTCGAAGTGGTGGAGGCCGATCACGCGGGCTTCCGGTCGCTATCGGCCAGCATGGCCTTTGCCATGGCCCTGACCGTGTCCATTGCCGAGAAGCGCCGCCGCGGCTGACGCAACGAATTCCGTTATTAGAACGTACATTCTATGTTGACGGATCGGCGGAACCCATGTTTCATGTTGTCGACGAACCCGCGAGGGTGAACCAGCACCGGCCATCGGCCACATGAGAGGATCGCCGTGACCCAAGCGCAACCCGATCATAGGACCAAGACGCTCGACGTGATCACCATCGGTCGTGCCTCGGTCGACCTTTATGGCCAGCAGATCGGCACGCGCCTCGAAGATATCGGGAGCTTTGCAAAGTCGGTTGGCGGCTGCCCGACCAACATCGCCGTGGGCACGGCGCGGCTGGGCCTCCGCTCGGCGCTGATCACTCGGGTCGGCAACGAGCAGATGGGCCGCTTCATCCGTGAGCAGCTCGAACGCGAGGGGGTGGAGGTCTCGGGCATCGCCACCGATCCGGAGCGGCTGACGGCGCTGGTGCTGCTTTCGGTGGAAGCCGAGGGCGTTTCGCCCATGATCTTCTATCGCACCGACTGCGCCGACATGGCGCTGGACGAGAGCAATATCGACGAGGCGCTGATCGCCTCGAGCCGTTCCATCGTGGTGACCGGTACCCATTTCTCCCGAGCCCATAGCGAGGCAGCACAGAAGAAGGCCATTCGCCTGGCCAAGGCGCATGGCGCAAAGGTCGCCTTCGACATCGACTACCGGCCAAATCTCTGGGGTCTGGCGGGACACGAAGCGGGCTTTTCCCGCTATGTGGCTTCGGACGTGGTCTCCGAGAAATACAGGTCGGTCTTGCCCGACTGCGACCTCATTGTCGGCACCGAAGAGGAGGTGCTGATCGCCTCCGGAGAGGCCGACCTCCTATCCGCGCTGAGAACGATTCGGTCCTTGTCCTCCGGGACCATCGTTCTCAAGCGCGGCCCCATGGGCTGCATCGTCTATGACGGGCCGATCCCCGACGACCTTGAGCAGGGCATTGTCGGCAAGGGCTTCCCGATCGAAGTCTACAATGTGTTGGGTGCGGGCGATGCCTTCATGAGCGGCTGGCTGCGCGGCTGGCTCAGGGGCGAACCGCATGCGACCAGCGCCACCTGGGCCAATGCCTGCGGGGCCTTTGCCGTGTCTCGGCTGCTCTGCGCGCCGGAATATCCGAGCTGGGAGGAGCTCAACTATTTCCTAGAACATGGCAGTTCGGAGCGCGCCCTGCGCAAGGACGCGGCGCTCAATCATATCCACTGGGCGACCAATCGCCGCCGTGACATTCCCCACCTCATGGCTCTGGCCATCGACCACCGCAGCCAGCTCGAGGATCTTGCCAATGGCGACGCCGAGGTGCTGGCGCGCATACCGCGCTTCAAGACCCTGGCCGTGAAGGCGGCCAGCCGGGTGGCGCGGGGCCGGAGCGGGTTCGGCATGTTGCTCGACGACAAGTATGGGCGCGATGCCCTCTTTGCCGCCGGGGCTGAGAAGGACTTCTGGATCGGCAAGCCGATCGAGCTACCGGGATCGCGGCCGCTGCAGTTCGAATGGAGCCAGGACCTTGGCTCCCGGCTGGTCGACTGGCCGGTGGACCATTGCATCAAGGTGCTTTGCTTCTATCATCCAGATGACGCAGCCGAGCTCAAGCAGGTGCAAATCGAAAAGCTGCGCTCGGCCTATGAGGCGGCGCGCAAGGTCGGGCGGGACATCCTGATCGAGGTGATCGCCAGCAAGCACGGAACGCTTGCCGAGGACACGATCAGCCGTGCGCTGAGTGAGATCTATGCCGCTGGCATCAAGCCGGACTGGTGGAAACTCGAGCCGCAAGCCAGCGCGGCTGCGTGGACTGCCGTTGACCAGGTAATCGAGACCAACGATCCCTATTGCCGCGGCGTGGTGTTGCTGGGGCTCGAGGCGCCGCAGGATGTCCTGGAGGCCGGGTTCGCGGCGGCCCGCGGCTCGCGGACGGTAAAGGGGTTTGCCGTCGGCCGGACCATCTTTGCCGAAGCGGCCAAGGGCTGGCTGGCCGGTGCGATCGATGACGAGGCGGCTGTGGACGACATGGCCCGCCGGTTCGGCGCGCTGGTCGAGGTCTGGGAGAGGCTGGGCGAAAGCCGGGCGGCCTAAGGACAGACTCAGGCCAAGTACTCAAGAAGAATACGAGCAGGACATTGCCATGAGCCAGAAAACGATCCGCCTTACCATGGCCCAGGCCGTGGCCCGCTTCCTGACCATGCAGAAGACCGTGATCGACGGCGAGACCGTGCCGATCTTTGGCGGGGTCTTCGCCATTTTCGGTCATGGCAATGTCGCAGGCATGGGCGAGGCGCTCCATGGGATCAAGGACGTGTTTCCGACCTATCGCGCGCAAAACGAGCAGGGCATGGCGCATGCGGCGATCGCCTATAGCAAGGCCAGCTTCCGCCGGCGCTTCATGGCCTGCACGACCTCCATCGGCCCGGGCGCGCTCAACATGGTGACGGCGGCGGCGCTGGCCCATGTCAATCGGCTGCCCGTGCTGCTGCTGCCGGGCGATGTCTTTGCCAATCGCCTGCCCGACCCGGTGCTGCAACAGGCCGAGGATTTCGGCGATGGAACAACCACGGTCAACGATTGCTTCAGGCCCGTCAGCCGCTATTTCGACCGCATTACCCGCCCCGAGCAGATCATTCCGGCACTGCGGCGCGCCATGCAGGTGCTGACCGACCCGGCGGACTGCGGTCCGGTGACGCTGAGCCTCTGCCAGGATGTGCAGGCGGAGGCCTATGATTATCCGGAGAGCTTCTTTGACGAAAAGGTCTGGACCATTCGCCGCGTGATGCCGGATGCGGATGAATTTGCCTCTGCTGCGGCGGCGCTGCTGCAGGCCAAGAAGCCGGTCATCATTGCAGGAGGCGGCGTGCTCTATTCGGGCGCCACTGCCGCGCTGCGCAATTTCGCTGAGCGCTATGGCGTGCCGGTGCTGGAGACGCAGGCGGGCAAGTCCAGCCTGCCGCATGACCATGCGCTCAACATGGGTTCGGTCGGGGTTACGGGTACTTCTGCGTCCAACCGGCTGGCCGAAGAGGCCGATGTGGTGCTCGCCGTCGGTACCCGGCTCCAGGATTTCACGACCGGCTCCTGGGCGCTGTTCAAGAACGAGAACCTCAAGATCATCGGCCTGAACGTGCAGCCCTTTGATGCGCACAAGCATGGCGCCCTGCCCCTGGTTGCCGATGCGCGCGTCGGGCTCGACGCGCTTAACACGGCGCTGACCGGCTGGCAGGCGGATCCGAGCTGGACCGAAGGTGCCAAGGACGGCAAGGAGGAGTGGCTGGTGGCGGCAGATCGCGCCACTGCGTCCACCAACGCCGAGCTACCCTCCGACGCGCAGGTAATCGGGGCGGTGCAGCGGGCGCGCGAGAATGCCGTGCTGGTCTGCGCCGCCGGCGGCCTGCCGGGCGAGTTGCACAAGCTGTGGAAGGCCAATGGCCCAGGCAGCTACCACATGGAATACGGCTTTTCGACCATGGGCTACGAGATCGCCGGCGGCCTCGGCGTCAAGCTGGCCCGTCCCGACGCGGATGTGGTCGTCATGGTGGGCGACGGCAGCTACATGATGCTCAATTCCGAGATCGCGAGCGCGGTGATGCTGGGCGCCAAGCTCACCATCGTCCTGCTCGATAATGCGGGCTATGGCTGCATCAACCGGCTGCAGATGGCGACCGGCGGGGCTAACTTCAACAACCTGCTCAAGGACACGCACCACGTAACCCTGCCCGGCATCGACTTTGCCGCCCACGCGGCTGCCATGGGCGCCCAGGCCCGCAAGGTCGGATCCATCGCCGAACTGGAAACGGCCCTGCAGGAAACGGAAGGCCAGGACCGCACGACGGTGATCGTCATCGACACCGATCCGCTGATCACCACCGACGAAGGCGGCCATTGGTGGGACGTGGCGGTGCCGGAAGTGAGTGAACGTCCGCAGGTGAATGCCGCGCGCGAGGCCTATGTGGCGGCGCTGAAGGCGCAGCGGGTAGGGTAAGCATCATTCGCTACCCCTCGCACGATGTCATCCCAGCGTAGGCCGGGATCCATGCGGTGAGCGACCACCGCGGCGGCGTATGCGAATGGTTGCGGACATGGTTTCCGGTCTTCGCCGGAATGACGCAGTGGTTGGATAGCCCGCACGGGCGAGAGTTGGAGCATCGATCTTGAAAGCCAAACTTGGCATGTCGCCCATTGCGTGGTGGAACGACGACCTGGTGGAACTCAGCGACGATGTCTCGCTGGAGGAATGCCTGCGCCAGTCGCGCTCGGCGGGCTTTACCGGCATGGAAAAAGGGCGCCGCTTCCCTGACGACCCCGACGTCATGCTGCCCATTCTGCGTGCCGCCGATGTGACGCTGTGCGGCGGCTGGTTTTCGGGAACGCTGGTGGATGAAGAGCTTGCCGCCCACAAGGACCGCATCCAGCCCATGATCGAGCTGTTCAAGGCGGTCGATGCGCCCTGCATCGTCTATGGCGAGGTGGGGCGGTCGATCCAGGGCGACCGGTCCAAACCGCTGGCCACCAAACCGAAGCTGGGTGACGACGAGATGAAGGCCTATGCCCGCAAGGTCACCGCGTTCGGCGAGTGGTGTGCCGACCAGGGCATGCCGCTATCCTATCACCACCATATGGCTGCCGTGGTGGAGACGCAGGACGAGCTCGACGCCTTCATGAACCATTCGGGCGCGGGCATTCCGCTGCTGCTCGACGCAGGACATCTCGCCTTTGCGGGCGGCGACGTCCTGGCAGCGATCGACAAGCATCACGCCCGCATCAACCACGTCCACGTCAAGGACATCCGCCGGACCGTGGTCGATGGCCTCGACCGCACGCGGCAAAGCTTCCTTGATGCCGTGGCGCTAGGCGCCTTCACCGTGCCCGGCGACGGCTCGCTCGATTTCGGAGCCATCGTCCAGCGCCTGGCCGATCATGGCTATGAGGGGTGGTTTGTGGTGGAGGCCGAGCAGGATCCGGTGGCCAATCCGCCTTTGCGCATGGCGCAGGTCGGTTACAAGGAGCTGATGCGGGTGATGACCGCCGCCGGCTACATGGTCGAGACTGAAGGCTTCCCCAAAGGGTAAGCTTTCCCGTAGAAGGCTCGGGAACCTGAGGGAGACTGTGCCATGGCGTTGAAGCCTAACGACGTGAACTGGTTTAGACCGCTCTGGCGCCGCGTCGCCGTTACCGCGTTTCTTGCGGTGTGGTGCGCCTGGGAGTGGCTGTGGAACCAGGAGCCGTTCTGGGGCGTGCTGGTAGGCGCAGCGCTGGCCTATTCGCTCTACAATTTCTTTTATGCCTTCCCCAAAGAGGAGCCGGCCCATGAGCAAATCTCCCCTCCTGATCCGACCGACAGCGACGACGGGACTCGTCCATGATGTGACGCCGGCTTCGGCAGGCTGGCGCCATGTCGGCTTTGCCCTACACAAACTCCCTGCCGGCGAAGTTGCCGGTGGTGACAGCGGCGAGCAGGAGCTTTGCCTTGTGCTGGTCAGCGGCAAGGCGCGCATCGCGGTCGACGGACAGGATTTCGGCGAAATTGGCGAGCGCATGTCGCCTTTCGAGGGCGCGCCGCATGCGGTCTATGTGCCCAAGGGCAGCCAGTGGGTTGCCGACGCCACGACCGACCTTGAGCTTGCCGTTTGCGCGGCCCCAGGAGGTGGCGACTACAAGGCCCATGTGATTGCCCCTGGCCGGCATCCGCGCATCACGCGCGGTAAGGGCGCCAATGTGCGGCACGTCTATAACATCATGCCCGAGAACGATGGGGCGGCGCATTCGCTGCTGGTGGTCGAAGTCATCACGCCACAGGGCAATACCTCCTCCTATCCGCCGCACAAGCACGATCAGGACGATCTGCCCCTCGAGAGCGAGCTAGAGGAAACCTATTACCACCGGCTCAACCCACCGCAGGGCTTTGCCTTCCAGCGGGTCTATACCGATGACCGGATCCTCGACGAAGCCATGGCGGTGGAGGACGGCGACGTGACGCTGGTGCCGCGCGGTTACCATCCCGTGGCTACGACGGCGGGATACGATCTCTACTATCTCAATGTGATGGCTGGGCCGAAGCGGGTGTGGAAGTTCCACAATGCCGCCGAGCATGAGTGGCTGCTGAAGTAGGAATACGCTGCCCTCATTTCCCCACCGGGCGTCACCCTCGGGTTTCCCGAGGGCGTTGCACTTGAGGTGCGCCCGGCAAGTGTAGAACCCTCGGATCAAGCCCGAGGGTGACGATCGAGAATGGGACGCGTTCAGCGCCCCTGAAACACGCTCTTGTCGGCCAGGGCGCCGGTGACTTCGCTGACCTTGACTGCCCTGCCCTCCTGGGCCGACTTCACCGCGGCGTCGGCGAGGGCCAGGGCGATGAGGCCGTCGATGCCGCTTGGCGTGGCCGGTGACTTGCTTTCCACGGCATCGATGAAGGCGCTGATCTCGCGCGCATAGGCCTCGGTGTAGCGGGTCATGAAGAAGTCATGCAGCGGCGGGCGGGTATAGCCGCTGGAATTGGCGACCTCGATCATGACGGGGCGCTGGTTCTCGGCGGACACGGCGCCCTTCGATCCATGCACCTCGATGCGCTGGTCATAACCATAGGTCGCGCGACGGGAGTTGGAGATGGTGGCGTGCTTGCCCGAAGCGGTGGACAGCATGACCGACACGGAATCGTAGTCGCCTGCATCGCCAATGGCGGGATCCACCAGGACTGAGGCCTGGGCGCTGACGGTTTCGATTTCTTCGCCTAGGAGCCAGCGCGCCATGTCGAAGTCGTGGATGGTCATGTCGCGGAAGATGCCGCCCGAGCGCTTTATGTAGTCGACCGGAGGCGCACCAGGATCGCGCGAGATGATGGTGACCATCTCCACCGCGCCGATCTCGCCCCTGCTGATCACGTCGCGCACCGCCATGAAATGGGGGTCGAAGCGGCGGTTGAAGCCGACCATCAGCGTGGCGCCTTCCGCATCGACTACCTTGAGGCAGGCCTTTACCCGCTCGACATCGAGGTCGATCGGCTTCTCGCAGAAGATCGCCTTGCCGGCCCGCGAGAACTGCTCGATCAGGTCGGCATGGGTATCGGTGGGCGTGCAGATCACGACCGCGTCGATGTCACCGGCGTTGAGAATGGCCTCGACGCTGCGCACCTCGGCGCCGTATTGCGAGGCCAGGTCGGTGGCGGCCTTTTCAAAGGCATCAGCCACGGCGACAAGCTGGGCCTTGGTGCTCGAGGTGATGGCCTTGGCATGCACCTTGCCGATGCGGCCGGCGCCGAGCAGGCCGAAACGAACAGTCATTTTAGTCTCCGGATAGATGCGCCGGAAGGCGGCGCGAATGGCAGGATAGAAAATCAGACCTTCTTGCGCTTGCGCTGGCGATACTGATCGGCCACCACGGCGGCAACGATGATCATGCCCTTGATGATTTCTTGATAGTAGGCGTCGATGCGCAGGAAAGTGAAGCCAGAAGTCATGGTGCCCAGGATGATGGTGCCGATCACCGTGCCGGTTATGCGCCCCTGCCCGCCTGCCAGCGAGGTACCACCGATGACGGCGGCGGCAATGGCGTCGAGTTCATACATGACGCCCATGCCGGCTTGCGCGGTTTGGGCGCGCGCCGCGGTGACGAGGCCGGCAAGCCCGGCCAGCATGCCGGCAATGGCATAGACCTTGATCAGGTGTTTTTCGATGTTGATGCCGGAAACGCGGGCCGCCTGCGGATTGGCACCGATTGCATAGGTGAACTTGCCGTAGCGGGTATAGCGCAGGGCGACGTGGAAGATCAGCGCCACGCCCAGGAAGATCACGACCGGCCAGATGCCGAAGCCGATGAAGTTGAATTCGGGGGTGAGGCCGGAGACAGGCTGGCCCTTGGTGTACCATTTGGCCACGCCGCGCGCCGACACCATCATGCCAAGCGTAGCGATGAAGGGCGGGATCTTGGTGAAGGAGATCAGCGAGCCGTTGATGACGCCGGCCAGGGTGCCGATGGCGAGGCCGATGAACAGCGGGATGATAACCGGAAGACCTACCAGCGCCGGGTAGACCGGGCGCGCCCAGTCGGCGCTTTGCGCGAAACTGGCCGCGATCATGGCGGTCATTCCCACGACGGAGCCGGAGCTCAGGTCAATGCCGCCAGTGATGATGACCTGGGTGACGCCGACGGCGATGATGCCGACGACGGAGACCTGCAGGATCATGATGGTGAGGCGCTGCTGGTTCATCAGGAAAGACTGCCCGACGAAAATCCAGCCCAAAAGTTCAAAGATCAGCGCAATGCCGGCTAGAACAAGGAGGATGGAGAGTTCGGTCGGCAGCTTGCGGCGGCGGGTGCGCAGCGGGGCAAGGCTTTCGGAAGTGGTGGTCATGCTCAGGTCCTCCCCGCAGCGGATTTGAATGGTTTGCTCATCGTGCAGCCAGATCCATGATCTTGACCTGGTCAGCCTCGGCGCGGTCGAGGATGCCGGTGACGCGGCCATGATGCATGACCATGATGCGGTCGCTCATGCCCAATACCTCGGGCAGCTCTGACGAAATCATGATGACGGCCACGCCCTGACGGGCGAGTTGGGTCACCAGCTTGTGGATCTCAGCTTTGGCCCCGACATCGATGCCCCTGGTGGGTTCGTCGAGGATGAGAATTTTAGGGTTGGTTAGCAGCCAGCGGCCGATCAGCACCTTCTGCTGGTTGCCGCCGGAAAGGTTTTCCACCCGCTCGTCAAGGCTTGGCGTCTTAACGCGCAGCTTCTGGCTCATCTCCTCGCAAATGGCGCTCAGCCGGTTCTGGGTCACGAAGCCGAAGCGGGTGAACTGGTCGTGGAGCACTGCCAGCTGCATGTTTTCCTGGACATCGAGAGATAGCAGGCACCCGGTTTCCTTGCGGTCCTCGGTAATGAAGGCCATGCCGTTCTGAATCGCCACGGAAGGCGAGGCGATATCGACGTGCTTGCCGTTGATCGAGATCGTGCCCGACGAGGCTGGAGTCACGCCGAAGAGCGTTTCGGCAACATTGGAGCGGCCGGAACCGACGAGACCGGCGATACCCAGGATTTCGCCGGCGCGGACATCGAAGGAGATGTCGGAGAAGACGCCATCGAGCGTGAGGTCCTTCACCGAGAGCACCACCTCGCCGATTGGCACCTCTTCCTTGGGGAACATCTGGGTGATCTCGCGGCCGACCATCATGCGGATGATCTCGTCGCGGGTGACATCGCTGGAGGCGTGGGTGCCGATATAACGACCGTCGCGGAACACCGAGAACTCGTCGGCGATCTCGTAGAGCTCGTTCATCTTGTGGGTGATGTAGATGATACCGATGCCCTGGCTGCGCAGGTCGCGAATGATTGCGAAGAGGTGCGCAACCTCCGTTTCGGTCAAGGCAGACGTGGGCTCATCCATGATGAGGACGTCGCTTTCATAGGACACCGCCTTGGCGATCTCGACCATCTGGCGGGCGGCAACGGTCAGGGTTGAGACCAGCACATCGGGGTCGATATCGATGTTGAGGCGCCTGAAGAGTTCCTCGGTTTGCCGGTTGAGTTTGGCGTGGTCCACGAAGCCAAAGCGGTTCAGCGGTTCGCGGCGGATCCAGATGTTCTCGGCTACCGTCATGTAGGGCATCAGGTTGAGCTCCTGATGGATCATGGCAATGCCGTTTTCGAGCGCGTCGAGCGGTGACTTGAGCCGAATGTCGATGCCGCGCAGCGTGACCGTGCCGCTATCAGGTACGTAGATCCCCGCGATGATCTTCATCAGCGTCGACTTGCCGGCGCCGTTTTCTCCCATCAGCGCATGCACGGTGCCGCGCTTGAGCCGGAGCGAAACGTCGTCCAGAGCCACAACGCCCGGGAATTCCTTGCGAGCGTTCCTGATCTCGAGAAGATAGGGCGCGTTGGGTACAGCGCCGCTTTCGCGGACGGCACGCATTGTCTGCGGACTGACCATCGCTAGCCTCCCTGCCCTTGCGGGCTTGTTGTGGAGGATGCGCCTGTTTTCAAGCGCATCCAAGCCTTGTGTGAACCAGACCGGGAGGAGCGGATGATCCTCCCGTAAATCCTAGTTCTTGCTCTGGTAGTCGGCGAGGTTGTCGGGCGTGACGAGTTCAAACGGGATCCAGACTTCGCGCTCGACGTCTTCGCCGCGCGCGAGCGCAAGGGCGGCGTCGAGCGAGCCGGAACCCTGGCCGGCCGCATTCTGGAAGACCGTGACGTCAAGATCACCAGCGGCCATGGCGGCAAGCGCGTCTTGTGTAGCGTCGACGCCGCCCACGATCACGTCATCCATTGAAATGCCGGCAGCCTTAAGCGCCTGGATGGCGCCGATGGCCATTTCGTCATTGTTGGCCACGACAGCGTCAAAGGCGATGCCGGCGGAAAGCCAATTGGTCACCAGGTCGGCGCCCTGCTGGCGCGACCAGTTGCCGGTCTGCTCTTCGACGATCTTCATGAAGGAGCATTCGGGCGTGGCAATGACGTCGTGGACGTCCTGGGTACGCTGCCGGGCGGCCTGGTTGGACAATTCGCCCATAAGCACGACAATGTTCGCCTCGGTCTTGCCAGCTTCGGTCAGGAGGCGGCAGACTTCCTTGGTTTCGAGCGTGCCTGAATCCACTTCATTGGACGCGACGAAGGCCTGGTTTTCGGGCAGCGCGTCGAGGTTCACCGGCTGGCGGTTTACATAGACGAGCGGAATGCCGGCGTCCGCGGCAAGCTGCGACATTGGCGCGGTTGCGTCCGTATCGACGGGATTGACGATGATGGCGTCGACGCCCGAGGCGATGAAGTTCTGGATCTGGCTCATCTGCTTGGACACGTCGTTCTGCGCGTCTTCCACCTGCAGTTCAACGCCGTCGAGCGTGGCGGCATAGTCCTGCATGCCGTTGCGCAGCACCGTCAGGAAGTTATCGTCAAAAGCGGCCATGGTGACGCCCACGGTCTCGGCATAGGCGGCGCCGGCAAAGCCGGTGCTGAGCATTGTCGTGGCCAAAGCGGCCAGCGCGATCTTCTTCATCTCGTTTCTCCTCCACAGAGCGGGCGTCCGGTTAGCGCCCCGTTTTCCGGATGTTCCCTTTGCGGGAATTCTTGAACATCAGGCGGCCTGTGCCGCGAGTTTTTGGCTGATAAAGGTCATGGACTGCCGGACAGCATCGGCCGGATCAGGCAGATCGCGAAGCTCCTCGGCAAAGGGTTCAAAGGACAAGGGGCCAGCATAGCCGCCACGGCGCAGTGCCGCGATCTGCCCCACATTATCGAGGCGATCTTCAGGACCAACCAGGAGCCGGTGACTGTCGCGCATGTCACGCACTGCAATGGCCGGGTCGTCGACGCCGGAGATGTGGACGAGACCCGTCAGTTCGGGAAAAAGGTCCGGCTCGCCGGCCAGGTGGTGGTGGAAGGTGTCGTGCGTTAGCCGGAACACATCCCGGCCATTGGCGGCATCGATGGCGGCCACGGCTTCCTTTTTCGAACGGAGCGAGCACGCTTCAAAGCCCAGGCACTCGACCAGCCCGATAATGCCATGCCCCCGCAGGATGGGGGCAAGACCCTTCAGAGCCTCAGTGGCGTTGGCAATCTGCGTGGCGGGATCGGCAGGGACATT
This sequence comes from Devosia sp., assembly GCF_036563435.1. GTDB lineage: Bacteria > Pseudomonadota > Alphaproteobacteria > Rhizobiales > Devosiaceae > Devosia. The sequence continues at coordinate 401,675 of NZ_DATCMJ010000018.1, forward strand.
GCCGGAGTTGTCAGCAACCAGGACCAACGCCTTAGCGCCGCTTGCCGCGCAGTAGGCCGCAAGCTCTTCCGCTTCCGCGGCCCGCGCCTCGGACCAGGTATTGAACTGCTGCAGGGCATTAATCGAGATGATGGTGACACCGTGCTGCTGGGCCAGGTCTCCCACCGCCTCAGGCGTCGTGCCGTCAAGAATGGCATTGCCCGCGATGTCATTGCGGATCTCGACCTGCGGGGCACCAAGTTGGGCCGCGAGGCGAAAGAACTCGCCTAGCGGCAGCTGCGGCGCGGTCATGTGATTGATCGCAAAATCGAGCGACAAGATCGGCAACTCCCCTGCGATACCGGACTCTCAAGCGTCCCGTGCATCCTTGATTCAAATGAAACACAGGTTCTGCGAATCTGTCAATGCGGAATGTACGTTCCAAAAAGTGAGCAGGTAGGCCGGGGCTAGATGGCTTAGATGTTTTCAGAAACGTAGATGTCAAAGGGAAGGAACGTCTGTCCCGCAGGCTCGACGCGCGGCGTGGCCAAGGCACCGGCCATGAGGTCGATGACGCAGCGCGACAGCGTCGGCAGAGGTGTACCGATCAGGGCCGTGGCCACGTCTTCGGCAAGAGCCGCGTGGGTGAAGGGGTTAAGCTCATTGCAGACAAGCGCGATATTGCCGCCGAGCTTTTCCTCACGCAGCGCGTTGATCACTCCTTCGGTGCCGCCTCCCGCCACGTAGATGGCAACGAGGTCCGGATGCCGACGCATCAGGTCAAGCGTCGCCTCATGTGCCAGGGCGCCGTCTTCGAGGCTCACCTGCGTTTCCATTACGGACAGACGAGGCGCAGCTTCCCGCAAATAGGAGCGGAAGCCGATCTCGCGCATTTCGTGCCCGTGGAATCGATAGCTGCCGACAAAGACCACGACCTTGCCCGCTTCCCGAGCCGCCTTGGCTATGAGCCAGCCAGCCGTACGCCCCACCTTGCGATTGTTGGTTCCGACATAGCCGTGGCGGACGCCGGGCGCGAAGTCGGACAGGAGCGAGAAGACGGGTTTGCCCGCCGCCTCGACTTCCGCAACGGCGGCGGTGACGGCCGGATGATCGACAGCCACCATGGCGATGGCGTCGTTGCGGCTGGCGGCCTCCTTGAGCTGAGCGACGATCTCGCCGGGTGTCTGGGAGCGGAGGAATGAGATGTTTGGGGTGACGCGGAACAGCGTCGGCTGGCTTGCGGCATGCTCCAAGGCCGCAGCGAAATCCTGGTAGAAGGCCTGGTCGGGGCGCTGCAGGAGGAAAGCTAGGCGGTGGTGCGGCAGGCTCTGCTCCAGCCGGCGCTGGATCAGGCCGGTTGCGTGGTAGCCCAGTTCCTGCGCGGCGTTGAACACCCGTTCGGCGGTCGCGCTACGCACAGGAGCGCGGGCGTTGAGGACGCGGTCGACGGTAGCAACGCTTAGACCCGATAGCTTGGCGATATCGGCGACGGTGGGCCGAGTCACGGCGCGGCCTTGCAAGAAACCATCATCAGGAAACATCACGTTTGAGGTAAATGATAGAATCTATCATGCCTCGATTGTCAGCAGATCGCAACTGCCGTAGCACCTCGGCATCACCCCAGCGGTGAAGTCCGGAGCCATGGAGGATGCTTTGGCCGATTCGGTGAAACGTGACTACAACCTGCTCGGCAAGAGTTCGGAGGCGGCCGTCGCCAACGGTCTTGCCGCGGCCGAATGGTATCACAGCCAGGTCGAACGCAAGGCGATGAAGGCGCTGATGCAGCGCTCGGATGGGCCGGCAATACGGGACACCGTCCTTTGGCTGGGCTCCATGCTGGTGCTCGCCGTTGCGGGTATCGTGCTGTGGGGCACGTGGTGGGCTGTGCCGGTCTTCCTGGCCTACGGCGTACTCTATGGCTCAGCCTCTGACTCCCGCTGGCACGAATGTGGGCACGGCACGGCGTTCAAGACGCGCTGGATGAACGACGCGGTCTACCAGATCGCCTCGTTCATGATCATGCGCAATCCGGTTACCTGGCGCTGGAGCCATGCGCGGCACCATACGGACACGGTAATCGTCGGGCGCGACCCGGAGATCGCCGTGATGCGGCCGCCTGATCTCTTTCGGCTGATCCTCAACTTCTTCGGCATCCTGGATGCCGGCTATGCCGTGATCGACATGCTGCGGAATGCGGCGGGCATGATCAGCAAGGAGGAAGCGAGCTTCATTCCGGAAATGGAGCAGCATAAGGTGATCCGCGTCGCCCGCATATGGGTGGCGATCTATGCGGCGACCGTTGCAGTGGCGATCTGGACCGGCTCGATCCTGCCGTTGATGCTGATCGGCCTGCCCCGGCTTTATGGTGCCTGGCACCATGTGTTGACCGGCCTGCTGCAGCATGGCGGCTTGGCTGACAACGTCATCGACCACCGGCTCAACTCACGCTCAGTGCTGATGAACCCGGTCAGCCGCTTCATCTACTGGAACATGAACTACCATGTCGAACACCACATGTTCCCTATGGTGCCCTACCACGCGCTGCCGCAGCTGCACGCGATGATCAAGCACGACCTGCCGGCTCCCAATCGGTCAATCTGGGACGGCTATCGCGAGATGATCCCGGCCTTCCTGCGCCAGTTGCGCAACGAGGACTACTACCTGCGGCGGGAGCTGCCGCCGACAGCCAAGCCCTACAAGGAAGAATTCCACAATGGCGGCGACGCCGTGGCGGCCGAATAGAGGAGGAACAGTGATGGGCGAGTGGATCCAGGCCTGCAGTGCCGACGACGTTGACGAAGAGGACGTGATCCGCTTCGACCACCAGGGGAAGGTTTTCGCCATCTATCGCAGTCCCGATGACCGGTTCTATGCCACCGATGGCCTCTGCACGCATGAGCAGATCAGTCTGGCCGATGGCCTTGTGATGGATGACATCATCGAATGCCCCAAGCATAACGGCCGGTTCAACTACAAGACTGGCGAAGCCAAGGGTGCCCCGGTCTGCGTGAACCTGCGCACTTACCCGGTAAAGCTCGAAGACGGCGCGGTGTTCATCGAGGTTTGAACCTCACGCGCAGGAGGACGCAATGGCAGAGCATTACGTGATTGTGGGTGCGGGGGAGTGTGGTGTGCGGGCCGCGATAGCGCTGCGCGAACAGGGCTTCGATGGCGACGTCTCGCTGATCGGCGACGAAGGTCATCTGCCCTATGAGCGGCCACCGCTGAGCAAGGACGGCATGCTGGCCGAGGTATTTGCGGCCAAGACCATCGCTTCTGCCGAGCAATTGGCCGACGCTGGTGTGACCTTCCGCCATGGGGTGCGGATCGACAGCCTAGACCGTGAAGGCAAAAGCATCGTCAGCGCCGACGGCAGCACCATAGCCTATGACAAGCTGCTGCTGGCGACCGGCGCGTCGCCGCGGCGTCTTCCCGGCGTGGCCGGTAAGCGCATTGTTTATCTCCGCACTCTCGACGATGCGCGGCGCCTGCGGGCCGAGCTGCTGCCGGGCAAACGGCTGGCGATCATCGGCGGCGGTTTCATCGGACTGGAACTGGCCGCAAGCGCACGGGCACGCGGTGCCGAAGTGACCTTGATCGAGACCCTGCCGCGTCTCCTGTCGCGCGCCGTGCCCGAAGGGATGGCGGCAAGGATCCAGCAACGGCACGAGATAGAAGGCGTCTCACTTATCTTTGGCGATGGCATTGCCGAAATCCGCCACGGTGCAGATGAGAGCTCGGTCGAACTCAAGAGCGGCCGAGTGATCGATGCGGACCTGGTGCTGGTTGGCATTGGAGCGGTGCCAAACGTTGCACTGGCCGAGCAGGCCGGCCTCTCCATTGACAACGGCATCGCCGTGGACAATCGCCTGGCGACGAGCGATCCGGATGTGTTCGCCGCGGGAGACTGCTGCTCGTTTCCGCTCGACCTTTATGGCGGGCGCCGGCTGCGGCTGGAAAGCTGGCGCAATGCTCAGGAGCAGGGAAACCTCGCAGCCAGCAACATGCTCGGCGCCAACCGGACGGTCGATACCGTTCCCTGGTTCTGGTCGGATCAATATGACCTGGGCCTGCAGATCACCGGTCTTTTCGACGAGGGCACCACGCATGTGGCGCGTGATCTCGGTAATGGCGGCACCGTGCTGTTCTGCCTCAAGAACGACGGCCGGCTCGTTGCAGCGGGCGGGATCGGCCACGGCAATGCAGTGGCCAAGGATATCAGGCTGGCGCAGATGTTGATCGCGGCACAATCGCGCCCGTCCGCTGCCGCGCTGGGCGACGCCGGCGTGAGTCTCAAGCGCCTGCTGTAGGCTTCAGCTATTGTTCGAGGTCCGGCGCCTGGTTGCTAACTTGGGTCTTCCAGCCGAGATCGATGGCCACAGCGCCGGCGGTGACCAGCGCGAACTTCACGAAGGTTGAGAGTTCCTGCCCCACCAGCCAGGCCGGACCGCCGTTGCGAGCGACATGGGCACAGGCGAGAGCGGACGCGCCGATGACGAGAGCCCCGATGAGGAATGATGCGGTGACGTCACGGGGATGCAGTTTGAGCACGATGAACTCCTGTTTGCGTCATCATGCCAAAGGCGCATCACGATCCGCTGAAGGCGAAGCGCGCAAATTTATCGATCTTGGAAAGTGATCTTTCTGCCGTGCCGGGGCAGTCTGGAGGTTGTTGATTCTTTACAACCATGAGGCGGCTCATGAAATATGCCCTGCGCTTCCTAGGAATTTTTGCCGTACTGTTCGCACTTTATGTGATTGTGGGCGAACAACTGGTCGGCTCCAGCGGAGACGCCTACGTTAATACACGGCTTGCGACCATCCGCAGTCCGACGGCGGGCGTGGCTCAAATCAACATCGGGCCAACCGGCAGCCGCATCGCCCTCAACGAAACCATCGGAAGCGTTGCGCCCCGCACTGACGGTGCTCTGTCCTTGCTTGGCCCTGAGCAAGCCCGAGCCATTTATGCGGCGGATCTGGAAGCGCAGGGCACGGCGGTTGGCGGTGAGTCCCCAGCGCTACTGGAGCGGCGGATTGCGGCGCTGGACCGGCTGATCGAGGACAAGCAGGCGGCGGTCCTCGCCGCACAGTCGACGGCGCTTCGATCCACAACTGATGGCATCATCTGGAGCGTCCTTGCCTTCTCCGGCGAGTCCGTCGCGGCAGGCGACACCATCGCCAATATCGCGGACTGCAGCGCGCCCTTCATCCATGCCAGCGTCGACCAGCAGCTTTATAATCGCCTCTCGGTGGGTGACGTGGCGCAGTTCCGTCTCCATGACGGACCAGTGCTGGATGCAACCGTGGCGCTGCTGGCGGGCACTGGGCCGCGGACCCTGCTGGAGACGCTCGCGATCAACCCCACCAATCGGCTGCTGGAGGGCTATTCGGTTCTGCTTTCGGTACCAGGCCTGACGCAGGGTGGTGCATGTCCGCTGGGACGGACGGGGCGCGTGGTGTTCAGCGCTGGCCCGCTCTCAAGCATTGGAGACTGGTTCTCGGGCCTCGGCTTCTGATGATCCTCTTTCCTGAATGGTTGGTCGCCTGGATCCCCAGCCTCCTGGTGCTGGGGATCGGGTTTGGCCTGACGCCATTCCTCCGGCGCACCAACAGTTGGATGCGTTTCGCGGTGATGCTGCTCGCCGCGTTCTTTTCGGTTCGCTACCTGGTTTGGCGGCTGACCGAGACCGTGGCGCCGATCGGCTTCACCATCGATGCTCTTGCCAGTTGGTCCTTCGCCCTGATCGAGGCGGCAACGATCGTCTCGAGCCTTTCGGCCTTCCTGGTCCTGTCGCGCTACCGCTCGCGTTCCAAGGACGCCGATGTGAACCTGCCCTGGATCGAGCAGGCGCAGCCCCATGTGGCGGTGGTTATCGCCACCTATAACGAAGAATGGGCCGTGCTGGAGCGTACGCTGGCGGGCGCGCTGGCGAGTCAATACCGCAACAAGACCATCCATGTGCTCGATGACGGGCGACGGGAATGGCTGGGCGAGCGCTGCCGGGAAATGGGTGTCGAGCACGTGACCCGCCCCGACAACGACCACGGCAAGGCTGGCAACATCAATCACTTCCTGCGCGAATTGCGCCGGCGCGGGCAAGAGCCTGATTTTGTGGCCGTGCTGGACGCCGACTTCGTGCCGCACCAGGACTTTTTGACCCGGACGCTGGCGCTGTTTGCGGACGAGACGATTGGGCTCGTGCAGACACCGCAGCACTTCTTCAACCCGGATCCGATTCAGCACAACCTGGGCATCAGCCGTTCGTATCCGGACGAGCAGCGGTTCTTCTTCGACTACATGCAGCCGGCCCGGGACGGCTGGGACATTGCGGTTTGCTGTGGCACCTCGTCCATCGTGCGCTGGACGGCGCTGGAAGCCATTGGCGACTTCCCCACCTCCAGCGTGACCGAGGACTACATGCTGACCTCGGTGCTGAAGATGAAAGGCTTCTCGACGGCCTACCTCAACGAGCCACTGAGCGAGGGGCTCGCTCCCGAAGGACTTAAGGAATATATTGTCCAGCGCTCGCGCTGGTGCCTCGGGCTGATGCAGATCGTGCGCAGCCCGGCCGGTCCATTCAGCAAGGAGCCGCTGCGGTTCCGCGACCGCTGGAGCGTGCTCGATTCCTGCCTTTATTGGCTGACCACGTTTCCGTTCAAGATCGCCTGCATCGTCTACCCCCTGCTCTACTGGTATTTCGGGGTGACCGTCGTCGACGCGCAGTTTTACGACGTAGTGAGCTATTTCGGGCCATATTACCTGGCTACCATGGTGTTCCTGAACTTCGTGTCGGTGGGCATGTTCGTGCCGATCGTGAACGACATCAGCCAGTTGATCGGCGCCTGGGAAATCAGCGTCTCGGCGATCACGGGCCTTGTGAAACCGCGTGGCCACAAGTTCAAGGTGACGATGAAGGGCGGCGATCGCGACCGGATCGTTATTCAATGGCCGATCATGCGGCGGTTCCTGGCGGCTTTCGTGCTGACCATTGTCGGCCTGCTGATCGGCCTGACGTCGGACTACCTGTTCGACGCCCAGGCAGGCGAAGGCAAGATCGTTATCCTGTTCTGGACGCTCTACAATCTCCTGGTGCTTGCCGGGACGATGCTGGTCTGCATCGAGCTGCCGCGTACCTCCTCGATCCTGCGCTCTCGGCCGGAATCGGTAGAGGTGAACGTGGGTGGTGCAGTGCGCCGCGTCTGGCTTACCGACATTCATGCCGAAGCCATGCAGCTGCGCGGCATCAGCCTGCCCGCCGGAACGCGGTTCACCTGCGATGTCCCCGAGGTCGGGACTGTCGATGCCGAGGTGACCCTGTCGCTTCCCGCCGCAGTGGATGCCAGCATCACGCTGACCGCGGCGCAGCGCGAGGATCTGATCGAGAAGCTGCACACCCATAGCGGCATACCTGGCACGGCAGCCGTGGCAGCCGCCGGGTTGGGCGCTGGCTTATTGCGGCGGGTTATCGCCGGAACGGTGCGGTGACGCTCCGGTCTGGGAGCCCTGCGCCTGCAGCAACACGACTGCGTCGGACAGCACACGGACTTCCTGGAAGCGCTTCTGTTCCCGCACAAAGGGCGTCGCTTCGCCGCTCGCCAGCCGGCGCAGGGTTTCGGCCAGCATGCGCAGGGGCCGCAGCAGGATGCCGGCAATGATGGCGAAGCCCGCCAACAGGAGGAGGAAGGTCGAGGTCGTGCCGAGCAGCATATGCGTGCGGAAACGGCCTTCGGCTGCGTTCACGAAGGTCGGGTCGAGCTTGGCCACCATGCTCCAGCCGAAGGGCGGCAGCGTCTGGTAGGTGAACTGGGGAACGGTGGTGGTGAAGTAAGTCTGGCCGTCGGGCCAGGTCTCGTTGCCAGTGACCGAAACGCCCAGTTGCGCGGAGCGGAAGCTTGGTTGCGCCGAAAGGTCACCCTGCGTCGGGTCGGTGGCGAGGATTACGGTGCCGCCGCGGTTGATGATGAAGGCATCGAGCTGCAGCATGGAAGAGGCTTCCTGGACCAGGCCTTCGACCCAGGTCCAGTTCACGTGGGCGCCAAGCACGCCGACAACCTGGCCCTGCGCATCCTTGATGGGGGCTGAGAAATCGACGAAACGGATCGGGTCGTCGTTGTTGGTTTCGAGCAGCTTGGCGAGCAGCACCGCTTCGTGGACATCGCCGGCGAAAGGGCCGGCGAGGCCCTGCTGAAACCACGGGCGCTGCCCGACATTTTCGCCGACCAGCATATTGCCGCTGGCGGCAAGAACGGTGCCGTTGCGGTCGGCGATGCCGATCCAGGACACCTTGTCGATGTCCTGCTCGAGGCCTGCGATCGTGGCCTGCGCCTGTTCGGGGTTGAAGTTGCCGGAGACGCGGGCTGCGGCGCGCTCAACCCGTTGCCATTCCTCGAAAAGCGAGCGGCTGAGGAAGACGCCCAGCGCCTCGGTGCGGACGTGGACGGCCTGCTCGGACGTCGCTTCGCTATAGGTGCGCAGGTTGGATTGGAACAGGAGAGTCAGCACCGCCATCGCGACCACAAGCAGGATGCCGAGCAAGAGCATGAGCGAGGTACGAAGCGTCATCTGAGTCTCCTGTTAAGAGCCAATCGTTGCCTCAACAGCGCTGCGCGAGAACCCTTCGAGGGCCGAAAAGGTTAGCAGATTGCTAACACCTTGCTCTCACCTCGCGCTGCTGGATGGGCGGCGATTTCAGGCTGGCGGCGCCACTGGCAGAGCGCGCTTGTGGGCCGTGTTGGCATAGACCTGAAGGATGCGCGTGCGTGCGGCTTCGTCGATGGGCAGGCCCTCGAGGAAGTCGTCGATCTGCTCGTAGGTCACGCCATACGCGTCTTCGTCGGGCCGCAGCGGCTTGAGATTTTCAAGATCGGCCGTGGGCACCTTGTTGACCAGTTCGGGCGCGGCGCCAAGATGTGCGGCGACGGCGCGGACGCGGCGCTTGCTGAGGCCGGCCAGCGGCAGGATGTCGGCAGCACCGTCGCCGAACTTGGTGAAAAAGCCCATCAGCGCCTCGGCTGCCTGGTCGGTGCCGATGACGAGGCCGCGGGTGGCGCCGGCAATGGCGAATTGGGCGATCATGCGCTGGCGCGCCTTGATGTTGCCGAGGAGGAAGTCTTCCTTGGCTGCATCGCCAAGGGGCACGCCTGCGGCGCGCAAGGAGGCCAGCATGGCGTCGGCAGCGGGCTTGATGTCGACGGTCAGGGCTTCGTCCGGCGCAATAGTGGTCATGGCGCGCTGCGCGTCGCTCTCGTCGGCCTGAACGCCATAGGGCAAGCGCACGGCATAGAAGCGGGCCTCGTAGCCGGACTGGCGGAGTTCCTCGACGGCGCGCTGGGCGAGCATGGCGGCAGTCAGTGAATCCACGCCGCCGCTGATGCCGAGGACATAGCTCGACAGGCCAGACGAGCGCAGGTAGCTGCTCAAGAAATCTATGCGGCGGCGCGCTTCATGTGCCGCGTCAAAGGTGGGGGATACGCCCAGCGCATCCACGATTTCCTGATGTTGAGTCAATTGAGGGCCTTTCGCTAGAACATTCCATCAAGACGCGCCGCGAGCAGCTCGGCCGTGGTGACGACCTCGACCTGCATGCCGTACCGGCTGTTGTAGATGCCTAGCATGGCATCATGCGTCGAGTCTGCGCCAGAGCATACGGCATCACTGACGAGGATGATGCGGTAGCCCAGATCGATGGCTTCCATGACGCTGCCGAGGACGCAGACCTCAGTCTCGGCCCCGGTCACAATCAATGTGGTGACGCCCGCAGCGCGGAGGCGGCTGTGAAGGGTGCCTTTCCAGGCCGACATCACCACCTTGTCCTCGATCCAGGCCGGCGGGGCAAAGCGGCGCAGTTCGGGCACCAGGTCGACCAGGTCGGGATGCATCCGCTCGCGCGTCATGGAGGCCCAGCGCTGGTAATAGCGATGCCAGGTGCCGGAGACATCGTCGGCGGACATGGGGGTGATGAAGCGGGTGAACACCGTCCGGGCTGGATCGAGCTCCACCAGACTCACCACATTGGGCAGCACCCGCGCCATCCAGGGCGTGTGCCACTCAGTCTCATCGGCAAACATGCGCTGCATGTCGATGCAGAGGTGTGCCCACCGGTCTCGGAAGGGGCCGAAGAGCAATCCGTCAGCCATTGTGGCGGCTCAGGCTGGGGATGTGTGGAGCGAAGGCTTCGATGAACTGCATCTGGTTGCGACCGACGCAGTGGAGGTAAATGTGATCGGCACCCAGTTCCGCGAGTTCGGCGATCCAGGCGATGTGCTGCTGGAGATCGCCCGAAACCTTGAGCGTCTCAGCGACGTCCTCTCGCCGCACGGCGGTGGAGATGAGGTCGAAGTCGCTGGGGCGGCGAAGGTCCCAGTTGACCTCGCCACCGATCGATACGGGGGCCCACTGGTCGAGGGCGTGCTCGAAAGCCTTGTCCTCGGTCTCGGCCCAGCTCAGCGCATGCTGGAGATAGATCGGCTTGTCGTCCCCGGCGACTTCGCGGAAGGCGGCGATGACATCCTTGGTAGCCTTGAGATCGGCGCCCGACGTGGTCAGGAGACCATCGGCCCAGCTGGCGACGAAGGTGGCGGATTCCTTTGACACGGCAGCGCCGAACAGCGGCACCGGGCGTTCAGGCCGTGAATAAAGCTTGGCCTCGATCACGGTGATGCGGCCGCGATGCGTTACCTCTTCACCATTGAACAGCGCCCGGATGACTTCGGCACATTCCTTGAGGCGGGCGTTGCGCTCGGCCTTTTCGGGCCACTGCACCCCGGTGATGGATTCGTTAAGAGCCTGCCCGCTGCCCAATGCGAGCCAGAGCCGGTCAGGAAACATTTCGGCGCAGGTGGCTGCGGCCTGGGCCAGAACTGCCGGGTGATAGCGGTAGCCGGGAGCGGATATGACGCCGAAGGGGGACGAGCAAGCTTGCATGGTGGCGCCGAGCCACGACCAAGCAAAGCCCGATTGCGCCTGCCGTTCGCTCCAGGGCTTGAAGTGGTCCGACGACTTTATGCCCTGGAACCCTGCCTGTTCGGCCAGCACGGAGTATTCGCGTAATGCGCTGGGCGCGAACTGCTCGTGGGATGCGTGGTAGCCGATCAAGGTCATTGGTGAGTTCCCGCTGTAACAGCGGTGCAATGGGCGGCGCGACCATCAGGTTCCCGTGCGCCTTCTGGGACAGCGAGGCAACCGGCGGCGTCCGGCACCGTTACCGGGGCACCACACAGGAGAACTGCAATGACAACGACATCCTACGACCTGTTCGTCACAGGCCTTAAGAATGCCCATGCCATGGAGAACCAGGCGCTCTCGATCATGAAGCCGCAGGCAGCGCGCATCGAGAGCTATCCGGAAGTGGAAGCACAGCTCAACCGACACATCGCCGAAACGGAAGGGCAGATCACCCGGTTGGAAGGGATCCTCGACGGACTGGGTGAGGACCGCTCGTCGCTCAAGGATATGGCGCTGTCGCTAGCCGGCACGTTTGCCGCCGCCGGGCACTCGGTTGCACCCGACGAAATTCTCAAGAACTCGATGGCCAACTACGCCTTCGAGAATTTCGAAATCGCCGCCTACAAGTCCCTGATCGCCTTGGCGCAGGCTAGCGGACATGAGGAAGCGATCGCCCCGCTGCAGCTCAACCTCGAAGAAGAGCTGGACATGGCCGAATGGCTCGACGGCAATATCGAAGCGGTGACGCTGCAGTTCGCCGCGCTCAAGGAAGCCGGCGCTACTGCGAAGAAGTAAAGCGAAAGGGGCTGCCGTGAGCAGCCCCTTTTTGCATCTTTAGGTTGAGTGACCTTGTCACTTCGGACGCTGGGTCGGCTGATCCTGCTTGGAGCCGCCGGACTTGTTGCCCAGGTCGTCAATGTTGTCGTCTTTCTGCTCGCCCGGTTCCGTTTCCAGCGGGGCTGGTTTTGATTGTTCCTTGCTCATTTGTTGATCACCCGCTGTGAACTGGGAGGATTGGCTTCGAGCCTTTCCAGGGCTGCACCCACGAGTTCGGCTACATATGGGTCGTGGTTGTGGTCGGGGCTGGTCAGCTCATATTCACGCAAGGCGTCGGTGGTGACGCCGGCTTCGCGGGCAAAGTCGTCGGGATCCATCCCCAAAGCCAGGCGACGGTTGTGGTCACCCTTGGGCGATCGTTCAGCCGGGTTGATAGGCAGGGTCATCATGTGCCTCCGCAGGTTGTTTTCTTAACAACCGTTTTCCACGGCAATGGTTCAGCGAGCCGACGCGGCGTTTGACTGTATCAAAATTACTGATACGAATTGGTCCAGCAGGTGCATTACGCTGGGGAACCATGGGCCGCAATTTTCTTGTCATCGACCCGGAAGAGGACATCGAGATCCTCAAGGGTTTGGCATCTCCCGTGCGGGTGAAGATCCTCAAGCTGCTGCATAGCGACGGCGCGATGAACGGCAACGACATTGCCGAGCGTCTCGGCCTGCCGCAGTCGACCGTCTCCACAAACATCCAGATGCTGGAAGCGACCGGGCTGATCCGCACCGAGACCCAGAAGGCGCGCAAGGGCAGCCAGAAGGTCTGCCATTCGCTGTTCGACGAGGTGCTGGTGACCTTCAAGGACAGCCTGGCGCCCTCCCCCGCCGACAGTATCGAAGTGGCCATGCCCCTTGGTCTCTATACGAGCTTCGAGGTCTCGGCACCCTGCGGTCTGTGTTCGACCGACGGCATCATCGGGCTCCTCGACGTGCCCGACACTTTCCTTGACCCGGACCGCATGAAGGCGGCGCTGATCTGGTTTACGCGCGGCCATGTCGAGTACCAGTTCCCCAACAATGCCAAGCTTAGCCAGAGCCGGATCGAAGCGGTGGAATTTGCCATGGAGCTCAGTTCGGAAGTGCCAGGCACATCGGCCGACTGGCCGAGTGACATCACGCTATCGGTGAACGGCACCGAGATCGGCACCTGGATGAGTCCGGGGGACTTCGGCGACAAGCGCGGCGTCTATACGCCCGACTGGTGGAAGCTCAAGGGCAGCCAATATGGCAAGCTCAAGAGCTGGCGGGTGACGGCGGAGGGGACCTTTGTGGACGGGGTGAAGATATCCACGGTGTCGCTCAAGGACCTTGAATTGGGCCGGCACCATTCGATCCGCCTGCGCATCGAAGTGAAGGACAATGCCAAGCACCCTGGCGGCATCAACATCTTCGGCCGGGGCTTTGGCAATTACGACCAGGATATCGTCATGCGGTTGCAGACGGCGCGATAGCCGCACCCGCCTGGTATCCTGCGCAATTGTCATATTTTTCGGCTTGCGGCGAAGCAGCGCTGTCGCTTAAAACATCTCACCTGATACAAATCAGCTAAACGGGATCAAAGGGAGGTCGGCGTGAAGGCGTCAGTCGTAGCGAACAAGGAATTCACGATCAGCAAGATCGATGACCGGTTGTATGGTGCGTTTCTGGAGCATCTGGGACGGGCCATCTACGAGGGCATCTATGAACCCGATCATCCGACTGCCGACGAAAACGGCATGCGCGGCGACGTGGCCAAGCTGGTCAAGGACCTCAATGTCCCCGTCGTGCGCTATCCCGGTGGCAATTTCGTTTCCGCCTATGACTGGGAAGACGGCATTGGCCCGCGCGAGGATCGCCCGGTGCGGCTGGACCTTGCCTGGCATACGTCGGAGAGCAACCAGGTCGGCATCCATGAATTCGCCGACTGGTGCGCCAGCGTCGGCACGGAGATGATGCTGGCAGTGAACCTCGGTTCGCGCGGCGTGGACGATGCCCGCAATTTCCTCGAATATGTGAACCATCCCGGCGGCTCCTATTGGAGCGACATGCGCATTGCGAACGGCCGCAAGGAGCCGTGGAACGTCAAGCTCTGGTGCTTGGGCAACGAGATGGACGGCCCCTGGCAGGTCGGCCACAAGACTGCCGACGAATATGGCGCGCTAGCCGCCAACACCGCGCGCGCCATGCGCATGTTCGACCGCTCGCTGGAACTGATCGCCTGCGGGTCGTCGAATGCCGACATGCCGACCTATCCCGACTGGGAACGTGTCGTGCTCGAGCACACCTATGAGCATGTGGATTATATCAGCCTCCACATGTATTTTGCCAATCCAGAGAAGAACACCGGCAACTTCCTGACGCTGGCGGAAAAGCTCGACACCTATATCGAGACCGTGGCATCCACCATCAAGCAGGTGAAGGCCAAGAAGCGCAGCAAGCGCGACGTCTATATCTGCTTCGACGAATGGAACGTCTGGTACCACTCCAAGGAGCAGGACCGGAAGATCCTCGAAGGCAATAGCGGCTGGCCGTTTGCGCCGGGCCTGCTGGAAGACATCTACAATTTCGAAGACGTGCTGATGGTGGGGCTTATCCTCAACACCTTCATCCGCCGTTCGGATGTGGTGAAGATCGCCTGCATTGCGCAGCTGGTGAACGTGATCGCGCCGATCATGACGGAAAAGGGCGGCCCGGCCTGGGCGCAGACCATCTATTACCCGTATTACTTCGCTTCGATCTTCGGTCGCGGCACGGCGCTGGACCTCCAGGTCAAGTCGCCCACCTATGACGGCAAGCATGCCGAAAAGGCACCCTATGTGGACGTGGCCGGCGTCCATAACGAAGAGGAAGGGACCATCAGCTTCTTCCTCGTCAACCGCAGTGGCAACGAAGAGGCCGAGGTGGAACTGAGCCTCCAGGGCTTCGGCGCGGGCCAGGTCATCGACCACCAGGTGATGACCCACAACAACCTCGAAGCCGTCAACTCGGCGCGCAACCAGGATGAGGTGAAGCCGCGCAAGGGCGAAGGCGCTGCGGTGAATGGCGATGTGCTCAGCGTGAAGCTGCCGCCTTACTCGTACCAGATGGTGCGCGTGAAGGTCTAGGCTGGCGCGATCAAGTCGATTGCTGAGGAACTGCGCTCCCGGTGGGGGCGCAGTTTTTTCTTTGCACGCGACTTCGATCCGGGCGTGACAGCCCCCCACCCTTGACCCCTCCCCGCGAGAGGGAGGGAGTTGACTGCGGGGGCGGTGGCTAGATTTCAGCTGTCAGACCGGAGGGGGGCGCTCGAGGAGGATCGCGGAATGGTCACCGTCGGTGCGGGCGTATTCGCGGTAGCCGAGGCGGTGGGCGAGACGGAGCGAGGGGTAATTGTCCGGGTTGATCAGGCAGACGGTGCGCGGCATGGTCTGGCCTGCCCAGGCGAGGACGGCGGATACTGCTTCGGCGGCGAGGCCCCTGCCCTGGAACTGCGGGTCGATGATCCAGCCGGCTTCAGGGGTCGTGCCGAAGGATGGCGTCATGGTGCGGCGGAAATCGGCGAGGCCGACCTCGCCCACCACCGCACCGGTGCCCTGTTCGGTGACGAGGAAGTAGCCAAACCCCATGAAGGACCAGTGGCCGGCATAGGCCAGCATGCGGCGCCAGGTTTCGTCGGGCGTGCTGGGGCGGCCGGTGATGTTGCGGGTGACTTCGGGATTGCTCCAGAGGCGGCAGCAGCTGTCGAAATCATCAGCAGTGTGGCCGCGCAACAAGAGGCGCTCGGTGGCGAGGATTGGCACCGAGGCGCGGCGGACCTCATGCCCGGCGAGGCTGGCCGTGAGGTCCGGCGGGGTCACTCAGGCGCCTGCCGAGACCGCGGCGCGGGGCATTTCCGAGAAGATCTCGGCCTTGCCGTCCCTGAGGATCACGATCTCCTCGAGGCGAAGGCCGAACTGGCCCTGGAGGTAGATGCCGGGCTCGATGGAAAAGACCATGCCCTCTTCCAGCACCGTCTCGGAGGTGGCGGTGATATAGGGCGTCTCGTGCACATCGATGCCCAGGCCATGGCCGGTGCGATGGAGGAAATTAGGGCCATAGCCGGCGGCGGTGATGACGTCGCGGGCGGCCTTATCGACATCGCTGGCGAGGGCCCCGGGCCTGGCAGCGGCCAGTGCGGCCTCGACGGCGCGGTCGACAACCGAGTGGATCTGGCCGAAGCCTTCGGGAGCGGAGCCGAGATAGCCCATGCGGGTCATGTCGGAGGGATAGCCATCGAGGCGGCAGCCGGTATCAATCAGGACGGCGTCGCCGGCCTTGAGTTCGGTGGTGCCGGTATGGTGATGCGGAAAGGCGCCGTTGGGGCCGAAGCAGACCGAGCAGAACTCGGTGGTGGCGCCGTGGCGCTTGTAGAAGTCGCCGATGAAGGCGGCGACGTCGAGCTCAGTCATGCCGGGCTTGAGGGCCGCGAAGGCGGCGGTGACGGCGCGGTCGTTGAGGAGATGCGCGGCCTTGAGGCGCGCGTATTCGTCGGCGTCCTTGCGGGAGCGGAGGTAGCCCACCGTGTCGTGGGTGAAGCGGCGCTTGGCACCGGGAAGCGCATCGAGGACCAGGAGCGCGAAATCGGCGCGCATGGTTTCGTCGAGAACGATCGAAGGCGCGATGCGCGGGACGCCGGTGGCGTCGAGCAGGGCCTGGAGGGCAGCGGCGGGACCATTGGCATCGGTCCAGGGGAAGAAGGGCAGATCGGTGTGCTGGCGGGCGCTGTCGACATTGAGCGCGGGCATCAGGAAACCGGCAAAGGTAGGCGACACCATCAGCATCACCGGGCGCTCGTCGCCGTGAGGGGAGAGTTCGGCCAGATACATCATGTGGCTCGAGGGGCCGATCACGACGAGGTCGGTTTCGGTCTCGGCCATGCGCTGGCGGAGATTGGCGAGGCGGGTGGTGAGGGTGGGGTTCATGGGGGCTCTGTTTGCACGTTTTTGGGGCATAGACCCCAAGCTGTCACGGAAGGGAGCTACAATGGTTTAGAGCTCAATCGTCCCCCTCGGGCTTGACCGAAGGCACTGCTCTGACGAACGGCTGTGAAAGTGAAGAGCCCTCGGGTCGAGCCCGAGGGTGACGATTGGTGGTAATGCCGCCACCTCCCTCTCGGCTGAAAGGGAGTGGCGGCAAAGTCGCTAGTTCTTGGTCACCAGACGGTAGTAGACGAAGTCCGAGGTGGCGCCGTTGACATAGCCTTCGACATTGTTCGCCATGGCGATGGTCAGCGCGGCCTGGAACATGATGACGATGGGCGAGCTTTCCTGGACCTTTTTCTGGAGGTCCACATACATCTCGTCGCGCTTGGCCTGATCGGGTTCGGCGAGGGCAGCGTTGACTTCGGCGTTGAACTCTTCCGGCACAGCCCAGGCATTACGCCAGGTCGTGGTGGCGGCGTAGTTCTCGTCCGAATTGTCCGAGTTGTAGGCGAAGGCCTTGGCGTTGGAGTGCGGGTCCATGAAGTCGGGGCCCCAGTAGAGCAGCATGGCCTGGTGGGTGCGCTCGCGGTACTTGGTAATAACCTGAGCACCGGTGCCCGGCAGGATCTCGAAGTTGATGCCGGCTTCGGCAAAGCCAGCCTGGAGGGACTGCGCCATGTCGGTGAACGGGGTCGAGTTGATCACGTCCAAAGTGACATTGATCGGGGTCTCGATGCCGGCATCGGCCAGGATCTGCTTGGCCTTCTCCACGTCATAGGTGAAGGGCGTCTCGTCATAGGAGCCGGGGAAACCCTTGGGCCAGAAGGCCTGGTGCTTTTCCATCTGGCCGGCGAGGAAGCTCTGCGTCATGCCGTCATAGTCGACGAGGTAACGGGCGGCTTCCCAGATCGCCGGGTCGGTCAGCGCTTCGGTCTTCTGGTTGAAGCTCAGGAAGTGGACGGCGGCCTGGGGATAGGTCTCCACCTTTACCGCATCGGCCGGCAGGCCCGAGATCTGGTCGGGGGTCAGGTTCTTGGCGATGTCGACGTCGCCTGAGGTCAGCAGCAGCTGCTGGGTGGCGGCTTCGGCGACGTGGCGGATGATCACCGACTTCATGGCCGGGGCGCCGCGGAAGTAGTTCTCGTTGGCGGTGAGGCGCACGATTTCGGCGGGGCGGTAGTCGGACATCACGAAGGGGCCCGAACCGGCCGAATTGGTGTTGAGCCAGGCATTGCCCAGGTCATCGCCTTCGGCGTGTTCCATGACCAGCACTTCGTCGACGATGGAGGCCGGGCGGGCGGCGAGGACGTTGAGCACGAAGGCGGAGGCGAAGTCGCCTTCCCACTTCACGACGACCTTGCCATCGGCAATGGTCACCATCTCGCCCATGTTTTCCGGAGTCCAGCCGAGCTGGGTCAGGATGAAGGCCGGGGTCAGGTTCAGCGTGATGACGCGGTTGAACGAGAACACGACGTCTTCGGGGCGGACCGGGTTGCCCGAGGCAAACTTGGCGTCGCGCAGGGTGAAGGTGATGGTCTTGGCGTCTTCGTCGGCCACCCATTCGGAAGCGAGGCCACCCACGAGCTTGGTGGTGTCTTCGGCTTCGTATTGCACCAGACGGTCATAGACGTTGGTGTTGATCTCGCCCGAGGTGAACTCGTAGGCCTGGGCGGGGTCGAGGGCGACGATGTCGTCGATGTTCTGGGCAATAACCAGCGCATCGGCTGGGGTGGCGGCATAGACTGCGCCGGCTGCCAGAGGCAGCGAAAGCGCAGTCGCCAGCAAAGCAGCGGTGAGCAGCTTCATGTGCGTTTCTCCTTCGTGATGACGATTTTCTTGTTCTTGACCGGCTTGTGGCCGGCTTTTGCTGCCGCCACGGCCTGCCTTGTGGGCTTGGCCGAGGAGCGGAAGAGGGTAAGCGTGCCGGTCCAGAGGAGGCGCGCGGGCTGGTCGGTGTGGTTGGACCAGGAATGGGGACGATTGCCACGGAAGTGGAGGGAATCGCCGGCGTTCATGATCATCTCTTCGCCGTCGAGACGTTGGGTGATCGAGCCTTCCAGCACGTAAAGGATTTCCTCGCCCTCATGGGCCACCGTTTCAGAGCGGTAGCCGGGGGGCACGGTCATCACGAAGCTGGACAGCGTATTGCCCGGGAAGTCCGTGCCCAGGCGTTCGTAGATGATGGAGGAGCCGTCGACCGAAAAACGGTTGCGCTCACCCGCCTTGGTAAGCGCCGTTTCGGGCGTGGGTGCAGAAACGAAATAGTCGATGCCGATGCCGAGCGCGCGCGCGATGCTGGCGAGAGTGCCCAGCGACGGGGTCGCGTGATCGCGCTCCACCTGGCTCAGGTAACCGACGGATACCTCGGCTGATCTGCCAAGTGCTTCCAGCGTCATCTGCTGCTGGCGACGGCGGGCACGGATGAGTGCACCCACCTTGGGGTGCCCCTCCATGTCGAGCTTAGTCAGCAGGCTGCTTGTCATCAAAGCACCAAAATTTTTTTGATATAAGCAAAGATTTCTGTATGGTGAAAGCGAAATGTGAAGCCCTTCACAGTCTGCAGGAGAGTCATCCTGCGGACACAACGTGTTGTTCTGGCATAGGATTTTCGCTTGAGTCTCGACCCGTCAGTGATCGCCACGCCCCTCCCCGCCAAGCCGGCCCGCCGCGTCTGGGGCGGCCGCGCCTCCGCCCTGGCAGGGTTTTTGGTGACGGTAGTCCTGACGTTTCTCGGGCTCCTGGCCATCACCTTCTTTATCGGGCGCGTCATTCCCATCGATCCAGTGCTGGCGGTAGTGGGCGACCGGGCGACGCAGGCGCAGTATGACGCCGCCAAAGTGGCGATGGGGCTCGACCGGCCGCTCTGGGAGCAGTTCATCTCCTATGTGATCAACGTCTTTTCCGGCAATCTCGGGCAGTCGGTCTCGACCGGACGCGCGGTGGCGGATGATCTCAGCCGCTTTTTCCCCGCGACGCTGGAAATGGCGACGATCGGCATCATCATCGGCGTAGTGGTCGGTGTGCCGTTGGGGGTGATCGCCGCGAGCCGCCAAGGATCGTGGGTCGATCAGATCATCCGCGTGGTGGGGCTGCTGGGTTATTCCATGCCGGCCTTCTGGCTGGGGCTGGTGGGGCTGGCCGTGTTCTACGCCCGGCTGCGCTGGGTGGGAGGACCGGGGCGGCTGGATATTTTCTACGATGGGCTGGTGTCGCCGGTAACCGGGCTGATCCTGGTGGACAGCCTGCTGGCCGGAGAGGTCGACATCTTCTGGAATGCGGTCAACCACCTGATCCTGCCGGCTTCGGTGCTTGGCTTTTTCAGCCTGGCCTATATCGCCCGGATGACGCGCTCGTTCATGCTGGACCAGTTGAACCAGGAATTCGTGACCACCGCGCGCGTCAAGGGCGTGCCGGAGCGGGTGGTGATCTGGCGGCACGCCTTCAACCCGATCCGGGTGCAGCTGATCACGGTGATCGGCCTCTCCTATGCCGGACTGCTCGAGGGCTCCGTGATGATCGAGACGGTGTTTTCCTGGCCCGGTATCGGCAACTACCTGACCACGGCGCTGCTCAATGCCGACATGAACGCGGTGCTGGGCTCCACGCTGGTGATCGGTGCGGTGTTCATTTTCATCAACAAGGTGAGCGACGTGCTCTATCGCGTGCTGGATCCGAGGGCGCGGTGATGATCTCAAATTCTCAACCGGCACAGGCCGTCACCCTCCGGCCTGACCCGAGGGCGTTGCACTTGCTGGCCGCTATCGAAGTGAAGAGCCCTCGGGTCAGGCCCGAGGGTGACGCGCAGTGTAATGTTCCGGAGCAAGCACGATGACCACACGCGACTGGCTGCTTGACGACTCGCCGGCTTCGCGGTGGCAGGCCAATGTGGGGCGGGCTTATCGGGTGTTTACTGCCCTGCTCCGCAATCCGCTGTCGGTGCTGGGCGGTGTAATCATCCTCCTGCTGATCCTGACCGCTCTCTTCGCGCCCTGGATCGCGCCTTATTCGCCAACGGGCCAGAGCCTGGGCGAGCGGTTGCTGCCGCCGTCGGAGGCCCACTGGATGGGAACGGACGAGCTGGGACGCGACATCTTTTCGCGGGTGATCTGGGGCTCGCAGATCACGCTTACCATTGTGGGCCTGGTGGCGCTGATCTCGGCACCGCTGGGGCTGCTGATTGGCGCGATTGCTGGTTATTTCGGCGGCTGGACCGATCGCGTGCTAATGGGCGTGACCGACATCTTTTTGTCCATGCCCAAGCTGATCCTGGCGCTGGCCTTCGTGGCGGCGTTGGGACCGGGCATCAACAACGCCATCATTGCCATCGCGATCACCTCATGGCCGGCCTATGCCCGTATTGCCCGGGCCGAAACGCTGACCATCCGCAATGCCGAGTTCATTGCCGCGGTGCGGCTGCAGGGGGCGAACCCGGTGCGGGTGATCGTCCAGCATATCCTGCCGCTCTGCACGAGCTCGATGATTATCCGCGTGACGCTGGACATGGCGGGGGTGATCCTGACCGCTGCCGGCCTCGGCTTTATCGGGCTTGGCGCGCAGCCGCCGCTGCCGGAATGGGGCGCGATGATTTCGCGCGGGCGGACGTTCATCCTCGACCAGTGGTGGGTGGCGACGATGCCGGGCTTTGCCATCATCATCGTGAGCCTTGGCTTCTGCTTTCTGGGCGATGGTCTGCGCGACGTGCTCGACCCAAAGAGCGAGGGCAAATGATGGCACCCCTGCTGAACGTCGAGAACCTCCGCGTCAGTTTCCCGACCCATCGCGGGCGGGTGGAGGTGGTGAAGGGGATTTCGTTTGCGCTTGGCCGCGAGCGGCTCGGTATTGTGGGGGAGAGCGGGTCGGGCAAGTCGATGACCGGGCGCTCGATCCTCAAGCTGATCCGCAAACCGGGGCTGGTGACGGCGGACCGGATGGAGTTCGACGGCATTGACCTGGGCGCGCAGTCGGAGCGGCAGATGCGCGACTTCCGCGGCGCCCGCATTTCCATGGTGATGCAGGACCCCAAGTTTTCGCTGAACCCGGTAATGACGGTGGGCGAGCAGATCGCCGAGGCGCTGGTGACACATGAAAGGCTGGGGCGGCGGGAGGTGCAGCAGCGCATTCTCGACATGCTGGCGGCGGTGCGCATCAACGATCCGGAACGGGTGGCGCGGCTCTATCCACATGAAGTGTCGGGCGGCATGGGGCAGCGCATCATGATCGCCATGATGCTGATCCCTGGGCCGGAACTGCTGATCGCCGACGAGCCGACATCGGCTCTCGATGTCAGCGTGCAGGCGCAGGTGCTCGATATCATCGATGACCTAGTGCGAACCAAGGGAATGGGGCTGATCCTGATCAGCCACGACCTCAACCTTGTCTCGCGCTATTGCGACCGCATCCTCGTGATGAATGGCGGGCGCATAGTGGAGGAATGTGCGGCGGGCCAGCTGAGCCAGGCGCAGCATCCCTATACCAGGGGGCTACTGGCGGCCATGCCGACCATCAATGAACAGCGGGCGGAATTGCCGGTGCTCGACCGGACACAGTGGGCGGGCACATGAGCGCGATCGAACTCAAGAACCTCGACATCTCCTATGGCGACAGCAAGGTCGTGCACGGGATCAACCTCGCCATTGCCGAAGGCGAGAGCTTTGCCCTGGTGGGGGAAAGCGGCTCGGGCAAGTCGACGATCCTACGCGCGATCGCAGGGCTAGCGCCGGACTGGACAGGCGAGATCGCCGTGCTGGGGAAGGCCCGGTCGCATGGCGTCGAGCGCGGTGTGGCGCGGCAGGTGCAGATGGTGTTTCAGGATCCCTATGGGTCGCTGCATCCGCGCAAGACCGTGGATTCAGTTTTGAGCGAACCGCTGGCAATCAACGGCATCGGCAATCGCGGCGAGCGTGTGGAGGCCATGCTGACCGCAGTGGGGCTAGATCACCGCTTCCGCTTTCGCTTTCCGCATCAGCTATCGGGTGGCCAGCGGCAGCGTGTGGCCATCGCCCGGGCGCTGATGTTGGAGCCCAAGGTGCTGCTGCTGGACGAGCCCACCTCGGCACTGGACGTTTCGGTGCAGGCCGAAATCCTCAACCTCCTGAAGCGCCTGCGGCGCGAACAGGGTTTGACCTATCTCCTCGTCACCCATAACCTGCCGGTGGTGAGCTTTCTGTGCGACCGGCTGGCGGTGATGCGGCAGGGGCGGGTCGTGGAAGTCGCGGACGTGGAGCAGCTCAAGCAGGGGCGGCTGGTGGAGCCGTATTCGCAGGAGCTGCTGGCAGCGACGGTGGCGTAGGCGCAGCCCCTTCCCCTCGAGGGGAGGTGCCGTTCCGTGTTTGGGCGATCTTGCTACAATCCCGCCTGAGCCATGAGGCTGGCATTGCCGCCGGCGGCAGTGGTGTCGATGCAGACGTGGCGTTCGAGGAGAAGCCGGTCTGCGTCGTCCGCCGAAGTCAGGAGCGGGATGATGGCACCGCTGCGGGCGCTGAGGGCAATGCGGATGGCGCGGAGATTGCTGTCATCGGCGAAGTAAGCGACGGCGGCAAAGGTCTTGCCGTGGCTAAGAGCGTCGAGATCGAGCTCCGCCAGCATGGCCGTGTTGCCTAGTGTGGCTGCCATGGCGGCTTGCGCCTGCTGGTCGGCTGGGCTGGGGCCGAGGCAGAGAACGGCGCCGCGCGGCGCGGTGTGCAGGACATTGCTTTCGCCGGTGGGGCCCGGCAGCGTCAGGGGCTGCAGCTGGGTTTCGCCGTGACCAAGGGTGAAGCGCGGCAGGTAATGCGGGCCGCCCGCCTTGGGGCCGGTACCGGACAGGCCTTCGCCACCAAAGGGCTGTGATCCGACCACGGCACCGATCTGGTTGCGGTTGACGTAGATATTGCCGGCATGAACCGTCTGGGAGACCTGGCGCACGCGCGAGGAGATGCGGGTGTGGAGGCCAAAGGTCAGGCCATAGCCCGAGGCGTTGATGGCAGCGATCACGCTGTCGATCTGGTCGGCGCGGAAGGTCGCGACATGGAGGACCGGGCCGAAGATTTCTTCCTTGAGCTCCTCGATGCCCGAGACGCGCAGCACCGCGGGGAGGACAAAGGTCCCCTGCTCCGGCTGCGCCGTTTTCAAACGGTGAATCAACTTGCCGGACTGCTCGTAAGCATCGATGTGGGCCTGGATTTTCGGGCGGGCGGCTTCGTCGATAACGGGACCGATATCGGTCTGGAGCGCCCAGGGGTTGCCCAGGGTCAACTCATCCATGGCGCCCTTGAGCATCTCGATCGTGCGCTCGGCGGCGTCTTCCTGGACATAGAGGACGCGGAGGGCCGAGCAGCGCTGGCCGGCCGACTGGAAGGCCGAAGCGAGGATGTCGCGCACCGCCTGCTCGGGCAGTGCGGTGGAGTCGACGATCATGGCGTTGAGGCCGCCGGTTTCGGCGATCAGCGGGGCGGTGGGCGCGAGGTTGGCGGCCATGACCTGATCGATCTTGCGGGCGGTGGGGAGAGAGCCGGTGAAGACGACGCCAGCGATTGCGGGGTTACCTGTGAGGGCGGCGCCCACTTCGCCAGCACCCGGCAGGAGCTGGATCGCGTCAGCGGGGATACCGGCCTCATGCATCATCTGCACGGCGCGGAAGGCAATCAGCGGGGTTTGCGGTGCCGGCTTGGCGAGGACCGGATTGCCGGCGACCAGGGCTGCGGCGATCTGGCCGGTGAAGATGGCCAGGGGGAAGTTCCAGGGCGAAATGGCGGCGACCGGGCCGCGGGGCGCGCCGAGGGGCTTGGTGTCGGCTTCGTCGGCGTAATAGCGGAGGAAGTCCACCGCCTCGCGGACTTCGGCGACAGCATCGGCCCAGGTCTTGCCGGCCTCGCGCGCGAGGAGGGCAAAGAGTTCGGGGCGATTGGCTTCAAAGAGGTCGGCGACGGCGCGTAGGAGGTTGGCGCGGGTGGCGACGGGGGTTTGGGGCCAGGTCGAGGCAGTTGCGGCGGCGATGGCGGAGTGGACGTCGTCGAGGGTGGCGTCCTCGACCGTGCCCAGGAGGTCGATCGCATCAGCCGGGTTCGAGACTGGACTTAAGCTCCCCCTCACCCGGCGCTGCGCGCCGACCTCTCCCCGATGGGGCGAGGTAAGGAGGGGCGCGGCATGCCACTGCGTCGTCTGGAAGGCGGTGCGGGCCCGGTCCATGGCGGGGAAGGCGATAGGATCGGAGAGGTCGAGACCTGTGGAGTTGCGGCGCTCACCGAAAATGGCGTGGGGCGCAGGGATGGCGGGGTTGGGGATGCTGTCGAGCGCCAGCATCTTGCCGATCGGGTCTTCGGCAACGACGGCGGCGGGGATGTCTTCGTCGGCGATCTGGTAGACAAAGGAGCCGTTGGCGCCATTTTCGAGCAGGCGGCGGACGAGATAGGCGAGGAGATCCTTGTGGGCGCCGACGGGCGCATAGATGCGAGTGCGGGTGCCGTGATTGGTGCGCAGAACCTCGTGGAGCCGTTCGCCCATGCCATGGAGGCGCTGGAACTCGAAGCTTTCGGGCCCGCGGCCGGCAACGGCGGCCAGGTGCAGCACGGCTGCTGCGGTATGGGCATTGTGTGAGGCGAATTGCGGATAGATATGGGGCGAGGCGAAGAGCTTGCGGGCGGCGGCGATATAGCTGATGTCGGTCGCAGCCTTGCGGGTGAAAACCGGGTAGCCGTCGAGCCCCATGACCTGCGCACGCTTGATCTCGGCATCCCAATAGGCGCCCTTGACGAGGCGAACCATGATGCGGCGATCGAGCGATGCGGCGGTGGTTTCCAGCCACTCGATCAGCGGCAGGACGCGCTTGCCATAGGCCTGGACGACGACGCCGAAGCCGTCCCAGCCGGCGAGCTCGGGCGTGGCAAGGACCTCGGCGATGATGTCGAGCGAGAGGTCAAGGCGGTCGGCTTCCTCGGCGTCTATGTTGAAGCCCATGTTCGCGGCCTTGGCGGCCAGGGCTAATTGACGAGTCGCATCAACCAGTTCGGTCATGACGCGGTGGCGTTGCGCGAACTCGTAGCGCGGGTGCAAGGCGGAGAGCTTGACCGAAATGCCGGGATTTTCACGCACGGAGGGTGACTTGCAGTGCGGGGCGAGCGAGGCGATGGCGCTGCGATAGGCATCGAAGTAGCGCGCAGCATCGGCGGCGGTGCGGGCGGCTTCGCCCAGCATGTCATAGGAATAGCGGTAGCCCAGCGCCTCGGACTTGCGGGCATTGCCAATGGCTTCATCGATGGTGCGGCCGAAGACGAATTGCGATCCAAGCAGGCGCATGGCCTGGGCGACGGCAGTGCGGATGACCGGTTCGCCCAGGCGGGCCACGGCACGATGCAGCGCATTGCGCGGCCCCACTTCGGGATCGCCCAGAACGTCGGCGGTCAGACTCAGGGCCCAAGACGAGAAGTTGACCAACTGGTTGGACGAGGCGCCGAAGTGTGACGCCCAGTCCGAGCCGCCCACCTTGTCGTGGATCAGGGCGTCGACGGTTTCCGCATCGGGCACGCGCAGCAGGGCTTCGGCCAGCGACATCAGGGCCACGCCCTCGTCGGTCGCAAGGCCATATTCGGCCAGGAAGGACTCCATCAGGCCCAGCCGGTTGCCCTTGCGTACTGTTTCGACCAGCGACTGGGCATGGGTGGAGATGGAGGATCGATCGTCATCCGACAGGGCCGTGCCGGCGATGAGGCTTTGAACCAGTTCGGCCTCATCGGCCAGGTAGAGGGCGTGGAGGGTGTGGCGGATGTCGGTTGCGGACATTGGTGTTCCATGATGTCGCCCAAGCCGGGCGCGGAGTCAGCTGTGATGCATCATCATGGCAGAGGATCGGGAGGCGTTTCGCCTGATTTTGTGGCGCCTGCTGCGGAGAGACATTATGTAGTGGCCATATTGCAGGACAACCGACCATGAAAACCGTCACCTACGAGACTTTGGACCAGATCGACCGGCGCATTCTCGATGAACTGGCCAAGAATGGCCGCATCAGCGTTGCAGAACTCAGCCGCCGGGTGAATCTCAGCAAGACGCCATGCCAGGGCCGGATTACCCGGCTGGAGGCAGCCGGCTACATCCTTGGCTATCGCGCAGTGATCGATCCCAAGCGGCTCGGACTGCCCCATGTCGCCTTTGTCGAGGTGAAGCTCAGCGACACGCGCAAGGCGGCGCTGGCAGCGTTCAACAAGGCGGTGCGGGCTATTCCCGAGGTCGAGCAGGCGCATATGATCGCCTCGAGCTTTGACTACCTGCTCAAGGTGCGAACCAAGGATATCGCCGCCTATCGCGAGGTGCTGGGAGAGCGGATCAGCGCCCTGCCCCATGTGGCGCATACGTCGACGCATGTGTCGATGGAGGCGGTGAAGGGGGACGAGGAATAGCGGGCGGCCAACCCTGCGCGTCATCCTCGGGCTTGACCCGAGGGTGACGGGTGGTGGGGGTGGGCAGGCCGCCTCAAGGCCACGAAGTCACTTAGCTGGAAAGAGTTTCCAGCGGCGGGGGCGGAAGGCGAGGCGTGTTTTTTCGGCGGCGGGATGGTCGAAGGGTAGATCGACCTCGACCAGGTGCCCGGCCCCGCCGATTTCAAGCTCGACACGGCGCGTGCCGCCGACGCGGCGGCTGGTGCTGACCACGCCGGCCAGCGCTGCATCGCCGTCAACCAGTTCCACATCGTGCGGGCGGAAGAAGAGGCGCCCCTCGCCAGCAGGAGTATCGCCTGCCGGTACGCCGATGGCGCGGCCGCCGACCCAGAGCTCGCCATTCTCGACCGTCACCGGCAGCTCGCTCGATTCGCCGATGAAGCCGAAGACGAAGGGCGAGGTCGGATGGTCATAGACGCTGTCGGGCGTGCCGACCTGTTCGATGCGGCCCTGGCTCATGACGCAGAGGCGATCGGAGAGCTCGAGCGCCTCTTCCTGGTCGTGCGTAACGAAGACGGTGGTGTGGCCGGTGCGCTCGTGGATTTCGCGCAGCCATTTGCGCAGCTCGCGACGGACCTGGGCGTCGAGCGCGCCGAAGGGCTCGTCGAGCAGGAGAACGGCCGGCTCGATGGCGAGGGCGCGCGCGAGGGCGACGCGCTGGCGCTGACCGCCGGAGAGCTGGTTGGGATAGCGCTTTTCGAGGCCGGAGAGCTGCACCAGATCCAGCAGTTCCAGGGCGCGGCGCCGAATCTCGCCCGCCGGCGGGCGTGTGGAGCGTGGGCGAACCTTGAGACCGAAGGAGATGTTCTCAAGGATCGTCATGTGCCGGAACAGGGCATAGTGCTGGAAGACGAAGCCGATATTTCGTTCCTGCACGGTCTTCTCGGAAGCATCGGTATCGCCGAAGAAGATCTTGCCCGCGGTTGGCATCTCGAGGCCTGCGATCAGGCGCAGCAAGGTGGTCTTGCCCGAGCCGGAGGGGCCAAGCAGAGCGATCAGTTCGCCAGACTGGATATCAAGCGAAACATCATGCAGCGCCGGGAACCGGTCGAATTCCTTGCGCACATTCTGAACGCGAACTTCCATGTCTCAACCCCATTGGTATTCCCCACGGCGGGCAGGCCCGGCATGGCGGCGTGACCCTAGTCGGACGGTCGGGTTTCTCAAAGCCCGCGCGTGGCGTTTGCGACGAGTGTGATGGAAAATTGTGCTAGCGCGCGAGCGGATTTGAGATTTGGCCCGTCAGACCGTCGCTCAGGCGTCGCGTGGCGGCGTCCAGAGAGGCGTCTCGCGCTCGAGGGGACCCATGCGGCTGATGTCCTCGCCGCGGCGCATGGCGATGTTCATGCGGAAGGAATTGCCGATGCGCTCGGAGCGCTCGATAAAGAGCGCCGCGATGTCGGGCGAGCACAGGCTTTCCACTGTGCGTCGGAACAACGCCAGCCACCGCGTGAAGTGCGCGTCGGAAAGCTCGGGAATGGCCATGTGCTTGGGCATGGGGCGGCCAGCATAACGGCCAGTGCCAAGAAGCATGGAGCTCCAGAAGTCGGCGATGGTCTGCAGGTGGTTTGGCCAGGCTTCATCAGGAATGACGCGGTTGAAGACGGGGCCGATCACAGGGTCGCGCCGCGCATCGGCGTAGAATTGGTCGACGACCTTGCGGATCAGCGCCTCGTCCAGCCCTTCCGGCGTTTCCCAGCCGATGCGCTGGAGCCGGGTGCCCACCGGCGGGCGGCCAGTGTTGTCCGTCATCGCGTGACGGGCCGGATGGCATAGGTGCAGCGGAGGCCGCCCGAGACGATATGCTCGGTGCGCTCCACTTGGGCCTGAGGGCCAAGGATGGCGCGGAAGACGTCCAGCTCGGCTCTGCAGAAGCCCTGGCAGGCCGTGGCCGCGGCACAGATGGGGCAATGGTTTTCGACGAGGACCAAAGTGCCGTCGGCCTCTTCGCGCCAACTGGCCATGTAGCCTTCGGCAGAGCGGATATTGGCAAGTGCTTCCACCTTGTCACGCAGCGGCAGGTGATCGGCGACGGCAGTCCTGTAGGCGGAGCGGGTCTCAGCTTCGCGGACCGAGATCACGGTATCCAGGGCGGCGTCGCCCAGCGAGCTGCGGACAATGTCGAGCAACTGCACCGTCAGCGCGGCATGGGTGTCGGGGAAGCGCGACTGGGCGGCTGCGGTGAGGCTCCAGCGTTGGGTGGGCCGACCGACGCCGCTGGCGAGACTGGCGGAAACGACAAGACCTTCTTCAGCAAGCCGGGACAACTGCTGGCGCGCCGCTTCGCTGGTGGTCGAAAGCTTGCTGCCGAGCTCTGCTGCGGAAAGCGCACCATGCATCTTGAGCGCCATGAGGACGCGTTCGGCGGGGCTGCGCGGAGACCAAGCCGGACGACCGGAGGGCACGGTGGCTGCGGCACCGTTTTCCAAGTTGAGGCTTGACATATTAGCGGCAGAGGTTTTCAAAGTCATTGCTTGGAAATTACCCGGCGTCATGCGCAAAAGCAAGCGTCGGCATGTCGCATCAAGAGGAGCACAACATGGCTTTCGAACTTCCCGCCCTGCCCTATTCCCATTCCGCCCTGGCCGAGCGCGGCATGAGCCAGGAAACCCTGGAACTGCACCACGACAAGCACCACCAGGCCTATGTGACCGCCCTCAACGGCTTCGTAGAAAAGAATCCCGATCTGCAGGGCAAGTCGCTCGAAGAGATCATCACCTTTGCCAATGGCAAGGCTGACCTGCAGCCGGTGTTCAACAATGCCGGCCAGCACTGGAACCACATCCACTTCTGGAATGCCCTTTCCCCCAATGGCGGCGCGCTGCCAGGCAAGCTCGAAAGCAAGATCGTCAGCGATCTTGGCTCGGTCGAGGCGTTCAAGGAGCAGTTCAAGACCGCCGCCACCACGCAGTTCGGCTCCGGCTGGGCCTGGCTCGTGCTCGGCAATGACGGCAAGCTCAAGGTCACCAAGACCCCGAACGGCTCCAACCCGCTGGCGACCGGCGAAGGCAAGCCCCTGCTCGGCCTCGATGTGTGGGAGCACAGCTACTATGTCGACTTCCGCAATCGCCGCCCTGACTACGTGACCAACTTCCTCGACAAGCTGGCCAACTACGAATTCGCCGAAGCCAATCTCGGCTAAGACCTCGAACCGCAGCCTTCCATCCGGGAGGTCTAAAGGCGAACCCGGCTCAAGCTGGGTTCGTCGTTCCGGGGCGCATGTTCGCCCTGCTAGACCGCTTGGCAAAGCGGGTGCCGGAGAAAGAATTGACTGCACTGATGGCTGAATTCGACCTTCCCGAAGCCATGCGGCTGCGACCGTCGCGCCGGCCGGTGATCGGCAATGCCGAATTCCGCTCGGCCATGGCGGCTATGGCGTCGACGGTAAGCGTGGTGACGGCGCGCCGCGGCGAGGAACGGATCGGCCGGACGGTGACGGCTGTCCTGTCACTCGCGGCCAATCCCCCCGCGGTGCTGGTTTCGATCGACATGCTGAGCCGGCTGGCGGACCTGATCGCCAAGACGGGCGGGTTTTCCCTTTCCATGCTGGCGGAGGACCAGGCAGCGACTGCCGACGCTTTTGCCGGCAAGCTCGAGCCGCATGAAAGGTTTGACACCGCGCATTGGGGCGAATGGCCGTCGGGTCACCCGATGCTGCTCGGGGCCGTCACGGCGCTGGACTGCGAAGTGATCGGCGCCATCGAAACCGGATCGCATGTCCTTTTTGCCGGCGCCATCGTGGAGGCGGAGACGACCACCGGACGGTCGCCGCTCCTCTGGCAGCGGCACCAATATCACGGGCTGACCCCGCTCGACTGAGTTGCCGTTTGCGGCAACGTTGCAACCACTCCCCGGTTCTGGCATTCCGTTGCAAAGGGAGGCGCTCATGCCGCGGTTCTTTTTCCACTATCGCACCGATGACGAGCTGATCCCGGACGAGGATGGCAGCGAGTTGCCGGACCTCGAAGCGGCAGAGAATAGCGCTGCCGCGCTGGCCAAGGCCATTGTGGAACATGCGGCCAGCACTGGCGGCGACACCCGCCTGCCCCGCTCGATCGAGATCACCGACGCAAATGGCGAGGAGCTGCTTTACCTCGTATTCTGGGCGGGTCCGAAGTTCGGCGCCGATGAAGAGGGCGATGACGAGGACGAGATGTTCGACGTCCCGGCGACGGTGCACTGAGGGGGCGTTGCCCTGCCGCCTCATGCCAAAGTCTGCCTTGCCTCAGGCGCCGTCATGAGGTGACTGGAGGCTCCTGCAGCAGATCAGAGAACGCACATGACCACGACGCTTGCCGATTGGCTCGATACCCAGGCGGTTGATCCGAATCTGGCTTCCGTTGTCGCTAGCATGGCCGCGGCAAGTGCCGAGATCGCCCAGGTGTTGCGGGAGGCGCCGATTGCCGGGCAGACGGGGCTGGCGGGACAAACCAATGTGCAGGGCGAGGCGCAAAAGGCGCTCGACGTCATCTCAAACGACATAGTTTTGAATCACTTGCGGCGGAATGCCGAGGTGGCGATTCTTGTTTCGGAAGAACTGGATGAGCCGGTTCATCTGGAGAATCAGGGTCTTTACCTGGTTGCCACGGATCCGCTGGATGGGTCGTCCAACCTCGACGTGAACGTGACCGTGGGCACCATCTTTTCGGTGCTCGATGCCGGCAAGGGCCTGCTGCAGCAGGGCAAGGCGCAACTGGCGGCGGGCTATGCCGCCTATGGGCCGGCGACCAGCCTGGTGCTGACCTTTGGCCAGGGCGTGGCGGTGTTCACCCTCGACGCGCAAGGGACGTTCGTGCTGACGCTGGACAAGGTCGAGGTCGCACCGTCGTCGGGGGAGTACGCGATCAACACGGCACGGGAACGTTTCTGGGACGCGGCCACCAAGGCTTACGTGGCGGAGAACGTTGCGGGCGAAACGGGCGATGCGGGCAAGCGCTACAACATGCGCTGGGTGGGCTCGATGGTGGCCGACATTCATCGCATCCTCCAGCGCGGCGGCATCTTTCTTTATCCGCTCGACAGCGAAACGGTGAGCAAGGGGGGCCGGCTCCGGCTGCTCTATGAAGCCAATCCCATGGCCATGATCGTGACGGCTGCTGGGGGCGCCGCAACGACGGGACGGGAGGATATCCTCGACCTGGTGCCGACGGCGATTCACCAGCGCGTGCCGGTAATCCTTGGCTCGGTCGAGGAAGTGGCGCGGGTGGAGGCCTGGTACCGCAGGGGGTGAGGTGGTTTCCCCCTGCTCCAACGCTGGATTGCAACGTTGCCATGGGCTCGCTATAGCTCCGCCTGGATGAGGAGCCTCCCATGACCGATCTGATGCTTGCCAAGACCAATTCGAGCCCCTGGCAGAACCGGCCGTTTCACCGGCAGTACCTGATGCGGCAGGCTAACAACCTCTACGACTTCTTTGAATCCGCCTCGATCAGTCCCAA
Source organism: Devosia sp. (assembly GCF_036563435.1). Classification (GTDB taxonomy): domain Bacteria; phylum Pseudomonadota; class Alphaproteobacteria; order Rhizobiales; family Devosiaceae; genus Devosia. The sequence goes on from NZ_DATCMJ010000018.1 coordinate 434,198, forward strand.
GGGCGGGTTTTTCGAGCTCGACGATGAGGGCTTGCCGCTGGATGCGGAGAACAGCACGCGCCAAATCCATGTGACGACACGCATGGTGCATTGTGCGGTGATCGGGAGCCTCTTGGGCCGACCGGGCTCAGACGAGATCGTCGACCACGGCATGCGCTATATCTGGGACAAGCATCGCGACGCCCAGCACGGCGGCTATAGCTGGGGACTGGATGACAATGGCGTCACCAACGGCTCCAAACAGGCCTATGGGCACGCCTTCGTGCTCCTCGCGGCGTCCAGCGCCAAGCTCCTGGGTCATCCGCTGGCCGACCAGATGATCGCGGACGTGACGACGATCATCAACGAACGGTTCTGGGACGACGAAACCGGCACGGTCAAGGACGAGTACAACGAGGACTGGTCGGAACTGCTGCCCTATCGCGGGCAGAACGCCAACATGCACATGACCGAAGCGCTGATGGCCGCATACGAGGCAACGGGCAATCGCGACTACCTCAAGAAGGCCGAGCGCATTGCCGAGTTGATCATCCTCAAGAACGCCGTGCCGCTAGGGCATCGGGTAGCTGAGCATTTCGACCACAACTGGGTGCTCGATAAAAATTACGAGGGCAACGAGATGTTCCGCCCCTCCGGCACCACGCCGGGGCACTGGCTGGAATGGTCGCGCCTGCTCTACCAGCTGTGGATTCTGGGCGAGAAGCGGTCGAGCTGGATGACAGGAGCGGCACGGGAGCTGTTCCAGCAGTCGATCGCGCTGGGCTGGGACAGTGTGCACGGCGGGTTCTTCTATACGCTGGACTGGGACAACAAGCCCATCATGCGCGAGAAGCTGTGGTGGCCGCTGGCCGAGGCCATCGGCGCAGCCGCGTATATTTCCGCCTACGACACGAGCGACTATTTCCAAGGCTGGTACCGCAAGCTTTGGGATTATGCCGAGAACCACGTGATTGATCATGCGCGCGGCGGCTGGCTGAGCGAACTCAAGGAAGACCTGACGCCCACGTCCCGGCTGTTTGTCGGCAAACCCGACATCTACCATGCGCTGCAGGCCTGCCTGATCCCGCTCTACCCTGCCACCGGTAGCCTGACCAAGGCGATCATCGAAGCTGACCATACGCAGCGGCGTGGCTTCTAGCGCGATTGCCAGCACGCCCGTCTGCGCGTAGAGCAGCGCCGCGTGGAGGCAACAATGATCGCGGCAGCAGCAGAGACCGATGGGGCACTGACGACGCTGGCACTTGAGGCGGCCCAGGCTGCCTCAGGCGTCATCATGGATGTCTATAGCCGGCCGATCAGCGTCGTGCGGAAGACGGACGGATCTCCGGTGACGGAGGCGGATGCTGCCGCGGAAGCTGTGATCCTCGAAAAGCTCAGCATCACCGGCATTCCCGTGCTGGGCGAGGAAAGCGTCGCCGCGGGCGTGGTGCCCGAACTGGGCGACCGCTACTTCGTGGTCGATCCGCTGGACGGCACCAAGGAATTCATCAAGCGCAACGGTGAGTTCACGGTCAACATCGCCCTGGTCGAGCATGGCGTGCCGGTGATAGGCGTCGTCCTCGCTCCGACCACTGGCCAAACGTTTATCGGCGATCATACCGGCGCCTGGGTTCAGGAGGGGCTGGGGGCAGAACGGGTCCGCATTAGCGTGGCGGAGCGGGCGAGGCCGATGATCGTGGCGAGCCGGTCGCACGGCCACGCGGCGCTGGCCGAGCTCTGCCAACTGCTGGACGTGGAAGCCGATGTTTCCGTGGGTTCATCGCTTAAGTTCTGCATGCTGGCGCGCGGCGAGGCGCAGCTTTACCCGCGGTTTACGCCAACGTCTGAATGGGACACGGCCGCCGGACAGGCTGTGCTAGAGGCCGCGGGCGGCGCCGTGGTGACACTGGACGGGGAGCGGATGCGCTATGGCAAGCACAACCTCGCCTTCCTCAACCCCTACTTCGTCGCGGCCTCCACACTGACCCTGGCACAGCGGGCCGCCGCGGAAATGAGCCGCCTGATCGACTAGGCAGGCATGCAAGGCGCTCTTAACTGCTCTGCTGGAAAGCGTATCGCACTCAACTTGCCTTCCGGCACGCCGCCTTATAAAGAACCAGCATATATCGAACTGATATAGGCTCGGATCCCACGCATGAATGTCAGAACGCTGTGCTTGTCCATCCTCTTTGAAGGGGAGGCAACCGGATATGAGATTCGCAGAAAATGCGTCGAGGGCGAGTGCGCCTATTTCATCGAAGCCAGCTTCGGTTCGATCTACCCTGCCCTCAATAAGCTGGAGCAGGAAGGGCTGGTGACCAGCCGAACCCAGCAGCAAAGCGGCAAGCCGGCCAAAAAGGTCTACAGCATTACCGATGCCGGACGTGCAGCTTTCGCGGATGAGCTGGCGGCACCACTTGGCGAAGACGTGTTCCGCAGTCCGTTCCTGCTGTTTGCCCGCTATGCGCATATTTTGCCGCGCGAACTGGTGGAAACACGCGCTGCCGAGCAGCTCGATAAGCTGGTGCAGGACCGCAAGAAACTGGACAATGTGGCAGCTGAGCACGGCAGCAAGGCCGGCGACACCTGGGTACTGAATTACGGACGTGCAATCATGGAGCTTGCCGAAAGGCACATGCGCGCCCATATGCACGAACTGATCACAATGGCGAGAGCCGAGCCGAACAAAGACGCGGCTGAGTAAGGGGCGAATACTTATGCGTGCACTGTTTTCCTATGGACTGGCTTTCCTGATCCTTGTCGGGATTGGCGGCTGGCTGGCGACCGGCACCCTCGTGCAGGGTGGCCAGGGCCCTGGCAACGGGGTTCGACCGATCATCTCTGTGATCGAGGGTGAAGAACACGGTCCAATCCACACTGCACTGGCAGAGACTGGAGTCTTGGCGGAGCACCATGCGCCCGAGGTCGATCCGGCACTCACCATTGCCCAGCGCTCTGAAGAGGTCACCGGCGCGAACGCTCCAGTTCAGTCCGTCCGTACGCAAGTGTTCACCGCGCAGCCAATGCCGATCCAGGTATCGCTGCGCGGTCGCACGCAAGCCAAGTCGACCATCTCGGCCGTTGCCGAAACAGCCGGCACGGTCGACATCGTGCATGTCAGCAAAGGACAGCGCGTGGAAGCGGGCGACCTCCTTTGCACGCTCGACCAGGGCACAAGGATGGCTGCCGTGACGCAGGCCGAAGCTGCGCTGGCCCAGGCCGAGGCCGCTCTCGCACAGGCTGAACTCAATTCCTCTACCAATGCCGACCTGCGAGAGCGCGGCCTGGCTGCCACCAACACTGCCAATGCAGCTGAAGTCGCGTTGGCGCAGGCTCGTGCCGGGGTGACGCAGGCTCAGGCCGGGATCGACAATGCCCGCGAGGAATTGGCCCGTACCGAAATCAAAGCCAAGGTGGCTGGACTCGTGCAAGACCCGGTTACTGTTGTAGGCTCGGTACTCAATGCCGGCTCGCCTTGCGCCACCATCGTCCAGCTCAACCCGATCGTATTCAGCGGTGCGGTGCCGGAAGCTCACATCGCCAAGGCCAAGACTGGCCTCAAGGCTACCGTCACCACAGTAACGGGCGACACGGTCGAAGGGGAAGTGACCTACATCTCTTCCGTCGCCGACGACGCAACGCGCTCCTTTGCCGCCGAGATCGAGATCCCCAACGAAGACTTCGCCATCCGTGACGGCGTGACCGCACAGGCGGTTGTCGAAGTCGGCACCGTGCCGGGACACCTGCTGCCACAATCTGTCCTGACCCTGGATGACGATGGCATTCTAGGTGTGCGGACGGTGGAAGACGGCAAGGTCGCCTTCTACCCGGTCACCATCGTCAGCGACACGCGGGACGGCACTTGGGTGTCAGGCCTGCCTGTAACTGCGGAGGTGATCACCGTAGGCCAGGAAAACGTAACCGCCGGCGAGTCGGTCGAGACGAGCCCCGCCGACGCGCAAGCCGCTGAAGCCACAGTCAGCTAAGGGAACGCATCATGCTCGATTTCATCGAACGCATCCTCCGGATGCCCCGCGTCGTCCTAACGGTCATGCTGATCGTGCTGGCAGCGGGCACGGCCGCCTATGTCTCGATGCCCAAGGAAAGCTTCCCGGCAATCGAGATCCCCTACCTTTATGTCTCGATCACCCAGACCGGCGTTTCGCCGGCCGACGCCGAGAACCTCCTCGCCAAACCGGCCGAGGAGGAACTGGCAACGCTGACCGGGCTGGAGAACATCACCACGACTTCGACCACTGGTCATGCTTCGGTTCTCCTTGAGTTCGATATCAACACTGACAAGGACCAGGCACTCGCTGACACGCGCGCCCGCATGGATGCGGTGCGCGCTAAGCTGCCTGACGAGGCCAACGATCCGACCGTTACCGAAATCGACTTCATCGGCCCGATCATGTCGGTGGCGATCTATGGCTCGGCGCCCGACAAGGAAATGATCCGGCGGGCTGAAGAGCTCGAAGATGCGCTTGAAGCTCTCCCCGATGTACGCGAGGTCACCCTGTCGGGTGCACGCAAGGAACAGCTGGAAGTCCGTATCGACCAGACGCGGCTTGAAGCCTATGGCCTCACGGCCGGTCAGCTTCTTGATGCTCTCGCCCGCAACAACATGGTCGTGCCCGGGGGCACCTACAATTCGGGCCAGGGCGCGTTCAACATAGAAGTGCCGGGCCTGATCACCACGGCGCAGGACGTCTATCAGCTGCCGCTCAAGACTGATGGCAACACCGTCGTTACCTTTGGCGACGTGGCGACTATAACCCGTACCCTGGCCGATGCCACCGAATATACGCAGGTCAACGGTTCCCCTGCCCTGATCCTCAGCGTCGCCAAAAAGACCGGCACCAACATCATCGATGCCTCGGCACAGGTGCGCGCGACCACCAAGGCGGTGGCCGATACCTGGTCGGGCGGGGTGGGCTATAGCTTCTTCCTCGACCAGGCGGAAACCACGACCAACCTCTTCCGCTCGCTTGAAGCTGCGGTGCTGACGGCTGTGGCACTGGTGCTGATCACTTGCGTGGCCACGCTTGGTGTGCGCCCTGCCCTGATGATCGGCCTTTCCATCCCGCTGTCGTTCATGATGGCGTTCCTGGTGGCCGAAATGCTGGGCATGACCATCAACATGATGGTGATGTTCGGTCTCGTTATTGCGGTGGGCGTGCTGGTGGACGACCCGGTGGTGGTCGTCGAATATGCCGAACGCAAGCTCATGGAAGGTGTTCCAAAGAAGGAAGCCTTCATTATGGCCATGCGCAAGATGTTTGTGCCTGTTGTGGGCGCCACGGCGACGACGCTGGGTGCGTTCATTCCGCTGCTGTTCTGGCCGGGCATCATCGGCAAGTTCATGAGTTACCTGCCGACCATCGTGATCATCGTGATGGTGGCTTCCTTCATCTCGGCGCTGATTTTCATGCCGGTTATCGGCTCGATCATCGCCTCGACCCATGTGGACGAGAAGGAGAAGGCCAAGGCCGACATCGTGATGTACCCCGACAAGTTCGACTCCAAGAAGGTGTCGGGCATCACGGGCGTCTATGTGCGGCTGATGGAAAAGCTGATGCACTGGCCCATTCCGACGCTCGCCGCGGGATTTGCCATCGTCATCGGCATCTTCATCTATTACGGCGCCAACCCAACCGGAGCCGAGGCCTTCCCGGCTTCCGAACCTGAATATGCGACGGTTGCCGTCGTCGGGCAGGGCAACTACAGCCCCGAGGAAGTGCGCGACATGCTGGTGGAGGTGCAGGACGAGATCCTGCAGGTCCAGGGAATTCAGGACGTGATCATGCAGTTCGGCGATACGGGTGCTGCCGGCACCATGCCGCCCAACACCATCGGCAACTTCCAGCTGCAGCTGACGAGCTGGAACGAACGCGTTCCGGCCGAGGAGATCTTCGGTCACATCCGCGAACGGGTGAGCTCCATCGGCGGCCTCGACGTGCAGGTTCTGCCGCTCGAGAACGGCCCGCCGGCGGGCAAGGACATCAACCTGCGGGTGGAAAGCACCAACTATGATGATCTGCTGCCGGTGGTGAACGCCATCAGCACCGAACTGGCCAGCTGGCCGGAGACCGTCGACCTCGAAGACGGCCGTCCATCGCGTGGCATCGACTGGCAGATTACCATCGACCGTGTGGAAGCGGGCCGCTACGGCATCGGCGTGCGCGAGCTCTCGCCCTATGTGCAGTTGATCACCTCCGGGGTGAAGCTGGGCACCTATCGCGATGCGGAAACGGGCGACGAGCTCGACATTCGCGTGCGCCTGCCGGAAGAGGAGCGCACGTTTGATGCATTGGAAAGCATGCGCATTGCGACGGCGCAGGGGCTAATCCCGGTGTCGAACTTCATCGATCGCAAAGCCGTGCCCAAGGTCGCCAATATCGAGCGGCGCAACCAGGTCTATGTGATGAACGTGGCCGCGGGCCTCACCAACCTGCCAGAAGGCGTCAACGCCTCCAACAAGGTGGAAGAACTGCAGGGCTGGATCGCTGACCAGAACTTCCCTGAGACGGTCAACGTGGCGTTCGGTGGTGCCGAAGAGCAGATGGGCGATGCCAATGCCTTCATCGTCATGGCGATGGGCATGGCGATGGCTATCATCTTCTTCGTGCTGCTGCTCGAGTATAACAGCTTCTATCAGGTGCTGGTCACGCTCTCGACCGTTGCCATGTCGGTGGCCGGTGTGCTGCTGGGCATGCTGGCGACGGGCATGACCTTCTCGGCCATCATGACGGGCCTTGGCATCGTGGCCCTGGCGGGCATCGTGGTGAAGAACGGCATCGTGCTGATCGACACCTACAACGACTACCACCGCCACCAGCATGTCGAGCCGGTCAAGGCCATGCTGTTGACTGTAGGGCAGCGTGTGCGGCCGGTGCTGCTCACGGCCTTCCTCACCGCGCTCGGCGTGATCCCGATGTGGGCCAATGTGGAGTTCGACTTCATTCGCCGCGAGATCGTTGTGGGCGGGCTTGCCGGTTCGTGGTTCATCCACCTGTCGGCAGCGTTGGTGTCCGGCCTGTTCTTCTCGACGGCGCTGACGCTGATCATGGTGCCGGTGATGATTACGGCGCCAAGCGTGATCTGGGGCCAGGCCAAGGGCACGGGCAATGCAGTGGCGCGCTTTGGCCGCTGGGTCACGGGCCGCGGCCGCAAGCCGGCCATGGCTGTTCCCGCCGGGTTCGACGGCATGGCGGTGGAAATCCCCGCCGATGCGGACGGGACACGGCGCTACATCGTGAGCCCGGATGCAGGACTCGAGCATAAAGACGGGCCGGCAAACCAGAAGCCGGAGCGGCCGGAAGCGGCAGAGTAAAATGAGAAGGCCCGCAGCGATGCGGGCCTTTTTGTTGGGGGCTACGGGATAGTACCCATCTCGCGAGACGGTGCGCTATCGATGATCCAGCCATCTCCAAAACGAGAGACTGCCCAAATGCGCAGTTCGACAAAGGTGAAGTTCAGGAGCAGTTCGACGAAGTGGTTGGGCGTTTGGAGGAGGCAGAGCTGTTCTTCGTTCAGTCCGATGGCCGCTACTCAGTTGTTGTTCTGTCAACGACGCTCTATGAGGCGCCTCATCGTGAGGCGCCGATGCATAGGCCGCCGGCAGTCAAGTCGCGGGAATAGGTGCTTACCCGCGGTGTGTTTCAGCGGCGGTGCGGTTTGGGAGGCATGAAAGGAAGATTCCCGCTTTCGCGGGAATGATGTCGAGGGTGGCCGTGATGGCTAGTGGGCAGCGGGGGACTGCTCTTCCCCTGCCCTACTCTGCGGCGGGAGTGCCGCGTTTGACGAAGCCGTCGGGGTCGTTGGCGGTCTGGAGCAGTTTTTCCTCTGCTTCAGTGGCCTCGCGCTGGCGATTCCACATCTGGGCGTAGAGACCGCCTTGCTGCAGCAGATCGGTGTGGTGGCCGCGCTCCGCGATAACGCCGTCGCGCAGCACCAGGATCTCGTCGGCATTGACCACGGTCGAGAGACGGTGGGCGATAACGACGGTGGTGCGATTGCGGGCCACGACGTCGAGCGCCGACTGGATATCCCGCTCGGTCTTGGTGTCGAGAGCGGAGGTGGCCTCATCCAGAATCAGGATGGATGGGGCCTTGAGAATGGTGCGGGCGATGGCGACGCGCTGTTTTTCGCCACCCGACAGCTTGAGACCGCGTTCGCCCACCGGCGTGTCATAGCCATGCGGCAGCGACTCGATGAACGGACCAACCTGGGCCATGGCTGCCGCGGAGCGGACGTCTTCGGCGCTGGCGCCGGGGCGGCCATATTCGATGTTGTAGCCAATCGTGTCGTTGAACAGCACTGTGTCCTGAGGAACCATGCCGATGGCGGAACGGAGGGATTCCTGCGTCACGTCGCGCAGGTCCTGGCCATCGATGGTGATGGCGCCGCCAGAGACATCGTAGAAGCGATAGAGGAGCCGGGAGATGGTCGACTTGCCGGCGCCCGTCGGGCCGACAATGGCCACTGTCTTGCCCGCGGGCACTTCGAAGCTGACGCCCTTGAGGATGGGACGTTCGGGGTCGTAGTGGAAGGTGACGTTGTCGAAGCGGATAACCGGACCGGTGACGGCGAGCGGCTTGGCGCCGGGCTTGTCCTGAACCTCAGGCTTCTGGTCCAGAAGCTTGAACATTTCTTCGATATCGGTCAGGCCCTGGCGCAGTTCGCGATAGACAAAGCCGATGAAGTTCAACGGCCGGTAGATCTGCATCAGGAAGGTGTTGAGCAGGACGAAGTCACCCAGGGTGAGTGTCTTGTTCATCACGCCCATGACGGCCATGATCGAGATGATCAGGAAGCCGGTATAGAAGATGACGGCTTGCCCGAAGTTGAGGAAGCCCAGCGACGTCCAGATACGGATGGCGGAACGCTCATAGCCCGCCATGGAGACGTCATAGCGCTCCGCCTCCATCTTCTCGTTGGCGAAGTACTTCACCGTCTCATAGTTGAGCAGCGAGTCGATGGCCTTGCCGTTGGCATCGGTGTCAGAATTGTTCATGTCGCGGCGAATGGCGATACGCCAGTTCGAAGCCTTGATGGTGAAGTAGAGATAGGCCCAGATCATCACCACGAGGACGCCGAGATAGCTCACGCCGAACATCCAGACGAAGATGACGGCAGTGATGATGAACTCGACGATCGTCGGGGCGATGTTGAGCATGGCGAAACGGACCACCGTTTCGATGCCCTTGGTGCCGCGCTCGATCACACGGCTGAGGCCGCCGGTGCGCCGCGCGAGGTGAAAGCGCAGCGACAGGCGGTGGAGGTGATGGAAGGTCTGCAGCGCGAGCTTGCGGACGGCGTGCTGGCCGACGCTGGCGAACCAAACGTCGCGCAACTGCTGGAATCCAGCGTCGATCACGTTGCCCAAGGCATAGGCGACAACCAGGACGATGGGCACGGCAAGGCCGAGGATCACGCCGCTGTTGGGCGCGGAAGCGTCGAGGCTGTCGATGATGCCCTTGTAGGCGAAAGGGATCAGCGTGGTGGCCACCTTGCTCAGCAGCAGGGCGCTCAACGCCAGAACGACGCGCATCCGCAGATCGGCTCGATCGGAGGGCCACATATAGGACCAGAGGTTGCGGACCGTAGAGAATACCGATCCCTCGTCCGCGCTGACGGACGGCTTAGGCGCGACGCTGTCTTGGGACATCAGGCGGGTTCCGCTTCCAGTTTGACGGGAGCGGGCGCAAACCCCGCGATCATGCCCGAATAGGCACTGCCCAGGGCCGCGAGGCGATCATGCTGGACGATATAGCAGTTGCGGGTGCCGCGCGGCTTGCGCTCGATCAGGCCGGCATCGAGCAGCACCTTGATGTGCTGGGAGACGGTCGATTGCGCCAGCGTCAGTTCGTCGGTGACGTCGGCGCAGCAGCACTCGCCGCGTTCCTGCTTGGCGAGGATGCGCAGGATATTGAGCCGCACGGGATGGCCCATCGCTCGCATGATGTTGGCAATGTCGTCGTCTTGCATGGCTTGGCCGCTGTTGATCGTCATTTACCGATAAAATGGGGGCTGGCCCGCCAATAATCAATGGCCCGCCAGAAGGCGGGCCACTTTGTTCGCATCAATTCGGCAGGTCGAAGACCTGGCCGGGGTAGATGCGGTCCGGATCGCGGATCTGGCCGTTGTTGGCTTCGTAGATCGTGGTGTAGCGGATGCCTTCGCCATAGACCCGGCGGGCGATGGTCCACAGGTTGTCGCCGCGCCGGATGATGGCCTTGCCGGAGGCGAAGCGCTCGGAATCGGGCCCGCCGACGGACACCGCAACCATGGTGGGAACAGAGTCGCTTTCCTCCACTGGCGCGCTTGCCGTCTGCTCCGCAGTGGGGGTCGGCTCGGTGGCGGCGGGGCTGTCTGCCACGGCTGGCTCGGCGGCCGGAGCAGTGGTGGCCGTGCTCGGCTCGGTAGCGGGGGCGGTTGGCGCAGATGGCGCCGTGGTCGATGGAGCCGCTGCTGCAGGTGAAGTCGCGGCCGTAGTGCTTGGTGCTTCTGTCGCGGGTTCCGCCTCGGCCACTGCAATGGGGGCAGCCGGCTGGGGCAGATCGAGTTCGAAGTTGACTTCGGCACGCGCCGTGACGTCACCGCCTTCGCCGGCAAGCGCGTCGACGCGGACCCGCTGGTTTGGCTTGGTCAGGACCTTGCCGGCCTCGACCAGCCAGCGGCCATCCTCGACCTCGGCATCGGCGACGAAGGTGTCGTCGACATAGAGCCGCACCGTGTCGCCTTCGCTGCCTGCACCGGCAAAGAAGGTGCGGTCGCCCTCTAGTTCGATGGCGTCGATGGTTGGCGGGGTGACGGCCGGCGACGCGGCAGGTGCGGCGGAAGTCGGATCGGCAGCAGCGGTAGCGACTGGCGGGCTCGGAGGCGCTTCAGGTTCTGCCTGCGGTTCGATCGCGGGTGCCGTTGACACAGCAGGCGGGGTTGCGTCCGCCGGAGCGGGAGGTGCGACGGGCTCTGTTTGAGCGCTCGGCGCCTGAGTTGGTGACTGCTGCGGAGCAACCGGTTCTTCGACGGCCGGAGCGGTAGCGGGCGGTATCGTGGGAGACGGCGTGGCGGGAGCGGCGACAGCCGCCTCGGGCGCAATGCGCGTGGCGGGACGATCAAGGCCCTGCAGGATTTCGCTGGCAGCACCAGGCGTGCTGGCAACAACCAGCGGCTCGCTGGTCTTGTCCTCGTCCACGACGACGACGAATGACTGCGGCGCGCGGCCCTCCTTGCCTGCTTCGGCAACGGAGATTTCGGTGCCGCCGGGCGCAATAGGAGCGTCCGGAACAAGGACCCAGTCGCCGCTGGGCTCGACCTCGGCCGTACCCAGGAGTTCTTCGTCGGAATAGACTTCGAGTTCGGTGCCGGGGGTGCCGCTGCCCGCGATCACGACCGATCCGTCCGGCTCGACACGCATGCCGAAAGTGGCATCGACCGCGGCGTCATTGGCGGGCTCTGATGCCGGCTCGACGTCGAGGGCCGCCGTGCCAACGGCAGTCTCGGGTTCGCTCAGCGGTTCTGCTTGTTGCTGCGGCTGCGGTGCAGGCTCGGCCTGCGGCTCCTCCGCCGCTGACGGGGCGCTTTGGGCTGCCGGCGCGGCCGGCGTTTCCGTATCAGGCGCAGCCAAGGCGACGGCAGCCTCTTCCGCTGGCGTCTCGCTGCCGCTCGCCACGGCCTGCCGGGGCAGGATACCGGCATCGGTCATCTTGCCGCGCAGGCAGACGCCCATGCCGCCTTCCGCATTGAAACAGGAGACCACCGATGGGCCGGCGAGAACGGCAAGAATGACGAACAAGGTAGCTGCTGCTGCACCGATGGTGAGCGCCAGGGGCTTGTTGGGAGCAGTGTCGGCCAGTTTGTCCTCCGGGACAGTTCAGCAATCCTCCCTTGGGGCAGGACTGCGGGATCAGGCCACCTTTTCTGTCGTCCCCAGGGAAGTTTCAGTTTTCAGCAGCTTGTAGTTGATCGATTCATACAAGGCTTCAAACGAGGCATCAATGATATTGGGCGAGACGCCAATAGTATACCAGCGCTCGCCACTGCCGTCGCGGCTCTCGACCAGTACACGGGTGACCGCGCCCGTGCCGCCGTTGAGGATACGCACCTTGAAGTCGACGAGCTCGAGATCCTCGATGCGGGAGGAGTACTTGCCGAGGTCCTTGCGCATGGCGAGGTCGAGCGCGTTGATCGGGCCATTGCCCTCGGCGACCGACATCAGCAGTTCGCCCTCGACGCGGATCTTGACCACGGCCTCGGTGACGGTGATCTCCTCGCCCTGGGCGTTGTGGCGCCTTTCGATGCTGGTGCGATAGTTTTCGACTTGGAAGTATTGCGGCAGCGTGCCGAGCACTTCATGTGCCAGCACGGCAAAGGACGCGTCGGCGCCGTCATAGGAATAGCCGCGCGACTCGCGGTCCTTGACCTCGGCGAGCAGGCGCTCGAGCCGGCGATCGTCCTTGCCGAGGTTGATGCCGTGGCGAGCCAATGCCGTCAGCAGGTTGGACTTGCCGGCCTGCTGCGACACCATGATGGAGCGCTCGTTGCCGACGCTTTCGGGTGGCACGTGTTCATAGGTGGAAAAGTCCTTGAGCAGGGCAGAGGCGTGAATGCCTGCCTTGGTCGCAAAGGCAGAGCCGCCGACATAGGGCGCCTGGCGCTGCGGCGCGCGGTTAAGGCGGTCATCAAAAGCGCGGGAGATCTGCGTCAGACGCTGGAGGTGCGTCGCGTCGATACCCGTTTCAAAGCGCGCGCTGAAATGGGGTTTCAGCACCAAAGTGGGGATGATGCTGATGAGATTGGCATTGCCGCATCGCTCGCCGATGCCGTTGAGGGTGCCCTGGATCTGGCGAACGCCGGCCTCGACGGCGGCAAGCGTGTTGGCCACGGCCTGGCCCGTATCGTCATGGGCGTGGATGCCCAGCCGTTCGCCGGGCGCAACGGCACGTACTGCAGTGACGATGTCGCGGATTTCCGATGGCATGGTGCCGCCATTGGTGTCGCAGAGGACAATCCAGCGCGCACCGGCTTCCAAGGCCGTACGGACGCAAAGAAGGGCATAGTCGGGATTGTTCTTGTAGCCGTCAAAGAAGTGCTCGCAATCGACCAGCGCTTCCTTGCCAGCCGCGATGGCGGCGGCAACGGTGTCCCGCAGGTTGTCGAGGTTTTCCTCGAGCGAAATCTCGAGAGCGACGCGAACCTGGTGATCCCAGGTCTTGGCAACAAAGCAGGTAGCCTCGGCAGCTGAATTGAGCAGCGCCTGCACGCCCGGGTCGTTGGCAGCGGAGCGCCCTGCCCTCTTGGTCATCCCGAAGGCGGTGAACTTCGCCTTAGTGGTACGCTTGCTGCCGAAGAAGTCGGTGTCGACCGGGTTGGCCCCCGGATAGCCGCCCTCGATGTAGTCGACGCCCAGTTGCTCCAGCAGGTGGAGGATGGAGATCTTGTCCTCGAGCGAGAACTCGACGCCGGCGGTCTGGGCGCCGTCACGCAGGGTAGTATCGAAGATATAAAGGCGCTCTTTGGACATGGCTTACTCGGGCCAGCGACCGGTGTTGTGGTCGGGGTGCTGGTGATTGGTCGCGCGGATGAAGGCGGCCGTTTCGTTTTCGCTTTCAGTCTCTGGCTGATCCGGCAGCGCGCCAAGACCGTTGGCCCAGGCAATGCGGCTCTCGACGCCATGCTGGTCGACGGGTGGGAACGCTGCAGGATCATCAAGCGAACCGATGGAGACGGAAATGCGGTCGCTGTCGAGATAGGCAAAGGTGAGCGGGGTGCCGCAATTGCGGCAGAAGCCGCGTTCCGCTTGATCGGACGAGCGGAAGGTCGCGACCATGCCGCGCGTCACTTCGAAGCTCTCTCGGGGGCCACCCACCAGGGGTGCATAGAAGGCGCCGAAGGCTTTCTGGCACATGCGGCAGTGGCAGATGTGGGCGCCATAGGGCCTGCTGGTAAAGCGGTAGCGCACGGCGCCGCACTGGCAGCCGCCGGAATAGTGCTCCTTTGTCACCGCTTCATCTCCCACTTGGTCTGCCGCTGACCGCTCTCGTCCTTGTAGTCCATCAGGGCGATGCCCTGTTCGGCGAGTTCATTGCGAATGATGTCCGCCCGAGCGAAGTCACGGCTGTTGAGAGCCGCAAGGCGCTCAGCAATGGCGTCCGCGATGTGGGGCGGTGCCTCCCAGCCGTCATCGCTGCTCAGCAGGCTATCGAGGCTGAAACCGAGGAAGCGGAGGGTTGCCGCGAGGCAATTGCGGGCATTGCCTTCGTCGCGATTGGCGCGCTTGGCGATCAGGTCCAGCGTGACGCTGGCGCGATGGAAATTGAGATCGTCGGCCAGTTCGCGAACCACCGTCTCGTCAGGCGCATCGCCCGCGGTAAGCTCGGCACCGCGGGCGGCACGCTGCCAATCGCGCAGCTTGCCCTCGGCCTCTTCGAGGCGTTTGACCGAGAAGTCGATGGGTTCGCGATAGTGGGTCATCAGCATGGCGAGGCGCAGCACGTCGCCGATCCAGGCGCGGCCACCCATGGTGCCGGTCTCAAGCAGTTCGTTGATGGTGACGAAGTTGCCCAGCGACTTGCTCATCTTCTGGCCTTCGACCTGAAGGAAGCCGTTATGCATCCAGACATTGGCCATGGCGTGGGTGCCGTGGGCGCAGCGGGACTGGGCGATCTCGTTTTCGTGGTGCGGGAAGATGAGGTCGAGGCCGCCGCCGTGGATGTCGAAGGTCTGGCCAAGGTAGCGCTCGCTCATGGCCGAGCATTCGATGTGCCAGCCTGGGCGGCCGCGGCCCCAGGGACTGTCCCAGCCTGGTTCGTTATCGGATGACTGCTTCCAGAGCACGAAATCGGCGGGGTTCTTCTTGTGGGCTTCCACGGCGACGCGGGCGCCGGCGAGGTTGTCCTCGAGGTTGCGGCCCGAAAGCTGGCCATAATCGGGCATGGACTTGACGTCGAACAGCACCTCGCCCGCGGCGTCATAGGCATGGTTGCGGGCGATGAGGTCGCGGATCAGCACCTGCATCTGCTCGATATTGTCGGTCGCGCGGGGCTGGATGGTGGGCTCCAGTGCGCCAAGGGCTGCCGCATCGGCCAGGAATTGCCGCTCGGTTTTCTCCGTCACGCGGCGGATGGCTTCGTTAAGTGGAAGCTCGGGAAAGTCGCGCAGAGCACGGGCGTTGATCTTGTCGTCGACGTCCGTGATGTTGCGGACATAGGTGACGTGCTCAGCGCCATAAACGTGGCGCAAAAGGCGGAACAGCAGGTCGAAGACGATGACGGGCCGCGCATTGCCGATATGGGCAAAATCGTAAACCGTGGGGCCGCAGACATACATGCGCACATTGCTCGCATCGATCGGCAGGAAAGCCTCCTTGCTGCGAGTAAGCGTATTGTAGAGCGTGAGCGTCGTCATATGGTCCGTCCCTGGGCCAGGCGCAATTGTGCTGGCAGACGGCTCTTCGGGATAAGATTACGGGATGAAGAAGACCGCGCCGCCAACCAGTGGTTAGCAGGTAATAATGCAGCGGGTAATCAGAATGATGCCGGTCTTCATGCCGCCATGTTGACGGGGCCTGGGGCGGAATGCAAGCCCCATTGCGACCGATCTGCGTACCACCGGCTCAGACCAGGGCAACTTTCTGATCGATGTCGCCGAAGACGGAGCGCCCCAATGCGTCGACGGCGCGGATACGCACGGCGTCACCGGGCTTGAGGAAGGGCGTCCGGGCGCGGCCATATTTAAGCTTTTCGACGGTGCGGGCCTCGGCGATGCAGGCAAATCCGATGCCGTCGGCCTTGATCGGCAGGCTCTCGTCATGCTGGTTGGAAATCGTGCCGCCGCCGATGATGGTGCCGCAACCGAGATTGCGGGTGCGCGCCGCCTCGACAATCAGGTCGGCGAAATCGAAATGCATGTCAGTGCCGGCATTGGGCTGGCCATAGAGGGTGCCGTTGACCTCGACGCGCAGGGGCAAGTGCAGGCGATCATCACGCCAGGCAGTATCCAGGCTTTCGGGCGTCGCGACGATCGGGGCAAAGCTTGTCGACGGCTTGGCATGGAAGAAGCCAAAGCCGTTCTGCAGGTCATCCACCACGAGGCGGCGGAGCGAGACGTCGTTGCAGATGGTAACAAGGCGAATGGCGGCGGAGGCCTGTTCACGGGTGGCGCCCATGGGTACCCGGCCGATGATGACGGCAACTTCGGCTTCGAAATCGATGGCGAGATCGGGATCGGTGACGCGGATAGGATCGGTGGGCGCCGAGAGCGAGTCGGAGCCCCCCTGGTAGAGCAGCGGCCTTGTGGACTGCAGCTCCTTGTCCTTGCTGCCCTTGAGCGTACGCACCCGTTCGAGATGGCTGAGATAACCCGCACCATCGATCCATTGGTAGGCGCGGGGGAGCGGGGCAAGCGCCAGTTCGGGATCGAAGCTCTGGCCGGCAATGGCACCGGCATCGAGCTGGGCGGCGAGATTAGCAAGGGCGGGCTTGTGCGCATCCCAATCGTCCAGGGCTGCCTGAAGGGTGGGAGCGATGCGCGTGGCCGAAACATAGCGGCTGGAGTCACTCGACAGTACGGCGAGCTGACCATCAGGGCGGCCGTTGCGGAGCGATGCAAGTTTCATGGTGGCACAATCTCAGACATGTGTGACCTTGCAGCGCTACCACGCCGCGACGGTGACCACTATAGTGTTGCCAAGGGTCCTAGCGTTGTCTTAAGGGCCGGACCGGGCGCAACGGGCGCCCAGGGATTTCGAGGACTTCGCTTGGGCAGATACAGCGCGCGCGCCATTATTCTCACCGTGTTTGCGGCCATACTGCTCGTCCTCGACGTGAACACCGCCTATGCCCAGGCGGCGCAATGTGCGCAGCTGGAAAACGCGCTGCGCCAGTTCGAGGGCAATTCCGATTTCCGCCAAGTGGGCGGCAACTCACAGGCTGCCCGGCAGGCGGCGAGCGCCGTGCAGCAGATGGAAAGCCGCTATATCCGCGAGGGCTGCAACGACGCGGCGCGTGCCGGCATGCAGCTCACGCGGCAATGCCAGCAGATCGGGCGGGAAGTTTTGCGCCTGCGCGAAGAAGCTGCTGCGATTTCGCAGCAGGTCGAGTCGGCCAATGCCGTGGCGGGGCAGCGCGAAGCGATTCTGCAGGAGATGGCACGCTTCGGCTGCGGCGCCGGCGGCTCCAGCGCCACTTTCAGCAACGAGCGCCAGTCGGTGTTCGACCGCATCTTCGGGACGACGTCGGAGGGGGATTTCTCGGACGGTCAGATGATCGATGGCGGCGGCTACTGGGGTTACCAGGGCTACCAGACGGTGCGCACGGTCTGCGTGCGCCTGAGCGACGGCTATTTCTGGCCGATCAGCTACGCGACGCTGCCCGATTATGTCGACAACGATGCGCAGACCTGCCAGGCGAGTTGCCCCACGACTCCGGTGGAGCTCTATTTCTATGACAATCCGGGCCAGGAGCCCGAACAGATGCGCAATCAGTTCGGTGAGCCCTATACCGCCCTGCCCAGCGCCTTCCGCTATCGCGATGAACTGGACACGAGCGCAACTGCCAACTGCAAGGTTCCGGCCATTGCCCAGGGCACCTTCACCACTGCCCAGACCGAGGCCGGCACAAGCCGTGTCATGCTCGAAGTCGGGGGCGAGACCTTCCCGTTCCCGTTGCGCGATCCACGCGGAGCAGTGCCCGTTCAGGCGGCCACGCCAGTTCCGGTGCAGACCGCGCAGCTGGTGGATGTGCCCCTGCCCCGCCGCCGCCCGGCGGGCCCTGGCGAAACCGAGGTGACGCGCCCTGCGCAAGCGACGGCCTCTTCGGAACTGCGCCTGGTGCAGTTTGGCGACAAGGTGGTCAGGGTAGTCGGGCCAGACACTCCGTACGCCCAACCAACGGGAGCAGGCTCTTAAGCTCCGGACCGTCGGGGCGACCAGTAAGGGCCAGGCGGAGCGGCAGGAACAGGGCCTTGCCCTTGCGGCCGGTGGCGGCCTTGAGCGCGTCCGTCCACGAACCCCAAGTTGATTGATCCCAAGGCTCGGGCGGCAGCATGGCTTTGGCCAGGGCCAGGAATTCGCGATCCTCGTCAGCAATGACTGGCTCAACGGGCCCGGTGACGAGCTTGGCCCATTCGCCGATATCGCCGAACTTGCGCAGATTTTCGCGCAGCAGAAGCCAGATGGCTTCGCCCTCAAGGCCCATGGACGTCAAACGGCCCGCTGCACCTTCATAGGGAAGGTTGTGCAGCAGGCGGGCGTTGAGGTTGTCCAGCTCAACCGGATCGAAACGCGCCGAGCCATGCGAGATCATGGAGAAGTCGAGACGGTTGGCGATTTCATCCAGCGTCTCGTAGGTCTCGATCGGCAGGCTCGTGCCGGTAAGGCTCGCCATGATAGCGACTGCCATGGGCTCGTAGCCTTGATCGCGGAAGTCGCTGATGGACTGGGAGCCGAGGCGCTTGGAGAAACCCTGCCCTTCGGCATCGGTCAGGAGGTTGTGGTGGCCAAAGGTGGGAACCTTGCCGCCCAGAGCCTCGAAGATCTCGATCTGGGTGCCGGTATTGGAGACGTGATCCTCGCCGCGGATGACATGGGTGACGCCCAGGTCGATATCGTCGATGACGGAGGGAAGCGTGTAGAGATAGCTGCCGTCGCCGCGCACGAGGACAGGATCGGACATCGAGGCGGTATTGACCGTCTGGGGTCCCTTGATGAGGTCCTCGAATTGCACGGGGCGACCATCGAGCTTGAACCGCCAATGCGGCTTGCGACCTTCGGCCTCAAGCCTGGTTTTGTCTTCTTCGCTCAAAGCGAGAGCGGCGCGATCATAGATTGGCGGCTTGCCAAGGAGACGCGCGCGGGCGCGCTTGCGGTCGAGCTCTTCCTCGGTTTCGTAGCAGGGATAAAGGCGGCCGGCTGCCTTCAGCTTTTCAACCGCGGCATCATACAGGGCGGTGCGCTCGGACTGGCGCACCAGGAGGTCAGGCGTGATGCCGAGCCAGGCGAGGTCGACCTCGATGGCGTCGGCAAAGGCGCGGGTGGAACGGGCGTGGTCGGTGTCATCCATGCGCAGAATATACCTGCCGCCGTGACGCCGGGCATAAAACCAATTGAGCAGCGCCGGCCGGGCGTTGCCGAGGTGAATGCGGCCTGTGGGGGACGGCGCCCAGCGAACAACTGTCATCCGGAGGTCGGTTCCTTCTTAACGAGGATCGGCCGAGGCAGCACCGCTGCCCCAGCCGACAAGTTCGGACAAGCCTTAGCCCCTCACCCAAACAGGGGCAAGCCAGGCGACGCTCCGGCTAGAAGCGGCCGCTCAGTTCCAGCAAGGCGCCATAGCGGATCATGGAGAACGGGTTGTTGTTGATGATGTATCGCTGCCGGGACAGAGTAGGTGCGCCACCGCCGGCAGGTATCAGGCTAACTGTATCGAAATTGGCGTCATACTGCCCGGTGAGATAACTGGCGCGACCGCCGACCCGGATTGTGAAGTTCTCGGTAGGGTGGAAGCCCACCATGAGTTTGCCACTGGCGCCGTAGCCGTGGCCGTTGATCGAGACTTCCGATGCCTGTTCGAAGTCAGGGGTCGCCGGTATGCTAAATCCACCATAGGTACCGGTAACCCAGGAATATGGAATGGCTGCCGCTTCGCCGAGGATGTCAAAGGTTCCCATGTCGGCCTTGCCGGTGAAGCCCAGCTTGAGGCTGTGCACATTGAAGTCGTTGACCTTGCTATCCCCGCCGCCCCCCAAGGAATAGAAGCCGCCTCCGTTGTTGACGACGGTAGGAGTGACCAGGAAGTCACCCCGGCCGGTGTCCGGCGAGTCATTGGTGTATTGATAGCCGGCGAGGAACCCGACCCCGCCGGTTTCGCTGCCAAGCGGCAGCCAGCCGAAGTCGGCGCCGACATAGCCAAGGCGAGCGGCAGGCAGGTCGACGCTCGCGCCACCATTGGTGCTGTAGCTGCCCTGATGGGCGATGCCGTAGCCGCCGGTGGCTTCAAGGAAGGTCTGCGTCGAGAGGTCTTCGACGCGGGCGAAGATTTCAGCGGAGGAGGACTTCGACTCTACGCGTTGGGAATAGGTGCTGACGTTGTGCTCCTGCGTTCCCACCGAGTACCAGTAGCGCAGACCCGACTCGAAGCGGAGCGGGCTGTCATCGGTCAGCGCCCAATCCTGCGGATAGGCGGGGCGGAGGTCGGGGGCGGTGCCGAAGTAGTCGGCGGCAGCGGCCGGAGCGGCCAGCAGCAGAGGCAGAACCAGGCCGAGTGGGTGTTTCATGGAAGCCTCGGGAGCAACAGCGGTGCAGCGTTGAGGCAAATTTATGGTTGGTTAGGGTTAAAGTTCCGCTAAGCGGCAGTGCAAGGCGGTTGGCATTTTGCTAACTGCATTGCTGCAGACTTGATCACATTCGGCGGCGATTTGCCGACCGACGGGCAACCCTTAACGAGCCGGGGAGTTGCTCAGCCAGAAGGCCGAAGTGTTTCCAGAGTACGTGTATGACGCGCAAGATTTTAGTGGTTGAAGACGAGATTTTCGTGGCGACGGAGATCGAGCACGTCATCGAGGATATGGGTCACGAGCCTGTCGGCATCGCTCCCGATGAGCGCACCGCTTTGGCTTTGGCTCCGTCTGCCGAAGTTGCCCTGGTAGATCTCAACCTGCAGGACGGGCCGACCGGCATTCGCATCGGCCATACGCTGGCCCAGGATCACGGCATCACGGTTCTGTTCATGACGGCCAACCCATCGCAGCTGGGCGAAGGCGTGCCCGGCACTGTCGGCGTGATGCCCAAGCCGGTGACCGATCACGAGCTGCGGGCGATCGTCGCCTATGCGGTGGCGCGGCGGGACGCGGCCGAGGCAACGCCGCCCAAGCGGCTGCAGCTGTTCGACTGGGCTGCTACCGGCTAGCTGTGCAAGCGGTTGGTGCGCCGCAGCGCATCGACAGGCAGATCGATCTCGACACGCAAGCCGTCAGATTCCCATAGACGCTCAATGCTGCCGCGCATCTGACCCTCGACGCTGAGGGTGATAAGGCGGGAGCCGAAGCCAGAGAGTTCGACGCTGCCGGAAACCGGCGGGCCGCCGAGTTCCTTCCACGACAGATGGTAGCGCTCGCCGTCATTGTGACCGGCAAGGTCCACCCTGCCCTCATCCACCGACAGCGCGCCGTATTTGGCGGAATTGGTGGCGAGTTCATGGAACAGCAGCGCCAGTGGCGTTGCGGCACCGTCGTCGATTGGTGTGTCATCGCCGCTGAGCACGATGCGCGGCTGGCCATCGCGTTCATAAGGCTGCATCAGGCGCAGGATCAGCGCCTGGAGCGAGCCCTGCGTCTCAGGGGACTGAGAGGCCTGGCTATGTGGTCGGACGAAGTCGTGCGCCTCACCCAGGGCGTAGATGCGCTGGCGCAGTTCCTCGGCAAAGGACTTGACCTCGGGCCGGGTGCGCGCGGAGAGGCTGATGATGCCGGTCAGTACCGCAAAGATGTTCTTGATGCGGTGGCTGAGTTCCTGGGCCACCAGCTCGCGCTCTTCGGCAACCAGCTTGGTTTCGTGGATATCCGTGCAGGTGCCGAACCAGCGCACGATCTGGCCATTGGAGTCCCGGATGGGCAGGGCCAGGCCCAGGGTCCAGCGATAGGCGCCGCTGTGATGGCGGAGGCGATATTCGATGTGATACGGCTCGCCGGTCGCCAGGGAATGGGCCCAGACCTGATGGGCCCGCTCCTGATCGTCGGGATGGAACATGCCGTTCCACCCTTCACCATCGGTCATGCCTTCGGGCACGCCGGTAAACTCGTACCAGCGCGCATTGTAGTAGTCGTGGAAGCCGTCGGGCCTTGTGGACCAGACCATCTGCGGCATGGTGTCAGCCAGGGTGCGGAACCGGATCTCGCTTTCCGACAAGGCCTCGGAAATGCGGCGCTGCTCGGAGATATCGACGATGACGCCCGGCAGGCGGAGTGGCGTGCCGTCCATGGCAAGGCGCGGCTTGCCGGAGGCGATGACCCAGTGAACGGTGCCATCGGGGCTGCGCAGGCGGTATTCGCTGCGATAGGGCGCGCCTGACTGCAAGGAGGCGTCGATTTCCTCGCGCACCCGGACCACATCTTCGGGGTGGATGGCGTTGAGGAATTCCTCGATCGGCACGCCAAGGCCGGCGCGTAGAGGATCGAGGTTGAACATGGAGGCGAACTTGTCGTCGGAGGTGACGATATTGTCCTGGACGTTCCAGTCCCAGGTGCCGACAAGGCTCGAGCCGCTCAGCGCCAGCGACAGGCGCTCTTCGCTGCGGGCCAAGGCTTTCTCCGCCAAGACGCGCTCGGTGGTCTCGTAAACAACGCAGAGCGTGCCCATGGAGAGGCCATCGTCGCCGACGATCGGGCTGTAGTGGAGGTCCATCCAACCCGATTCAAGCTGCCCGTGACGGTTGAGCACCAGTTCCTGATCCCGCAGCACCCAGGACTCGCTGCGCAGGCCGCGCTCGATGTTGTCGCGATTGAAGTCCGCAATCTCCGGCCAGGCCTCGAGGGCCGGCATGCCGAAAATCTGCGGATGGCGGTTGCCGGCAAACAGCGCATAGGCGTTGTTGTAGATGAGGATGCCGTCTTCACCCACCATCATCACCATGGGCGTGGCGGCGGCCATCATCAGGCGCACGGCGCCCTTGAGGCTCTCGGGCCAATGGGGAATGGGACCCAGGCGATTTGCCGACCAATCGAAGGCGTTGATCAGCTTGAGGGTGGGATCCTGTTCGAGACGCTCGCGCGTATCAGGGCTGGCAGCGGGGAACAGGGATCTGGGCATGCACAGCTTTCAACGCAATCACGACGCGTGCCCATCATAGCGGGCTTGGCGGGTGATCCGCAACGCGTCACATCCGCCAGAGCCCGGCCTGGCACTATTCTCCAGCGGCAAGCTGCTGTTGCGGCAGCTTCTGGCTGCCGATCTCCTCGGCAACGAGGAAGGCCAGCTCCAGCGCCTGGGAGGCATTGAGGCGCGGGTCGCAATAGGTGTTGTAGCGATCGGCCAGCGTGGCTTCGGTAACCGCCGAGACGCCGCCGACGCATTCTGTGACGTCGTCGCCGGTCATCTCGATATGAACGCCGCCGGCATAAGTGCCCATTTCGCGGTGGATATCGAAGAAGGCCTTCACCTCGCCGAGCACACGGTCGAAGGGGCGGGTCTTGAAGCCGGTGGACGCCTTGATGGTGTTGCCGTGCATGGGATCGGAGCACCAGACGACAGTGCGCCCGGCCTTCTGCACCGTCTCGATCAGGCGCGGCAGGTGATCATGCACCTTGTCGGAGCCGAAACGGGCGATCAGGGTAACGCGGCCGGCCTCGTCGGTGGGATTGAGGCGATCCAGCAGGCGCAGCAGGTCGTCGCTGCCGAGGGAGGGACCGCACTTGATGCCGATGGGGTTGTGGATGCCCGCGAAGTATTCGACATGTGCGGCATCGGGCTGGCGGGTGCGGTCGCCGATCCAGAGCATGTGGCCCGACGTGGCGTACCAGTTGTTGCTGATGCTGTCGCGGCGGGTCAGCGCCTCTTCGTAGCCCAGCAGCAAGGCCTCGTGGCTGGTATAGAAGCTGGTCTGGCGCAGGGCCGGCGTGTTTTCGGGGGTGAGCCCGAGCGCACCCATGAACGTTATGGCATCGTCGATCTTGCGCGCCACTTCCTCGTAGCGCGGATACCAGTTGGAGCCCTTCATGAAGCCCACGGTCCATTCGTGGATGCGGGTGAGATCGGCATAGCCGCCGGAAGCAAAGGCGCGCAGGAGGTTCAGCGTGGCCGCGGACTGCCGGTAGGCCTGCAGCATGCGATCGGGATCGGGCACGCGGGCCTTTTCGGTGAAGTCGATGTCGTTGATGATGTCGCCGCGATAGGAGGGCAGTTCCACGCCATCGATGGTTTCGGTATCGGCAGAGCGCGGCTTGGCGAACTGGCCGGCGACGCGGCCGACCTTGACCACGGGCTTGCTGGCGCCATGGGTCAGCACCACCGCCATCTGGAGGAAGACACGGAAGAAATCGCGGATGTGGTCGGCGCCGTGCTCGGCAAAGCTCTCGGCGCAGTCACCGCCCTGGAGGAGGAAGGCTTCGCCGCGGGCAACGGCCGCCAGGCGTGTCTTGAGATCGCGCGCTTCACCGGCAAAGACCAGCGGCGGGAAGGTTGCGAGCTGGCGCTCGGCTTCGGCGAGAGCGGCCGGATCGGGATAGGCCGGTACCTGCGAGATGGGCTTGCTGCGCCAGCTGTCGGGGGTCCAGGTGCTCATCGGCTTGTTCCTTGCAGGGTTGCGTGCTGCTGCGGGCGGAATATCAAGGCTGGCACTGGGGGACAAGGATAATCGGGCGTGCGGAAGCGCCGCGTGTCCAGCGGTTGTTGTCGAGCAGCGATGGCGAGACCACGGTCTCGAATAGGTAGAGTGTGAAGTGAGATCGCAGCCTCGCCATCACGCCGGGATTTTTCGCACACGCATCGAGCAGCAAGAAACCATCGCCGGAGGTGGATCATGCCACAAGAGCCGAGCTCTCCTGGCCGTCTCCGCAACCTCTCCCCTGGAGAGATCTCTCCCCCGCCGCAGCAGCAAGCCGGTGGTCAGCATCCATGCGCGAGCCTGGCGACCCAGGCTCCCCGACAGTCCCTGCAGCCATCACTCGTCATGACCGTGCTCTGCTGCAGGCGATGGAGGGATTGTACGCGCGGTTGAGGGGGCGGGCATAAGTTTTTGGTGTCGGTGTCATTCCTGCGCAGGCGGGAGTTTCCGTTGGGCTGGGAGGGGGATTCCCGCTTTCGCGGGAATGACGTCGTGGGAGACGTGGGGTGGTGGGTGCGACGACGAGAGAGCCCCAATGAGGCTGTGGTACCCCCACCCGGCCTCCTCCTGGTAGGGGGAGGGGTTCGGCCGGTGGGTGGGCGAGATGGTGCCCCACACGCGATCGGCTCCTCCTCCTTCAGGGGGAGGCTGGGAGGGGGTGGGAGCTGGGCAGGATGGCGCAGCGATCGGTCCAAATGCGCGGTGTCGTCCCGGCGCAGGCGGGTGTCTCCGTGGGTTTGGGAGGGGGATTCCCGCTTTCGCGGGAATGACGTGGTGCGGGAACGTGGGGTGGTGGGTGCGACGACGAGCGAGCCCCGATGAGGCTGCGGTACCCCCACCCGGCCTCCCCCTGGTAGGGGGAGGAGTCGGGCCGGTGGGTGGGCGGGATGGTGGTCCGTTCCCGATCGGCTCCTCCCCCTTCAGGGGGAGGTTGGGAGGGGGTGCGGGGCGGGCAGGATCCCGGGCGTCAGCCGCCGAGCTTCTCGCCGTTGCGGTAGGTATAGGTGGGGGCCTTGAAGGTTACCAGTTCTTCGGCGGCGCTGGGGTGGAGGGCGATGGTGCGGTCGAAGTCGGCCTTGGTGGCGCCCATGCCCATGGGGATGGCGACGAGCTGGATCATTTCGGCCGCGCCCGGTCCCAGGATGTGGCAGCCGAGGACCTTGCCGCCGTCCTTTTCGGTGATCAGCTTGAGGACCATGCGCTCGGTGCGGGTGGAGAGCGTGTTGATCATGGGGCGAAAGCGGGCGAGATAGACGTCGATGTCGCCATGGGTTGCCGCTTCGGCCTCGGTCAGGCCGATGACGCCGATCTCGGGATCGGAGAAGACCGCGGTCGGGATCTGCGAGTGATCGACGGCCAACTTGTTGTTGTTGAACACCGTTTCGGCAAAGTACCAGCCCTCGCGGATGGCGACGGGCGTCAGCTGGGCGCGGCCAGTGACGTCGCCGACGGCGTAGATGGAGGTGACGCTGGTCTGGGAATAGGCGTCGACCTTGATGGCGCCGGTCGAGGTCAGCTCAACGCCGACCTTGTCCAGGCCCAGGCCATGAACGTTGGGCGTGCGGCCGGTGGCGAACATGACGGCGCCGAAGGGTGCGGTGACACCATCGCTGAAATTGACCGAGATGTCGTCGCCCTGCCGGCTCATCGACTTGATGGTGGTCTGGTAGATCAGGCGTATGCCGCGCTCGATAAGGCCGGCTTCAAGACCACGGCGCATGTCATCGTCGAAGCCGCGCAGGATGCAGTCGCCACGATAGATGATGGTGGTGTTGACGCCCAGGCCGGCGAAGATGGTGGCGAATTCCACGGCGATATAACCGCCGCCTTCGATCAGGATCGAGTGCGGCAGTTGCGGCAGGTCGAAGGCCTCGTTGGAGGTGATCGCCAGCTCGGCACCGGGAATGTGGGGAATGTAGGGGTGGCCGCCGGTGGCGATCAGCAGGTACCTGGCCGATAGGTCACGCCCCTGCCCCACCAGATGCACGCTGTTAGGACCGGCAACGACCGCACGATCCTTGATGATCTCGACGCCCGGCTTTTCGAGATTGGCGGTGTAGCCGCTTTCGAGGCGGGTGATTTCCTTTTCCTTGTTGGCGACCAAGGTCGCCCAGTCGAAGGTCGCATCGACCTGCCAGCCGAAGCTCGAGGCCACGTCGAACAGGTCGTGGAAGCGCGAGGCATAGACATAGAGCTTCTTGGGCACGCAGCCGCGGATGACGCAGGTGCCGCCGACGCGGAACTCCTCGATGATGGCCACCTTGGCGCCATAGGTGGCGGCCATGCGGGCGGCCCGGACCCCGCCAGAGCCAGCGCCGATGACAACAAGATCATAGTCATAGGTCATGAGAGGCTCCTTGGGTTCATCGGCAAACTACGATGAATATCGGTTGTGCCGCGCCATAAAGAAAGACCCCGCACGAGGCGGGGTCCGATAGCTGCCATGCATTTGCCGAGGATGCCACCTCGGCTGCGGCGAAATCCTCAGACTTCGAAGCCCTGGGCGCGGAGCTCGGCGCGCACCTTGGCGAAGAATTCAGACCGGGTGTTGTTGGTGAAGACCTGGAGCACCGCCTGAAGATCGCTGTTCACTTCGGTATTGGCGGCAGCCAGCTTCTGGCCCGTGGGCGTTTCGTAGAAGGCAACGATCTGCTGCAGTTCCTCGAGGGTGAAGCGGGTGGCGTAGATACGAGCGAACTGGTCCAGCAACTCGCCTTTGCGGCCCTGATAAGTCTCGAGGACCTTGCCGATGGCGAGGTCGACTTCCTCGGCCAGCTCCGGATTCTGGGTCGTGAGTTCGGACAGGGTGCCCATGCCGATTTCGACCAGGGCGATCTCGTAGACGCCGGCGCTATCGGTCAAGTCGACATATTTGCGGGCCAGCGCCATCTGCTCGGGCGGCACTTCCTGCGCCACGGCGGCAACAGCGGAGGTCAGCATCACGGCGCCCAGCACCATTGCAAGCAGCGCCTTGGCGCGGGTCATCATACCGGTCATCGTCGCAATCCCCATCGTGTCCGATCCATATCTCTCAAGCAGAAGCCAGCGTTCTTACGCCATCGGGCGCTGCAACATAAGCCGTCTTGCACATCTGAATGAACAGGCCGTGCTGCACGACCCCGGCAATATCGAGCAAGTCGCGTCCCAGCGCTTCTGGCTGCGAAATGCGGCCAAAAAAAGCATCGAGAATGAGGTGTCCGCCATCGGTGACAAAGGGCGCGCCTGAGCCGTCCTGACGGAGGCGGAGGCCACCCTCGGCGCCATTGCTGGCGATAACCTCACCGACGGTGCGCTGCGTTGCGCCCAGACCGAAGCGATTGACCTCGATGGGCAGCGGGTAGCGCCCCAGGACGTCCACCAGCTTGGAGCTGTCGGCGATGACGATCATCGCGTCGGAAGCGGCAGCGACGATCTTTTCGCGTAGCAGGGCGCCACCGCCGCCCTTGATGAGGTTGAGCCTCGGATCGATCTCGTCGGCGCCATCGACGGTGACGTCGAGGCGGTCCAGCGTGTCGAGATCGGAGAGCGGGATATCGAGTGAGCGGGCCTGCTCGGCCGTCGCCTCGGAGGTGGGCACGCAGATGCAGTCGAAGCCTTGCGCGACACGCTCACCGAGCAGCGCGACGAAGTGGCGGGCGGTTGAGCCGGTGCCGAGGCCCAGGCGCATGCCGGGCTGCAGCGTATCCAGGGCCATGGCGGCAGCTTGACGCTTGAGATCTTCGCTCATCGGTGCCTCGTGAATTGGTGATCCCGCCATTACAGCCACAGTGCCGAGTGTCAATGGCTCAAGGGGCCTGCGTTCACGCAGTGGTGAACAGGCACTGTAACCAAGACGCAACACATTTCGGTGAACGTGTTCAAAGTGTGGCGTTTCGGAGGCAGCGTCCCCTTTTCGCTCCAGATCAATACGCGTAAGCAACCCAAATTCTTGGGACGGAAGAATCTCTCATTCGTTCTATTCAGAGGCCAAGTCGTTAGATGCGCAATCTCAAGTCTGCGGCAGCAATCGGGCTGTCGATTATCTTGTCGGCCACCAGTGTGATGCCCGCAGCGGCGCTGGTTTATGATCGGACCACCGGCAACTGGGTGGAAGAGGCCGCAATCGCGCCACGCCCGCGCGCCGGCAGCCCGATCCGCAAGGAAGTCGTGGACTACCAGACCACGCAGAAGCCCGGCACGATCGTTATCGAGACCGGCGAGCGCCGCCTTTATCTCGTGCTCGAAGGCGGCAAGGCCATGAAGTACGGCATCGGCGTGGGCCGCGACGGCTTCACCTGGTCGGGCACGCACCGCATCACCCGCAAGGCGGAATGGCCCGGCTGGACCCCGCCGGCTGCCATGCGCAAGCGCGTCCCCGATCTGCCGGCTTATATGGAAGGCGGCCCGGACAACCCGCTCGGCGCCCGCGCCCTCTATATCGGCTCGACGCTTTATCGCGTGCATGGCACGTCCGAGCCGTGGTCGATCGGCCAGGCCGTGTCCTCGGGCTGCATCCGCCTGACCAATGAAGACGTGACCGATCTCTATGAACGCGTCGCCGTTGGCGCCAAGATCATCGTCAACCACTAGAGCCTGCGGCAGGTCGGCTGATGCCGGGCTGCAAAGGGCGGTTGTCTGCGCTTCCGGTCCTCGCGTACCAAACGTACGCTCCGGTCCGGTTCTCGAAAACCACCCTTTTCGCCTCGGCCTGAGCCGCCTGCCTTGCCTCTAGTGCAAAAGCACAAGGATCGCTTCGGCGGTCCTTTTTGTTTGCGCGCTGCTTTGAAAGCGGCCCCTTAGGTTATAGATGTGGGGCATGAGCATTGCTGCTGCCCCTGCACGCCCCCTAATCGACCGTTTCGGACGGCGCGTATCGTATCTGCGCATCTCCGTGACCGATCGCTGCGACTTCCGCTGCGTATATTGCATGGCGGAGGAGATGACCTTTCTGCCCAAGCGCGACGTGCTGACCTTCGAGGAGATCGAGCGCATTGCCGGGGCCTTTATCGAGCGGGGCACCACCAAGATCCGGCTGACGGGCGGCGAGCCGCTGGTGCGGCGCGGCATCATGGACCTGGTGGAAAATCTCGGGCAGCAGGTGGGGCGCGGGCTGGAGGAGCTGACCCTGACCACCAATGGCAGCCAGCTGCGCAAATATGCCGAGGGATTGTTTGCGGCGGGCATGCGGCGGATCAACGTGTCGCTCGATACGCTGGATACCGGACGGTTTGCTTCCATCACCCGGCGCGGCCGCCTGGGGGAGGTGCTCGACGGGATCGAGGCGGCGCAGGCGGCCGGACTGCAGATCAAGATCAACATGGTCGCGATGCGCGGCGTCAATGACGACGAAATCGAGCCCATGATGGCGTGGGCGCATGGGCGTGGCATGGGCTTGACGCTGATCGAGGGCATGCCGCTTGGCGAGGTGGGGCTGGATCGGGTGGACAGCTATCTGCCCTTGCGCGAAATGCACGACCAGCTGGCGCGGCGCTTTACCCTGACGCGCATGGACAAGCGGACGGGCGGGCCGGCGCGCTATGTGCATGTGGCCGAGACGGGGGGCGTGCTGGGGTTCATCACGCCGATGAGCCACAACTTCTGCGAAAGCTGCAATCGCGTCCGGCTGACGGCGACCGGGCAGTTGTTCCTGTGCCTGGGTCAGGATGACCAGGTGAATCTGCGGGACGCCTTACGCGAGGGTGGCCCGGCGGCTTTGGACGTGGCGATGGACCGGGCGATGCTGATCAAGCCCAAGGGCCACGATTTTGTGCTCGATCGCAGCCGCGAGGCGCCGGCGGTGGCGCGGCATATGAGCGTCACGGGCGGCTAGGAGCCGGCCGCAAGGCGGCTGGGGGAGCGCTCGGCCAGTTCCACCAGGATACCATCGGGATCGCGCACGAAAGCGACGCGGTGCAGCATTTCGGTGTTGATGGCGGGGCGCGGTCGTTCAACGATTTCGACGCCGGCTGCTTCAAGTTGCCCGATCAGGGGATCGATATTGTCGAAGGCGAAGGTCAGGTGCCGCATGCCGGCCTGTGTTGGCGGGACGTCGCTGGCGCCCGCGGCGTCACTGCGGCAGAAGATTTCCAGCATGCCGCCGCCAGCATCGAGAAACAGCAGTTCGCCACCACTGGCAGGTTTGCGGAGCGCCAGGCGCAGACCAATGAGATCGCAGTAGAAGGCGATGGTGCGGTCGGGGTCGGAGCTGGTCATGCCGACATGCTCGAAGCCCAGCAGCATGGCCATGCCTCCCTTCAGGCTATTTGTCGTCGTCGCTGACGATGGCGAAATCGAGCGGCAAGGCGGTGGTGTACTTGATCTGCCCCATGGCGAAGGCGGAGCTGACATCGGTCAGATTGATCTTGCTGATCAGACGTTTGTAGAAGGCGTCATAGGCGCCGATATCGGGCACGACCACGCGCATCAGGTAGTCGACGTCGCCGCTCATGCGGTAGAACTCGACGACTTCGGGGAACTCCTCGATGACAGCGGCGAACTTGCGCATCCAGGCTTCGTTGTGCTCGTTGGTCTTGACCGAGACGAAGACGGTGACGCCGACATTGACCTTGGTGGGGTCGAGCACCGCGACGCGGCGCTGAATGACGCCGTCTTCTTCCATCTTCTGGATACGGCGCCAGCAGGGCGTGGTGGAAAGGCCGACCTTGCGGCCGATTTCGGCCACCGGCATGGTCGCATCCTTCTGGAGGATGGTGAGGATTTTCCTGTCGATCTTGTCCAGTGCCACAATCGCCCCGCGAAATCAGATTGCGTGTTTCGGCTTCAGCTGCCGGTTCTAGCTGTGCCCTTGGTGCCACAATCGCCTGTTGGCAGCAATATTGTTCCTCTAGATTGTGGCGGTGTGCGCCCCCGATTACGGCAGGAAGCTCCACAGCCAGCCGAGCGCGTCCTGCCGGGCATGGTCGTCGCGCCAATTGCGCGGCGTGTCGAAGCCGCCCTGCCAGATGCCGACGCGGCGCCGGCGAGCCTCCTGCTCCTCGGACCAGTAGGCGCCGGAGGAGATGGCAAGGCCCTCACTTACCATTACTGCAGCCAGGTCCCTGCCCTTGATGGTGCAGGTGGCGAGTAGGCGGCCATATCGATCGTGACCATCGGGCTGGCAATCGACCGCCGCGCCACGCAGCAGTTCCGCCATGCGGTCACGGGCTGACCGACCGCAGGGCCATTGGCCGCCCCCTGCCCTGTCGCATTGCTGCTCGGACTCCGGTGCGTCGAGGCCGAGGAGGCGAATGCGGGTCTCGCCAATCTGGAGGCTATCCCCATCACTGGCTCGCGCTCCTCCAACCAGAGCAGCCCCGGGCTGGTCGAGCGCAGCAGCGACTAAAGCCGCGGCGGCCAGGATCAGGACAGCGAGAAGGGTTCCGCCGCGGGTGCGGAAGATCGACTTTTGGGAAAACTGTCGCCTGCGGATTTCACCACCCGTTAACTACGCCGTCGCTAGTGTGGCTGGCAGAGTAGCGGACGCGTTTTATGTCTGCATTTGTTTAGTTCATGAGTACCGAGTTTATGGCGTCCCCTTCGGCTGTCATCGATGACGTCCGTTCGCAAATGGGGCGGGATGGCAGGCGTGCCGCGCAGAAAACTGTGCTGGATGCGCGCCAGCGGCTGACTTCAAGCTCCGGCACCCGCGCCGACTTCGACTTCGAGTTGATGCAGGACTATGCGTATTCGCGCGTGAATGCGGCGCTGCCGATCGCCGGCGTCGTGTCGATCCTGTCGGTCGTGGCAAGCTTCTGGGTGCCTGTGGTCTTCACCACCCTGTGGGCCGGGCTGGTGCTGCTGAGCCTCCTGATCGTGGTGCTGACGGCGCAGCGCTTCCGCACCAGCGATCCATCCAAATTCAATGCCGGACGGTGGACCACGACCTTTGTGGCAGGGGAAACGATCTATGGCCTCGCATGGTCGACACTGGCGCTGTTCACCCTGGTTGCCGACCCGCATACGCTGACGCCGGTGATGTTCGCCATGGTGCTGGTATCGGTTGCCGCCAACTCCGTGGCCACGCATTCGCTGCCTTCGGCGACGCTGATGAGCACGCTGCCGGTCACCCTAACGGTATCGGGTAACCTCCTGGCGCTGGGCGGCACGCTCAACTACACGCTGGGCGCCGTGGTGCTGTTCGGTGAGGTGTTCTTTGTCTACCAGGCAAGGCAGATGCACCGGGCGAACCTCGAAACGATCATGCATCAGTCGGAAAAAGATGCACTGATCGGGGAGCTCGAGGAAGCGCGGCAGATGTCGGACGAGGCGCGGCGCCATGCGGAGCAGGCCAACATCGCCAAATCGCAGTTCCTGGCCACGATGAGCCATGAGCTTCGGACACCGCTCAATGCCATTATCGGCTTTTCCGAAGTGCTGAAGTCGGAGCTGCTGGGCGCGCACCAGGTGCCGCAATACAAGGAATATGCCGGCGATATCCATGGCAGCGGGCAGCACCTGCTCAACCTCATCAACGAGCTGCTCGACCTCAGCCGGATCGAGGCGGGCAAGTATGAGCTCAACGAGGAAGTGGTGTCGCTGGTCGACATCGCCGAAGACTGCCGCCGCATGATGGAGCTGCGCGCCAAGGCCAAGGGCATCGAACTGGTCTACAATGTGGGCAAGAACCTGCCCAAGCTCTGGGGCGACGAGCGCGCCATCCGCCAGGTCGTGCTCAATCTCCTGAGCAACGCCATCAAGTTCACCCCGCAGGCGGGCAAGGTGACGCTGGTGGTGACCCGCAGCAGCGACGGCGGGCAGATGGTTTCCGTAAAGGACAACGGCCCCGGAATTCCCGAAGACGAGATAGAAACCGTGCTTTCGTCATTCGGGCAGGGTTCGCTGGCGCAGAAGACGGCAGAGCAAGGGGCTGGCCTGGGCCTGCCGATCGTCCAGAAGATCATGGAACTGCATCAGGGGCGCTTCGACCTCTTCAGCAAGCTGCGTTTCGGCACCGAAGTGATCGCCACCTTCCCGCGAGCCCGGGTAATGGATGCGCTGGCGCCGGTGGTCGAGAAGCGCAACCGCCTCGAGATTTTCTCGGAAGCTGGTTAGAGGCTATCCGCAGCTGTTGTTGGCTGGATTGCGGTCCGGCCCAGTTCGGTCAAGCCATAGATGCCCCGGCTCTCCCGCGCGAACCAGCCATATACATTGCTGCGCAGGATGGACGGGGCCCGGTCTACGACTGCTTTGAGTTGCCTGGGGCTTTGCGGCCCCGCCAACAGCGCGGTGGCGCAGAGAATGCAATCCTGGCGGTAAGCAGTCATGATAGGTTTGCCGCGACCGCCCCCCTTTTGCGGATCACCTACCCTGCGCCGGTGTTCGTCCAGAAGGCGTGATCTGCGCTTGGCGTCACGACGGGCATAGCAGCAAACGGGGCAACGACGACCTCAACCTCGCCGGATTCAGCAACAGTGATCAGACCGAAACCAAGCCGGCGGCAGAGGTTGCGGAAACGTGGATCCTGCTCCCGGCCTTTGCCCGAGCGGGACAAACGCGCCGCCAGCCAAACCTCATCGCTATAGGCGGCGCGCTGCACGCCCTGCATAACCAGCTCGAGATTGAAGCTCAGCTTCATTTCGCAGACTACGACCACTGGCGGCTCACCTTCCAGCACGCCAACGAGGTCACAACCGTTGACCTCGCCTTTGACGGAATAGCCAGCGCCTTCCATGAAGGCTTTGAGAGGCAGATATAGGTCGGTCTCAGCCATGATCCGGCTTCGCGATCCGGGCCTTGTCAGCCTTCCCTGCCGCTCACCGCTGCGCTTTCGAAGGTTGCCATGTTGTTGTGGAGGTGGAGGGCGGTCTTGGCCAGGACTGCTGCAAGGGCTGCGCCGCTGCCTTCGCCCAGGCGCATGCCGAGGTCAAGGAGGGGCTTCTGGCCCATGGCCGCAAGAGCGCGGACGTGGCCTGATTCTGCCGAGACATGGGCGAAGAGGCAGTGCTCGATGCTTTCCGGATTGACGGCATAGGCGATGGCGGCGGCCGCAGTCGCGACGAAGCCGTCGACGATGACCGGCACCTTTTGGTGACGGGCGGCGATCAGGGCACCCAGCATCGCAGCGATCTCGCGGCCCCCGACGCGGGCGAGGATTGCCAGCGGGTGATCGAGGGTGCCGGCGTGGTGGGCAAGGGCCCGGTCCACTGCATCGGCCTTGCGAGCAAGGCCGGCATCGTCGACACCGGTGCCACGGCCCACCCAATCGGCGCCGGTGCCGCCGAACAGGGCTGCGTAGATGGCGGCGGCAACGGTGGTGTTGCCGATGCCCATCTCGCCCAGGCAGATGAGGTCGGGCTTGCCGGCGATCGCTTCCATGCCATAGGCGATGGTTGCCGCGCACATCTTGTCGTCGAGCGCCGCTTCGCGCGTGATGTCGCCGGTGGGAAGTTCGAGCGCCAGTTCGAAAACGCGCAGGTTGATTTCGTGCAGGGCGCAAATCTGCGAGATGGCGGCGCCGCCATTGGTGAAATTGGCGACCATCTGTGCCGTCACCTCGCGCGGGAAGGCGGACACGCCCTGGTCGGTGACCCCATGATTGGCGGCAAAGATCGTGACCATGGGGTTGTCGAGCCGCGGCTGCGCCCGGCCCTGCCAGCGGGCAAGGAACTCGACCAGGCCTTCTAGCCTACCGAGCGAGCCGGCGGGCTTGGTCAGCTGGGCGTCGCGCGCGCGCACCGCCGCCACCGCGGATTCGTCGCCATCGCCGACAATGGTGAGGAGTTCGACGACGTCGGCATAGGCGGGGCTGAGCGCGGGCATGGCAAGTCACGGTGGTTCGGGATAGGAGTTGGCGGACTTGTTGCCGATCCCGGGGTGAAAAGCAATTGAACCACGATGAGCCGCTGATCGAGCCGCCCGAACTGCACCGTGCAGAAGCGGCGAGTGCCGGCCTTGGCCTCAAGGCTGATCTCGTTATGGCGCTGCGCTTCTTTTCGCGCCTGCCGACCGGCGACTCGCCACATCAGGTGCCCGATCTGGGGCGCATCGCCCTGGCGCTGCCGCTGGCCAGCGTCGTCATCGGCATCGGCCCTGCCCTGCTGCTCGTCGTCGGTGCGTTTCTTGGCCTTCCCAGCTATTTTGCCGCGGCCCTTGCCGTGGGGGGCATGATCATTGCGACGGGGGCGATGGCCGAGGATGCCGTGGCGGATGCCATGGACGGGCTTTTCGGCGGCCATAGCCGTGAAAGGCGGCTGGAGATCATGAAGGACAGCCGCCATGGCACCTATGGCGTGGCGGCGCTATGCCTGTTCGTTCTTCTGCGCGTGACCGCCCTGGGCGCGGTGGCGGCGCTCAATCCCCTGGCCGCTGCGGCGCTGTGGCTGGCGGCAAGCATTGCCGGCAGATCCGGCGCCCTGTGGCTGGCCGTGACGCTGCCGCCGGCGCGGCGCGACGGGGCTTCAGCGGCCGCGGGACAGGTGCCACTGCGGAACTTCCTGGTGGGTGGAGCCTTTGCGCTGGTCTTGCTGTTCGTGCTGGCGGCGCCGGCGACCAGCGTTGTGGCGGTGGTTGTCGCGGGAGCGGCGGCGAGCCTGGTGATTGCCGGCTGGACGGCACTGTGCCGCCGGCTGCTGGAGGGACAGACCGGCGACGTCATCGGGGCGCTGGGGGCACTGGTCGAAACGGCAGTGCTCGCCGCGCTGCTGCCGTTTGTGTGAGCCTGAGGCGCACGCAGTCTTGAATTTGACACCGGGTCCGCCTTTATCTTGCGGAGCGGTTGAACAAGGGGAGCGCCGAACATGATCTTTATCGGCGTAGCGCTGCTGATCGCCGTCGGGCTGGCTTTCCTGATCAGTGCCGACGCCGGGGCGGTTTTCGGCCTCAGCCAGGGGCAGACGGCGCAGCTGATCCCCATGCTAGTGATCCTGGTGGTGTTTGCCGGCGGCTTGTTCACGCGCCGCCGCAAGGCGCAGGAGCTGATCGGCAGCGTCTTTCTATGGGTCGCCATCGTCGGGGTTGCGGCGCTGGCCTATGCGTATCGCGATGAACTGACCAATGTGGCGGCCCGCGTCGCCGGTGAATTGCAGCCCGGAGTTGCCATGGTGGACGCCGAGCAGGGCCTCGCCACCTTCCGCCGCGGGATCGGCGGGCATTTCGAGATCAATGCGACGGTGAATGGCCATACGACCCCGATGATCTTCGATACGGGGGCGAGCGCGGTGGTGCTGACGCGCGATGATGCAGAAGCGGCGGGCATTTCCACCAAGAAGCTCAACTACACGATTGCGGTATCGACCGCCAATGGGACCGGGCGGGCAGCGCGGGTGCGGCTGGACCGGATGGAGGTGGGCGGCATTGTGCGCGAGGGTGTGGTTGCCTTCGTTGCGGAGGAACATGCGCTCGACCAGAGCCTGCTCGGCATGACCTTTCTCGAGACCCTCAGCCGCTACAGCGTGACGCAGAACTCGCTGGAGCTCGCCGACTGAGCCGTCAGCTCGCCTCGGCCAGCGGCGGATGCGAGAGGGCGTCGAGCGCCTGGAACATGACGGCTGAATCGGCACCCGGCTTGCAGGCCTCGACGCTCAGGATCTGGCGGAACTGGCGGGCGCCGGGCAGGCCATTGGCGAGGCCCAGCATGTGGCGGGCGATGTTGTTGACGCGCGTGCCCGAAGCGCACTCGCGGTCCGCGTAGTCGGCCATGGCCCGGATGATGTCAGGCAATTCTGGCTTTGGGGCCGTTGAACCGAAGAAGCGCCGGTCGACCTCGGCGAGGAGCATGGGCGTGTTGTAGGCAGCACGGCCCAACATGACCCCGTCCATATGGGCGAGTTCGGCTGCTGCCATGTCGAGATTTTCGAGGCCGCCATTGATCATCATGGGCAGTTCGGGCAGGCGCTGGTGCAGGCGGTGCACCCGGTCGTAGTTGAGCGGCGGAATGGTGCGGTTTTCCTTGGGGCTCAGGCCCTTGAGCCAGGCCTTGCGGGCATGGACGTAGAGCGCGTCGACGCCGGCGTCGACAATGGCATCGGCAAAGCGGTCGAGGCTTTCCTCGGCGTCCTGGTCATCGATGCCGATGCGGCACTTGACGGTTACCGGCCGATCGGTGGCGTCGCGCATGGCGCGCACGCAATCGGCGACCAGTTGCGGCTCGGCCATGAGGCAGGCACCGAACTTGCCCGACTGCACCCGGTCGGAGGGGCAACCGACATTGAGGTTGATCTCGGCGTAGTTGTAGCTTTCGGCGATGCGGACCGCCTTGGCCAGTTCGGCGGGCTCCGAACCACCCAGCTGGAGGGCGACCGGGGCCTCTTCGCTGTTGAGGCGGAGGTGGCGCTCGGCGTCGCCATGAACGATCGCGCCCGTGGTCACCATCTCGGTGAAGAGCAGGGCTTCGCGCGTCAACAAGCGGTGGAGAAAGCGGCAGTGCCGATCCGTCCAATCGATCATGGGGGCAACGGAAAAGCGCCGGGCCTTAGAGACGCTGCTTTTTCCCGATTTTGCTGGGGTATTGGACATTTTATCGGCTGCTCGAATGCGACCATTCCGGCCTGTTGTTGACTGTTTCGTCGTACCAGGTACAACATTGTCGTACCAGCAGGAGGCTTGTCGTACCGCTATGGGCACTATCGTTTCGCGCAAACGTAAAGACGGCACCACTGGGTACACTGCGCAGATACTCATAAAGCGCGGCGGCAAGATCGTCCACCGACAGGCACAAACCTTTGACCGAAGGGGCGCGGCCGCTGCCTGGATAAAACGCCGGGAAACCGAGCTAGCGGTGCCAGGAGCGCTGGAACGTGAGAACCGAAAGGATCATCCACTGGCGGACGCAATAGATTGGTATGTCGAGAACTCGATCAAAGAGATCGGCCGAACCAAGGCGCAGGTACTTCGATCAATCAAAGAGTACGGCATAGCGGGCATGCCATGTAGTACCATTGGCAGCACCGATATAGTTGCATTTGCCAGGGAGTTGGGCAGCAGCGGGCGGAAGCCGCAAACCGTTGCAAACTACCTTTCACACCTCGCCTCGATTTTCAGGATTGGCAAAGCTGGAGGTGGTTTCGAACTCGACTATCCGGCCATGATTGCAGCGCAAGCGGTACTGCGTCATCAGGGCACTGTTAGCAAGTCGGAGAAACGAGACAGGCGCCCTACCCTTGCCGAACTGGACAAAATTCTCGACCATTTCAAAATAAGGAACGAGCGCCGCCCAGCGTCCGGCCCAATGGTCCAGATTATAGTGTTCGCGATTTTCTCGACGCGGCGACAAGACGAGATCACTCGGATCCGATGGGACGACTTGCAACGTGAGCGCGGCCGTATTCTGGTGCGAGACATGAAGCACCCAGGTCAGAAGAAAGGCAACGACACTTGGGTTGACCTGCCGCCTGAAGCTATCCGGGTTGTCGAGGCAATGCCTAAGAACAAGGCCGAAATCTTCCCTTACACAACCGACGCCATCAGCGCCGCATTCACCCGCGCTTGTCAGTTCCTTGGGGTAGAGAATCTCCACTTTCATGACCTGCGACACGACGGTGTGTCACGACTGTTCGAGATGGGCTTCGCCATCCCGAACGCCGCAGCTGTGAGCGGTCATAGATCATGGTCGTCATTGCAGCGTTACACCCACTTGGAACAGTCCGGTGACAAATACGCCAACTGGCCATGGCTTGAGATTGCAAGTACGCCCCTGTCAAAGGATGAAGCCGCCCTGTAGAGCGGCCTCAGACTGAGCTGTTAGCCTCGATCGCGGAGCTTGTTAAACGCGCGCAGCGACAGGGCCATGTCGATCTCGATGGATTCGCCCCCGAAGTAATCAGCGACTTTGAAAGTGCCTTGGACGATGACGTGTGGCGCTTTGGAGCGGAGTTGCCGCTCGGTGTACCAGAGCGGGCGCTCGGGTGCGGTAGGTTCGTGATTGGTCATGTTCGTGTGCTCAGTGCGACGGCTTTTCGAAGGCCGTTTTGGTGCCCACCGGCATTCGGGGCAGGCAAAACCGGGATTTTCGAA
This sequence comes from Devosia sp., assembly GCF_036563435.1. Taxonomy (GTDB): domain Bacteria; phylum Pseudomonadota; class Alphaproteobacteria; order Rhizobiales; family Devosiaceae; genus Devosia. The sequence goes on from NZ_DATCMJ010000018.1 coordinate 473,425, forward strand.
AACGCCAACTGAGCAGCGCTCCGCACACTTTCCCCTGGCAGGGTCTTGTATGGTGTGCAGGATCCCGGCATAAAGATGCCGGTCACGGGCGCGTGAGCGACCGAGGCTCTCTTACGGGGCAGTTTCATCCTTGCCGGGATTGGCTGCACCGCTCAGTTTGGTTGCACATTGGCTTGCCGGCCTAGCGCGGGTGTTTTCGAAGCACCGCTGCCAACCTACCAATCTCATGGTTTGCGAATAGTGAAAAACCACCCTTGCCCGGGTGGTTAGTTCACATTTGTCAGGTTGACTTGGAACAGAATCTGAGTTGATGCGTTAATACTGCCTTCAAACGTATGTATTCGACATGTTCGGCCTAAAACGAATACTTTCGCATGTGACTTGTGCTGCAGAGCAAGCTGCTTCAAAGGCAGCCCATGACTACCCCACCTCGCCTTATGACCCGCGCCGAAGCCGCTGCTTATTGCGGCTACAAGCCGTCGGCATTCTCTGCTCACGTCGCAGCAGGAAAGCTCCCCAAACCTCTTGTTGGTTTGCACCGTTGGGACCGCAAGGTACTCGACGCATTCCTAGACAAGGCCAGTGGCATCGATCCGCCCGAGGGGGAAGATGCCTTCACACAATGGGAGCGGGAATATAGAGCCGGCAAGGAGGGCGAGAAGTGACAGCTGCCAAGCAGAACCGCCAAGACACCCTCCCACGCAGCTTGCCGCCCATCGGGCTCTCCCGCGAAACAGCTGCGGCTTTCATCGACGTCTCGCCGTCCAAATTTGACGAGATGGTCCGGGACGGACGTATGCCAAAGCCAAAGCAGATCGACGCCAGACGAGTTTGGTCACGCACAGCCATCGAGAAGGCGTTTGCGCGCTTGCCTGGTGGTGAGGACGATCAAGACGATGAATGGGAGGCCGTGTGAGTAGCACCGTGACTGCGTTCCGTAAGAAACGTGTTGCCGAAATCTATACTTCCGCCTCACTATGCTGAGTGAGGAAGTTGTTGAGGGGGGCAACATGGACGACAAGTTCTACAACCGAGTTGGCGGAGAGCGCATCGAGGGTAGGCAAATCGATGAGTTGATTGGCATCACTCGTGGGTTACTCGCAGACGGAGCGATCAACCAAGCCGAAGTCGAGTTCTTGCAGAAGTGGCTCGCGGCAAACGTTGAAGTTAGCAGTCAGCCTTTGATCCGCATGCTCTACCGGCGCATCAATGAAGTGTTAGCCGACGGCGTGGCAGACGAGGACGAGAAAGTCGAGTTGTTCGAAACCCTCGGCCGTTTCACCAACCACGATTTCGAGTTGGGAGAGCCGCTTAAGGCCACCACTCTGCCAGTCTGCCAGCCCGCTCCTTCACTGACGTTCCCAGGCCTCCGGTATACGTTCACTGGCACATTCAACTATGGGCAGCGAAAGCACTGCGAGGCGGCTGTCATAGAACGTGGTGCTACCGCAGGCGGCATCGCTCAGAAGACCAACGTTCTGGTCATCGGGGTTTATGCCACCGAGTCTTGGAAGCACTCCTCGTTCGGTAACAAAATCCTCCAGGCGGTGGAGTGGCGGGAGCAGGGATTCCCCATCTCGATCGTCTCTGAGGATCACTGGGTTAGGCACCTAAATTGATCAGGTCAGTGACGTTAGCCGCCTTTGCGGCAGTGCTGCTTGTCGTCGGGCCGGTTACACCCTCGGCGGTGGCGCAGAACGGCGACTGCAACATCAAAGGCAACGTGAGCACGCGGGGCGAGAAGATCTACCACGTGCCTGGGCAGAAGTATTACAATGAGACCCGAATAAGCGCGTCGCACGGAGAGCGCTGGTTCTGCTCAGAAGAAGAGGCGCGCGCGGCGGGCTGGCGGAGGTCACGCGTTTAACGCACAACCCGCACCGCAGCGCAGTGCAGCACTACGCTGACCATTGCCGCAGCCGGCAACACCCACCATGGCACACCACTCAGTACTGCCGTGGTAGCTAGGCTCAAGGTAGCGATGGCTAGCCCATTCAGGTATTGTGCTTGTGTCTTCTTCGCTTCGTCGGTCATTGCCGCCTCCTGTGTTTAGAGGCAGAGTACCGCGGCATGAGCTGACGGGGATAACTTGGACAGCGTATGCTGGATTAATCCCGCTAAGGGGCGGGAGCGGAAGCGCCGCTTGTGCAGCGGGCATGGGTATTCTCCGGAAAAGGGTAAAGAAAAACCCGCCGGAGCGGGTCGGTTAGCTTGCTTTGGTGAAGCCGAAGGTTGAGGATCGGCGGTAGTGGACAAGTTCGCGTAGGGTACAGTCAGACCCAGCGACCTACCTTTCGGCGTACCGAATCCCATGCTAGCGCACCCTTATGAGCCTCAAAGAAAACCACAAGCGCGGGGATCTCCAAGGATTGCGCGCTTTCGCTGTCCTTGGCGTGATTGCGTTTCACTTTGACGTCCCACCCTTCCGGGGAGGTTTCGTCGGCGTTGACGTTTTCTTCGTGCTGTCTGGGTTCTTTATAACTCGGCTACTTCACCGTGAGCTTGAGCAGACCGGGTCGATCAACTTGCTTCAATTCTGGGGCAACAGGATCAAGAGGCTGCTGCCGAACGCTCTCCTTACAATTCTCGCTACAGTCGTTGTGTCGGCGACCTTGCTGCCAGCTTACAGATTGCCCGGCTTAGCTGTCGATGCCGCTTCAGCCAGCCTGTTCTTCGCCAACTTCCACTTCGCTGCCAGCGCCGTCGATTATTTCCAGCTCGGAGACCCCCCCAGCCCTCTGTTGCACTTCTGGTCGCTCTCGGTTGAAGAACAATTCTATCTCGCGCTGCCACCACTGCTGGCGGCTCTAGGGCTTTTTTTCAACCGGCTCGGAGCGTCTCGACTGATCCTCGTTGCGCTAGCTGGTGCGTTCGCGGGCTCTCTTGTTGGCGCCATGACGATCATCATCACAAGTCAGCCTGAGGCATTCTACCACCCGCAATATCGAGCATGGCAGCTTGCCACTGGTGGCTTAGTGAGCCTAGCCTACGTTCACCGACAACGGATCGCCGCACCTCTGCGCGCTTTCGGCTGCTTTTTCGGCCTAGCCGCAATCGTATATTCGTACCTCGCCTACAACGATCAGCTGATCTATCCAGGCGCTTGGGCACTCCTTCCGACAGGAGGCGCCGCTCTTGTGCTTCTAGGCTTAGACTCCCCTCAGTCTGCGAAGTTGAGCAGCTCTCTGGCTCACCCCTGGCTCGTTCTGGTCGGGGACATGTCATACAGCCTATATCTTTGGCACTGGCCGGTGGCAGTAATCATCTCAGCTCTTTGGCCGGAATGGTCTGTAGCAGCAACCTGTCTGGGTCTGACCATTACCGCATTTCTGAGTGCCTTGGCTTACTACCTGGTAGAACGGCCGGTCCACCATCTTTCACTACAAGCTGTGGGACTTGGCCGAATGTTCGGTGCAGCGGCGCTTGGTGTTATTGGCGTCGCTGCTGCTTCTCTAGCTGTGCATGCCCTTCCCAGCCGCACGAATCCTATCCTAACTGCCCAGATCAACGCCGCAGCGAATGATTTCGGCGAGAACTACCTAAATGGCTGTCACCGGGACTTCGAAGACGTTGATCAACCTCCATGCACTTTTGGCAGGATTGGCGGGCCAAAGGTGGTTCTGTTCGGAGACAGCCACGCTGCGCAATGGTTCACTCCATTGCAGCTGGCAGCAGACACCCTGGGCTGGGAAGTTCAAACACGGACCAAGTCATCTTGTCCTGCCGTGCCAGTCACTATCTGGTACCAGCCTTCAAAGGCGCCTTACAAGGAATGCAACGTCTGGCGTAATCAGATCTTGGCCGAACTGCGTTCAAGTCCACCTGACCTCGTTATCATCGGCAACTCGTCACGGTACCACGGTTGGGTGTTCGATGAGGAGTACCAGCAGCCGGCCGATAACGCCTCTGCTGAATCATTGTGGCGGGCAGCGCTGGAGGAGCTGTATGCAGAACTTGCGGCTGCTGGCATTCCGGCGGCGTTCATAAACGACACGCCGGAGATGTTCACCAGCTATCGAGACTGCCTAAGCTTCGGCGAGATGGAAGCGTGCGGGCGCCCGCGGAGTGATGCGCTGAGAGGTATGCCCACCTCTCTGCCTGCAGCCGGTCAGCATGTAATCGATGTAAATGACAGGTTGTGCGATAGGGACGCTTGTTTGCCAGCGATTGGCGGGAACATTGTGTACCGGGACCAACATCACCTCACTGCTACTTTTGCAGCGTCAATGAAAGACGTTTTCGAAAAGGCCTTGAAGAGCGAAATCTCCGCACTAAAGCCCTAAGATGAACGCTATCGATAGGATCGTAACATTGACTCCTGTATTTCCTGGGCATGTAAATATGGGTGGCCTTCCGATATAGCGCTCGACGGTATCGCGGCAAGCATTATGCAAATGGGCTGACGACATTATTGCGGATATCTGTCGGCAAGCCGGTTACAGTAGAGGCGCGCACGTTGCCGATCATCGCACCGGGGCTTGATGGGAAGCTGGTATAGGATCCATTCATAAACCGGCAGTTGAAGAACCCAAGATTGGTGAAGGCGCCGACCTCTCCGCCCGTCATGTCGCAGTCGTCAAATGTGTAAAGATGATTGCCGCCGGCTTCACCACTGTGCTTTAGCACCGAACCTATTGTGCTCTGATGGGCGGCAAAGCGGCTCACCGAATAGGGGCTAAACCGGCACTGGGTTGCACGCATATTGGAAACGCTGACGTTCCAAGCTCGGCTATCGGATGTGTCTAGCGCTGCGATAAAGACGCCAAATTGCGCTCCAGTGAAATCCGAGCAACCATCAATGGTGACCCGTGGGGTTCGCCCGGTTGCGAAGACAGCCTCTTTATAGGCGAAAACGCCACCAAGCGATTTTCCATTAGGTCCGACAGCTTTATTTGTGCCGGTGATGTGGATTTCTCCCCAGCTTTGATGGTCGGCCTTGAACGCGCCGCTGTAAAGCAACCATGCGTCGGCATCGCAATCTATCGTGATGTTCTCAATGTGCAATTTATCGGCCAGGGACACGCGATCAGTCCGGCCTGGCGCAAAATCTCCTTCGCGACTCGTATACGCCACAAGGTCGAAAGGCTGGCCGTGGGCAGAAACGCCGCGCGAGAAGCACTTGATATCCCGGAGCATGACAGTGCCGCCTAAGTGCGGCGTGTCGAGCCGTATTCCAAGGAAGCCTCGCCCACCAAAGGAAGAAACATTCTCCACGTGGAGATCATTGCCGGCAATCCATAGAACTGGCTCGCCAACGGCGCGGGTGCGAACTGTGCAATTCTTGATGGTGAAGTTCTCGCACCAGTGATCATCGATGATCGACCACCGCCCGCCGTCGATGACGCAGTCGGTATTGTTCCGACCAGAAAATGCGTGCCTGGCGTCAAGCATTTCCGCGTCGTAGACACGCATGCCGAGCGTGCGGCTTCCTTGAATTCCGTAGCCTGTGCCGGGAGTGCCGAAACCGCTTGAGACCGGGTTATTCCAAATCGTGCCCACGCAATCGATCGAGTAAAAGCCGGTGACAATGCCGTTCGTTGGGTCCGCGACATGGATACGCGGAAAGTCCACGGTCACATGGTCGCGCCTAATGTGAAGGACACCATCGGGGCCGTTGCCTTCGGTGCCGGTGTAGAGAAACGAAATACCCGCAACCCTGATCGGCCGATCAGGATCATATGCTGTAGCCGTCAGATTGGCCTTGCTGGTGTAAGAGCACACCAGGCCGCGGCTCAGACTCCCATCCTGCGAATGCACCTGCACAGTTTCGGTCTTCAGATAGTGCGGGGCGCCAATGCGCTGGATCAGCACTTCAGTTGAACTTAGAACGACTGTCTTACCTGAAGCATTCACAGCGCCGATTTCGGTCAGTCCGCGTGTGAGATTTGCCACCCATGCGGCGGTGCTTAGAACGGTGCCAGCCTTATTGTCTCGCTCCCAGCGAAAGGGCGTCACAGTGTTGTTTTTGGGGACGATAAAGTACCCCAAGAACGTCGCATCTTCCGTGCACTCGATTGTCGTCAACGGGTTGATAAAATAGCCCGTGCGACGGTCTGCCATCTGTCGACGAAGGAACGTTGAAACCTCCGCCATCTTCCGCCACGCAGGTGTATCGTCGGTAACGCCATCGCCAGTTGCACCGAACATTTCCGGCAACAAGACCAGCGCATCAATCTCATACCAAACGCCATTCGCATTCTGGAACTTGCCTGGATGCGCAGGCTCGGCATTAACCTTGCGGTATTTCGCGCCAGACCCTGTCTGATAGCTCGTGTCGTAATACGCGATGTCGTAGTAGGCAGGATCGACATCTGGTTCGTCCGCAATGGCCGCTGCGACTGTGGCCTTTATCGAAGTGCCGCCGCTTACCGCTGCTAGAGCCGCCGCGGCTGCTTCCTCAGCCCTATCTGCTTCTTCGCCGGCTCGATCGGCGTCTGCGTTGGCACTTGTCGCGCTTGCCGCAGCGGAAGCCGCAGCACCGGCATCGATCAGAAGCTGATACTGCCCATCCTCGTTCAGGTAGAACATCACCATGCCGGTCCATTCACCGGCAGAGAGTGGGTTGCCTGCGAGGTTGCGGACCGAGCGCGCCGGGCCGCCGCTGATCGAAAGCGTCAACTGGCCAGTATTGGGCGTCTCCACCTTTGCGAAGAACACCTCGACGCCGGCAGGGTTGACGCCCGTATTCAGCGAGCCTGTCTGGGCCGTGCCCGATCCCGCAAGGTCGACCTGCGCGAAAGTGTCAGCGAACGGCCTCCCAAAGACCCATGCCGCACCACTGCGGCTATAATACCCCGCGTCAGCGCCTGTGAGCACCACACCCATATAGTTTTCATTGGGCGGCGTCACGGCCTGCAGTGCAGTCAGGGTGTTGCGCGTGACGGCTTGACCCGAGCGGTTCATTACCCCCTTCAGAAAGGCACGAACCTCAGACTTAACCGGCTCGTGTTGGCCGCTCGACGGGTTATTCAGGATTTTGTTGTCGCGATAGACCTGGTCGACGGTGAGGGTCATTCGTTGCCCTCGCCAGAAACGTCAACAATGTTCTGCAGCGCTTCCCGTGTCGGAGCGGAAAGCCCCCCGGCTGCTAGCTCGAGTATGGCTTTCGCGAGAATCAAGAAAAGCCAGTTGGTACTAAGAGTCATTCGGCACTCCATGTGCAAAAAGCCCGCCTCAAGGCGGGCTGTAAAAGTTTCAGTTCGGAAAGAAAAACCCGCCTTGATGGGCGGGCTGCGGGCTTGGAATGGTTAGTGGTAGCTCGGCGTTAGCTGGACCGAGACACAGTGCTTAACGATACGTGAATGAATCTACTTGCTTGAATTCACGCGATTGTGCTTAGTCACTGCATTGTTGGGGACTTTCTAATGTTGAAGAAGACTGTAATCGTGCTCGGCGCGACTGCGATGCTTGCTGCCTGCGCAACACCGCCGAAAGACATCGCACCTGCTTATGTTTCGACTGGCCTTTACGAAAATCTGAGTTGTGCCCAGCTTCGTGCCGAAGCCGAGGCCGTATCGGCCCGTGCGGCCGCGGCAAATGGACAGCAGGAAAAGGCCCGTAGCAGCGACGTGGCTATGACCACCGTCTCTCTGGTGCTCTTCTGGCCGGCCGCATTCTTCATGAAGGGTGATGGCGCAGCTGCAGCGGAAGTCGCCCGTCTCAAAGGCGAGATGCAGGCGATCGAACAGGTCAACCGCATCAAAAACTGCGGCATCACTTTCGCTGCTACATAGGCGCAGCGACTTTTAAGCCGGTACCTCGGTGGGCACTTGCCACCTACGAGTCGCTTCGTCCGCGTGACAACCCAGGTTGCCATCAACCGGCTTCATCGCCTTTTATAGCTGCCCGCGTTTTTCCATAGTCACTTCGCACGCGACGAGGGAGGGCTGCATTAGCTGAATGATGTCGGTGATGGCTCGCCAGGTTCCTTCTTATGCGCTTCTACACTGCGAGATTGATATGTACCGCGACGACAAGCCAGCTTTAGTTGCACTTGGACTTATTCTTCTAAGTGTCGTGATGATCGCCGTCGTTGGACTGCTACACCGCGTTCCTGTGGATTCCTCCATAGTTGCGAGCTTAGAAGCCAGAGGTCCGCTCGAGGGATACTGGTGGCCGGAATTTTCGACGCGGGATACCTATGCAAATTGGTTGACAGCTTTACTTGCTCTTGTCGCGACCGGCATTAGCCTAGTCGGGTTGGTTCTCGTTAGGAGGACTTTTATCGAGACAAGGCGAACTGCCAACGCCGCCATAGAAGCGAACGCCACGGCTAGGTTGCTGGGCGAGGCGCAGGTAAGGGCTTATGTGTCTTGGGATCATGCGAGTACCGCCAGCATGCACGCTCAGATGGATGGTGCCGTGGTGGCCTTCCGCTTTGCGCCAGTCATTAAGAACACCGGACAGTCTCCAGCAACTTTGAAGCTGCTTTACGTCGACATGCCTCTTCTTTCTCAGTCTGAGCCAGCCCCAAATATCACGTTTTCACGGATGGGCGCCGAAGTAGAGCATGAATTGGGTGCGGGTAATGTTTTCAACCTGTCTGACCGCTTTCTCTCTATGGATGAAGCGTGGGAGGTGTACCAGGGGAAGAAGAGGTGCTTTCTCTTTGGCTACGGGGAGTACCGTGACGTCTTTTGGCAACGGGACGCCGATACCCGTGTTTTCCGCTTCTGTTTCGAAGTATTCATCAGAACGCCACCCGATCATACACCTATTGAGCAGTTCTTTTTGGGGATACAGTTCCAGAACGTGCCCTTTTACGATATCGCGCCACATGCTTAGAGGGTGGTCCTAGACTTTTGGCGAGCAGGTTGGAGCCATAACGCCCCGCTTTCGCGAGGCGTTTCTGGTTATGCCCATCGGGCTAATAGCTGGCAGTCAGAGAGTTCGAGGTGGAACGGCTGGGCGGCCGTAACGGGTTCGGAAGCGATGCTCGTGATAAGCAACAAGCGCGTAGACATGCGTGGCAAGCAATGCCGAAAAAGCCTTTTTGATCATGCTTTTACTCCGACTTACCCAAGTCCAACGAGCTTTGTTGAAGATTGGTTCCGGATTCATACGAGGGACAAAAAACCCGCCTTGGAGGCGGGTTGAAGCCGGCGTCTTACTAGCTAGCAAGAATGCGATCTAGAATCTTGCGGTACCTACTCTCGAAAAGGCGCGGAACATAAAGCTGTGGGATTTTGAGCTCGAGCGCGATCGTGTAGTCGTCGATTTCGTTCAAGGCGCGCTTAGCTGCATACTCCAGGCGCTTAGCCTCTGGACAAAGAGCTCCGAGAGCCATCCAGAAACAATCGAATTCAGATTGAATTTGGGGCGTGAGCTCATCAGGGCCGTTGATCCCCTGGAGTAGCGCCTCGAACTCTGCCCCGGTGTCTGCTGCAGAGAGCTCATCACCGAAGAGGTGCATGAACTCTTTTACGACCACGAAGCGGGTCCAACACTTGTTAAGGCCCCGAGCAATAGCAACGATATGGCCGCCAAACTGGCGTACCATAACGTGATCTTGATTCTTGGCTGATAGGTAAAACCCACGACAGTGCTGCGGGTCCATATCCACTATCGTTATGGGGATCTTGGGCACGCCAGTAAGTTCGAGCGCCTTATCCCGGATAACGTTGCGACCTATATATAGCGGCTGTTCTTGGCAATATTCGTATAGGTCGCGATACTTCATTCGATTGAGCAGCTCAGACTAATCGTTGTCGTCAGACAGCAACTCGTATTCGCCGTTCATGATTTGGGCAATAGCTTTATTTACCTGCTCAGCTATTTGCTCAGGTGTGCTGTCCCGGGTAGAGCCGGGAAAAAGCTTGATGTCAGCCGCATTGAGCTCATCAACGGCAAAAAGCCGATGCTTCGCTAGTTCGATCTGAGTATCCATTCCACGCTCCTTAGAACTCCTGTGAGTTCATTTGTTTGTACGCCATAGCAGGTCAACAATATGTTGACAATGAGTTTGTTTTTTGGCTATTCGGGAATCCCGAATAGCCAAAGCCCATCTCCTGATGCGTCATGCTACTCACTCATATAAGGCGCGAAACGGGGCTAAGTTCGTTTCTCCGTTATAATTGATCGCGTGGCGAGAAGGATAACCACTCAACGCACCGCTGGCTTCAGCTGAATCGCGCGCTGAAGCTATCTACCTTTCACGAAGGCAGTGGCCCTTCACACCCTCGCGAGCGCCGTTGATCCCTTCGCTACCCACACCATCTATCCATCAACCGGTGCGCAATGCCCCCTGCTGCGCCGGACAGAGAAGGCCCTGGCGCTCTTAAGCTGCCGGGGCCTTTTTCAGTTTAGCGAAATGCCACGCCGACGCATGGCCGCTTCAGCTTTTTGCCGCAGTGCCTCACCAGGAGCGATTAGCGAGACGTCAGTGTCCTTATAGGCAGGGATCGGAGTTAGCGTGATCTCGAACAGGTCGACATCGGTGATGGTTCGAAGCGGCAACCTAAGTCCGCCGTCTTCCCATTCCTCGGCTTTCACTCTGAACCCAAAAGAGCACCCAGCAACGTCTCGCCTTCTGACGTGACCCACCGCTGCCTGACCATCCGGTGTTTCGGGGTTAGGTTGCAACGAGAACCACAATCCCACATCATCTACTCGGAGCTGCAGGGTTCCCGAGCTGGTTCGCCCGAGCACGTGGCTGTAGTCGTGGTATAGAAGGGCGAATATGTCCTTGTTCTCGCGCAGGGTACGATCAAAGCAGCCTGGAGCCAGACGCTCGCGAAACTCCCCGGCGATGGTAGTCTCTTTGCCGAACTTGGCTGCGTAACCGCTAAGAACCTCTGCCAAGTTTCGCCTCCGCGGCTGCAAGGCGAGCCTCGCGCTTACCCAGCTCCGATCGCTCCCGAAGTTCGCGAGCGATCACCGATGCATCTCGGCTTGAGAAGTGCTCAGTCTGCCCAGGAAGTTTCACTTTCCGAGCGCTCTTGGATCGGCGTTCGACTGCGCGCTCAAGCGACATCCCAATACCCCGCGTCTTTGGCCTCTCGCAGATAGCGTGCGATGCGGTTGTCCGGGTCGCGAAGAGGACCAAGAAAGGTCGGGAGCATTGGAGTGAGGCGCGTCCATTGTACGTCCTCGCGTTCTAGGTCGTTCTTGAGCGTATCTAGTTCTGCGTACGCGCTCTCCAAAGCCAGCAATGCGCGACATACCTGTTGCACGCGCCGCCCGTATTCCGGGCGAACCTGCTCGCAAACCTTTAGGCTAGCAGCCCCGACGGCTTGGCGGAGACGATCCTCAATGACCTGAAGTGCCGCGTCATGATGCGCCACCTGTGCGGTCTTTTCCCGGATCTGTGTGCGAAGCGTTGATGCACTGCCAGCATCTTCACCAAGCAGCTCGGCGACTTCGGGCTTGAAGGCCGGCGCCGGCTGACGTCCCAGTTCATCCTGGCACTGCCGGATTTCAGCCTGCAGCCGAGCATGCGTGGTTTGCAGCGCCGAACGCCGTTCAAGCAGGACGCCGTATTCGTCATCAACTTCTTGCAGGCTTGGGACGCGATAATTCGGCTCTACAGCCGCAGGTTTCTTACTAAGTAGACCCATGGGGCGCTCCTTAACGGGTTTGATTCAGGCGGCGAACGATCTCTCGGAGCGCGGCGCCGGTGATGGTTGTGGATTTGCGAATTGCGCCTGAGCGCCAATGGGTGGCCAGTTCACCTGCTGGAACGAACCGCCAAGGGTCTTCGCCTTTGCCAAACAGGATAGTCAGTTCGGGCCAGTTGGAGACAAACTCCAGCTGCATTTGTGGCAGCCCACGCTGATCATCTGCACTACCAGCCGCAAACAGGTGCAACACATGCTCGAGATAATCGCGGGCTACAGTTACCGGCGGCCGCATAGCCTCCGGCATGATGGTGACGTCCACGCCGCAGCGGCGCATGTCACCATAGACATGAACGGCCGTGGCGGCTGCTTTCAGCTGCGCTCCGCTCAGCAAAGCTAAAAGCAGCGAGGCGACATGCTCAATGTGGACGGCCGCTGGTGCAGAGGCTGAGCCAGTTGGTAGAATACCTGCTTCTTGCAAACGCCTTGCGAGGTGCAACACCCAGCCAGGTTTGGTTTCAGTGGCAGCCGCTATCGCTGCCACCGTTTCGGCAACGGTTGCCATGTTGTTTCCTTATGTTGGTTGGCGCGCTGCGACGCGCGCAAATGGACGCGCGAAAAAAATCCCCGCCTAAACGGCAGGGACTATCACCACACTGAGGGCTGTCGGGCCTCAATCTGGTGGCTTGTGAAGGCTTCAGGAACCAAGCGCACGAGTACAGGAACGGTCGTATGTTGACCCTTCACTGATTAAGGTTGCAACTTTCCGGTTTTCCTACCTCATCGAAGGTTATGGACACCAGAAACGCTCTTGTTCTCTGCCTGATCTGAGTGGGGAAAAAAGTCTCGAAACTCGCGGCGTAACGCGTTTCAGTACCCGGCCGGTGGGCACCCTTGGTTCCGGCAGAAAGGCGACCCACCCCCTCCCCTCCAGCCCTCAAAGTTCGGTGCGCCTTCCACCGATCACAAAACCGCAACCACCCACGACCAGCGCACGTTGACGGTCATCTTCGATGCCTGGCGGAGTGCTGAGATGAGCCTGCTAACACAGCCCCAACCGGTCCGGTGGGACCAGCTTGAACTAGCTGAGCGGCTACTCCTGCTCGCAATGACAGTCGAGCCACAACGGGGTGTAGCTTGGCTTACCCAGCGGCGACTCTGCTTCTTGGGTTTGGCGAGCATCACACCTAGAGGGTTGGCGATAACCCAGCACGGCCGGTACGTGATGGCTGCCAGCCACGGGTTGCCGGTGGTGGTTGGGCGGCCAGTCCCGCAGGAAACCGGAATGCGGGCTAGCCGGCACTATCCACAGCAATAACCAAGAATAATCAGCAGACGCGGCCCTTTATAAGCCCGGACTCGCAGTCAAGCCCCCATTTTGCGAAATCACTGGTTGTTAAGTATTAGGCTCAACCTGTAAATTGACAGGGTGATCGCAACGTTACTCGCGCCCACCACCGGCAGGCCCGCTCCAAGTAATGAGGAGGATGGTCTTTCGGCGGGTTAGCCGTCGAAGGGGTGGCAAGCCCGACTTGTCTCCAGAGATGGAGATTTGGCTATGCGAGTAGCATGTCCGATCATCAAGCCAGTGTCGGTTATCGACTACTGGCGTACACGGCTGGGTCAGCGGGAACATATCAGTTCCCACTGCCGCCGGTGGCCCTTGCGACGGGTCGCCAAGCGGTAAAACCAGCGATGCAGAAAACTTGGCCCCGCTTCGGCGGGGTCTTTTTTTCACCCGGACATCTTGTCCGCAATTCACCGGCCCGTCAAACGTGGCCGTCCACCATTTGTTCGGTTCGATCGGATTAATTTACCCTTGTGCATGCCGGAAGGCGGCAGCCGTTCCAACGGCTACCGACGCCTTCCGACGGTGCGGGGGTTATAGGGGGAGAGTGGGAACACCCCGTTGGTAGGCGTTGGAAGACCGTTGGAAGCACCGTCGGAAGGTCACCCGCCGAAGTCTTCAGCCGTCACCCAAAGCCTGCTTCGAGGCTTGGAAGGCGGCCCATCGACCACGATCTTAATCCGTCCATCGTCTAGCAGTCGGTGCATAGCTGACTCCAGCTTCGCCTTCCCAACGGCTTTAGCGTCGGGATGCTTGGCCATCACCGATGGTGCATACGTTGAGCTACGGTTCGGGCTACATGATTGCCCGTGTCGGTTGAGCTTGGACAGGAGCGCTAGAAAAGTGTCTTCGTCTTGCTTGTTCAACAGACCGCCGGCGAGACTCATAGTCTGCCCATCGCTCGCGACGAATACACCGTCCTCCCAGCGGAGGTTCAAAGTGTCACCAGTGCGGCCGTAGTTGGCTTTCATCGTCGTTAGCACCCGCGCGTCTGGATCCGCGGCATCACCAGTCGGCTTAGTCAGGTATAGCCTCGAGCGTACGCTGTTATTCCAGGCCGTGCTGCCGGACGTTCCACTGCCGGACTGCATACCACTCTGTGATGGGTGGCTGAGCAGCAGAACGGCGCAATTACCTTCGATGGCAAGCCCCCGAAGCATCGCCGCAAACTGTCTGACCTGTACTCGCTTGATCTCGTCACCGCCAAAAAGATCGGCGCTGGTATCCAGTACCACTAGGGTGGGTTTGTACTCGACAACGCGATCAAACAACGCATCCAAGAGAGGCGTGGCCTGCATCTTTCCGGATTTGTCAGGCGCCGCGAGCGTGGCATCAGTCTCAGCAAGCGGTAGCAACAGAAAACGGTCTTTTAGATCAGCGTACGTGTGGCCCGTGCTGGCGAGGATGTCATCAATACGCCGGTGAAACTCGTCAGCTTCGTCTTCGGCTCCTACGTACACGACGCGGCCAGCTTCTGGGTGTAGACCCATGGTCGAGCCACCCACGGCGGAAGCTATAGCAAGTTGAAGCGCCAGGAGTGACTTACCGAGACCGCCATCGCCAGATAGCAGGGTGACTGTCCGACCTGGAATAAGGGCTGGAACATACCAGCGCCGCTCCGGAACATGCTTTCCTGCCCAAACCGAGGGGTCGACAAACTCAACCAGCGATGCGGGGTAGTTGTCGTTCGCCGGCTCACTCATCCGAGGGGGCACAATTGTCTGCACCGGGTACTGGGGAACAGGCGCAGCCGGGGCGTCTGCTTGCCAAGCTTCGAGCCTACGTAGGTTTACCCTGGATGCCGCCCTACGCATCGAAGCCACCATACCGGCTTACCAGGCAAGAAATGTAGGATCCTTTCTTGGGTCGACTGCTGTGGTGTTATCAGTCGTCATTTGCTGCCACCCCAAGTGCTTCGATCGCCATGGCGGTCAGGGTCCTGGCCAACTTAAGCGAGAACGTAGCCGCGCGACGATGGCCAGCATGGGGAGCGAACAAGATCTTCTTGCCGTCGGGCATTTGGAGCAGACGTAGTCCGTACATCCGGACGTCGGGCGTCAGCTCCAGATCCACGGTGCCAAGGCAGCGGGTTGGTTTGCTGGCAGGTTCATCGACCAGCTCTGCATAGAGTATGCGCATTGTATTTCCTATCCGCGGTAATGCGGGCGTGTTGAGTTGAGCGCCGGGAGGGTGCCCGGAGCTGATCGTTGTGGTTGGTGTTGGTGGTTAGGCGGCCAACTGATCGCGCTCTTTGAGTGCAGCAGCCCTTCGGCCGTCGAGGTAATCTGCAAGGTCCGTTAGGTGCACGCCCTTTGCGCACTTCTGGCTTGCTTCCATCCGGACTAGCGGAATGGCGATCTCCCCTGCCCCGACCTTGCGGACGAACTTAGTCGGATCGAGATGTGAGAAGTAATCGCGGCAAACCGCCTCAACCGGGATCACAGCGGCGCCATTGTACTGGGCCATCAGCAGGAAAGCCGTGTTCAGGCGTGGGGAATTGTCGTTAGCGAGTTGGGACATGACAGGCTCCGGCGTTGGCGGAGGTGCCAACATCCAGTTTAGACCTGTGTGTCATTTCTGAAGTCAACTCGTTTGCGCTTATTCGCGACTATCCCTGAGTACGACAAAAATCCTACGCGGCAGCCACAGATCAATGAAATATTGTTTGCCTGCGGTAAATTAGAGCGTCAGTCCGTCCAATCGATCATGGGGGCAACGGAAAAGCGCCGGGCGCGCGCGATGTCGGTCATGGTGGCGGGATACATCAGAAAGGGCGGTCTGGCCAGCCGCAGGCGGGAGAGCTGGTTTGCACGAGAGGGGTGCAGGAGTAACATGTTAGTGTGGCATGGCGCTGCGATTTGCAGTATGGGCGCTGCACCAGTTCCCGCGAGCGTCCCATGACCCTGCCCCGCCACATCGCCGTGATCGACATCGGCAAAACCAATGCCAAGGTCGTGCTGATCGACTCCCAGTCGCGCCAGCAGGTGGCGGTGCGCACGACACCCAATGTGGTGCGGCGGGAGGGGCTTTATCCGCATGCGGACGTGGAGATGCTCTGGACCTTCATCGTTGGGAGCCTTCGGGTGCTGGGCGCCGAGCATGGCATCGACGGCATCTCGATCACCACCCATGGCGCCACGGCGGCGCTCATGGCGGGCGGGGTCCTGGCCATGCCGGTGCTGGACTATGAACATGATGGTCCCGAGCAGACGGCAGAGGCCTATGGCGAAGTCCGCCCACCCTTCAGCGAGACCCTGTCGCCGCTTCTGCCCAACGGGCTCAATCTTGCTGCGCAAATCTTCTGGCAGGCGAATGCCTTCACACAGGAGTTTGCCCGCGCCACGGCGATCCTGACCTATCCGCAATACTGGGCGTGGCGGCTGACGGGTGTGCTCGCGAGCGAGGTGACATCGCTGGGATGCCATACCGACCTGTGGGCACCGGCGACGGGGACGTTCTCGAGCCTTGTAAGCGCACAGGATTGGTCAGGGCTGTTTCCGGAGGTTCGTCCAGCGGCTTCGGTGATCGGCCACCTCCGACCGGACGTGGCGCAGGAGACTGGCTTGACGAGCGACACGCCGGTGACTTGCGGCATCCACGATTCCAATGCGTCGCTCCTGCCCCATCTGGGCCAGCACGAAGCGCCGTTCACCATCATCTCGACCGGCACCTGGACCATCGCCATGACAGTAGGCGGCAGCACCGCGCAGCTGGATGCCGGGCGCGACAGCCTTGCCAACGTTGACGCGTTCGGGCGCGCCGTGCCGACAGCCCGTTTCATGGGTGGACGGGAATTCGACCAGCTGGTGCCGAACATCGCGGAGCCGCGTGACGAGGAGATCGCCGCCGTCATCGATAGGGATGTTCGGGTACAGCCCAGCGTTACGCCTGGCGTCGGGCCTTTTCCGCAGGCGAAGGGCGGCTGGACGGTGGATGCCGAGACGCTTGGGGCCGGTGAGCGGACGGCTGCGGCTTCGCTTTACCTGGCTCTTGTGACGGAGGCTTCGCTGGGGCTTTGCGGCCTGGGGCGCGAGATCATCATCGAGGGGCCTCTGGCGCGCAACCGGCTGTTTGCCAGCGCCCTGGGCCGCCTCACCGGCGTGCCGGTCTATGCTTCAGGTGATGCCACGGGCACGAGTCTGGGCGCTAGCATGCTTTTCGGCTTTGGCGAGGCGCAGCGGGCCAGCCATGCGGCAATCCAATCGCTAGCGGTGCCGGGCTTCGACGAATACGCGCAGCGCTGGCGTCGTTCCATCGCCTAGCTGCCCTGCAGGCTGAACCGATGCTAGCGTGCTTCATTGTACCCATATAGGGGCATGGAGACGATCATGGGGCGGCACAGGGTAGTTATTGTCGGCAGCGGCTTCGGCGGGCTTTCCGCGGCGCAAGCGCTGGCGCGAGCCGATGTCGAGATCGTGCTGATCGATCGGCGCAATCACCACCTGTTCCAGCCCCTGCTCTACCAGGTGGCAACCGCCTCGCTGGCCACGTCGGAGATTGCCTGGCCCATCCGCCACATCCTGCGCGACCAGCGCAATGCCACGACCCTGCTGGCGACGGTGACGGAGGTGGACGTGGCCGGCAAGCGGGTGATCCTCGCCGACGCCCCTCCCATGCCCTATGATAGTCTGATCATCGCCACCGGCGCCCGCCATGCCTATTTCGGCAACGACGCGTGGGAGCAGTTCGCACCCGGGCTCAAGACCTTGGAAGACGCCACCACGATCCGCCGCAAGCTGCTGCTGGCGTTCGAGGCTGCCGAGCGCGAGCCGAATCCGCAGAAGCGGCAGGCGCTGCTGACCTTTGCGATCATCGGCGGCGGACCCACAGGGGTGGAGCTTGCCGGCGCCATTGTAGAGCTGGCGCGGGAAACGCTGCGCGGCGAGTTTCGGCACTCCGACCCGGCCAAGGCGCGCGTGGTGCTGATCGAGGCGGGTAGCAAGGTGCTGGGCAACTTCAAGCCGGAGCTATCCGACTATAGCCTCCAGGCGCTGAGACGCCTGGGCGTTGAGGTGGTCATGGGGGAACCGGTGACCTCCATTGATGCGGAGGGCCTGGAATATGGCGGCAAGCGCTTGGATACAGCGTCCATCATCTGGGCGGCGGGGGTGCAGGCATCGCCGGCGGCGAAGTGGCTTGGCGCGGAAAGCGACAAGGCGGGACGGGTAAAGGTGGAGCCGGACCTTTCCGTGCCGGGGCATCCGGACATCTTCGTGGTGGGTGACACGGCCGCAATGATCAATGCTGACGGCAAGTCCGTGCCAGGCATTGGTGACGCGGCCAAGCAGGCGGGGCGGCATGCCGCACGCATCATCGAGGCGCGGCTCCGCGGCGAGCAAGAGGCGCGGCCCTTCCGGTATGGGCACAAGGGAGACCTGGCGACGATCGGCAAGCGCGCCGCTGTGATCGACTTCGGCTGGATCCGCCTCAAGGGATGGATCGCCTGGTGGTTCTGGGGCCTGGCCCACATCTATTTCCTGATCGACACCAAGAATCGCCTCGCCGTGGCCCTGAGCTGGCTGTGGATCTACCTTAGCGGACAGCGCAGCGCCCGCCTCATCACGCAGGGGGACGCGACAAAGGCCGTGCCGATCAAGGAAGTGACCGACAGCTAGCGCTCGGCCGCTTCCACCGCGGTCGCCGCGCGGTGCAATGCCCGTTCGCGTAGCCAGATATAAAGCCCGCTACCGATGACGACCGGCGCCCCGGCAAAGAACCAGACGTCGGGTGGCTGGTTGAAGATAAAGAGGCTTGCCGCCGCGAAAAAGAAAATTTGCAGGTAGCTGAACGGCGCCAGCACCGAGGCGGGCGCATAGCGATGGGCAACGGTTATGAACTGATGCCCGGAAAAGCCGATGATGCCGATCAGGGACAGGATCACCCAGCCCAGGAGACTGTCTGGCCAGACCCAATTAGCGAGGGCAAGGGGCGCGAGAACCAGCGTGGGGAGAGCAGCACCGTAGAACTGCTGGGTGCCAGCCGAGTCTATTCCCGCGAGGCGTCGGGTCAGCAGGGCATAGCAGGCATAGGAGACAGCGCCGCCTAGAGACAGCAGCGTTGCGGGGTGGAATACGTCGCTGCCGGGACGCACGATGATCAGCACGCCGACGAAGCCGACAATGATGGCCAGCCAGCGCCGCCAGCCTACGGCTTCATGCAGGATAAAGACGGAAAGTGCGGTGATGATCAGGGGAACGGTGAAGCTGATGGCGCCGGTTACGGTGAGGGGGAGATAGCGCACGGCGGTGAAGTTGCAGAGGGTGGAGCCGACAAGCGCCGCTGCCCGCAGCATTTCAAGCGTCAGGTTCTGCGTGCGGAGAAGCCCCAGGCCCTTGCGCGGCAGGTTGATGCCGGCAGCAAGGCCAAGATGGACGGCGTAGCGCACGAACATGACCTGAAGCGCCGGAATGCCGGCAAGGCCCAGCCACTTGGCCGAACTGTCGAGGCAGACGAAGAGAAAATAGGCGGCAAGCGCAAGCCCGATGCCGAGCAGGCGACGCTCCTGTGCGGGCGCGATGGTGGAGGACATAGCTGTTCCGAAGATGGGCGCCGCAGGCGCGTCGGGATCGGCCCAGCGATGGGTGATGCGCCGACGCATGTCAAGGCACATCAGGGAAAACTTGTATGGAAGTTGGGCCGCGCCCCACCCACAAGCGTCACCCTCAGGCTTGACCCGAGGGTAATGTACTTGGGCGGCGCTCCGCACGTGAAGGGCCCTCGGGTCGAGCCCGAGGGTGACGGCTGGTGGGTGGGGCGCCGCTCCGTTCAGCTCGCCCTACCGCTGACAGTTTCAGAACGTGTCGCTGAGATTACGCACTTTCAGCGAGTGAAGCAGCTCGGACGCCGAGGGCTTGGCGCCGTGACGGGGCGTGAAGGTTAGTTCGGTTGTCCGGCCCGGCAGCAGCGTCACGGCATTGTCGGAGAAGTAGCCGGGCACGTCGACCGTGGCCGTGACAAAGAGCGCGGGTTTGTCTGCCGTGAGCGTCAGGACGAACTCGCCGTCGTTGTCGGACCAGGCAGCACGGACCTTGGGCTCCACCAGTTCGTAGGCCTTGTAGGGCTTGGGGAAGTAGTCGTTCTCGCCCAGGAGCTTGCCCTGCGCATCGCGCCAGGAGAAGAACAGGAACTCGTCCTCGGCAAGATCTGCAAAGGGCAGCGCGGTGATGGTGATGGCAGCATCGGGGCTGATGGCCGTGTTGCCGGAGAACACAACGCGGTCGCCGCCGCCGATGCGCACCGCGCGCACCTCGAGCGAGATGCTGACCGGCTTGGCGGTATCATTGATGCCGCGGAAGGCGATGGTGGTCGGCGGTGCGCCTTCCACGGGGGTGCCGCGCGAGTTGGTGGGCACCTCGTCGTGCTGCGGCACGGCCACGACATTGACCGGCAGGAAGAAGCGCTTGGCCATGTACTGCAGCAGCTTCCACTGCCCGCCATAGTCAAGGCTCGACCAGGAGGCCACCGGCCAGATGTCGTTGATCTGCCAGAACAGGGTGCCCATGCAACGCGGCTTGGTGGAGCGCCAGTATTCGATGGCCGTCTTGATGGCGAGGCCCTGCTGGATCTGGCTGAGGAACACCATCTGCTCGAAATCGCGCGGGAAACGGAAGTAGCGCGTCATCGTTTCGAGAATGCGCGCATTGCCGCCGGCATTGCGCTGGTGGTTTTCCATCACCGGCGAGGACGGGTTGCGATCCTTGGCTTCGGCAAAGGTCTCGATCACGTTCATTGATGTGAAGGACTGGAAGCCGAATTCGGAGGCAAAGCGGGGATGGACCGTCCGGTAGGCCTCAAATGGCTTGGCGGAGTGCCAGACGTCCCAGTAGTGGAGGTCGCCACGGGTGTCGGAATGCCAGCCGTCGGAGAAATCCATGTAGCCAAGCGAAGGCGAGGACGGCCAGAAGCGGCGGACCGGGTCTTCGTCCTCGACGATGTTGCCGAGCATGGAATTAAGGCGGTCGTAGTTGGCGATATAGCGGCCGGGGTCAGCCTTGGTCTCGGGGTACCAGTTGAGCGAACCGATGACCTCGTTGTCACCGCACCAGAGCGCGATCGAGGCGTGGTGACTGAGACGGCGCACCTGCTGGGTGATTTCCTGGCGCACGTTTTCGAGGAACGGGCGGTCGGAGGGATAGCTCATGCAGGCAAACATGAAATCGTGCCAGATGAGGATGCCCAGCTCATCGCAGAGCTCGTAGAAGTAGTCCGGCTCGTACTGGCCGCCGCCCCAGATGCGGAGCATGTTCATGTTGGCGGCCTTGGCGCTTTCGAGGAGGTCGCGGATGACGGCGGGGGTGATGCGCGACGGGATGGCGTCGGCGGGGATCCAGTTGGCGCCCATCATGGTGATGTCGCGGCCGTTGATGCGGCACTTGAACGAGTGGTCGATCTCGTCGGGCTCGACGATCCATTCGAGCTTGCGCAGGCCGATCTGGCGGACGGTCTTTTCGCCCTCGAGGTTAGTTACCAATTCGTAGAGCGGTTGCTCACCTTGCCCGGCTGGCCACCAGAGCCTGGGATTGTGGATGGTGATGTTGTGCGTAAAGAGGTTCTCGCCTTTCTGCACCACAACCTTATCGGTGATCAACTGCCCATCGATGGTGTGTTCAAGTTCCACCTCACCGTGAGCAAAGGCGAAAAGGCGAGTCTTGATCGAGAGTTCGACCGAGTTGCTGCCATGGGCCTGATCGACCTGGACGCTGTCCTGGCGCGCCAGGCGCGACTTGCGCAAGGACATGGTGCCGTAGACGCCGATCGGCATGAGGCAGATGCCCCAGTCCCAACCCGCATGGCAGGCCGCCTTGCGGATGAAGTTCATGTGGATGCCCTTCAAACCGTTGGTCTGGTAGTTCTTGGTGAAGGGGATAGGAAACGGGTGCCTATCGGCGCGCGCCTTGGCAACGTCGGGTGCGATGTCGAACTCGATGCGGAGCGTGTTGTTGCCCTCGCGCACCTTGCCGGTGACGTCGATGTCGTTGCGCAGGAAACTGTTCTGCGTCCTGGCGACCACTTCGCCGTTGAGAAGGATCGTGGCGATGCAATCGACCTCGGCCAGGGTCAGCGTCAGGTAACCGTCGATATCGGCGGCGGAGGCGGTGAATTGCCGCTCCACCGACCAGGCGGTTTCGTTGACCCACATGACCGTTTTTTCGTTTTCGCCGAAATAGGGATCGGGAATGTGGTTGCCGGCCAGCAGGGCGGTGTGCACGTCGCCCGGGAGCGCGATGGGCGCCTTGATGTCGATGGTCGGCGATGACAGCGCGAAATCGCCCCGCAGATCGAGGGCGGAATAAGTCTCTGGCACGGCCATCTGGGTCTCCTCACGCGCCCCTTAGGGGCAGTCAGCTCGCTTGTTGGGCGTAGCAAATAGGTTCTGCAATCGATTGCGGAACTCCTTCTACACGCAGATCAAGGCATCCCTCAATGGCGAAATCTGCTCGATTTTTCGTAATTGCAGCGTTGCTATTTGCGACAGAGGACCGATCAGCAGGAGCCAGCTTTACAGCTCTATTAGGATTTTTCCGGCTAGGGTCTGCCCAGAGTTGGGGCCAGAAGGCCAATGTCTGGTTTGAATGCCATTGCCAAGTTCTTCGCGCTGCCGGACGATCCCGATCTGGTTCAGGCGCAGGCGCGCGCATTCACGCGGCAAGTGCCGCTCATGTACTGCATCCTCCTGGTCAATTCTCTGGCGCTGGCGGCGACGCATGACACGGCCCCTGCCCTTTTGCGCATTTATGTTCCTGCGCTGCTGACACTGGCCTGCATGTCGCGCCTCGTCATGTGGTGGCGCACCCGCAAAAGGGAGATGACGGCTGAACGTGCGCGCAAGCTCCTGGGCAGCACGGTTGCGCTGGCGGCGCTCCTGGGCGTGGGCTTCTCCGCCTGGTCGCTGAGCCTTTATCCCTACGGCAACGCCTTCCAGCAGTCCCATGTCGCTTTCTACATGGCTATCACAAGCATTTGCTGCGTGTTCTCGCTCAAGAACCTGCGTGGCGCTGCGATCACGGTGGCTGTCTGTGTTCTCGTGCCGTTCACCGGCGTTTTTGCGACCAGCGGTAATGCGGTGTTCATGGCGCTGGCGTTCAATTTTGCCATCGTCGTCCTGGTGCTGATCTGGTTACTGCTGGGCAACTACAGGGACTTCAGCGAATTGGTCGCTTCCCGCTCGGCGGTCGAGCGCAAACAGCGGGAAACCCAGCTGCTGTCGGACGAAAATTACCGCATGGCGAATGTCGACAGCCTGACGGGGCTGCCCAACCGCCGCTGGTTCGTGCGGCACCTCACGGCCGAGTTGGAAAAGGCCGAAGCCGAGGGCCGGCAGATCGCCGTGGCCCGGCTCGACCTCGACAGCTTCAAATCGGTCAATGACATCTTCGGGCAGATCACCGGTGACCGGGTGCTGATCGAGGTGGCGGAGCGGATCAAGGCGCTGCGCCGCCCCGCCACCATGGTGGCGCGGCTGGGCGACGACGAATTCGCATTGGTCATTGTTGAAGCCACGAGTTCTGCGGGCCTCCAATCGTGCGGAGACACCCTGGCTGGAGCGATGCGCAAGTCTTTCGACACCAAGCAGGGTATCGTCCACCTGTCGGCCTCCGCTGGTCTCGCGCTGTCCAAGTCGGGTGACACTGCTGAAACGCTCTACGACCGGGCCGACTACGCGACGTGGGTGGCCAAGCGCGAGGCGCGGGGCACGGCGCTGGTGTTCAGCGACAAGCATGCGGCCGAACTGGGGCGCGTGCGCATCATGGAGCACGCGCTGCTCACGGCGGACCTCGAGGCAGAAATCCACATTCTGTTCCAGCCGCAGTTTGACGTATCGCTGAACCGGATCACCGGATTTGAAGTGTTGGCGCGGTGGCACAACCCGCTGCTGGGAGAAGTGTCGCCGGCCAAGTTCATTCCCTTGGCCGAGCGGATCGGCATGATCAGCAAGATCACGCAGACGGTGTTGCGCAAGGCGCTCCTCGCCTCGGCAAGGCTTCCCCGCTCGATGCGGCTGTCGGTGAACCTTTCGGCACACGACTTGGCCTCGACAACGGCGATCGAAGCCATCGTGGCCCTGGTGCAGCAGGCGGGCAGGCCGTGCCGCGTCGACTTCGAAATCACCGAGACCGCCGTCATGCGCGACATGGAGCAGGCCAGCGATGCGCTGATCGCGCTTCTGTCGCTTGGCTCGCGTATCGCGCTGGACGACTTCGGCACCGGCCATTCAAGCCTCACCTATGTGCAGAAGCTGCCGCTGGACCGGATCAAGGTGGACCGCAGCTTCGTCAAGGACGTGACCACCGACGCGACCAGCCGGGCGATCATCAAGACCACGATCGACCTCTGCCGGAACCTGGGCATCTCCTGCGTTTTCGAAGGCATCGAGACCGAGGAGCAGCTCAAGGTGCTGCTCGGGCTGGGCGGCACGGTGATGCAGGGCTACCTGTTCGGCCGCCCCATGACCGAGGACGCCATGCTCAAGCAGCTGACGGACGAGCGGCATGGGTGGCACCGCCACCCACGCCAGGTTTTCGATACCGCCAGCTAGAGCCGGGCTACTGCGCCGCCTCAACCTGGTCGGCATCGATGAAGCCGCCCGACTGACGATGCCAAAGCTGGCTGTAGATGCCGCCGGTATCGACCAGCTCGGCATGCGTGCCGGTCTCGACCACCCTGCCCTTGTCGAGCACCACGAGCCGATCCATCATCGCGATGGTGGAGAGGCGGTGGGCGATGGCGATGACCGTCTTGCCCTTCATCAACAGTTGCAGTTGGCCCTGGATGGCGGCTTCGACTTCGGAGTCGAGGGCGGACGTCGCTTCGTCCAGCACCAGGATCGGGGCGTTCTTGAGCAGCACGCGGGCGATGGCGATACGCTGGCGCTGGCCGCCAGAGAGCTTGACGCCGCGCTCGCCGACATGGGCATCGAAGCCCTTGCGGCCCTGGAGATCGCTCAGCCCTTCGATGAAGGCTGTCGCCTCGGCCAGATCGGCCGCCTCGCGCATCATCTCTTCGGTCGCGTCAGGGCGGCCATAGATGATGTTATCGCGAACCGAGCGGTGCAGCAGGGACGTGTCCTGCGTCACCACGCCGATATTGGCGCGGAGCGAGTCCTGAGTGACGGCGGCGATGTCGTGCCCATCCACCAGGATGCGCCCGTCGGCGCGGTCATAGAAGCGCAGCAGGAGGTTGACGATGGTCGACTTGCCGGCGCCGGAGCGGCCGACCAAGCCGATCTTCTCGCCAGGGCGGATGTGGAGGTTGAGGTCGTCGATGACGCCCGAGGTCTTGCCGTAGTGGAAGGAGACGTTCTCGAACTTGATATCGCCCTCGACCTTGCCGATCGGCTGGGCGCCCTTGGCGTCGGAGACGACGCGCGGCAGGGAGAAGGAGGAGATGCCGTCCTTGACGGTACCGATATTCTCGAACAGCGCCGACATTTCCCACATGACCCACTGGCTCATGCCCTGGAAGCGCATGACGAGGCCGAGCGAGACCGCGAGGGCGCCCGGCGTCATCAGGCCCTGCATCCAGAGCCAGATGCCGACGCCGCCCACCGAGGCCAGCAGCAGGGCATTGGACCAGAGCACCAGCATGTTGAGCCAGGTGAAGAGGCGCATCTGGCGGTACACGGTGTCGAGAAACTCGTCCATCGCCTCCTTGGCATAGCGCTCCTCGCGGTTGGAGTGGCTGAAGAGCTTGACCGTGGCGATATTGGTGTAGCTGTCGACGATGCGGCCGGTCATGGTCGAGCGAGCATCGGCCTGGGCCTGCGAAATCTTGCCCATGCGCGGAATGAAGTAGACCATCAGCGACACATAGGCCGCCAGCCACAGCAGGAACGGAATGGCGAGGCGCCAGTCGGCCGACGCCGCCAGCACCACCGCTCCGGTGAAGTAGACGACGACATAGACCAGCATGTCGAGCAGCTTCATCACCACTTCACGTACGGCGAGCGAGGTCTGCATCAGCTTGGCGCCGATGCGGCCGGCGAACTCGTCCTGGAAGTAGCTCATCGACTGGCGGATGAGGTAGCGATGGCTCATCCAGCGGATGCGCTGGGGGAAGTTGCCCAAGAGCGTCTGGTGCATGGTGAGGGTGGAGACCAGCGCGAAGCCGGGCAGGACCAGCACGACCATGGCGGCCATAAGTGCCAGCTTCCAGCCGTCGGTCTGGAGGAAGGTCTCCGGGTTGGCGCCAGCGAGCCAGTTCACCACATCGCCGATGAAGCCGAAGATGATGATTTCGCCGATGGCCACCGCAGCGGCAGCAAAGGCCATCAGGGCCAGCCACTTCTTGGCGCCGTGGCTATAGTGGAGACAGAAGGCCAGCAAGCCTTTGGGCGGCTCGACAGGATCTCCGGAAGGATAGGCGTTCAGACGTCGTTCAAACCAGCGCAGCATGATCGTCACCAGGATTGGGCCAGGCCGCATCGGACTTGCGCTCTGTCCCCATTGTGGACCGGGAGCGCGCCCGATGTCGTGCCGACCAGAAAAGACTTCCGCGCTCGATACGCGCACAGGCGCAGAGGAGCAGCGTCGCGCAGCCAGCCGGTCCGCGCCTCAAGCCGACGAACGGGGCTGAGAATATTCGACCGAAACGGATGCAGGTCCGTTAGGATACACGATAGAGGCGAGTCTGCTGTTGCAGCCGCGCCACAATAAATCCCGGACCGACGACAGACGGATGACGCATGCGTACTGAGACCGAGCACACCATCTACCTCAAGGATTACACCCCCAGTCCCTATCGGATCGTAGCCGTCGACCTGGACTTCAAGATCCTCCCCGAGAACACGCGCGTCAGGGCCCTGCTGACCGTGGAGCCGCGCGAGGACACTCTGGCCGGGACGCCGCTGGTGCTGGACGGGGATGGGCTGACGCTGAGTTCCATCGCCATCGATGGCGCGCCGCTGATGCTGTCCGCCTACGCAGCGGACGACAAGAGCCTCACGCTCGTGGAGCCGCCGCTGCGCCGCTTCGTGCTTGAAACGGAGGTGGTGCTGCAGCCGGAGGGCAATACGAAGCTGATGGGGCTTTATCGCTCCAGCGGCACCTGGTGCACGCAATGCGAGCCGGAGGGCTTCCGCCGCATCACCTATTACCTGGATCGCCCGGACAACCTGGCCGTGTTCAAGGTGCGCATGACGGCGCCCAAGGACGTGGCGCCGGTGCTGCTGGCCAATGGCAACCTGGTGGACGAGGGCAACGCGGGAGACGGGCTCCACTTCGCGGTGTGGGAGGACCCCTTC
Organism: Devosia sp.; assembly: GCF_036563435.1. Lineage (GTDB taxonomy): Bacteria > Pseudomonadota > Alphaproteobacteria > Rhizobiales > Devosiaceae > Devosia. The sequence goes on from NZ_DATCMJ010000018.1 coordinate 500,567, forward strand.
CCCAAGCCGGCATACCTCTTTGCCCTGGTGGCGGGGGATCTCGGCTCAATCACCGACAGCTTCACCACCGCTTCTGGCCGGCAGGTGCAGCTGGCGATCTATTGCACCCACGGCAAGGAAGAGCAGTGCCTTTGGGCAATGGACAGCCTCAAGCGCTCCATGGCCTGGGACGAGCGGCGCTTCGGGCGCGAATACGACCTCGACATCTTCAACATTGTCGCCGTCAGCGATTTCAACTTCGGCGCGATGGAGAACAAGGGGCTCAACATCTTCAACGACAAGCTGGTCTTCGCCAAGCCGGACACGGCCACCGACGGTGACTATGACGGGATCGAGCGCGTCATTGCGCACGAATATTTTCATAACTGGACCGGCAACCGCATCACCTGCCGCGACTGGTTCCAGCTCTGCCTCAAGGAAGGGCTGACGGTCTATCGCGACCAGGAATTCACCAGTGACGAGCGCAGCCGCGCGGTGAAGCGCATTTCGGACGTCGCCACGCTGCGCCGGGCCCAATTCCCGGAGGACGGTGGTCCCCTCGCCCACCCGCCGCGGCCGGACCAGTATCGCGAGATCAACAACTTCTATACGACCACGGTCTATGAGAAGGGCGCCGAGATCGTCCGGATGCTGGCAACGCTGCTGGGCGAAGCGGGCTTCCGCAAGGGCATGGATCTCTATTTCGAGCGCCACGACGGCCAGGCGACGACGATCGAGGCGTTCCTTGCAGCCTTCGCCGATGCCAACGGCACCAATCTCGACCAGTTCAAGACCTGGTACCTGCAGGCGGGCACGCCACGCCTCAGCGTGGAGGACAGCTACGATCCGTCTTCCCAGACCTTCAAGCTCAAGCTCAAGCAGGAAACGCTGCCCACGCCCGGCCAGCCGGACAAGCAGCCGCTGGTCCTGCCGATCCGCTTCGGCTTGCTGGGTCCAAATGGCAATCCGATGGAGTGGTCCGGAGTGGCCGGCGCCGAGATCCGCGACGACATCATCGTCTTCGACACGGCGACGGCGGAAGTGACCTTCACCGGCGTGGCCAACCGCCCGGTCGCCTCGCTGCTGCGCGGCTTCTCGGCACCCGTGATCGTGGACAGCAAGGCGAGCCAGGAGGATCAGCTCTTCCTTGCCCGGCACGACAGCGACCCGTTCAACCGCTGGCAGGCCCTGCAGGACGTCGGCATGGCGCTTGCCGTGGATGCGGTCAGGGGCACGCCGTGGAGCACGGCCTCGGCTGCAGCTTTGAGCCAAGCGATGAGCGACACGCTTGCCAGCGAGACGCTGGACGACGCCTTCAAGGCGCTGGCGCTCAACATTCCGGACGAGCAGGCCATCGGGCGCGAGATCGGCAGCGACATCGATCCAGACCGCATTCACACGGTGCGGCGCGACCTGTTGCGGGTGGTGTTCGATCCAATCGCTGCGCAGTTGCTCACGGCCTACAACCGCCTTGCCAGCGATGCGCCCTATGCGCCGGACCCGCAGAGCACGGGACGCCGCGCCTTGCGCAATCGCTTGCTGGGACTGCTGCTGGCGGCGGAAGCGCCGGGTGCTTCGACGCTGGCGGCGCAGCAATATGCCAGCGCCAGCAACATGACCGACCGCATGGCAGCGCTGGCCAGTTCCACCTATGCCAACACGCCCGATTCCGCGGCCATGCTGGCCGACTTCCGCAGCCGGTTCGGCAGCGATCCGCTGGTGCTCGACAAGTGGCTGGCCGTCACGGCTGCGGCACCACGGGACGGCGTGATCGCGGACATGAAGGCGATCCTGGCGGAGCCGGGCTTCCCCAAGACCAATCCGAACCGCTTGCGGGCGCTGCTAGCCACCTTTGCCATGAACAACCCGACGCAGTTTGCGCGTGCCGACGGAGAGGGCTTCCGCTTCGTCGCCGATTTTGTGGCCGAGGTGGACAAGATCAACCCACAGGTGGCGGCGCGCGTGCTGACCGGCTTCCGCATCTGGCCCATGCTGGAGCGCTCCCGGCGCGAAGCAGCCCGGGCTGCGCTGACAACGCTGCAGGGCGTTTCGCTGAGCCGGAACACCGCCGATATCCTTACGCGCATGCTGGCTGACTAGCACCCCCGAAAGGTGCTGCAACCTTGTGCCGGGCCTCAAAAAATCGAAGAGGCTCGGCGCTCTCGACAGAGAAATTTACAGCTCCTGTGGAAGAATTTTTCTTCGGCGCTAAGTGACTCTTCCGACTCGTGTTTTTCCGATCTGCCTGGCCGGGGCAGAGACCGGGGTATGGACAGCTGAGTCCGCCTGATTCATTAATCGTTAAGGGCAAATCGGCGGGTCAGGAGACCCCTCCTCAACAGCGGAGAATTGCATGCGGACGGCGGAGATATCCGGCGCCAGCGTAACCGGATTCGGTTCTGGCAAGGTTGGTGCAGGCAGGCAACTTCACTCCGCCAAGGCCCGGGCTTCGCGATCCCTTTTCCGCTTCACGCTCACGCCGCTCACCACCGCCGTGGCCTTCACCGCCCTGCTGGGCGCCACGCTCTTCATCCTCTACGACACCGCCCGCAGCTTCCAGGACGCGCAGCGCGAGATCGCGATGGTGGGCGCGGCTCTCGCAACCCAGCTTTCGAGCATGAACAGCAGCGAAGCCGAAGCCATGCTGGCCAGCCACAATCGCTATCCGGTTTCGGCAGCCCACGCGCGCTTCAACGGCAACACCAATATCGACGCCAGCCCGCTTCTGGCCGGGCTGGTGCTGCCGGTGCCGCCCCATGGCGTCCTAACGCTCGAACCGCGGCAGGGGCATGTGTGGAGCGGCATCATCCAGCGTGGCGGCGCCGCCCTTGCGCTGGCTGGGCTCATCACCCTGGCTGCGGCGCGCAAGCGCCGCGACGACATGCCCGACGCCGTGCAGCGGCACAATTTCAGCACCCTGGCCGCCGCCATTCCACTGGGCGTGGCCTGCTGGACCCGTACCGGAAAGCTGATCGTCTGCAACGAGCAATATCGCAGCCGCCTGAAGCTAGGGAGCGGCACGACGACCTACCAGGAAGCGGTGAAAAGGCTCAGCATCGGCGGCTATATCAAGCTCATCAACGATGATGACGGCAGCCGCGTGCTGGAGCTGCATAGCGAGGATGGCGCGTGCCTGCTGATCGACGAACGGCCGCTCGGCGAAGGCGCCTTCATGACGCTGATCAGCGACGTCACCGAGGCCAAGCGCACCGACAACATGCTGCACGCCATTCGGCAGGAGCAACGCCTCCTCGCCCGCCGCTACCATGAAGAAAAGCTCAAGGCGGAAGCGGCAAGTCGCGCCAAGACCAATTTCCTCGCCCATCTCAGCCACGATATCCGCACACCGCTCAACCACATCATCGGCTTTGCCGACCTGATGCGGCACCAGACCTATGGGCCGCTCGGCGACGCGCGCTATGCCGACTACGTCCAGTCCATAAAGGCCTCGGGCGAGCGGCTGCTGGCGTCGTTTGCGACCATCCTGGACTTGGTCGAGCTCGAGGGCGGCCACAAGGCCCTGCGCTCCGACCCGGTCGATCTTGATCACCTGCTCGACGGCGTGGTGCACCGCTTCAAGGCGCAGGCGAACCGGGCGGGCGTCACGTTTGTTCTGGGCGAACAGAGCAACGCCATTGTGATGGGCGACCAGCTCGGCTTGACCCGCATGATTTCAAACCTGGTCGAGAACGCGCTGCGGTTTACCCCATCGGGCGGGCAGGTGAAGCTTGCCGCCTTCACGGCGCGCGACGGCGTGGTGATCGAGATCACCGACACCGGCCTCGGCATGAGCCAGGAGCGGCTCGACAGTCTGTCGCAGCCCTTTGCGCTGGGGGACGCGACCTTTACCCGCGAAAGCGGCGGCCCAGGCTTAGGGATTTCGATCTCCCGCGCCATTGCCGAGGCGAGCGGGGGAAATCTCGTGATCGACTCCACCCCTTCAATCGGCACCACGGTTGCGATATCCTTGCCGCTGGCCAGCATGGCGCAGGGACAGGCCGCCTGAAATGATCAACCGGGACTGGCACAGCACGCATCGCATGCCGCCCAATGCCAATCTCGAGCAGCCGATCGAGTGGCATATCGAACATGCCGAGCAATGCGGCTGCCGCGACCTGCCAGACAGCGCCAAGCGGGCGCTGGAACAGCGCGGTACCCCGGTGCCGCCGCGGCGGGAAGATTGACCGGCTAGAGCTCCCGCGCCCGCCCGTACCATTGGGCCGCCGCGTCCCGAACCTCGCCGCGCATCCCGGCAAGATCCAGTTCCAGCAGCTCGAAGGTGGGGTAGTGCGTCAGCCCTGCCAGCAATTCCTTGAAGGCTGCGGTCCAGGCTTCGTCCTTGAAGGGGCTGACCAGGGCCGAGCTCATGACCTGGAGAACGGTGGAGAAGGTCTCGTGGATCTCGGCCAGGCGCAGGCCCTGCGGCACGAGGCCGATATCGCCCAGCCGCGACAGGACGCGGGCGGTGGGCGCCTGCGGGCGGTCGATCGTCTTACCGACCAAAAGTTGGGACGACTGGGCAATGAATTCGAGGTCGACCAGTCCGCCCTCTGCGAGCTTCAGGTCCAGCGGGTGACGGGATGGCCGCTCGCGCGCCATTAGCGCCCGCATGGACAGCACGTCTTCGACGATCTTTTCGGGATCGCGCGAGCGCGCCATCACTTCGGCGACGGCGGCCTCGACTTCATTGCCGAAGGCCCCGTCTGCGGCAATGACGCGCGCTCGGCTCAGGGCCAGGTGCTCCCAGGTCCAGGCGTCGTCATGGTGATAGGCGCGGAAGCCACCGATGCTGGTGGCAAGTGGACCCGCATTGCCCGAAGGACGCAGGCGCATGTCGGCTTCGTAGAGCACGCCCTCGGCCGTGGGCGAGGTCACCGCGGCGACGAGGCGTTGGGTCAGGCGGGTATAGTAGTGATTGGTGCTGAGCGGCTTGTCGCCGTCCGACTCAGCATCGGGTGCATCGTAGAGCAGGATAAAATCGAGGTCCGAGGTCGCTGTCATCTCGCGGCTGGCCATCTTTCCAAAGGCCAGAAGGGCGACGCGCCCCCCCGCGAGCTTGCCATGCCGACGCCCAAACTCGGCGCGAACGCTGTCGAACAGGCGGTGGACCAGGGTCTCCGCCAGTGCGGTGAACTGCTCCCCTGCCCCGGTCGCATCGACAGTGCCGGAAAGAAGGCCGGCAGCGATCAGGAACTTCTGTTCCTGGCCGATGATGCGGGCCCGATCGATGATCTCCTCGTAAGAGCGCGCTTCGGCAAGGAAAGCATCCACCTTGGCCACGAGGACGTCACGATGTGTGACATCGTTGACGAAGGCCGGGTCGATCAGGCCATCCATGACGTGTGCGCGGTGGATCACCGCTTCCGACATGCGGGGCGCCGAGGCCATGAGTTGCACCAACAGGGTGCGCAGATTGGCGTGGCTGCGCAACAGCGCAAAGAGCTGGACGCCGGTGGGCAGGCGCGACAGGAAATTGTCGAATTTGGCCAGCGCCTCGTCGGCATTACCGGCATTACCCAAGGTAGTGAGCAGAGCCGGCAGCAGCTCGGTCAGGTGGGCCCGCGCCGCCGAGGCGCGCGTGGCGGGATAGCTGCCATAGTGCCACTTGCGCACGGTGGCGATGGCCTTGGACGGATCAACGAAACCCATGGCCGAGAGGGTCTCCACGGTGCCCGGATCGTCGTCATTGCCGGTAAAGACCAGATTGCCGCCGCCAGCGCCGAGGCTTTCGCCTTCGGTGAAGAGCTCGGAGTAGTAGCCGACGACACGTTCCAGGGCAGAACGGTAGCGCCGTTCGAAGGCCCGCAGGTCAGACTCGCGCATCAGGCGGCCGATCACTGCAACCTCCTCGGCGGAGGCCGGCATGACATGGGTCTGCTCGTCGCGCAGCATCTGGAGACGGTTCTCCACGGCGCGCAGGAACCAGTAGGTCTGGGTCAGCTCGGTCGCGGCCTTGGGGGTGATCCAGTTGGCGTCGGCCAGGGCGGCGAGCGCGTGAGCCGTCGGCTTGACGCGAAGGGACTTGTCGCGACCGCCGGCAATCAGCTGCTGGGTCTGGGTGAAGAACTCGATCTCGCGGATGCCGCCGCGGCCGAGCTTCACGTTGTGGCCCTCGACGCGGATGTCGCCGACATTCTTGGAGATGTTGATCTGGCGCTTCATGGCTTGGATGTCGGCTATGGTCGCGAAGTCGAGGTGCTTGCGCCAGACATAGGGAGCGAGTTCGCGAAGGAAGGCCTCGCCGACCTTCCTGTCGCCGGCGCAGGCCCGCGCCTTGATCCAGGCAGCACGCTCCCAGTTCTGCCCCCGGCTTTCGTAATAGGCGAGCGCGGCATCAAACGAGATGGCGACAGGTGTGGAGCCCGGATCGGGCCGCAGCCGCAGGTCGGTGCGGAACACGTAACCATGCGCCTGGCGGTCTTCCATGAGGCCGACCAGCTTTTGCACGATGCGCGAATAGATCTTGGTGGCCTCGGCGGGATCGACCAGGACGCCCTTTTGCGGATCGAAGAAGGCGACGATGTCGATGTCGGAAGAATAGTTGAGTTCCTGCCCGCCATGTTTTCCGAGGGCGAAGATGGCAAGACCGGAGTTTCCAGCGCTTGCTTGGTCAGCCGGAATGGCGAGTTGCCCCTTCTCGGCCGCCTGGCGCATCAGGAGGTTGAGGGCCGCGTCCAGCGCGGCGTCGGCGAGGTCCGACAAAGCTGCGGTGGCCTGCGCAGTCGTCCAGGCGCCGCCGGTTTCCGCCACCGCCGCAAGGAGGGCCGTGCGCCCCTTGGAGATGCGGAGCACTGGCGCGAGGGCCGCTTCGTCAATTGCGGTGCCACCCTGCCGTTCCACAGCGTCGAGGATGTCGGCGAAGGCATCGTCGGCGTTGCCGCCCAGGGTTGCCACAAGCCAGTCCGCATTCTCCTGGGCGAGGCCAAGAAGATAGGGGGCGGCTTCCAGCAACGGCCCGAGAGCGGCGCGCGCCGTCGCTATCGCCTGGTGCTCGGAAGAGGGCAATTGAGCGAGCCAGGCGTCGAAGCGTGGCGTGTCGGTGGACGGCAGGACGTTGAGCGACAGGGTCATGCCTGAGGGATAGCGCGAGGTCCCAAGCAGGGCAAGCGCGGCTCAGGCGCCCGGCAGATCGATCACCGCCCGCACGCCGGGCATGTTGTCCTCGATGCGGAAGGTGCCGCCATGGAGGCGGGTCACCGCGTCGACGAGGGAGAGGCCCAGGCCCGATCCCGGCTCGGAGCGGCTTTTCTCGAGGCGCACGAAGCGCTGCAGCACGCGCTGGCGGTCCTCGGCAGGAATGCCGGGCCCGTTGTCGGCCACCTCGATCAGCACACGGCCTGCCTCCCGACGGAGGCCGACGGTGATCCGCCCCTGCCCCTCACCTTCGGGCTTGGCGTATTTGACGGCATTCTCGAGAAGGTTGACCATGGCCTGGCCGATCAATTCGCGATTGGCGTGGAGGTGCACGCCCTCTTCGATCGCCGTCTCGATCACGATCCCCTCGTCTTCCGCCACAGGGCTATAAAGTTCGGCCACGTCGGCCACCACAGCGCTGACATCCACGGCCGAGAGATTGCCCGAAGGTGCTCCAGCCTCGGCCCGCGCGATCATCAGCAGGGCGTTGAAGGTCTGAATCAGGCGGTCGCTTTCGGCAATCGTGGTTTCGAGCGCGCGCTGGCGGGTTTCATCGGTGGCACCATCGCGCAGCGCACTTTCGGCCTGGTTGCGCAGGCGCGTCAGCGGCGTCTTGAGGTCATGCGCGACGTTGTCGGTCACCTCCTTGAGACCCTGCAGCAACTGCTCGATGCGGTCGAGCATGGCATTGAGGTTGGTGGCAAGACCGTCGAACTCGTCGTTGCGGCGGGTGACGGGCACCCGTTCGCTCAGGTTGCCCGACATGATCTTGGTCGAGGTGTCGCGGATGGTATCGATGCGCTTGAGGACCCGCCGCGCCGTGATGCCACCGGCGATCACCGAGAACAGCACGATTCCGAGCACGCCGAAGAGAAAGCTCTGCACGATGATGGCCGAAAAGCCGCGGCGTTCGACCACGTCCCGCCCCACGACAAGGCGCATGCCGTTGCTCAATTCAACCGAGCGGACGACGGCGACGCCAGATTTCGGTGGCCGGTCTGGACCACCTCCCCGGGGCGGGTCGATGAAGGGATTGGCCCGTTCGTAGTCGAAACTATAGATGCCCGGCTCGATCAAAACGTTGGCTGGAACGTCGGTGACATTGCCGAGCAGGAACTGCCCCGACGCGTCGCCAAGATAGTAGACGCCCGGGCCCGGCGCGCTGGCGACGCGCTGGAGCGCGAAAGCCAGCGCCCTGATGCCCTGGTTGGCATCGATGCGCTGGAAGACGCGCATCTCGCGGTCGATCTCGTCGGCCTGCTGGCGCTGGATCTGCACGCTGGACTGCCAGGTGATGAAGGCCAGGAGCAGGATCGCAAACAGCGAGAAGATCAGGATGAACGTTGCCGTCAGCCTGACCGTGGAAGTGCGCCAGAGTTGCCAGAAGCGGTTCACGCGCTACTCGCGGATCATGTAGCCGGCGCCGCGCACCGTATGCAGCAAGGGCGTGGCATGGCCCTTGTCGATCTTGGAGCGCAGGCGGGACATGTGCACGTCGATGACGTTGGTCTGGGGGTCGAAGTGGTAGTCCCAGACATTTTCGAGCAGCATGGTGCGGGTGACCACCTTGCCGGCATTCTTCATCAGGTATTCGAGCAGCCGGAATTCACGCGGCTGGAGGATGATGGTCTCGCCGTCACGCTCGACTTTGCGCGAAAGGCGGTCCAGCGTCAGGCCGGCGACTTCGTAGCTCGTTGCTGCTTCCGAGGGGCTGGATCGGCGCGCCAGCACCTCGACGCGGGCGAGAAGCTCGGTGAAAGCATAGGGCTTAGTGAGGTAGTCGTCGCCGCCGGCGCGGAGGCCCGTGACGCGGTCATCGACCTCGCCCAGGGCGGAGAGAATGAGAACGGGGGTCTTGTCGCCCTCGGCCCGGAGGGACTCAACGATGGATAGCCCATCGCGGCGGGGGAGCATGCGGTCGACGATGAGGACATCGTAGTCCATGCCCGAGGCCATGGCGTAGCCGGTCTCGCCATCGGCGGCATGGTGGGTGATGTGCCCGGCTTCGTCGAGGGCCTGGATCAGGTAGCTCGCCGCCTCGCGGTCATCTTCGATCAGGAGGATTTTCACGGCATTGAGTCCCACGCACGATTACAGACCTAGCACAGTGTCATCCCCACGCAGGCGGGAATCTCCCTCACACGTCCAAGGGGGATTCCCGCCTGCGCGGGAATGACGCGGTGGTTGCGAAAGGGCCGGGCAGGCCCGACCCCTCTGCATTTTACTCGCTCAGCGGCAGGCCGATGAAGGTGACGTTGCCGTCGCGGCTGGCCTTGACCAGGGCGGTGTTGCGGCCCTGGGCCTTCACGCCTTCAATGGCGGCTTCGAACTCTTCGAGCGTGTTCACCGGCTGGTTGTTGACCTCGAGGATGGCATCGCCAACAGCAAGGCCCTTTTCAGCTGCTGCCGATTCCGGATCAACGTCCTGGATCAGCAGGCCGCCATTGCCGTCCGCATTGGGCACCAGGGTCAGTCCGACGCTGGATTCCGCCGGAACAGGGGCCTGAGGCGTGGGAGCGGACTGTTCGTCGCCCTGAGCCACGGCTTCTTCGTCGAGCGTGCCAAGCTGGACCGACAGCTTGGTCTCGGCACCGTCGCGCCAGATCGTCAGCTCGACAGTGGTGTCGGGGGACTTGCCGGCGATGGTGCGGCTGAGGTCGAGGGCGTCATCGATCGGATCGCCGTCGACGGCCGTGACGATGTCGCCCGACTTGACGCCGGCAGGACCGGCAGGACCGTCTTCAGCGATGTTGCTGATGATGGCACCCTTGTCGTCGGCGAGGCCGACGCCGTCGGCGATATCGCGGGTGACGTCCTGGATGCCGACACCGAGGTAACCGCGGGTCACGTCGCCGGTCTTGATCAGCTGGTCCACGATGCCCTTGACGGTGGCAGCGGGGATGGCGAAGGCGATGCCGACATTGCCGCCATTGGGCGAATAGATGGCGGTGTTGACGCCGACCACTTCACCCTTGGTGTTGAAGGCGGGACCACCCGAGTTACCGGTGTTGACCGCGGCGTCGATCTGCAGGAAATCGCCATAGTTGGAGCCGCCGATATTGCGGCCCTGGCCGGAGATCACGCCAACGGTCACGGTACCGCCGAGGCCAAACGGGTTACCCACGGCCACGACCCAATCACCGACGCGGCTCGACTCGGTTTCGAAGCTGACGAAGGGCAGGTCCTGACCTTCGATCTTGAGGACGGCGAGGTCGGTGCGTTCGTCGAGACCGACGATCTCCGCGACCTGCTCGGAGCCGTCTTCAAAGACGACGGTCACCTTGGTAGCATTCTCGACGACGTGGTTGTTAGTGACGACATAGCCGTCAGCCGAAATCACGAAGCCGGAACCGGCAGCCATGAACTGGCGCGGCTGCGCCTGTTCGCCACCACCGCGCGGGCCATTGCCGAACTGGTCGAAGAAGTCTCGGAACGGGTGGCCTTCAGGCAAATCGGGGAAGTTGAAGTTGAAATCGCCACCGCGGCGCTGCACCTGTTCGGCACTTTCCTCGGCTTCGACGAGGATCGACACCACGGCGGGCTTGACCGCTTCCACGAGGTCGGCAAAGCCGGCATGCGGCTGCGCCGTCTCGGGGACGGTGATCTGGGCGGCGTTCTGGACCTGTGCATTGGCGGTCTGGCCGGTCATGACAAAGGCGGTGGACACACCACCGATACCCACCAGCAGCGCCAGGGTGGAAGCCCCAAGCCAACGGCTGGTACGTTTCAGAATGGACGAGCGCATTAAGATGTTCTCCTTGGAAGCCCTCAACGGCTTATGGGCTTACATATGGAATGCCTCGCCTTTCATGGAAGTTGCCCCAACATTAAACCTTGGCAATGTTGGCGGCAGGATCGGGGCAATACGATTGGCTGGGACGGCTATCTGAGCTCGTCGAGCGCGGCCTGTTCATCTGCGTTAAGGCCGCCCGGAAGCGGACGGCGCCTGCGGCCGAGGACGACCAGAGCGAGGAGGCCCACGAGGAGCAGCGCGGGCGCCGCGATCCAAAGGAGGATCGTGTGGTTGTTCACCCGCGGGTTGAGCAGCACATATTCGCCGTAGCGGTCGACCAGGAACTGGCGCACTTCCTCGTCGCTGTCGCCGGCGACCAGCCGTTCCCGCACCAGAACCCGCAGGTCCTTGGCCAGGTCAGCATCGCTGTCGTCGATGGACTGGTTCTGGCAAACAAGGCACCGAAGCCCGGCCGATATGTCGCGCGCCCGCTGCTCCATGACCGGATCGGGCAGCATCTCCTCGGGGCTCACGGCCAGAGCCGGCATGCATACCAAAAGAGCCAGGAGCAGCGCGCGAAGCAAGGTCATTGCGCCGGGCTCACGGCTGTTTTCTGCGCGCGGCGGGGGGCACCCACCCGCATCCGGCGGTCGGTCAGCGACAGAACGCCGGCCAAGGCCATCAGGAGCGCCCCGAGCCAGATCAGGGTGATGTAAGGCTTGTGCCAGATGCGCACGACATGGGTATCGTTGAGCGGCTCACCAAGCTGGACATAGAGCTGGGAGAAGCCATAGGTCTCGATGGCGGCCTCGGTGGTCGGCATGCCGCTGACGACATAGTTGCGCCGGTCGGCCACGATCTGCCGCTGTCCACCACCGGGTGAAGTCACGGTGAAGTGCCCCTCCTCCGCGCGATAATTGGGGCCATCGACCTGGCGGAAATCATCGAAGGCAAGCGTGTAGCCGGAGAGTTCGGCCGTCTCGCCGGGATTGAGCGTGGTGACGAGTTCGGTTTCCCAAGCCGTCACGGTGACGATGCCCAGAACGGTGATCCCAACGCCGAAGTGGGCGATGGCGGTGGACCAGGCCACGCGCGGCAGACCAAGGAGGCGCCGCATGCTTTCGCCAAGGGGAATGCGCCCGAGCTTGCTGCGGTCTACCAGTTCGGCAAAGGCGCCGAAGGAAACCCAGAAGCCAAGCAACAGGCCGATTGGTGCCAGCGAGATCGAGACGCCGCCCAGCGCCGAAACCAGAATGGTCAGGAAGATGGCCAAAGCTGCCGCGCCGATCAGCCGCTGGGCTGCGCCAACGACATCGGCGCGCTTCCAGGCCAGCAGCGGTCCGAAGGGCAGGACCAGCAGGACGGGCGACATCAGTGCGCCGAAGGTGAGATTGAAGAAGGGTGCGCCGACGGAGATGGTGGTTCCGGTCAGCGCGTCGAGCAGCAGGGGGTAGAGCGTGCCGACCAGCACGGCGCCCACTGCTGTCGCTAGGAAAAGGTTGTTGAGGATCAGCGCGCCTTCGCGGCTGACCGGGGCAAACAGGCCACCCTGCCGCAGCGCCGCGGCGCGCATGGCGAAGAGGGCGAAGGCGCCGCCGATAAGGATCGCCAGGATGATCAGGATCACCATGCCCCGCGTCGGATCGGCGGCAAAGGTATGCACCGACGTCAGGATGCCCGACCGGACCAGGAAGGTGCCAAGCAGGGAAAGCGAGAAGGTGATGATGGACAGAAAGATCGTCCAAATCTTGAGCGCGTTGCGCTTTTCCATGACCAGGGCGGAATGGAGCAGCGCCGTGCCGGCCAGCCACGGCATAAAGCTTGCATTTTCCACCGGATCCCAGAACCACCAGCCGCCCCAGCCGAGCTCGTAATAGGCCCAGTAGGAGCCCATGGCGATGCCCAGCGTCAGGAACGTCCAGCTCAGAATCGTCCAGGGCCTGACCCAACGGGCCCAGGCCTGATCAATGCGCCCGGAAATCAGCGCGGCAACGGCAAAGGAGAAGCAGATCGAAAAGCCGACATAGCCGGCATAGAGCAGCGGCGGATGGATGGCGAGGCCGATATCCTGCAGCACCGGGTTGAGGTCGTTGCCTTCCATTGGTGCCGGAAAAGTGCGGGTAAAGGGATTGGAAGTAAAGAGCGTGAAGCCGGTGAAGGCTGCGGTCAGCATGCTTTGCGTCGCCAGCACCAACGCCAGGAGATCGTCCGGCAGGCGCCGGCCAAAGGTGGCCACCATGGCGCCAAAGGCCACGAGGATGAAGATCCAGAGGACCAGCGAGCCTTCGTGATTGCCCCAGACGCCCGAGATCTTGAAGATCAGGGGCTTGAGCGAATGGGAATTGTTGACCGCCAGCAGGAGGCTGAAATCGGAGCTGACAAAGGCCTGGATCAGCGCTGCAAAGGCTGCGGCCACCAAGACGAACTGCAGCACAGCGCCCTGGCTCAGGACCAGCGAGATGCGCGAGCCCCCACGCCAATAGAGGTAGCCACCGACGGTGGACACCGTCGCGATGGCGAAGGCCAGGATTAGAGCAAAGTGGCCGAGTTCGATGCTCATGAAGCGATCGGGTCCCACAGGAGTTGAAGGTGCCGCGTGATCGTCACTGCGCTGCCTCCGGCCGCCATTCGCCGCTCGCCTTCAGCGCGTCGACGACTTCCTTGGGCACATAGTTTTCGTCGTGCTTGGCTAGGACATTGGTGGCGGTGAAGGAGCCATCGGGCTCCAGCCTTCCTTCGGCAACCACCCCCTGCCCTTCGCGGAAGAGATCGGGGAGAATGCCGACATAGCGGGCGGCGATGTCCTGCGCCCCGTCGGTTACGACGAAGCTGTTGTTCTGCCCGTCGCGCTGCCAGGAGCCATCCTTGACCAGCCCGCCGAGCCGGATCGGCGTGCCCGGCGCAACCTCGCGGGCGATGATGTCGCTCGGTGCATAAAAGAACACGATCTGGTCACGCAACGCGGTCAGCACCAGGGCCGCTGCCAGGGCGACGACGAGAGCCAGTCCGGCGATCGTTGCCAGCCGCTTCTGCTTGCGCGACCAACCCTTGCGGCGAACAGCAGGCATGGTCATGGCTTAGCTCCGTTCAGCGTCAGGCCGGCGCCAAGCGCCAGCGTATCGAGTTCACCGCGGTCAAAAGTCTGCGGGTAAGCAGCAACGGCCTGATCGTAGGCCTGCTGTGCACCTGCCTTGTCGCCCAGCACAAGATAGGAGCGAACCAGTTGCGTCCACTCTTGGACGCTACCGCCTTCGCTGGCGAGGCGTTCGGCAAGCCCGGTCACCATTTGGCCGATCATGTCCTGCTCAGCTTCAGGGTCTTCGCCGCCGGCTTCGGCGGTGGCCAGCCCTTGGCGAGCAGCGTTGAGCCAGGGCTCATCGCCTTGCGACAGGGAGAGGACTGCGTTCCATGCTTCGGCGGCAGCCGGGTAATCCTGCTGCCGCATGAGCTCGGCTGCGATATAGAGCCTGGACGGAACGTGCTGCGGGTCACTTGCGGCAGCGCTGCGCAACTCGGTCATGGCTTCGGCAGCATCGGCCTCGTCGCCGGCCGACAGCAGCGCTTCGGCAAGGCGGGTGCGAAGGTCGGGCGTGGGGCCGCTCAACTCGATGACGCGGCGATAAGCGCGTGCGGCCTCGGCGAAGCGGCCGAGTTCCATATAGGCGGGCGCCACAACACTCCAGCCGCGCAGATCCTCCGGATTGCCAGCAAGTGCGGCTTCGATGCGCTGGACGGCGCTCTCGAGATCCAGGGCCTGGGCCGCCGTGTCGGTGCGGCCGGCAAGAGGCTGTGCCGGAAGGTCCGGCTGGCCAAGCAGGGCGTAAGTGCCGAAAGAGACTACGGCCACAGCCGCAAGCCCCACCAGGAGCGACATCCGCCCAAGGCTTGCGCCGGCCGAAACAGTGCCGCCGGCTTCGGCCTTGTGCCGCAGGATTTCCCGTGCGAGTTCGCCCTTGGCCGCATCAGCTTCGGCAACTGCCAGTTTTCCGGCTTTGAGGTCAGCATCGATCTCGGCCAGCACAAGACGAAAATGGTTGTTGGGATCGTGGCTTTCCCCAGCCACCGCGTTGACCATGCGCCGGCCGGCTGCGTAGTAAAGTGCAGCGCAGGCAATCACAGTGATGGCAGTGGCAATAGACCAGAAAAGCATGGGCCTTGAACGCTTGACGCCGTCATGCGGCAAGATGGTGCCATCTATAATCTCACTGCAGCGAAAAACCATCGAAACACGGCAAAGTGGGGTGGACGCATTGCCACAGGCGGCGCAGCCGGCATGACGAGCAGCCAGGCCGATTTCGCCGTCGTGGGATCAACCCCGCTTGCGCGACTGCTGGCGGGCCTGCTGGCGTCGGCGCACGGCAAGACCGTGCTGTTCCTGGGCGAGAGCCATGCCGCCTATCGCCTGCCGCAGGGCATCGACCTCTCCCTCGCGCCGATTACGCGGCCGGAAACCTGGTTCTTGCTGCAATCCGTCATGCCGGAAAGCCTCAAACTGATCGCGCGCATCGGCGGCCGGGGGACCTGGTCGCATATCGATCCGCTGCTGGTGGCGAAGGGTGAGGAGCACCGGGAGGCCCTCGCCCATGTTCGCCAGATGGCGCTGGGTTTCGGTTACGGAGCCGAGCCGGTGTCGCGGCTGCCATCCGGCGTTTCGGGCGAAGGCGTCCTGCTGCGCGACGCCGTCCTGCTGCATCGCGCCGCCCTGGAGGCAAAGCTCGACCAGTGGCTTACCGCGCAAGATGTACGGAAAGTTCCCGGCAGCGACGGGCTCGTTCTTCATGCCGACGGCAGCGGTGAGGTCAGCGTGGAGGGCACGACGCTTGGGTGCAACCGGGTCGTACTGGCCGACGACCAGGCCGTGCTGCAGCACCTGGGTGAGCAGTTGCCCCTGCTACGACGGCAGCAGAGCAGCACCGTCTTTGCCGCTGGCGTCGAGCGAAGCCGCATCCCGTTGATGCTCCAGTTGGATACCGCACTCAGCATCTTGAACCAACCCGGGCGCGGCATGGTGGCGACGGGCAGTGGGTCGATCCTGGATGTAGCGGAACAATTGCGCCTCCTGGTCGCGCAACAGGAGAATTTTCAGCCTGCCGGTCAGTCCAGCTTCGACACCCTGGCAGCGACCGATGGCGCTCCGGCTCTCGGCCGCCTTGGCGATACGGCCGTTGATGTTCTGGCGGGCCTAGGCCCCACCGGCGCCTTCCTCGCACCCGCCATCGCGCGATGGCTCTGCGGCAGCGCCAGTTCGACCGAGGCAGCCTGGTTCGAGGCCCGGCACCCGATGCGCGACACCGCCGCATCGCCCGTTGCCGAGATCGGTGCGCAGCCATGAGTTCCAGATCCGCACGACTCGCTTCGGGCGAGAAACACCCGTTCCACGGTCAGGTACTCGACCGGCAGAAGCCCATCAAGTTCCAGCTAGACGGCAGGACCTTTTCGGCCTTCAGCGGCGACACTGTGCTGAGTGCTGTTCTGGCCTCTGGCGTGGACACCGCCGGGAAGCTCCACAACCACCCGGTCGCGCTGACCAGCAGCCACGCGCCCTCCATCGTTGCTGCCAATCATGCCAACGATCCGCACCACGCCTTGGCCATGGAACGCACGCTGGTCAGCGACGGCGCCGAATACCTGACCTGGGGCCACCGGCCAGTGTCCCTCGGCCTTGGCGCTCTCATGCGACAGCGCGGGCGCTCGCTCGGCATCGACCTGGCATCTTCCAAGGCCATGTCGAAGCCCTGGCTGGGGCTTCCTGCGGCACAGGAGATGCAGGCGGACCTCGCGGTGATCGGCGGAGGCGTCGCCGGCATGTCAGCTGCCCTGGCTGCCGCGGCTCGCGGTCTTGGCGTGCTGCTGGTGGAGGCCCAGCCGCAGCTTGGCGGTTCTTCGCGCCTCTTCGGACGCCTCGATGGCGAAGCAACGCCCGACGAAGCGATCGATCTGCTGCGCCTGCAGATCGAGCAGGCACCCAGTGTCACGGTGCTGACCTCGGCCGAGGTCTACGCGCTGCAGAAGGGCAAGCTGCGCCTGCATGCAGTCGGCCTCGAGGACGCGAAGCCATCCATCGTGGACGTCAGCGCCAGGCACATGGTGGTCGCCACCGGTGCCCTGGAGCGGCTGCCGGTCTTTCCCGGCAACAGGCTGCCCGGCGTTGTCGGCGCGCTTGAAGCCTTCGAGCTTGCCTACCATTACGGTGTCTGGCCGACGGGACCCGCGATAGTCGCCACCAGCAGCAGCCCCGCCTATCGCCTTGCCATGCTGGCGAGGGACGCGGGCGCAGCGGTAGCCCGCATCCTCGACTCCCGCCTCGCTCCCCAGTCGCGCTTCATCGAATTCGCCAAGGCCTATGGCATCACCATGGCAGCCGGAACAGTTGTCGGCTCGGCCGGTGCGGCGGCGAAGGGCGCCGCGCTGTCCGTCTCGCCGCGTCTCAGCACCGAAGGCCTGCCCAGTCATGAGCCGCCGCTCACCGTCGACCGGCTGGTCGTCTGCGGCGGTTGGCAACCCGAACTGACGCTCTGGCACATAGCCGGCGGGGAAAGCCGGTGGAACGCCGAACTGTCGCGGCTCGAGCCAGGCGGGGTCGTCGAGGGTATCGCGCTGGCCGGAAGTGCGGCCGGTTGGCTCACCCGCAGCGCTTGCCTCGCTAGTGGCAGGAGCGCCGTGGCCCAGCTGCTCGGGGAAAAGCCGATCGCGGTTCAGGAATCCTTGATCGATCCCATCTACGACACGCCGGATGGTCCCGCTCCCGTTGGCGAAGCGCCCCAAGAGGGCGGACCGTCAGCGTTTCTCGACGGCAGCCGCGCCTATCTGGTCCGCCCCTTTGCGGCGGTGAAAACCAGGCCAGGCTGGCTACAATTCAACTCGCCCCCACCGGTCTGGTCGCTTGCCGACACTCCGCACCCTCTGGAACTCTCCGCGATTGCTGCCGGCGTGCAGCTGGGTGCAATCCCGGCGGAGAGCGCCGGCATCGTTGCGCGGGAGCGGGTGCAAGTGGTGCCCCTGGGCGGTGCGGCATCAGCAGCATTGGACAAGCCTCAGACGCCGTTCCCACCTGCCTATCTCGGGGGGCGCTATCCAGGCGCCGAGCTTCTCGTCGCCAACCCGGTTGAGCCCCGCCGCCTTAATGTCGGTGCACTGGTCTATGCCACTGCCGACGAGAGCAACCCGCTCCATGCCATCGGCGTGATCATACGCTCGCAGGGCGAGGTGGCCGTGGCACTGGTCAACGGGACGCCAGGGGCAACGGTTTTTTGCCGCGAGCCCGGCCGCGCGGTCGCGATCCGCCTCGTGACCGCCTATCGCGATGGCATGGATCTAGCTGCGGCGCTCGGCAGTGGCGCGGGCGCGCCTTAGCGTTTCCGCATAGTCGGCATTGAAGCGCACTTCCGCCATCTTGATCCCGGCGTCGAGCCGCAGGGCCGTATTGCTATCAGCGGGGTTCTGCCGGATGAGGTCGAGATTGCGCTGCAGGTGCATCTCGAGCGCCTCGCCGCTCTGGCTCCAGGCCTGTTCGAACAAGGCGTTGAGCGCCAGCGAGTCGCGGCATTCGCGAATGGTGGCCAGGAGATAGACGCCGTTGATGGCCGCCAGCAGCCGGTCGTTGTCGACGCGGTCGGCGCCTTCGCGGCCCCTGCGCAGCGCGTGGTTGATGTCGGGCACTACCTCGCGCAGGCGCGGCTCGATGCGATCGGACACCTGCTTGGTGATGGCCGACAGGATCATCGCCCAGCGGCTACCGCGCGCGAATTCGATATAGCCCGTCAGCGCACGAACCAGCCGGTGAAACCGTTCGAGGCTGCGGCAAACCATGTCGATATCGGCAAAGGGGCCCGCCGGCTGCAGGGCGAAAAGCTGGTTCTGCGCATGCGCAAGGATCGCTTCGATCACCGGGCTGAAACCCATGCGCATCACCGATGCCTCGGTGGCGTTGCCGCTGAGCTTGATCACGGCCGTGATCAGGCGGCTAGGGTTGCCAACCTGGGGCATGGCCGCATGAAACAGCAAGGCTGCCAGTGCTGGATCCTTGAGCGGCATTGACTGGAGCGCCGCGCCCAGTTGCGCTTCTTCGGTGATGGCATTTACCGCCTTGCCGAAGGCCTGTGCCTTGACCAGCAGGGCGCGGCTGCGGAGCGCCATGATGATGGACGGCAGCGCGTCCCGCGCCTCTGCACTTCCTAGCATGGCCCGCAGGCGACGATCCTTCTCGGAGTCTTCCGCCACCGCGTCGAGCCCCGCCTTCATGCGGCTCAATACCTGCGGGATAATCGCTTCGAGTTCTGCGGGGGTGAAGCTGCCCTCTTCCACCCGGGCGGCATCGATCAGGTCGGCACAGAGATCGCGATGCACCCAGGTCCAGGCGGCCTGGGCATGGCTGCGTGCGATGGAGCCGGGAAACGAAAACTGGATTGGGTCGTGCACAAGCACGAGGTCAAGCACGCCAGCAAACGGCCGCAGGCGTCCACGGCCAGGCCGGCGGGAAGTGGCAGCTTCGGGTTGGGTGACGGCTTGAGACATCAACGCAGCAGGAATGACATGTTCACCGGTCGACCCTAAGGCCCTCAGGTAAACAATCCATTCCCGCTGCGATCACAAGGCGTCAGGCAGCGCCAGGCGCCACTGCCCAGTTGCCGTTCTGCTCGCGGCAGGCGGTGCCCTTCTTTACGTATTCCTGGCCGTTGGTCTTCACCGTGTGAGTGAAGTCGCGGCAGTCGAGATTGTTCACCCGCACATAGGGGCCGACGGCCACCGAGCCGGTCGTGCCCTTGTCACCGGCCCACTGCCGCGGCGCGCCGGGGCGGCCGAACTGCAGCGCATAGAACTGGGCGCTGTTGGCTTCGGCCGAGTCCTTGCTGGTCATCACGGCGAGCGCGGCCGGATCGACGAAGCCGTTGGAGACGCTGGTGGTCAGAAGCGCCTGCTGCGTGGTCTGGGCCGGGGTCGGCACCAAGGGCTGGGAAATCACTGGCGTCGTCACCACAGGTGCGGCCGTCGCGACCCGCTGCGTTGGCGCGGTGCTGGAACAGGCAGCCACAGAAAGGGCAAGCAGCGGAGCGGCAAGGAAGGCAATGCGGTTCATGTGTGTGCGATCCAGTGGATGTTGTTTGTGGCTCTTGTTGGCGTAATGCGGCGAAAGTGCGTCAAGTTGCGTTCGGTTTCGTCGAGGCGCTCTGGCGTGCCGTAGGCAAGCGCAGCTCCACCAGGAGCCCCCCGAGGTCCGAGCGCTTCAGCGCCAGATCGCCGCCATAGACATCCACCAGTTCCTTGACGATATCGAGCCCCAAGCCGCTGCCGGGCGTTTTCTCGTCCAGCCTGACACCCCGGCGCAACACTTTTTCTGCGTCGGCCGCGCTCAGACCCGGCCCATTGTCCTCGATGCGAATGAGCAGCATGGTGCCCGTTCCGCCGGCTGCGGTGGAAAGACGAACGCTCACCTGCCCGCGCGACCATTTGCAGGCATTGTCGAGCAGATTGCCCGCCATTTCCTCAAGATCCGCCTCGTCACCGCGGAACCAGGGCAGGCCCTGATCGGCCGAGAAGTCGATGGTGACCTCCGGATGGATCTTGCGCATGACGCGCGCCAGCCGCTGCACGATGGCGCCGGCATCGGCCCGCTTGCCGACCACTGAAGTGCGGGCAGCCAGCCGCGCCCGCTCGAGATAGGTCGCGACCATGGTGCTCATCTTGTCGCTCTCGCTCATCACCGCTTCTGCCAGGGGCCCATGGGAAGTGGCAGCCTCGTTGCGCAGGACGGCAATCGGCGTCTTGAGGCCATGGGCAAGGTTGCCCACCTGGTTACGGGCGCGCTCGATGATCTGCGCATTGGAGCGCAGCAACTCGTTCACCTCTTCGGCGAGGGGCGCGATTTCGCGGGGATAGGTCCCCTCCACCGCCCCAGCCTCGCCGGCGCGCACGCTTTCAATGGCATGGCTCAGCTTGGAAATCGGGCGCATGGCGAAGCGGGCGACAATCGCGCTCATGATGGCCAGCATCACCCCCACCGCGCCCAGAACGATGAAGGTCTGCCCGCGGAAGTCACCAACCAGCTCGCGGATTTCACTGAGATTGCCGGTGACAACGATCTGGTAGGTGGTGGGCGCCACGGTAACCGTGCGTTCGACCACCCGCATTTGGGTGCCGAACACGTCTTCCATGATGGCGGTGCGGCGGCCGCGCGAATCCGCTGGCCCCATCAGCACCGGCAGGTCGATCCCCACCACCGAGGTCGAGAGATTGTAGAGCGTGCCATCGGCATCGCGGATGGCCCAGTACCAGCCCGAGCGCGGACGATTGAAGCGCGGATCGGTCAGGGCAATGGCGTCGCTGGTCGGATCGTCGGTTTCCAGGAGCGAGCCGGTCAAGCTCTCGACGTGAAAGTCCAGCGTCTCGGACAGCGAGGTGTCGAGGGCTCGCGAATAAAGGTCGGTCAGGAGGAAGCCCGTTGCAACAAGGGCCAGCACCAGCCAACCCGCCGACAGCCAGAACAGCGAGGCCGCGATCGATCCCTTGCGCAGGCTCGCCATCCCGCTCAGTCTTCCGCGATCTGGTAGCCCAGTCCCCGCACCGTCTGGATGCAATCCTCGGGCAGCTTCTTGCGCAGGCGGCCGACAAAGACCTCGATGGTGTTGCTGTCGCGGTCGAAGTCCTGATCGTACAGATGCTCGGTCAGTTCCGTGCGCGAGATGACCTTGCCCTTGTGGTGCATCAGATAGGTCAGCAGGCGCAGCTCGTGGCTCGTCAGCTTTACCGACTGGCCATCCACCGTGACCTTTCCCGAGCGCGTATCGAGCCGCACCGATCCGGACACGATCTCGTTGGAGGCGAGACCCGCAGCGCGGCGCACCAGCGCCCGGATGCGGGCCAGCACTTCTTCCATGTGGAAGGGCTTGGCCACATAGTCGTCCGCGCCCGCGTCGATGCCCTGTACCTTGTCGCTCCAGCGGTCGCGCGCCGTCAGCAAGAGCACCGGCGTCGTCTTGCCGGTGCGGCGCCACTCTTCCAGCACGGAGAGCCCATCCATCTGCGGCAGGCCGATATCGAGCACGATGGCGTCGTAGGGTTCCGTGTCGCCCAGGAAGTGCCCTTCCTCGCCATCGAAGGCAACGTCGACGGCATAGCCGGCTTCAGTCAGTGCCTCCTTGAGCTGACGGTTGAGATTGGCGTCGTCCTCGACCACCAGAATGCGCATCGCTGCCCCCTGCCCCTTATTCGGCGCTGATCGTCAGATTCTGTGCCGTGCCATCGGCGCTCAGCACGCCGATGATCCACACATAGCGTCCGCCCTGCTCGCACAGCCGGAAATTGAGAATCTGATCGGCACTATAGCCGGCAGAGGCGACGGCTTCATACTGGCTGATGATCCGACCTTCGCTGATGAGCGCCTGGATTTCGGCCGAACTGTCGATGCAGGCCTGGGCCATGGCGCCCCCGGCCCCAGGGAGGCAGAGGCCCAGCACCATGGCCATCGTGGCGATGCGTTTCGGGAACAATCGTGTCATGGCCGCACCATAGGGTGGCGTTGCTGAATGGGACATGAATATGACCACAGCAGACCGAATGGGTCCATGGCACCGCGCCCCATCTCCGCACGGACGACATCGGTCAGACCCCAGCGCCTCC
This sequence comes from Devosia sp., assembly GCF_036563435.1. Taxonomy (GTDB): domain Bacteria; phylum Pseudomonadota; class Alphaproteobacteria; order Rhizobiales; family Devosiaceae; genus Devosia. The sequence continues at coordinate 523,029 of NZ_DATCMJ010000018.1, forward strand.
CGTCTTCAGCCCCTTGCGCAGAAACAGCACGGCCAATGCCTCCATGATCAGGTGCCCAGCCGCGTTGCCGTCGAGCGCGGGCAGGTCAATACCCAGCAGTTGCGCCAGTCCGGCCAGCAGCATCACGACTGCCACGAAATAGGTCTTGTAGCCATTCAGAAGATCCATGATCGATGTTCCTTGCTTGATGTTGGGTGAGTTGGTTGCGGCGGCGGCGAGGGCCGCGTTCCGTACGGCATTGACCCGGCTGGTCCAGCCTTTGCCAAAGGTGGCGAAGGCCGGCAGCTGGCTCAGAAAGCGCTGGCGTTCGCTGCAGAGCGCCACGACGAGATCGGGGACCGGTTTCTGAGCAATTGCCGCGAGGGTCACTGGCCCCGCCTGGCCATCCACCGTCACGCCCAGCTGCTTTTGCAGGGCGCGAATGGCGCGATCGGGCCCAGAATGGACCGCATAGTCAAAGACGGCGAGGTCAAGACCAGCCGGCATTTGCCCGGCTCGGCATCGCTCCCAGAACCGGTCACGGTAGATGCGGGCCGCTTCGGCCCGCGTAAGGGATTGGACCTCGGTCTTGGACAGCGTCCACCAGGGCGAGATCCCGCGCCACGCCGCCAGGGTCTTGCGGGTGATACCCATATTGGTGGCGCCGCCGGGATCGGCCGGATGGTCGGAAAAGCCACCTTCGTGCCGCAGCACCAGGTTGAGGCAGATGTCAAAGCGGCTTTTGACCATGAAATTCTCCCCAGGCGGTATGTCCCGAGCCCAGCCTTGCGCTGAGCTGGGCGACCGAATAGACGAAGCTGGTTGGTGACGCGCCGAAGTCGGCCACCTGCTCGCCGGCGCCATAGACAACCTCTGGGCCGTCGGTCTGCAGCCACCGCACCTGCATCCCGCCATTCAGGATCGCGATCTCGTAGCGCTCGGGCTGGTAGTCCAGCGGCGGCGCGGCGACGCCCCACCCGTCGGCATCGCTGCGGCTGCAGCGCGTCCAGGCAAAAACAATCTCGCTGCCAACACTTCGGGCCCGCAGGTGCACCGGCGGCAGCGGCAGGGCTGGCGCGGAACCCGGCACCAGGGTCAAGCCCGTGCCATCGGTGTCTGCCGGACCGCCATAGATCCGCAGGCGCCTTGCCTCAACAAGCCATTGCGGCTCTACCGGCAAAGTGACGGTGCGTCCGTCGAGCACCATGACCCGTCGGGTTGCCGAGGCCAGAGCCATCGTTGGAGCGGTGCCGTCCACGCCGCGCAGCAACCGGCTTAGCCGATAGCGTCCTGAGGCAACCAGTTCGGCTTCGGCGAAGGCCACCACCTCCCACTCGCCGGCGTCATTCTCCACCGCCAGGCGATTGACGCCGGCCAGCACCGCACCCGGCGCCGCCGATGACAGGTGGCCGGACCGCAGTTCCAGCTCGATCGTGTTCGCCAAATCCCAAACAGCCGTCGGTCCCGGACGGAGCGGCGCCAGCAGGGTGCCGAGCGAGGCCGTCCGCGTCAGCTGCGTCAGCCTGGCGCCGGTCTCGTCATCGGCGATATCGACCACGCCAGGCCAGGGCTTTGCATAGGCGCCGATCACCAGACGCGATCGCGCGGGATCGGCCGGCAGCCCAGACAAATGCGCGACAATCACGAGGGGAACGGCCCGCGCAACGATTGGTGCACTCGCCTGGAACGGGCGGTCGACATTCGCGGACACAGCAAGCGCCGCCGGCACCGTTTGTCCGGTCACGCGCCGTGCCAACCCGTCCCTGATCTGGGTAACTTCGAACGGCCCTCCCGCCGCGCCTGCCACCCGGACAACGTCCCCCGGCTCCAGGGCAAGGGCGGAAGACGGGAGTGCCAGGTCGACTGTCTGGCGGCTTGCCACCCGCTGGTCCAGCATGCGCTCCGCCGCCTGGCGCGCCGCCGCACCATCCATCGTCAGCGCCGTGCTCTCGGCGACCAGGGGCCCATCCCCAGCCATCATGGCCGTTGCTGCAGCGTTGAGGTAGTCCCGCTCCCGATCCTGATAGGTCAGCGCCAGTCTGCCGGGCGCCTCCGCCGGGTCACCGCGCCGCTGCGTCAGCACCGGCTCATCGCCGCGCACCAGCATGTCGGCGTCAATGACCATGTCGGCCTGTCGCCCCGGCGCGGCCAGTTGGAGCCCGTCGCTGCGGCTGCGCAGGCGCAACGCTGTCGCCTGTAGCAACGGCTCCAGCGCCTCCCGCGCCGTTGTCGGGCCGGAGAGCACATAGCCCGTCACGAAGGGCTGCGCCGGTTCTGCCCGAAGCGTAACGCCATGGTCGGCCGCCACCCGTTCCGCCAGCTCGCCGCTCGAGACGGCACCCAGCCGTCCGGTCAGCCAATGGCCTCGGCGGTGGTTGACGCCATCCGCCCAGACATCCGTCTGCGCCGGAAACGCCGGATAGGGCCGGGCGTCCCACGTCCAGTGATAGATGTGGCTCACGTCCACCATGCCGGGCGGATTGTTGGCAGGGTCGCGCCAGAAGCGCTGATGCGCCCGCAGCACCTGGCGCTGGATCAGCGGGTCGGGCGTGCCACGCGAGAAATACGGCCGCCCGCCTTCCGCGCTCTTTTGGTCACCGAAGATGTTGGGCTGGTTGGCCCCTTTGTCGACCGCGCCACAGCCCAGCTCGGTAAAGAAGATCGGCTTGGAGCCGGGTATCCAGGCCGTCGGCTCCGCCTGCCGCACCCCGCCCGGCCGGTCGTGGTGCGCATGGCTCCACCAGTTTCGAAGGTCCTTAAAGCGCCAGATCCACGGCTCGCCATGCGCGCCGTCGGTGATGGGCGTGCGCTGTTGCGCCAGGCGATCAGCCGGGGAGGCATAGAACCAGTCGTGACCCTCGCCGCCCGCGATATTGCCCATCAGGTAGTCGAGGTCGTAGCCCGCGGCCGATGTTCCGGCATCGGCATGACCATCACCCTCGCGCCAGTCGGCCAGCGGCATGTAGTTGTCGATACCCACCGCATCGATGGCGGGCGAGGCCCAAAGCGGGTCGAGGTGGAAGAACTTCTCGCTTTCCTGTTGGTAGCCGGAATACTCCGTCCAGTCCGCGGCATAGATGAGCTTCGTGCCCGCCCCCACGACCGACCGCACCTCTGCCGCCAGTTCAACGAGCGCCGCCACGAAGGGAAAGCTGTTGCCGGCGCCGCGCACGGTGGTCAGCCCTACCATTTCGGAGCCAATCACCAGCATGTCCACGCCACCGGCCTCCTGGGCCAGCCCGGCATAGTGGAGCACCATCTGCCGGTAGCGCGTGGCAAACTGTTCGACCTCCATTGCCGCCGCAGCGCTCTGGTCGGGCGAGCCCAGCTGCCCCGGCGCGGGGTGACAGGTGATCCGTCCGCGCCAAGGATAGGGCGCCTGTCGCTCACCGCCATATGGGTCGGGCAAGGCATTGCCAGCGGGCACATCCATCATCACCATCGGATAAAGCGTGACCTTGAGCCCGCGCGCCTTGAGGTCCGCAATCGCCGCCAGCACCGAGCCATCCGAAGGCGTTCCGCCATAGGCGGGGCTCCCCTCGTGCTGCGACACGACCGGCACATCGCTGCGGCCAAGGCCAGCCACCCGCCACTCCGTGCCAGCCACCTCCCGCGCCGCCGCCTCGACACGCGGGCTAATCTCACAATGTCCGCAGCGGAGATCATCGCCGAACCAGGCGATCACCAGCGCCACATGTTCAAGCTTGGGGCAAAGCGCGGTCAGTTCGTCGACCGAATAGGTCCAGTCGCTGACATGGGCCGAGACATGGGTGTTTTCGCCCGCCGTCTCGCCCGGCGCGAGCAGCCGCAGGCGTGGCACCGGATCGTAGCCGAATTCGGTGGCGCCCGGGATCATCGTCACCGCCCGGATGTCGGGCTCCAGGTCGCCCACGACGCGGCAGAGCTCGGCGCTCAAATGGGGAATGCGGTTGCCGAAGCGGTTGAGCGGCAATTGCTCCACCACCAGGTAGCAGAGACCGCGATAGGCGGGCGCCTCACCCTGCGTCGCTTCGATCAGCCCATCCGGCAGCTGGTCTTGGGTGCCGCGATAGAAGCGCAGCGTCAGGCCCTTGGTGTCGAGCAACTGGCCATCGGCCCAGATGCGCCCCAGATGGCTGACCTCCCCCTCGCAGAAGGCAACGGCAAAGCTTGCGCCGACAACCTCCTCTCCCGGTTCGCTCATGCCCTTGGCGCCAACATTTTCGGCGCCCAGCAGTTCCAGCTCGCGCGCCCAGATGATGTTGCCGCTGAGCCGGCTCCAGCCATAAAGGCGCGGCACCGCCCCGCCCTCGCTCGATCCCTGCAGGCGGATGTCCGGCGCCGCGGCAGGTGCCCGCTGTTCACCGAACAGCAATCCGTCTACGGCGCTGCCCGCCAGCGCCCCCAATGCCCGGCCAACCGTCGCGCCGAATGGGCCGCCGACCAGTCCGCCGACGAACTGCCCGGCGACCGACAATGCCAATGTCGCCATTCTTTTTTCCTCGTTCGTCTTACGGGAACCGGAAGCGCCCGTGCACGCGCCGCGCCCAGGGTTCGGTAAGGTTCGCCTCCACCACGCCGAGCCGCTCCTGGGCGTGGATGAAGCGGCTCGGGCTCACGGTAATGCCGCAATGGCGCGGCTCGGCCATGCCGGCAAAGCGGAACAGCACCACCTGCCCCGCCTCCCAGGCGCCGTCCTCGGGCCGGAGAATGCGCTCCGCCGCCTCGCGGAGCGCGCCCACATGGTCCGGGTCACGAATATCGGCCCGATAAGGCGGAAGCGGCATGGGTTCGGCGCCGTAGATCGCGCGCCACACGCCGCGCAACAGCCCCAGGCAATCGCAACCTGCGCCTATAGCGGACGCCTGATGGCGATACGGCGTTCCGAGAAACCGGCGTGCCTCTTCAACCACCCGCTCGCTCACGGCACTACCGCCCGTCCGTCCAGCGCGTCGCCGTGGCGCGGGTGGCGCAGGACGAAGTCGCTCCCCGGAATATGCGGGAAGCCGCGGAAGTTGGCCGCGTTGGCGAACTTAGCGCGGCACGTAGCGAAGCGCCGGTCACATCCCGCCGTTACCGTCAGCGCATCCCCTTCCGCCACCCAGGTCCCGACCGGCGCGGCAAAGCTCAACACGTCGCTCTCGTGCGTCAGCACTGCGTCGCGCAAGCCGTCCCGGCGTCCCACCGTCCAGAGGCCGCTGCCGAAGCCGAACCAGCCCTCGGCAAAGGCCTCGAGCCCCGTCACTCGCACCCGGTGGCGGTCCAGCACCGCGACCACCGTGGCGCCCGCGGACCGCTCAGCCACCGACAGATCGACGCCACAGCGCCCGTCGCCCACCGTCGCGTCGCACAAGGCCTGGTAGATGCGGCCATGGGTGACATTGAGCGCCTGCTGCCCGGACCGCAACTCGGCCCGGAACACGCCATCCTCGCGCACGATCTCACCGATCGTGTCGCGCCGCAGCAGCAGGCGCTGGCTCACTTCGGCCCAGTTGACGCGCCAGGTCTCGACCCCGGCGCCGTCATAGCGTCCCAGGAGAATATCGTCCTCGGTGATCGCTTCGGCGCTGAGCACACCCAGCACCTCGCTGGTTTCCACCTGCATGCCGAGCTTGCCGGGCACTTCGCTGCCATCCCAGCCCGAGACCGGCGAGAAGGTGGTGTCACCGAAAACCAGCGGGCAGTCGTGGTCGGTAAAGCCCAGCACTACCCCATCCTGCCGCGTCAGCCGCCAGCAGGTCGCCAGCGTCGTCTCGCTCTGCGCCAGGTGCGCCGCAAGTCCAATCGGCAGCGTCCTCACGGCAGGATCTCCACCAGCGGAATATTGGGCACTTCAGCCCCGTCGAAGCTGCTGAGCTCCACATCGAGCCGATCGGTGTCGAAGCGCACCGGCACGTCGAACAGGAAGCCGGCAGCTACAGCGGCCCCGAGCGGCGGGGCTTCCGTAAAGCCGATGACGCCGGTAACCGTGTCCACCGTCCAGCCACCCAGCTGTTCCACCCCGCCGACGGCTACCCTGACGCTGCCCGCCACTGGCCGGGTGATCGGCCGGACATAGGGATCGAAACCAGCGCCATAGGTCTTGGTCAACTGAAACGTCCTGGTCGCGCCGTCCCCGGTCCCGATCGACTGGTCGAGCGGCTGCGGCTCGGGTCCGCCGCTCGAATAATCCAGCCCGTCCCGCCACAGAAAGCCATGGAGCCGCCCGCGCCGCTCCTCGAAAAAGGCAGGACGGCCGCCATGTCGCTCCGCGACTTGACCCCATAGCCGGCATTGAAGCGCCGCCGCGAATGCTGCCAGCGGCCATTGCGCTGTTCGCGCCCGCTCGCCAGCGTCACCACATCGGTCTTGCGCTCCGGCCCACCCCGCGCGCCCAGTGCAACGTCGAGCGGGAAACGAACGGCATGAAAGGCCATGATTGGTACTCGATGTTGGTTGACAAGCACATACCGCCACTCTCGGGCTAAGCCCTAGGGTGACGATCGAGTTTGCAAATGCTCTGATGAAGAAGCCTTAGCTACCCCGCGTGCCACGCTTCACCGCCCGCAGCAGCATAGCGCTGATCTCCGCTTCGCTCGTGGCAAAGCTTCGCGCATCGGTCGCGGTAACGTGGAACGTCACGTTCACCGTGCCCCCACCGCCCGCGGCGACGCCCAGCCGCCCATCCGGCCCGCGCGCCAGCGGCATGATCGCCTCCGCTCCCGCCTCCCCCGCAAGCCCAAAACCGCGCCCGAGCGGAAAATAGCTCGGCGCGGCGATGACCCCGCCCTTGGCAAAGGGTGTCACCTGTCCAAGCGCGGGATTGGTGCCGGCAAGGACATTGCCGACAAGGCCACCCACCAGATCGCCCAGCGGCCGGATCGCTGCCTTGAGCGCGATGTCGCCGAACGAGCGGGCAATGTCGCCCAGCACCGACTTGAACGACTTGCCGTCCGTCAGCGCGCCGCGAAACGCGGCCGAGATGGAGCGGGCGACACCGTCCGCCAGGTCGCCGATGCGCTCGATCTCCAGCGACACATCCTCGAGGTCACGCCCCCACTGCTGGGGAAAAAGCTCATCGCTCATCTGGGAAGCGCTCCATCAACTGTTTCATTACGTCTCGCGGCAGAGCTCCGCTCGTGCCGGGCAGCGCGCTCCAGGCGGCGCTCAGTTCGCGCGGCGTCATGCGCCAGAAGGCATCTGGCGCAAGGCGCAGCACGCCCAGCCCGAAGCGCATTGCCGCCTCCCACGGAAAGGGCGTCATGCCGCGTCACCGAAGGTCGCGCGCAGCAGCCGCGCCGCGATGTCGCCGGCGCCCCTGAGGCCCCCTTCGATCGAGAACCGCGCCAGGTCATCGTCGGAAACATCATTGCCGCCGCCGCGCAGGCCCGCGCCGAGGATCGCGGTCAGGTCCCGCGCCGAAATCCGTCCGCTCGCAAACCGCTCTGCCAGGCCCACCAGGTCACCTGCCTGCAGCCGCGCCTCCAGTTCGGCCAGCGCCCCCAGTGTCAAGCACAGTGTCCGCACCTCGCCGCCGATGACGGCATCGATCTCCCCGCGCTGCGCAATCGCCATTCGCGTGTCCTTTCCTGATCCTGAACTAGAGCGCCGAGAAGGTCACTTCGCCGGCGCTTTCGAGCGCCAGGTCGAAGGTGACTTCACCCGCGTGATCGGCGGCAAACTCCAGCGCCACGATCTGGAACGGTCCCTGCACCGTGCCGAAATCGGGCAGGATCAACTGCCAGTGTCGGATCGTGCCGCCGAAAAACAGCGACCGCACCTCGGCGTCCGACGCCGTGTCCTTGAACACCCCTGCTCCCGTTACCGAGGCCCGCTTTACCCCGCCGCCGGCCAGCAGCTCGCGCCAGCGCCCGGCGCTTTCCTGGTCGGTCGTGTCCACCGTCGCCGCATTGAAGGCTAGTTGCCGCGTCCGCAGCCCCGCCACCGTCAGAAAGCTCCCCGACCCCGTCTGGTCGAGCTTGAGCAGCATGTTCTTCCCGCTCTGAGCGGCCATGGTCCTTGCCTCACAAAATCACTGAATATCAAGTCGACTCCCTCCCCCTTGCGGGGAGGGATCGAGGGTGGGGGGCCGTGGCGAATACCCGAGCCGCCCTAGCCCCTAACCGGTCAGCAGCCGCAGCGTCACCGATGCACGCGCCAGGCCAGTCTCGTCGATGCTTGTTTCGGTGCGCACATGCTCGGCATGCGCCACCGGTAGCAGGAGCGCCACCGCAACCACCCGCTCTGCCATCTCCACGGCGCGCCTGCGGCTTGGCTGGTCCGCCCAGCACTGCAGCAGAAGCCGATGCTCCTGCACCGGTGCCAGATCGCCATCACGCTGCACCACGTCGTGCCGCCGGATCACCACATAGGGTGGTGCAGCGCTCCGCGGCGGTGCATCGAACACCGCGCCGGCAATGATCGCCGCCAGCGCCGCGTCACCCCGCAACGCCGCCACCAGCTGCGCCTGCACTTCGATGATGGGATGCATCGGCTCAGCCCGTGATCGTGGTTTCGGTGCAGGCGCAGCTGAGATAGGCTCGCCTGCCATTGAGATCGGCCGCCGTCACGACATCGAGCTGGCGCCCGCGATAGATGATGCGATCACCGGGTTTGACGTCTGTCCGGAACCGCAGCACCACCGAATGGGAGATCGCCACCGCCCGGCCATCGCTCGTGGCACCCATGCGTCCCGCTAGCGACCGCACCCGCGCCCACAGATGCGCAACCGGCACAAACAGTACCAGGTGCCCACCGCCATCGTCCGCAGCTGTTTCGCGGCGCTTCAGGTGCACCCGATCGGTCAGCGTGCCCAGCGGCGGCACGAGCTCGCTCATAGCCGCACTCGCTTGTAGCCGGCCACCAGGCGATCGAACCCGCTCGGCACCACCGCGCCCGACCCGGCCACGATCACCGCATCGCGGTGTTCGAACCAATAGGCCACCAGCGCCAGCAGTGACTGGCGGATATCCGTAGGCGCCTCGTCGGGCTCGGTGCCAAAGCCCGCTACATAGTCGATTTCGATGCCCTGCCGCTCGCGCAGCACCGGCATCCCGGCGACGGCGGAGGGCAGCAGCAGCCGATCTGGTTCGCTCAGGAACTGCGCCAGCGGAAGCTCGTGCGCTCCTCCGGCAGCGTCATAAGCAGTGATCCCGGTCACCGCCATGAACGGCGTCACCGGCAACCGCACCTGGCGGTCAGCCGGCCACTGGTCGAGCACCACCCGCCAGCTCTGCGCCAGCAGCGCCCGCCCCGTCACACCCTCGACATGCAGCCGCGCCGCCCCGATCAGCGTCGTGATCAGTGCGTCCTCGGCCCCATCGTCGACCCTAAGAAACGCCTTGGCCTCGGCAAGCGAAACCGGCTCTTCCGGGGGTCCCGCAAGAAGATAGGATATCATCTGTTTGCCTTTGATTTTCGTGAAGAACCGCGTTTGCAGTCGTCTCCCTCCCCCTTGCGGGGAGGGATCAAGGGTGAGGGTTCTGCATCACCCCATTGCTTCGAGCCTTTGAAGTGCGGAGTGCTCTTTGGGAGGGCACCGCGCCCCTTCCCTCTCCCCATTGGGGAGAGGGTGGATCGCGCGAAGCGCGAGACGGGTGAGGGGGTGGTCGGGATTGCAGAGCGTTGTGCGCCGCCCGACCACCCCTCATCCGGCGCTACGCGCCACCTTCTCCCCGATGGGGAGAAGGGGTGCAGTCCTAGCTCGCCGCGAACTTCAGGAACTTGATCGCGTCATAGTCGGCAATCCCGCCGCCCACGCGCTTGGTCGTATAGAACAGCACATAAGGCTTGCTCGAGAACGGGTCGCGCAAGACGCTCACGCCCTGCCGGTCCACGATCAGATACCCGCGGCGGAAGTCACCGAAGGCGATCGACAGCGAGTTGGCCGCGATATTGGGCATGTCCTCGGCCTCGACCAGGTCGAAGCCCATGAAGCGCGCCCGTCCGTCCGCCGCTGCTGCCGGTTGCCAGAGGTAGTTGCCGTCCGCATCCTTGAGCTTGCGCAGCGAACCCTGCACCTTGCGGTTCATCACCCAGCTGGCATTCTGCCGGTAACCGGCCTCAGCGCATAGACCAGGTCGATCAGGACATCACTGGCATGGCTCGCCGGAAGGGCACCGGCGGCACCGGTTGCCACATAGCCGAGGTTACCCCAGCTCCAGCTGCTTTCGGCAACCGTTGTGGGCGCCAGGAAGCCGGTCGGCTTGTTGACGCCGTTGCCGGTCACAAAGGCGGTGGTTTCCTGCGCGGCAAAGGCCGCATTGACCTCCTCGGCGATCCACTGCCCCACGTCCACCGCCGCATCGTCGAGGAATGCCGAGGTCGCCGCCGGCATGGCGTAGAGCTCCATGGTGGGGTAGCTCAGCTCCGCTAACGTCTGGCTGTCCGTAGTCGGGCGCGCCGCGGTTTCTCCGACCCAACCGGTTGCCGGGCCCGTCACCGAAATGGGCCGCTTGTAGACGGCGCTCGACACCTGCCGAACGCCGGCAATGGCGCGGATCGGCGACACCGCCGTCATCAGCCGGGTGATCTCGGTCTCCGTCTCCGCCGGCACGACATAGCCGCCATCGGCATTGACGCCGATCGAAAGCGCCTTTTCCTCGCCGCGCTTCACATAGGAGGCGAAAGCCTCCTTGTACTCGCCATTGGGCAGCGCCGCCTTGCCCTCCAGCTGCGGGCGGGCACGATCGGCCACGGCCCGGTCCATCGCCGCCTTCTGCCCGTCGAGCACGGCGTTGAGCCGGTCCAGCTTGCCTTCCAGCAGACCGTCGGCGCTGCCGCGCTTTTCGATCTCGCTCAGGCGCTGGTCATTTGTGCGTTTGAACTCCTCGAAGGCGGTGGAAAATTCGGCAAAGAGCGCGGCAATGTCGCTCCCTGCGCCGGCCTTGGTTTCAAGGCCGTCACTGGTCAAGTCCATTAAGGATGTTCTTTCTGGTTGCGGATGGTGCGGGTAGCGGCCTGGATGGCGGCACCCGGAGAAATGGAGGGCGCGATGCGCGCGTCCTCCATCATGGGAAAGGTCACGATGGAAATCTCGAACAGGTCCACCTGCCAGAGTTTGCGGTAGGCGCCCTCGCGCGTCGCCCGCACCGTGCGGAAGCCGATGGAGAGCCCATCCAGCGCCCCCTGCCCGATCAGCCGCTGCAGCGCCTCGGCCCGGGGAACGCCGCCAATCAGACGGCCGCTGACGGCCAGCCCATGGCCGTCCTCGCTGATGCTGTCCCAGACACCGACCGGCTCCTTGGGATCGTGCTGGAACAGCAGCCGGATCGCCTTGCCGCGCCGGGCGAGGCTGCGCTTGAACGCGCCCGGCATGACGATATCGCCGCCGGCATCGACCCTGCCGAACACACTGGCATAGCCGCTGAACCGTCCCTCAGCGTCGATGGCAATAGCGGCCATCAGCGCTTCGCCGGCCTTGGCTGCGCCGGCTTGGCCTTGCTCAGCGTGCCGGCCAGATTCCAGGCAAATTGCCGGAACGTCTGCTGCGCCTCCACGCGATTTGTCTTGTTCGTCATGGCCTTAGTCATCCTTTCGAAACAGCCGATTCAGAGTGGCAATCTCCTGCACGAAGTCGTTGAAGTGCTGATTCACCTTGGCCATTTCGCGCAGGCTCCACACCAGCAACCCACTGGCCCCCGATGCCCAAAGAAACAGCGCCAGATGCGCCAGGTCCCCGCGCTCCACGACGGATTTGGTGAGTTCGTCCATCTTCAGCCTCCATGATGTTCGCGGCTTAAACCCCCAGCATCGCCCGCTTCTCGGCGTCGCTCAGGAACTCCGCCGCACCCACGCGCGCCCAGAGCGCCGCGCGGTCCTCGGCCAGGGCTTCGACGCCGTCGAAATCCGGCTGGATCGTCGCTCCGCCAAAGGCCGGCGAGAGCCAGTTGCTCAGTTCCTCCGCCACCCGCACCACCAGCGGGATCAGCGTCTGCCGCCAGAGGGCGCGGTTGGCTTCAGCGAGGTTGGCATAGGTATTGTCGCCGGGGATGCCGAGCAGCATGGGTGGCACGCCGAAGGCCAGGGCGATGTCGCGCGCCGCCGCGTGCCGCGTCTCGATGAAATCCATGTCCCGCGGGGACAGCGACAGCGCCTTCCAGTCGAGCCCGCCTTCCAGCAGCATCGGCCGCCCGGCATTGGCCGAGCCGGAAAAGTTCTCCTCGAGCTCGCTCTTGAGCCGGCTGAACTGGTCCTCGGTCAGCGACTGCCCGCCGGCCGAATAGACCAGCGCGCCGCTGGGCCGCGCCGCATTGTCGAGCAGCGCCTTGTTCCAGGCCGAGGCGGCATTGTGGATGTCCATGCTGGTCTGCGCCGCCTCGAGCGGCGCCATGCCGTAATGGTCGTCGAGGGGATGGAACAGCGCAAGGTGCAGAACCTGCGGTAGCGGCTCGCCATCCTGGCGCAGCCGCACCGTTCGCCCGCCTGCCGTGTAGTCATAGCCGACCGGCCAGCCATCACTGCCCGCCACCACCTTCATCCGGTCGGGCCGCAGGGAGAACAGCGCCTTGACCTCGCCCTCCACGACGCCCGCCTGCAGGTAGGCATTGCCCGCCGTTTGGAGATAGGCAAACACCGCTTCCAGCAGCTCGCCACCTGACTGCCGCCCATTGGGTCGCGCCAACAGCGCCCCAAGCGGATGCTCATCCACCCGCTGTCCGCCCTCGCTCACCACCAGCGGCACCCGGTTGGCCGTTTCGGCGATCAGCCGCACGCAGCGATAAACCACCGGATTGCGCGCATAGCCCTGGGTGACGAGGCTGGCAAAACCGCGATGGCTCCAGCTCGCCGCCCCCAGTTGGCTGAGGCTAAGCATTGTGTGCCCGGGAAACGATTTTTGCTCCGCCGCCACGGCAGCGCTGCCGCCCCAAAGGCGGCCGATCCAGTTCGACATGTTCTTGATCCTCTGGCCAAAGCCCGCTCCCGCAGGCTCGCCCTCACAGCCCCCGGATGCGCGGGCGATTGTCATTGAGCAGCAGTTCGGTCAGCGCCCAGACCAGCGCATCGACGCGGTCTGGCGAGTGCCCCTCGCTCCTGCCGTCGGCGCCGAATGCGCACATTTCGTCCTCGAGCGCCGTCAGCCCATCGGCATGCTGCACCAGCCCACGCCCATAAAGCGCCGCCACCGGCTCCGCCCGCAGCCACTTGCCACGATCGGCCCGCAACTGGCGCACCGGTACGGTTGCGTCCACCTGCGCCAAAACCTGCCGCACCAGGTCCCCACCTTGGTTCACCTCCACCACAATCGCGTCGGCCGCATGCGCCTTGTAGGCGGCCACAGCCCGCCGCGCCCACTGGAGGGGTGCGGCCGGCCTGAGCGTACAATCCTCCAGCACCACCGCTCCCTCGCCCACCCGCCCCGCAACGACGATGCCGCAGGCGTCCGAACGTGCCGTGCCCGTCACCGGCGGATCCACCGCCACGAGGATGCGCCCGACGTTTCCGCCTTCGAAGCGCCGGAACATGCCACGCTGCCAGAGCGCCCCCGGCAGATCCTCGATCAACTCGCCATCGAGTTCCTGCCGCCCCAGCACCGAACCGCGATAGCGCGCCACCACGGCCTCGAGAAAACTCGGTGCCAGAAAGGCGTGGTTGTGGCGCGTGGTCATCCGCGTCACGATCGCCTCCTTGTCGGCCAGCAGCCGCTTGATCAGTCTGGTCGGACGCGGCGTGGTCGTTGCCAATTGTCGAGGCCGGCTCCCGAGGCGCAGGCCGAACTGGAGCATGTCCCACGCCGCCTCGGCATTGGGCCACTTGCAGATTTCATCGCACCAGGCTGCCGCAAACTGCGGCCCCCGAAAGCGATCAGGCTCGGAGCGGAAAGAATGGTGGCCTCGACGCCGTTGCGCCAGCGGAGCGTCTGCTCGCGCAGCAAAGGCCGCTCCCCAGGTGGATGCACCGCCATGATCCCGCTTTCGCCCTTCACCATCACCGCCGTGGCGTCGGCGATGGTCTGCCCCACAATGGCAATGGGGGTCACGCCCGCCGCGGCAAGGCTCCTGATCCATTCGGCCCCGGCCCGAGTCTTGCCCGAGCCGCGACCACCCATCAGCAGCCAGGTCGTCCAGTCGCCGTCCGGCGGCAATTGCTCGTCGCGGGCCCAAAAGGGCCAATCGAACATCAGTGCCTCGATTTCATTGTTGTTGAGCCAGGCGACCCTACCCCAGTTTATTGCGCTGGCTCAGTTGTTCGAGCCGCTTGGCAACCTTGAGGCGCAGCGCCGACAGGTCCTTTTGCACCGGACGCTGGCCCGCCTCGCTTTTCTCGAGCTGAATCAGCTTCTCCAGTGTCTTGGCCATAGTTCCGAGCAGGGTGGCCTCCCTGTCGATCTGCTCTGGCATCTGTTTCTCCAGTGTCTCGATCTGCTTGGCCAACACCCGCATCATGGCGGTGATCAGTGTGCCCCGCGCCACCCGGCGCTTTGTAGGCATGGCCCAGTGTTCGCTCTGCCGCCGGTAGCGGATCTTGGCCGCCGTCACCTTGAAGGTTTCCCAGATCTCCTTTCGCGGCATCTCACCCGCTTCATAGGCAGCCTGCACCGCGGCCCAGTCGACCGTGTCTTCCGTCATGCAATGACTCACTTGTGAATCGCCCCGCGATGCGCTGGCGGAACCTGGTGGAATCGGGCCGGATTCGTCTTTGCGGAGTCCAACCGGGAGAGACCCGATGTCCGCCGCAATCCGCAACATCCACTACAAGCCCGCCGACGAGGAGCTCTCGATCTGGTTCTGGCCCGATGGCCGTCGCTACAAATATTTCGGCGTGCCCGACTTCATCTATGAAGGGCTGCGCGACGCGGAGTCCCGCGGCCGCTTCTTCAACGAGTCGATCAAGGGGCGCTTCGAGTGCCGGAGGGTCGAGCCAGAGGACCGTCGCAAACCCCGCCGCCCACCGCTCCGCACCGCCTCCTGACCCACTTCTCCGACTATAGCTGAACTATACCACCCCACCGTCACCCGGGGATAACTTCGATGTCGGTAGGCGAAGCCTACGATAGTCTCCAGTGGAGACTATCGAGACGAGAAGGCCATGAGAGCTACGCTCGAATGGCAGAGGCGTTCGGCGAAAGCCGACAAAAGGCTCCAGTGGAGCCTTTTGAAAACGAGAAGGCTATGAGAGCTATGTTCGAATGGCACGGCGGCCGCAGGCGAAATCGCGCCAGTGGCGCAATTTTAGCTGAGAAGGCCATGAGGCCTGTGGCCGAATGGCAGAGGCGTTCGGCGAAAGCCTCAGTGGAGCCTTGCGAAAACGAGAAGGCCATGAGAGCTATGCTCGAATGGCGCGACCTCGTGCCCGATAACCCTTGTTACCGTCCTCCACGGCCGGGAACATCGCTCCCCCTTCCATGTTGATCAGCAACCCCAGTGATCAGCATGCACGATTTACACCCAGCGCCTCCTGCTCATCGATCGGCCACCCTGCGCTGGTCCGGCTACGCGCTCGGCTTCGCCTTGGGAGGCTTCTTCGACGGCATCCTTCTTCACCAGATCCTGCAGTGGCATCATCTCCTCAGTGGCGTCGAACAGGCCCGGCAGGACATCCGGGTGCTGATTCTCGCCGACGGCCTGTTTCACGCGTTGATGTATGTCGTTGCCGCGGTCGGCCTGTGGCTGCTGTTCCGCGCCCGCCGTATGTTCTCAGCGCCGGGAGCCGATCTGTGGCTCCTCGCCGACGCGCTCCTGGGCTTCGGCATCTGGCATGTGCTCGACAGCGTCTTGTCCCACTGGATCCTCGGTATCCATCGCATCCGCATGGATGTCCACAATCCCCTGTTCTGGGACCTTTTGTGGTTCGCCCTGTTCGGGGTCCTGCCGCTGGTCATCGGCTGGCTCATGCATCGCCGGAGCTCCAGCGCCGCACTACACAACTCGCCCCTGGCGCTGGTCATGGCGGTACTCGTCGCGGCGCCGATCGCCGCTCTTCCGCCGCCCAACCAGAGGCAGGCCGTCGTGCTGTTCCAGCCCGGCGTCTCCGAGGGGCAGGCGCTGAGCGCCATAGCCGCAGTGGATGCCCGCGTCCTTGGCACCGACCCATCGCGCCAGCTCTGGGCCATCGACGTTGCCACAGGCGACGCTTCAGCCCTCTATCGGCACGGCGCCCTTCTGGTCAGCAGCGCGCTGCTGCCACTCGGTTGTTTCAGCTGGACCAGGGCTTGAGCGCTCGATCGACAGCCTACCCGGCTGTGCCACCACCACGCACCACTTCGCCATCCTCCTTGATGAAGTCACCGCTCAGGGGATTAGGCAAAATCTCCAGCACCACTTCCGACGGTCGCGCCAGCCGCACACCCTTTTCCGCCACGACAAACGGCCGGTTGATCAGGATCGGATGCGCCTCCATGGCGTCCAGCAGCGCCTCATCGCTCAGCGATCCATCGTCGAGCCCCAGCTCCAGGTAGGGCGTGTCCTTCTGCCTTATGGCCTGCCGCACCGTCAGTCCCGCCGCTGCAATCAGCTGCTTGAGCCGCTCCCGCGACGGCGGGGTCTTGAGATATTCGATCACCTCGGGCTGCTCCCCACTCGCCTCGATCATCGCCAAGGCATTCCGCGACGTGCCGCATTCGGGGTTGTGGTAGATAACAACGCTCATTGTCCGGCTCCTTGAACCCATCGCCTCATCCGAACTTGCGCTTGGCATCGAGTGCCAGGCCCAGCCCGACGCTGCCCAGCACGTCGGTGCGCACCAGTTCTGCATCCGGGAAGAGCTTCCGCAAGCCATCGGCGATCACCGGCACCTGGGTCGAGCCGCCGGTGAGAATCAGGCTATCGATCGCCTCGGCCCCTACACCTGCCCGGCGCAGCGTTTCTCCGATGGCGCCGGCAATCCGCTCCACCGAGTTGCGCAGCGCCTCGGTCAGATCGGCGACCGTCATTTCGGTCGTGATCGACTGGTCGCGCACCGCAAACTCGAACCTGGTCCGGTCCACATCTGAAAGCGCGATCTTGGCCGCTTCCACGGCTCCCACCAGCCGGTGCCCGAGCCGGTCCTCGATCAGCTCCATCATCAGCTCGACCCGCTCCGGGGCCCGCGCCTCGTTGCGGGTGCCGCGCAGGTCGCGCAGCGTCTGCGCATTGTAGAGCCTGTTGATGCGATGCCAGGTGGAAAGGTCATAGTATGGCGCCACCGGCAGGTGCCGCTTGCCGTCCCGCGTCATGGTGCCGAGCCCCAGTTCGGGCATGATCTTGGCCATGGAAAGAAGCCGGTCGAAATCGGTGCCGCCGATATGGACGCCGGCGGTGGAGAGAATGTCGCCGCTCCGGTCAGCCGCCCTCGCCCGCTCGGGCGAAACCCGCACCACCGAGAAGTCCGAGGTACCGCCGCCCAGGTCGACGATCAGCGCCAGCCGCTCCGCCGTTACCTGCCGCTCGTAGTCGAGCGCCGCGGCGATCGGCTCGAACTGGAACTCCACATGGCGAAAGCCCTGCGCCCGCACGGCACCGGCCAGCTGCTCCTGCGCCGCCCGGTCGGCCGCAACATCGTCGTCGACGAAATGGACGGGGCGTCCGCACACCACCTGCTCTACGACGCCACCGAGCTCGTCTTCCGCCCGGCGCTTGAGCTCGGCGATGAAGATGCCGAGGATTTCGACAAAACCATAGCTGCGCGCCTTGACCCGGGTCGTGTCGCCGATCAGCGAGGTGCCCAGCACGCTCTTGAGCGAGCGCATCAGCCGCCCCTCGGCCCCGCTCACATATTCCGCCACCGCCTCGCGGCCGAAGCGGATCATATCGTCCTCGAAGCCGAAGAAGATCACGCTGGGGATAGTTTCGCGCCCGGCCTCGAGCTTGAGCAGGTGCGGCACGCCTCCTGGATCGAGCCGTGCGATGGTGGAATTGGACGTGCCGAAATCGAGGCCGCAAAAGAGGGTCATGGCATGCCGTCCATCGGGGAAAAGCGCCGGGCGGCGCGAGGGACGGCTCTCTTAAGGGCTTGGGCAGCGGGAGGCAAGAGCCCCCTCGTCTGCCTGCTTAGGCGGCTTTCAACACCCGGTCGCGCGCCCTACGCTTGCGGTCAAGCGCGGGGCGCAGATCCACGGTATGGAGATAGCCGATGCCCTTGCGCTGCGCCTTCTTGAGCGCTTCGGCACCCGCTTCGAAGAACTTCTTGTCGTAGCCACCGCGCGGATTGGTGACCGCAAGGCCCAGGCTTACCGTCACCACGCCCTCATGGCTTTCCTTGTTGGGCAGCGACAGGCTCCGCACCGCGGTGGCGATGTTGAGCGCGGCAGACCGCGCCATCAGTACCGGCACGTCCGGCAGCACGGCGACAAAACCGCCCGGCCCCAGCCGCAGGCAGCTGTCGCCCCCGCGCGGCAGGGAATCGGTGATGGCACGCATCACGGCGTGCACGCCCTGTGCGGCGATCTCGGCATCATAGGCGGCAAAGAAGTCGCTCGCCCGGTCCATCTCGATGACGAGAAGACTGAGCGACACGTGCTTGTCGGCAGCCTTGGCCCAGCCCTCGGCCAGTTCCTGCTCGATCATGGCACCGAGTCGCGGCCGCATGCCCATGGATCGTGCCATGGCCGCCTGCCCATAGCCCGGCTCCCGCAGCGGGCGCATGGCATGCAATGCCGTCCGCACCCGGGTCCAGAAGAAGTCCGCCTGATCTTTGGAAGTCGCCGCCATGCTCATCGCCCATCCTAGGCTCACATCTGCGGCGATGACGCCACAAGATGGTTAACGGAGCGTAAACGCCTCACAGGTGCTCTGGCGGCTCCCATTCCGGCCAGTCCACGGCATGCTCTTCCCACTCGTCGGGAGCAATGTCCTGCTCGGCAAAGGTGCGACCCCGCGCCGAGACGCCGACATCGATCACCGTCTGCGGATCGCCTGATACCAGCGGGTGCCACCAGGCCAACCCCTTGCCCTCAGCCAGACGCCGATAGGCGCAGGTGGTGGGGATCCACTTGATCTCCCCAACATTGGCCGGCGTCAGCTTGATGCAGTCAGGCACCTTGGCCTGCCGCCCCGGATAGTCGGTACAGGCGCAGCTGTCGCCATCCAGCAGCTGGCAGCGCACGTCGGAGGTGATCAGCAGCCCCGAATCCTCGTCCTCGAGCTTGATGAGGCAGCAGCGCCCGCAGCCGTCGCAGAGCGCTTCCCACTCCGCGTCGGTCATCTCGTCCAGCGATTTTTCTTCCCAGAAGGCCATCTTAACCCAAGCGGCGCTAAGCCTGTTGCCGGTTTGCTCTTGTCGGCGCCCGAGCGCAATCATATTCCAGCGATTGCGTTGCCTTCACGGCGCAGCCCGGACAACACTGCGTGAACCGAGCCCGAGGATAGCTGGTGCAAGACCCCTTCTACACCAAAGAAAAGCGCAAGAAGTCGTCCGGCATGCTGGCCGCCGACGCCTGGCTCGATTCCTCGCTCTACGAATTCTGGCAGTCCCTGGGCCGCGGCTATACCCGCTTTCAGGATTTCATGTCGATCTTCCATGTGGCGGGCATCAAGCGCGGCATCGTGGAAGTGCTGAGCGACGGCTTTTCCTTCCTCGCCATCGGCTGCGTCCTCATGGTGGCGCTGGCCATGCCGGCCTTCGACGTCACCGCCTCGGGCGAGTTCAACAAGGCGGAAGATTATTCCGTCCTGTTCCTCGACCGCTTCGGCAACGAAATCGGCCGCCGCGGCATCCGTTCTGACGATTCGGTGGCCCTGGCCGACATGCCCGACTACCTGCTCAAGGCGACCCTCGCGACCGAGGACCGGCGCTTCTACGAGCATTTCGGCATCGACGTGGTGGGCACCCTGCGCGCCCTGGTCACCAATGCCTCGGGCGAGACCTCCCTCCATGGCGGCTCCTCGATCACCCAGCAGCTCGCCAAGCAGCTTTTCCTCTCCTCCGAGCGCACCATCGAGCGCAAGATCGTCGAGGCCTTCCTCGCCGTCTGGCTGGAATGGCACTACAGCAAGGACGAGATCTTCAAGCTCTATCTCGACCGCGCCTATATGGGCGGCGGCAATTTCGGCGTCGTGGCGGCCGCCGACTACTATTTCGGCAAGCGCATCCAGGACGTGTCCCTGGCGGAAGCGGCCATGCTGTCAGGCCTCTACAAGGCACCCGGCCGCTGGGCGCCACATATCGACCTGGCCGCCGCCCGCGGCCGCGCTAATGTCGTCCTTTCCAACATGGTCGCCTCCGGCTTCCTCACCGAGGGCCAGGTCACCGCGGCCCGCCGCCACCCGGCCACGCCGATCGCCCGAACCGAGGATGCCAATTCCCCCAACTACTTCCTCGACTGGGCCTTCGAGCAATCCAAGCTGCTGATCGAAAGAAGCCAGCTCGCCACCAACAATTTTGTCGTCCGCACCACCATCGACACGACCCTGCAGAAATATGCCGAGGAGGCCGTGGTCTCCACCGTCCGCGAACAGGGCGAGCAGTATGACGTGACGCAGGCCTCGATGGTCGTGACCGACACGCAAGGCGCCATTCGCGCCATGGTCGGCGGCACCGACTACGGCAAGTCCCAGTTCAACCGGGCCATCGTCTCCACGCGCCAGCCCGGTTCGGCCTACAAGATCTTCGTTTACGCCGAGGCCTTCGAGCAGCTCGGGCTCACTCCCAGCGACGTCATCACCGACCGCCCGGTCTGCATCGGCGACTGGTGCCCGCAGAACTACGGCCGCAGCTACAAGGGCTCGGTGACCCTGGCCAGTGCCTTTGCCCAATCTCTCAACACCGTGCCTGTCACGCTCTCGATCAAGACCGGCCGCGACACGATCGCCGCACTCAGCCACCGCATGGGCCTGCAGGCGGACTACCCCGTCACCCGCTCACTGGCGCTGGGCGTCGCCTCCGTTTCGGTCCTGGACATGACCTCGTCTTATGCCGTGCTCGCTAATCGCGGCCTCAAGACGCCCGCCTATGGCATCACCCGCATGACTACGCTCAGCGGCGAAAACGTCTTCGAAGTCGATCCCGAGGCGCCGCGCGAACGCATCCTCAACGAGCAGACCGTCGCCTACATGAATTCCATGCTGCGTGGCGTCGTCACCGGCGGCACCGGCCGCCGCGCCGATGTGCCGGGCGTCCCCGCCGTCGGCAAGTCCGGCACCACGTCATCCTATCGCGACGCCTGGTTCTGCGGCTTCACCGGCAACTATGTCGCGGCCGTCTGGTTCGGCAATGACGACTACCACCCCACTAACAACCTGACCGGTGGCACCCTGCCCGCGATCGCCTGGCAGAAATTCATGGCCTATGCCCATACCAATATCGACATCCAGCCGGTCTTCGGCGTCGATTTCGCCATCGAGCCGCCGATCGTGGCCGAAGCCGATCCCGCCCTGGAAGAAGAGATCGCCGAGCGCCCCCCCAGCCTCACGCCCGCCGCCGCCCGCAAGCTCGTCGACCTCGCCGATCGCCTCGCCGCGACCATTGAAAGCGCCGCAATCGAGGCGGACACTGATCAGGCAAGCATCACGACGCAGACCAGATCGCTGGGAATGTAGGCGTTGACGCGGCTTCTGGAGGCGGCTGAGGACCTGGCCGATATCGAGGCCTACCACCGCATCAAGGCTGACATCGCTGCGGGGCGCGAGGAACTCATCCCTTCCCCACTTGCCGACCGCATCATCGACGGTGAAAGTCCGTTGCGCGTTTATCGCGAATTCCGTGGGCTTACCCAGGCAGCGCTTGCCGCTGCCTCCGGCGTCACTCGCGTCCAGATCGCCGAAATCGAGGCGGGCCGAAAATCAGGATCGGTGGAGACGGTCCGAAAGCTCGCCCAGGCTTTGGACGTCACCCTCGATGACCTTACGGGATAGCTGAACCGCGTGGAGAGCAGTGAGGCGTCTACAGCGACCTTACTCGCCGGGATGCATCTTCTGGCGACGGGTGATGAAGAGGGCAAAGAGGATCACGATCAAGGCAACTGTCGGTCCCCATAGCCACAGGATCAGAGTTTCCATCTCATTCCTCCAACTGGCGCAGCACGCGTCTCGCGACCAAGTGTAACATGATCCCGATCGCCAGACCCACCTTGTGAAAACCCATAAGGGTCAGCAGATCGGCTCGCGCTGCACGCTTGGCAATCGAACACCCTTCCGCACACCCGCACCCCTTGCTATAGCCTAGCCAGCCACTCCGCGCGCAGGTCCTGCCTCCATGCCTTCCATCGTTCCGCCGAGGCACTGACCAGTGCGTTTCGTCTTCTACCTGCTGATGATGAGCGCCGTCGCTCTGGCTGTTGGTTTCGGGCTGAGCTACTACGCACTGACCGATGGGCGCATCTTCGGCGTTGCGCAGGTGGGGCCCTGGCATGCCTGGCCCGATGTGGGCTCCAGCACACCTAATCCTTATACGCGCGGCCATCTAGCCCGCACGGCCGCTTTCGAACTCGGCCAGGCCGAGGGCCTGCAGTTCACCGCCACCACCGATAGCGACGGCCAGGCGCTTACCCGCGACTGCTCCTACCGGATCGACGGACGCACGCCCCTTGCAACCTTCTGGACCCTGGTGGCACTGGATGAAACCGGCATCAACGTCGCCGCACCCGATGTACCGCCCGCCATCCGCAGCTCCGGTGTCACCCGCACCAATGAAGGGGACCTGCACATCAATGTCGGCACCAGTCTGATGCCGGGAAACTGGCTCGAGCTGACCGGCCGCGGGCCTTTCCAGCTTGTGCTCCGCTTCTATGACACGGCCGTGTTCTCCGGCTTCTCCAGCGATGAGTCCATGCCCACCATCACGCGGGTGGACTGCGCATGATCCGCTTTCTCCTTTGGCTGGTCGGCGGCGTCATCCTTGGCGGCATCATCCACATCGTCGTCATCCTGACCTTGCCGGCGCTCGCCGAACAATCGATCTGGACGCGGGTTGACGATATCGAGGCCGACAACCGCATCGCCATTCTGCCACCGGTGCGCGCCGGCGAGCCTAACCCACTCGGGCTCGACCCCGAATTGATCTATGGCCTCTGCCGGGTCGATCTCGATCAGGGCCCCGCCTATGTGCAGGGCACCATGCCGGATGCCTTCTGGTCGATCGCCCTCTTCAACCCGGCCGGCATCGTGTCCTATTCGACCACCAATCGCGATGGCATCGGCCAAACGCTGGACCTGGGCATCTTCAATGCAGCCCAGACCCGGCTGCTCGCGCAGCAGCAGCTCGATGTTGCGGAAGGCCTTCTGGTCGTGGAATCGGCGAGCGACCAGTTGTTGATCCTCGTACGGCTAGCGCCCCCGCACCAGGTGATGCGCGAGCGCTTCGCTCAGGCGCTGGCCTCGGTCAGCTGCGGCAACCAGACCTAGTCGTTGGGCATGCGGAAGATGAAGCGGGTGTCCGCTTCGTCTGACTTGACCATGATCGTGCCGCCATGGGCCTCGGCTATTTGGCTGGCGATATAGAGGCCAAGCCCCAGCCCTGGTCGGCCCACGCTGCCCGCTGGCCTCGTGAAGGGCCGGAACAGCTCGGTTTGCAGATGCTGGGGGATGGGCTCGCCACCGTTGACCACGGCAAGTTCGAAGTGCCCGTCAAGCGCCTTCGCCTCCACTTCTACGGGCCGCTCTCGTGCTCCATGCGTCAGCGCGTTGGCTAGGAGATTGGAAAAGAGCTGCGCCACCCGCGCCCGGTCTGCATGAACCGGCTTCTGCAGATCGATCTTGGTGACGATCTCACGCTCCGGATTGGCCAAGCGCAATTCTTCGATCACCTGGTCAAGCGCCGGACCGAGGTCGTCCCGTGCCCGGCTGAGCTCGATGCCGCTGCCGAGCCTGCCGCTGGCAAAGTCCATGACATTGCTGATCAGCACTTCCATCCGAACGACGGCACCCTGCATCAGGGTGACGATCCGGGTAGCCTTCTCATTCAGAGGCGTCTTGAGCAGCATGTTGGCGCCGGAACCGATCGCCGCCAGCGGATTGCGCAAGTCGTGCCCCAGAACACCGATGAACTGCTCGCGCAGTTCGGCCATGGCCTTCTCGCTGGCCAGGCCTGCTTGTGCGGAACTGACATTTTCAGCAGCATCGAGATGCGAGGCAATCAGCTCGGCAAACAGCTTGAACATGTTGATCGTGGTGGGGTTGTTCAGCTTCGCCGGCTTCGGATCGATTGCGCACAAAGTGCCAAAAATCGAACCGTCCTGCCGGATGATGGGCATCGAGATATAGCTCTGGAAGCCGTATTGTAGCGGCGTATGGTGGGCGCGAAAGGCTGGATCTTCCGCGACATGGTCGATGACCACACCTTTCCGGCTGTCGCGGATTTCGCTGCAGATGGTCGTCACCACCTCGAGCTCTGCACCCGGTGTGAGGCCGAAGTCGATATCGTCCCGCACCTGGCAGGCAATCCAGCGATCTTCGGTCACGCGCGCAACCGCAGCAAAGCCCATGCCCGTCGTCTGGCAGACCACGTTGAGAATGGTCCTGACCGAGTCGATCCGCCCCACTGCGTCTATGTCGTCCTGGAAGTCGTGAGTCATGGCATCCGCGCTGCTTGTAAGGGGAATGTTAACTTCCCACGCCGCGCTTGTCATGTGCGGCCCGCACTAAAGCTGCAGCAGGCCCCTCCCTGCTCCGACCAGCGCCATGGCCACCACGATCAGCCACGGTGGAGCCTTGCCGAACACCAGCGCGACAAAGCCGGCAAGCGCCAGCACCGCATCGAGCGGCGTCAGCACGGCACTGCGCCATACGGGGTCGAAAAATGCCGCCGCAAGAATGCCGACCACCGCGGCATTGGCGCCGCGCATGCCCGCCTGTGCCCATGATCGACGCCGCAGGGCGTCCCAGAACGGCAGGGCCCCCACCAGCAGCAGCATGCCCGGCATAAAGATCGCCACAAGCGCGATGAGAGCGCCGGGGACGTCATTGGGTGCAAGCGTGCCGGCGGCGCCGAGGTAAGCGGCAAAGGTAAAGAGCGGTCCCGGCATGGCCTGCGTGGCGCCATAGCCGGCCAGGAAATCATCCTTGCTGACCCAGCCCGTGGTGACCGTTTCCGCGTCAAGCAGCGGCAGCACCACATGCCCGCCACCAAAAACCAGCGCACCGGCACGGAAGAACGCATCGAACAGGTCCAGCGCATGCCCGCTCACCGTCGCCAGCACCGGCAGCCCCAGCAGCAAGACGGTAAAGATCAGCAGGCAGATCATCCCCGCCCGAGCTGTCACCGGAAACATCATGGCAGCATCGACCTTCTGCGCGGCGCCACGGCAAAGCCAGAGCCCGGCGAGCCCTCCGACGGCGATGGCAAGGACCTGTCCGGCCGAGCCAGCCAGCGCAACGACAATCACGATGGCAACCAGCGCGATCCCGGCGCGCTGCAGATCGGGGGTCAGCGTTCGCGCCATGCCCCAGACGGCCTGCGCCACCACGGCAACAGCGACAAGCTTGAGCCCATGCAGCACCCCTTGCGCCAGAGGCCCATTAAACGCGGCGGCAGTCAGGGCAAACAGCACCAGGACGATGGCGGATGGCAGGGTAAAGCCGCACCAGGCGGCCAGCGCCCCAAGCCAACCCGCCCGATGCAGCCCGAGGGCGAAACCCACCTGACTCGAAGCGGGCCCCGGCAGGAACTGGCAGAGCGCCACTAGGTCGGCATAGCCGGTTTCATCGATCCAGCGGCGACGCGAAACGATCTCGTCGCGGAAATAGCCTAGATGGGCAATGGGTCCGCCAAACGAGGTCAGGCCGAGCTTGAGGAAGACCAGGAACACCTCGCCTGCCGTACACCGTCGCTCGTGCCGATCCTGGTTCACCCTGCCCCCGCGCTATTTGGGCAGCACGACTTCCCGGTCGCCACTATGCTGGTAACGTGACGGTATGACGACACTGCCGCCCGAAAGGTGCGGCACCCCATCGCCGCAGAAATCTCGGCGGTTGGCGCGGCTTACGAAACCCGACATGCGCCGCAACGCCTCGTCCACCGCTAGCGACTGTTCGTGCGGGGTTTCCACAAGGAGGTTGTCCAGCGCGAAGTCGTAGCTGCTGTAGCGGTAGTTCAGCGCCCGCACGAACCAGGCGATGAACGCGTCATTCTCGTACTTCCGGGCCGCAAGATTATCGCCACGGTCCGGCGGCAGGCCCCTCCCCAGCCCGGCATAGGCGACTGACCGCTGCCGGTCCACCTCGATCACCGCACAGATGGCGGCAAAGGTCGTGGGCAGCGTGTCGAGGTCGGCGGCGATATGGCTGCCTACGGTGGCATAACGGGTGCGGGAGGACTGGTAACTCGTGCGCTTGAGCCAGCTGTAGTAGCGCTCGACCGTATAGTGCTCGTCCTTGTTGGGCGGGATGATGCGGGTGCGCTGCAGTTCCACTGAGCTATCGAAGACCCAATCCTTGGCATGGGCGGCGACGAGGAAGCGCCAGACCCGGTTGTGCATCTCCTCTTCCTGGTCAGTGCGGTTGAAATCCGAGACCGGCTCGCCGCGCATGCCTGACAGGGCATCCCCTGCCGCGGGCATGGCGACATCATGGGTCCAGCTCGGCGCGGCGCGGCCGAAGTCTCCCACCGGGCGCGCAGCCGAACAGGCGGCAAGCAGGCCGGTCAGCGCCAGCGCCGTCAAAACACGGATTGGTCTAGCCACGCTTGCGCTTTGGCCGCGTCGGATCGCGCCGGTTTGGCGGTGGCAATGTCCCGCGCTCATAGCGCACTCCGGTGAACAACAGGATCTGTGCGCTGCCCCTCTGCGGGGCGACGTCGCGCGGCGGTACGGGCTGCAGACCTAAAATGACGAGCTTTCCCAAGCTGGCCTCCAATGTCGCTCCGCCTTCCCATTGGCGGCAGCGTTTCGCGTTGCACAACAGTGGCGATGCGACGCCCAAATCAGCCACTGCACATGAGCCTATTAAGAGATCGTCAAGGTTAACAGTCTGCTAACGAATTGGCGTCAAAAGTGGCGGTGCATCAATGTGATGCGATTCCGAAGTGACGGTTCCCGACAAATGCTTGGTTTTCAGCCCTACGAGACGTTCCAACTGCTGATCGAGACAGGTGGCGTAGACCGGACGAATACCCTGCTGATCGCAGCCTGCGACGCCTATTCACGCCGGGGCAAACCCACCCATCCCGAAATGGAACAGTTCGAGGCTCTCGCCGGCCGCCTCTTCCCCATCGCTGGCGCACAGGCCCGCGCCAAGGGCGCCGCCATCCTCGGCCGCGCCGAAATGCTCTCCCCTGCCCTTGAGAAGCTGGTGGTGGACAATATTGGCGAGGACCTCAACAGCTTCCTCGCCGGCGCCGCAGACCTGTCGGAAGCGACCATGATCGACGTCATCACCCGCTACGACGTCCCCGCAGCCGCCACATTGGCCGCGCGCGCCGACCTTTCCAACGTCGTCCTGGCCAAGCTCTTCCAGATGAATTCGCGCAAGGTCTACCGTGCGCTTGCCTCCAACACCGCCATCGTGCCGCGTGGCGCCTATCTCAGCGCCCTCGCCCGCTCGGCGCAGATGGACCACATGGTCGCCGAAGCGCTCGCCAACCGCGACGACTTCGACGCGGCCCTCCTGGCTCCCGCCTTTTTTGACCTCTCGGACGATCACCGCCTCAAGGTCATCCAGGCCTTCACCGAGCGTCAGACGCCCGTGGCGCCAATCAGCAAGACCATCGAACAGCTCACCGTCGCCAATGCCGAGCTGACCAAGGCGCTGATGAAGCTCTTTTCGGAGAACCGTCGCCCCGAGGTCACCCGTCTCCTGTCGCAGATCACCGGCCTCGACGAAGTCCGCTGCGGCCAGATCGCCCATGACGTGACCGGCGCTTCGCTCTTTGTCATCCTGCGCGCCTTTGGCTGCACCGCCTATGACGGGCTCAAGGTGCTGATCCACGCCACCAGCCACGACACCGAGCGCTCGCGTGCCCTGGCTGACTTCGCCTCCCTCTTTGGCAATGTCACGCCCGAATCAATGGCCTATCTGATGAGCGCCTGGCGCGGCGAGGTAAACCTCCTTGAGCTCAACAAGCCCGAATACAAGCCCTTCACGGAGTCGCGCCGCCGCGCCTCCTCGACGCTGGCGCCCGCGCACAACCCCGTGGTCGACCAGGCCATCGAAGCCCTGGCCCGCATCGGCGTCCGCCGCGCCGGCTAGACCACGTCGACACCGATATCGTCGCCCCTGAGGTCGAGGCTGAGCACCCAGAGGTCTGGGTCGAACTCGATCTCGCGGGCGATGCGCTCCTGCACCTTGGCCGGTTCCGCCCGCTTGAAGCGGCACTGGAACACCAGCCGGGCATCGTCGTCGCGCCCCGCAAGCGGCGCCGGCGTATAGAGCGAACGCGTGCCATCGAGGTGGTCCACCTCGATGAAGACCTGGCCGGCGATGGGGTCGCCCCGGCGCACCATGACGCACATATGGCCAAGATCGTTGTGGCGCCGCACGAAAATGCCGCACCACAGATCGCTGCGGAGGCGGGACACCTAGACCGAGGCGCCGGCCTGGCGCAGCAGGTCGACGAGGTCGGGATTGATCTGACCGGTCACCTTGTAGCTGTGGAAGTTCTCGAACTCGCGGATGGCCTTGGCCGTCGCATCGCCCGGATGTCCGTCGATCGGGCCATGGTAGAAGCCGAGGCTGGCAAGGCCGCGCTGGATGCTGCTGACCAGTTGGACATTGTTGGCCGGCATGACATTGCTGGCGGCAGCGGGTGCCTGGGGCTCGGCTGGTGCCGCGGCCTGCAGGGCGGGCAGGCCCATGGGTTCCAGCGATGCCACCTGCAGCACCGGCGGGTTGGCCGGGGCGGCAGGAGAAGCCGACGCCAGTACCGGCCGCTGCGGCACCGGCGCATTGGCAGACGGCTTCGGCGGCGTGGAACGCCCGCCTTCGACAGCCGCGACAATCGAATCGATGGTGGTGGCTGCAGCGCTGCCGACCGTGTCGACC
Organism: Devosia sp.; assembly: GCF_036563435.1. Taxonomy (GTDB): domain Bacteria; phylum Pseudomonadota; class Alphaproteobacteria; order Rhizobiales; family Devosiaceae; genus Devosia. The sequence goes on from NZ_DATCMJ010000018.1 coordinate 551,792, forward strand.
GCCTGGTCGACCGGCGACAGCGGAGCCGCCCGTCCCACCACGACATCGGCCTGCGGCTGTGGCGCGACACTCGCTGCCTGGACAGGCGCCGGCGCTTGCACAGTTGGCGCAGGCTGCTGGGCAACGGGCACCCTGCCCGCAGCGTCCGATCGGAGAATCGCATCGACAATGTCCGGCGTGAGCGCACCGGTCGGCGTCATGCCGTTGCGGACCTCGAACGAACGAATGGCCGAGGCGGTCATGGGGCCATAGAAGCCGTCCACCGTGCCGCTGAACAGGCCCAGTTCGGTCAGCTTCTTCTGCACGGCAAAGGCATCGCGATTACCCACCGGCGCATCCGGCACGGGTGCGGCGACGGCGGCAGGTGCCGCTGCGGGAGCCACCTGTGGCAAGGCTGCGACGCTGCCCGTCGTGTACTGCGACACGCTGGGCAGAGCCGAGACCTGCTGCTGCGGCACCGGTGCGGCAGCCGCGGTCTCGGCCGGCTCTGCTACCGTAACCGGCACATCCGGCACGGGTGCGAAGAGCGGCGCGGGATGGCGCGCCGTCTGGAAATAGAGGGCATTGCTGGCGGCGAAAGCCGTCATCGTGACCAGCGCCAGGAGGCCGGTGGAGGCCAGCGGCGCGCGCATATAGCGCGACAGGGTCCAAAGTCCGGCGCGGCCCAACGAGGCCGCGACAGCACTACCCGCCAGCAGAGGCAGGCGCGATAAGGTGTTTGCCGTCATTGCGCTTTTCTTTTTTCGTCTTGCCATGGGTGAATCTGAGCGGCGGGCGGCTCTTTGCGGAAGGGCATTACCGCGGCACTTTCCTCACTCTTTATTGCCGGACCGTTTATGGGCAGCAAAACCGTCACGGTTGTCCCCGCCCCAATTTCGGACATGGCGCGCAGCGTGCCGTTATGGAGGTCCACCAAACCCTTGACGATGGACAGGCCGAGGCCCGTACCTTCGTGGCGACGGGAAATGCCGTCCTGAACCTGGAAGAAGGGTTCGCCGATGCGCTCCAGCGATTCGGGTGCCATGCCCACGCCATGGTCGGTCACGGAGAGATTGATGCTCTGCCCCTGGCGCTTGAGGCTCACGGCCACCTTGCCGCCCGGATAGCTGAACTTGATGGCGTTGGAGAGGAGGTTGAGCAGGATCTGCCGGCAGGCACGCTCGTCCCCCACCAGCAAGGGCAGGTGCGATGCAATATCTGCGCTCAACGTGACGCTGTGGGTCGCAGCCAGCGGTTCGACCATGCTGAAGCAGGGCTCGATCAGGTCCTGGACGACGAATGGCTCGGTCTGCAGCTCGAACTTGCCCGCCTCGATCTTGGACATGTCGAGCAGCATGCGGACCACCTCGATCAGGTGCTTGCCGCTCTGGTGGATAAGGCCGGCATATTCGCGATGCGTGTCGGAGATGTCGCCGCCGATGCCGCTGGTCATCATCTCCGAAAAGCCGACAATGGCATTGAGGGGCGTGCGCAATTCATGGCCGATGGTGGCAAGGAAGCGCGACTTGGCCGCGGAGGCTTCCTCGGCCGCCCGCTTGGCTTCCGCCATGGCAAAGTCATTGTCGCGCCGGTCTGTAACGTCGCGGAACAGGGCCACCACCTCGAAGCGCTGCTCGCCTTGATCGCCATCCACCACTGGCGAAAGGCTGATCTCGACCCAGATGAAGCGCGGCACATTGCTGCCGCCATGGGGATCGTCCTGGCGCAGGCGCAGCTCGATGGTGCGCGAACGGCCGTCGCAATTGGCCTCGGCAAAGGCGCTGAGATAGGCCGGACGGTCCAGCACATGTATGCGGTCGCTGAGGCTCGTTGCCGAAAGCTCGTAGCGGCGGCAGCCGAAGAGCTGCTCGGACGAGCGCGAGGCAAGCAGGATTTCCCCGGCGCTCGAGAAACGGATCACGCCGTCCTGCACATGTTCGATCAGGTGACGATAGGCCGTCATCTGCGACTTGTCATAGACCTCATAGGCCGCATTGATGCGGTGAGCGGTGTGAAGAACGACGGCACTTGCCGCGCAGAAGGCCAGGATCGTCGTCGACACCAGCACTCCATTTGCCACGGCGAATAGCGGCACCGGCAGCATGCTCACCAGAACGGCCACGACCAGCACGCCGAGCAGCATGAACCAACTCTGGCGGCGCAGGCCGGCGCGGCCCAGCAGCGCGGCCATGATCGGACCCATCACCGCAACGGCCAGCCCCGCATCGCCGAGCGCGGGATCGGTCACGGTCAGCAGCAGCCCGATGGCCAGCATGGTGTAGACCTGTCCGCTCGCGGCAAGGTCGAACAGCTGGCGATGGTGCAATGCCAGGGTCAGCGTCCCGGCGCCCATCGCCAATGCGGCAACGGCGAAGGGAAAGGCGCTGCCTACGACGAGGCAATAGATCGCAACCGGCATGGCCAGGGCGGCGAGCAGAATCAGCAGGCGTGAATTGTTGGCCAGCGTCTTGCGGCGCAGCACTTCTGGCCGCTGGCTGGTGCAGGCCACGGCAAGGGACGTCTCTTTGCTTTCGCCGAAAGAGAACAGGCTACCCATACGCAATACTCTCAACACGACGCCCGCTATGCGGTTGCCGAAGCACCCGCAGAGTTTGGCCGCACCCCGCGGCCTGCCTGAATGAGATCAGGTCTTGTTGCCCTCACCCTGCGTCCCAAGAGCTAAATTCGACCTTAAACACGGTGCCCGGCGCGGAGGCCCAGACCTCCCTTTCTCGGGTTAGCGTAAACAAGCCGTTGCGACCTTCCCGCAGCAGGTCGACAGCATTTGCTTCAAATTTTATCGAATTCCCGCAATGCGGTTTAACGGCCCGACCCTAGTTTGGCTGTCGAGGGGCAGAAGCCCTGTCGAACTCACGAGAAGTGTCATGTTTGCAGTTGTTCGTTCGCTCTTTTGGCTCACCGTCGCCTATATGGTGATCAAGCCCGGCGTCGACTTCCCGGATGCAGCCGAGCTCCAGCACTTCGCCCGTACCACCGGCGGTCAGGTGGTGGCGCAGCAGCTCGATGCCGTCCAGTGCGACACGCTTCAGTGCATGGGTGGCAAGGTGGTCGTGGCCCAGGCGCTGCGCAGCGCCGCCCCGCAGCCCTCCCCTGTTGTTGCCACGGTCCTCGCCCCTCGTGCTCCCGGCAAGATCGCCCCGGTGCCGCATCAGCGCCCCGCCGCGCTCTGAGCCGTCCTTTCGCAGATCCCAGGCTCGATCCGCTTTACCCGAGCGGCGCCCCACGGCCTGGCCCTAGCCGCAAGCACGCTGCCCCGTGCTTGCGGTCTTTTCTCGTTGCCCGCCGCTGGTAAAGCCGGGCCGGTTTGACTAGATAAGTTCCCATGACCCCGCCCCAAGTCTTTCAGGACATCGCCGAAAACCTCTCCTTCCTCGACGATTGGGAAGACCGGCTGAACTACCTCATCGAGCTCGGCCAGGCCCTTCCGTCCATGTCCGAGGCCGAAAAGACCGACGAGAACCGGGTAAAGGGCTGCGTATCCAATGTCTGGCTGGTTTCGAGCGTCGACCGTTCGGGCGCCGTTCCGGTGCTCCAGTTCCGCGGCCAGTCGGATGCGATCATCACCAAGGGGCTCGTGGCCGTGCTGATTGCGCTTTATTCCGGCCGCCCTGCTCCCGAGATCGCCGAGACCGATGCCATTGAATGGTTCAAGACGGTTGGGTTGAGCGAACACCTGGGCATGCAGCGTTCCAATGGCCTCGTCGCCATGGTCAACCGCATCCGGACGGAAGCGCGGGCGCTGAGCTGACCCTCAGGCCGCTGCGGTTGCCCGGCGAGGCTTTCCCAACAGCTGATTGAACAAGCGCAGCACCGGCAACTCGACCAGCCGGTACACCAGGATGCCGGCACCGGTTCCTGCCACCAGGGCAACGCTCGCGACGAAATAGTCGGCCCAGAGATCTGCCGGATCGAGCAGCCGGAAGGCAAGGCCCGCCAGGATCGCGACCTCGTAGATATGGACCAGGTAGATGGAATAGGAGGCGTCGCCGATCAGCTCCAGCAGCTTGATTCGTGGAATGGCCTCCTCAAGCCGCACGGCCAGCAGCACGAGGACCGAGGCGAAGCTCGCGAGGCCGACAAAGGCCACGCCGTCCTCCATCAACCCTTGATCGTAGACAAAGCCCTCGAACAACCCTGCCGCCCCGAGCAACCCCACTGCCAATAGCAGGGGCATGGGCAAGCGGTGGAGCCGGCCTTCCAGCGTCGCGAGCCCGATCCACGCGCCGGCGCAGAAGGCCAGCGGCATGAAGCTCGTATAGAACTGCCCGATGGCCATTGTGGGCTTGAACACCAGACCAACCAAGGCCAGACCCGTGAAAGCAATGGTCAGCCAGATCACGCGCTGCCGGGCGCTCAGGAAGGCCAGCAGGGCAAAGCAGACGTAGAAGAACACTTCGTAGTTCAGCGTCCAACCGAGCTTATAGAGCGGGTGGATGCCGTGGCTTACCGGGTTGTAGAAGGGAATGAACAGCAGCGACAGGATCAGTTGCCCGGTGTCATAGACGGTGGTCTTGAACAATTGCGGTGCTGCCAGCGCCAATGCCGCGGCGATCAGCGTCGCGCCCCAGTACATTGGCACGATACGAATGAACCGGCGGCGCAGGAAATCTGTGGCCGAGAAGCGGCTCTCCCCCGTCACCACCACCATGATGAAGCCCGAGATCACAAAAAACAGGATGACGCCCATCCAGCCCAGCCGCCCGAACGCCAGGTGCTCACCCACAAGCGGGTAAAGCAGCGCATGCGAGGCCAGGACGAGCATTGCTGCCAGGCCACGCAAATACTGGATGGCGAAGAATTTTTTGCGCATGCGCATTTCTACCACGGCCCCTCCTAAGCGCATATTACCGCCGCGGACATGGTTAAGCCTCGGGCCGGGCAATCAGCGGCAGGCGCGTTTCCAGCCAGCTCTCCTGCGGTCCACATTCACGCCCTCGCGCTTCGGGTGAGAGACCGAACAGGTTGGCCAACTGGTCCAGGCCGATGCGCAGCACCAGCTTGGCGCTTCGCCGCGGCCAGCGCCTCTCGGTCTCCACCATCTGCAAGCCCTTGCCCAGCCCGATCACATCGATCAGCACGCCCCAGCAGTCGCGCGGCAGCCTGCCGGCCAGGATACTAAGCTTCTGCCGGGCTTCGGCCGCAGTGTCGCTCGCCGTCTCCACGCCATTGCCGGCGTTGCGCCGCCCGCCAACCCTGGCAGGATCATAGGACATGGTCACCCGGGGCATCAGTTGTGCCCGCGCAATCATCCGCTCGAGCCGATCTGCGGCCGCGCGATGATGCGCCCCCAGAAACGCCTCCTCTCCGCCCGCGCTTCTGCTGCTGAGCCGGCTGACGACAGCATCATCACTCTGCAACAAGGCCCGCCTCCTCCAGCTGGCGTTCGATGGCGTCGATCTCGGCGTCGAACGCCGGGTCGTCGCGTCTGTCCTCGACCAAGGCGCAAGCGTATGAGACTGTAGTCCTATCTCGACCGAAGGCTCTCCCCACCTCGCTCAGGCTATGCCCGAGCACCACATGGGAGAGATACATGGCAATCTGCCGTGCCCGCGCGACCTTGCCCGACCGATTCGCCTGCAACAGCAAGGAAACCGGCACCTCCGTAGCGCGCGAAACCACCGTGACCAGCCTCTGGCAGCTTGCCTGGTGGGGGCGCGACCACAGGATGGCCTGCTGGATTGTCTTGTGTGTGGGAGTATGATGCATGCTGCCGCCTCGTCAGTATCAAGGAATTTATTCCTAGATACTGCGACAGGCAACAGGGGGCGGGGATAAGTCAAAATTCAAACGGCCGCCCGAGGGGCGGCCGCTTGAAGCCTAGTTATCGCCGGGGCCCGTTCGAGCGCGACGTTTCGTGGCGTGCGGGGCGCTTAGGCGGCCTTGCGGCCGAGCCCATTGTCCTTGGCGAGCTTGGAGCGCGTCGCCGAATAGTTGGGCGCAACCATCGGGTAGTCGGCCGGCAGGCCCCACTTCTCGCGGTATTCTTCCGGCGAGAGGTTGTAGTGCGTGCGCAGGTGGCGCTTGAGCGACTTGAACTTCTTGCCGTCTTCGAGGCAGATGATGTAGTCGGCGGCCACGGACTTGCGGACCGGGACTGCGGGCTTGAGTTCTTCGACCTGCACCGGCGCTTCATTGGACTGCAGGCCGCGCAGGGCGCCATGCACATCGGCAATCAGCTTGGGCAGATCGGTAACGCTGACCGAGTTGTGACTGACATAGGCGGAGACGATCTCGGTGCTGAGTTCGATCAGGTCGTGATCGTACCCGGTCGCCGCGGTGGCGGTGTCACTCATAGTTCAACCTTCCATTGTTTTTATTGGTCGAGACAAGGGGGAGGCACGACCACGTTGCATTCCTATGATTGTTCATCGTCCACCGCAACCCGTCGCGGCTGGATTAACATGTTACCACGCAACAATTCATTGGCGAAAATTCTGTCAGATTTTAGCCTTTAGTTGAACTTGGGATTTCTCCGTCTGCCCGTTGCTCGATGAAGCGGTGATTTGCTCTTGCCAGCATATGCGCGCCGACTGGCGTTGTAATCAGCAGGAAAACAATACCCACCATTGCACGCAGCGAGATGCCGACATCAAAGCACATCATCGCCGCCGCGAGCAAAACCAGCCCGCCCCCGACCGCTCCGGCCTTAGAAGCGGCATGCATGCGCGTATAGAGATCGGGCAAGCGCCAGACGCCGATGGCTGCCACCAGCGAGAAGCAGGCGCCCAGCACCAGGATCAGCGAACCGGCATAAACGGCTAGATCGGCGATCATCGCTGTCGCTCCTCTTGCATCAACCGGCGCGAAAAGATGTAGCGAGCCAGTGCGATCGTCGCCAGGAAGCCCAGCAGTGCCAGGGCCAGCGCGATATCGAGGTACAGCAAAAAGCCCGTGCGCAAGGCCATCGCCACCACAAAGCCCATGGCGAGGATGGTCAGGAGGTCGAGCGCCAGCACCCGGTCCGCCAAAGTCGGCCCCACGATGATGCGTAGGGTCGACAGGAGCATGGCCGCACCGAGCACGACCAGGGCAACCAGGGTGGCCAGCGACAGGGCATCCGCGGGGGTCATAGGCTGAGCTCCCTGATGCGGGCTTCAAAGCCCGTGGCAATGTCGGCGATCACCGCCTGGGGCGAGCTCGCGTCGAGCGCATGGACAAACAAGGTCGAGCGGTCCTCGCTGACATCGATGCTCAAGGTTCCCGGCGTCAGGGTGATCAGGTTGGCAAGCAGGGTGATCTCCGCATCTGTCTTCACGCTCAGCGGAAAAGCCACCACCTGCGGCGCGATTTGGGCCCGAAGGTTGGGGCTGAGCACCACCCGCGCCACCCGCACCGCGCTCAGCATCAGCTCGCGCAGGAAAAGCAGCGTGAGCAGCACAACCTGCCCGATCCTCCGCAGCGCACGCGGCTGGCCGCGGCCGCGCAGCAGCAGCATGGCGCCGGCCCCGATCACGGCGCCGAACAGCAGGTTCAGCCCGCTGAAATTGCCGGTCATCACCGCCCAGAGCAGCGCCAGCACCAGCATGATCATGACCATATTCATGGTGTCGCTCCTGCCAGGCCCGTCGCGTCCACATAGCGGCTGGGGTCGAGCAGATCCGGCCCGGCCACGGCCAGCGCCTCGAACAGCCCGTTAGGCCAGAGTCCGGCCGCCCCGACCAGCACCACCAGGATCCCGGCCGCGCCGTAGCCCATCCAGTCCGCGGTTCGGCTCCGGACCACCTCCACCGGCACCGGCGCCGGGCGCCAGAAGATGTGCGCCCAAAGGCGCGAGCCGGCGATCAGGGTCAGCACGGCATTGGCTAGAATGGCGCCGGTCAACAGTGCGCCGGTCCAGCCGCCCTCCTCCAGTGCCGCTTCGAGCAACAGCAATTTGGGCCAGAAGCCCAGAAAGGGCGGCACCCCGGCTGTTGCCAGGATCAGCACGATAAAGAGGATCGAGAGCGCACCATTGCTTGCATAAAGGCCGCCCATTTGCCGCGTGTCGCTGGCGCCCGTCGCGCGCTCCACCAGGCCGGCGACGAGGTAGAGCGCCGCCATGGTCAGGATGGCGTGGAAGATATAGAGCGACGCGCCGTTGATGCCGGCCAGGGACGGCACGGCAATGCCCACAAGGATGGAACCGACGCCGCCGATCAGCAGGAAGCCGATGGCACGGCGCAGATTGGTCTCGGCAATGGCACCCAGCGGCGCCACCAGCAGTGTCGCGACCGCAGCGGCGATCAGCACCGGCTCGAGCAGTTCCCGGCTGCCCGGCAGAATGACCACCAGCGCGCGCAGGAGCGCATAGGCTCCCACCTTGGTCAGCAGTCCACCGAGCAGGGCCGAAATGGCCGCCGGCGGCGTATGATAGGAGGCCGGCAGCCAGCCGTTGAGCGGAAAGGCTGCCGCCTTCATGCCGAAGGCCACCAGCAACAGCGCTGCAACGCCTGCCATGGCAGCGGGTGGGGCCGAAGGCGCCACACGCAGCAAGTCCGACATGTTGAGCGTGCCCGTCAGGCCATAGATCAGGCCGAGCGAGGCAAGAAAGAAGCTGGTCGCAAGGAAATTGAGGAAGCCGTATTTGACGGCGCCATCTAGCTGCAGCGGCCCGCCGCCGATCACCAGAAGCCCAAAGGAGGCGATCAGCATCACCTCGAACCAGACATAAAGGTTGAAGAGATCCCCGGTGAGGAACGAGCCCGTCACGCCCGCCAACAAGAGCAAGGCCATGGCGTGGAAATTGTCCGCGCCGCCCTGCTTACGCTCGCCCTCGGCAAAGATTAGCACCACCAGCGTGACCGTCGCAGCCGCCAGCGCCAGCGCGGCGCCCAGGAGATCGGCGGTAAAGCTGATGCCAAACGGGGGCAGCCACTTGCCCATGGTCATGCTGAGCGGGCCGTCGGCAAAGACCCGCAGCAGCAGCGCAATTTCGGCGGCAATGACCGCAGCCACCACCAGCACGGCGGCAAGGAAACCCAGCCGCCCGACCTTGCGGAACATCACCGTCAGCGCCGCGCCCATGAGGCACAGCACCAGGGGCAGCACCAGCACCCAGTCGGCCGCAGCCGTCGTCGTCTCGATCATGGCCGGAGGAAGCACCAATTCCTCCATGTCAGTAGCTCAAGGGGGGGGTGGGTTCGCCGACCGGTTCGGCCACGCGCATCGTGTCGGTATTGTCGGCATCAAGGCTTTGATAGGCACGGAAGGCCAGAACCAGCAAAAAGCTGAACATGGCGAAGCCGATCACGATGGCCGTAAGGATCAGCGCCTGCGGCAGGGGATTGGCGATCACGCCGGCCGGCTGCTCCAGGTCCGGCGGCACGATGGGCGCTGCACCCTCGGTCAGTCGCCCGGCAGTGAAGATCAGGAGATTGACGCCGTTGCCGAAGACGACGAGGCCTAGGAGCATGCGGATCACCGAGCGCGACAGCAACAGATAAACGCCCGCCGCAAAGAAACACCCGACCAGGGCTGCCGACACATAGTCCATCAGTCCGCCCCTCCGCGGCTCTCAAGCCCGAGGGCAATAGCCGAAACCGTCCCCAAGACGACAAGGAACACGCCCAGATCGAAGACCAGCGGCGTCGAGAGCGGCACCGTGGTCTCTCCCAGTTCGAGATAGAGCCAGATGCTGGTCATGAAGGGGGACTCGGTGAAGAGCGAGGCCACGCCCGAAAATCCGGCCATCAGCACGCCGAAGGCCGCTATGGCGAGCGGATCGGCGCGCAGTGCGCGTCGCGTCACCTGTGCCCCGTTGGCCATGCCGAGCACAGCGATGGCGGAAGCCGCGATCAGCCCGCCTATAAAGCCGCCGCCCGGCTCGTTGTGACCGCGGAGGCAGATATAGACGGCAAAGAGCAGCATAGTGGCCACGATCAGCGGCGCCATGGTGCGGAAGATAATGGTGTTCATGACACTTCCTCCGGTGCCTGGAGTGGCGCTGCAGCTTCCGGGAGCGGCCGCGGCTTGCGGCGCAGGAGGGCCATGATGGCGATCCCGGCGCCAAGCACCACGGAAATCTCGCCCAGTGTATCGAAGCCGCGGTAGTCGACGAGGATGACGTTCACGATATTGGCGCCATGGGCGATCGGCACGCTGGTGGCGGTAAAGAAATCCGACAGGCGCGTATTGAGCTCGCCGGAAACCACGACCATGAGCAGGAGGCTGACGGCCGTGCCGCAGACCAGCGCAAGCGTTCCGTCCCGCGCCAGGTCCTCGAGCTCGCGGTGATCGCGCTCGTCGAGCCGCAACCGCGTCATCACGAGCGCGAGGATGACGACCGACAGGATTTCAACCATGAACTGGGTGAAGGCCAGGTCAGGCGCCCCGAACAGGAGGAAGATCAGGGCCACCGCCGAACCCTGGATGCCCAGCGCCACTACCGCGATCAGCCGCGTCGGCGCCGCCAGCACCGCCCCCAGGCCCACCAGCGCCAGGACGATAACGCCCCACTCATAGAGCGTCATGTCGGGCCATCGCAGCTTGGCCGACCAGTCGCCGAGCTCAGCCGTCGGCTGCAGCACCGCATAGCCGCCGAGCAGCACCATGGGCATGACCAGGGCCAGCGCGAGCGCGGCAAAGGCAGTAACGAGGTAGACCTCCAGCTTGCCGTGATGCAGCAGTCGCGTCACCGCTGCCGCGAAGCGGATCAGGCCGAACATCACCGCGTCGAACACCTTGTCGGCATTCCAGTCCAGCCAGTTGGCGAAGCGCCGCAGCACCGTCCGCAGCATGTTGTGCTGCCGGTAGATGACAAGGCCCAGCGCCCAGGTCGCCAGCGAAAGCCAGATCAGCGCGCTGGCTGGATTGATGGCAAAGGACAGATGGCTTTCCACCTCGGCTTCCAGAATTGCCGACGCTCCGGGCTCAAGCACCGTTTGCCCGAGCCAGTCCGGCATCACGCCCGCGACGATCCCGGCAGCACCGAGGAGAATCGGACCGGCCAGCATGGCGATCGGCGCCTCGTGCACGGTCTTGGGCAACGGCACGATCGGTCCGAGGAACGGGCGAACCATGACGATCATGGCGATACCGGCCAAAATGGCATTGCCGACCACAAGAACAACCAGCACGGCCACGTCGCGCCAGTCCCAGTGGAGGAGCCCGAGATACATCTCCTCCTTGGCGAAATAGCCCAGCGTCAATGGCAGGCCGATCATGGCCAGCGCCGCCATGGCGGCACCGATGAAGGTAACCGGCATCTTGTCGGCCAGCCCGCCCAGCACCGTAATGTCGCGCGTGCCTGCCTCGTGGTCCACCGCGCCTACGGCCATGAACAGGGCCGCCTTGTAGAGCGCGTGCGCCACGAAGTAGAGCACTGCGCCCGCCACCGCATATGTCGTGCCGAGCCCCAGCAGCAGCACCGACAGCCCAAGCGAGGCGATCGTTGTTTGCGCCAGCATCTGCTTGAGGTCGGTCTGGCGCAGCGCACCCATGCCGCCCCAGATTAGCGTGGCGCCGCCGAACAGCACCAGCACCGTCGACCAGCTCGGCGTTCCGCCCAGCCATGGAGTAACCCGCGCCAGGAGGTAGACGCCCGCTTGAACCATGGTGGCTGAGTGGAGGAAGGCCGAGACGGGTGTCGGCGCTTCCATGGCGTTGGGAAGCCACAAGTGGAACGGTAGCTGTGCCGATTTGGTGAATGCCGCGAGGAGGAACGCCGCCAGCGCCCAACCATAGAGCTGTGTCCCGCGCAACTCGTCGCCCAGGGCGCTCAGGTCCCAGACACCCGTTGCCTGATGGACGAGCACGACTCCGGCCAGAAGCGCCATGCCGCCAATATTGGTGATGACCAGCGCCTGGATGGCGCCGCGCCGCGCCGCCTGCCGCTCGTGGTCGAAGCCGATCAGGAGAAAGGAGCTGATCGAGGTCAGCTCCCAGAACATGAACAGCGCCAGCATGTTGTCGGCCAGCACCAGCCCGAGCATGGCGCCCATGAAGGCAAGGAGAAACGCGAAGAAACGCCCCAGGTGCTGATGGCCCTTGAGATAGGCTCCGGCATAGAGCACGACCAGCGCGCCCACGCCCGAAATCGTCAGCGCGAAGACCAGGCTCAGGCCGTCTACGTAGAAGGAGAGATCGAGGTCATAGGCCGGTATCCAGCCGATGCGGGCGGAAACTGAGCCATTGGCAAGCACCGGCTCCACCAGGCGCAGCAGGAACAGGAAGATCGCACCGGGAACCAGCGCCAGGATCCAGCCGGCAAAGGGCCGCGTGAAGCGCTGAATCGTCGGCGCCAGGATGGCGGCGACAAACGGCAGGAGCGCCACCAGCGCAATGCCTGCTTCCAGATCAAGCCCCAAACCACGCTCCCTTCTCCCCGACTCTGCCGCCGGGTTTTGGCAGACCTTAACGATTAGACCTCTCTGGACAAGCCTAAACCGGCCTTCTGCACGGGTCCGCGACGACATGCCCTTCCAAAGCGGCCAGGCCCCGCCTATGTCTGGGGTCCCGCCGACCTGGATCCCCTCATGACCAAGACTTCTCCGCCCCGCGCTCCGCGCAAGCCACATTCCGCAACCTTCCACAATGTGGAGCGCGACGATCCCTACCACTGGCTGCGGGCGGAAAACTGGCAGGAGGTGATGCAGAAGCCGGAAGCTCTGGACGAGGAAATCCGCGCCTATCTCGACGCCGAGAACAGCTATTTCGAAACGGAGTTCGGCAAGCCGACCGAGGCGCTGCAGGAGCGGATCTACAAGGAGATCCGCGGCCGCATCAAGGAAGACGACAGCGGCATTCCCTCCCCGGATGGCCCCTTCGCCTATAATTCACGCATGCTCGAGGGCAAGCAATATCCCCAGATCGTGCGCACCCCCCGCGATGGCGGCGCCGAAGCGGTGCTGCTCGACTGCAACGTGGAAGCCGGCGACGGTTATTTCGGCTTCGCCGGTGCCGAACATGATCGCTCCCACCGCTATCTCGCCTGGGCCGCCGACCGCGCCGGCTCGGAATATTACGACTTGGTGATCCGCGACCTCGATACCGGCAAGGACAGTTCCGAGATCATCCGCGACACTGCCGGCTCCTATGTCTGGAGCAATGACAGCACCGCCCTTTATTACACCGAATACGACGACAACCACCGTCCCTATCGGGTCCGGCTCCACACGATCGGCACCGACCAGGCTGATGACCCCATCATCTTCGAGGAAAAGGACCCGGGCTTCTTCGTCGGCGTCGGCCGCACGCTGTCCGACAAGTTCATCGTCATCGACGCGCACGATCACCAGACCTCGGAATGCTGGCTGATCGACGCTGAACGGGGTGGCGAGCCGCGCATCGTGGCGCCGCGGGTCACCGATATCGAATACGACATTGATGAACGCGACGGCCTCCTTTACATCCGCACCAATGCGGGCGGCGCCGAGGACTTCAGGGTGGTGACCGCACCGGTCGACCGTCCGGGCATGGACAACTGGACCGACCTCGTCCCGCACCAGCAGGGCGTGTTGATCCTCGACACCATTGTCATCAAGAACCACCTGCTTCGCCTCGAGCGGCACGAAGGCCTGCCGCGCATCGTCGTGCGTGATCTGCGCAACGGCACCGAGGAAACCGTCCGGTTCGAGGAAGAAGCCTATTCGTTGGGCATCTCGGTGGGCTACGAGTTCGACACCTCCGTGTTCCGCCTCACCTATTCCTCGCCCACGACTCCATCCCGCACCTATGACGTGGACCTCGAAACCGGCACCCGCACCCTGCTCAAGGAGCAGGAAGTGCCCTCCGGCCATAACCCGGACGACTACGAGACGCGCCGCCTCTTTGCCACCGCGCCCGACGGGCAGCAGGTTCCGGTGACGGTGCTCTACCGCAAGGGAATCCAGCTCGACGGCTCGGCCCCTGCCCTCCTTTACGGCTATGGCGCCTATGGCATGTCCATGCCGGCTGCCTTCTCGATCTCGGCGCTTTCCCTGGTGGATCGCGGCTTCGTCTATGCGACGGCCCATATCCGCGGCGGCATGGAAAAGGGCTATCGCTGGTATGTCGAAGGCCGGCGCGAGCACAAGACCAACACCTTCACCGATTTCATCGCCGCGGCGGAGATGCTGATCGAGCAAGGCTACACCGCCAAGGGCCGCATCGTGGCGCAGGGGGGTTCGGCCGGCGGCATGCTGATGGGCGCTATCGCCAATATGCGTCCCGACCTATGGGCCGGCATCCTGGCGCAGGTGCCCTTCGTCGACGTGCTCAACACCATGCTCGACGACACGCTCCCGCTCACCCCGCCCGAATGGCCCGAATGGGGCAATCCCCTCGCCTCGCCGGAGGACTATAGGCGCATCGCCAGCTACGCACCCTATGAGCAGGTCGCCGCGCAGGACTACCCGCCGATCTTTGCCCTGGCCGGGCTGACCGATCCGCGCGTCACCTATTGGGAGCCGGCCAAGTGGGTGGCCAAGCTTCGCGCCACCAAGACAGGGTCAGCCCCGCTCTTTCTCAAGACCAATATGGGTGCCGGTCATGGCGGCGCATCCGGGCGGTTCGACCGCCTCAAGGAAACGGCCATGTGCTACGCCTTCGCCCTTCATGCGGTCGGCATCGAAGGCTCGTTCGACGCGGCCTGACCCTCCGCTCGCTCATTGCGACATCGCCAGCCCGCCGTGCTCCCCGCGCGGCGAGTTTCGTTTTCCAAAGCTCGTTAGCTATTTCCCCAGAGCAGCGCTTCAACCGGCCAATCGAACATGGTAACACTTTGTTAACGTTTGGGGGTCTCGTTGTCCGCATCTGCCAAGGTCGTCGCCATCATTGCGGCCAATCCTGCTCTGTCGTCGCTCCTGGCGATGGTGGTGGCCGGCGACTCGCACCTCAAGGTGCGCCAGTTCGACAGCGAGATCGATCTCATTGCCTATATGCGCATCGCACCCGTCGACATGCTGGTCTGCGACTTCGACCGCGAAGGCCGTCCAGCCTATGAAATGGTTGAAGGAATCCGCCTGAACGGCAGCCTGATCAGCCAGGACGTGCCGGTGATTGCCCTCACGCGCACCATCACTCCGCCCATGCGCCACCAGGCGATCAGCGCCGGCATCGACGAGGTCATTATCAAGCCGATGTCGCCCCGCCACCTGCTGCAGCGCATCCAGGCACGCCTGCGCGGCCGCACCGTGGTCGGCGCCTTCGGCAGCTACCGTGGACCCGAGCGGCGCAACCGTATTGCAATGCCCACTCCGCAGCCGGTCCAAGCGCGCCGCAACACCGACAACGTCATCCCGCTGTTCCCGGACCGGCGCAAACCCAGCCATCCAGGGCTGGAAGGCTAGAAATCAGCGCGCTTCGGCCATGAGCCGACTCAAACGTGCCCACAAGTCCTCGATCGTATCGGCGAACTGCACGGCTCGTTCGTGCCCAGCAAGGCCGGGCGCGAGCACATCGGCTGCATAGCCCCTTACCACTTCGAACGCCCGATGGCGGTTGAGCATGACCACGGGCGGTGTGCCGCCCTGCAGCTTGGCTGCCGACCAGGTGGCAAACAGCGCCGAAGCGGAAGCCAGCGAGCCTGGAAGCGCCACATAGGCCTTTGCCAGCTGCGCCAGCCGCACGATGCGTTCTTCCCGCGGCTCGATCACCTCCATCGCCACGCCAGCCAGCGCTGGCGGCAAAACGATACTAGGATCGGCGATGATCTCGACATGCCCGCCCGCGGCGCGCGTCGCGGTAATCAGCGGCACCGGAATGATGCCATTCTCGGCAAGGCAGATGATCCGAGCCCCGCGCCTGGCGAAATAGGTCCCCGTCTGGCTCATCATCGAAGCCCGTTCCGGATCGCCGGGGCCACGATCCGAAGCGAAGACGGCAATAATGGGGGCGTTGCCCGGAGCGACCATGTTCTACCGTCCGCGTTTGAGGCTGCCGAGAATGCCACGCACAAGGGCACTTCCCAGCCGGTTGGCGACAGTGCGCGCCAGCGAATTCATTGCCGCTTCCGCCGGCGTTTGCCTGCTGGAACTGCGGCGCGGCCGCTCGTCCTGGTAGCTCCGCTCGGTCTTTCGGAGTTCGTCGTCCTGCCGCTGGCGCTCCTCGGCCAATTGCCGGTCACGCGCCTTGCGGCTCAGCACTTCGAATGCGGACTCGCGGTCCACGGTCTGGTCATAGAGCCCGCCAACCGGTGACGCGCTCATCACGGCGCGGCGATCCTCGGGCAGCAGCGGTCCGACCTGCGCCGAAGGCGGGCGTATCAGCGTGCGCGCGACCATCGAGGGGACACCCTTGTCTTCCAGTACCGAGACCAACGCCTCGCCGATACCCAGCTGGGTGATCGCTTCTTCGGTCGAGAAGGCCGGGTTCGGGCGGAACGTCTCGGCCGCGACGCGAACCGCCTTCTGCTCGCGCGGCGTATAGGCACGCAGCGCATGCTGCACGCGATTGCCCAGTTGCGCGAGGACGGTCTCCGGAATGTCGAGCGGGTTTTGCGTCACGAAATAGACGCCGACGCCCTTGGAGCGGACCAGCCGCACGACCTGTTCGACCTTGTCGATCAGTGCCTTGGGCGCATCGTCGAACAACAGATGCGCTTCGTCGAAAAAGAACACCAGCTTGGGGCGGTCGAGATCGCCCACTTCGGGCAGTTCCTCGAACAACTCGCTCAGCATCCAGAGGAGAAAGGTCGCATAGAGGCGCGGCGAGCGCATCAACTCGTCGGCTGCCAAGATCGAGATGAAGCCACGCCCGTCGCGGTCCGTGCGCATCAGGTCGGCAATGTCGAGCGCCCGTTCGCCGAAGAAGTTCTCGCCGCCCTGCTGCTCCAGCACCAACAGCGCCCGCTGGATCGCGCCGATCGAGGCCGCGGAGACATTGCCGTAGCGGCTGGAGATCTCCTTGCTGCGCTCCTGGATGTCCACCAACAATGCCCGGAGATCCTTGAGGTCGAGCAGCAGCATGCTCTCGTCATCTGCCAGTTTGAAGGCGATGTTGAGCACGCCCTCCTGCGTGTCGTTGAGCTCCAGCAAGCGGCTCAGCAGCAGTGGCCCCATCTCCGAGATGGTCGCACGGATCGGGTGCCCCTGCCGCCCGAAGAGATCCCAGAACATCACCGGGAACACAGCGTCACGGTAGTCGTCAAAGCCGATCTCGGCTGCCCGCTGGGTCTGCCAGACCTGCGCCTTGCCCTGCTTGGCAATGCCGCTGAGATCACCCTTGATGTCCGCGGCAAAGACCGGCACGCCTGCCGCGGAGAACCCCTCCGCCAGCACCTGCAGCGTGACCGTCTTTCCCGTGCCCGTCGCACCGGTCACCAGACCATGCCGGTTGCCATAGCGGAGCGCCAGATATTCGGGCTGGGTGCTGGTGCCGAGGAAAATCTTGTCGTCGAGGAGCATAGCCACCGTTACCCTTGCGTCACGCCCTTATAGCCGCCCGTTTCCCCGCCGGACAACTCGGCATTTGCTTGCCCGTCAGACGGCGCGCAACTCTCCCACAACAGCGCCGCGTACGCTCTTGATCGGCTGGTGCGCCAGCGCTTTGAGCGCCTGCCGCTGGGTGGTGTCGGAGTCGGCTAGCTTCAGCAGCATGCCGGCAAGCATGGCCTGCGAGGCGGCAATATTGCCGTCGTCGCATTTGAGCGCATAGCCCCAGCCCTTGTCGCGGATGGCGCCGCACTGCACGCCCTCGGCCCCCACCTTCTGCATCAGCCGCCCCCCGAACGCCCTCATCAGCAGCGTGTCGGGGTGGCCGGTCCCGGCCACCAGATGCGGATGGCGCGTCGCCGCGTCGAACAGGCGCCGTGCCGCTGCCCCCAGGTCGGGGGAAAGGCCCTTGCCGGTGGCCATGCGGGCAAAGCCGAGGGCAAAAGCCCGGAGAGGCGCTGCAAAGGTCGGGATCGAACAGCCATCGGTGCCGCAACGGTCTTCCGAAAGGCTTTCGCCAATCACCGCTTCCACCGCCTCGCGCACCGCCTTCTGCACCGCATGCTCGCGGCCTACATAACTCGCGGTGGGCACACCCATTGCAAGCGCGACGCTTAACATGCCCGAATGCTTGCCCGAACAATTGTTGTGAAGCGAACTGGGCTCGGCGCCGGCCGAGCGCAGGGCCTCGCGCGCCGCAGCATTGGTTGGCGCATGCGCCCCGCATTCAAGATCGGCGGCGGAGAGACCGATGCGCGTGAGTAGGCCCTCGGCCGTCGCGACATGCGCCGCTTCGCCGTGGTGGCTCGCACAGGCCAGCGCCAGTTCCTCGTCCGTGTGATGAAACCGGCCTTCCGCCTCGCGCGCAAAAATGGGCAGCGCCTGCATGGACTTGATGGCGGAGCGCGGAAAGATCGGCCGCTCGATGTCGCCTGCCGAGGCGATGATCCTGCCGTCGGCATCCACCACAACATAGGCGCCGCGATGGCGGTTCTCGACCCAGTTGCCGCGCACGGTCTCGGCAAGAATGGGGTTGGCGTCCATGGCAGTCTCCCTCGTCTGCGCTCACGAACAGCGCAGACCGGGAAAAGTCAACCGCCCGGTCAGATATCGGTGCCTTCGACCGGGGTCAGGTAGCGCGAGTTGACCCAGCCGCGGGTGTCGTTGGCATCCACCAGGCACCAGTCCGCACCCGCCTTGGCCTCAATGCAGCGCTCGACCCAGACATGGCTGCCCGGCTCGAAGGCGCCGACCTTGCGGGAATAGGCAGCCGGCCACTTGCGGACGTTGAGTTCGTCCCACTGGGCGACGCCGCTCACCTGCGCCAGCTGATCCACATTGTAGCCCCCTGCCATGGCCGGCTGCACGGCAAAGCCAGCGGCCGCTGCAATGACCATGCCGCACAAGGTGGCGATCAGGAGCTGTTCGTGGTTTTTCTTCATCATCTATCCCAGGATGTTCGTCTGCTTTCCTCCAATCTGCTCGCAAGCGTTTGAACTGTGACTGAAATCGTCGTTCAGGCACTGTTCATCTTTGCCCCGCGGCGTGCCACACTGAATGAAAAGGGAGATCGGCAATGCGCAAAGTTCTGGTGACCGGGGGCAGCGGCAAACTCGGCATGGCGGTGCTGCGGGACCTCGTGGCGCATGGTTACAAGGTGCTCAACCTCGATCAGCAGCCCCTGCCCGAACCCGTCTGCCCCAGCGTTCGCGTCGACCTCACCAATTTCGGGGAGGTCGCCGCAGCCATTCTTGGCGGTGTCGATGAACGTCCTGGTCCCTTCGAGGCGGTGGTGCACCTGGCCGCCATTCCCGCGCCGGGCCTTGCCGCCAACAGCAAGACCTTCGCCAACAATGTCCCCTCCAGCTACAACGTGTTCGAAGCGTCCCGCCTTGCAGGCATCAAGAACGTCGTTTTCGCCTCCAGCGAAACCGTGCTCGGACTTCCCTTCGACACCCCGCCGCCCTATGCGCCGGTAGACGAGGAATACTATCCCCGTCCAGAATCCGCCTATTCCCTGGGCAAGCTGTTGGACGAAACCATGGCAGTGCAGTTCTGCCGCTGGGATCCGGAACTGCGCATGGTCGGCCTGCGCTTCTCCAACGTCATGTACCCGGAAGACTATGCCGCCTTCCCGCGCTTCGACGCCGATCCGCAAGGCCGCAAATGGAACCTCTGGGGCTATATCGACGCGCGGGATGGCGCGCAGGCGGTGCGGCGCGCCATCCAGGCCGAGTTCAAGGGCTTCGAAGCCTTCATCATCGCCAATGCTGATACGGTGATGAGCCGCTCCAACATGTCGCTCCTGGCCGAGGTCTTCCCCGCCGTTCCGACCAAGGGCAACGTTACCACCAACGGGACGCTGCTTTCGATTGAGAAGGCTAAGCGCATGCTTGGCTACGCGCCGCAATATAGCTGGCGCACGGAGTCCGTGGCGAAGCGCTAGGCGCCGCTCACCCGCACGATCTGTGACGTCCCGGCCTCCGGGTTCTCGGTCACGGCATAGACGGCACCGTCGGGTCCTACCTTGACGTCGCGTACCCGCGCTTCGAGCGGCACGCGCTCTTCGGTCACCACCTTATCGCCCTCGACATGCACGACGACTAGCCCTTGGCTGACGAGCCCGCCCACAAGGAAGGCGCCGTTCCAGGCCGGGATGGCATCGCCATCGTAGAAGGCCATGCCTGACGGGGCGATCACCGGATCCCAGTAGTAGATTGGCTGCTCGGTCTCGGCCTTTTGCGTGATGCCTTCGCCGATCGGGTCGCCGCTATAGTCGATGCCATAGGTCACTTCGGGCCAACCATAGTTCTTTCCCGCCTCCGGCCGGTTCAGCTCATCGCCACCCTTGGGACCATGTTCCACCGTCCAGAGCCGTCCTTCACCATCCAGCGCAGCCGATTGCATGTTGCGATGACCCAGGCTCCAGATCTCGGGCAAGGCGTTCGCCTCGTCCACAAAGGGATTGTCCGGCAGGGCGGCGCCGGAAGCGTCGATGCGGAACACCTTGCCCAGGCCGCTGCCGATATCCTGCGCCTGCTGTCGCGTCTCCACGTCGGAGCGCTCGCCCACCGTTACATAGAGCTCACCCGCAGGTCCGAAGACCAGCCGCGAACCGAAATGCTTGTCGCCATCATAGGTGGGCGTCTGGCGGAAGATCACGGTGACATCTTCCAGCGCGCCACCGCCCGCCTCGTCCGGCACCAGCCGTGCCGAGGCGACCGAGGTGCCGTTGCCACCGTCCCGCGGTTCGGAGAAGGAGAAAAAGACCGTTCCGCTCGTCTCGTAGTCGGGCGCCAGTGCCACATCGAGCAGGCCACCCTGCCCGTCATCATCTACTTCCGGCACGCCGGTGATCTCGGGCCCGGCCGTGCCGTCCTCGGCGACGATATGCATGGCGCCGCTCTTGGCCGTCACCAGCATGCGCCCGTCGGGCAGGAATTCCATGGCCCAGAGCTGCGGCAGGTCCTCGGCAACCACCTCCGTCATCACGGCCGTCGCTTCATCCGGCGTCGGCGCGCGGGTCTGCCCCTTAAAGGCTGGCTGCTGGTCCGGTGCGTTCGGCGCCTCGGTCTCGGCTGGCTGGCTCGAAGTCTGTCCAAGCGTTGGCGTAGCCAGAAGAGCGGTGCTCAGCAGCGTCCCGGTCAGCAGGTGGGTGATACGGATCATGACGGCCTCCATGGTTGCTGGAGGCAAAACCGCGTCAAGGCGCAGGCGTTGCCCCGGAGCCGATCAAGAACCGTTTATCCGACAGGGATGTAGCCGATGCCCTTGGCTGCAATCTCTTCGTGGCTGGCCTCGTAGCCCGCATCGGCATAGCGCATCACGCCGAGCGCCGTGTCGTTGGTCAGCGCATGCCCCAGCCGTTCCGCCCCCGCCTCGGTGCCGTCGGCGACCACCGTCACACCGGCCGAGGTCATGTAGCCGGCATAGCCACCACCGCCGGAATGAACGACCACCAGATCGGCCATGGACGAGCACAGAAGCATGGCGTCGAGCAGCGGCCAGTCGGCAATGGCGTCCGAACCGTCCCTCATGTTCTCGGTCATGATATTGGGGTGCGCCATGGCCCCGGCATCGAGGTGATCGCGGCTGAAGGCCACCGGGCCGGCCAGGGTCCCATCCGCCACCATGTCGTTGACTGCCAGTGCCAGCTTGGTGCGCTCACCATGGCCCAGCCAGGCGATCCGCGCCGGCAGGCCTTCGAAGGGAATGTGCTCCCGCGCCAGGGCGATCCAGTTGGTAACGATCTGGTTGTCGGGGAACAATTCGAGCAGCTTGTCATCGATCTTGCGGATGTCATTTGGATCCCCACTCAGCGCCATCCAGCGGAATGGCCCGATGGCACGGGCAAAGAGCGGCCGCAGATAGGCTTCGGTGAATATCTTGATGTCGAAGGCATTCTCGACCCCGCCTGCCTTGGCCTGGGTGCGGATCAGGTTGCCGTTATCGAACACTTCGGCGCCGGCGGCTTGGAAGGCGAGCATGGCCCGGACATGATCGACGATGGATGCCCGGCTGGCCGCCATCAGCTGCGCCGAACCCTCGATCCGCAGCCGCCGCACCTCCTCCAGCGACATGCCCTTGGGCACATAGCCATAGACAAGGTCATGCGCCGACGTCTGGTCGGTGACGATGTCGGGCACGATGCCGCGGCGCACGATCTCGGGATAGATTTCGGCCGCATTGCCGACAAGGCCGATAGAGGTCGCGCGCTTGTCGCGCACCGCCTCTGCAATCCTCTCCAGCGCCGTATCGAGGTCCGGCGCGATCTCTTCGAGATAGCCGATCGCCTGCCGCTTGCGGGCCCGCTCCTCGTCGATGTCGATGCAGAGGATCGCTGCCCCGGCCATGCGCCCGGCCAGGGGCTGCGCTCCGCCCATCCCGCCCAGCCCTGCCGTGAGGATGAACCGCCCCGCGAGCGTTCCGCCGAAGCGGTTCTCGGCAATGCGCATGAAGATTTCATAGGTGCCCTGGATGACCCCCTGTGAGCCAATATACTGCCAGGCCCCCGCCGTGAGCCCGCCCCAGCAGATCAGGTCCTTACGCTCCAGCTCGTAGAACACTTCCGCCTTGGCCCACTGCCCCACGATGTTGCAATTGGCCATGATCACCAGCGGCGCCTTGCTGTGGGTCTTGAGCAGCCCGATCGGCTTGCCCGACTGGATGATCAGCGTCTGCTCCTCGTCCATGCGCAGCAGGGTTTCGACGATCGCCTTGTGGCTCGCCCAGTTGCGCGCCGCCTTGCCCAGGGCGGCATAAACGACCAACTCGTCCGGATTTTCGCCGACGCTCAGCACGTTCTCCAGCAAACGCAGCAGGGCCTCCTGCCGCCACCCCTTGGCACGCAATTCCGGCCCGCCTGGAATAGGGAAGTTGGGATGACGCGGATTTGGTGTGGGCATGGTCGTCCTCAGTAGACCTCATCCTGAGCTTGTCGAAGGACGAGGTCGTGGCAGGTTATGGTTCCCGACCTCGTGGTTCGACAGGCTCACCATGAGGTCTCAACAAGTAAGGGCCCAGTCGCTAACGACCGCCATCCAGTGCATACCGCGCCAGTTCAATCTCCATCCGCTCCTCCACGAAGGGATAAACTGCCGGATCGAGGACCGACGAACTCAGCGGAATGCCCGTCTTGGGTACATGCAGCACGAACACATACATACCGCGCCCGAGCTGGCCCACCGACAGCGCTTGTCCGGCAGCATCGAGCGTGGTGATCACATCCGGAAAGGTCGCCAGCCGCGCGCCGCCGGCGTCTTCGACCGCCATATACTCATTCATGATGTGGAGCGTCGAAGCCTTGTCGCCCTCGCCAACGGTGACTTTGCCGATGTCGAAGGCTTCCCTAGTATAGGTCACATCGATCGCGGTAATGTATCCCTTGGTGAGGATCGTGCCGCCCGTCGTCTTGACAATGGCATCGATCATCGAACCCGGCCCCTTGCCATCGGCCGCGATCATCGCCTCGCCGAGCTTTAGCGCCAGCGAAATGCCACCCAGCGCCGCGTGCTGTTTCACATAGCTGGCACGCAAGGGATTGCGGCACGAGGCGATGAACCCGCCCGACATGTCGGCTGCCGTTCGCAGGATCGGCGAGACTTTGGCGGTCGCGCCCCGCGTCACCAGTTCGATATAGCGGTTCTCGGCGCGATTGCCGCCCACCGCCGTCTGGATCACCTGGTCGGGCGCCCCCGCCATGCCGATCGAGCCCATGTCACCGGTCGGATGGGCGCGGATATCGCCCACGGCGTCGACCACCTTGGTGCCGAGGATTGCCGAGGGCAGCCAGCCATTGAGCGTCGAGCTCTTGCCATTCTGCCCCACCATCAGGCCGCTCAGCTTTTCGCCCAGCGCGTCCTGCAGCAGTTGCACCGCTTTGATATAATCGACGCCCTGCATCTCCCACGGCGTGGTCGAAGCCGGGGCGCCGATGGCTGCGGCCGTGGCCACCCAGTCATTGGGATCGAGTTCGTCCACGCTGACCAGCTCGGGCCGTCCGGCATTAACCGCGGCCATGCCCAGCATGCGGCCATGATCGGCCCAGCCACCGCCGCCGGCTGCATAGATCGAACCGCCGCGCACCGCCGCCTCGACGTCCTTTTCGGTCAGGATGCGACCCATTCAGCTTTCCTCTTGCAGTTTTTTGTCCAGCGCCTGCACGGCATCGAGCAGCACCGCGGCGCCCATGGCAATGTCGTCCGTCGTGGCCAATTCGTCTGGCGTATGGCTGCGCCCGTCATTGCAGGGCACGAAGATCATCGCCGCTCGCGTTATCCGCGCCATCCAGGCCGTGTCGTGCCCCGCGCCCGAGGCCACGCGGCGATGGCGGGTGCCGGTCCGTTCGCAGGCAGCGTCGAGTATGTCGAGCAAGCCGGCGTCGGACGGGGTGGGCGGATTGTCCGAAACAATGCGCGGCTCCTCTACCGTCACACCGGTCTTTTCCGCTATGGCCGCGATGCCGTTGCGCAGCTCGTCGGTGAACCGTTCCATGTCGGCGCGCAGCTCTGCCCGAGCATCGATCAGCATGCGCACCCGGGCCGGGACGACATTGCCGGCATTGGGCCACATCTCGAACTCGCCGACGGTGGCGGCAAAGTGCTCGGGACCGGCAGCCAGCGCCTTGGCCAGTTCCTCGACGCCCAGCGCAATCCAGGCAGCCGTTGTCAGCGCATCCTGCCTTGATCTCATTGGCGTGGTCCCGGCATGGTCGGCCCTGCCCTCCACCACAACCTCGATCCGGGTAATGCCGGCAATGGCCGTCACCACGCCCACGTCGAGCGCCTCGTTCTGCAGCACCGGGCCCTGCTCGATATGAAGTTCGAGAAAGGCCTTGATGTCATCGCGCTGCGCCGGATGGATCAGGTTGCCGCCGACCTCGACAAGTGCCTGCTCCAGGGTTCTGCCGCCGCTTTCGCGCGTCAGCCATTCTGCCGGCCGCGTCCCGCTCATGCCGCGGCTGCCGATACAGGAGACGCCAAAGATCGAAACCTCCTCGGCCAGGAAATCGACCACTTCCAGGGTGTGATCGAGCACGATGTTCTGGTCGCGCAGCGCCCGCGCCACCTCCAGCGCCGCCACGACCCCGGCCACGCCATCGAAGCGCCCGCCATCGGGGACCGTATCGGAATGGGAGCCCAGCATGATGGTGCCAAGGCCCGGATTGCGGCCGGGAATGGTGCCGACGAGATTGCCCGCGGGGTCGATCTGCGTGACCGCCCCAGCTTCCTGCATGGCGCGGGTCAGCCATTGGCGCCCCTCGAGGAACATCGGGGTGAAGGCCCGCCGCGTCCAGGGACGGCCCGGCTCGGTGATAGCGCTCAGCGCTTCGATATCGGCGGCAATCCGCTCCGGACGGATGGGTGAATTGGGGATCATCGCTTCCGCACCTCCGGCCGCACGAACTGCCCAAGCCCCGGCGCAGCAACGTCCGTGCCGTCGAACACCTCCACTCCGCGCAGATAGGTCAATCCCACCGTCCAGGGCAGCTCGATGCCGTTATAGGGCGACCAGCCGACGACATTATGCCCGCTCGCCGCCGCGTCATAGACCTTGGGCCGCGGAAACAGCACGGTGATGTCGGCGTCCTTGCCTTCCGCCAGCGCCCCCTTGCGATGATCCAGCCGGAAATGCCGCGCCGGGTTGTCCGCCAGCAGCCGCGCTGCCCAGATCAGGGGAATATCCCGTTCCAGCGCACCCTTGACGAAGAGCGGGACCATGACCTCGAGGCCCGGGACGCCCGAAGCATTGGCCAGCATGTCGGGATTGGTCTTGCGATCTTCCGACCAGCTCACATGGTCGGTCGATACCATGGTGACATTGCCCTGCCGCACATGCTCCCAGAGCCTTTCCACCTCGGCGCGCGGCCGGATCGGCGGGTTGATCTTGGCCTTGCCGCCCAGGCGCCGGACGTCGTTTTCCTCATCGAGCACAAGGTAGTGGATGCAGGCCTCGATGGTCGCCGCATAGCCCTGGTCGCGATAGCCGCGTGCAATCTCGTAGCCGCGGCCGAGCGAACAATGCACCACATGGGCCGGGCAGCCGGTCTGCGCTCCGGTCTCGTAAATCTGCAGCGAGGCCAGTAGCTCGGTCAGCGGCGGCCGGCTCAGCGCATGGGCGCGATAGTCGGTGATCCCCGCCGCCTTGACCTTGGCCATGGCGGCCCGGACCATTTCGTCGTCCTCGTTATGCACCCCAGCCGTAAGCCCGGTCTTGGCCACCGCGGCGAAACACTCTTCCAGCAAGGCCGGCGGGATGCGTGGAAAGCGCACAGGATCGGTGCCGAAGGTCGAGAACTTGAACGCCGCGACGCCCGCTTCCGCCTGCTCGGCGATGCGCGCCGCGCCCTCTTCGGGGTTGATCGTGCCATAGAGCGCGAAGTCCACCCGCGCCTGCGGCGAAGCATGCGCCACCTTGATGCGCACGGCCTCGGCCGAGCAGACGAGATTGCCCTCGTCATAGGGCATGTCGACAATGGTAGTCACGCCACCAGCCGCCGCCGAGCGGGTCGACCAGATGAAGTCCTCCTGGTTGCGCTGCGACAGCGAATGGACCTGCGCATCGATGGCGCCGGGCAGGATCAGCGCCTCGCCCAGCTCGTGCCGTTCGCGGCCCGCCGGAGCAGCGCCGCTGCCCACGTGATCGACCCTGCCCGCGCGCACCGCGACATAGCCGCCCTCGACCACGCGGTCGGGCAGAACAACGGTGCCGGCAAGAACGAGGTCGAAGTCTGCCATGCTCATGTCCTCCTCAGCTGTCCCGTGCGCGCCATCAACAGGCGCTCGAGCGCCGACAAGGCATCGTAGATCAGCACGGCGAGGATGCCCACGATCAACCCGCCCTGCAGCACGAAGGCGGTGTTGCTCGATGTCAGCCCCGCGATGATCACCTCGCCCAGCGTACGCGCGGCAACGGTGGAGCCGATCGTGGCGGTCGCCAGCGAAATCACCACCGACAGGCGAATCCCCGCAAGGATCACAGGCAGCGCCAGCGGCAGCTCGACCTTGAGCAGCCTCTGCCACCCCGTCATGCCGACGCCCTTGGCCGCGTCGGTCACCGCCGGCGGCAGGCTGGTCAGTCCCGTCAGGGTATTCTCGAAAATGGGCAGGAGGCCATAGAGGAAGAGGGCGACGAGCGTCGGCGCCGTCCCGAAACCCAGCATCGGCACCGCCAGCGCCAGCACCGCGACGGGCGGAAAGGTCTGTCCGATATTGGCCAGCGACCGCGACAGCGGCAGGAACTCGGCCCCGAACGGCCGGGTGACCACGATCGCCAGGCCCACTGCAATCACCGTGGAGGCGACCGTCGCGGCCAGGACGATCAGCAGGTGGTTGAGGGTGATGTCGATCAGACTGCCCTGGTTGTAGATGGGCGGCTGGTTGGGGCGGGCAAACAGCGCAAAGAAGCCGCTGAACAGGTCGGGGCGGAAGAGGAACAAGACCAGCAGCGCCAGTGCCGCGAAACGAACCAGATTGCCAACCGTCATTGCGGTCTCGCCGCCAGGCGCGAAAGGGCGTGGAGCGACACATGCCCTACGATCTGCCCGTCGCGACGCACCGGAAGGGCTGGCCTGCCCGACCAGAGCAGTTCGGCATAGGCGTCGCGCAGGGACGCCGCGGCATCGATAGGCTCGCCTCCGATCTCTCCGGCCTCGAGGTGATCGCCGACGCGGGCCAGCGACAGGAGGCGGAATGGCCGTTCGCTGGTGCCGATCAGTTCGGCCACGAAAGGCGTGGCCGGGTTTGCGATGATTTCGGCTGGCTTTGCCGCTTGCAGCAGCTTGCCCTTGTCCATCACCGCAATGGTATCGCCCAGGTGGATCGCCTCTTCCATGTCGTGGGTTACCAGGACGATGGTCGTGCCCAGGCGGCGCTGGATCGTCAGCAGGTCATCCTGCGCCTTGGCGCGGATCACCGGATCGAGGGCACCATAGGGCTCGTCCATCAGCAGAATATTGGGCGAGGCGGCCAGCGCCCGCGCCACGCCAACCCGCTGCTGCTGGCCTCCCGAAAGTTCGTGCGGCAGCCGGTCCCGAAACTGCGCAGGATCGAGCTGGAACAGAGCAAGCAATTCATCGACGCGATCAGCCGTCTTGCGCTTGTCCCAGCCAAGGAGCTTGGGCACCGTGGCAATGTTCTGCCCCACGGTACGGTGCGGGAAGAGACCATGCCCCTGAATGGCATAACCGATGCGGCGGCGGAGTTCATAGGCGGGAATACCGGCGATATCCTCGCCATCGATGCGGATGCGCCCTGAACTTGGCTCCACCAGCTTGTTGATCATCCGCATCAGGGTGGTCTTGCCCGAGCCGGAGGTCCCCACAATCACGCAGATCGTGTGCGGCTCGATCGTCAGCGTCACCCCGTCCACCACCCTGGTGCCGCTATAGGTCTTGGTGATGTCGTCGATTTCGATCATTGCCGTGTCTCCGCGCGGGAGGTCATTTCCACCAGAGCATCAAGCACGACCGCGGCGGCGAAGGCCAGTACCACCGTGGGCACAGCGCCGAGCAGCACCAGGTCCATGGCCGTCTGCCCGATGCCCTGGAACACGAAGACACCGAACCCGCCGCCGCCGATCAGCGCTGCGATCGTAGCCAGGCCGATATTCTGGACGAGGACGATGCGGATGCCGGTGAGGATCACCGGGAAAGCCAGCGGCAGTTCAACGCTCAGCAGCCTTTGCCGGCCCGTCATGCCCATGCCGCGCGCCGCGTCGACAGCCGCAGGCGAGACGCCCTGCAAGCCGACGACCGTGTTGGACACCACCGGCAGGAGCGAATAGGCGAACAGCGCCAGCAAGGCCGGTGCCAGGCCGATGCCCGAAATGCCGATGCTCGACGCGCCGGGAACATTGGCAGCGACCCAGGCCAGCGGTGCGATGAGGAGCCCGAACAGGGCTATCGAGGGGATGGTCTGGACGATGTTGAGCACGTTGAGCACGGCAGCGCGCAAGGGAGCGACCTTGTAGCAGAGGATGCCGAGTGGAATGCCGACCACCGTCGCTATGGCCACCGAGCCGAAGGCCAGCAGCAGGTGGGTGCGTCCCTCTGCCCAGAAGGCTCTGGCGCGCGTTGCATATTCCTTGAGCGTCGAAATGTCGTTCCAGGTCCCGCTCCAGAGCAGCACAGCGAGCGCAACGCCGACCAGGACGAGAATGCCGATGCGCACTAGCGGCTTCAGCCGCAGCCGGGTCAGAGCGTCGGTGACCAACAGCGCAAAGGCGAAAACGAGGAGCCAGAATCCCGCGCCGGGGGATACCCGCGCAAAGGTATCGCCTTCGGGCGTCAAAAAACTGGCGGAAACTCCGATGGCGACAAGGAGAACCGCCACCGCCACAAGGCCTGCGGCGAGCTTGGCGAGGGTCGGCAAGCGCAGGGCACTCGCAACCAGCCCCACGAGAAGAACGCCGACAACGAAGGCCGAGGCAAAGCTCGGCAGCGCATCCAGCAGCGAGCGCGACTCTCCAAGCACGATGCGGTTGGCGCGAAACAGGCTGAAGGGCAGCACGGCCCCGGCGGCGGCAATCAAGGCGATGAGAATGCCGAGCTTGTCCAGCGCCAGCCAGGTGGGGCGCGTAGAAGGCGATGTTGCAGAAATGCTCAAGATGCTGTCCACCCACTGTGCGCCACCCCCGGGCTAGACCCGAGGGATCTTCACGTGCTGCACATTGGGTCAGTGCAGGGCCCTCGGGTCAAGCCCGAGGGTGACGATCGAGGGAGCAAGCCGCTGGACCTGCCCTGACGACTATTCCAGGAAGCCGCCCTGGGTCAGGTAGTCCGTTGCCACGGCGTCGGCTACTTCGCCGCCGACCTGTACGCGGCCGTTGAGTTCCTGCAGCACTTCCAGCGTCAGGCCTTCGAAAACCGGCTTCAGCAGTTCTTCGATCTGCGGATATTCGGTCAGCACTTCCTCGCGGATGATCGGCGCGGGCTGGTAAACCGGCTGCACGCCCTTGTCGTCTTCCATCACCTTGAGGCCGGAGGGCGCGATACCGCCGTCGGTGCCATAGACCATGGCGGCATTAGCGCCGTTGGTCTGCTGGGCAGCCGCAGCGATGGTAGCAGCCGTGTCACCACCCGAGAGGGTGATCAGCTGGTCGGGCGTCAGGGTAAAGCCATAGACTTCCTGGAACTTGGGCAAGGTGCCGGGAGAGTTGACGAACTCGGCAGAGGCCGCGAGCTTCACCTCGCCGCCGCCGGCCACCCAGGCGCCGAAATCGGAGAAGGTGTTGAGGTTGTTGGCCTCGGCAACGTCGTTGCGCACGGCGATGGCCCAGGTGTTGTTGGCCGAGGACGGGGTCAGCCAGACGATCTTGTTGGCTTCGTAGTCGAGCTTGGCAACTTCGGCATAGGCCTCTTCGGGATTGTTCCAGAGCGGGTCTTCGGCCTTGTCGAAGAAGTAGGCGCCGTTGCCGGTATATTCGGGATAGATGTCGATTTCGCCGGCAATGATGGCCTCACGCACGATCGGGGTGGCGCCGAGCTGGATGCGGTCTTCGACCGGGATGTCGTTGGCCTCGAGCACCTGCTTGATGATGTTGCCCAGAACGCCACCCTCGGTGTCGATCTTGGACGACACCACGACCTGGGCATTGGCGGCGCTGGCTGAAATGGCGAGAGCGGCGACGGCGGTGAGAAGCTTGGAAGTCAGACGCATTGTATTCTCCGTTTTCTCCGGGGTGCTCCATCGCGCGTGCCCCGTTGATCCTAACCTAACCTGTTGGTGGAATTGAGCGAGGCCGCCTGTTCTAGCCGACCGGACCCAGAGCGAAAAACTCGTCCAACTCCATAATAGTCGAGTGAGAAATAAGTTCGCGCATCAGCCCGTCGGACGCCAGTGCCTCTTCGATGGCCTCCACTTCTGCCGATAGCGGACGGTCCTGACGATAGGTGTCAGCATGGCGCCGCACCAGAGCATAAATGATGCCCGGCACGTTGCCCGGGCTGTCGCCAGAAATGTCCATGGCCTGCGCGGCCAGCATGGCCTCGAGCGCCGCCAGGCGCCGCAGTGCCAGGACCTGCCGCTCCAGCCGCTCGACCACCAGCGGGAGGAAGGCCGCCTCGTCCTCGATGCCGCCTGCCACCACCATGGACCCGGCGGAAATCGGGTTGGTCATGGTCAGCACGCGGGCAAAGAGTTCACCCGCAAGCTTGATGACGGGCCCGAAGCCAGTGGCGATGGCGCCCGGCATGACGAGATTGACCGGCAGGTGACGCCGGCCGCCATTACCAAGCAGCACGCAGCGGTTGAACGAATTGCGAGCGATATGCGCGAGACCCAATTGGGCGGTCTGCAGGAACACGGTCACGTCGAGCGGCAGCGATCCGCCCGAGGTCAGCACCTGGCCGCCCGCCACCACCGGGTTGTCATCGGTGCGGCCCGTCGCGGCCAGAAGTATTTCACCTGCCTTCACCAGCGTCTCGAAACCGGTAGCAAAGACCTGGCTCATCATCCGCAGCGACAGCGGATCCTGGATATGGGTGGCGTCCGGCCAGTCCCACCCCTTGGCATTGAAATAGAGCCAGGCACCGATTCCGGCCTCCCGCTCCGTGCCAACATGCGCCACCGCCTTCCAGGGATCGCGCGAAGCGCCGAGCGCCCCGGCCGTGGTGAGGCCGGTCGCCAGCATAACCCTGACCACGCTGGCCGCATCGCGGATCGCGTAAGCCGCCGCCGCATAGCCGACCGCGTTGGTGGAAACGGCGGCCAGGCTGTCGCGCGGCGCCAGCCGGAACGCCTTGAGACCCGCGGCGCTCAATGCACGCTCAGCGGGCTGGCGGTGCCCGTCGAACATGGCCTCGCCCGCCCCGGTCAGCACGGCCCCGATCTGGCCCATGAGCCCGATATCGGCGCAACCGATCGAGCCGGTACGCCGGACCACGGGCACGACATCGGCCGACAGCAGCGCCAGAAAGGCTTCTACCAGGTCAGGCGTACAACCCACCCGCCCCGTCAGCGCCATGTTGACGCGGATGGCCATGGCCGTCCGGATGATTTCGCTGGAAAAGGCGTCGCCGGTACCGAAATGGTGGGCGCGCACAAGGCCGGTATTGAAGGCGTCGAGCTGGTCGTCGGTCCATTCGACATCCTTCATGGCCCCGACGCCGGTGGTCGAGCCATAAACCGGCTGCCCCGAAGCAATTGCGGCTTCGACCGCTTCCCGCGCCGTCCTGACGCGCTGCATCGCCGCCGGATCCGCTACCAACTGCGCTTCGCGCCGGCCGATCCGGGCGATGTCGGCAAAGCTCAGCGGCTTGCCGTGAAGAGAGATGGGGGATGCGTGGAGGCTCGATGGACGTTCATTCATGCCGCCAAGCTATGGGATTGGCGTGAGAAAGCATAGTGCCACGGCCTCGTAGCGTGCCTCTACTTCATCCAGAACATGGGCACGAGATCGACCGAATGGGGCACGTTGTTCTCGTCGGTCGCCATGATGTCGGCCATGTGTTTCCACCAGCGCTGATTGATCTCCGTCTTGGGCAGGTCCGCCATGGTGTGATCCAGGCGCCGCCAGAGGACACCGAAAAGGGTGTTGGTTTCCTCATCGAAGTGGATGGAATAGTCCTTCACGCCAGCGGCATGCAGCGCGTCCACCAGTTCGGGGAAGATCTCGTCATGGCGCTTCTTGTACTCGGCCGCCATGCCGGGATTGAGCCTCATCTTGAAGGCGTGCTTCTCGTACTCACCATCGACGATCATGCTCGCTGCCTCCACATGCGGAAGAGGATCGGCAGCGCGATCACCACGATCAGCAGCGAACCGGTAAAGATGGTCATGACGATGCCCGGGACGTTGAGTAGGCCAAGGCCGAAGGTCACGAGACCCACGATCAGCGCCGCCAGCACCACGCCGATGATCGAACCGGCACCGCCGAGGATCGATACGCCGCCCAGCACGACCATGGTGATGGCCTCGAGCTCGAAGCCTTCGGCAATCGATGGCCGGGTGGAGCCCAGGCGCGCGGTCAACAGCACGGCCGCGATACCGCTCATTAGCCCGGTGAGGCAGAACAGGATAAACTTGATGCGGTCGACGCGCACGCCCGAGAACTGGGCGGCAACGTCGTTGTTGCCGATGGCGAACACCCGGCGGCCGAAATTGGTGCGATGGAGCAGCACCCAATAGATCAGGGCGCAAACAGCGAACAAGACGAGCTCGAACGAGATCACCCAAAAAACATAACCCTGGCCGAACCAGGAGAAGCTGGCCGGATAGCCCTTGAAGCTCTGGTCACCCAGGACGATGAAGGCAATGCCGCGGAACAGGCTCATCGTGCCGATGGTGACGACGATCGAGGGCAGCTTGAGCCCGGTGACCAGGAAGCCATTAAATGCGCCGCACAGGAGTCCGACACCCACGCCAATGGCGACCAGCATGGGGGTATCGGCGCCATATTGCAGCGCCAGGCCCATCATGGTGGACGCCAGGGCAATGATCGCAGCAACCGAAAGGTCGATCTCGCCGGCAATGATCAGCAGCGCCATGGCAAGCGCAATCAGCGCCTTCTCGGTGAAGTTGAACGTCATGTCGCTCAAGCTCCACTCGTTGAGGAAGTAGGGCGACGCGAAGCTGTTGAGAATGAAGATGGCCACGGCCACGAGGACCAGCAGCGTCTCCCAGCTCAAGACGGCTGACTTGAGGGGGTTGTCGAGGCGGTTGGGGAGCGAGCGGTGGAGGGATGTATCGGTCATTGAAGCTTGTCTCCGCTGGTGGAGAGCCACAGCGCGGGCTTCCCTACCCCTTGCGGGGAGGGAGTGAGGGTGGGGGTTCCGGCCGCACGACTGGCGCCTGAGCGGGCGAATGGCGCAGAACCCCCACCCTTGATCCCTCCCCGCAAGGGGGAGGGAGACGACTGCAGCATCGAGCCCATCAAACCGCCTCCGCCTTCTTCAAGATAATGCGGCCCTTGCGGCGCTCGCCCCGGGCATTGAGCACCACGGCCAGGAGGATTGCCGTGCCCGAAATCGCCATCTGCCAGAACGGGGAAATGTTGATGACCGGCAGGGCATTGTTGATGACGCCCAGGAACAGGGCACCCAGGATCACCCCGGCCACCGAACCGATGCCCCCGGCAATCGACACACCGCCGATCACGCAGGCCGCGATGATGGTCAGTTCATAGCCACCGGCAACTTCGACCGAAGCGATCACGTAGCGCGAAATCCAGAGATAGCCGCAAAGGCCCGCCACCGCGCCGGCGATAACGAAGGCGTAGAACTTGGTGCGACCCACATTAATGCCGGTATAGACCGAGGCGGTCGGATTGACGCCGATGGCATAGAGCGCACGCCCCAGGGGCGTCCGCGTCATCAGGAGGAAGAACAGCAGCGCCGTGACGATGGCGAACCAGCTCAGAAGCGGCAGGCCCAGGAAGATCGTGCGTTGCAGATTGATGAAGTCGGGGCTCATCTGCGCCGCATTGACCCACGCCCCGCCTGAGACGACGAAAACCAGGCCGCGGAAGATCGTCAGCGTACCCAGCGTCACGACGATCGGCGGAATCTCGAGCTTCCACACCAGGATGCCGTTGAACGCGCCCAGCGCTCCGCCGATCAGCACGCACATGGCGATCAGCAGCGGCACGGGCACGCCCGGGAAGGCCGCATTGGTCATGGCGACGATCATGCCGGTTAGGGCGAGATTGGCGGCCATGGAGAGGTCGATAGAGCGCGTCAGGATCACTGCCATCTGCCCCAGCGCCAGCATCATCAGGATGGACGTGTCATTGAAGATGGTGAGGAGATTGCCCGGCTGGGCAAAGCGCGGAAAGCGCGCCGTCACCAGCACCAGGACCAGGAGGATGGCCAGCAGCAGGAAGACTTCGCGGTGTTTCAGGAGGCGGTTCATGCTGCCTGCTCCTCGGCAATACCGGCAGCCAGGCGTACCAGCGTCTCGGGCTTGAGCCCGTCATTGATGAGTGTGTCGATAACCCGCCCTTCACGCATCACCACGATCCGGTCGCTCATGCCCAGAACTTCCGGCAGCTCGGACGAGACCATGATGACCGACAGGCCCTGCGCCACGAGTTCGGCCATGAAAGCGTGGACGGCCGCCTTGGAGCCGATGTCGATGCCCTTGGTCGGTTCATCGAGGATGATGACCTTGGGCAGGGTGGCGAGCCACTTGGCGATCACCACCTTCTGCTGGTTGCCGCCCGACAGCGTCGAGACATTCTGCGACAGCGACGAGGCGCGCAGGTCGAGCCGCTCGGTATAGGTGCGGGCGAGCTTGTATTCCTCGGCCATGCGCAGGAAGCCGCTGCGGCTGGTCTTGCCCAGCGAGGGCAGCGAGACGTTCTTGAAGATGGGTTCGCCGGTGATCACGCCCTGCTTGCCGCGTTCCTCCGGCACGTAGACGATGCCCGCTTCCACCGCATCGGCAGCGGTTTTGGGCGCAATGGTCTTGCCGTCGAGCACCATGGTGCCGGCGGAGGTCTGGGTCATGCCGAACACGGCCTGCATCACTTCCGAGCGCCCTGCCCCGACAAGGCCGTAGAAGCCCAGGATCTCGCCCTTGCGCACGGTGAAGGAGACGTCCTCGAACTCGGTCGGGTGGCTCAGGCCCTTGGCTTCGAGCACCACCTTGCCAATCGTGGCCTGGCGCTGCGGGAAGATGTTTTCCACCGCGCGGCCCACCATCATCTGCACGATCTGGCTCTGCGAGGTTTCTTTGATGAAGCCCTTGCCCACCTGCTGACCGTCGCGGAACACGGTGAAGCGGTCGGCGATGCGGTAGATTTCATCGAATTTGTGCGAGATGAAGAGAATGGCCTTTCCGTCCTGCTTCAGCAGCTCGATCAGCACATAGAGCTCTTCGATCTCCTTCTGCGAGAGCGCGGCGGTCGGCTCGTCCATGATCACGACCTGTGCGTCGACCGAAAGCGCCCGCGCCACGGCGACCAGGTGCTTCTTGGCAATGCCCAGTTCCTTGAGCTTGATGTCGGGGTCGATGCCCGCGGCCATGGCATCGAGCGTCTTGCGTGCCTCGTTGCGCATGGTCTTCCAGTCGATCATCCCGAAGCGATTGGTCGGCGCATGGCCCAGATAGATGTTTTCGGCGACCGTGAGCTCATCGAAGAGCACGGTTTCCTGGTGAATGGCGGTGATGCCGGCAGCCGAAGCGGAATGCGCCGTGGGCAGGGTCACCACCTTGCCGCCGACGCGGATTTCGCCGCCATCTGGCTGGTAGATGCCGGTCATGGTCTTGACCAGGGTCGACTTGCCCGCCCCGTTTTCCCCGATCAGCGCGGTCACTTCACCGGCATAGAGTTCAAGCGACACATCGTGGAGTGCCCGCACGCCGGGAAAGCTCTTCGATATGCCCGAAAGGGTGAGGATGGGGTCGGTCATGTGGGCTTGTCTCATGCTGGCCGCGATCTCACAGTCGACACCCTCCCCCTCGCGGGGAGGGTCAGGGTGGGGGAATGTTTGGCCCCGATATCAATCGTGGCTTCCGACACCCCCTCCTAGCCTCCCCCGTCAAGGGGGAGGAACCGCGCGGTGGTTGGCACAGATCGCGGCACAAGAGGGTCGGCCCGGCACCGAAGCGCCGGACCGGTAATCAAGATCAGTAGATCTTGGAGAACTCTTCGATGTTGGTCTTGTCGAACTGGAAGGGCTCGGACATGGCGGCCGAGTTGGTGTCGTCCAGCGTGACTTCGCCCACGCGGCCGATCGAGAAGGTGGCGCCCGGAGCCGCTTCCTTGCCGTCCACCAGTTGGTCGGCCAGCATCACGGCCGAGTAGCCCAGGTCGATGGGGTTCCAGAGGGCCACGGCCTGCGAGGCACCGTTGTCGATGAACTGCTTGAACTCGCTTGGGAGAGCCAGGCCCGTGACGTTGATCTTGCCGATCAGGTTCTGGTCGGTCACGACCTGGGCGGCGGCAACGACGCCGACCGTGGTCGGGGCGATGATGGCCTTGAGGTCGGGATAGGCAGCGATCAGGCCCTTGGCCTCGTCGGTCGATTTCACCGAGTCGTCGTCACCATAGACGGTGGCAACCAGCTCGATGTTGGGGAACTTCTCGGGCAGAGCGGCCTTGGCAGCTTCGATCCAGGCATTCTGGTTGGTTGCGGTGGACGCAGCCGACAGGATGGCGACCTGGCCGCCCTCGGGCAGGTAGTCGGCAGCCAGCTTGATGATGGTTTCGCCGATCAGCGCATTGTCTGACGGGTTGAGGTGGATTTGGCGGCCTTCGGGGGCAACACCCGAGTCGAAGGACACGACCTTGATGCCGCGCTGCATGGCGCGCTGCAGGGCCGGCACCAGGGCGTCGGGATCGTTGGCCGAGATGGCGATGGCGTCGACCTGCTGGGCGATCAGCGAGTTGACGACTTCGATCTGGGCTTCGGCGGTTGCGGCGGTCGGGCCGGTATAGATGACTTCGACATCGCCCAGTTCGGCGGCGGCTTCCTGCGCACCCTTGTTGGCCGCGTCAAAGAAGCCGTTGCCGAGCGACTTTACGACCAGCGCAATGCGGGTCTGGGCATAGGCGGGGGCGGCGAGCAGCACTGCAACGGCAGTGGATGCGGCCAGGAGCTTCATGAGTTTCATTCGTTGTTCCCTCCCTGGGACGTTTGGTTAGTCCTTCTCAGGCGACCGTCGACTGGCGGTCGGCCTGAGCATTGGTTTCCGCCACGATGAGCCGCACGCCTGCCGTTTCCAGCATCTGGCGGTCCTCGTCGCGAATGCCGCTATCGGTGACGACAGCGGCAATTCGGTCGAGCCCACAAAGGATGAGGCTCGATCTGCCCGAAAACTTCGATGAATCTGCCAAAACGATCAGTTCGTCGGCCTGCCCGATCAGCCCCAGCTCGGACTGCACGACCATGGGGTCGGCCTCCATCAAGCCGTGGGTGCCGATGCCCTGGCAGCCGATGAACATGCGCTTGGCATAGAAGTGCGACGCGACCACGCCGCCAAAGGGCGAGAGGATCACGTTCTGCTCGCGATAGACGGTACCGCCCGGGATGACGACCGAATTGCGCGAGTTGTGGATCAGGAATTCAGCGATGGCGAAGCTGTTGGTGAAGACAGACAGTCGCCGGCCGGTCAGGTGGTGCACCATCTGGTAGGTCGTGGTGCCACCATTGATGATGATGGGTTCGCCGTCCTTGCACAGCGCTGCAGCTTCACGCGCTATTGCACGCTTTTGCGCGATGTTGAGCGTTTCGCTCACGACAAAGGGGCGCCCGACCAGGGCCGACTGCTCGGGCGGGTTCACCGCCTCGGCGCCACCGCGTACGCGCCGCACCTCGCCACGGACATGCAGCGCCGCGATATCGCGGCGGATGGTGGCTTCCGAGGAGCCGGTGACCTCGCACAGCTCGGCAACGGTCACCACCGGCCGGGTTTGGACGGCTGCGACAATCACTCTCTGGCGCTCTGTTTCGTGCAAGGCTGCTATCTCCCTGACGCATTCCTTCACACCTAATCCGATCAGTGTCAATCACCGATCCAGCAACTTCAAACACCAAAAGCGCGATATGCGCAGTTATGATTGTTTGTGATTGACACTCATGATCGATCGTGGCCATGGTCCGGCCAACCCTGACCATCACTACCCTCTGGGAGGAGTCTGCCATGTCCACGTCCGCGCCCAAGCGCCTTGCCAATCTGTGGGACGACGCCACAGCCGCCGCGATGAGCGAGCCGGAACGCCTCGTCTATCGCTCCAACCTTCTGGGCTCGGACAAGCGCGTCACCAACTATGGTGGCGGCAATACCTCCTCCAAAATCATGCAGAAGGATCCGCTGACCGGTCAGGAAGTTGAGGTTCTCTGGGTCAAGGGCTCGGGCGGCGACAATGCCTCGATCAAGCTCGACGGGTTTGCCACGCTCTACATGGACAAGCTGCGCGCGCTGAAGGGCCTCTATCGCGGCGTCGAGTTCGAAGACGAGATGGTGGGCTACCTGCCCCACGCCACCTTCAACCTCAATCCGCGCGCATCGTCGATCGATACGCCGCTCCATGCCTATGTGAACCGGCCTTACGTCGATCACATGCATCCCGACGCGATCATTGCGATTGCGGCATCCAAGAACAGCAAGGAACTGACCAAGCAAATCTTCGGCGACACGATCGGCTGGCTGCCATGGAAGAAGCCGGGCTTCGAGCTTGGCCTTTGGCTGGAAAAGTTCTGCCTTGAGAACCCCAACGCCGAGGGCGTGATCCTCGAGTCGCACGGCCTCTTCACCTGGGGCAACACGCCCAAGGAGTGCTACGAGACCACGATCCGCATCATCAACCAGGCGATCGAGTGGTTTGAGCAGCAGACCGAAGGCAAGACGATCTTTGGTGGCCCTGCCACCCAGTCGCTCTCGGCTGAAGAGCGCCGCGCCGTCGCCGCCAAGCTGATGCCGAAGATCCGCGGCTTCATTTCCGAAGACTCGCACAAGGTCGGCCACTTCGACGACAGCGAAGCCGTGCTGGAATTCGTTAACAGCAACAGCCTCCGCCCGCTGGCCGCTTTGGGCACCTCCTGCCCCGACCATTTCCTCCGTACCAAGATCCGTCCGCTGGTGATCGACTTTGACCCGGCCAACCCCGATGTTGATGCCGTCATCGCCGGCTTGGGCGAACAGATCGCGGCTTACCGCGCCGACTACCAGGCCTATTACGACCGCTCCAAGCACCCCGACTCCCCGGCAGTCCGCGACCCAAACGCCGTGGTCTACCTGATCCCCGGCGTGGGCATGATCACCTTCGCCAAGGACAAGGCGACGGCCCGTATCTCGGGCGAGTTCTATGTCAACGCCATCAACGTGATGCGCGGCGCCTCGACCGTGTCGGAATATCAGGGCCTGCCCGAGCAGGAGGCCTTCGACATCGAATACTGGCTGCTTGAAGAAGCCAAATTGCAGCGCATGCCCAAGCCGAAGTCCCTGGCCGGCAAGATCGCGCTGGTGACCGGCGGTGCCGGCGGCATTGGCAAGGCAACCGCTGCTCGCCTGTTGCGCGAAGGCGCCTGCGTGGTGCTGGCCGATATCGACCAGACGGCCCTCGATAGCGCAACGGAAGAACTCGGCTCCGCCTTCGGCAAGGACTTCGTCCGTCCCGTCAACATCAACGTCACACGCGAAGAGCAGGTCCTCGCAGGCTTCGCCCATGCCGTGGTCGAGTTCGGCGGCCTCGATATCCTCGTGTCCAATGCCGGCCTCGCCTCCTCGGCGCCGATCGAAGAGACGACGCTCGAACTCTGGAACAAGAACATGGACATCCTGTCCACGGGCTATTTCCTGGTGTCGCGCGAAGCCTTCCGCTTGTTCCGCCAGCAAAAGATCGGCGGCAATGTCGTGTTCGTGGCAAGCAAGAACGGCCTTGCCGCTTCGCCCAACGCCGCCGCCTACTGCACCGCCAAGGCCGCCGAAATCCACCTGGCCCGGTGCCTGGCGCTGGAAGGTGCGGGCGAACAGATCCGCGTCAACGTGGTCAATCCCGACGCCGTCCTGCGCGGCTCCAAGATCTGGGCCGGCGAATGGCTCGAGCAGCGCGCCTCAACCTACAAGACCGACAAGGACGGCCTTGAGGAAATGTATCGCGAACGCTCCATGCTGAAGCGCTCGGTGTTCCCCGAAGACATCGCCGAAGCGATCTACTTCTTCGCCTCGGAAGCATCGGCCAAGTCCACCGGCAACATCATCAACGTCGACGCGGGCAACGCCCAGTCGTTCACCCGCTAAGGATCGCGTGATGACCGAACACATGATCGACGCATCCATCGTCGAAGCTGAAAACAGCAAGCGCGAGGCTGACCTTCGCGCCGACTATAATTCGCTCGGCGAGCGTCTCGACCGCCGCGGCATCTCAATCGACGCCATCAAGGCCAAGGTCGCCGACTTTTCCGTCGCCGTCCCCTCCTGGGGCGTCGGCACGGGCGGCACGCGCTTTGCTAAGTTCCCCGGCGCCGGCGAGCCCCGCGACATCTTCGACAAGATCGAGGACTGCGCCGTTATTGCCCAGCTGACGCAGGCGACCAAGACCGTCTCGCTCCACATCCCGTGGGACAAGGCCGATCCGAACCGGCTGAAGCAGGCCGCTAGCCGCTTCAACCTTGGCTTTGACGCCATGAACTCCAACACCTTCTCGGATGCCAAGGGGCAGCTGCAGAGCTACAAGTTCGGCTCGCTCTCGGCCTATGACAAGGCGACGCGCCAGCAGGCCATCGAGCACAATCTCGAATGCATCGAGATTGGTAAGACCATTGGGTCCAAAGCCCTAACCATCTGGATCGGCGACGGCTCCAACTTCCCGGGCCAGGTAAACTTTGCCACCCAGTTCGAGCACTATCTGGACTCGGCCAAGGAAGTCTATGCCGCCCTGCCCGATGATTGGCGCGTCTATACCGAACACAAGATGTACGAACCGGCCTTCTATTCGACGGTCGTGCAGGATTGGGGCACCAACTACATCATCGCCAAGGAACTGGGCGAGAAGGCTTTCTGCCTAGTCGACCTCGGCCACCATGCGCCCAACGTCAATATCGAGATGATCGTCTCGCGCTTGGCCCAGTGCGGCAAGCTCGGCGGCTTCCATTTCAATGACTCGAAATATGGCGACGACGACCTCGACGCCGGCTCGATCGATCCCTACCGCCTGTTCCTCGTCTTCAACGAGCTGGTCGATATCGAGAACCGCCAGCCCGACTTCCACCCGGCCCACATGCTCGATCAGTCGCACAATGTCACCGATCCGATCGAGTCGCTGATGCTGTCGGCTTCGGACGTGCAGCGCTCCTATGCCCAGGCCCTGCTCGTCGACCGTGCGGGGCTCAAGTCCGCACAGGAAGCCAACGATGCCCTTGCGGCCACCCAGGCGCTGCGCCAGGCCTACCGCACCGATGTCGAGCCGATTCTGGCCATGTCGCGCTTCGAACGCGGCGGTGCCATCGATCTCCTCGGCACCTATCGCGCTGCCGGCTACCGCCAGAAGGTCGCCGAAGTGCGGCCCGCGGTGGAAGGCGGTTCGGGCGGCATCATCTAAACTTTTCCAACGCTCCTCCCGAGCGGCGGACGAAAAAGGCCCGGCTGCATCGCCGGGCCTTTTTCACGTCTGTTCCAGCGCCCGCAAGGCTTCGGTTGCGGACACGATCCAGTCGCGGAAGGCTCGGATTTTTGGATTGTTGCGCCGTGCTTCGGGATAGACCAGATAGTAATAGTGGCCCTCCCAGCCGACGAGGTCAAACGGCTGCACCAGTCGCCCCGCCCGGACCTCCTC
This sequence comes from Devosia sp., assembly GCF_036563435.1. Taxonomy (GTDB): domain Bacteria; phylum Pseudomonadota; class Alphaproteobacteria; order Rhizobiales; family Devosiaceae; genus Devosia. The sequence continues at coordinate 593,836 of NZ_DATCMJ010000018.1, forward strand.
GCCATAAAATTGCGGCGTTAGCATCGCCACGCCGCGCCCCGCCATCACCGCCGCGGCCTCCATCGACTGGTAGCCGAGCCGCGCAAACGGCCGGTCCAGCGGCAGCAGTGGTACACCCGCCAGCTTGAACCAGGCTGCTACCCAGGGATCATCCGGCGTAATTTGCGGCACGCGCAGGAGATCTGCGGGTCCACGTATCTGGTGTTCCTCCACCAGTCGCGGATGCAGCATGGGCGCAAACTCGACCTTGGTCAGGGCATGGGCGACGAGCCCCGGCCCCACCCGGCCGGTGGCGCGGATAGCCACGTCCACCTCTTCGGCTGCGAAATCGACAAGCGCGACATTGCTCTCGATGCGGACTGCGATGTCCGGATGCGCCAGCTGAAACAGGCCCAAATTCGCTGCAAGCCATTGGCTGGCAAAGGTCGGCACCGCGCTGATGGAGAGCGTCGAATCAACGCGACCATGGAGTTCCGCAAAGGCGCTGCGCAGGGTCTGGAAAGCTCGCGTCACTTCTGGTGCCAGCCGCGCGCCGGTGTCGCTCAGGGCGATCTGACGCGGCTTGCGCAGGAACAGCGGCGTGCCCAGGCGCTCCTCGAGGATCTTGATCTGATAGCTCACCGCCGCCTGGGTCATGCCCAGCTCTTCGGCGGCCTTGGTGAAGCTCAGATGCCGCGCCACCGCCTCGAAAGCCCGTAAGGCGGCAAGGGGCGGGAGAGACGACATGGATCAAATCTCCTTATGCATACCCTCCGAGCTTTAGTTGGAAATCGCTCACAGCGCCAGCCACTATCCTGCCATGGACAACCGAGCAGGAGCCATCCGCATAAGGATGGTCACAGCCATGAACGCCATAGCCAAACCACGACTTCTCGCCATCTCCCTCCCCCGCTGGCACATCCCCCGCCTGTTCAGCGACCAACGGCGCCGGCGCGCAACCATCGACCTGATCCATTCCTCTCCCCATCTCCTGCGCGACCTCGGCCTAGCGGACGGGAGCGTGCTGGAACGCGGCAATTAGTGGGCAAGTACTCCAAAGCGTCACCCACCCACCGCCCGTCACCCTCGGGCCTGACCCGAGGGCCCTGCACGTCCAGCGCGCACGTAACGTGCAATCTCCTCGGTTCAAGCCCAAGCATGACCTCCGGGATCACCCGCAGGTTCCGGATCAAACCGGCTTCCGCCCAGCAGAGTTGATGGGCTAAAACCTCCCCATGTCCAAGACCACGCCCGCAACGCTGGCCCTGAGCAAGGCCGGCATCCCCTTCACCACCGCCACCTATGACTACGATCCCGATGCCGATCGCGTCGGCCTCCAGGCTGCCGAGGCCATGGGCGTGCCGCCATCCATCGTGCTCAAGACGCTGATGGCCGAAGTGGATGGCAAGCCCGTCTGCGTCGTGGTGCCCTCCGACGAGGAGGTTAACATGAAAAAGCTCGCCGCCGCTTTCGGCGGCAAGTCGGCCCACATGATGAAGCCCGCCGACGCCGAGCGCCTGACGGGCTACAAGGTCGGCGGCATCAGCCCCTTCGGCCAGAAGAAACAGGTGCCCACCTGCGTGGAAGAACTGGCAACGCTGGAGGACGAGGTATTCCTCAACGGGGGCCAGCGCGGGCTGCAGATCCGGATGAAACCAGACGACCTCGTGGCGGCACTCGGCGCACGAGCGGCGGACTTGATCCGGTAACTTCCGCGGGCGCGTGCACCAACGTCACCACTACCCACTGAACGTCACCCTCGGGCTTGACCCGAGGGCTCTATACTTCACGCAAGTTCAGCAAGTGCAGAGCCCTCGGGTCGAGCCCGAGTGACGGCCTGCGGATGGCACCCCTTGCGGCTAAACTACAATCCCACCCCCACAAAAGACAAAAGGCGCCCAAGCGGACGCCTTCATCTTCAGTCTGCAGCAGAAACCAAGTCTTAGTTGGTGTAGGTGCCGCGAGCGATGTTCTTGATGTCGCCCTTGGTGATGCCGAGATCGTTCAGCTGACGGGCGTCGAGAGCGTTGAGCTCGCGCATCGTGCGCTGATACTGGGCAAATTGTGCGATTTTCTGGCGGATGGTCATTTCGGTTCCCCTTCGTTTGATGACCTCTATGTAGACCGAGCTGGTCGTGATTAGAAGATATCCTCTGTGCACATCCGTTATGCATTCGCTGCAAACAAAAGAGGCAGAGCGTTCATCCTGGCGTCAGGATCGGAGGCACGCGGAGGAGCACTCCTCACGCAGCCTTCGATATAAACAACTGATTTATTTGAACTATTCCAAGGAAGGCAACACGTCTGCGTCTTTTACCCTTTCTTAGTCATGTGCCCAGAAGCCATGCAGGCAGCGCTGGGCGCTCTCTGACCCTCAATCTGATCCGAAGATTTGCCCGGCCCCTTGACCTTCCCATGATGGGAAGGTCCATATGCAGGGGGACGAGGTGCTGACCATGAACGAACACGTCCAAGCCAAACCGCTCTCCATCGACATCTCAGGTATGACCTGCGCGTCCTGCGTAGCGCGGGTCGAGAAGTCCCTGCTCAAGGTGCCCGGGGTCACCGCGGCGTCCGTCAACCTGGCCACCGAGCGCGCCACGGTCACCGGCGGAGAACAGGACGCCCTGCTCGCCGCCATCGCCAAGGCCGGCTATGAGGCTAGCCCGTCGCCCGAGACCCGCGAGCTGGCTTCCGGGCACGCGCACCATGACGAAGATGCGTCCCGCCTCCGCCGCGATATGCTGGTGGCCGGCAGCCTCACCCTGCCACTGTTCGTGCTGGAGATGCTCAGCCACCTCCATATGCCGTTCCACATGGCCCTGGAGGCGCTGGTTCCCAGGCAGGTGCTCTGGAGCGCATATTTCATCGTCGCCACGATGGTGCTCTTCTGGCCCGGCTGGCGCTTCTTCCACCATGGCATCCCTGCCCTCTTGCGCGGCGCCCCCGAGATGAACTCGCTGGTGGCGCTGGGCGCGGGAGCCGCCTACCTCTATTCGGCCGTCGCAACCTTTGCCCCGCAACTGCTGCCCCAGGGCACGCGCTACGTCTACTATGAAGCCGCCGCCGTCATCGTGACGCTGATCCTGGTCGGCCGCTGGCTGGAAGCGCGCGCCAAGGGCCGCACCGGCGAGGCGATCCAGCACCTGCTGCACCAGCAGGCGAGGACCGCCCGTGTTGAGCGCCATGGGCAGAGCATGGAACTGCCCATCGAGGCAGTCCGGGTGGGCGACGTCGTCATCGTCCGGCCGGGCGAAAAGATCGCAGTGGATGGTGAGATCATCGAAGGCCAAAGCCATATCGACGAGTCCATGATCTCCGGCGAACCCCTGCCCGTCTCGCGCTCGGTGGGTGAGCAGGTGATCGGCGGCACGCTCAATACCTCCGGCAGCTTCCGCTTCCGCGCCACCAAGGTCGGCGCCGATACGATGCTCGCGCAGATCATCCGCATGGTGGAGGAGGCGCAGGGCGGCAAGCTGCCCATCCAGAGCGTTGTCGACCGCATCACGGGCTGGTTCGTCCCCGCCGTCATGGCCTTGGCCGCGCTGACCTTTGGCGTATGGGCCGTGTTCGGTCCGGAACCGGCCTATGCCTTCGGCCTCGTCAATGCCGTCGCCGTGCTGATCATCGCCTGCCCCTGCGCCATGGGCCTGGCCACGCCCACCTCCATCATGGTGGGCAGCGGCCGCGCCGCCGAGCTCGGCGTCCTGTTCCGCAAGAGCGAAGCCCTCCAGCAGTTGCGCGAAGCCCGCGTCGTGGCGTTCGACAAGACCGGCACGCTGACGGAGGGCAAGCCGGTGCTGACCGACCTGATCCTCGATGACGATTTCGCCCATGACGAGGTTCTGGCGCTGGTCGCGGCGGTGGAAAGCCAATCCGAACACCCGATCGGCGCCGCCATCGTATCTGCCGCCGAAGAGGCCGGCCTGGCGCTCGGCTCGGTCACCGAGTTCAATGCCACCGCCGGGCACGGCGTCACCGCCCGCGTCGACGGGCGGCTGGTGGCCGTCGGCTCCCGTCGCCACCTCGGGCATCTCGACTTCTCCGACTTCGAGAGCGCCATCGACAGGCTGGCCCAGGAAGGCAAGACGCCGGTCTTCGCGGCCATCGACCACAAGCTGGCTGCCGCCATCGTCGTCGCCGACCCGATCAAGCCGACCAGCAAAGCGGTTATTGCCGCGCTCCATGCGCGCGGCATCAAGACGGCCATGATCTCGGGCGACGACCGGCGCACCGCCGAGGCCATAGCCCGGCAGCTCGGCATCGACGAAGTGCGGGCGGAGGTGCTGCCGGCCGGCAAGGTCGACGCAATCAAGACGCTTCGCCAACTGGGCATCCTTGCCTATGTGGGTGATGGCATCAACGACGCTCCCGCCCTTGCCGAGGCTGATGTGGGCATCGCAGTGGGCACCGGCACCGACGCGGCCATCGAAAGCGCCGACGTCGTCCTGCTGGGTGGCGATCTCGGCGGCGTGCTCGACGCGCTCGAGGTCAGCGCGGCCACCATGCGCAACATCTGGCAGAACCTGTTCTGGGCCTTTGGCTACAATGTGGTGCTGATCCCGGTCGCCGCTGGCCTGCTCTATCCGGCCTTCGGCATTCTCCTCAATCCCATGTTGGGCGCGGGAGCCATGGCCCTGAGCTCGGTCTTTGTCGTTACCAATGCGCAGCGCCTGCGCGCCATCAAGGGAACCCGCCCATGAACATCGGTGAAGCTTCCGCAGCATCGGGCGTTTCGGCCAAGATGATCCGCTACTACGAATCCATCGGCCTGATCCGCTCCCCCGCGCGCACGGGCAGCAACTACCGGGTCTATGGCAGTGACGAAGTCCATGTGCTGCGCTTCGTCAAACGCGCCCGCAATCTTGGCTTCTCCGTGGAAGAGACGGCCACTTTGCTCGGCCTTTGGCAGGACAAGTCCCGCGCCAGTGGCGAGGTCAAGCAGATCGCCACCGATCACATTGCCGAACTCCAGGGCAAAATCGACGAGCTCCAGTCCATGGTGAAGACGCTGCAGCACCTGGCCCATTGCTGTAGCGGCGACGCGCGCCCCGACTGCCCCATTCTCGACGACCTCGCCGGCACACCTCCTCGGAAAGGACACTGACATGACCGAAAAGAACGACTTCATCGTCAACGACATGACCTGCGGCCATTGCGTCGGCACCGTACGCCAGGCCCTGGAAGCGGCCCTGCCCGGCTCCGAGGTCAGCGTCGACCTCGCCACGCACCGCGTGAGCTTCACCGGCGATCGCCGCAAGGGCGAGGAAGCCATCAAGGACGCCGGCTACACGCCCGAAGCCGCGTACTGAGGCGGTGTGATCCCGGCACAGGCTTGAACCACACCGCTTGGCGCCGCAATCTTGCTCAGGCGCTACTCATCCACCAGCGGCACGAAGCCGCCGAAGATCCGCCGCGCTTCGTCGCCCGCCGGATCGTCCTCCTGCATCCTTGGATCGGTATAGATCCGGCTCCAGGCGGCGTCCCGCACCTCTTTGGATGGCCATTCTATGAACGAGAACACCACCGTCTCGTCCGCCTGCGCCCGGACCGCTTTCTTGAAATCGGTCAGCTTGCCATCGGGAACGGCATCGCCCCAGGCGTCGACGAACCGCGCGGCGCCGGCTTCGGTGAAGATCGCCGCCTGGCGCTGCAGGGCGGCAAGATAATCGCCCTTGCGCGCGGTTTTCACCGGGATCAGCGAGCCGTCCACATAGCCAGGCTTTGCGTCCCTGGTGCCGACCTCAAACAGACCATCGAAGCCGCCATAGATCATGCGGCTCCCATCATAGGGCATCTTCCCCATCATCTCGTCCATGGCCGGATCGTTCATGATCCGCTCGCCCGCTGTGTCGGCGGCCGCCTTGTCCGGGAATTCCTGCCAGGAGAAGACGATGACTTCACCGTCCCTGGCGTCCACGGCGCGGCGGAAATCAGTCACCTCGCCAGAGGGCACGTCATCTTCCCAGGCCTCCATTAGCCGCGTCGTGCCGTGGCCCTTGAACATGGCGACACTCTCGGCTGCGAAACGCCGGTACTGCTCCTTGTTGGCGGCCGGTACCGGGCTGACAAAGCCTGATAGGTAAGTCATCGCTCTCTCCCTTGCTGTCGTGGATCCATGCCTCGGAACGAGGCTAGTTCTTCTGCATGACGTTCGCATGCAGTTTGTTTCGACATAAAGAGGGAAATTGGTGAGCCTCAGCGGCACCAAATAGTCCGGCGTCGCCCGAGGCTCGCGGCATGAACGAAGAAGCTTGCTTCCGGTTCCCGCGGCAAGTTGTCAAGGATCGCAGATATTTAGCCTTGCGCCTACAGTCGATCGAGGATCGCGTCGAACTTGACCATGGAGACATTGGCGCCCCATTCCATGCCCGTGTCCACAGTGGCGTTGCGCATCTCGAAATCGGGGAAGTTCGAGATCGAACGATAGTGGGTGACGCCATCGCGCTCCTCGAAGTGATGCTCTTCGTAGTATCGCGGGTCCTCGGGGAACATGCCTTCCACCACGAAGGTGTTGCGGATGAGCGTCTGGGGCTCGACCGCCAGATAAGTGCCGAAGAAGGTGATTTCCGCGCCATCGGGCATGGTCGAGACGATGCGCCACTTGCCGCCGCTGCGCACGTCATACTCCACCACCCGGTTCGCCTCGTGTGGGCCCCACCATTGCGCCACATGTTCGCTCTCGGTCCAAACCTTCCACACCAGCGCCAGCGGCGCGTGAAAGGTGCGCGACATGACGATCAAGGGAGCGTCGCTGGGAAGTTCGGTTTTGAAAGGATTGGGAAAGGCCAAGTCGTTCATCGGAAGTCTCCTCAGTTCTTCGTGTCGGATTGGGGCGTCTGCAGTTTCTTGAGATAGGCGTCGAGTTGGTCGAGGTTCTGCTCCCAGAACCTGCGATAGGTTTCGACATAGGCGGCCACTTCCCGCATCGGCGCTGCTTCGAGCGCGCAGGGCCGGTACTGGGCATGTCGCCCGCGCCGGACCAGGCCGGCACTCTCAAGCACCTTGATGTGCTTGGACACCGCGGCCAGCGTCATGTCGAAGGGTTCGGCCAGTTCATTGACGCTTGCCTCGCCCTGCGACAGCCGCGTCAGGATCGCCCTGCGGGTCGGATCGGCCAGGGCCGCCAGGGTCGCGCTTAACGGGTCGGGCATCTCGGGATCTCTTATTCAACTTATTGATATAATACTGTTTGGTTGAATTGTTGTCAAGCGCGCAGCCGAGTGGCATTGCAGTTCCATGAAAACCATCCTTGTCGTCGGCATCGGCACCGGCAGCCCTGAGCATCTGACCATCGCCGCCATCGAGGCGCTCAACCGCGCCGACACGCTCTTTGTGCCCGACAAGGGGGCTGCGAAGGCCGACCTTGCCGATGTCCGCCGCACCATCATCGCCCGCTTTGTCACCGGCACGCCGCGCCAGGTCAGCTATGCGATACCGCGGCGCGATGCAGCCAATCCCGACTACGGTGCCGGTGTCGACGACTGGCATAGGCGGCTTGCCGCGATCTTCACCGGCCTGATCGACCAGGTGCCCGAGAACGGCGCCGGCGCCTTCCTGGTCTGGGGCGATCCCGGCCTCTATGACTCAACGCTGCGCATTCTTGATCGCGTCGCGACGCCAATCCGGGTCGAAGTCGTCCCGGGCATAACCGCCATCCAGGCGCTCACCGCCGCCCATGGCATTGCCCTCAACCGCATCGGCGAGCCGGTTCTCATCACCACCGGGCGCCAGCTCGGCCCCGTCGAGACCGACACTGTTGTCATGCTCGACGGCCAGCAGGCGTTTCGCCAGGCTGATCCGGATCTCAAAATCTTCTGGGGCGCCTATCTAGGCACGCCAGACCAGATGCTGATCGCAGGCCGCCTCGGTGACGTTGCCGACGAAATCACTTCGGTACGCCAGCAGGCGCGCGAACGGCATGGCTGGATCATGGACACCTACCTGCTGCGGCAGCGTGGCTGAGAAAGCGCAATTCCCCCGCGCCTCGTGATCGGCTAGAAGGCGCTATGTCCGTGGTCCTGCCCATTTCCTCCTTGCGCCGGGGCGCCTGCCCCACGCTCGACCAGCCCATGCCGACCGGCGATGGGCTGCTGGCGCGCATCCGCATCGCCGGGGGACGGATCGATCCGGTGCGGCTGGAACAGTTGGCCATCCTGGCCAGTAGCTTCGGCAATGGCATGGTCGAGATTACCTCGCGCGGCAATCTGCAGATGCGGGGCCTGACCGACGCCGTCGTGCCCGCCTTTGCCCGCCAGGTGAGGCAAATCGTGGCGGTCGAAAGCGGGCTTGTGGTCGAAACGCCGCCCCTTGCCGGCGATGATCCCCTCGAATTCACCGATCCGCGCGCCCTTGCCAGCGCCATCAGGGCTTTTGCGGCCCCCTTCGCCGGTGGCTTTGCCCCCAAGGCCACGGTGGTCGTCGATGGCAACGGCCAGATCGGTCTCGAGGCGCTCAAGGCTGACCTGCGGCTGGTCGCCGTGGCGGCGGACCGCTGGCTGGTTTCGGCCGGAACGACCCTTCTGGGCACCACCACGCAGCCGCTCGACTGTGCCCGCATCGTGCTTTCGGCACTCCTGGCTCTCGGCCCCGATGCCCGCGCCACGCAGTTCGACCTGCCCGGACTTCTCCTGACACTTGGCGACCGGATGGAGCCGTCTGCTCCCGTTCATCAGCCGATCACCTCCCCCGTTGGCCGCTTCAGCCTTCGCAGCGGGAGCGCCACCGGCCTCGCCCTGCCCTTCGGAGCGCTGCCCTGGGAATCGCTGGCGGCCTTGGCCGATGGCGCCTGGCGCTTTGGCATCGGCGAGTTCCGGCTCGGGCCGCAGCATTCGCTTCTGGCCATCAACGCCGATGAGAGCCTTCTCGAAGAAGTCGCCGCCATCGGCTTCATTACCGATCCACGCGACCCGCGCCTCCAGGTCAGCGCCTGCATTGGCAATCGGGGCTGCGCTGCCGGTCATGTCGATGCGCGCGCCGTTGCCTCGCGCTTGGCGCTTACCCTTCCGCCGCATAGCACGCTCCATGTTTCCGGTTGCGCCAAGGGCTGCGCCCATCCGGCTGCCGCGGATATCACCCTGGTCGGGGAGCCGAACGGCTACGGCCTTGTCTTCGGCGGCAAGGCGGGCGATACGCCGCGGGCAGTGTTGCGCGCCGATCAGCTGGCAACCGCTTTGGTTGCCGGCCGGGGATGAGGATGACCACATACGACTACATCAAGGATGGCGACGCGATCTACCGCCAGTCCTTCAGCATCATCCGCGCCGAAGCCGATCTCGCGCGCTTTTCTCCCGATGAAGCGGAAGTTGCCATTCGCATGATCCACGCCGCCGGTTCGATCGAGGCCGCTGCGCATTTCGAGTTCGGCCCCGGCTTCGTGGACGCTGGCCGAGCGGCCCTTGCTGGCGGCGCACCCATTTTCTGCGATGCCGAAATGGTGGCCCGCGGCGTGACCGCTGCCCGCCTGCCGGCAAACAACGAGGTCATCTGCACCCTGCGCGATCCGCAGACGCCCGCCCTTGCTGCCGAGATTGGCAACACCCGCTCCGCCGCCGCCCTGCACCTCTGGCTGCCCCGGCTGGCCGGCTCCGTCGTTGCCATCGGCAATGCCCCGACGGCCTTGTTTTTCCTCCTTGAACTGCTGCGCGATGGCGCGCCCAAGCCGGCCGCCATTCTCGGCATGCCGGTCGGCTTCGTCGGCGCCGCCGAGTCCAAGGCGGCCCTGGCTGAAAACTCCTGGGGCGTCCCCTATGCCATCGTTCGTGGCCGGCTTGGCGGCTCAGCCATGACGGCTGCCGCCCTCAACGCCTTGGCGAGGCCAGGCATATGACCGGCAGGCTTATCGGCGTCGGCACCGGCCCGGGCGATCCGGAGCTCCTCACTATCAAGGCGGCGCGTGCGATTCAGGGCGCCGATGTCGTCGCCTTCTTCAGCAAGCAGGGCAACCAGAGCAATGCCCGCGCCATCGTCGCCGACCTCCTCACCACGCAGGTCGAGGAGCCCCTCGGCTATCCCGTGACCACCGAGATCGACCGCCGGCACGACGACTACAAGAGCGCCACCAGCGCCTTCTATAGCGATGCCGCCACGCGCGTCGCCGCGCATCTCGATGCCGGGCGCACGGTCGCCGTTCTCAGCGAGGGCGATCCGCTGTTTTACGGCAGCTACATGCATCTCCATGTCCGGCTCGCCCCCCGCTACCCCACGGAGGTCATTCCCGGCATCACCGCCATGTCGGGCTGCTGGTCGCAGGCGGGCCTGCCGCTGGTGCAGGGCGATGACATTCTCTCGGTCCTGCCCGGAACGCTGGATGAGGTCGACCTGCGCGACCGCCTTAACGGCACCGATGGCGCCGTCATCATGAAAGTGGGCCGGAACCTCGGCAAGATCCGCCGCGCCATTGAAGCGGCAGGGCGGCTCGACAGCGCCGTCTATGTCGAGCGCGGGACCATGAGCAACGGCCACGCCATCCGCCTTGCCGACAAGCCCGACGACGTGGCGCCCTATTTCGCCATCGTCCTCGTGCCCGGCTGGAGCACACGGCCATGAGCGGGCGGCTGGTCATCGTCGGCACCGGGCCGGGCAATCCCGAACAAACCACGCCCGAGGCGCTGTCGGCCATCGCCGCCAGCCACGTCTTCTTCGGCTATAGCCCCTATCTCGACCGCCTGTCCCTTCGCCCCGACCAACGCCGCGTCGCCTCCGACAATCGCGAAGAACTGGCCCGCGCCAAGGATGCCCTTCACACCGCCGCTTCGGGCGAGCAGGTCTGCGTCGTCTCTGGCGGCGACCCCGGCGTCTTTGCCATGGCCGCCGCCGTGCTCGAGGCGCTGGAAGCCGGCCCGCCCGCCTGGCGCAGTGTCGACCTCGTCGTTGTGCCCGGCATCACCGCCATGCTGGCGGTGGCGGCCCGCGTCGGCGCCCCCCTTGGCCACGACTTCTGCGCCATTTCCCTCTCCGACAACCTCAAGCCCTGGACCGTCATAGAGTCCCGCTTGCGCGCCGTCGCCGGTGCGGGACTGGTGATCGCGCTCTATAACCCGATCAGCAAGGCCCGCCCGCACCAGCTGGGCACCGCCTTCGCCATCCTGCGCGAAATCCTGCCGTGGTCGACGCCGGTGATCTTCGGCCGCGCCGCCGGCCGACCGGATGAAGCCATCTCCATCGTCACGTTGGCGGAAGCCCGCCCCGAACAGGCGGACATGGCCACCTGCGTCATCATCGGCTCTCCCGAAACGCGGATCGTCGAGCGCCCCGGCCTGCCGCCGCTGGTCTACTCCCCCCGCTCGACGGGACTGGCGCCATGACCTGGCTGACCATCGTAGGCATCGGCGAAGATGGTCTGCCGGGCCTCGGCGACCAAGCCAAAGCTGCTATCGCCGAAGCCGAGATCGTCTTCGGCGGCGCGCGCCACCTCGAACTCGCCGCCGATGTCATCCGCGGCGAGACCCGCGAATGGCTCAGCCCCTTCTCTGACTCGGTGGATGCCATCCTCGCCCTCCGCGGCCGCCCCGTCTGCGTCCTTGCCTCCGGCGACCCGTTCCATTTCGGTGTCGGCGCCACGCTGGCGCGCCGCCTCGACCCGAGCCAGATGCGGGTCTTCCCCCACCCCTCCTCCTTCAGCCTTGCCGCCAGCCGCCTCGGCTGGCCGCTGCAGGATGTCCTGACGCTTTCCCTGCACGGGCGGCCCATCGATCTCATCCGTCCCCATCTCCATCCCGGCGCCCGCATCCTCGCCCTCACCTCCGACGAACACGGGCCCGCGGCTCTCGCGCAACTTCTGACCGAGCTGGGCTTCGGCATTTCCATCGTCACGGTCCTCGAAGCCCTGGGCGGGCCGGCCGAAACCGTGCGCTCACAGGTCGCCATGCAGTTCGACCTCCCCAACGTCGATCCGATCAACATCTGCGCGGTCAGCGTCGTCGCCCTGCCCGGCGCCCGCATCCTGCCGCTGACGCCGGGCCTCGACGATACCCTGTTCGAGCATGACGGGCAGATCACCAAGCGCGAGGTGCGGGCACTGACGCTCGCCGCCCTCGCCCCCCGCCGCGGCGAACTCCTCTGGGACATTGGCGCCGGCTCCGGCTCAATCGCCATCGAATGGATGCTGGCCGACCCGAGCCTCCAAGCCATAGCGATCGAAGCCGACGCCGAACGCGCCGCCCGATTGTTGCGCAACAGCAAGGCCTTGGGCGTGCCGGGTCTGCAACTGATTCAAGGCCGCGCGCCTGAAGCTCTCGCTGAACTTGAAGCGCCGCATGCAATCTTCGTTGGCGGCGGCGGGTCCGAGCCCGGCGTCCTCGACGTCGCCATCGCAGCGCTCCGCCCCGGCAGGCGGCTGGTGGCCAATGCGGTGACGCTGGAGATGGAAGCGGTGCTGCTGGCACAGCACGCCGAATTGGGCGGATCGCTAACACGCATCGCCGTCTCCCGCGCCGATGCGGTCGGCAGCATGACCGGCTGGCGCCCTGCCATGCCGATCACGCAATGGGCGTGGACCAAGCCATGACCGTCCATTTCATCGGCGCTGGGCCCGGCGCGGCCGACCTCATCACCGTGCGCGGCATGCGCCTCCTCCAGTCTTGCCCCGTCTGCCTCTATGCCGGCTCGATCGTGCCGCGCGATATGCTGGACTGGTGCCCACCCGGGACTCGCCTCGTCGATACGGCGCCGTTATCGCTCGACGAGATCGAGCGCGAATACCAGCGCGCCCATGCGGCCGGCGAGGATGTCGCGCGGCTCCATTCCGGCGACCTCGCCATGTGGAGCGCCGTGGCCGAGCAGATGCGCCGCCTCGACCGGCTCCACATCCCCTATACGCTCACCCCCGGTGTGCCCGCCTTTGCCGCCGCAGCGGCAGCGCTTGGGCGCGAACTGACCATTCCCGCCGAGGCGCAGAGCCTGGTCCTGACCCGCGTCTCCGGCCGCGCTTCGCCCATGCCCCCCGGCGAAACGCTCGCCGCCTTCGGCGCTACCGGCGCAACCTTGGCCGTGCACCTCGCCATCCACGCGCTGGATCGCGTCGTGGCCGAGCTCCTGCCCTATTACGGCGCCGATTGTCCCGTCGCCATCGTCTTCCGCGCCTCTTGGCCCGACCAGAAGATCATCCGCGGCACGCTTAGCGACATTGCCGCGCGCTTCGCCCAGGATCCTGTGGAACGCACCGCCATCATCTTCGTCGGCCACGGCCTGGGCGCAGAGGACTTCCGCGAGAGTTCGCTCTACGATCCCGACTATCAGCGGCGGTTTCGGGATCGCGTTTAGCTAGCCCACCCGCTTCCCGGTTTCCCGATTAAACGGATGCAGCGCCGCAGCGGGTATCGCAAACGTCACCTGCCCCGCTTCCGCCAAATCGGGTCGCCCCTGCACCACGATGATGAACGCTTGGTCCAGCCCCGGAACACGCACATAGAGGTGGCTCTCGCCGCCCACCGGCTCCACCAGCTCAAGCGTGCCGGAAAGCCCGATGTCACCTGGCGCAGCCGGCCCCATCATCACCGCGTCCGGTCTGATCCCGACAATGTCGGTTCCCTCGGGCAGGCTCGCCGGCAGCGACACCCCCGCCAAGGCCCCGAGCTGATCGACTTCCAGGAGGTTCATCGGCGGCGAGCCGATGAAGCCCGCGACAAACAGCGATGCCGGCCGGTCATAGAGCTCGGTCGGCCTGCCCACCTGCTCGATATGGCCGCCATTCATCACCACCAGCCGGTCGGCCAGCGTCATGGCCTCGAGCTGGTCGTGGGTCACATAGACGCTGGTCGTGCCCAGCGACCGTTGCAGCCGGCGGATCTCGATGCGCATCTGCCCGCGCAGCTTGGCGTCGAGGTTGGACAGCGGCTCGTCGAACAGGAAGGCCTTGGGCTGGCGCACGATGGCGCGCCCCATAGCGACACGCTGGCGCTGGCCGCCCGAGAGCTGGCGCGGCTTCCGCTCGAGGAACGGAGTGATCTCCAGCGTCTTGGCCGCCGCCTCGACCCGCCGGTTGATCTCGTCCTTGGGCGTGCCGCGGTTCTTGAGGCCGTATTCGAGGTTTCCGCGCACCGTCATGTGCGGATAAAGCGCATAGTTCTGGAACACCATGGCGATATCGCGCTCGGCCGGTTCCTTGCGGTTGACCACGTTGCCACCAATGCTGATCTCGCCATCGCTGATGGTTTCAAGGCCCGCGATCATGCGCAGGAGGGTGGACTTGCCGCAGCCGGAGGGCCCGACCAGCACCACCATTTCCCCATCTGCAATGGAAAGGTCGATGCCGTGGATCACCTGCGCGCCGCCGGGATAGGTCTTCTTGACGCCGGTCAGTTCAATGGCGGCCATGTTATTTCTCCGTTTCCACGAGGCCTTTGACGAACAGGCGCTGCATGAAGATGACGATGAGGACGGGGGGCAGCAGCGCAAGGATCACCGCTGCCATGATGATGTTCCACTGCGGCTCCGCCTCGGCGGTGGCGGTCAGGCGCTGCACGCCAAGGATCAGCGTGTAGTATTTCTCGTTGGTGGTCACGAGCAGCGGCCAGAGGTACTGGATCCAGCCATAGATGAAGAGGATCACGCAGAGCGCCGCGATGTTGGTGCGGCTGAGCGGCAGGAGAATATCCCAGAAGAACTTGAGCGGGCCCGCGCCGTCCACGCGCGCGGCCTCCATCAGCTCGTCCGGCACGGTCATGAAGAACTGCCGGAACAGGAAGGTGGCCGTCGCGGAGGCGATCAGCGGAATGGTGAGGCCCTGGAAGGAATTGAGCATGCCAAGGCTCGCCACCACTTCATAGGTGGGCAAGATGCGTACCTCGACCGGAAGCATCAGCGTGATGAAGATGATCCAAAAGGCCAGCGTCCGGCCGGGGAACTTGAAGTACACGATGGCATAGGCCGAGATGATCGAAATGGCGATCTTGCCCGCCGTGATCAGCAGCGCCATCAACGTCGAGTTCCAGACCATCAGCCAGAAGGGCGGCAGGCCGGGGAGCTTGGAAAACAGCACAAGCGACATGTTGCGGAAGAATTCCCCGCCCGGCAGCAGCGGCATCAATCCGCTGCCCAGCGCCGAGGCCGGATGCGTCGCCGCGATCAGGGCCACATAGACCGGGAAGGCGACCAGCACCATGCCCAGGATCAGCACAAGATGCGTGAGGAAGTCGAGAATGGGACGGTTTTCAACCATGGCGCGGCCTCAATATTGCACCCGGCGTTCCACGAAGCGGAACTGCACGAAGGTTAGGATGACGACCATGAGCATGAGCAGCACCGACTGTGCCGAGGAGGAGCCGATGTTGAGCCCCACCACGCCGTCGGAATAAACCTTGTAGACAAGGACGTTGGTGGCTTGGTTCGGTCCGCCATGCGTCGTCGCGGCGATGACGCCGAAGGTGTCGAACATGGTGTAGTTGACGTTCACGATGAACAGGAAGAACGAGGTCGGCGAGATCAGCGGAACGATGATGGTCCAGAACCGCTTGAAGGGTCCCGCGCCGTCGATGGCCGCAGCCTCGGTCAGCGACTGCGGGATGGACTGCATGCCGGCCAGGAAGAACAGGAAGTTGTAGGAGACCTGCTTCCAGCTTGCGGCGATGATGATCAGGATCATCGCATGAGTGCCATTGAGCTGGTGGTTCCAGCTGACGCCGAAGAAGCCAAGCATATAGGGCAGGATGCCGGTGCCGGTGTTGAAGATGAACCACCAGAGGATACCCGCAACGACTGGCGCCACCGCATAGGGCCAGACCAACATGGTACTGTAGAATTGCGCGGTGCGGATGACACGGCTCACCGCCATGGCGAGCAGCAGGCCCAGCCCCATCGCAATGACCGTCACGGCGGCGGCAAAAACAAAGGTCCGCCCGATCGCCGCTAGGTACGTGGGATCGTTGAGCAGGCGCGCATAGTGGCTGAAGCCGACAAAGGTGGTCGAGAGTCCGAACGGGTCCTGCCGCTCGAACGAGGCTTTGACCGCCTGCGCGGCCGGCCAGATAAAGAAGATCAGGGTGATGGCGAGCTGCGGCGCAATGAATGCGTAGGGCAGGCCCTTGTTGGGAAAAATAGTGCGCTTGGTATCCATGCCTGCTTCCGATCGGCCAGGGCGAAGAGGAAGGCCGGCCCTCCGTGGAGAGCCGGCCTTCCCGATGAGCTAAGGCTTACTGTGCGTTGGCGGATTCGAATTCGCGCAGGATGGCGTTGCCGCGTTCGACGGCCGAGTCGAGCGCTTCCTGGGCGGTCTTGTCGCCGTTCAGGACAGCCTGCAGTTCCTCGTCGAGCACGATGCGGATCTGGGGCATGTTGCCATAGCGCAGGCCCTTGGAGTTCTCGGTCGGCTCGTTGAGGTTGATCTGCTGGATGGCAATGTCCGAACCCGGATTGGCTTCGTAATAACCCTGCTCCTGGGTCAGCTCGTAGGCTGCCTGGGTCACCGGGAGATAGCCGGTTGCCTGGTGCCATGCAGCCTGGACTTCAGGCGAGGACAGGTAGGTCAGGAACTTGGCAACGCCTTCATACTCGGCGTCTTCATGACCGGTAAGGGTCCAGAGCGTTGCACCACCGATGATCGAGTTCTGCGGTGCGCCTTCGACGTCAGCAAAATAGGGCAGCATGCCGAAGCCAACTTCGAAGTCCTTGGCATTGGCGATCACGCCGGCGCGGCCGGCCGAGGAGCCCATGTTGATGGCACATTCCTGGGCGTAGAACTTGGGAGCAGTATCGGGACCACCGGCAGGGCCGCCATAGGCAAAGATGCCGGCGTCCTGCCATTCCTTGAGCTTTTCCCAGAGGCGGACTTGGATCGGGCCGTTGAAGGTCAATTCGCTCGAGAGGCCGCCGAAGCCGTTTTCCAGCGTGCCATAGGGGACGTTGTGTAGGGCCGAGACATTCTCGGTGCCCAGCCAGGTGGCTGCATAGCCCATGGTGAAGCCGCACTTGGCGGCGCCGGATTCGACGATCTGCTTGCCGAAGGCTTCGATGTCTTCCCAGGTCTTGGGTGCGACTTCGGGGTCGAGACCGGCTTTTTCGAACACGTCCTTGTTGTAGTAGAGGATCGGGGTCGAGGAATTGAACGGCATCGAGAGCATGTTGCCTTCGGTGTCGGTGTAGTAGCCGGTCACGACGGGCAGGAAGGCGGACGGGTCGAAGTTCGAACCGTGGTCGGCCATCAGCTGGTAGACGGGGTAGACGGCGCCCTTGGCGGCCATCATCGTGCCGGTGCCCACTTCATAGACCTGCACCAGGTGCGGCTGCTCGCCGGCGCGGAAGGCGGCAATGGTGTTGACCAGCGACTCTTCGTATTCCCCGCGATAGGAGGGAACGACGACGTAGTCGGACTGCGAAGCGTTGAAGTCGGCAGCAATGGCTTCAAGGCGTTCGCCCAGCTCACCACCCATGGAATGCCACCAGCTGATCTCAGTTTGGGCAAAGGCGGTGGTCGACGTCAGTGTCAGGGCCAGAGCGGCAAGGGAAAGGCGAACCATAAGGTCTCTCCTGCGTGCGGGAAACAACGGCAGGAAAGCCCCCTACCGGCTCGTCCGTGCGAGCCCGGCGTGCCTAACAACGGTGTTTTTCAGTTCAGTGACAGGTATTTGACGGTTCCGTGACAGTGAACAGCCTGCCGACCACATCGCGCAGGCTCCCCTCCCCCTTGCGGGGAGGGGCGGGGGTGGGGGTCCCGCCGTGACCCACAAACCTTCCCCGCCCTCGATCCCTCCCCGCAAAGGGGAGAAAAGATCGACTGGTTCACCTACCCCGCCAAGTACCCGAACTGCGCCTTGTGCAGCACGGCATAGGCACCGTCGCGGGCGAGAAGTTCGGCATGCGCCCCCTCTTCCACGATCCCGGTTTCGTCGATCACCACGATCCGGTCGGCATGCTGGATCGTCGCCAGCCGATGCGCGATCACCAGCGTGGTGCGGCCCTGCGACAGTTCGGTCAGCGACCGCTGGATCGCCACTTCCGTCGCCGTATCGAGCGCCGAAGTCGCCTCGTCCAGGATCAGGATTGGCGGGTTCTTGAGGAAGATGCGGGCAATCGCCACGCGCTGCTTCTGCCCACCCGAGAGCTTGACGCCGCGCTCACCGACCACCGTGTCGAGGCCCTCGGGCATGCGCTTGATCACCGTGTCGAAGCGGGCGCGCCGCGCCGCCTCCCAAATGGCGTCGTCGCTGGCGCCCAGCTGCCCATAGGCGATGTTCTCGCGAATGGTGCCGCCGAACAGAAACACGTCCTGCTGCACGATGCCGATCTGGCTGCGCAGCGATGCTTGCGTCATGTCGCGGATGTCGATGCCATCAATGGTTATGGAGCCGCTGTCGAGTTCATAAAAACGCGGCAGCAGCGAGCACAGCGTGGTCTTGCCCGCGCCGGAGGGCCCGACGATGGCCAGCGTCTCGCCGGCATTGATCCGCAGGTTCAACCCGCCCAGCACCTGCCGTCCTTGCTCATAGGAAAAGCGCGCATCGGTGAAGACGATGTCGCCCTTGAGATGCTCCACGACGATCGCGCCTTTGCGATCGGCGATGTCGGGTTCGGTATCGATCAGGTTGGTGAAGCGGCGGAAGCCGGCAATGCCCTTGGGATAGCTCTCAAGCACGCTGGTGATCTTGTCGACCGGGCGCATGAAGACGTTGACCAGGAGCAGGAAACTGACGAAGCCACCATTGCTGAGTTCCCCTCGCACCACCAGCCAGGCGCCCACCAGCATAACGATCAGCTGCACTAGGCGGGTCGAAAGGTAGGTGATGGTGATCGAGGCGGTCATGAAGGCATAGGCCTGCAGCTTGGTTGAGCGATAGGCATTGTTGTTGCCGGCAAAAAGTTTTGCCTCGTGCGGCTCGTTGGCAAAGGCCTTGACCACGCGGATGCCACCGATCGCATCCTCGATGCGCGTGTTGAAGTCGCCCACCTGGCGGAAGAGCTTGCGCCAGTTCTCGGTCATCTTGGCGCCATAGCGGCTCACGAGCCAAGTCATCACCGGCACGATCAGCGTCGTCAGCAGCGCCAGCTTCCAGTTCACCGTGAACATGAGAATGAAGGCGCCCAGAAACGTCATCACCGCGATGAACACGTCCTCGGGACCATGGTGGGCGACCTCGCCCACATCCTCGAGGTCCTTGGTCACGTGGGTGATCAGGTGGCCCGTCTTGTGGTTGTCGAAGAAGCGGAAGCTCAGCTTCTGGAGGTGATCGAAGACCTGCCGCCGCATGTCGGTCTCGATACCGATGCCGAGCATGTGGCCGAAGTAATTGACCACGCCGAGCAGGAGCGCATTGAAGACATAGACCGCCAGCAGCGCCGCACCGGCCAGCAGAATAATGCTGAATTCCGAGCGCGGCAGCAGCTGGTCGATGAAGTAGGCCACGGCCATCGGAAAGGCGAGTTCCAGCAGCCCCGCAATCACCGCACAGCCGAAGTCGAGGACGAACAAACC
Source organism: Devosia sp. (assembly GCF_036563435.1). Lineage (GTDB taxonomy): Bacteria > Pseudomonadota > Alphaproteobacteria > Rhizobiales > Devosiaceae > Devosia. The sequence goes on from NZ_DATCMJ010000018.1 coordinate 613,220, forward strand.
TTTGTAGGGCGCATAGTAGGAGAAGAATCGCTTGAGCATCGGGGCCGGCTTCGGAGGAGTTGCGGCGCAGCTGTGCCGCAAAGGCACGCTCCTCCGCAAGGGTGGGCCCGAAGCAAATGCGCGGAACCGAGGTCCCGCGCATCCTTAGGTTTAGCTCTTTTACCTACTCCGCCGGCACATGATGCTCGTCGTCATGTGGCGCCTTCGGCATGAAGCGCCGGGTGAAGCGGCTGAAGCTGTCGATATAGGTGAGGAGCACCGGCACCACGAGCAGCGTCAGGATGGTCGAGCTGATCAGCCCGCCGATCACCGCATGGGCCATGGGCGCATTCTGCCCGCTGCCTTCATGCAGGCTCAGCGCCAGCGGCAGCATGCCAAAGATCATGGCCAGCGTGGTCATCACGATCGGCCGGAAGCGGGTCACCCCCGCCTCCACCAGCGCCTCATAGAGGTTCCAGCCTGCCTTGACGTGCTGGTTGGCATTGTCAACCAGCAGGATGGCGTTCTTGACCACCAAGCCCATCAGCATGATGAAGCCGATGGCCGAGAACATGTTGAGCGTCGATCCACCCACCAGCAGACCCACCATCACCCCGATCAGTGCCAGGGGCAGCGAGCCCATGATGGCGATCGGCTGAAGGAAGCTGCCGAACTGCGACGCCAGCACCAGGTAGATGAAGACCACGGCCAGAAGGAGGGCCGAGCCGACCGAGCCCATCGTGTCGGCGATCTGCTCCACGTCGCCGCCGAAGCTCGTGCGATAGCCCACCGGAAGGTCAATGTTGTCCACGATCTGCTGCAGCTGCGGCGTGATCGTGCCCAGTTCGACGCCCTCGATATTGGCCTCGATGGTGACGCCGCGCTGGAGGTCCTCGCGGTTGATCGTTGCTGGCCCGGTGCTTTGCACCACTTCGGCCACCTGCGACAGGGTGATCATGCCCGACGACCCGCTGGCGCCCGACTGGGCAATGGGGAGGTTGCCCACCGCATCGACATTGTCGCGCAGTTCTTCCGGCAGGCGGACGAACACCGAATAGACCTGCCCATTGGGCGCGGTCCAGTCGGCCACGTCGGTGCCGGTGATCAGCGGGTTGAGCGTTGCTGCCACCTGCGAGAGGGATACGCCCAGGTTGTCGGCCAGCTCGCGGTTGACATTGATGCCCAGCACCGGCTGCGCCTCGTCCAGACTCGAGCTGATGTCGATCAGCCCCTCGACCTGTTCGAGCTGGGCAACCATCTGGTCGGCCAGCCGCTCCAGCACGGCGAAGCTGTCGCCATAGATGGTGATCGAAACCGGCGCCGCCGAGCCGCCAAGGCCGGAGGCCGCCGCCACCTCGAATGTCGCGCCCGGCACAACTGTCAGCGCTTGGCGGATTTGCGGCATCAACTCGATCGGCGTGATCGCCCGTGCATCCTTGGGCACCAGCGTCACCGTCATGGTGCCGGTATTGGAGCCCGAAGCGGTCAGCCCGCCCGCCACGGTGGAATAGGTCGTCTCCACCACCGGGAACTGGCGGATCACCGCTTCGGCCTGCATGAGCTTGCTGGCAGTATATTCCTTGCTCGACCCCGCCGGCGTCTCCACCGTCACCGTGAAGTTGCCATTGTCAGTCGCGGGCAGGAACTCGACGCCCACCATAGGGAACAGCATGATGCTGCCCACGAAGGACAGGAGCGCGATCATCAGCACGCTCTTGCGCCACTTGAGGCCCCAGCGGATCAGGTGGCGATAGCCCTCGCTGACCCATTCGAAGAAGCGGTCGAACTGCCCGACCAGCTTGCCGATCGGTCCCCGCTTGGCGTTGGGGTTGGAGGCCGGATCGTACCACACGCTCGACATCATCGGATCGAGCGTGAAGGCGACGAAGAGCGAGATCAGCACGGCAACCGAGACCGTCACGCCGAACTGCAGGAAGAAGCGGCCCATAATGCCGTCCATGAAGGCCACGGGCAAAAACACCGCGACAATGGACAGCGTCGTCGCCATCACGGCGAGGCCGATCTCGTTGGTGCCATCGAACGCCGCCTGGCGGTGCGACTTGCCCATATGGAGGTGGCGCGTGATGTTCTCGCGCACCACGATCGCATCGTCGATCAGAATGCCGACGGCCAACGACAGCGCCAGCAGCGTCATCATGTTGAGCGTGAAGCCCAGCACGTTGAGCGCCACCATGGTGCCGATGATCGAGATGGGCAGGGTCATGCCCGTGATCACCGTCGAGCGCCACGAGTTGAGGAACAGGAAGACGATGACCACGGCAAGGATCGCGCCTTCGATCAGCATGTTCTGCACGGCGTGGAAGGAGTCCTCCACCGGCTCGGCATTGTCGACCACCACCTCGATATTGACCTGCCCCTCGGGCAGTTCATTCTCGAGCAGTTCGGCAATGGTCTCGCGGATGGCCTCTGCCACGCCGACGGTATTAGCGCCCTGCGTCTTGAGGATATCCACCGCCAGTGCACGCTGGCCGTTGAGAATGGCGAGGCTTCCTGCCTCCCCCGTCCCATCCACGATGGTTGCGACGTCGCGCACGGTGACCGGCTGTCCGCCCTGGTTACCGACGATCACGTCATAGAAATCCTGCTGGTCTTCCAGCCGCCCCAGCACCTGGATCGACTGGACGATGCTGTTCTGCGTGATGGAGCCGGCAGCCAGGTCCTTGTTGGCGGCCTGCAGCGCCGATACGACGGCATTGGGGCTTATGTTGAAGGCCGTGAGGCGATCGGGATCGATCTGGATGTTGAGCTGGCGCGGCACGCCGCCGACCACGCTGGCGCTACCGACGCCGGTGATGTTGGAGATGCGCTTGACGATGATGTCTTCGGTAAGCGCGGTCAGGTCGCGGTCCGACAGCGTATCGGAGCTGACGGCAAGCGACAGGATCGGCAAGGCGCTCGGGTCAAAGCGCAGCACGCGCGGATCGTCGGCACCATCAGGCAAGGTTGCTTTGATCGGGTCGATCTTGTCGCGGACGTCCTGCGCCTTTTCCTGCGAGTTCTGCTCGAGGTCGAAGATCATCAGGATCATCGCCTGGCCGGCCTGTGCGGTAGACTGCACGGTATCGAGCCCGGCAATGGTGTTGACCGCCTCTTCGATGGGCTGGACGACGTCAGCCTCCACAGCCTCGGGCGAGGCGCCGGGATAGCTCACGACCACCGCGACCACGGGGAAGTCGACATCGGGCATCTGCTCGACCGGCAGGCGCTGGTAGGAGTAGATGCCAAAGACCATGATGGCCACCATGATCATGGTGGCAAACACGGGATGGTTGACGCTGATGCGGGTCAAAAACATATTCTAGCCCTCCATGAGCTCGTAGGCCTGGCCATCGCTCAGGTCGGCGAGCGGCGCGGTGACCACCATGTCGCCTGCGGCAAGGCCGGTCACTTCGGCAATGCTGCCGCGCTGCCAGGTCTTGACGGTTTCGACGGCCTGGCGCGTCAGCGTACCGTCCACGAGCTTGAGGACAAACTGCCCTTCGGCGTCTTCGCGGATTGCGGCCACCGGCACGGCAATGGCATCGGCAACTTCTGCGACGGTGATTTCACCGGTGGCGAACATGCCGCCACGCAGGCGTCCGTCGGGGTTCTCAAGTTCGATATAGATCGGCACGGTGCGCGTGCCGGTCAGAGCGACCGGGTTCACGCGCGTCACCTTGCCCTCAAAGGTCTCGTTGCCCAAGCCGGTGACAGAAACGGTTACCGCCTGTTCCGGCCTTACAAGTGCACTGGAATTGACCGAGGCCGAGGCCTGGAATTCCATCTGCTCAAGGTTGACGATGGTAAAGAGCGGCGTGCCGGCCGTGATCGATTGACCCGGCTCGACCGACCGTTCCGAGACGACACCATCGAGCGGCGCATAGACCGTAGCATTGCTCAGGGCCAGCTCGGCAGTTTGGACCGCACTCTGCAGGGCCGCAAGATTGGCCTCGAGAGCCGAGGTCGCGGAGCGCGCCTGCTCCAGTGCGGAAGGCGTGGCAAGGCCCTGGCGCGCCAGTTCTTCGGTACGCTGCAGCTGCTGCTGCGACGATACGAGCTGCGCACGGGTCGCGTCAGCGGTTGCACGCTGCTGGGCCAGCTGCAGTTCGAGATTCTTGCGATCGATCTCGGCCAGGACGTCGCCCTCGGCCACGGCATCACCGGGACGCACGGGAACGCTCAGCACTTGACCCGAGGCCTGCGACGCCACGGCGGACTGACGCGCTGGCACCAGCGATCCGGTCACGCGCGCTGTTTCGCGCAGTGTTGCGGGGGCAATTTCGGTGACTTCGGACCGGAGCAGTTGCACGGCCTGCGGTTCGGCGGCAGCCGCTTCCTCCACAACCGGTGCGGGCGCCGGAGGCCGGGTCACGAAAAAGGCGACGACAGCCACGACGATGATGGCGAAGATAATCCACGGCATGATCCGGCGGCGCGGCTTCAATCCCTGGGCCACGCGTTCCGCATTCTTCTTTTCGCGCTTGCTTTGCGCCCATTCCGGCTTGTCGTGTGTATTGGTCATGCCCGTTCCTTTCCGGTGGTCTTTTCCTCCCGCAGGGCCCCCGCCCAGTCGTGAAGGATGCCGGCTGATTTTTCGAAGAAGTCTTTCAAGTCGTTGACGCGTTCCGCCGCCTGCGGGTCCTCCGCCTCCAGCTCAATGGAGCACGCTCCGATCGCTTTGGCGTGACGGTCGAACTGCTGGGCTAGGTCATGGAGCATCTCGAAGTGCGAGCCGCCGGACATTTCGTAATAGTCCTGGCGGTCGCCCGCGCGGGTCGTGAGCCGTAGCGTGCCCCGGCGCGCCAGCAGGCGCGCATTGGTGCTGACGCTGGCCCGGCTGACGCCAAGCCGCTCGCTGATCTGCTGCAGGCTGAGCTCTCGCCCCTCGATGGTGAGCAGGCCGATGATGCGGCCCGCGATACGCGATCCGTCATGCTGCTGGGAGATCAGCCCCATTTCCTCGATAAAGCGTTCCTGCGCCGACACCCAATTCTCCTGGGCCGCTGGACGACGGCCTGTCCCGTTTCACTACGCTCACCGGCAGGTCAAAGCCGGCGGCTCAATTTGACTTTGCCTCCTGAGGCCTCGCCAAGTCGCTAAACTTCCGCAGCGCCTGCTGCTCACGCCGGGACCGTGAACCGCTGACCTCGACGGGTGAGCACTGCTCAATCCTGACGAAGGCAAGCCGGTTCTCAATCCAGCGAACTCGACAGCCACCTCACCAGTGTGAAAAGCACCCGGGGCGATCGTTCAGTCCATACTGAACGATCCATACGATGTAAATGGATTTTACGCGCGGCAGCCATGCGACCTCTGCGAGGGGCATCATCATATGGTCAAACTCCGCACCGTAAGCTGCCGGTGCGTACACAGGAGCCGACATGACCCGATCCCGCATAGCCCGAGCCGCAGCCTTGGCAGCAGTCCTTGCAGCCGCTCCCCTGCCCGCCATGGCCGAATTCCTTTCGCCTGATTGGTCGAGCTTCTCCATTTCCGGCATCGAACAGCCCGATTGGGTCGCCGGCGAGCGCGAGGGCAACTATATCGGCATGTGCCTGACCTGCGGTGAGACGCTGATGTTTCAGGTGCAAACCCTCCCCGACGACGGCACAGGCGGGCGGGTGAAGTCTGGTGAGACTACCGCCGAGACCTACACCGGAATCGGCAAGGCCAATGCCGAACGCCTGGGCAGTGGCGCCGCCTATTATGGCACCGAAGACATATCCTTCGCCTCCGCCGTTGGCTTCAAGACCTCGGCCATGACGGCAACGGGCGACTACGCCTCCACCTACCAGCTATGGGACGACGGCCAGCAACTGATCGTCAAGGCCTATGGCAAGGATCAGAAACGTGTCGAGAAGCTGGCCAAGGACGCCTTCACCGCCGCCGCACCCATGACGTTCAAGTAGGCGGCAGCACTGGCCCTGGCGTGGGGGGGTCAGCGCACCACCCCCACGGCGTCCTCCTTCACCCACAGCGCCATCCCCGCGAACACCCACGGCGTCATCCCCGCGAAAGCGGGGATCCATTCTTGGCCGTTAAGACTGGATTCCCCCCCCCTCGCGGGAACGACGCCGTGTCGGTGGGAAACCGCCCCCTTACGCCGCTTCCGCCAACTGGCCGAGCTTGACCTGCACCAGCAGGCTGAGCTCGTCATAGACGTTCCACTCGTCGACGATCTTGCCGTCCTTCCAGTGATAGTGGCTCATGCCCATGACCTGGACGCGCTTGCCGGTCGGATCGCCCAGTTCACCCAGAATCCCATAGCCCAAGTGATGGCCCTCCATCAGCCAGCGCACCGCAACCTTGGTGCCACCTTCCTCGCATGGATTGGAGGCGACGTGCTGCACCTCGTAGCTCGCGTCCGGCAGCGAGCCGATCAGCCCCAGATGCTGGTGGATGATGGCGGCGACGCCATAGAGTTCCTTCATCAGCGGTCCATGATATTGCGCGTTAGGCGCGTAATCCTGCGCGATGCGGCCGAACATGCGCTTGGTGAACACCTCGTGCAGCATTTCGATGGTCTGGGCTTCTACGTCGTTGTGCGCCAGCGAGGTGTCGGCCTTGTCGGTCGGCGGGGTCTGGCCGAGGAAGCGGCGGTTTTCGCCGATATCGAGCGACAGCAGCCCGGCGTCGAACTTCTGCTTGGCCGTACGCATGGCGAAGTGGTGCGGGTCGAGGCCGAGTTGCTTGATGATGGCCATCTGATCGGCCACCACCCATTCGCGGTAGATCTTGTTGCGGTGCACCATGCAGTCGGCGATCGTGCGCGACACGAAGGGCTTGCCAGTCGGCTGGCCGAGATGGCCATACTGGGTGTGGCGGCCCGAGCCCGTCACGAGATGGCTGGTATAGAAGCCATCCTTGTCATTGCCGTTCCAGATAACCTGCGTGCCCATGCCACGGCGCTCGGGGAACGAGACCAGACGCTGGATGGTGTCGCGTACCACGTCTTCGCGATTATAGATCGTGCCGGTCGTGCCATAGAGCACGCAGTTGTGGGTGTAATGGGTGTAGATCAGCCCGATATCGCGCTCGTCCCAAATCTTGTGGGTGCAGCGGATGATGTAGTCGACGATGTCAGTATAGATGTCGTCGAATCCCTCGAGCGACTGCGAACGGGGGCGGTCCGTCGGCGCGAGATCGGGATAATCGCGGCGCTCAACCTGCAGCACGCTTTCCTCCAGCGCCACGGCCGATGAGCCTTTGGTCTTGGGGTTGCTGGTCACGTCGCTCATGGTCGCTCCTTGGTCGTCTGCCGGAATGGCGTGCTTGATGTCGGTCCAGTCCAGCCAGTGACGCACATGACGCGCCACTGCGGCGGGATTTTCAAGCGGGCTGAAGTGGCCCGCCCTGGGAATGGTAAAAAATGCCGCCCCGGGAATGGCATCGGCCATTTCCCGATGCGCCTCTAGCGAGCAGACCTGTTCGTCCTCGCCAGCCAGGATCAGCGTGGGCACAGCAATGGCCGACAGTCGCGGCCGGCTGTCGGCGCGATTGATGGCGATCTCGACCTGCCGGCTCAGCCGCTCGGCTCCGAGCTCCTCGGCCATGGCGACCAGGGTGTCACGCAACATCTCGTCGGCCGCATTTCCTTCGGCAACGGACCGGCTCCAGCCGTCCAGCACATAGTCCCGCATGCCGCCTGCCCGGGCACGCCTCACCTGCTCGCGGCGGCGCACCGCCTCGTCAGGCGGCAGCGGACGCGCCGTGGTATCCACCAGCGCCAGCCGCGCCACGCGTTCCGGCGCCTGTGCCATCATTTCCAGCGCCACGATCCCGCCGAGCGAGAAACCCAGCAGCGAAAATCGCTCTGGCGCTTCGGCAAGGATCAGCCTGGCTTGCTCCGCCGCGCTCCCTGCCCCGCTCATGTCCGCGACGATCGTCACTGGCAGGCCCAGCCGCGCCAGCATTGGCTCGAACAGGCGGCGGTCGCACGCCGTCCCGGGCAGCAGCAAAAGCGGCAGCGGCACCGTGACGGCACCCTCCATGTCTGATCTGGCCGGAGACAAACTGTTCATCGCTATCCGTATCGCCCGGGAGCACCTCCAGGGCCGATTTTGCCAAAAAACTCTGGCAAAAATTGAATACGTATGCAAGATCAAATTGCAGCCGGGGACGCCGCCTGCCGATGTTAGCACTTGGCTAACATATCGACCGCTTTTTGCTATCGTTTCGGAGTGTTTTCGATGACTCAACCCTTCCCCGGCGTCACCTATGTCAAGGCGCCGGAGCGCTCCTCCGTGAGCGACAACGCCCCGGTCGAAATCCTGGTCAGCGAGATCATCGCCAATGTCCGCAACAACGGCGATGCCGCCGTTCGCGAATACTCCGCCAGGTTCGACAAGGCCGAGCTCGAAGTCTTCGAAGTCACTGCTGCCGAACGAGAATCTGCCCTCGCCGAGCTCGACCCGCAGACCCGCATGGACACCGAATTCGCCATCAACAACGTCCGCAAGTTCGCCGAAGCGCAACTCGCCACCATCCTGCCGCTCGAGGTCGAAACCCTCCCCGGCGTCCATATGGGCCACCGCGTCATCCCCATCCAGCGCGTCGGCTGCTACGTCCCCGGTGGTCGCTATCCCCTTCTCAGCGCTCCAATCATGACCATCGTCCCGGCCAAGGTCGCTGGCGTCGACGAAGTCATCGCCTGCCTGCCGCCCAACGCCCACAAGGCCATGATCGCCGGCTGCCATCTCTCTGGTGCTGACCGAATTTTCCGCATCGGCGGCGCCCAGGCCATCGCCGCCATGGCCTATGGCACCGAGAGCGTCCCGGCCGTCAACAAGATCGTCGGCCCCGGCAATGCCTTCGTCAATGAAGCCAAAAGGCAGGTCTTCGGCCCGGTCGGCATCGACCAGCTCGCCGGCCCCTCCGAGATTTTCGTGGTCGCCGACTCCTCGGCCGACCCCGAGATGATCGCCACCGATCTCCTGGCCCAGGCCGAGCACGACATCCGAACCCGCGTGGGCCTCATCACCACCGATCGCGCGCTGGCGGAAGCAACCCTCAAGGAAGTCGAGAAGCAGCTTGAAACGCTCTCGACCGCCAACACCGCCCGCGAAGCCTGGATCAACTATGGCGAGATCACCGTCTGTGACACCGAAGAGGCCATGATTGGCTACTCCGACCTGATCGCCGCCGAGCACCTCCAGGTCCACACCACAGACGCCAAGGCCTTCGCCAAAAAGCTCAGGAATTACGGCAGCCTGTTCATCGGTGAGCTGGCCAGCGTCGTTTATTCCGACAAGTGCTCGGGCACCAACCATACCCTCCCCACCATGGGCGCCGGCGCCTATACCGGCGGCCTCTGGGTCGGCGCCTATGTCAAGATCGCGACGCACCAGTGGCTGGACGAAGAGGGCGTCAAGCAAGTCGCTTCGCCCGCCGCTCGCCAGTCGGCGTCGGAAGGCCTCGAAGGTCACCGCCGCGCCGCGCAGCTGCGGCTCGACCGCATGCAGTCAAAGGCGAACTAAAGGAAAGGCCCGCGGAAGCGGGCCTTTTACTTACTTGCTGCTGCGGTTGCCCTTGCCGAGGTCTTGCTCGGCCCGGACATCCTTGTCGAGCTTTTCGAAGCTTTCGATCAGACCATCGGTTTCGCCCTTGGCATCGGCCTGGGCCTGCCGCTGGTTGAAATGGTCGTTCTGGTTCTCGCCCTGCAGGCTGTTGTTGTTCTTGATGTCGGACGCCAGATCGTGCTCGTCGAGACGCTTGCCCGGCTCCTCAGTGCCTGCGCCCTTGGCGCCCTGCTGACCATTTCCCATGCTGTTTGAAGCGTTTGCCATGCTGGTTCTCCCTGGGTTGCAAAGGAATCCAACGTAGCGGGCAGACCAGGGTTCCGGGCCCTAACTGATCTTGTCCGCCTCGAGCCAGGCCGCCTTGAGCTTTTCCACCGTGAAGCCGGGCGCCCGCGCGGCCGAAAGGATCGGCACTTCCTTGCGCATCACCACGTCGATCGCCCAGGCCATGCGCTCGATGTGCTCGGCCGGGATCACCACCGCGCCATGCCGATCGGCATGGATCAGATCGTCCGGCCGCACCGCCATGCCGAACACCGTCACCGGCACATCAAGCTCGGTCACATGCACAAAGGCATGGCTTGGCCCCACCGATCCGGCGATCACCTGATAGCCCTCGTCGAGCATGCCGAGATCACGCAAGACGCCATTGGTCACCGTTCCGGCAATGCCCAGGCCCTTGTGCTGGGCCACCTGCATCTCGCCCCAGAACCCGCCAATGGCATGGGGCCAATCGGTGTCCTCGATCACCACCACATTGGGGCCCTCGCCCGCGGCGACATATTCGTAATACTTCATCCGCAGCGCCCGCACTTCGGCGGCCGGCTTCTGCGCCGGCGAGGACGCCCGGATCTTGGCCGTACGGGCAAAGCCCACCACCGGCGGTAGGCTCGGGTCAGCGCAGACCACCGGCGTCTTGGTGAAGCCCTCGGCAGTGCGGCCGCCCATCACGTGTTCGAGGGCGTTGCAGACGGTTGGTGTATCGGCCTTGCGCAGGGCCGCGAGTGTTTCGGGAGCGATAGTGGGCATGTGGGTTCCTCCTTCTTCACCTCTCCCTTGGGGGAGAGGTCGACCCGTCTTCGGGTCGGGTGAGGGGGCCTTCCCCTCGCATTGGGTCAAGAAAAGGCCCCCTCACCCGGCGCTCCGCGCCGACCTCTCCCCCGAAGGGAGAGGTGGTGTAAGAGCCGCTAGATCAGTGCCGACTGGCGATTTCGGCGCCTTCGCGCAGCGCGCGGAACTTGGCCCAGACAATGTCCGGATCCACCGCGCCAAAGCCGGCAAAGGTCGAAAAGCCGCAATCGGTGCCGGCGATCACCCGCTCCGCGCCAACGATGTCGACATAGTTCTTGAGCCGCTGCGCGATCAGTTCGGGGTGCTCGACAAAGTTGGAGGTCGAGTCGATGACTCCCGGGATCAGCACATAATCATCCGGCAGGCCGACCTCTCTCCAGTCCACCCATTCATGCGCATGGCGCGGATTGGCGCCTTCAAACAGCAGCGCCCGCGGCTTGGCTTTCAGCAGGCCCGGCAGGATCTTTTTCAGCGCAATATCGCAGACATGCGGGCCCTCGTAATTGCCCCAGCACACATGCATGCGCACCTTGGATCCGTCGACGTTGCGCAGCGCGTGGTTCATGACCTCGATGTGGCGCCCGGCCGCCCGGAGGAAGCCGTCGTCGTCGAGGTCCTTGTACATCATGTGCCGGCCAAGCCCGAGGTCCGGCGCGTCGAGCTGGAGGATGAACCCAGCCTCGACGATGCCCTCGTATTCGACGCGCATGCCCTCGGCCACGGCTTCGAGATACTCGTCCTGCGTCCGGTAGAAATCATTGGGCTGGAACAGGGCAATGACGCCCGGCGTCGCCGAATTCATGAAGCCCTTGCCGTAGCCGTTCTTGCGCAGCGCCGCCTGGAACGCCGCGACGTCCTCGCGCAGCGGCTCGAGGCTTTTGACCGTGATTTCGCCCACGCATTTGGGCCGCCGATAGGTCGGCGTGCCGCCAGTATTGGCCTGGCGCTTGAGGAAATTGGGAAACATTTCGAGGTCGGCGGGCGGCTGGCGCGACGAGTCCCCATCAAAGCCCGTCAGTCGGTCCTTGATATAGGTCGCGTAGCTTATCTTGCTCATCTCGCCATCGGACGGCAGGTCAATGCCCGCCGCCTTTTGCCGGGCGACGATGTCATCCACCGCCGCCGCAATGATGGTCGAGAAGCCGGCCTCGTCGATCGGGACGCCGGCTTCGCGCGCGAACACAAGGTCCGTCACCTGCTTGGAACGCGGCAGGGAGCCAACATGGGTGGTGAGGATCTTGTGTACCATGCGTTTACTCCGCGGCCTGGGCGGTTGCGAATTGCGGGGCGGCTGGTGAGGACGCGCCACGGACGACAAAGGCGATCGCATCGGCGGAGGCCGGGTTGCGGAAGCCATGCAGGAGGCCGACCGGTACGGTCAGCGTGTCGCCGGCGCCCATGATGATCGAACCGCCGTCCCAGGTCACTTCCAAAGTGCCGGACTGCACGAAGATCACTTCCTGCTCGCTGCGGCTATGCGCGGGAATAGTGGCGCCCGTTTCAAGCTTCAGGCGGCGCAGGGCAAAGCCATGGTCCCAATGCCCTTTGATCGGGCCGGCCTTGATGCCGTCCTGTCCATCGACATCGCCAATGACGCCGGCTTCTTCAACGCCCTCGCCCGCCAATGGCGAGTTGGGATCGCCTTTGATGTCGGCGGCTTTAATGGCGTACTTCTGCAGCTCTTCCATGGGCGGCGTGGCCAATTCGGCCATCTTTTCAGGCGTCGGCGGCTGTTCGAGTTCGGCGCCTTCCGGCACGGTTTCGCCCAGTGTCGTATCGATCAGCTTGCCGCCCTTGAGGAGTTTCAAGCCAAAATCCTCGGCCATCTTGAACACCGACGGCGCCCAGACCACCTTGCCCGGATCGTCGTGGCCGAGCACGACATAGAGGAAGCCTGTGCCCTCGTCGCGCTTCTCGAAGCCGCGGAACATGTGGGTGGGAACGGTCGCCACATCGCCCGGCTCGACGTCGAGATAGCCCTCGTCCTTGTTGGCGCCGAACACGAAGCGCCACTTGCCGGTATGAACCACGAAGGTCTCGGCGGTCAGGTGCGAATGCTGCGAATTGGTGCAGCCAAAGGGTTGGCGGGCCGCCCCGACATTGAAGCCGTGCGCCTCGGGAATATGCACCACCTGCGCCGGGTTTTCCGAAACGCCCGGCCCGATGATGGTGAAGTTTTCCTTGCGGTCCGAGCCGGGCGTGCGCGCGTCGATAAACGCGTTGCGCAGGCCCTTAAGGTCCGCATAGCGCACTAGGCGCTTTTCCATTTCAGCTTGGGTCCACTTGCTCATGGTTCAAATCCTTTCATGAGTCGCAGGAGCGGGGATAAGTATTCTTGCATTCGTATGCATGGACAGTCGCAGAGAGGACGGCAGCATGTCGCGTCATGGGTCAAACGTCCTTGGGTTTGAAGATCTTGCGGCCGTCGGCCTCGACAATGCCGGTCTTGGGCAATCGGGCCGAAGTGCGCACCACCAGTTCGCCGTTGTGGATCCGGTGCTCGGCTTCGATCTCGCCCGAGGCGATCTGATCCATCAGGATGTCGACGGTGGATTCCACCATGCGCTTGACCGGCTGGCTCATCGAGGTGATGCCATAGCTGGCCCAGGTTGCCGGGCCGACATCGTCATAGCCGACGATAGAGATATCCTCGGGGATGCGGAGGCCGAACTCGTAGCGCGCCACATCCATCACCGCGACGGCCATATGGTCATTGGCCACAAACAGCGCCTCGGGCCGATCGGGGCGCGAGAACATTTTCCGGGCCGCCTCCTGCGCTTCCGTGCGGGAATAGTTGCCGGTTTCGATCACCACATCGGTGAAGCCATAGCCGGCAAGCCCGTCCACGAAGCCCTGCTGGCGATCCCGGTTGGTTGAGGAATTTTCGAGGCCGGCAAGGTAGCCGAAGCTCTTGTGCCCACCGGCGACCAGGAAATCGGCAATACGCTTGCCCCCTTCCCTGTTGCGCGTGGTGACGCTCGACACGGCATCGCGCTCTGTGGTGCGGTTGAACAGCACGACCGGAATGCCGGCCGTGGCGCATTCTTCCGACAGTTCGGAGGAAAGCGACGTCGAAGCCAGGATGATGCCGTCGACGCGATACTGCATCAGCTGGTCGAAAACCGGGTCGCTGTCGCGATCCATGAAGCCGGTGAACAAGAGCAGATGGTAGTTCTCGGCGGCCAGCGCCCGGCCGAGTTCTTCAAGCACATCGGGGTAGAAGAGGTTTTCGAGATAAGCCATCACCACCGCGATGATGCGCGAGCGGTTGGTGATCAGCGAGCGCGCAATCGCATTTGGGCGGTAGCCCAGCACCTTGGCCGACGCCAGAACCTTGGCGCGCGTCTTGGGGGAAATGGAGGCGCCGGGCGTAAAGGTGCGCGAGACGGCCGACTGCGAGACGCCGGCATGTTCGGCGACTTGGCTAGACGTCACGCCCAGCTTTTTTACTCCGCTGTCCATCCGCCATCCACCAGAAGCGATGTGCCGGTGATCAGTGCCGCGGCATCGCTGGCCAGAAACACCATCGGACCCATCAGGTCTTCCACTCTCCCCAACCGGCCAAGCTTGATCTTCGATAGCACCCAGCTTCTAAAGTCCGGATCGCTCAGGTTCCTGGCCGTCAACTCGGTCTCGACAAAGGTCGGGCACACTGTGTTGACGCGGATATTGTACGGCCCGAGCTCGATTGCCATGGCCTTTGTCAGGCCCTCCACAGCATGTTTGCTGGCGGCATAGACCGCACGGTTCGGCCCACCGACATGGCCCATCTGCGAGGAGATGTGGATGATCGATCCCGGCTTGCCGGCGGCGAGCAGTTTGCCGACCACGGCCTGCGAAACGAAGATCGTCGCGGCAAGGTTGACGTCCATCACCGCGTGATAGTTTTCCGGCGTGATGTCGCCAAACGTGGAGTGGCGGGCCGTTCCGGCGGAGTTCACCAGAATGTCGAAGGGCTCAACGTCGCCGACGAAGGCTTTGACCGTCTCGCTGTCGGTGATGTCGAGCGCCACGCCCTCGGCGGTGAAGCCGGCCTCGGCCATTTCGTTGACCACCGCTTCGATATCCGACGCCGTGCGCGCGGCAATCGTCACCGCCGCGCCTGCCTCGGCCAAAGCCACCGCCGCACCCAGCCCGATACCGCGCGTGCCCCCGGTAACAAGGGCCCGCTTGCCGTCGAGGCGGAAGCTGGGGGTGCGCGGCAGGGCCATGATCTACTCGGCCGCTTGGGTGCGGGGCGCAGCGCCGGTGCCATAGGGCACGTTGCGGCCGCCATAGCGACGTACGCGGACATTGGCCTGCTCGGCATGGCCGACAAAGCCTTCCAGCATGGACAGGCGCGAGCCGTACTCGCCGATCATCGCCGAAGCCTCGTCACTGGTGACGGTCTGCCACGTGCAGGTCTTCATGAATTTCCCCACCCAGAGGCCACCGGTATAGCGCGCGGCCTTCATCGTGGGGAGGGTGTGATTGGTGCCGATCACCTTGTCGCCATAGGCGACGTTGGTGCGCGGCCCGAGGAACAGCGCACCATAATTGGTCATGTTATCCCGGAACCACATGTCGCGATCGGTCATCACCTGCACATGCTCGGACGCAATGCGGTCGGCTTCCGCCAGCATTTCCTCATAGCTCTCGCAGACGATGACCTCGCCGAAATCCGCCCAGCTCTTGCGGGCGATTTCGCCGGTCGGCAAGATGGCGAGAATGCGCTCGATCTCGGCCATAGTCTCGCGGGCGAGCTTTTCCGAATTGGTCAAGAGGATTGCCGGCGAGGTCGGGCCGTGCTCGGCCTGGCCGAGCAGGTCGGTGGCGCACATTTCGCCATCCACCGTCTCGTCCGCTATCACCAGGGTCTCGGTCGGTCCGGCAAAGAGGTCGATGCCGACGCGGCCGAAAAGCTGCCGCTTGGCTTCGGCGACAAAGGCATTGCCGGGGCCGACCAGCATGTTGACGGGCGCGATGCTCTCGGTCCCGATTGCCATGGCGCCGATTGCCTGGATGCCGCCAAGGACATAAATCTCGTCCGCTCCGGCCATGGCCTGTGCGGCGACGACAGCCGGCGCCGGCTTGGCGCCAAAGGGAGGTGCGCAGGTAATGACCCGCTCGCAACCGGCCACCTTGGCGGTGATCACCGACATATGGGCTGAGGCAAGCAGCGGGTACTTGCCGCCGGGAACGTAGCAACCCACGGCATTGATCGGCACGTGCTTGTGGCCCAGCGTCACGCCCGGCAACGTCTCGATCTCGAGATCCTGCATGGTATTGCGCTGCGCCTGGGCGAAGTTGCGCACCTGGGTCTGCGCGAACGCGATGTCGTGGAGGTCCTGATCGGTGAGCTGGCGCATGCAGTCGTCGATCTCGGCCTGCGACAGGCGGAAATCCTTGCGATCCCACTTGTCGAACTTCTGCGACAGCTCGCGCACCGCTTCGTCGCCGCGCTTTTCGATATCACCCAGAATGCCTTCAACGGTCGCGCGGACCTGACGGTCCGCCTCGGCCCGCTGTTCGACATCCACCCCGCGCTTGAGCCAGACTGGCATGCTCTGCCCTCCCGAAACACTGTTTCATCCACTTTGCATACGTATGCAAGAAAGTAAACGCCGACCTTTAGATGTCCGGGCGTTTTCTCAAGAGATCGCGGACGGGCGCTGCAAAGAATGATCGGTGGCGCGCTCGAACGCGTCCCCGATCTGCACGATCCTGGCTTCGTCATAGTGCTTGCCGATCACCTGCATGCCGATGGGCAAGCCACCGTCAAACCCAACTGGCAAAGCCAGCACCGGATGCCCGCTGACATTGAAGCCAATGGTGCGCATCGGCGTCCAGACCGCCTCTTTCTCGAATGGCGCCGCGAGCAGCGCGGTGGTCAGCGCTCCGACGGTGATCAAGGCATCGTGGCTGAGCAGCAGCTTGTCCACCTCTTGGCGGAACACAGAACCTGCCCCCCACGCCTTCGCCAGCTCCTCCTCCGTCACCGCCAGGCCAGCGGCCAGGCTCAGGAATGCCCGGCGCCCGAAGTCCTCCGGCCGCTGCCGCAGGTTCTCGGCATGGAAGTCAAAGCTCTCCTTGTGAAGGATCGCCGCCGCGGCAACTTCGATGGCGAAGTAATCGGGAAGCTCCACTTCTTGGACAACAGCGCCCAGCTGCGACAGCGTTGAAACCGCTGCATCCATCGCCGCCAGCACCGCCGGCGCGGTCTGCCCATTGCCGGCGAACCAGCTGCGCGCATAGCCGATCCGTAGACCGGTAATTTGCTGCCCCAGACGTTCGGCCGCCGAAACACCGGGCGGAAAATCGGCAACGACGTCCAGCGTCGCCGCGGCTTCAGCCACCGTCGCGCTCATCGGCCCGACATGATCCATGCTGTCGGACATGGGCAGCACCCCGCCGCGCGGCACCAGACCAAAGGTCGGCTTCAGCCCCACCACGCCGCAATAGAAGGCCGGTCCGCGCAGCGATCCGCCGGTATCGGTCCCCAGCGTCGTCCGCAGCAGCCCACCTGCCACCGCCACCGCGCTGCCCGAGGACGAGCCGCCGGTAATATGCTCCAGGCTCCACGGATTGCGCGCCGGCGGAAAGAGGCCGCGATTGTCCGGACCCACCGTGCCCCATTCATAGGTAGCGAGCTTGCCGATCACCACGGCCCCCGCCTTGCGCAGGCGTTCGATCACCACGGCATCGGCCGCGGCAACCGCATCCCGCCGCCCCGGCGCGTTGGCCGTGGTCGGCAGCCCCTGAACGTCGATCAAGTCCTTGATCCCTACCGGAATGCCCTGCAGGTGGCTGATATCCAGCCCTTGGGCAAAAGCCGCATCTGCCTCCCGCGCCGCCGCCACGGCACCATCCCGGTCCACAAGATAAAAGGCCCGGTAAGCCCCATCGCGCCCTTCGATGCGCCGAAGGTAGGCCTCCACCAGCGCCACCGACGTCAACCGCCCATCGCGCAGCATCGCACCCTGCTCGAACAGCGACAGGTCGAGCGCCCGGTCGGCAATCGCCTCCGTCACCGGGCCCGCATCGGTCTCCAGCCCCGCTAGCCCCTCGCGCATCCACGTGGCGAGCTTGCGCACGCTCTCACGCTCCTCGGCGGACAGGATCAAGCGATGCCGCTCCACTGCCGCGTCAAAACCGTCATCGTTGTCGTCAGCCAATCTGGCTTCTCCGGCAGCCATCACCCTGCCGCAGCCATACGCTGCCCCGTGGAGCGGTCAAAGAGGTGACAGGCGCCCGGCGCGATATTGACCCGCACCACGTCGCCGATCTCGGCGCGATACTCCTTGCCGACCTTGATCGAGACCAGCTCGCCCGCCACGCGCATCGAGATCATGGTCGCCTCGCCCAAGAGCTCCACCGTGTAGATCGGCGCCTCGATATGCCCCCCCTCGCCCATCACCACCGCATCCTCGGCGCGGAAGCCCAGCGTCACCGGCCCCTTTGCCCCGACAGGCAGGCCGTCGACGCGGATATTGGCACCGGTAAACACCCCACCCTCGATCTCGCCATGCACCAGGTTCATCGCCGGCGAGCCGATAAAGCTCGCCACAAAGGTATTGGCCGGTCGGTCATAAATCTCCATCGGCGTGCCGACCTGCTGGATCAGCCCCTTCTGCATCACCACCACGCGATCAGCCAGCGTCATGGCCTCGATCTGGTCATGTGTCACATAGATCGTGGTGCGTTTCAGCGTATGATGGAGGTTCTTGATTTGCGCACGTGTGGAGACACGCAGCTTGGCATCAAGGTTCGACAGCGGCTCGTCCATCAGGAAGGCATTGGGCTCGCGCACGATGGCCCGCGCCAGCGCCACGCGCTGCCGCTGCCCACCCGACAAAGCCGCCGGACGGCGCTGGAGAAAGTCGTCGAGCTCCACCATCTTCGAGGCTGCCATCACCCGCTCATGGTGCTGCTCGGCCGGCACCTTCCGGACCTTCAGCGGAAAACGGATGTTTTCGTAGACCGTCATGTTCGGGTAGAGCCCATAGCTCTGGAACACCATGGAGATGTCCCGGTCCTTCGGCTCGAGCTTGTTGACCAGCCGGTCGCCGATCCAGATCTCGCCCTCGGTAATGTCCTCCAATCCAGCAATCATGCGCATGGTCGTGGTCTTGCCGCAGCCGGACGGACCCAGCAGCACCAGGAATTCCTGGTCGGCGATATCGAGGTTGAAGTTGTCGACGCCGACAAAATTGTTCCAGCGCTTGGAGACGTTCTTGAGACGGATCTGGGCCATCTGATTACCCCTTTACGGCGCCGGCGGTGAGCCCGCTGACGATCTGGCGTTGGAAGAAGA
This sequence comes from Devosia sp., assembly GCF_036563435.1. GTDB lineage: Bacteria > Pseudomonadota > Alphaproteobacteria > Rhizobiales > Devosiaceae > Devosia. The sequence continues at coordinate 632,081 of NZ_DATCMJ010000018.1, forward strand.
GCACGAGAATAAAGAGCGGCACGGTGGCCGAAACCACGGCGGCAACGGCAAACATCACATTGCCCTGCTCCTGCACCGAGCCCAGGAAGCTCGAAATCTTGGGCACCATGGTCTGGTTGTCGGCGCTCAAGAGCATCGAGGTCACGGCGAAGTCGTTATAGGCCAGAAGGAAGCTGAACAGCCCCGTCGTCACCACGCCCGGCCACATCACCGGAATGATCACCCGGCGAAACGCCTCGAAGCGCGAGCAGCCGTCCACCATGGCCGATTCATCAAGATCCTTGGGAATGCTCAGGAAGAACGAATGGAGCATCCAAAGCGTGAAGGGCTGGTTGATCGCCACGAGCACGATAATGGAGGTCGGCAGCACGCCCCAAATGTTAAGCTGGAAGAAGGGCAGCAGATAGCCCGACACCAGCGTGATATGCGGCATGGCGCGGAACACCAGCGCGATGATCAGGATCCAGAAGGCATAGCGCTGGCCCGAGCGCGCCAGGGCATAGCCACCCAAAGTACCCAAGGTCAGCGAGATCACCGTCACCGAAACGGTCACGATCGCCGTATTGCCTACGGCGCGCCAGAATTCGCGCGTCACCCAGGCTCCGTAATAGCCGCTTCCGGTGAAGGGCGAGCCGTCATTTTGGGCCTTGGTATAGGTGCCGAAAATGGCGTTCCACCAGGACTCGCGGGAAAAGAAGTCCGGCTCCACCTTGAACGAGCCCCAGACCGTCCAGAAGAACGGAAAGGCTGCCAGCACGACCCAGACGGCGATGAACAGGTAGATCAGGATGTTGAGCGGCAGCGGACGCTTCTGCGAAACATTTGCTTCCGACATGCTAGACCACCTTGTGGTTGAATTCGCGCCAGGTGCGGATCAGCACCGGCATCAGGAGGATCACGACGCCGATAATGGTTAAAACGGAGGTCGCCCCGGCCGAGCCGAAGAGCTGCGCATCGCCCGACAGGTCGTTGAAGATCATCCACGACAGCGACGTGGCATTGGCTTCCGCCGAAAAGCCGACGATCGGCTCGAAGACGCGGAAATTGTCCATCAGCTGCACCAGCGCCACAAAGGTGGCGAGCGGCGCCAGATGCGGGATGATCACGTAGCGAATGCGCTCCCAGCGCGAGGCACCGTCGATCATGGCCGACTCCAGCGTATCGCCCGGCACGGTCTGGAGCCCGGCATAGAACACCACGAAGCTGAAGGGGGCATTGGTCCAGACGCCGTAGAACAGGAGCGAAATCCAGGTCAGCTGCGGCGACTGGCGCAGCGAGAGGGTTGGATCGTTGACGATGTTCTGCAGCGTCGCGCCGATGATGCCATTGGGCTGCACCATCCAGTAGAGGATCAGCGAGCCGATCAGGGGCGTGATGATCATGGGCAGGAGCGAAAAGAAGATCACCGGCCCCTTGGTCGGCTTGGGCAGGGCATTGACGGCAAGGGCAATGGCAAAGCCCAGCGCCATGGCCAGCGGCGTCACCACGAAGCAAAAGACCAGGGTAAAGCTCAGCGCCTTGTAGAAGGGCAGGTTGTAGATGCGGGCGATGATGTCGCCCACGCCATTGTTGTTGGCGAGAATGGCGCCGATTTCGTTCACCGCCAGGTGGCCGCGGTTGAGATAGGTCCCGAGCCCGTTGAACTGACCCATCGGCTGCTCGGCCCGCAGCTCGGCCATGGCTGCCGTATCGACCCGCGTCTCGGTGGTGCAGCCGCCAAAGGGCTGGCAGCTTTCGACCTCGACCAGCACGCGGCCATGCTCGACATGAAAGCTCTGCACCACGACCGACACGATCGGCAGCGCGATAAACAGCACCATCGCAACAAGCGAGGGGAGGATGAAGGCAAAGAATGTCTTGTGTGGCATCGAGGCCTCCTCGGAAGCAGAGCTGGCGAGTGATCCGGCAGGGCACAGTCGTGCCTCACCCACCGGACGGCACCTCCCCCTCTGAGGGGGAGGTTGGGAGGGGGTGGGGCAGCCACGAGATCGGGGCTAAAACTCCCCCACACTTGATCCCTCCCCACAATGGGGAGGGTGTCGACTGCGGCCTCAGCCCCTTGAGTCGCTCAAGAACGCTTACAGATACCCGCCTTCGCGCGCGGCAGTGTCATAGGCTGCCTTCACATCCGCCAGCGCCTGTTCGGCACTTTCCGAGCCGGCCATGAACTCGGCCAGTTCAGCCGACAGCGCGGTATGGAGCAGGCCCATATAGGGCTGCATCGGATAGGCACGGGCACCGGCATTGGCCGTGGCGATCACGCCGACAGCGTTCGGGCCGGGCTCGTAGCCGGCAACCAGCCAGGTGGCGACCGTGGGGTTCTGGGCGACCATTTCCGGGTTGATGCCGTGCACCATGGCCTGGAACGAGGCGGCAGCGTCTTCGTCCGAGATGTTCTTCGCAATGGTGAAGCCGTCCCACCACAGCGCCACGGCGGGCGTCGTGCCGCCAGCAATGGTCGGCGCGGCAGCCAGAACGGTGTTCTCCACCACGCCTTCGGCAGCGCCTTCGCCGTCCAGCATGTCACCGGCCAGCGAACCCCACTGCACCATCATGGCAACATTGCCGGCCTTGTATTCGGCCTGGATGCCATTGGCGTCAAACGTCAGGTAGTCGGGGTCCATATAGGCGGTCAGCGCCTTCATGGTTTCGAGGGTCTTGAGACCATTCTCGTTGTCGATGGCGAGCTCGGCCGAACCGGGCGCAAAGAACTCGGCGCCGGTGCCCAGATAGGTGTTGACGAATTCTGCGGCGAGATCCCAGCCCGGCTTGTCCGAGGCGGCCAGCGGATAGTCCATCAGGCCGTCGGCCTTGATCTTTTCGGCAGCAGCCAGGATGTCCTCGTAGGATTTCGGCTCTTCGATGCCGGCCTGGTCGAGAATGTCCTTGCGATAGAACAGGTGCTGGGCATTGCCCATGAAAGCGATGGCCATGGTCTTGCCGTCGATCTTGATCAGCTGGTTCGGCTGCAGGCTCTGCCCATACTCAGCCACCAGATCGTCCAGCGGACGGATCAGGTCATCGTTCATCAACGGAACGATGGAATTGTTGGCAACCACAGCGACCGTATATTCAGCCGGATTGATCGACAGCGCCGGAACCTGGAGGTTCTTGTGCTCGGCTGTCGCATTGGATGTCACCGTCACCGCGTCGTTGGCGCATTCGGCGGCAGTGGTGTTGACCAGGCGCAGCGCCTCGAAGTCGTTGGACAGAATACGAACTGAACCGGCGCCCTCGATGCCGCAATCGGCAAAGGCCGCCCCGGCGGTCAGCACCAGAGCGCCAAGCGATACGGTAGTCTTCAACATAAACTTCATCTCGTTCTCCTGACGGTGAACGCACACGCCCCAGCGCCTGCGCCAACCATCCCCTGTTGTTACGCTCCGCAGCCGGATCAGCCCCTCGCTCTAAGCGCTCTGGTCCAGCCGTGTCTTATGCACGTCACAATTGGTAAGCGGCCTTGCATACGAATGCAACAGCATTTGCATTCGTATGCAAAGTTGAACGAATTCGATGTGCGGCGGCTGTTTGCTAGCGCACACGGTGCCCAACCCAGCTGACTAGAGCGAGCAATACCCATGAGGATCATTGTCTTTGCGTTTGCCCGTATTGATGTTGTTGGTCCGAGGATGGCGGTTGGGGCACTAAGGTCCGATGAATGGCCGGACCATTGTGTTCGCTTTTGCTACGCCTTGGTCTCAACGATCTTGGGACCATGGTAAATGGCCGATCTCGCAGAATTTTTCTCTATTACTCCATAGGCATAGGGCCGCTGGAGCGTCTGCCATGTACGACAGCTTACCTACAGAGAACCATGTTCGACCGACGAGGGCGAACGGCGCAAACCAACTCCCTCACCATTCGCCAAAGACAAAGACCTTTTCGCGAGGGCAGACGATCTGGGCACCCGGGGCTCCCGAAATCGTGGGATATGTCATCAGCGGTGCTGTAAAGCTGGTGACTTACCTGCCCGACGGCAGGAACAACATCGTCGGCGTGATCGAAGCGCCCGGATTTTTCGGCCGCCTGTTCGAGACGGGTGGGGAGTTCACCATCGAAGCCGCCACTGATGTCGTGGTCGCCTGTTTCGAGCGCGCCGCCTTCCAGCAGCAGTTGTCCCAGAGCCGAGAGCTGGAGCACCGCATCCACCTGGAGAACCTCTACCAGCTTGACGAAGCCTATGACCGCATCACTGTTCTTGCCTGCCAAAGCACGATGGAGCGCCTGACGACCTATCTTGCCCTGCGCCTCATTGCAGACGAGATGCGTCACCACGGCCACGTTGCGGGGCCGTCGCTGATCCACATACCGATCAACCGGCGGGACTTTGCCGCATATCTCGGCACCACGGTAGAGACCGTCAGCCGCAATATCCAGGCCCTGGTGCGCCGCGGCACGATCGCTGCCATCGACAGTGCCAATGTCCGGCTTCTGCGCCGGGCAGATCTATTCAACCTTGCTGGGCAGGACGAGGCAGATCTGGTGGAAATGGCGCGCAGCCGTGCCCCAGCCCTCAGACAGAAAGCCATGCTTCTGGACGGGTCCGCGTTTGATGATGCGGTCCATTTCCGTGTTGCGGCCGAATAGAGTGAGGAGCGTAACATGACGGTCATGGTCACCGGCGGAGCCGGCTACATCGGCAGCCACATGGTATTGGCGCTAGCTGAGGCTGGCGAAGACGTCGTGGTGCTCGACAATCTCGTTACCGGCTTCGACTGGGCCATAGAAGGGCGCGCGTCGTTCGAGCTGGGCAATGCCGGAGACATCGACCGCGTGAGCGAGGTGATCAAGCGCTACGGGGTCTCCGAGATCATCCACTTCGCCGGCTCGATCGTGGTGCCGGAATCGGTGGTTGATCCCCTGAAATACTATGGCAACAACACAGCCGTGTCGCGGAACCTGCTCGAGGCCGCGGTCCGTGGCGGGGTGAAGCACTTTATCTTTTCCTCGACTGCAGCCGTTTATGGCATGACTGGACTGGCACCCGTAGTGGAAACCACCCCGCTCAGCCCGATGTCGCCGTATGGGCGCTCCAAGCTCATGACGGAGATGATGCTGGCGGATGTGGCGGCGACCCACCCGATGACGTACGGGGTTTTGCGATACTTCAATGTTGCTGGTGCCGACCCCGGCAAGAGGACCGGACAATCAACGCCGGAAGCCAGCCACCTGATCAAGGTTGCCTGCCAGACCGCACTTGGTCAGAGGGGGTACATGAGCATCTTCGGTACGGACTTCGAGACGCCCGACGGTACAGGGGTCCGTGACTACATCCACGTCTCAGATCTGATCGCAGCCCATGTTTTGCTGCTGAAGCGACTGCGCGATGGCGGTGGGAGCACGACCATCAACTGCGCCTATGGCCAAGGCTACTCCGTCCGCCAGGTGGTTGACGCGGTGCGCGCCGTATCTGGCGTCGATTTTCGGGCCGATGAGCAGCCCAGGCGACCGGGTGATCCGGCCTCGGTAACCGCCACAGGCGAGAAAGCCCGCCAATTGCTAGGTTGGGTCCCGCGATTCGATGACCTGCAGACGATCGTCAGCACGGCCTTCGCCTGGGAGAAGCACCTGATGGTGCGCAACAACTGACGCTATGGAGAAACCAGTGCAGCTTCCTGGCTGCGCCGGGCCGCAATCACAACTTCCACCCGGTTGGGTGCCTTTAGCTTCTGCATCAGGCCAGTCATATAGTGTTTGACCGTCTTTTCGCTGATATGCAGCTCACCCGCAATCTCCCGGTTAGTGCGCGCCTGCATCAAGTGCCCGATGATCTGCTTCTCGCGAACGTTGAGCTTGATCATTTCATCAAGCCCTTGCCGCCTTGCGCGATCCCGAAGGCCGTTCATGACCTGACCGGCATATTGCTGGGTGATGAACATCTGGTTGGCGAGCACCATGTCGATCGCCTGCAGCAGCTCGCTCGAGGCGCTGCCCTTGAGGACAAAGCCGGTAGCCCCGGCGTCCAACGCCTTGATGGCAGACTCAAGGCTGCAAAATGCAGTGAAAACAACGATCTTGGTGTCAGGAGCCGTTGTGGAGATCTGTGAGATGGTCCGGAACACATCCCCCGGCATGCTGAGATCCATGACGATCACATCCGGTGCCGCCGTCCGCACAAGCTCCAGGCACCCGCCGGCGCTGGTCGCCTGACCGACGACATTGTGCCGCCCGGTGGTCATCAGGAGAGTCTCCATCCCTGCAAGCAAAACAGGATGGTCGTCGGCAACTACGACTTTGATCAACTTGTTCATCTTGATCGCAGCGTAAAGCTGCACTCCTCTTGGAAACAGCTAACTACAGACTACTGCTTAATTAACACTTCGTAAACCAGTTTGCGCTGGCCTGTGCAAAGGTGATTAACGGCGACCGCTGACAAGCCCGTTTATCGGCCTGCCCTGCGAAGTGGGCACAAGTCTGGACCTAAGAGCCACAAGAAGAACGGCTCAGGTGCTCAACGAGCTGAGTAAAATTCCCACTGCATCGGAACTGAGGGGCCAAGAAGGAGGAACGGTTTGCCAGTAGCTACTTAGTTGCGGCGGATGTAGCATTACCACGCGGCACCCTGTTGGAGGACAGGATGGTTGGTTTGCCTAGGCGTCCGGCTCACTCGCTCAGGCGTTGGAAGCAATATTCCTTTGCGGTGCGATTTGTCTTATTGGGCGGCGTATACACGCTGGCCGCGATGGTCATTTGCGGTGTCCTCATCGCTACATTCCTGTCGGATACATTTGTGAAAAGACGAGGGGGCGATATCGCAGCGCTAGGGCAGAGGATCCTGGCGCCTGCGATGCGCGGCTATGTGCCGGGTGAGAGTCTGCCGCCAGAGGCGGCCTCTTTCTTGACCAACCTTATGTCCGACCCTGTACTTTCGGCGGAGTTCCCGCTCCTCCGGATCTGGTCCGCTGACCTTGATATCATGTACGCCAATACTCCTTTGCCACCACCAGCCAGTGTGCCACCCGCTGAAGTGGTGAAGGGTTTTGATGCCGGCGCCGCTACCGTCAAGTTTCCCATGAGTGAGCGCGGACTCTTCGGTTTCCGCCGAAGAGACAACGATCCTGTTGCAATCTTCTTCCCGTTGCGGAACGCGTCGTCGGGCCAGATCATTGCTGTCGCGGAACTGCAAGATGTGCGTGTCGGTTTACAACGCGACCTGAACTTCGTTGCCACGGCGAGTTGGGTAGCGGTTACGTGCATATCGCTGATCGTCATGATCGGCCTGTTTGTGATTGGCCTCCAAGGTGCCCGCACCGTGGAACGCCAACGTGCCCTGCTCGCCAAACGGCTGCAGCAGTTTCGCTCACGAGCAACGCGCTACCGTCATTCCAAAGACGTGGCCGAGGAAGCGACGCGGAATGTAACGCTCCTTACAGAACGCTATCTGCGCAATATAGGTACCGACTTGCACGACGGTCCGGCGCAGACGATCGGCTTGGCCGTACTGAAGCTCGACGGTGTTCGCTCCAAGTCGCGGGCCGCCCAGCGCAGCGCAGCGATCAGCGACGTGGAAGCGGTGTTGGGCGATGCCATGGCCGAAATTCGCGACATCGCAATGGCCCTTGTGCTGCCGGAGATAGACCGTCTCGATATTGCCCAAGTCATCAACAATGCTGCAGCCCGGCATTTGCGGCGCACTGGCGGCGGACTGATGTTCGATAACCAGGCCGAGCCGGTTCAACTGCCGGCAGATGTCTCGGTCTGCGTCTTCAGGTTTGTTCAGGAGGGGCTCAACAATGCGTTCAAACACGGCCTTGCTGGCAACCAGACGCTGACGGCCCGGACTGAAGATGGGTTGCTGAAATTGGCTATTTCGAACCACTACGACGAACACGCTTCGCCAGTTCTACCCCAGCATATTGGCATTGGCCTATATAGTCTGCGTACCCGCGTTCAAAGTTTGGGCGGCACATTCTCCTTTGTGCGCAACAATGGATTGTCGCGCCTGGAAATGTGGCTGCCCCTGCAGCCGCACGGAAAGCAGCCGGAATGATCCGCGTCATCGTCGTCGACGATCACGCAGCGTTTCGTGCTGAGCTGATTGCTTCGATAACACTCGAGGACGACATATCAGTTGTTGGCGAAGGCGGGAGCGGGGATGATGCCGTTGTGCTGACAGGACGACTTCTGCCCGACATCGTCCTGCTGGATGTCAATATGCCAGGCGGTGGTATCGGCCGCATCGGTGAGATCCTGCACATTCATCCGAATACGCGGGTCATCATGGTCAGTGCCTCCAGCGACCCATCGGATATGGAAAATGCAAAGCGAGCTGGAGCCTCTGGCTATTTGCTCAAAGGCTCCACGGGTTCAAAGCTGCGCAACCTGGTGCGGTCGGTCTACGAGGGGAAGGTGTGAGGTCCTAACCGGAGGTTTGGGCTGCGCGGGGAAGCCTCTTTAGGGACGGTGCAGTGTTCAGCTTGGTGGAATCTGCTGCATTGGCTTCCTTGCGAGCCGCCAGGCTGCGTTCCAGCAAGTGCGTACGTTGCGCTAATACCTGATACTGTCCCGCAATGAGCGCCTCGGCCAGTGCTGCTTCTCGCAACCGCTGTGTTTGTTCCTTGAAAACCCTGCTCCGACGTGTGGTGACCAAGCCCAGCATCAGAGCGGCTACCACCCATGACAGCGTGTCGGCCCAGACCAGGCGGAAATACTGTGCATAGGTCATGTCGATTGTCCGCACTGGCAATCCGCCGCCATGCACCAACACAGCGGCTCCAAGAGCGGTCAGTATCCCGCCATAGAGCCCGTACTGGGCACTGAGAAGGATAACGACAAAGAGATAAGGGTGCACCGGGAAGACGCTGAAAGGCACGATGCCGGAGTAGTTGAGCAAAGCCAACCCGCCCAGCAGTATCACGCCTTCAGCTATTGCGAGCCGGTCTGATCGGCGCAGCATCTCGCTGCCGATGTCTTCAGGGTAGCCGGCCGCGATCTCGGTATTGTCGTTGCTCATGTTTTCCTCCTCGTGTGCTTATGCCAGGCGTCAGCCCAGGACTGCCGGATTGTTGACGACAAAGGTGAGGCGGTTGAGAGAATTCAGCGTACGCTGCATGGCGGCATAAGCGAGCGTCCCGCAGATCATGCAGGCCAAGACATAGCCCATGCCAAGGTAGTCCGGGTTCCGCAGCATCAAGGCCGTGAAAGCGCCGTTGAGCGCAACAAACACAATCTGCAGCCAGAGGTATGCTTTGCCGTACTGGACAAAGAGGATGACGCCGCAGCTGGCCTGGAACAGGAAGTGGAATGCGGAACCTATGAGCGCCAGTCGCAGGACCGAGATGGCGTCGGAGGGCAGACCCAGTATCTCGGCGATGAAGGGAGCCATCACCGCAAGTGCAGCACTGATGGTCAGTTGCACCAGGAACGCGGTGAATACCGTATCGGTCGTATCCCCTGCCAAGCTGCTTCGCTGCTCGTCGATTTGACGCAAGGTCCCACCCGAATGGACAATGTCGCGATAGTGCCGGTAGTTGTCGAAGAACGTGGTTTCGAGCCACATGACCAGGACTGACATGACAGGGACGATGGCGAGATAGGCCACGAAGATGGGGCTGTCGTAACGCACCGCGTAGAGCAAACCGTCGGCAACGCTGGTTGCCTCAACTGAATGCCAGACGATGATCTTGTCGATCCAGACGGCCAGTGCGCTGCACAAGCCGGCGAAGACAAAGGTGGCTGAACTCGGCGGAAGGGAGTCCAGCTGTTTGCGCAGCTGCCGCAGCGGGGCGCGCGTGCCCGGAAATGTCTTGATGATGAGAAAATTGAGAATGCAGAAGGCAACGCACAGCCCGGCGCTAAAGCCGAGCAGCATGCCGGCCGGACCATGACCGAGTGAGGCTGCAGAGGTGCCAAAGACGATGGAACAGCTCAAACCGAGAGCAAAGGCAGACGTTACCGCTGCGTACTGCTTTATCGCTGCCACAAAGGCCATCGCTAGCCAGAGCTGTGACACCTGCAAGACGCAGAACATGGCAGCGACGCCAAGCGTCACGGGCAGGCGGATGACGCCAAAGAATATGATCACGCCCCCAAGAAGGGACAGTAAGGTGGTGACGAACAGGGCTGCCAGATAGACGCCCTGCACCTTGTCGAACTGCCGCCGGAACAGAATACGCGACACGCGCAAGGTGGCCTCCAGCGAAACCGGCGAGGTCACGACCAGTGACAGCGCGAAACTGTAGATCACCAGGATGCTGAAGATCTTCAGGTCATCGGGACTGAGGATGGGCCGGCCCACGACATGCAGCAGGGCCAGGCCCGCCATGATGACGATCCACGGGCCCGAGGAGATGAGGATGGCGTGGCCGCCCGCGAGTGATCGAGAGGCCAGATTATCCTGGTTGCTGAGCTTTTTGAGAGCGAAACCTATGCCGGCCATTATGCCACCACCCTGTTCCTGGATTGGAAATTCTGCCCATAAAGGGCGCGATAGGCGCTTGCCACGTCTTCGGCGCGGTAGTGCTCCTGCACGCGCCGCTGCAAGTTGTCGCCAAAGCTCCTGAGGCGATCGGGATCAGCCAAGAGGAACCCGATGGAGGCCGCGATCTCTTCGTTGGCGCCAACCGGCGCCACGGCGCCACCCGGACCGATGCCGTCGTGTTGCCCTGTGCGACCTTCGAGAATCTCGCGACAAGCGCCAACGTCCGTTGCTACGCAGGGAACGCCGGCCGCACCGGCTTCCAGAATGACCAGCGGCAGTGCTTCACTGATGCTGGTCAGGACCAGCACGTCGATCTCGCCGAGATAATCGGCGACCTTGACCGCTCCGGTGAAGGTGACGGTGTCAGCCAAGAAGCGTCGATTCACTTCCTCGATGCAGCCCTGGGCATATTCAGGGTCCTCATCCATGGGACCGATGACCAACGCCTGCAGATCGGGGAAGTCTTCCCGCAGCCGTTCGGCAACATCGATAAAGGTTTGCACGTCCTTGATCGGGGTGACTCGGCCGATAAAGGCGATGGTTGGCCGGTCATGGTCCAGGCGCCGAACCGCACCATAGCGGTCCACATCGACGCCGTTGGGAATGACCTTGAGCTTTTTGGGCTCGGCACCCAGGCCATACTGGAAGACCTGATTAGCCTCGTAGAGGGCGGTGATCTCGCTGGCGGCATCATAGGCGATGCGGGCGAAGCTTTCGAAGCTGCGGGCCCAGAGTTCACGAATGTCCTTGCGGTCATCGGACAGGTCGAGGCCGTTATCGACGCTGTTGGAGATCCAGTCGGCCATCAGGATTTCGATGCGCCGTTCGTTGGAATAGATGCCGTGTTCACTGATGATGAGATTACGCCCCGTCTCGATGGCGGCGCGGGCCCCGATCAGGCCGGCATAACCCGTCGAGACGGCATGATAAATCCGCGCCTGCGGCAGCGGGCAGGTCAACGATCTGAAGAGACCGCCGACCAGGGTGCGCCAGGCCCAGAAGTAGCCCAGGAACGAAGCGTGGGACATGGACGCGTAGTAGCTGCACATGGTCTCCCAGGCTTCCGGCGAGTTAAGCAACGTATCGAGGGCGGTCCTGTGACGCGGCGTGCCCAGCAAGGACAGAAGCTTCGACAACTGCGTTGCATCACCCTCGTTCAGCAGTTCGCCAAGCATTTGCGCCAAGCGGTCCGGGGTCACCGCGGGCCATGCGCGCTCGGACCCGAAGCTCGTGCCGTCGAGCATGACATGTTCGATCGACAGCAGGTTCTCCGGCCGGGCATAGCGAGGCTCCCCATCTGGCTCGCCCGGGAGGATGGCCAGGACCTTGAATGTCAGCTCGGGATGCGCCCGTAAGAGCCAATCGATCCAGCTTGAGACGCCACCGGCCACATAGGGGTAACAACCTTCGGCGATCAGGCATACGTCGACAAGTGGTGCCGGCGAGCCGTTGAAGTCCATTCTCTCATCGCGCCACATGGCTGCTTTCCTTGCGTGTGGTTTTCGGGGTCAGGCGCGAGAGGGGCCGGCGGTGACACTGCTGGCGGGCCGCGCCCTGAGACGATTGCGAGCCTTGATATGCGCGGCCACGGCCGCAGCCTGAACACGAACGCGCTGGTCGGAACTCCTGAGCGCTAGCGCGAGTGCGACCTCGACGAATTTCTCGTCATGCTCGACGGCAAGATGGGCAAGCAGCGCTTGTTTCTCCTGCATCGTGCCGCTTTCGAGCAGGGCATCGTAGGGGCGCGGCAAACGGGACTGCTCGCGGACCAGTCGACCGTCGAGAATGAGGTCCACCAGGGTCACTGCCTCTGTCTGGGTGGGCGCGATGGTCTCGTACCACCGGTCGAGAGCATCGCCGCGCGGTTGCCATAGCTGCTGCGCGCTTGTCAGGGCAGCAGCGGCGCCGATGGGCCCGCCCGCAAAGGTCAGAAGAGCCAAGGCCTGAAGCGGTTCGGTTGACGCCCTGGCGTTTTCAAGCGCCACGATCAGCATGATCAGGATGCCGACTATGGCCAAATGGCCGATGAGCACGGCCTGCCAGGCATGCCCGGCAAGCAGAAGGGAGACCAGCAGGATTTCGGCAACGACAACTGTCACCTGGACGATCATCGTGCCGGGCACAACAGCGGCGGACTGCGCCTCGGAACGGGCGGTCATGGTTTGGGGACTGATATGCTGGTTCACGACATCACCCACTCAGTATGACGGCGTGCTGGCAGCGCGCCTGGTAACCCTTTCTTAAGGATAGGCGCCCCTGGCCAGCATTGATGGACATCAATGCCGCCCCGTGCCCTGCCGGCTATCCAGCGATGGCCAAGAGAGGTCCTTGCGCAATGGCCGGGGAGCACCATGCCGCACGATGCAGTCTCGAGAATTTCGGGCGATGCACGCCTTAGGCGACGGATGCTCGGTGCCGCCGTGGCCCTCAATATTGCACTTGCCGCGCCCATCGCTCCGGCGTCTGCTGGTGGGCTGCGTGCCGACCTGTCGCGCGTGCAGAGCTGGGGCTACCAGCTGCAGGAAGTCGACCCTAGGCAGGTTGCCAACTCCGCCTACGACCTGATGGTTATCGACTATTCGCGCGATGGAACGGCTGAAACCGCTTTCACGCGCGCTGACGTGGCAACCATGCAGACCAAGCCAGACGGCGGCAAGCGTCTCGTGATTGCCTATCTCAGCATCGGCGAGGCGGAGGATTACCGCTTCTACTGGCAGGCTACGTGGCACGCAGCGCCCCCGGAATGGCTCGGAGCCGAGAACGAGGACTGGGAAGGCAACTATGCCGTCCGATACTGGTCCGCGGAGTGGCAGAGCATCATCTTTGGGCGGCCAAGCAGCTACCTGGACGCCATCATCGATGCTGGTTTCGATGGGGTCTATCTCGACCGCATCGACGCCTTCGATGTCGAGGACCCAGATCTCGGCCGGGCCGACCGCATGGCCGCCATGAGCGCCTTTGTCGATGCGCTGGCGCGTTATGCCCGGGGCAAGCAGCCCGGCTTTGCCGTCGTCGGGCAGAATGCCGAGGAACTGCTTGTGGACGCCAGATACGCAGAAGCCATCGACGCCGTGGGCAAGGAAGACCTGTTCTTTGGCCTCGATGGCGACGGCATGCGGAACAGCCACGCGGAGCTGCGCGCCAGCCTCTTCTTGCTGCAACCGTTCCAGCGCACCGGCAAGCCAGTCTTTGTCGTCGAATATCTCAAAAGCGCAAAGAGCAGCCAAGAGGCGCGCGCGTCGGCCTCCCAACTCGGTGCACCTCTTTTTATCGCGAACAGAAAGTTGGACGATGTTGAATCCCGCTGAGTCCAGACCAGCATTGCACGGAAATGTCAGCAGCTCCGGCAGGAGACCCGACCGTAGCCTGCGCGCGATCCTGCTTCTGGCGGTGATCGCCCTGGGAGGCGTCTGGTCGCTGCTGCCCGACGCCGAGGAGAAGGTGGCGGGCCTGATCGACGACGGCCGTTACGCTTCTGCACTGAGCATGCTGGACGCTGCGCGGGCAGAGGGTCCGCTGACGGACTACCAGAACCAGATGCTGCTGAAGCTCTATGTGCTCACCATCGACCGGTTGAGCACAGCGCCACTGCTCACCGCCGTCCCGGTCCTGCAAGCCACCAGTTCCGAAATGACGCGCCGCGCCCTGCTGCTGTTCCGGGATGCAGAGGGCACGCCCGCAGAAGCGCAAGTGCCGGTGCTGGTAGGAGAAGCCGCAGGCCGCGGGCAGGACCTTCCTGCCATGCAATCGTCACTTCAGGCTGCCCTGGCGCCTTCCAACGTCACCACCTCCCTTGAACCCTCACTCGATTAGGACACGATCATGACCATTGCTCTGGACGGAACGCTGGTCGACTGGACCAACGAGGATCGCCTCGAAACTGCCCTTACTGCTGTGGCTGGCTACTCACTCTATGGCCGGCTCGAGTCGGAGGTGTTCTATTTCGCTCTCCAGTCCGAGGTGGCCATTGGCGCCAGCTCGACGCTGTGGCTCGATACTGACGCCAATACCGCAACGGGATACAAGGTGTGGGGTTTTGCCGCCGGCGCGGAGTTCAATGTCGATTTCGGGGCGGACGGAATTCCTCGCCTTTATAGCGGCGCCGACGGGCAGACACTGATCGGCGATCTCCAATATGCATTGAGCCCAGATCGCAAGGTCCTCGAAATCGCACTGCCCAAGATCCTGCTCGGCAGCAGCGTGTCCAGCGTCGGCATCATGGCCGATATCAACAACACCGTGTTCCTGCCGGTCGACTACAGCTATCCCGCCTACACGATCACGACACCACCGCCCGCCGGACAATTCGACGGACTGCTCACCGAGTGGACTGCGGCGGAGCGGCTGGATACGCCGGCCAACGAAGTTGCCGGCTATGCGCTTTACGGCAAGGTGGCCGAGGGCAGCTTTGTGTTCGGCATCAGCAGCGCCGTTCCCATTGGGCCCAATTCCACCTTCTGGCTCAACACCGACAACGACGTTGCCACGGGGTACCAGATCTTCGGCTTCGCCGGCGGTGCGGAGTTCAACGTCAATATCGGTCCGGACGGGATAGCTCGGCTCTATACGGGCGCAGACGGGCAGACCCTTGTCGGCACCATCGACTACAAGATTGCGGCGGGTGGGCTTAGCATCGAGTTCGCCGTGCCGCAGGCCTTGCTCGGAGAAGCGGTTACCTCGGTGGTGCTGCTGGCCGACATCAACAACTCGATCTTTCTTCCGCCAAGCTATGCAGCCGGTGGCTATGTGCTGACCGCCCCCGTTGTGGTGCCTGAAGGGCCCTATGATGGCCTGCTAACGGAATGGACTGCCGCCCAGCGCATCGACGGAGCCGTCGCGGTCCCAGGCTACGAGCTCTATGGCGCCGTTCAGAACGACAGCTTCGTGTTCGGTGTCAGGAGTGCCGTGGCCATCGGAGCCGAGACCACGTTCTGGCTCAACACCGACAAGGACGCAGCAACAGGCCACCAGATTTTCGGCTTTGCCGGGGGTGCCGAGTACAATGTGAATATCGGTGCCGACGGCGTGGCAAGACTCTACACGGGCGCCGATGGACAAACCCTTGTCGGGCAGATCGACCACAAGATCGCCGCGGATGGTTTGAGCATGGAATTCGCTGTTCCGCGTAGCTTGATCGGCGCCTCCGTGACTGCCGTCAGCCTCCTGGCGGACATCAACAATGCGGTCTTTCTCCCCGCCAGCTTTGCCAGCGGGGGCTATAGCCTTGTCGATCCCGCCTCGATCCCCGCCAGCAAGTTCGACGGCATCCTGTCGGAATGGGAGAGCAACCAGCGCCTTGAAACGCCCATGACCACCGTCGAAGGCTACGAGTTCTACGGCAGTTTCAGCGATGACGCCTATACGTTCGGGTTCAAGAGCGCGGTGAGCATCGGCCCCAACACGACCTTCTGGCTCAATACGGATGGCAACGCCGCCACCGGCACGCAGATCTTCGGCTATGCCGGTGGCGCTGAGTTCAACGTCAATATCGGCCAAGATGGAGTGGCGCGGCTCTATACCGGCGGGGCGGGTCAGACGCTGGTCGGCGCGATCGACTTCAAGATCGCACCGGACGGCAGGAGCATCGAATTTGCCGTGCCCAAGGCGATGCTGGGCGCCAGGGTGAATGCCGTCAGCGTGCTCGCTGACGTCAATGACAGCGTGTTCCTGCCTGCAAACTACTTGTCACCAGCCTATACGATCTATGATCCGGCCTCCCTGCCGGTGGCAACCGAGACAGGCAACAAGGTCGCCATCGTCTTCTCACAGACCACGGCCAACAACTTTTTCAGCCAGATGGCCTATTCACAGCTGGTGATGGCGGCGCAGAGCCAGGCCATGGCGGCCGGTGTACCCTTCGACCTGGTAACGGAAGCCGACCTGACCGACCTCGCCAAGATGGTGAACTATGACACCATTATCTTCCCATCCTTCCGCAATGTGCCGTCCCACTATGCGGCCATCCAGGATGTCCTGACCAAGCTCGTCTATCAGTATGACGTGTCGCTGATCGCCGCGGGCGACTTCATGACCAATGATGCAGCCGGCAACAGCCTGCCCGGCAATGCCTATGCGATCATGCAGTCGCTGTTCGGCATCCAGCGCACGGGCGGTGAAACCGGCGTGACGGCCGTGGTCAAGGCAATGGCTGAAGGCCACGCGATCACCGAAGGCTATGGCAATGGCGGAACCATCCATACCTATTCCGGTCAGTACAATGCGACCTCCTACTTCACACCGGTGGGCTCCAATGGGGGACAGGTCACAACGATTGCTGAGCAGGTCGTCAACGGTGTGTCCCACGCTGCCGTGCTCGGTTCGGTGACCGGTAGCCGAAACGTCCATTTCTCGACCGAGGCCATGCTCGGCGACGTGAACCTGCTCGGCCAGGCCATCGACTGGGTGAACGAGGAGGGCGGCGGCCCGACCGTGTCGCTGCACATGACGCGCAACAGTTCGCTCTTTGCCTCCCGCAACGACATGGACCAGAGCCAGGAGACCTATGACGTCGATGGCGGCATCTATGACGCCATGCTCCCCATCATCGAGCAGTGGAAGACCGACTACAATTTCGTCGGGTCCTACTACATCAATGTCGGCCTCTATTCGCCGGACCAGGAGACCAACTGGCTGATCTCCAACCCCTACTACCAGGCCATGCTCGACATGGGGAACGAGATCGGATCCCATTCCTACAGCCATCCGTCGGACACGAACCTGCTCCTACCCGATGTGGTGACGCAAGAGGTCCTCAACCAGCGCATCGCCCAATACGCGGCGCTGCTCGACAATCCGGCAGCCTGCTTCTGCCCCTATTGCATGCGCTCCGGCGCCGATCCCGCCGTGATCCAGTCGCTCTCGCAAATGACGGTGGCGCAGATCAACGCCACGCTTCAGACGGCCCTTGCCTCCACCAATCCATCTGGCCTCGATCCGATCTCCAAGGCGATCCTTGAAGCCTCGTTCCAGTTCCAGTTTGGCACCTCGCGCCATGTGCTGTCGGAAAACCTGAGCGTTCCGGTCACCGGCGCGGCGGTACCCGGCATGCCGGAAAACCTCGAAACCGCGCGGGCCATCATCCAGTACTATGACTATCTCAGCGGCGGCGCGTCGATGCTGGGTGCCGGCTATCCCGGAGCCATCGGCTATCTGTCGCCGGCCGATGCGGGCAGGGTCTATATTGCGCCCAATATGTCCTTCGACTTCACCTTGATGGGATGGCTCGGCCTCAACGCAGCACAGGCGGAAGCCAAGTGGGCGGCCGAGTGGACGCAGCTCAACGCCAATTCCGACATGCCCATCGTGGTCTGGCCTTGGCATGACTATGGCGTCACGAGCTGGAGTCTCGATGCTGGACAGCCCTCGCCCTACACCCAGGCGATGTTCACCAATTTCATCGCCGCTGCCCATGCGGCCGGCACTGAATTCGTGACCTTGGCGGACCTGGCCGCCCGCATCAAGGCCTTCGAGCAGGCCTCGTTCGGTTACTCGGTTTCCGGTGACATCATCACCATAAATTCCACGCCACAGGCAGGAACGCTCGGCACGTTCGCCCTCAACCTTGACGACCTGGGCGGCAAGACGATCGCCGCGGTCACCAACTGGTACGCCTATGATGGCGACAGCGTATTCCTCGACGCCGATGGCGGCGTGTTCAGTGTCGAGCTTGGAGCGGTGGCGGCCGATGTCACGCACATCACCTCCATCGGTTCTCGCGCGCAGCTCCTTTCGCTCACCGGCAACGGTACTGACCTCGACTTCACGATTGCCGGCGAAGGCAAGGTGGTCATCGACCTCAAGCAGACTGCCGGCTTTGCCTACGCGGTTACGGGAGCCACCGTGGTCAACCAGGCAGGCGATATCATGACCATCGATATCGGCGCCATCGGCAGCCATAGCGTCTCAGTCAAGCAGGTGCCGCTCAACCTGGCGCCTACCGATATCGTCCTATCCAACATGGCCGTGATCCCCGAGAACACCGCGACCCGCTTCAAGGTCGCAGATATAGCCGTCATCGACCCGGACACCAATCCGCTTCTGCGCAACAACGTCGTCAGCGTGTCCGACTCGCGCTTCGAGATCGATTCGACGTCGGGTGCGCTCTATCTCAAGGCGGGCCAGTCGATCGACTTCGAAATGACGCCGACAATTGCGCTTACCCTCGTGAGCGTGGATGGAAACGTCACCTTCTTCAAGGCCATCACCCTTTCCACCCTGGACGGCAACGACGCACCCACCGCCATCACGGTGACCAATCTGGTTGCCGTTGCCGAAAATACGGCCGCCCGCACCAAGGTAGCGGACCTCAGTGTCGCCGATCCTGACCTTGCGGAGGCCTTCCGGCTCAACACACTCAGCGTGTCCGACGCCCGCTTCGAGATCGACCCGAGTTCCGGTGCCCTCCATTTGAAAGCTGGCCAGGTCATCGACTTCGAAACGACGCCTGCGATTTCGCTCGTGATCACCGCCACGGATGGGCAGACGAGCATAGCAAAGGCTTTGGCCATTTCGGTGCTGAATGCCAACGACGCGCCGACCGGAGCGCCCACCATCAGCGGGGTTGCGACTGAAAGTTCGCTCCTGAGCAGCAATACGACCCTGATCAAGGATGCCGATGGGCTCGGGACGTTTTCCTACCAGTGGCAGCGTGGTAGCGGCACCACTTTCACCAATATCAGTGGCGCCACCGGCTCGACCTATCGCCTGGTCCAGGCGGATGCGGACCAGCAGGTTCGCGTTGCCGTCAGCTATCGCGACGGTCGCGGCTCCAGGGAGACGGTTTATTCCGTCCCAAGCAGTCAGGTGGTTGACGTCCTGCCCGCCACCACACTTTCCCCTCTCGCCGCCAATACATCGCGCATCCTCACCACGGCCGAGATCGTCGGCTCAGCCCTTGCCGGTGAGGTGACGATCACCGGCGTGACGGCATCGATAGGAACGCTGGTGTCCTCGGGCAGCGGGCAATGGACCTATACGCCACCGCTCAACAATTCTACCGCCGTGACCTTCACCTATACGGCGACCGCAGGCATCAAGCTGGCGCAGGGCACCGCCTCCATGGACCTGCTCGTCTCCAACACAATGCTGGGCACGGCCGGGGCGGACACGCTTGCGGGGCGGACCAGTTCCGACACCTATCGCGGCTTTGCCGGCAACGACACGATCTCGGCAGGCGACGGCAACGATACGATCTTCGGCGACGAAGGTGCTGATGTCGCCGGTGGTGGGGCTGGCAGCGACACTTTCGTTGCGACGATCAACGACGGCAACGACCGCTACTCCGGCAATGCCGGCACGGACACCTATGACCTGTCGGGCACAAGCGCTGCGGCGACCGTCAATCTAACCAATGGCACCGCAACGAGTGCTCAAACGGGAGCCGACACGCTGGCCACGATCGAGAATGTCCGAGGCAGCAGTGGCGCTGACCTCATCACCGGTTCTTCGGCAGCCAACCGGCTGGAGGGCAACCAAGGCGACGACCTTCTCCTTGGCATGGGCGGCGCCGATACGCTGATTGGCGGCTCGGGTGCAGACCGGATCACCGGTGGCGGTGGGCGTGATGTCATGACCGGCGGGGAAGGCAACGACGTCTTCATCTTCAATACGTCTGGCGAAATCGGCAACACGGTCTCGACCCGGGACGTGATTACCGACTTCGTCCATGGCGAGGACAGGTTCGACTTCTCCGCGATCGATGGCAATACCAATCTGAGCGGCAACCAGGCCTTCAGCTTCCTCGAAACGCAAGGGGCTGCCTTCACGGGCACGCGTGGCCAGATCCGCTGGGTGCAGGAGGATCCGGCCGGAACGGCCAGTGACAAGGTCATCGTGATGGGTGACATCAATGGCGACCGCATTGCCGATTTCCAGGTCGAGCTGACGGGCCTCGTGCCGCTGACGGCCAGCGATTTCAACCTCTAGGGTAGCACCGTCCTGCCTACCTCGATGCCCGGCAGACCCTGCCGGGCATTGCTGTTCCCGCTGACCGTTGACTGCCGTCAATGTCCCGAATCCCCTCACCCACTAGCCTTGGACCAGACTGAAACTTGGGCTCTGGAGAGGGAATATGTGCGGCATCGTTGGCATTGTGGGGCGACAACCGATTGCGGATCGGCTGGTGAGCGCGTTGGCCCGGCTGGAATATCGTGGCTATGACAGCGCCGGCATTGCCACACTCGATGAGGGGGCAATTCAGCGCCGCCGTAGCCCGGGGAAGCTGGTCAACCTGGCCACCAAACTGCAGCTCGAGCCGGTCGGTGGGATAATCGGGATCGGCCACACCCGCTGGGCCACCCATGGGGCGCCAACCGAGATCAATGCCCATCCGCACGCCACGCCTCGCGTCGCCGTGGTTCATAATGGCATCATCGAGAACTATCGGTCGCTCCTGGTCGAGCTTGCCGCCGACGGCTACCTGCCGGCCTCACAGACGGACAGCGAAGTGGTCGCGATGATGGTCACGCGCTGGATGGATTTGGGCCTGGCCCCGGTGGCAGCGGTGCAGGCCACGGTCAGCCGGCTGCAGGGCGCCTTTGCCCTGGTGTTCCTGTTTCACGGCGAGGACGGCCTTCTCGTCGCCGCCCGGCAGGGGTCTCCCCTTGCCATCGGCCATGGCGAAGGCGAGATGTTCCTCGGCTCCGATGCACTCGCACTGTCGCTGTTCACCGACCGCGTGACCTATCTCGAAGAAGGCGACTGGGCCGTTGTCACACAGCAAGGTGCGTCCATTCGCAGCCGCGCCGGCACAGCAGTCGACCGGCTTGTGCACCTGAGCACAACCTCTTCCAACATCATCGAGAAGGGTCCCTATCGCCACTTCATGCTCAAGGAGATCCACGAGCAGCCCGACGCGGTCTCCAGGGTGATCGGCCGCTATATCGATCGAGCGGAACGGAGCCTGGCACAGGAAGAACAGCTCTCGTTCGACTTTACCACCCTGCCCCGCATGACTGTCTCTGCCTGCGGCACCGCCTATCTGGCAGGCCTGGTGGGCAAATACTGGTTCGAAAGCCTGGCGCGCCTGCCCGTCGACATCGACGTCGCCTCCGAGTTTCGTTACCGCCAGCCGCCGCTACAGGCGGGTGGGCTGGCGATGTTCGTCTCGCAATCGGGCGAGACGGCCGACACTCTGGCGGCTCTACGCTACTGCGCCAGCAACGACCAGCACATTGCTGGCGTCGTCAACGTGGCAGAATCGACCATTGCCCGGGAGTCGGGTTCGGTTTTCCCATTGTTGTGCGGCCCGGAAATCGGTGTTGCGTCCACCAAGGCATTCACAGCTCAATTGACGACACTGGCGTGCCTCAGCCTCGTCGCTGCAAGGGCTCGCGGCACTCTGTCCGACGACAGGTTCCACGAGCTGGTTGAGGCGCTGACGGCGCTGCCCGGGGCTCTCGCCCAGGCTTTGCAGGCGAGTGACGCCGTCGCCGAGATCGCCCGCAGCGTGAGCAAGGCCAAGGATGTGCTGTTTCTGGGCCGGGGTGCCCTCTATCCGATCGCGCTTGAAGGAGCCCTCAAGCTCAAGGAGATCTCCTATATCCACGCCGAGGGTTATGCCGCCGGCGAACTCAAGCATGGGCCGATTGCGCTGGTGGACGACACAATGCCTGTGGTGGTCATCGCGCCCTCGGACGAGCTATCGGACAAGACGGTTTCCAACATGCAGGAAGTGCAGGCTCGTGGCGGAAAGATCATCCTGATTACCGATGCCGCCGGAGCCACCACCCACGGCAACACCGCCACGCAAACGGTTATCCTGCCTACGGTCCATCCTTTTGTCGCCCCGATCGTGGCGACCGTGGCGGTCCAGCTCCTGGCATACCATACGGCCGCGCAGCTCGGCGCCGATGTCGATCAGCCCCGGAACCTGGCGAAGTCCGTCACTGTTGAATAAGCCGCTACGGGAAGAGAAATGGCCGGTGACCCGGCCATTTCTCACATCGCGAGCTGCTGGCCCCACTCAGCCTGAGCCGACTGCAGCCGCTTGGCGGCGATGACGATGTCGACGCGGTTGCGCGCGTCGAGCTTCTGCATGAGCCCGGTCATGTAGTGCTTCACCGTCTGCTCCGTCAGTCCCAGCGTCTTGGCGATTTCGCGGTTGGTATGGCCGAGCAGGAGCTGGCCGACAATCTGGGTTTCGCGCGCACTGAGGGTAGCGAAGTGATCCTGAGGCGCCTCCTTGAGCCGGGCGCGCATGGCCTTGAGGACTTCCGCCGAGAAGCGTTTGGAGATCACGAGTTCTCCCCGGATGCTCCCCCGCACGCCATAGAGAAGCTCCTCCACAGGATCGGTCTTGAGCACGAAGCCCGTTGCCCCCGCGTCGAGCGCCCGCACGGCGGAATCCACGCTGCAGTAGGCGGTATAGACAAGGGTGCGGGTTCGAACCGCGGCAGAGGCGATATCGGCTATGGTCTGGAACACATCGCCCGGCATCGAAAGGTCGAGGATTGCCAGGTCTGGCTTCTGCGCGACCACCAGTTCAAGTGTCGACTGGGCCGAGATGGCCGTCCCTACAACCTGCAAATCCAGATGCCGCCGAAGCACATCCTCGACGCCCTGCAGAAAAATGGGATGATCATCGGAAATGGTGACGGTGCTGGTCGGCGAAGAAGTAGGCATCTATTCCTCTCGGAAGGCACGAGCAACCTGATCGGTAAAAGGCTTGGCGAAATAGGCGATTGCGACCTCTTCCGCCGTGGCGACGAACACTTCGACCGGCATGCCGGGAACCAGACCTGTGCTGCCAAGCTGGGAAAGATCGCCCGTTGCTTCCGCTTCCGCCACATAGAAGCTCATCCCGTTGCTGGGGTCGGCGGTAGCGGCAGCCGAGATGCGGGTTACAATCCCGTCGATCTCAGGCGTCGTGCGCTGGTTAAAGGCCGAAAAGCGCAGCTTGGTCGGCTGGCCGATGCGGATCTGGTCGATATCCTGCGTCGCAACCCTGAATTCGATCTTGAGCTCTGCATCGGTCGGTACGATCGTCAGCAGCTTTTCGGCAGGCGTTATCACACCCCCCAGCGTCGTCACCGACAGCTCGTTGATCGTGCCGCTCACCGGCGCCCGGATCTCGGTGCGGATCAGCCGGGCATCGACTTCGGTCAGGCGATCTCGGAGCTCGGCCAATCGTGCCTCGACCTGACGCAGTTCGCGTAATGCCTCGGTTCCACCAAGTTCGTCGATGGACAGGATCTGCAGCTCGATCTCGCTGATGCGTGCACGCGACCGGGCTATGCTGGCGGCAATTTCCCCCTGGCTGCCGGTCATCCGCGCCAATTCGCGATCCGTGGTGTTGAGCCGCGTCGTTTCGATGAGACCCTTTTGCGCCAACACCTCCATGCGGGCGCGCTCGTCGCGGATCAGCCCGACTTCGTCGGAGAGCGCTGCAGCCTGCACCGTGAGCCCGACAATTTCCTCCTGCAGCTGCTCGACCTGGAGCTGCAACTGGGCACGCTTCGAAGCCTGATCGCGCCTCGCGCTGTCGAACAGTTGCCGTTCCCCGTCCATGATCAGGTCGGCTTCCGGGAAGTGTTCGAGGTAGTCCTGCGGAAACGCGATTGTCCCTGAAGATGCATGCTCGGCCTGAAGCCGCGACTGGCGCGCGGTGAGTTCCGCCAACTGGCCCAGAAGGATGGATTTCTCCACCCGGATTTGCACGTCGTCGAGGCGGAGCAGGACATCATCCTTGGCCACGACGTCGCCCTGCTTGACGAGAATGGCGCGAACCACACCGCCATCGACATGCTGGACCACCTTGAGGTTTTCTTCGACCAATACGGTGCCGGCCGAGATAACCGCGCCCGAGAGACGCGCCGTGGCCGCCCAGCCGCCAATACCCGCCACAAGCAGCAGGGCAAAGACACTGCCGGCGATGACCCTCCCGCGAAGCGCAAAACTGTCCCGGTCTCGCGGTTTGGAGCGGCGGCGCGGCGGGGTTTCACCAAAAGAAGACAAGCTGTCGATCGTGGTCATAACGCGTATTCCGCCTTTGCCTTACGTGAGGTTGTGTTCGAAATGGAACGGCAGGTGCAGTCCGTCGACACGGATGGCGACGTCGTAGTTGCCGTCACCATCTGCATCCGCCTCGATGATCGAGGTGTCGATGTCGTCATAGCGGCCATAGCTGACCTTGATGGGGAAGCTCCCCGAGGCTGGAGCGCCGTCCAAGGCGTCGTAAAGGTCGCCAAAACGTTCTTCTTCGGTCAATTCGACGCGGCGAGAGATGCTGTAGTCGGCTACATGGATGCGGTCGCCGATGACGAAGTCGAGAATCTGGTGCACCAGATCGTGGCTGACGAGCGGATCTTGCTCTTCGACCGTGAAGACGAACAGGTCGTCGCCGCTGCCACCGCTGATGATCGTCGCGGTGGCTCCCACTATGAAGGTGTCATCACCCATGCCACCCAGCACCTTTTCGATGCTGCTGAATGTATCGACCTCGATGCCGCTGCCGGTGGCGGCACCCTCGACAAAGTTGACCACAAGGTCGTCTTCGATCTCGGAATAGTCGAGTGTGTCGATGCCTGTGCCGCCATCGATGTCATCAGAGCCTGCACCGCCGATGATGTGATCTTCGCCATCACCACCCGCTACTGTGTCATCACCGGCGCCGCCGCGCAGGATGTCGTCTCCACCGTCCCCCGCAATCGTGTCGTCTCCACCGTCCCCCGCAATCGTGTCGTCGCCTTCGCCGCCTTCGATATTGTCGTTTCCGGCTCCGCCAGACAGGTCATCGTCACCGACGCCTCCAAGGAGGGTGTCGTTCCCGGCGTCGCCAACGAGGGTGTCGTGACCATCGCCGCCGTCGATAACGTCGTCCCCTTCGCCGCCGGCAAGTTCGTCATCGCCGGCGTCGCCAGAGATGACGTCGGCGCCAAGGCCACCGTCGGCAACGTCCTGACCCGCGCCGCCATGGATCACATCGTCATCGGCCTCGCCAAGCAGGGTGTCATCGCCATCGCCGCCGTCGAGGATATCGCCGCCATCGCCGCCCATCAGCAGGTCGTCGCCGGCATCGCCTTCGATCACATCGTCCCCGGCTTCGCCGAAGAGCCGGTCGTCGCCTTGGCCGCCGCCGATGACGTCATTGCCGTGGCCACCAAAGATGACGTCGTTGCCGAGGCCACCGAAGAGTTGGTCGTCGCCGGCGCCGCCCTGCAGATGGTCGTCTCCCTCGCCGCCATCGATTACGTCGTTGCCGGCTCTGGCATCAATGATGTCGTTCCCCGCCTTGCCGTCGATGTCATCGTCATAGGCAGTGCCGATAAAGACGTCATGGCCAGGCGTCAGCACGACCGTGTTGCGGACAACCTCCACCGTTGCGGTCTGAACGATATCCACGAGACCATCGCTGATCTTGTAGACAAAGGTCCAGACCCCGAGCATTCCGGGTAGCGTGGCGAAGCTCCAACCATTGGCCGTCGGAACGACTTCTCCGCCGGATACTGTCAGATCCTTGACGCTAAGAGCCTGGCCATCGGGGTCGCTGGCACCGAAAAGGAGGTGGGACAGACCGAACAGCACAACCTGCCCGGCAAAGACGTCGTGCAGGCGGACCGGTCCGGCAACCACCGGCGCGCGGTTCGCGACCGTGGTCTGGTCATCGTCTTCGTCATCGTCCGGTTCGCTGGGGTCCTCGTCGTCATCGTCCTTGTCGTCGGTGAGGGCCGGCGGCAGTTCAGGGCTCCTGGGCGGCTTTGAGCCCTCATTTTCATTGGAGGGCGCAGTGGGACCCAAAGATCGCGGGCGCTCGCTTGCGGGCGCGGTGTTGTCGTTTTGTGGTTGGTAGGTGAACGCCGCAGGAAAGAAGGCCGTCACCTTTGCCCCGAGATGCTCAAACGAGGTGGCCGAATAGCTCAAATCATTGGGTGGCGGAGGGTTGAAAAGCTCGATCCATGGTGTGCTTGTTCCGGCAATGCTGTTCTGCGCGGGCTCGTCGCCAATGCTCCCGGTCTCGACATCATCAATCTCCGCGGCGCGCTCGAGCCGCTCCAATCTTCCCATCTGTGGCAGATGCGAACGCGGCTTATCCGCAGGATCGTCAGCTGCCGGAGCACCAGCGGGCTGCGAGGTCGCCGAGATTGCGCTCTTGAGGTAGGCGGCGAGCCCCAGGATCACCATCGCAAAATATGCTGGCAGTCGAGACAGCTTCTCGGCGGGCGATTCATAGCGTTTGCGCGGGTCGTCGGCCTCTTCGGGCCGGCTCCCTTTGGCCTGGATAATCATGCTGGCACCCCTGCTTCCACGCGAGGCTCAACCGGTCTGAGACTGTTGGCATTGGCCTGGCGCTGACCGGCGACGATCTCTTCCTTGGGACCGAAGGCGGTCATGCGGCCGTTCTGAATGACGGCGACTATATCCACCTCGGCAAGGATGGAAGGTCGATGGGCAATGACGATCGCGATGCCGCCGCGGGCGCGGACCTGGCGAATGGCCTCGTTGAGCGCCTGCTCTCCTTCGGCGTCGAGGAAGGAGTTGGGCTCGTCCATCAGCACCACAAAAGGATCGCCATAAAGCGCGCGTGCCAGGCCCAGGCGTTGACGCTGACCGGCCGACAATGCCGTGCCCATGGGGCCCAGCTGCGTATCGTAACCATCGGGCAAGCGCACGATCATCTCATGCACACCCGCCGCCTTGGTGGCCGCCACGATGGCACGCGCGTCGCGATCCGGCGCCAGTCGGGTGATGTTTTCGACGATGGTGCCGTCGAGCAAAGCCACGTCCTGGGGCAGGTAGCCAATGTATTGGCCGATCTTGTCCTCGTCCCACTGATTGAGGTCCGCGTCGTCGAGGCGAACGGTGCCCCGCAGCGCCGGCCAGATGCCAGTAAGGGTCCGTACGAGCGTGGTCTTGCCGCCGCCACTAGGGCCGATGACGCCCAGGGCCTGCCCGGCCTTGAGCTCGAACGCAACGTCGGTGAGCAGCACTCGCCCAGATGTGGGCGCTGCAACCGTGATCTTGTCGACTTTGAGGGACTTGGACGGCGGTGGCAGGTCGAGCGGCTTGGTGAGGCCAGCGAGAGCCACCATGGTATCGCGGAGGCGCTTGAGCGCCTGACGCGCGGCAACGACGCCCTTCCAGTTGGCGATTGCCATGTCGATCGGCGCCAGGGCGCGTGACGAGGCCACCGAAACCGCGATGATCGCACCGGCCGACATCTGGCCCTGGATGGTCAGATAGGCTCCCAGACCGAGGAGTGCCGACTGCAGGATCATCCGCAACACGCGTGAGAAGGCGCTAAAGGTGCCGATCACGTCGCTTGCGCGGGTCTGGAGATCCAGATGCTCACGGTTGGCTTCGTTGAAGCGTGCTACCGCGCGACCGGCAAAGCCCATGGCCTTGAGAATATCGGCATTGCGCGTATTGGAGTCGGCGATGGCGTTGCGCTGGAGGTTAGCCTGCTGCGCGGCAGTGGCGAGCTTGCGCGACCTGAACTCCGTCCAAACCGTCAGCAGCGTCAGAACAACGGCACCACCCAGCGTGACGGATCCAAGGACCGGATGAAGGAAGTAGACGAACAGGATGTAGAGCGGCACCCAAGGCAGGTCGTAAAGCGCCACCGGCCCCTGCCCGCCAAGGAAGGTGCGCACCGTGTCTACGTCGCGGCCGCGCTCCAGCGCCTCGCCGGTGGAGAAGCCGAAACGGGGCATGTCCACGCTCACCCGATGAGCAATGGGAGACAGCAGGCGGTCGAAGCGCGCCCCTATGCGAACCAGGAGCTGGCTGCGAATGACGTCGAAAATGCCCTGAAACAGGTACAGCCCGATAGCCAGGATCGAGAGGGCAGCCAAGGTCGGGATGCTGCCGCTGGTGAGTGCTCGATCATAGATCTGCAGCATGTAGAACGAGCCGGTCAGTGCCAGGACGTTGATGATGCCGGAGATCCAGAACAGAAAAAACGCAATGCTCTTGAACTGCTTGCGCAACATGTCGTTGCCGCGTTGCTCGGCCATTGCTTTGCTCGTTGATGCCATGATGTGCGCCCGCAAAAAGGTGGGAAATCAAAAAACCCGGCCGGTGTGGCACCGGCCGGGCTAGTTGGAGGCTAGAGGTTGAAGTCCGAGCCGGTGAGCACATGGTGCCCGGCAATATTGACCCGGAACTCAGGGGCGCCGTCCCCGGCGGTATTACCCGAGACCACCGTGTATTCGCCGTCCTCCCGGGTTTCGTGGGTCACCATGATCTGCCCGGGTGCGGTGGCCGCCTGGCCGGACTGCAGGGTGAAGGTGTCGTTGCCGGCAGTGCCGACATTGGCATCGATACCCGACAGGTCGATCTTGTCGCCGGCCTCGAAGCCACGGATCGTGTCGCCATGGGCCGCGGTGGTCGATCCGAAGACGAACACATCCTCCCCGTCTCCCCCGTCGACCACGTTGACGGCGTTGCTCATCGCGAGGCGGTCGTTGCCCGATCCGGTGACGACGTTTTCAACGCCGTAGAGCGTGTCGGTACCGCTCTGGCTGCTGACGGCGCTACCGCGTCCGTTGACGCCGGTGCCCAAATCGACATTCACACCGGCGGTGAGGAAACCCATGTCCAGGGTATCGACACCGGCATCACCCGAGATGTCACCACCGTAGTAGGTGTCATTGCCGTCGTCTTGCGAGGCGGCAAACATGTCGTTGCCACTGCCGCCGAAGACACTGTCGTTGCCGTCTCCAGCGTCGATCAGGTCATTGCCATTCTGGCCGAACAGGCGATCGTTGCCAGCATCGCCGTAGATCATATCATCATCGTCGCCACCGAACAGGTCGTCATTGCCGTCGTCGCCGAAGAGGATGTCCCTGCCCGCCTGGCCATCGGCGAAGTCATTGCCTGTTCCGGCGCGGATCACGTCCACCCCGGCACCGGCGATGATGTAGTCCGTGCCGGCAAAGCCGAAGACCAGATCCCCGCCCGAGGTGCCCAGAAGCACATCGTCACTACCCGTACCCAGAACGTTGCCGGTATTTACTGGTGCCGAGCCGTCGTCGTCTTCATCGTGATCGTCTTCGTCGTCCAGATCATCATCGTCATCGACGTCCTGGTCGTCTTCATCCTCGTCCTCATCCTCGTCGTCGTCACCGATCTGAGGACCGCTGCCGGTGGTTCGGTAGCTGACGCTGTGTTCGCCATTGGAGAGGGTGGTCACACCGTCCACAACCGTGGAGGTATAGCTTGCCGGATCGGCGCCATCGCCGAGTTCGATCACATCCTCGGGCCGCAGGGTGCCTAGTATCGTGTCATGGCCGCCATTGGAGCGGAACACGATACGATGGGCAGACGAGAGGGCTGAGATGTCGATCGTGTCGTCGCCGGCATCGCCATCGATGGTGATGGTGTTGAGGCGCAGGCTCGTGCCGGAGAAGTCGCCGATCACCTCGAAGCTGTCGCCGCCCGAACTGCCCGGACCGGCCGGATCGGCGCCGTTCACCCGGATTTCTTCGATCTCGGTGAGTTCGGCAATGATCGAGGCGGCATTGCTCCCGTTGCGGGTGACGACTATTTCCGATCCCGCTGCTAGCGAACTGGCGAGGTTGCCGGCTACCGCGAGCCATGCGGCCCTGGTGTAGATGCGGTAGGTTTCTGCAGAGTCATTGCCGATGATGGAGAAAGTATCGCCAGCCGCCCCTTCGGTTCCGCCATCGACCAGGTCGCGACCATCGGTCGGACCGGAAGCATTGGCGTTCCAGACCACGGTGTCGTCGCCGGCATCGCCGTTGATCGTGTCGACGCCAGCATTGAGGTTGGGGATGGTGGCGTTCACCGCAAAATTGTCGACATAGAAGTTGTCGCCACTGTCCCAGTTGCTACCGTCGCCCGTAGTCAGGAAACGAATGGCGGTGTTGGCGCCGATCTGGTTGGCGGCAAGCGTCGCCGTGAAGTTGAAGGTGCCGTTTCCGCCCGTGCCTAGGGTGCCGTTTGTCAGCGTCACCCAAGTATTGTTGGTGAGGTTGCGGGCCTGAACGATGACGGTCTGCCCACCATCGAGGTTGTCGTCCTCGTAGGTGAAGGTCACGGTGGCAGAAGTTGCACCCGTCAGGTTAACGGTGCGCTCGATGCTCTCGCCACCATCGATGTTCTGGTTGAACTGCAGGCAGCCGTTGCTGACGGTGATGTCGCCCGATGTGGCTGCGTTGGCACCCTGGCCCGGATCGTTGTCAACCCAGTTACCTGAGAAGGACAGGGAGCCGTTGTTGTTGGCAAAGGAACCCGTGCCAAACTGGTCGAGGGCACTGCCGGTATTGCTGCCGATGCCACCGCTCAGGGTGTCGTTGCCATCGCCGCCGTTAAGGGCATCTGCGCCTTCACCGCCGTTGATGACGTCGTCTCCGCCGGCGCCGTTGAGGGTGTCGTTGCCGCCAAGTCCGTTGATCGTGTTGGCCGCCGCGTTGCCGGTGATGGTGTTGGCGCCTTCGGTCGGTGCGCCGAAGGGCGTAGGAGCCGCTGCATCGAAGATGAAGTCGGTGGCACTGAAGTTGGTGTTCTCGACTTCTTCGATCCTGATCGTGCCGACCGTGGCGCCAACAGCGTCGCGGATGGTGATCAAGGTGTCGTCGACCGCGCCGTCCTCGATATCCTGGATATGGATGCGCGAGGTATTGGCGGTCCCGATCATCGCTGCGGTGAGGCCGAGGCCGCGCAGGTCGATCAGGTCCTGTCCACCTTGAGTAGGATTGGCATCGAAGCCGGTGATGGTGTCGTTGCCAAAACCGGTCGCCGAGTAGCGGATCGTGTCGTTGCCAGAGCCTACATTGATCGTGTCATCGCCTGCGCCGCCGATCACCGTGTCATTGCCGTTTCCGCCATTGAGCACGTC
The DNA here is from genome assembly GCF_036563435.1 of Devosia sp. GTDB lineage: Bacteria > Pseudomonadota > Alphaproteobacteria > Rhizobiales > Devosiaceae > Devosia. The sequence goes on from NZ_DATCMJ010000018.1 coordinate 663,298, forward strand.
GTTGCCGAGGCCGCCATCGAGCACGTCGTTGTCGTCGTCGCCATTCATGACGTCGTCGCCGGCGCCGCCGAACAGCTGGTTGATCCCATCGTTGCCGTTGATGACGTTGGCCTGGGCATTGCCGTTGCCGTTGATGTCAGCCCCACCGATCAGGGTGAGGTTTTCGACACCCGCTGCCAGGGTGTAGCTGATCGAGGCTTCGACCGTATCGACATCCGCCGGGAGGCCGGTCGATTCATTGACCACGTCACCTGCATCGTCGACGACATAGGTGTCGTTGCCTTCGCCGCCGTTCATGTTGTCGGCACCCAGGCCACCAACTAGACGGTCAGCACCTGCAAGGCCGCTCAGCGTGTCGTTGAGATCGCCACCGGTGATGGTGTTGTTGCCGGCGTTGCCGGTGCCGACGAAGGCGCCAGCGTCGGCACCGCGATAGGTGAGGTTTTCGACATTGGCCATGTTGGCGATCGACAGTTCGGTCATGAAGGTTTCGACCGTGTCAGTGCCTTCATTGAGCGCTTCGACGACGATATCGAGGAGGTCATCGACGCCGTAGGTGTCGTTGCCTGCGCCGCCGACCATGGTATCGGCGCCTATCGCGGTGCCGAAATCGCCGCCAGCGTCGATACGGGTATCGAGCTCGTCATCGCCCGCATCGCCGACCAGAAGATCGTCGCCGGCACCACCGGTGAGATCATCGCCCTGGCCACCACCGAAGATCACGTCGTTGCCCAAGCCACCGGCGATGGCATCATTTTCGCCGTCTTCGCCGGCCACTAGGTTGTTGACCGTGGAGGCTGACAGGTCGACCGTGCGGGTATTGCCCGTCGGGTCGGCGCGGCTGATGGCATAGTCGCCGAGCAGCTGGTAGCCGTTATAGAGCGCACCATTGAAGTTGATGAGCTCGACGCCCGACTGCGCATTGGTGCCGTCGAAGTGATTGACCACCCGGATAGACTGGGCGACGGAGTTCGCACCGTCCGGCAGGCTATAGTTGATGACGAGATCGCCGTTGTTGGTGCCAGTATCGTTGTCGACGATGTTCAGAGCGGCGATGGTCTGGACCGGCAGGCCATCGATGTCGGTGCCCGTGGTTGGAGCGAGGATCGAGATACGATCCCCAGCCCCGTTGTTGGCAGTTTCATTGATGACGTCGTTGCCGTCGCCGAGCGAGAAGGAGTAGGTATCGTCGCCAGCACCGCCGTTGAGAGTGTCACCAGCCGCTGTGCTGGTCGTGGTGGTTCGGGTGATGACGAGATTGTCGATGGTGACAATGTCGTTGGTTTCGTTCATTGCGGTCGAAATGAAGCGGATCGCGGCATTGGCCGTAAAGGGGCCGGTGATGGTGTGGCTGTAGTTGCCCGAGGCGCCATCTCCGGTCATGACCTGCAGATCGGTGAAGGTGGTGCCGTTCGCCGAGAACTGCACCGTAACCGTTTCGCCGGATTCCATGCTGTCGGGGTCAGCCGAGTAGGCGATCGTCACCGAGCTCGCGGTCGCAAGGTTCATGCCACGCGTGATCTGAGCGCCATTGTAGTCCCCGGCTGGGGTGCCACCGTGAAAGCGCATGACATTGCTATTGTTGGCGTCAATACGGATCTGCCCTATAGTTGAACCACCAGAGTCGTTGGCTTCATTCCAATTGCCAGAGAAGTTCGCGCTTCCTTCGTTCTCGTTCAGGATACTGAAGTCATCGGCATAGGTGGCTGTCGTATTGGTGACATTCACCCCATCAGCCCCACCGACCAGAATGTCGTTGCCGGCGCCGCCGTTGAGCGTGTCTGCGCCGGCGAGGCCGAGCATTAGGTCGTCGAGGTCGGTGCCGGTCGCCGTGCCGTTGAGGGTGTCGTTGTTGGGCGTGCCCACGATGATATTGAGCGCGCTGCCGGTGGCGAACTGAACTTTTTCGATGTTCCGCAGCTTGTCGGTGCCATCGAGGGAGTCTTCCACGGCGTGGCTGACGATGACCTGGCCGTCGGCGGTAGCGCCGAAGGTGTATTCGCCGCGGGCGCCCTGGAAGCGGGCGGTGTCGATGTCGGCGACATTGTCCGCACCAGCCGTCGTAATCTCGCGATGGATGCGGAGCTGGCCCGGATTGATTTCGCCGGAGAACATCTTGGCGGCCAGCGTGGTCATGCTGTTGTGGTATTCGAGGACCGCGCCAACGCCGCCATCTTCACCGACCTGGGCATGGACGGCGATGCGCACGTTCAGCCACTTGTCGCCATCGATGATGTCGTCTCCGGCGTTGCCCTGGATGACGTCGCTGCCGTCGCCGCCGAGGATGATGTCGCCGGCATTGAAGACATTGGCGCCATTGGCCAGCGCGTTGACCTGTTCTGTCGTCAGTCCGAGGACTGCGGCCAGTCCTGAAATCAGCTGCAAGCTTTCCTTAGTGACCTGGCTGCCGCGATAGCCTTCCTGGCCAGTAGTTCCAGCAGGCGCATTGGGGTCGAAGGGCAGGCGTTCAGAGCCGAGCGCATTGGAGCCGCCGAGCACGTCGTTGAACTTGGAACCTGAAAGCCCTTCCATTGACGCATATTCATCAAGCGCGGCATTTGCCGGCAGTGTCGGGGCTTCGTCGAAGACGATGGGGCGCGACAGGTCGGCATTGATGCCGAAGGTGCTGTCCTTGTAGGTCGCCCAGTCGAAGCCCGACATGCCGGCCATCTTGCCGCGGCCGGTGCTGCCGACCATGATGTCGTCGCCGCCCTCGCCAATGAATTCGTCGAACCCGCCGTCGCCGAGGAACACGTCGTGTCCGTCGATGCCGTCATGGGCGAAAACTTCGTCGAAGTTGTCGCCGGGAGCGCCGTCGAAGGTACCGGTTTCGATCCAGTCATTGCCCTCGTTGCCGAGGATACGTTCGGCGTTGCGGTTGCCGTAGATGTAGTCGTTGCCGGTGCCGGCAAAGACTTCCGAGCCCATGTCGGTACCCAGGAAGACAAAGTCATGGCCGTCGTTGCCCATGACGAGGTCGAGGCCGGGGCCGGCGTGCACCACGTCATTGCCCTTACCGGCCTTGATGTTGTCGTCGCCGCCCATGTCCTTGATGATGTCGTCGCCGTCACCACCATTGAGGATGTCATTGCCGAAACCGCCTTCGATGACGTCGTTGCCGCTGTCGCCATAGACGGTATCGTCGCCGATACCAGCGATCAGGATGTCATTGCCTGAAGGGTTGAAGGCATTGCCGATATCGGTGCCGCCCAGGACGACGTGATCGCCACCATTGTACTTGAGGTAGTTGGTGTCGGTGCCGCTAGTGGCCGGATTATTGCGGACCACCAGTGGCACGAGGATGCTGGTCCCGACCGGATCGACCCCCAGGTTGTCGGCGCTCTCGTTGACTTCCGTTTCCGGATCGTCCTCGAGTATGCCATCGGCACCCGCTTCTTCACCGAGGCCCGGATTGTACTGGCGCGTGCGGTCGATCTCGAGGATCAAGCCGGGCGTCGAGAACACGTCGGACGGCAGGTGCGTCGCGTCGGTATTGCGCATCATCATGGCGGCGAAGGAGTTGTTTTCCATTTCGCCGAAGAGATGCAGGCCGTCGAGGCGCTGCAGGTAGTAGAAGCGGTCGCCGCTCTGGAGCAGTTCCATCTGGGCTTCGAAGACGAAGTTGAAGGTGGAACCGAGCATGCCGCCGAACGGCATAATCTTTTCTGCAAGGCCGCCGATCCAGAGATCGATATTTTCGAGGCCACCCAACGAGCCCCCGGCATAAGCGCCGGTGGCATTGAGGAAATCCGTCGCGTCGGCAGGGACAACAAAGCCGGGGATTGCCGCGAACTTGCCGATAGCCTCGCCGAAGATCAGGGTCATGGCAGCATCGCGCTTGCCTTCGACCGTGGTTTCCCCGGTGATCAGGGGATGGGTGCCGTAGGCCGCGACGAAGTTGATGATCGAAGCTTCGTGCTTGAGGTTGCCGGCGAAGTCCACCCAGCTCGCATAGGGGGTGAGCAGGGCATCCTGATTGGTCATGGTGAAGAAGGTGCGGCGCGCTTCATTGAGCGAGGGGACGCCGACGTCACGGCCGCGAGTCAGGTTGATAGTCGCAAGATCGAGCGGCAGGCCCAGCAGGTTGTTGCGCAGGGCACTGGTGATGAACTCGTCGATCTCGTTGCCGACCTGACGGGTCATGCCACGGATGATGGCACCGGCGGCGAGGTCATGGTCGGATTCCCCGTGAGGCCCGTTGAAGGAGCCGGGATTGAGGAAGCCCTGGATCAGCGAGATGTGGTTCGGGTTGAAGTTCTCGTCGAACTGGTCGATCGACTCGGTCAGCATGGAGTGACCGAAGCGGTACACGACATGGGCGAACTCGGCGAAGATCGAGGGGTCCATCATGGTGTCGAAGCCATCGGGCACCAGGAAGACGTTGATGTTCGGCTGGATCTTGCGGGCGAATTCTTCGAACACGAGATGCTGATACTGCATTTCGGTGCCGAACTTGGCCGCCTGGAAGATGCGTTCGCCATCCCACACCAGGGCTGCGATAGCCTCGGGCGTGGTCGGCACAACCTGGACGTCCACGGCCAGCCACTCATTGATGAATGCGAGGTCGTTGGTTGCCAGAACCGTTGCCTTGGTGTGATCCACCAGACGATTGTGCTCGGAGTGGAACACATGGTGCACGGCCGTGAGGCCAATGTTCTCGTTGGCGCGGCCGTCGCCGGCGATGAAGTGCGCGTCGAGCAGTTCGTTGTCGTAGAAGCCGTCTTCCGGAATGTTGCCGCCGACTTCGGTGTCACCATCCGCGATGCCATCGGGCACGGCGAAGTGGGCGATATCGGCAAGGAAGGCGTGGTTGGTGCGCACGGCAGTAGCCAGCGATACACCGAGGCCGCCATTGGCATCGGGATCGCCCTCGATGAAAGTATCGTCAGCAGTATTCGGGATGCCGTCGAGACCAATACCGGTCACGATCAGCGGGAAGCCGTTCGGTCCACGGATGAATTCGCCATAGGCGTCGGTGCGTAGCAGCGGCACCGTGCCCACATCGAGGTCGGTCAGATGGATGCCGAGCAGGTCCCGTGCCTGGGCCTTGACCTCACCCCAATTAGCCATGCCGCCATTGGCGCCTTCGATAAGCTTGCCGGTAGAAAGCGGGCCATCGGCTGTCATCACATATTGGCGAAGGAAGACCTGGTGCGAAGGATGAGAAGTGTAGGTCTGGTTCTGGTCGACATAAGCGGTCGTGGTATTGATCGGACGAACGTCGTCAATCGTATTCCACTGGCCATCCGGTCCAGCCGTCGTGGTCGCGCGGGTCAGCACCATGAAATTAGTTGGGCTGCCGGGAATGTAGAGCGGATCATCCGGGCTCAGCGGGATCATCACAGTGCCCGATCCGCCCTTGTTGACGAGGTCGAGGCCGTGATCGAAGAACTGTCCGAAAAGCGTGAACCAGGAGTTGAACGGCGCCGAAAGGCCTTCGTCCGGTGCGGCATTGGTCAGGCTGATGTTCTGCCCGTCCATGGCGATATTATAGGTAGTCAGTAGCGTATCCAGCGCCCCATTACCGTCGGCAAGGTTGAGCCGGGCCGTGGCAAGGTTAGCGTCAGCCGTGGCCTTGGCTTCTATCAGGCCCGGGTCCGTCGGATTGGCGTTGAGAGCCGCTTCTGCTGCCGCCTGCGCGACCTGGGCCTGGTTGACCGCCTGGAACAGGGGCGCGATTGCCTTGAAGGCGGCGGTGATTTCGCCGGTAACTGCGTTGATTTCAGCTTGTGTCGCCAGCACGCCGCCGCGCTGCAGCGCGATCATGATGGCGACGGGGTTGGCCAGCGTCTGGTCGACGATGAGGTTCGAGATCGTGCGGACGCCTGGATCGATGACATCGCCCGGGCCTGCGAAGGTACCCGGTCCATCGACGTCATTGCCCGGTGTGTAGGGCATCGAAACAGGCATGGTCGGCGCAGGGCCGTTCGGACCATCCGGATCCATCATCATCGTGATGGTGCGGTATGTCGGGTTCATCAGCTCGTTGAACGGGGTGTCCGATGCGCCCCAGCGTTCCTGGCCTGGAAGCAGGTGGTTGTTCGAGCCATCGACGGCGCGCAGGCCCCAGGAAAGATTGTAGGTCGGGATCAGTCCGCCCGGACCATAGAGCGGCGTGCCTGCCGCATGCGCCTCCGCAAGCTGGATCTGCTTGAGAATGAATTCCAGGTCGCTTTTGATGTAGGTAACCATAGTCGCCTCCCAACTGATCGCGACAAGCCCATCGAGCCGCGTAGTCTCCATGCTGTGACTATGCCGGCCGGGGAGGCAGCGGATAATGTCAGGAGGTCCCTCGACTTTTTCCCTATAGGTCGCATCAGCCCCTAACGGATCGGCTAGCGCCGGCTAACCACCTGGATAGGGACCTTGGTCGATCAAGCTTAGGCTGCGATGAATACAGAGCTTGCTGAAGCCAAACCGTTCGGGCTACTTATTTTAGGCAGCTCTGTATCCTTACTTCGGGAACCGCGTGTTTTACTGATCGGAAGATTGATGACTAAGCCCGTGTCGGTCGTCATCGTTGATAATCAGGTCATCTTCCGTCTTGGCCTGCATCAAGTCCTGTCCGGATCACCCACAGTCCAGATCATTGCAGAAGGCAGCGATGCCATGGAAGCAATCGCTCTGGCCAAGCGATTTCAGCCGGACGTGCTGCTGGTGGGTTTTTGCCTGCAAAGCTCAAAGAGTGGCGACATTCTCGGTGAAATAGTCGCCGCCTCGCCGAACACCAAAATTTTGGTCCTGGCGACCTCCGAAGACACCCAAGACGTCGTAGCCGCCATGGCGGCGGGTGCGAGCGGCTTTGTCTCCAAACAAGTTCTGCCTGACGAGCTTGTTTTGATCATACACAGTATCGACGAGGGGGAGACCTATCTATCGCCGAAAGCGCTCACGGGATGGCTGGAAGCGCTGAAGGAGAACGCTCGGATCACAGCCGCCGCCAGACCTGAGGTAAGCCTGACCACTCAGGAGCTTGCCGTGCTGGCCGCCATCAGCGAAGGCGACAATAACCGGGAAGTTGCATCCCGGCTGGGCATCAGCGCTGCCACGGTCAAGTACCACCTAGCCCACATCTTCGCGAAGCTCGGGGTCCGCAATCGGGTCGAAGCGGCTGTCTTGGCAGGCCGGTTGCTTGGGGATGCAGGAAGGCATTTATAAGGCCCGCCGCAACTTACGCCTGAAACTGATTGTCGCCCTCGCTCACGAGCGCAGGGGGGCGGGACGTGTGGCGAGATACTCTCCCAGGCTCACGGCCACTTCCGGCGTCAACGGACCTCGGCGGCAGATCTCCTCGATCTGCTGCTGTGCGCAGGCCTGGTTGATGGCCGAGATTGTCTGCTTGGTCAGGTATCCGCTCATTGGGCCGCTATACAGACCAACGTCCCGCAAACCGAACTGCAGCGCGTAAACGTAGGCGTTCTTGTTGCCCCAGAACATCATCTGAACGGCTTGTGGGAAATCCGCAGAGGCAATGCCGCTTAGGGCTGCTCCGATCTCGCTTAAGGACGCTTCGGTCGCGGGAGCCATGGAGTGTAGCGCCACGGTTTCGAAAGCCAGCGCTGGGGATGTCAGCAGCGCCGCGTGTTGTTCCAAAAGGCCGCGCGCCTTACGTGGGCTAGCTTTGAGTCCTGGGCCACCGGATCGATAGACTTGCAGTAAAAGCCTGAGCGCGGCGGGATTGCCGGCCTCGATTTCGGCAAGCAGATTACGCTCCGCTTCGACCGCTCCGTCACTGCCCATAAGTCCCATGCTCTGCAGGCGAGCCAGCTCAACCACGGCCCCAGGAATGTTCGCAGCCACGGCTTCCGTGACGTAATCTATACCCTCGGCACGATGGTCCGGCGCCAGTGGTCCGATAGCCAAAGACATGCCAAAACGCAGCATGGCAGCTTGATCGCCAGCGTTGAACGCGGCTTGAGAAAAATCGCGGGCTTGCCGGTAGTCTGGCTTCAAATTGCGCCCGTCGGCATAGAGACCGCCAAGAACACCGCTGGCCCAGGCGTCACTGTGACCAGCAGCCTCTTGCAACAGATCGACGGCTTGGTCGACGTTTTTTTCCACGCCCTTGCCGTCGAGCAGCAGCAAGGCGAGGCTGACCTTGCCAGCGCTGAGATCGGCTTCTGCCGCATCCGCAAAGTGATTGGCGGCGCGTGCCGGATCGGGAGCGATATTTCCCTTTCCATAGAGGAAGAGGTAGCCCAGCTTGATCGCAGCAGCCGGGAGGCCCGCATCGCGGGCTGCTTGATAGGCTGCAAGGGCTCCCTGTGGATCAAGCGGAACGTTCTTGCCCGAGGAGAGAACATCGCCCAGCTGGATCTTGGCCCAGCCGTCGCCGATAGCCGCAACCTCCCGCAGCAGCGCCAGACCACGCGCGGGGTCCACGGCAACACCCTCACCTGCGATCAGCATCATGCCGAGCCGGCTTTTGGCCACGTAGTCGTTCAAGGCCGCGGCCTGCTCGAAGTAAGCGCCCGCCTTGGCAGGGTCGGGCTCAAGCGTCCCTGCGCCCCTGGCATAAAGAACGCCTAGGCCGGACAGAGCGGCAGCGTTCCCTTGCTCGGCAAGGGGCTGAAGCAGGGCCAGAGCGCGCGCACCATCAGCTTCCACCTTTTCGCCCCTTGTGAGCAGGTCAGCCAGGATGGTTGTCGCCCAGGCGTCCCCCTCACTGGCTGCAGCGGCGAGCAGTTGCTCGGCGCGCGCAATATCCTGCGCCGGACCGTCCTCGAGCAAAAGCAGGGCCAGCTGAATGCGACCGGTTGCATCTTCCTCGGCAAGAGCCCGCTCGAAATACTCCTGCGCCTGTGCCAGATCGGGCGCCACGTCTGCCAACCCATTCCGGTAGATCATGCCGATCCGGCTCAATCCGGCGGCATTGCCGAGTTCTGCGGCACGCCCATAATAATGCAGCGCCCGCTCTGCGTTCTGCGGCAGGGCAGTGCCTTGGGCGTAGGTGTCACCCAGCTGGAGCATGGCCCAGGTGTCGCCACTCTCCATCACCGGCTCAAGCAGGCGGAGGCCGCGCGCGACGTCGGCAGTACCGCCCTCCCCGTTGATCAGCATGAAGCCAAGACGGTTCTTGGCAGACAGATCACCGGAGCCTGCTGCCTGCTCGAAGTAGTGGCGTGCAAGCGCCGGATCGGCGGGAACAATGCCAGCGCCCTTGGCGTAGATGCCCCCCAAGCCGGTCAAAGCCACGGTGACGCCCTGGTCAGCGAAGGGCTGCAGGAGCCCAACGGCGCGGGCACCGTCAAGCGGCGCCTGCCTCCCCTCGGCGTAGAGTTGGGCCAGGATGGTCGCAGGCCACGCCTGGTTTGTTTCGGCTGCCCGTTCGAGCAGTTCGATGGCTTGGCTTGCATCCTCGCTCGTCCCGCTCGCCAGCAGCACCAGTGCCAATTGCACCTGCCCGCCCATGTCGCCCAGGGCTGCAGCTTGCTCGAGCAGGTCCATGGCAATTTGGAGATCTGGCCCCACGGTGCCTATGCCAGTCTGGTACATCTGGGCGAGGCGAACCATGGCGGAGGCGTTGCCGGTTTCGGCAGCTTGAGCGAAATAGTCGATCGCGCGTTCGGCAGGACCACTCTTGCCGCTGGCGTATACTTCCCCAAGCTGGATGGAGATCCACGGATCGCCAGACCGGTTGAGCTCTTCAAGCAGAGTGATCGCCCGGGCGATGTCGGCGCGAACGCCATTGCCATCAAGCAGCATCAGCGCGAGCTGGTACTTGCTGTGCACGTCCCCTTCGGCTGCCGCCCGAGCAAAATATCGTGCCGCTCTCTGAGGGTCAGGCGCTATGGGAGTGGCGCCGGAGGCGAAAAGGTCACCCAACCCCGCAACCGCCCCGATGCTTCCCTTTGCGGCTAGCGGGATCAGCAGCTTCATGACCTGGCGCCCGTCCTCAGGCACGCCCTTGCCCTCACGATACAGGCTGGCGAGAATGCTGACGGACCAGGCATCTCCGGTGCGCGCCGCCTGGTGCAAAAGGCCAGCCGCGCGACCCCAGTTTGATCCACTTTCAGGTTCGTTCAGCAACATGCGCGCAAGCTCGATCTTGGCCACTATGTCGCCGGCGGTAGCGGCATGTTCGAGCTGCCCCTTGAGGCATGCGTGGTCAGCCGTGCGGCAGAGTGGCGGACTGGCGCCTGCGTCCACGGGTACGGCAAGGGCGAAGACGGAAACGGCGGCTATCGTTGACCAAAGACGCATTTTGAACTCCCGCAACTGGCGGGTATTCTGGCTCAATCGCGCCGATCAGCATTGACGGTTATCAAGATCGCTGCTTCAGCGCACCCTTCGACCATGTAAGGCGGTGGATGGGCCTGACCACGCGTGTCAGTGCACCCACTCTGCTAGCCTCTTTCTCCCAGCCCTGCCCCGAGTTCATGAGGAACAGTCCATCCACCCTAGAACGGTGAAGATGGCACACATATTCCAGGCCATGACCGAGCCGATCCGTGAAGGCCGCCTGAGCATCAGCACGTGGATTGGCTTACCCTAGTCGCGTCCAAGCAGGCACCAACCAGAGCGCCCTAGTATGACGGATAGACAAACAAGTGGAGTGGCTGGGGTGCCAGGATTCGAACCTGGGAATGGCGGTACCAAAAACCGCTGCCTTACCACTTGGCGACACCCCAACTGTGGCGGTTCCTACACGGTTTGATTTCGCTTCGCAACTCACCTCCGCCCCTTGTAAAAAGCCTCGGTGAGACGCTTGAACCGGGGGTGAAGCGGAGCTATAACCCGCCCCATCGCGACCGGCCGGAACGGCCGAAATCCCGTGTCGCAATCATGACGGAGTATAGCGCAGCCTGGTAGCGCACCTGCTTCGGGAGCAGGGGGTCGAGTGTTCGAATCACTCTACTCCGACCAATCAACCCCGGCGTTCTCGGACGTCGGGGTTTTTTACACCGACAGGGTTACCGACAGGGTTCGTCCATATCGCAGCTGCGGCCGGTAGTTTGCTTGTCCCTACAGCGGCACCGAACCGTCAGCTTCCCACTTGGGCATTTGCAGGCCATCCCTCGCAAACATCGCCTTGATAGCACCTATTACGGGGTCTCCACTGCTGGGAGGATGGGAGACGCTGTTTGACAACATGTCCTGCAATTGCTCCGCGTCGGCGCCCGTATCGCCCATTGGCCACAGGGCAGACTCGGCCAGATTCCTCTTCTTCTGCATCAGGCTGTGCAGGAGGCAGTCAAAAGATGCCTCCCGATATCCGGTATGAATCGCCATCGGGAGATGAACCGTTACATCGCGAGTTTGACCAATGCGATGGACGCGATCGTTGCACTGCTCCTCCACGGCAGGATTCCACCATCGAGATAGATGAATTACGTGAGTGGCCGCCGTGAGCGTTAAGCCGGTGCCGGCAGCTTTGGGACCAAGGACCAGCAGATCAAAGCCAGGTGCAGACCCGTGTTGCTGGAAGCGATTGACGATCTTCTGTCGGGTCTTGATGGGCGTATCGCCGTTGATCAAATCTATCTGACGTAGCCCAAGTTCGGCCTTTGCAAGCTCAATGAAGCGATACTGCATCCGGCGGTGCTCGATGAAAACCAGTGCCCGCTCCTCAGACTGTTGGATCTTTCGGATCAGCTGGAAGCACGCGGTGAGCCGGGCAGAGGCTTCTATGAATTCGTCGTTGCCATTCCGCGCTTCGAGATCTGGGTGCACGGAGACGGCACGGATATGGTGCAGCATCTTCAGCGCGGCGCCATGTCCTCCCTGGGCGAGCTTGAGACGGGCGTCTTCATAGGCAAGCTGCTGTTCGGCGGGCATGGCACGCGGATAGAGCCGGCGGCGCTTTGGAGGCAGATCCGATGCGACTTCCGACTTGAGACGTCTGATGCCAACCGGAGGCACATCGTCATGTGATTTGAAGACGCGGCCGTGCAACTCGGCCATGTTAGTCGCGTCCGGCTCTCGATACCGCGCAATGAAATTCTCTTCGGTATCCAAGCGGCCCGGGGCGACTTGATCCAAGACCGCCCAGAGGTCAAGCACCGTGTTTTCGATCGGTGTCCCAGTGAGACCGATCGTAAAGTCGGCTTTGATGGACCGCCCTGCTTCCGAGCGCATGCTGCGGGAGTTCTTGAGAGTTTGGATTTCATCGAACACTGCAGCGGCGAACGGAATGGTCGCGAGTGAATGCTGATAGTTGGTGAGAGTGGTGTAGGTCGTCAGCACCCAGAACCGATGGGCGCGCCCTTCCTCAATCGCTTCCTGAAGCGTCCTCAAATCCAACTTGGCGCTGCCGTCATCGATGTCACGGCCGTGTGCCCCGAAATGCTTCCTTGTGCCGATGCCGCTGCCGTAGAGTCGGATGACGTGACCTAGGCCCGGTGCCTCAAGGTGCCGCTCGACCTCCTCCTCCCAGTTCAGCAGAAGAGACGTCGGCGCGACAATCAGCAGTGGACGCCGTTGCGACGGCAGTTTCATCTCAGACTGAAGCCACGAAAGGAACGCAATGGTTTGTAGCGTTTTGCCTAATCCCTGCTCGTCGGCGTTGAGCACACCCGGCAGGCCCGCCTTCCAGGCTGCCTGTTGCCATTCGAAACTCGCAACCTGATGTGGCTTTAGAGCTGTTTTTACGAGAGCGGGCAGCGAAGGGTCTCTGAGCGTCCGGGGCTTGAGAGAGGCATACCATTGTAGCTCACGCAGATTGCTTTTGCTGTCGAGCACAATCGGGCCTTGCTCTACGATCGGCTGGGCGTCGTCATCATCAACCGGCTCAGTCATGCGGTCCAGTCGCGCCGAGATTGTGGTCAGCGTTTCCGGCCTGGCGGGAATCTCGATGCCTTCGCGCTCTATTGATGAGTGACCCGCCTCTATCGCCGAAGTCACATCACGATGCAGCTGTGCAAGCGACTCTTGATTCTGTTCTTCAAGATATTCAGCGAGCTTTCGCGCGAACTCCTCTGGCATCCAGGTAGACGGATCGGAATGCGGCAGCGGGGCATTCTTCTCGAACAGCTTGGTCCCCAGAACGCGGCTAGAATATTGGGCCGTCTCCACCAATACCGGTCCCGCAAATGCCTCAACCGACTCCTCGAACCCGGCGGCATCCAAGCCGTCAAGAAGGCCGCGTGATTCCAGATCGGCGACGATCGCTTCGGTCAGTGCCGGACGAGGATTGGCTATAAAGGCTTGCCGCTCTTCACGCGGAGCGTGTTGCTTCTCAGCCATCAACTTTAAGGCCGGCATCGCGCTTGTATCGATGATCAGATAGCTACCCGGCTTTACTCGATACGCTGGAAGTGCACCGCGATCACGCAGGCGACGTTGAAAAGCCCTGAGTGAGTCCTCCGTGAGTTCGCCTTGCGCCTCATCGATCTCGCCTTCCCTCACCTCCCCTTCGCTCGCCAGACGGTCACGAGAAAACGGCACAACCTCAAAATCCGTGCCGTCTGTAGTCGGCGATAAGGAGAACGAGTCCGATATGCGCACCTCCAGGCCGGATAAGAAATCCGTCATCGACATCCGAGCGGCGGCATCGTCGCGGCTCATGTGCAGACCAGGCTCAAGTGCTTGGCGGAAACGGGCAAGTGCCTCCCAGTCGGTTTCGTCGGTGCCGCCAGTGCGCGGGCCTTCGGCAATTTCGATGGCGTCGAGCATCCAGTGTGGAACAAGTCTCTTGCCCCGCCCGGTTTCGAGGATCGCGCCAACGCGCTTGGGAAGCTGACGTTGGCCAGACTTGGTCCACTGATAGACCAGCTTGAAGTCCCTTGAGCCGACGACGCCCTCAACGTCGGTGCTGAGGGTCAGATCAACCCGCCTCGGCAAGCCGAGCGAGCTGGCACTCCCAGCATCCAGCTTTGATGCCAAACGGTGCGACAGCCAAATGCGGTCATCGTAGATCTGTAGCTCTCGGGTATCGTCGTCGCTAAGCGCGCGAAGGTCAGCAACGGCGAGGATCATGTCGCGCTCGGTGGGCGGGAGCTTCTTTAGGTTGCTGATCCCAGAGCGAGAAAAAAGGCGAGCAAGTCCGGCCTTTTGGGGAGCGCGCAACGTGATGCCTGTCGCGTCGTATTCGAAGCTCAAATCCATCCCCTAGATCCTTTCTCTGACCCAACCCTGCCAATCGCCGTTATGCGCACGTGAGTCTGCTCCAGGGATCATGCGAATGTCCTCACAATCATAGCGTGGCTGATAAAGTTTAGGGGTCTTGTGGCCCCCCTCTCTAAATACGTGCACCTTGTAGCTGTGGGACCCCTCAACGACGATTCTCGAGCCGACCTTCAGGACCAGGAGGCAGGTATTTACCCGGCTTCCACCTGCTGTCTGACGGCCAAAAGCCAGACCCGGACGTCCTTGAGCCATCTCACGTGCTCGTCGCGCGCCGTCGTCGCTAAGCGCTACCCAAGCGCTGTCGATTCGCTTCTCCCTATGCAACTGCAGCCAGAAGCGACGCCGAGGCTCCCACATATGACTGGTCTCGACCGCCGAAACCACGTCCATGAAGAACCTGATGTTCTCGCCGGTCAGCCACCGCGAAATTCGCTCAACCAGATCTTGGGGCACCTGACCCCACGGCGCTTCGCCGCCGCGCGTCCTGGGGTCCCCATAAGAACTAGTTAGGCGCGTCGTCAACGAACTGCGCAGTTCGTCAGGAGGATCGCTCGACCATGGCGATAGCAGTGCGGCTATGGCCTGCGCTGCGCCTTCTTTCTTTGCCTGCAGAGCCCCATCTGGCCTCAACCAACTAAGCAATTTGTCAATTGAAGGCTCAGATTTGAGAGATGGTGCGATGGCTTTTACAAAACTCAGATGTGTATGCGTCATCAGGCCAGCGTCGTGTGGCTTGCGCATCCCAATAGTTTTTAGGTCGGACCATGGCGACGGCATTGCGAGCATGAGCTGTCCCAACTGCTCGTGAGCAGACGTGCCATCGAGCAAACGGGGCACCGCTGACAGGAGCGGACGCCATCGCTCCCCAAGGAGGCTAGATACTTGGCTCAGTGCGCGACCCAGCTTGATGGTGTGCGGGGCGCCGGGAAGATACGAGCCCAGATAGACCGCCATCATGCCGTTGCGAAATGCCTTGCTATCATTGGCGGCAACCTCATCGAGATAGAACTGCCGCAGCGCCGCCAGATCTTCGCGACCTCGTCGTTGTTCGTCGAACAGCGCGACAGCCGCGGAAGTTACGAGCGAGGTGTGAAGGTCCTGCCAGTCGTCCTGGTCAAGTCGACGCTTCATTTCCATCACGATGCGCTCGCGGTCACTCTCTGGTGGCTCCCGCACCAAATCCGGCCAGTTGGCCAGAACTCGCTCAACTGCAGCGGAGATGGGAGACAGCGAAGGCAAAGCCCGCGGTCGATATGGCTGGAGACGCCCAAGGACGCCGGAAAGGCTCATGGCATTGGCTCCCCGCTCGGAGCTGCTCCAAGACGCCTGCCTATCTCGTCGATCTCGGACGATATCGTTGGCGTATACATGATGATGCGAAGATCGATGCGCCGGTTCGCGGACCGACCGGAACTTGTGTCGTTCTCAGCGATCGGGCGCATCTCTCCGTAGCCGGCGACGGAAAGCACTGGCTGGTCTCGGAAGTTCAGATGATTATCAAGGTTCGGCTCGCGATCCAGCATAGACCAGAACGTCTCATTCGCTCGTTTTGTGGACAGGTCGAGGTTCAACCGGTCATCGCCCGTAGAGTCAGTGTGACCTTCAATCTGCACCGCTTCAATAATCGCAGCACTCTCATTGCAGTTCAGCGACCATCTGGCGCTGGTGCCAAGTGTGTAGCAGGGCAGTATCTGCTCAAGCCTAGTCGCAATCGTCTCCACGATCTCGCGCTTACCTGGCGCCAATACCGACTGGCCGCTCGCGAACAGCCCATCCCCTGAAAAGCGCAACGCGTCCTGCTCCTGGCTAATCTCAATTAGCAGGTCCGGAAAATCGATCCTGAGCTGATCACGCAATTGCTCCAAGATGCGTTGACGCACCACGGCGGTGCGCTTGAGATACTCCTCCACCGGATCTCTTTCTGCTAGCTCGGTCTTTAGCCGTTCGATCTCGGCCTCAAGTTCCTCGATCCTTAGCCGTAGAGCCGCAATCTGTATGTGGGCCTCGGCAAGTTCAATCTTCAGGCTGTCACGCTCTGCAACGAGATCGGCAATTACGATTTCAAGGTCGGCGACCTCAGCTTGCAGTTGGTCTCGCTCGACAATGACCTTGTCAAATTCGTCGCGCGTCACGCTTTCTTCAGGGTTAAATCGGCTGGCGAAGAAGGCCAGCATGATCATAATGATGAACAGGAAACTGACCGTCATGTCGGTCATAGAGACGAAGACTGACTCCTCTTCGTCTTCCCTGCTCCGGCGTCGAAATGCGGCACGCATCTATCGCGTCCGGCTCCGAGGAATAAACTCCTCGGCCGTTTCGACTACCGTCTTCAAGGTATCGATGCCTGGTTGCAGCTTCTCCTGCAGTTCCTGGACGTGTTGCCGCATGCCATCGACCGCTCCCGAAACTTGCTGCGTATAGATCTCAAACGCGCGGCCAAGCTTGCCATCAATGTCATCGATCCGGTCGCCCTGCTCCCGCAGCCGCTGCAGCGCGACCTGGATGCCTTCCAGCGCATTCTCAATGGCCTGTTGCTCGCTACCGAGAACCGCTTGAGCAGACGACAATGCGTCTGCCGCCGCCCGCGCTGTCGATTCTGCGGAACGAGAGACCGTAGTTGCTACATTCTGCGTCGCATCCGCCAAAGCCGAAACGGATGCCTCGACACTGCCGATAGACGACCGGATCGGCGCAGCGGCCGAAGTCAGCTCTTGGCTCGCCGCGCGGAAGGCATTCGAAGCCACCACGGACGCATCGGCGCCCGCCTTCACCCCATCGGCGAACAGGCGCATATCATTGCCCGCGGCTGCTACCTGACGCGTAACCGCCTCAATCTTCTCGGCTATCGCATCGAGGGGCGCCAACACCTCACTAGCTGCTTTTTCCGTGGCATCGGAGGTGACGCGGCTAAGCTCACGACTTGCTGCTTCCGCACCCGTGCGGCCCGCGTCTTCAATCTGCTTCCCGAACCCTTCGCCGGCCTGGCGCAGGCTCGCCGCAGCAGCGCTAAGGGCTTCGGCGCCTTGAGAGGTGTTGTCGCGAATGCCTTCCAGCGTCTGGTTCATGACACCCAGCAGTTTCTCGGCTCCAGCGTTGAAGGCGCCACCAGTGTCGCGCGCAGCATCTCCCAATGTGTCTCTTATGCTAGCCACGGCTTCGGAGACACGAGCGAGCGCGACGTTGAGCTCATCCCCGACCTTCGATGAGCTCTGGTCCATGCGGTCGGAGAGCTTTGCGATGCGATCGCCAGCTTCCGAAATGCTGTCGCTGGCCTTGCCTAATGCGCGGCTAACGTCCTCGCTCATGCGGCTACTCAGATCCTGCACCAGCGTGCCCACACCATCGGTGCCGGCCTTGCCAACTTGATCGAGAAGCGGTCGAAGATTTTCCCCAATGCTCTCAGAGATCATCGCTGGCATATCCTTGAGCGGTCGACCCAGCTCAGCAACTAGCTCCGTTGCGAAGTTCTTGAGCAGGGTCTCCTGTTCGCGCATGGACTTGAGCTGCTTTGCCGCAAGCGCCTCCAAGCTGAGGAAGGCCAACCGCTCCTCAAGGCCATCCGACAAACGATGGGCGGTGTCCTCTGCGCGATGCAGGCCGTGACGCAGAACAACCGTGAATAGAATCGAACATAGCAAGCCTGTCAGCGACATAATGAACTTTGCTGACGCCACGGTCAGCAAGTCGTTCATTTCAGAAGGGCCAATGGTTCCTCCTCCTTCCGGGACCATCGAATTCAACGCCGAAACTAGACCAAGAAAGGTCAGAAATAGCCCGACGGACACAAACAACCCTGGCGCATGGCGCCAGAATCCCGGGCCGAACCCCATGTCGTCAAGATTGAAGAACGTCGAGGGACGCACCGAATTATGGTAAATTGTGCGCCCATCGTCGTCCTGAGGGATCAAAGTCTCAGCAAATTCGCGCCAGTTCGCCGCCACTTTTGCGCGGTCGCGCCCTCGGGCCTCCTCGAAGACCTGCGCCTTCAGCGTTTCGAGGCTTCCGCTCAAAGCCGCGTCGTCCGGATATTGGCGCACCAGTTTATCGAGCCAACGCATCGCGGCGACGCGAGAACCGTTGCGGAGCCAGAACGAAACAACTGAGGCGGCAAGGGCACAAAGTAGCACTAGCGTAATAACGCCTGGAGCCGCAGGGTCTCTCAACCCGGACGCGACGAAAAGGACCGCGTTTCGAACCGCGACCCCGGTGCTCTGTAGAAAATCCATCAATGCCCCCAAAACAATAGAGGCAAGTTATAGCGCGCGTTCAGAGCTCAGCAACTTTTTACCTGAATAGACGAACACTGTAAGACACACCTCACCTTACCGCCTCCGCCTGCCCATGGCGGCTGCAGCACCGATGAGGTGATCTGGATGATGATGGCCGTAGACCTCCATCAGAACCTTCGGGCTCATGCCGAAATACCCCGACGCGTCCCATAGGGCGACGCCGTTCTGCATCGCCCAGGTCACTCCGGTGTGGCGGAGGGCATGCGGGATCACGTCCGCATCCAAACCACATTCTGCGACGAGTGCGCGGAATGCCTTGCTAATGTTGTCGACCTTCTTGCAGTTGAACTCCACAGCGAAGCTCTGACCTGAGCGGCGCCAGCGCCGCAGATGTGCAAGCAGGCCGGGTGGCAGCGGGATGGCTGTCTGCCGCTTCGTGGTTGCGACCTTCGAAGCGGCCTTCCTAGTCCATACACCGCGTTCCAGATCGATGAACCCGTGGTCGGGATGTCGCTCGAAAGACGCATTGAGCACGTCCTGCTTGCGGGATCCGGTATAAACGGCCAACAGAATGAACCGAGCGAGGTGCCGGCGCATATGCCAGTTATCGCCCTCACCCGACTTTCCGTTGGCGCTGCGACCGCCGCGCCAAGCGGTCCAGACCAACTTGGCTACTTCTGAACGAGTGAGCCAGCGCTCGCGCGATAAAGACTTATGCGGCACCTTAACCTTCACGGTAGTCGCCAAGATGCGCTGGTCGTGCGCATGGTTGAGGGCTGCGCGTAGGATCTCGAGATCGCGGGCCGCGCTCCGATTGGCTCCATGGCACTCGTAATACGCTCTGCAACTGGCATCATTGACGTCACTCACAAAGCCGGTCAGGACCGGCGCCGACCCAAATGCCTTACGCCGAGCAAATGCGGGATCCCCCCACCAGGAAGCGAGACGAAGTATCTTTGACGCGGTCTCCTCCGGCCGGCTATGATTGGGTGCCACGTCCCGCGCATAGATGCTGAGGACGTCGGCGATCAGCACATGGCCGGGCTGCCCGACATTCCGGCGAGGATCATGCTTAAGAGCGATATAGTCCGCTAGTGCCTTTTCAGCCCGGCTACGCTCACCTTCAGCGCATCCAGTGCTGCGCTTTGCGTCGCCGTCACGGATGACCCACCGTGCGGCCTCGACGCTGCCGTTGCGATTCTTGCGCTCTGGCTGAAGCCAAAGTCGCGGGCCCTTTCCGACTGGTCCACCTGACACTTGCGACGCATTTCCCGTATTGCAATGCGCGTGACGAAGTCCTTGTTGCCGATCCGCTCCAGCACCAAGTTCCCACGCCGATGTTCCGCCTTTAGCGTTCCGGGCTTAATGGCGCCCCCGAACTCCAGCTTGCATGCTTGATCGAGCGTCATGGGAAAATCGTCGGCGAGATGGCGAGGTATATCGAGCACAGCACGTCCACACGCGACCAGACACGATTCTGGTCTTCATGTTTTCGTTGTAGCGGCGGGGTCGCGGGAGTGCAGAAGATCGAATACGGGCGAGCTATCCGTGACGGACGCCTCTGGCTTCGGCCGCTGTCTGAAGCCTTCTGCGTGCTTCTTCTATAGCGGGCCCAATCATATAGCCGGCTTCGAGATCGCCAATCATAACAGACTGGTCCCTTGGCTGGAAAAGCCAGATGTATCCGATCAGCGCGCATAAGACGCCGTCGAGCAGGTCCTGGTCGGACTTAGTCGGCGTCTCAATCAGTCGGTGAGTTTCGCACCAGTGCAAGAGCCCTATGACACCATAAGCTTCGCCTGCAGCGCCGACGCATTTCAGGACGGCGCTCCAATGTTCGATGCGGAAGGTCTTCCTGCGCCCAGGGTTGTAGCGCGGCACCATAAGTCGCCCGCAGAACTCGGCGGCGAGGCTCGGGAGGGCCAGCGCCGGAAAGACTTCTGCGATAAACACACCCGACTCTGCATCGCGCGCGCCCTCAGGGTCTTCCGTCGCACCGAGAGCGTTCTTGAACGCCCAGACCGGCGCATCATCGTCGAACATGCCCTTCTTCGACCGATTGGCTGGCTGAACGCCACCTCCGACCCAGGAGATTAGTGATCCAGCCACCTTATCGACTGGACGCGACCCTGTGGCATTGGGAACGATTGTCGGCTGATCAAGGGCGACGAAGCACCGATCAAACTGCCGCCTCTCCGCCTCAATGATCGTGAGTGCCTGTCCAAAGCTGGCCAGGCGTGGCGGCACAAACTCCGTCGGTCGGCCCTCGACGACCCGAATGATGCTCACAGCACCGGGCGCCTTCACTTGATCCGTCCAAGCGGAGTCGAAGCCGATGATCGAAGTGGTCACATGCTTCTCCAGCACTCAATCTACTCCAGATCCGGATTCAGTTCGGCTGCCACGCCCTTAAACTGCTCAAGCGCGGCCTCAAGGTTCTCCACGATTTCGGCGGCCAGAACATCTGGCTCTGGCAGGCTGTCTATATCTTCGAGGCTATCGTCCTTGAGCCAGGTGATATCGAGGTTGAGCTTGTCCCGCTGCGCGAGTTCCTCGTAGCTAAATCTACGGAAGCGCTCGCTCTCTTTGCGATCCCGATAGCAGGCAACGAAGTCATCTAGGTCTGACGTGGTAAGGCGCTTGGTCTTGAGCGTTTTGTGGACGTTAGTGCGGTAGTCGTAGACCCAGAGCTCTTTCGTCTGGACCTCTTTGGACGCCGGGCGTTTGTCGAAGAAGAGCACGTTCGCCTTGACGCCTGGGCTATACCAAATGCCTGTGGGCAGACGCAGCAGTGTGTGGAAGTTGAACCCCTCGAGCAGCCGCTTCCGGATCCCCTCGCCGGCCCTTCCAGCCTCGAAAAGGACGTTGTCCGGTAGCACGACGCCAGCCCGGCCGTTGGCCTCCAATATGGTCATGATGTGTTGCAGGAAGTTGAGCTGCTTGTTCGAGGTGGTGAACTTGAAATCCTCGCGCTCATAGTTCTCGCGCTCGGTTGTGACAGAGCCGTCTTCTCCGACGACCTTGTAGCTGGACTTCTTGCCGAAGGGCGGATTGGTCAGCACAACCTTGAAACGGTCGCCTCGATCACCTGCCAGCGCGTCGCCTTGCGCGACCGGGCTTCCGCCGTTGCCGATACCGTGCAGGTAGAGGTTCATCGCGCAGAGCCTCACCACCTCGTCGACGATGTCGATACCGGTGAAGGCCGTGTGACGCAGGGAACGAAGTTTTTCGCGGTCCTGCGACTGTGTCTTCATGTGATCAAAGGCCGAAAGCAGGAACCCGCCGGTGCCACAGGCCGGGTCGCAGACCGTCTCGCCGATCTTCGGATCGACGCATTTGACAATCGCGTCGATCACGGGACGCGGCGTGAAATACTGGCCAGCGCCTGATCTGACCTCGGAGGCATTGCGTTCGAGCAGGCCTTCGTAGATCTCGCCCTTAACATCGACCTTCATGCCCACCCAGGGGCCTTCCTTGTCGATCAGGCTCACGATGCGCTTGAGCTTGGCCGGATCCGAAAGCTTGTTCTGCGCCTTTCGGAAGATCGTGCCGATCAGGCCCTCTTCTTTGCCGAGAGCCTCAAGCGTGTGACGGTAGTGTAGCTCAAGGGCATCCCCGTCTTTGCTCGACAGGTGCGGCCAGCTCCATTTCGGCGGGATGGCCGAGGTCTCGCCCAGCAGCTCCTCGCGCTCCTGGTCCATCTTGAGGAAAAGCAAATAGGTGATCTGCTCGATATAGTCCCCATAGGAAACGCCTTGGTCGCGCAGAACGTGCGCGTAGTTCCACACCTTGGAGACGAGCTGTTCGTTGGTCATTTCGGTTGTGCTGCTTTCCAGAGTGCGTGCTGTGGCACGAGCTCCCACGCTGACGCAAAGCGACCAACGAGAAGGTCTTGGCGGGCCCTGATATCGTCCTGGGTCCAGGTTACGGCCTGGCGTGCTTCTTGTGTGATTGCGAAGGGCGAAGACTTGCCACTGACGAAATAGACGCTCTTCTTGCGCTCTAGGTCCCAGTTGCTCGCTGCAGGGTTCTTGCGCCGATCAAGAAGCACAAGGTTGCCCAGACGATGGAGCCAATGAGCGTGATGGGCACGGTCTGCAAACCAGGTGTCCCACTGTGATCCGACTGCAATGGTCTGCGGGCAGACATGCTCGACGGTGACCGTTGCGTGGTCATAGGTCGCCGAAGCGTCCGTCGATGCCTGGTCCAGCCGCAGAAGCAGTGGCTTGATCACTCGGGAGGCAAGATACACCGGCCCGTTCAGCGCATCGAACAGTGCATGCGCCTCCGTTTCGCTGATATCCATCCCAAGTGTTTTTGCCTTGACCCCATCCTTGGGCTCGAGGAGCTGAATGACGTCGGCGTAGCGCGTCATACGCGCATTGACGTCGGCCCGGGTTAAAAACAGGAAATAGGCAAGACGCTCAAGCTTGGCGACGAAGACAGGCACATCGACCGGCTTGCCCTTGGCCTTCTGATGAAGCGCCAGCAGGAGAGGCGGCAGCCAATCCTTATTGTCGAGACGGTTCAACGATCTTACCAGATCGGCAGTCTTGCCACCGAACTGGTAGCGGAGTTCTTTATCATCGGCCACAAGCAGAAACGCATCGGCGTAGGGCTCGAGCACGTCGTCGAGAAAGCTGACGGGTGCGGCCCTGAACGACGTCACAACTGCAGGAAACCCTACTTCCAAAGCGGAACGTGGCTTGTCACGTTCGAAGACCATGCGGATATGAACGAACAGCTCATTGAACCGCTCAACACCGAGTGCAAGCTCAATGTTCTCCCACCGCTCTGATAGCGTGGTTTCCCTGTCCTCGCCCGCCCGCTCCAGCAGATCGGCCTTCAGAATATCGGTGGCCGTGAGATCAAGGCCGCGGGCGTTGAGGACGGTAAAGATTCTTCGGGCTGCAGTGTCAGTCGGAACTTCCACGACGACCAGGTAGCAACTCTGCAGCAGAAATCCGATCAACTCCGTTCGACGAGCCTCGTCCATCTCGAGCAGCGCTCTGCGCATCAGCATCGCGTTTTCGACGATGCGAGCCTTGCTGCCAGTCAATCCTTCCACCGAGGGCAGATTGTCGGTGGCTGCATCGGACTGGACGTGTTTCTCGAAGAATGCCTGGTCCTGCTTGCGCAATTGCAGCCTAAGCTTTTCCTTGAGCCCAACATCGGGATCTGCAGCCTGCTTCACGTATTTCTCGCGGCGGGCGCGCGTCTTTGGATCTACCGTCAGATCGCGGAGGACGCTGAACAAAATGGTCAAGGTCGTCAGGCGCTGTTGACCGTCGACTACTTTCGCCTCGGCACTTCCGTGCTGCTTGACCAGAACGATGCTACCGAGGAAGTAGAAGCCGTCCAACGACGCGTGTGGACCCATCGCGTCGGAAATGTCCGACAGCAATTCCTCAACCTGCTGCCGCTCCCAAGAATATGGACGCTGATAGGCGGGGATGCTGAAGGAATAGTCCTCTGAGAAGACCTTCGATATCGTCTTGTGGGCCGCTTCAATGCGAAGGCCGGAAACAGCTTCATTCATGACATTATACCTTTGGGATCAGCTTGGCGAGCTGCTCGCTCTGCAGCGCCCTTGCTTCGACGTGTGAGTTTAGCTCCCGAAGCTGCCTTTATGCGGGTCAGGAGATCCGCTGCCGGCTCATCGTCGGGGTTTTGGGCGACGAGGCGGCCTGTGAAGGCGTCCTTGAGGATGGACTGACGCAGGGCGGTAGAGCGGGCGAGCTCGGATTGGCACATCAAGGTCGCGATTTGGATGTTGGCCAACGCCTCACCAACGCGTCTGGCGATCTCATTCTGCTCCTCGACCGGCGGAAGTGGAAAAGGCGCTGCCTTGATATCTGACCCAGCAATCCCTTTTTGCCCAGAGGTCGTCTTTGTGTTTGCCTCGATATGCCGCCTGGTCAGTCCAGAATTCCAGGCTAGCTCCAAATAGTCGAGGTTGGTCAATTCATTCGAGACAGGACGTGCCTTGATCAGCTTATCTGGATGAAGCGTCGGCGCGTCCGACCTGACCAAGCCGCATACGCCGACTAGATGGCCAGAGCCGTTGTAGCGGGTGAAGAGGAGGTCACCTCGCTGCACCCTGTAAGACGATAAGTCTTCCTTTGGCTCCGGCAGATAAAACCGTCGGTCGCCCATATCCACCTTCATCGGCCGAACCGCAGAAATCCTTAGTATGGGAAACGGAGTCTCATGGCCGGCCGGCTGGCGAGAGAGCCCATTCCCGAAAACCCCAACCACTTGTTCCACTGACGCCCAGGTCCATGTGTCAGGGAGCTCCGGATAGTCGGCGATATGTAAATCGGCAGGCTCCTTGTATTTGCCTCGCCCGTTGAACGTTTCCCTACGAGCTCGCAGGATGCGGGCGAGTAGGTCGCGACCGTGCTCCAGCCGATCGGCATTCTCGGCGCGCCAGTCGGCTGTGAGCTGCCCGTTGACGGCGGCCTTCAGGACAGACTGGCGATAGCGAGTAAGCTGCTTCTGAACCGCACACAGGGCCTCGTCACCCTTGTCCAATTGGGCAAACAGCACCTCTATCCTGTCAACTATGCGTCGCTGCTCGTTCAAGGGCGGAAGCGGCACTTCGATCGTTTCGTATTCGGTATAGTTTAGGTTCCGAAGATTGTTACTGCCGGCCTGATAATTGTTTATCGCCCCGCTAACGTAGAAAAATTTAAGGTAATTACTGAGGTAGGCTGATTCTACGCCATCCTTAACTTCGATCTTTCGAAAGAAGTTGGTGCAGATGCGCGGCGTGTCACCGTGATGAGCCATCGCCCGCTTATCAATCAGTTCGACGCGGCCTACTGGTTGGTCTGGACCTCCCCCGGATATCTCCAGGATCAAATCCCCTACTTTCAATTGCCTACTTTGGAGACTGGTCTTTTTGATTTTCCTCGGAGCCGCGCTAGCTCCTCGTTCTGACTTCCACTCACGTAGCTCCGTTCCACGGAAGCACAGAACATCAACGTAGTCAGGACTTTCAAAGTCGGGGGCCTTCCCCCAATCACCGCCAATCACGAAGGCAACAAGGTCCTTAAGTTGTGCGACCGCCCATCCCTCAGTCACGCGACCAGCGCCCCAAGCAGATCATCCAGCATCTCGTTCAATCTTGGCCCCAAAACTTTGCGCGCCTGCAGAATCCCGCCCTTGTCGGCGAGGCTCGGCACGTCCTGGAAATCGCGCGGCGCGATTTCGGCATTGGCGGCTATAAACGAGGCGATGGTCCGCAGCCAGCCCTCCTGCTCAGCCGAATAGTCCCGACCGGCTCGTTTTTCGCGACCCATCCACAGATTGAAGCGCTGTTCGACCACGGCAGCGAAGGGCTCAAGCGTCTCTGCCTGGCCCAGAGCAAAGCGAACCAGGCTCACGACCTCGGTCAATTGCTCGTCGACGGGGGCCCCACGAACCTTAGCGGCGTCGAGCCGCTTATAGGCCTGCCAGACGTTTGCAGTGGTCAGATAGAGAGGCGGATCGGTCAGGTGCTGCACCAGCTCCTTGATCGCGGCATAGGTGAGGCGCTGGCGACCCTGCGGCTGATTGTAGAGGATCTGCAGGGCCGTCAGCTCGTCGCGATTGTCTTCGATGAATTTCCTGAAGCTGGTGATCGTTTCCTCGGCGCGCTTCACATCGAAGGACGCCGACACGAGAGCGTCCGTCGTCACCTCATCGATAACGATGTCCGTCTTCTGCTTGATCTCCTTTAAAAGCAACCGCGCCGCAGGATTGTCGAACGGGCGGCAGGCAGCGTCCACCATGACTTCGATAACTTGCTTCTCATGTTCCTGGCTCGGCGCTGGACCATAGCGGGCCTCGATCTCCGCCTGCTGCTTGTCGACGTCGATCGCGTCCAGAAGACCGTTGGCCAGATCACGGAGGCTCTTCCCCGAGGTAACCTCGGCGATTCGAGCGCGATCCGCGTCATCGAGCTTGCGATCAAGAATGGCCAGACGACTGGCCAACGAAGACAGTGCATCCTCGTCGCGCCGCCCCATCGCGACCTGCTCGATCAGCGCATCGAAGCTGACTGACTTGTTGCGCTCCAGTGGTTGGCTCGCCGTCTTCTTGCTTTCGGAGACACCGACAGCGTCGATGAGTATGAACCGTGTCTTGGTCTTGGCGTCGGGCGTGACGGCCTGCAAATCGGCATCCGGAATCGTGCGAACGCCGCGTCCCTTCATCTGCTCGTAGTAACCTTCCGATTTCACATCGCGCATGAAGATCAGCACTTCGACGGGCTTGATGTCCGTGCCGGTGGCGATCATGTCGACGGTGACAGCAACGCGTGGAAACGGATCAACCCGAAAAGCCTTGATCAAGGACTTGGGGTCCTCGCCGGTGTTGCGGTAGGTGATCTTCTTGGCAAAGCTATTGCCTTCCTCGAACACTTCCCGAACGGCGTGGACGATCTCTTCGGCATGGTTGTCGTCTTTAGCGAAAATCAGCGTCTTGGGCAGCCATTCGCCTGTGCGATCAGGAAACAACTCGGTGAACACCCGGTCCTTGTAGGTCTGCAGCACGGTGCGTATCTGGTTCGGGTTCACGACCGATCGGTCGAGTTCCTTGGCGGTATATTCCAGATCAGCATCAAGCTGTTCGTATCGGACCTTGCGCGTGCGCTTGTCGCGCACAGGAACCTGGAAGCCGGCTTCGTCAGTCTCGACCCTGCCGCCGTTCGCAGTCACGTGAGTCCTGATCCGGTAGATCTCGTAACCGACATTCACCCCGTCCACGACTGAGCGCTCGTATGGGTATTCCGCGACCAGGTTCTGGTTGAAGAAGCCCAGCGTGTGCTTGGATGGCGTGGCAGTGAGCCCAATGATCGACGCGTCGAAATACTCGAGCACCTGGCGCCAGAGTCCATAGATCGACCGGTGGCACTCGTCGGTGACGACGAAGTCGAACGTCTCGATAGGCACGGCCGGGTTGTAGGCGAGAGGCACTTCTTCGTCGTCGGCCTGCCAACCCTCAAATGCCGAGCGGTCTTCTTCCTCGACGGAGAGCTCCTTGCCGCGCAGGACGGAATAGAGCCTCTGGATCGTCGTGATGACGACCTTGGCGTCGGGATCGATGCGCGCGCCGCTCAGGTGCTGCACAATGTAAGTGCCGGTGAAGCGGTTCGCTGTGCCTGGCGGCTGATAGGCCTGGAACTCCTTGAGCGTCTGATCTCCGAGATTGTTTCGGTCGACCAGGAAGAGGATGCGCTTGGCCCCAGCCTCCTTGATCAGCCGGTGTGAGAAGGAGCACGCCGTAAATGTCTTCCCGGCGCCCGTGGCGAGCTGAATGAGTGCCCGGGGCTTGTCAGCCGCCAACGAGCCCTCAAGGCCCTGTAGAGCGTCGCCTTGACAATCCCTCAGCCCGCGCACGTCGATAGGCGGCATGCGGCGCAAGCGGGCCCGAAGGGTGTCCGGCTGTTGTAGCCATTCCAGCAGAATTTCCGGCCGGTGAAAGGCGAACACGCGTCGCGACCTCGGAACAGGATCGCGCATGTTGCGGAAGAACGTCTCGTCGCCGGTGGTCTCATAGTCGAAGACCAGGCTTTCGTCCCAACTCGCCAGATGGGACGGAAGCTGGCCCATGTATTTCTCTGACTGCTCCGCTACACCGCTGAGTGTCACCCCGGACTTCTTCGCCTCGACGACGCCCGCTGCCTTGCCGGCGACGAAAAGCAGATAGTCGGCATGGCCACTAGGCAACGGGAACTCGCGGACGGCGACACCCAGTGAAGCATTGCGGTCAAGGTGCTCCCGATCCTGCAGAACCCACCCGGCATCGCGCAGAAGACGATCAATGCTCTCGCGAGCCGTTTGCTCCGGTGCAGCCAATAGTCTTCCCCTATCCTCCCGGCTGCGCTGGTGTCGTCGTGCCGGAGAGTTCACCCAGAGTGACGCTTCCCTATGTAGCTCCTTATTTAAAGAGGTTTTTCTATATTAGGGAAGCGTCACTGTAGCAGCGTTAGAGAACTGCTTCTGGCACGGAGGAGTCAGTGCCCGGCAAGGACGAAATCGCCTTGGCCGATCCTGCAGCGCCCGCCTTCTTTCGAGCCCGGAGGTCCCGCATCCTCTTATTGGCGGCCGCCCGCAGCTGCGTTTTCCTCGGCTCCTCGCGACCCGTCCGGCGGAGCACTTCGGTCTTTACAATGGTGGCGAACTTGCCGCAGGACTCCGCGACCGCACAATTCGTGCATTGCTCGTGGGTCGCATCCAACGTGTTGGGCAACCCGTGACACGCTGGCCAAAGCAGCGAGGGTCCGACCCAAGCTGAAGCGCCGGACGTGGCGCAGCTCGTGTCCACGATTTCCATCGCACTCGCAACTACATCCGCCGGGAAGATCGTCTCGAAGCAGTCCGGTGTCAGGATCGGATAAGAGTAACACCACGTCTCGATAAGACTGGCCAACGACGCGGAGCTTCGGCGGCAGTGCCCCAAGATCACATCGCGGGCGTGGTTCTGCTCAGGCGTTCCGACAAACGAACTTGCCAGGAGCTGCGGCACATCCGCCAGCGTCCGGTAAGCTAGGCCGACATGTTCGTCGCGGTATTTGTTGAACTCGGCAAGCCAGGCCTGTTCCGTCTTCTTATTGTAGCCCAGCTGGTTGATCTGCGGAACTTTTGCCCTGCCCCCCCCTGATCGCCGCGACCAGAACCAAAGCGAGAACCCAATGTATAGGTCATACGGAACCCCGCAAGCGTCTGCGGCCTGCCGTGCTGACCATGCTGCTGCCAGCTTGGCAGGATCCTTGATGAACTTTTCGAACGAAACCTTGGGCAGGCTATCTGCGAGCTCGACGTCCGTATGCTCTCGAACGTAGTCGATGCGCCGGGCCCGATACTCATCGTAGAAGAGACGCGTCGCGGCCAGCGGGGTGAGAAAGCGATATCCGACCCATTTGAGGGACTGCAGTTCGCGTTCCACTTCAAGTCGTCGGTGCTCCAGATTACCCGAGGCAAACACGGCGTCGTCGAAGCGCTCCTTCTTTTCAGAGGTGGGTGCAGGGTCCATGGGGCAGCTCCTGTAGAGAGTAATTGCTGTCTGATGTTTTCGTTATAGCTGCGGCGCGGACGAGGTGCCGACGAAGGTCTGGGTAGATGAGCGAGAGAAGCCCGTCGGGCGGGACACGAGACAACAAATATTACTTGGGGCGCCTCAAGCGTGAGGCGCCGGCACTCTTGGCGGACCTCGAATCCGGCAAGATCGCGTCTCCCGCTGAGGCGTTTCGAGTTGCCGGTCTGAAGCGCCCGCGGACGAGGCTGCAGGAACTGAAGAACAGCTGGAGCAAAGCATCAGTGGCCGAGCAGCGGGAGTTTTTAGGCTGGCTCAGGGCAACGATCCCGTCCCACACGCCGACGCCGGTCTCGCGTTCAGCTCCGGCAACGGCTGGAGTAGCGCTGAGCGATGCCATGAAGCGCGACATTCTTAGGATCATGGCCGGCCGCGCCATAACGTCAGGCCAGGTTATGAAAGAGATAGGGTTCAAGGCGCTGAACCCATCGCTGGGCCTGGCGCTTCACCGCGGAACGAAAATCGAGCCCAAGCTAGCAGCAGCGCTCAGTAAGTGGATCTTCGAAAACGTAGATTAATCTACGTCCAAGTCTGGTGACCAAGGAGGTCTTGCGGCATTTCGTGCGAGCCTTTCGGAGCATCGTCGCGGTCGTCATCCTCCTGTCACCTTGGTCGTTGCTGTTGGGTTCCCGGCTCCCAATACAGTCGTGTCCAACAACAGGCTCCCGCAAGGGGGGAGTCGTAGCGTTGCCGATCCCGACGCCCTCTGGATCACCGGCATTGTAGCCAAATTGCTGTTCTCCTTAGGCACGCATGATCCCCTGGGCGTCATGGTCGTGGAGGGAGCCGTCCCGGCAAATAGCTCCCGAGCTATTTCGGGACGTCGACAGGGTGAGGTGTGCAGTAAGGCACATCCAAGCAGCCCCGGTGACCAACAAGTAGTCGATCGCGCGCGAAAACAGGGGAGCCGTGTCAAGTCTTGTCAACCGGTGTCAACCGCGCCCATTGATTTCATTGATCTTTTTGAGCCGACTGGCTGGCACTGGATTGGCACTGTCAACCGGATTTACGCTTGAAAATGGCTACTTCCTACCCGAGACTTGACGTTTTCGGGCCTCCGGTTGACGCCATGCCAACTCTCCGGTTGACGTTTTAGGTCGTTGTCAACCGACGTCCCTGCTCGATCAGGCGTTATCGCCTGGTCATGGCCGCAGATCATGTCGTGGGCTCGTCGTTAGCCGCGACGCCGGCGAGCGTCGCCACATAGGAGGATAGGTGGACCGGCTATGGTGGACATCCGACCGTTCCCCATGAAGGATCTGGGGGAACCCTAGGACATCGACATGCTCGTGGGTATACGCCGGTCAGTCCCTGCCCAGGAAGTCAGCCAGTCCTAGTTCGACGGAAGACGCAGGCGGACCATCAGCTTCCCCGCATGATCCACGAGCTCGACAGTCGGCAAATGGCGCAAGAGGCTGCTCAGCGCGCGACGAATATAGATGCGGGGATCGAAGCCACGCGCCTTTTCCGCCAGGTGCGCGCCAAGGACGTTCAGCTCAACGGGTTCAGCGGCCCTGAAGAGCTCACTAAGGATGGGCAGCACCCCGGGCTCGGCGTCATTCGGCGAGAGGCTCCAGAGCGGCGCAGTCGAAGCGACAGGCCCAAGCTCATCGACCTGATGAAACGCGGTGCACGCCTCCGGAACGAGTCGGGCGTGGATCGGCTGCCGAACCAAATGACGTCTTTGCCCTCCTCGCGGATGCGGACCGCGAGCGGGGTGAAGTCGGTGTCGCTGGCGATCAGCACGAACGTTTGGAGACGACGGCTTATCAGCATCTCTGTCACATCAATCGTGAGAGCGATGTCGGTTGCGTTCTTCCCGGGAGCGACAGATGGCAGGTGGCGCGCCACCGCGCTGTGAGTGCGGACTACTCTGGTCCAAGGCAGCGCTTCGACCCGTGAAGTTTCCGTAAACCCGCAGGATGCATACGCGCCCAAGCCCCGGCAGATCCCGCAGCACCTTGCTCACATCAGCAGGCAAGATGCCGTCGCCGTCGACTAGGACAGCCAAGCGCGGCGATCGAGCCGTAGACCGGAGGACCCCTGGGTCGGTGCTCTCAGAGCCTGGCCTGAGACACTGCTAATCATCGTGTTCCTCCGTCCAAGTCGCCACGAGTTCCTTGACGGCGCGGATGCGTTCAATGGTGGGCATAGGCAGGCGCCCGCCAGGGGCGAGCGCTCTCAGCCATAGCTGCTGCGTCAGCCGTTCGCCTGGTCGCACGCGAGGCTGTGCGTCACGAAGGATGAGGTGCATCAGACTACTTCCCGAAAATGGACCGCAGACTGGAGCGGGCACGGGTAGTCAGTGTCGGATCGCTGTTGTCCGATGCATCCCGGAGCTCTTTGAGCCAGGCGATCTCATTGAGCGTCACGATGGTTCCGAAGATTTCGTCGAAGGTTCTCGCAGCAGTCACACCGACCCACTGCTCGACAGCGAGCTGCAGCAAGCGTCGAGGATCAACCTCAAGCGCTCTTGCGAGTGCCGGAACCCTGTCGATGGGCAGGCGAGCACTCCCGGACTTGATCATCGATATCATGTTGGGATTGACGAACCCGGCCCCTGCCGCGATCTCTGCCTGGGTCTTGTTGGACTTGAGTTCTAGGACGCGCGTTTCGATGAAGCGGGGAAGACGGGTGTCGCCGTAAGGTTTTCTGGTAGCCATCGTGTATAAGTAAGTTATTGAAGATACTTACTTTATAGAGAAACACGTAGCGGGAATGCGCGTTGGTCCCGAGCGGGAGAAAAAATACCGATCCTGCCTTGAATGGCTCCGTCCGGCAGCAAGCGGAAGATGACGCTAACGTTTGTCCGGCCCTAGGCCCGTGCTATTGGTTTGATCTGTTGAAGAGTCATCACTGGCCGCAGTTTGCCACCAACCTATTTGTGCAGCGCTATTAACGCCTGCTTCTTGGCCTTAAGCTTCGCCTTCTTCTGCTCGTATATATCAAGGAGCGCGTCTTCATAGACTTCCAGCAAGTCAAAGTAGTCACCCTCAGTAACCTCATCGCCATGGGTTCCCAGATTGCCGACCACCCTCAAGGCAGTCATAGACTCTGCACTGTCTGGATCATTCGTCGCCTGCTCGAACAGATCAATGCGGGCAAAAAGCGAGAGTCGCTGGAGTTTGCCCTTTTTGTCAGGAGCGGTTGCCGGGATGCCTCGTTCGTCCAGAACGCGCTCTAGGCTCGTCCGTAGCCTTGATGTCGACGATGAAAGGTCTGCCCAAAAGAGCTGGAACGCGAGCCTTAGCTCTTCCTGAACCGACTTCGGATATGCTTTCGAAATTGGAAAGAGCGGCGGCGCCGGAAACATGCTTCGTGGCCGCAGAAACGTCGAATATTCAGTTCCGATAGGATATCCATTGTGGTCGTAGTCGTCGACGGATTCGACGCCGGCTCGTCCGCTTACAGCGACGATCTCGCCACAAGCGATGTTGTCACATGTCAGCATAGTCGCGAACGACATCTCGACCCAGTCCGGCCCCCACTCCTCGTCCCCATGCTGACGAGACGAGTGCGCAGGCTCGGAAATCATCACGGGAGTTTCTCCGCGCAAGACGTGGCCTTTCCCACATCTTGGGCAGGGGTATTTCTCCCTGAAGTTTTCCCCAACGTAGCGAGACCAGCTGCTCTTATTGATAGGCATTTAGCTATAGCTCGCCTTCGCAGCTCCGCAACCAATCGCCGACAATCAATGTCCAGCTAACGCCCGCTAGTCAAGGTAGCCTTGGCTGTTGAGGACCGTCGCCCATCTAGCTTTATTTCCTACCAGCGCGCCGGAGCAGTGGTGAGATCGTCACGCTAACTTCCACCGACAGGCCACCGACAGTGTTAGCGGAACAAAAGCAGATTTCTGGTCTCCTTTTGCGAACAAAAAGACCGGTTTTCTGGGCTTTTCCTTAGCGGCACCTGCTTCGGGAGCAGGGGGTCGAGTGTTCGAATCACTCTACTCCGACCAATCAACCCCGGCGTCTCACGGCGTCGGGGTTTTTTTACATCTGACAAGGTTCCGACTGGTTCGCAAGGACTGAACATCAGAGCAGCCCCAGGCATATGCGAGGCACCACTTAGGCGTTTAGCTAGCTCCGGCGCGACTGCGGCATGGGCTTGAGAAGGGGCGCCTGATCGCGCCCCTTCACAATTTTTCCGAAAGATCAGTAAGGCGAGTCTGCGAAGTAGAACTGTTCGGCGTTTTCCTGCGTGATCAAGGGCGCGCCGAGGATATAGGAGCCAGTGACCGGGCCATTGGAGGTGAAGTGAGCAACCGTCACGTCCATGGCGGTCGCGATCTGTGCCGGCGGGTACAGCACGTCAACCGGCACGAGCGTGTCGCCGTCCATCACGCCTTTGATGATTTCCTTCATGCCGGCGCCGCCGACCACGAACATTTCGTCTTCACGGCCAGCCTGCTTGATGGCTTCGACCACACCGAGCGTGATGTCGTCGTCCTGGGCCCAGACGCCGTCGATATCGGGGAAGCGCGACAGGAAGTCCTGCATCACTTCGAAGCCGTCATCGCGGTTCCAGTTGGCAAATTCATCGTCGAGCACGTTGATGCCGCTGCCTTCCATGGCGCCCATGAACGCGTCGAAACGCTCAGTGTCGAGAACGGTCGGGATGCCGCGCAGGATGACGATGTTGTCGCCTTCCTTGAGGCGGCTCTTCATGTACTCAGCGGAGTTCACGCCCATTTCGGTGTTGTTGCCCGAAACATAGACGTCCTGGATCGAGGTATCGGTCAGGCCACGATCGACCACCGTGATGAAGGCACCTGTATCGGCAACGGCGCGGACCGGTTCGGTCAGCGGCTCGGATTCGAACGGCAGAACGACAAGTGCGTCGATCTGCTGAACGGATACGAGATCCTCAAGATCCGAGGCCTGGTCTTCCGGGCCATCGGCAGTCACGATGATCAGGTCGATGTTGGGGTGCTGCTCTTCCAGGCGCTTCTCGGCCTCCTGGGCATGCCAGTTGAGACCACCCATGAAGCCATGGGTCGCCGCTGGAATGGAAACGCCGATCTTGATCTGCTCGTCCTGCGCCACGGCTGCACCAGCCAGGGCAGAGGTTGCCAGCAGGCCCAATGCGATTGCCTTCAAAGACATATTCAAGTCCTCCCTACCAATGTTTGGCGCCTTGCGACGCCGGTGATCCCGCCCGTTAGGAGCGTGGAATTAGTCGGCCTTCTTCCGGCGCGTCTGCAGCGAGCCGCGCTGCAGGTAAACGGCTGCCACGATGATCACGCCCTGCACTGCCCCATTGAGGTAGTTGGAGATGATCTCGGTGAGATTGAGGATATTGCCGATGGACGTCAGGATCAGCGCGCCAATCACCGTGCCGCCGATACGGCCAAAGCCGCCCTTGAGCATGGTGCCGCCGATGATCACCGCGGCAATGGCTTCCAGTTCCCAAAGGACGCCGGTTGCCGCCGACGCCGAGCCCAGGCGCGGCACATAGATGATGGTCGCCAGCGAGACGCAAAGGCCCTGCAGGATATAGGTCCAGGTCTTGACGCGATCGACCTTGATGGCCGAGTAGCGCGCGACATGCTCGTTGGAGCCGATGGCCATGCAGTAGCGGCCAAAGGCGGTGCGGTTCATCAGTACCCAGCCGATGATGGCAACGAGCACAAAGACCCAAACCGGGTAGGGAATGCGCAGGAAGCTGTCATAGTAGACGGGGCGATAGATGTCGCGCGCGTCGCCAGCCAGCGACAGCGTGCCGCCATCGGCGAAGTAGGTGACCAGCGAACGATAGATGCCCATCGTGCCCAGTGTCACGATAAAGGCTTCGATCTTGGCCTTGGTGGTCAAAAACCCGTTGATGAAGCCGGCGCCCACGCCGAGGATAACCGAGCAGCCGATACCCAGCAGAACCGTCCAGATGGTGGCCCCCATGGAATCCACTGCCCAGTTCATCATGATAATCATGACGCCGGCGATGAATGCCGCCATGGAGCCAACCGACAGGTCGATGCCGCCGGCGGTGATGACGAATGTCGCTCCCACGGCAATGATGCCGATAAAGGCCGAGCGCGTCAGGATGTTGGTGACGTTACCCTCTGCCAGAAACAGCGGGTTGAGCGAATAGCCCAGGATCACCAGCAGGATCAGCGCCAGCAGCGGACCCGCAGTCTTGAGGTCGAGCCGGAACCCCTTGGCCGGCCGTGCTGCCTCATGCGCTGATACGCTCATTGTCCCCATCCCCTTTGATGCCTGCGGCGTACCGCATGATTTCTGCTTCCACGATCTCGCTGCCCTCGAGCGTGCCAGCTAGGCGCCCGTTGCGCATGACAAGGACGCGGTGGCTGAGCCCGATCACCTCCTGCATTTCCGAGGAAATGACGATGATCGACTTGCCCTCGGCGGCCAGCGCCGCAACGATGTGGTAGATCTGCTGCTTGGTGCCGACATCGATGCCGCGCGTCGGTTCGTCCATGATGATGATGTCGGGCTCGCTCTCCATGGTCTTGCCCAGCATCAGCTTTTGCTGGTTGCCGCCCGAAAGCTGCCCTACGCGGACGGAGGCGTCGCGCGCGCGAATGTCGAAGCGCCGCGTCGCCCGCTCCAGCGCGCGCTCCTCGCTCTTGCCATCGAGGAAGCCGCCGCGCAGATGTTTCTTGAGCGTCAGCAGCGTCAGGTTCGGCTGGAGGCCGACATTGAGGAGGAGCCCACGACCTTTGCGGTCCTTGGTCATATAGGCAAGGCCCGCATCGACCGACTTGCCGACGTCGGAGTAGTTCGCAGACTGACCGTTGAGACTGACCTCCCCAGCAGTTTTGTGCGTCAGTCCAACAATGGCTTCGGCCACTGCGGTTCGGCCAGAACCGATCAGCCCGGCGAATCCGAGGATTTCGCCACGGCGCAAGTCGAATGAGATGTCCGCAATACCTGGCGCCGATAGCCCGCGTACGCTGAGCACCACCTGCGCATCCACATCGGGCTCGTGCTTGGGCGGATAGAGGTTCGACAGTTCGCGCCCCACCATCATCTGCGCAATTGAGTCTGGCGTGAGGTTCTCTGTCCCGATCGTCGCGATCAGTTGCCCGTCGCGCAGCACGGTGACGCGCTGGGCCAGTTCCATGATCTCGTCGAGCTTGTGCGAGATGAAGATAACCGCAACGCCGCGCGCCGTGAGACGCCGGATCTGCTCGAACAGCGTCTGCGTCTCGCCAACCGAGAGCACAGCCGTCGGTTCGTCCATGATCAGCACCCGCGCATCCCGGCTGATGGCTTTGGCGATTTCGACCATCTGCTTGTCGGCAACCGAGAGTGTGTTGATACGAGCGTCCGGATCGACATGGACGTGCAGCGTATCGAGGATATCGGCAGCGCGGCGGCGCATCTCCTTGAGGTCGAGAAAGCCCCACTTCCGCAGTTCCCGACCAAGGAAGATGGAGTCGGCTACTGTCAAATGCTCGGCGAGGTTCAGTTCTTGGTGGATGAGCACGATGCCCATGGCTTCGGCTTCGCCATTGGGCGGGAGCACCACGGTCTTGCCATCATAGCTGATCGATCCAGAGGTCGGCTGTTCGATGCCCGAAAGGATCTTGATGAGGGTGGATTTACCGGCGCCATTTTCGCCGATGACGGCATGGACTTCGCCGGGCTTGATGTCAAAATCGACACTGAACAGCACCGGGATATCGCCAAACGATTTAGAGATCCTGCTGGCAGTCAGGATTGACGATGCGGCCGCGCCGTCGGCACTGCTCATTTGGAACCCCTCCCCTGAACGCGGCCATTGGCTGGCTCTTCGTTCCTGACCTTGATGTAAAGGTTTTCATCAATGATGTAAAGGTTTACACAAGTGCAAAACACGATAACCCTAGCAGGAGGGTCTGGCACCGGTTGCGGCTTCTGCTAAAGGCGGGAACACGCGGCGCCAGAGGGTGGGCGGGGCTCTTACGTGCAACAGCAGAAACTGGCGACCATCGAAGACGTCGCGGCCTTGGCCGGCGTATCTATTGCAACGGTCAGCCGCGCTATCAACGAGCCGACAAAGGTGGCCGACGAGACACGGCGCCGCGTCAACGAAGCCATTGCCCGCACCGGCTACACCACCAATGCCATGGCCCGTTCGCTGCGCATGCGCCGCAGCAACATGATCCTGATCCTGGCGCCCGATGTAGGCGACCCAAACTTCTCCAACATCCTTGTGGGTCTCGAGACCGAAGCCAGCAAGCGCGGCTATGGCGTCCTTATCGGCAATACGCAGAACGACGCGACGCGTGAGACCGACTACCTGCGCTTCATCAGTTCCAACCAGGCCGATGGCCTCATCCTTTTTACCGGTCACCTGCCCTATGGATTTGGCAAAGACACGGGAGAGGCGCGCCTCCCCCCAATGGTGGCGGTGAACGAACCTGTCACCGATAGCGACATTCCATTTGTGGGCGTCGACAATCTGGAAGGCTCGCGGGTTGCAACCGAACACCTGATATCCCAAGGCCATCGCCGTATCGCCTTCATCGGCCGCAAGCCCGGCCGGGAGATCAATCGGCTCCGCGAAGACGGCTACCGCGCCGCTTTGAGTGGCGCAAACATCGCCATTGATCCCCGGCTCATTATCGACGGCGATGGCACGACGGAAAGCGGCCGGGCCGCGGCCGAATTGATGTTTGTGCGAGACGCCCTGCCAACGGCGTTTCTGTGCGTCAACGATGCCACGGCACTGGGAGTGATCATCGCGCTCAACGCGCGGCGGTATGACCTGCCTCGACAATTTTCGGTTATGGGTTTTGATGACATCTCGTTTTCGAGCTTTGTGTCGCCCTCCCTGACGACAATGAAGCAGCCCCGCCATCGTATCGGCGAAGCCGCCATGGAATTGCTGCTCACGCTGCTTGCAGGCGAACAGCCGCAGTCGCGTGAAGTCTTGTTCCGTGCCGAACTCATCGTGCGCAATTCAGTGTCACCGCCGGGCATCTAGGTGTTTCTGGAAGAGTCGGTCCAAAACAGCTCCCGTTGCCTTACGTACCTCACGGTACTAGCATGAGCTACTCACCAAAGAAGTGAGCGGCCAAATGGCTGATCGAGGAGGAAGACATTCGTAGCGTAGAAATAGACGGTCCGCGCCAAGCGAAGGCGACGGAGCGAACCGAACCGCATGTCCATGACAATGTCGTCAAGGTACAGATCCTTGTTGCTCCCATGTGCACGGAATGGCAGGGCTGGCGGGCCGGTACTCATTCATGTGAACTCGGCCACGAAGCGGTCGGACTGGTTGTCGACGCGGCGCAGTCGACGCGGCTCAAGGCGGGTGACCGGGTGATCGTTATGCCGCATGCTGGCTGCGGCGCCTGCCCCGCCTGTGAGGCGGGCGAGCACATCCATTGCACCCAGCAACGGGACCTCTTGGCTGAGACGGGATCGAGCAGCGGCATTGGGACCTATTCCGATTATCTGCTGAAACCCGATTACCTGCTGCACAAGGTGCCCGACGACATTGAGACCGACCACGCGGCCATGGCTGTTTGCGCCCTGGGACCCAG
The DNA here is from genome assembly GCF_036563435.1 of Devosia sp. Classification (GTDB taxonomy): domain Bacteria; phylum Pseudomonadota; class Alphaproteobacteria; order Rhizobiales; family Devosiaceae; genus Devosia. The sequence continues at coordinate 702,166 of NZ_DATCMJ010000018.1, forward strand.
CTTTACCGCCATGGAACGGATGGGGGTTGTGGCAGGGGAAACGGTCCTGGTCTCCGGTTGCGGCGCGGTTGGCCTCGGAGCCGTGATCAATGCGAGTACCATCGGTGCCAGGGTTATTGCCCTCGAGCTCCACCCCTATCGCGTCGAGTTGGCCCGCGCGCTCGGTGCGGAACATGTGCTTGATCCAAGAGCGCCCGATCTTCTTGAGCAGGTAGAGGCGCTGACAGGTGGCTATGGTGCCGATGCAGGGATCGAAACCAGCAACAATCCCCTGGCGCCGCCACGGGTCCTCGAACTGCTCCGCGCCCGCGGACGATTGTCCTTTGTCACCTGGTCGGGCGAGTTGCCGGTGAAACGCATCACCGGCAAGGGGCTGGACATCCATGGCTGCTGGCACTGGAACCACGATCGCTTCGGCGACGCAATGATGCAGCGCGTGCGCGATGCGCGGCCCCTGCTCGATCGGCTGACCACCCATCGCTTTGGGCTCGACGATGTCGAGAAGGCCTTCGCGCTCCAGGAAACCGGCGCATGCGGCAAGGTGCTGCTCTATCCGGCTGGCGTGCCGGAAGACAAGCGGCAGCGCCATTCCGCATTGGAGGAGGCACTATGACGCTGCGGATCGGCGGCTACGGCATCGATTATCAAGGCGATCCGGAAGCCTATGCACAGGCACATGTCGCGTTCGGCTACAATGCCGCCTACATGCCCAATATCAGCCTCGACAACAAGGACGAGGTGGCTGCTGTGGTCAAGGCGATGGCCGCAGCCGATGTGGTGATCGCTGAAGGCGGTGCCTGGCGCAACCTGATCGCCCATGACGAGACGGTGCGCAAAGCCAATCTCGACTACGCGGTTCACCAGCTGGCGCTGGCTGACGAGCTGGGCGCACGCGCCTGCGTTGCCTTCCATGGCACCGTGGGTCACTCAGGCGACCCATGGCAGCTGAGCGACAACTACGACTACGGACCGCATCCGGACAACCAAAGCGAGGCCGGTTTCCAGCGCGCCGTGGACACGGCCCGCTATGTCATCGATGCGGTGAAGCCAAAGCGCGCCAAGTTCTCGCTTGAAATGGTGCCGTGGCTTGTCACCGACACAGCCGAAAACTACCTCAAGCTGATCAAGGCGATCGATCGGCCGGGTTTCGGAGCCCACATCGACGCGGTGAACATGGTGATCTCGCCGCGCCTCTACTTCAACACCGGGCGCCTGATCCGCGACGCCTTCGCCCTTTTAGGCCCTTGGATCGTTTCATGCCACGCCAAGGACATCGTCATGCAGGGGGGCCCGGGCACGATCTCCTTCCACATGGACGAAGTTCCGCCCGGCGAAGGCAATCTCGACTACGCGACCTATCTCACCGAGCTTCACAAGCTCGGTCGCGACGTGCCGCTGATGCTCGAGCATTTCGATCTGCCCGGCTACCAACGCGGCTTGGCCCACATCAAGTCCGTGGCTCGCACCCTGAATCTGACTTGATCAGCTACGACGAGGGGAAGGTCTTTCCCCCAAAATCGCCGAGCAGGTGGTGGACGCGGCGTTGCCGGCCTTGGTCGCGGCGCGACATCACAGCCGGTGCGTCAGCGGCGACGTCAGACGGCCAGCTTCACGAGCACCTTGGTGAAGTCACCTGGGGCCTGATGCCATGCTTCAAGAGCCTGTGGCGCTTCGCTGATGCTCACCGTCTTGGTGACGACCAGATCGCCGGCGCCCGGATGCGCTCCCAGCCAGTCAACCACCGCCTCGAAGTCTTCCGGTAAAGCATTGCGCGAGCCGCGAATATCGATCTCTTTGGTCAGGAACATCTTGGTGTCGTAAGCGATCGGCGCCTTGGCATAGCCGACATAGACCACCCGTCCCGTCGGGGCGACAATGTCGACGGCCTGGAGAAAGGTCGCTTCCGCCCCCACTGCCTCGATCACCACGTCAGGGCCTTCCGGGACAATCGCCCGGACGCGCTGCGGCAAGTCAGCACCGCCTTCTAGCACATGCGAAGCACCGAGAGCCTTGGCAACGTCGAGTTTGGTAGGGCTCAGGTCCGCTGCGATGACAGTCGCTCCTGCCCTCAACGCACCCATGATGATACCGAGCCCGATCATGCCGCAGCCGAGCACGAGCACCGTTTCTGCCGCCGCAATACCGGCGCGGCGGACGGCGTGAAAGCCAACCGCACAAGGTTCGATCAGCGCGAGATCACGCAGCGGCATGCCATCGACCGGGAGCACTTTGCCTGCCGGAACGACGATCCTGCCGGTCATGGCGCCTTCGCGTTGCACACCCATGGTCTGGTTGGAGGAACAGGCATTAGGTCTTCCGCCGCGACACGCCTTGCAAGTGCCGCAGTTGAAATAGGGGATGACGGTGACCGGCTGCCCTACGCCGAGCCCCGTCACATCTGGACTTACCGCCGCAATGGTGCCGGCAATCTCGTGGCCGGGCACCCGTGGGTAGCTCACCAGCGGGTTAAGCCCGCGATAGGAGGTCAGGTCGGAGCCGCAATACCCGACATAAGCGATGTCGATGGCAACTTCGCCGGGCCCGGGCGCAGGCACATCGATGTCGGCAAGTTCGGCTACTCCCGGCCGGGTGATGCGTAGCGCCTGCATGGCCAAGCTCTTTCCGTTTCGTGCAAGAGAATTAGTCCCACGCCTTCATCATCGCGGCAGTGACAAAGTCGAGATGCGCCGCCATCGCATTGCGCGCGGCATCGGCATGGCCTGCGACGATGGCGTCGACCACCTTGCTGTGGTCGCTGAAAATGTGTTCGCGCACCCCGGCCATGGCGGCCAGATGCTCGTGAAAGCGCGTATCCACCACTTCGGACCGGGAGTTCCACAGGAGGTCCAGCATCTCGCGCAGCACAGAATTTCCCGAGGCATCGGCAATGGTCATGTGCATCATCCGGTCACTATCGGTGGACCAGACGTTTTGCGCCTTGTCCGCCGCCATGCGATCGATGCTGAGCGCAAGGCGGGTTTTGCCTTCGGCTGAAATGTTCTGGCTGGCGAGTGCTGCGGCATCGGGCTCGAGCATCCGGCGCACCCGCATGATCTCGATCGGTGAATGATCCTGGTCCGGCAGGGCCGCCCCGCCTTTGCTCTGGTCACGAACAAATGCCCCGACGCCCACTCGCACCTCGATAAATCCCGCCACTTCAAGCGCAATCAGCGCCTCACGCACAGTAGGCCGGGACACGTTGAGACTCAGCGCCAGATCCCGTTCGGAGGGCAACTGCTGGCCCGCTTCTACGGCGCCGGCAAGAATCTGTTCGCGGATCTGGTCCGCGATCTGGATGTAAAGTTTTCGGTTGGAAACGGCCTGAAGTTTCATTGCTCCCCCGAGAGCGGCACCGCCGTCTCAAGCCAAACCATAGCGCGAACCAGCACATTGGTCTACTGGTAAGACCACTTGACAGCCTGACTGATTTCCACTTGACTTGCCGGACGCCGCGACTTGCCCGCACCAGATGGGCAGCTTGGCGGAGGGAGAGCTTCGATGACAGGTCAGGGACGTCCTATGTCCGCGCATGGCGGTGCCCAGCCGCTGGTCGCGATGACCGAGATCGACAAGTCCTTTCCTGGCGTCCGCGCCCTCTCCAAGGCGCGCTTCGAGCTGATGCCCGGCGAAGTCCACGCCCTTATGGGGGAGAACGGCGCCGGCAAGTCGACGCTGATGAAGATCCTTTCGGGCGTCTATAGCCGCGACGCCGGCACGGTTCTGCTGAATGGGCAGCCGGTCGAGATCACCTCGCCGCGCCAGGCGCAGGACCTCGGCATCGGCATCATCCACCAGGAACTGGCGCTGATGCGGGACCTGACCGCCGCACAGAACATATTTATCGGCCGCGAACCGCGCCGCTTCGGCATCCTGGACGAAGGCCAGCTCAATCGCGACGCCGCCGCCATTTTTGCCTCGATGAACCTCAAGCTCGAGCCCACGGTTCGGGTCGAAACGCTGACCATCGCCAAGCAGCAGATGGTGGAAATCGCCAAGGCGCTGTCCTACCGCTCGCGCGTCCTCATCATGGACGAGCCGACGGCAGCGCTTAATGATGCCGAGATTGCCGAACTCTTTGCCATCATCAACCGGCTCAAGGCCGAAGGTGTCGGCATCGTCTACATCTCCCACAAGATGGACGAGATCAAGCGCATCTCCGACCGCGTCACCATTATGCGCGACGGCGAATATGTGGGCACCGTGCCGGGCGCCGATACGCCGATCGAAACCATCATCTCGATGATGGTCGGCCGCACCCTGTCCAATGATGCGCTGGTCATCCCCAATACCACCAACGAGCCGGTGGCACTGGAAGTACGTAGCCTCAATCGCGGTCGCGAAATCCGCGACGTCAGTTTTTCGGTGCGCAAGGGCGAAATCCTGGGCTTTGCCGGCCTCATGGGCGCTGGCCGCACCGAGGTGGCCCGCGCCATCTTCGGTGCAGACCGGCGCGAAAGCGGCGAAATCTGGGTCCACGGCAAGCGTGTCGGCATCTCTTCGCCCAAGGACGCCGTCGCCGCAGGCATCGGTTACCTTTCCGAGGACCGCAAGCATTTCGGCCTCGCCACCGGCCTCGACGTTCGCAACAATGTGGCGCTGGCCAGCCTCGAGCGCTTCACCGGCCCCTTTGGCGTGCTCGACGAAGCCGGCATGCAGCGCGAGGCAATGAGCTATATCCGCCAGCTCTCGATCAAGACGCCCAGCGACACGCAGGAAGCGCGGCTCCTCTCCGGCGGCAACCAGCAGAAGGTGGTCATCGCCAAGTGGCTCCTGCGCGATTGCGATATCCTGATCTTTGACGAGCCGACCCGCGGCATCGATGTCGGCGCCAAGTCGGAAATCTATAAGCTGCTCAACGCCCTTGCCGCGCAGGGCAAGGCCATCATCGTCATCTCGTCCGAACTTCCCGAAGTGCTCCGCCTGTCGCACCGCATTGCAGTGATGTGCGAAGGCCGCCTGACCGGCATCCTGCCCGGCGGCGCCAGCCAGGAAGAAATCATGAGCCTTGCCACAATGCGCGAACCGGCCACGGCGGTGCGCCATGCCAGCTAATCTCCGCGCACTCCTTGCCGCCGTCCGCCTTTCGGGAGCAACAGCATGACCGACACCACCGCCCCCGCCATCAAGACCGGCCCGCGCATCTCCGGCGCCTTTCATCGGCTCCTCGCCTTTTCCGGCCTCATTGCGCTGGTGGTCGGCTTTTCGATCGCCTCGCCCAACTTCATGCAGACGCAGAATATCCTTGCGATCCTGCAGGCGACATCGGTCAATGGCGTGCTTGCCATCGCCGCCACGCTGGTCATCATCACCGGCGGCATCGACCTTTCGGTCGGCACGCTGATGACCTTTTGCGCCGTCATAACCGGCGTTATTCTAACCTATTGGGGCCTGCCGCTGCCGCTGGGCATAATCGGCGCAATCCTTGCCGGCGCGGCCAGCGGCCTCGTTTCAGGCACCGTCATCGCCAAGCTCAAGGTGCCGCCCTTCATCGCGACCCTGGGCATGATGCTGATCCTTAAGGGCCTGTCGCTGGTGATCTCGGGCACCAAGCCCATCTATTTCAACGACACGCCTGGCTTCAACCAGATCGCCCTTGGCTCGGTGGTCGGCTCCATCTTCCCAGGCGTGCCACTGCCCAATGGCGTTCTCGTCCTTTTCGCCGTGGCGCTGGTCGCCGCCTTCGTGCTCTCTAAGACCGCACTTGGCCGCTACACCTTTGCCCTGGGCAGCAATGAGGAGGCCGTGCGTCTTTCCGGCGTCAACATCGATCGCTGGAAGATCGCGGTCTACTCGGTCACCGGCGCCATCTGCGGCGTTGCGGGCCTCCTGATTGCCAGCCGCCTCAACTCGGCCCAGCCGGCGCTTGGCCAGGGCTACGAGCTCGACGCCATCGCCGCCGTGGTCATCGGCGGCACCTCGCTTTCGGGCGGCCGCGGCACCGTGCTCGGCACGCTGATCGGCGCGCTGATCATTTCGGTGCTGGCCAATGGCCTGCGCATCCTATCGGTGGCCCAGGAATGGCAGACGGTGGTGACCGGCTGCATCATCATCCTGGCCGTCTATGCCGACATACTGCGGCGCCGCGCACTTTAGGCGCCGATCACCAACAGCGCACACGGCGCCAACAAGAACAAGAAATGCCAAACGACTTCAACGCAGCATCTGGGAGGAAAACCATGCTCACTCGCCGCACCCTGCTCGGCGCCATCAGCGCCGTGGCCATGCTGGCCGCCGCTAACGGCCCGGCTTTCGCGCAGGACAGTTACGACATCGCTCTTATCTCCAAGGGCTTCCAGCACCAGTTCTGGCAGGCCGTGAAGGCCGGTGCCGATAAGGCAGCCGCCGAGTTTGGCGCCAATGTCACCTTCGAAGGTCCGGAAACGGAATCGCAGGTCGATCGCCAGCTCGACATGCTCGCTGCCGCCCTGTCGCGCCAGCCGGACGCGATCGGCCTTGCCGCCCTCGACAGCCAGGCAGCAACGCCGCTCCTTGAACAGGCCAAGGGCGCCAATATCCCGATCATCGCCTTTGACTCCGGCGTCGACAGCGATATTCCGCTCACCACCGCCACCACCGATAACGTCGCGGCTGCCGCCCTGGCCGCCGACAAAATGGCCGAACTCATCGGCGGCGAAGGCAAGGTCGCCGTGGTTGCCCATGACCAGACCAGCCGCACCGGCATCGACCGCGTCGAAGGCTTCACCAATCGTATCGAAGAAGCCTATCCCGATATCGAAGTGGTCTCGGTACAGTATGGCGGCGGAGACCAGCTGCAGTCGACCGAAATCACCAAGTCGATCCTTCTCGCCAACCCAGATCTCAAGGGCATCTTCGGCGCCAATGAAGGCTCCGTGCTCGGCGTCGCCAATGGTAAGCAGGAGCTGGGCAGCAACATCGTCGTTATCGGCTATGACTCCGGCGCCGCCCAGAAGGCCTTCATCGAAAGCGGCGTGATCACCGGCTCCATCACCCAGAACCCGGTCGGCATCGGCTACGAAACCGTTAAGGCCGCCATCAGCGCGCTCAAGGGCGAGACGCTGCCGCCGGTCATCGACACAGGCTTCTTCTACTACGACAAATCCAACATGGCTGACGAAGAAATCGCAGCCGTGCTCTACGACTAAAAACCACGATGCCGGGCAGCGGCGTTCGCTGCCCGGCCTTCCACTAGGATCACCAAGACCAGGCGCAACCGATTTTCCGTCTGCGCCTGCCCCACTGCTCTATCCGGCCGGCGCCACAGCCAAAACGACCTCCTCCTCTGTGGACAGCTCGACGGCCTAAGGTGAAACATGACCAAGATCATCGGCCTTTCCACGCACGATCTGCGCTTCCCCACGTCCCAGTCGCTGGACGGCTCGGACGCCATGAACCCGGACCCGGACTATTCGGCTGCCTATGTCGTTCTGGCGACGGACGGAGCGCATGAGGGGCACGGCCTTACCTTCACCATTGGGCGTGGCAACGAGGTAGTCGTGGCTGCAATCAAGGCCCTGACTGACCGTGTCGTTGGCCTGGAGCTAGACTGGATCGCCGCTGACCCAGGGCGTTTTTGGCGGCACGTCACCGGCGACAGCCAACTCCGCTGGATCGGCCCGGACAAAGGGGCCATGCACCTGGCGACCGGCGCAGTGGTCAACGCCGTCTGGGACTTGCTGGCCAAAGAGGCAGGCAAGCCAGTCTGGCTCTATGTCGCGGAGATGAGTCCCGAGCAGCTCGTTTCCATAATTGACTTCCGTTACCTCACCGACGCCATCACGCCCGATGAAGCTCTTGCCATCTTCCGCAAGGCCGAAGCCGGCAAGTCCGAGCGCATTGCCACCCTCAAGGCGGAAGGCTACCCTTGCTACACCACGTCAGCCGGCTGGCTCGGCTATAGCAACGAGAAGCTGACGCGCCTTGCCACCGAAGCGGTCGAAGCCGGGTTCAACCACATCAAGATGAAGGTCGGCCGCGACCTCGACGACGACATCCGCCGCCTCGAGATCGTGCGCAGGATAATGGGCCCCGATCGCTACCTGATGATCGATGCCAACCAGGTCTGGGAAGTCGACCAGGCCATTGACTGGGTCAATCGGCTCAAGCCCTTCAACCCATTCTTCATCGAAGAACCGACCAGCCCCGACGACGTCGAAGGCCATCGCAAGATCCGCGACGGGGTCGCTCCGGTGAAAGTCGCCACCGGCGAGATGTGCCAGAACCGCATCCTCTTCAAGCAGTTCATCGCTCGCGATGCTATCGACATCGTGCAGATCGATGCCTGCCGTATCGGCGGGCTCAACGAGGTGCTCTCCGTGCTGCTGATGGCAGCCAAATATGGCAAAGCCGTCTGGCCGCATGCCGGTGGCGTGGGCTTGTGCGAATATGTGCAGCACCTGTCGATGATCGATTATCTGGTCGTATCCGGCACAAAGGAAGGCCGGGTGATCGAGTATGTCGACCACCTGCACGAGCATTTTCTTGAGCCCTGCGACATCCAAAATGCGGCCTATATGCCCCCCAGGGGGCCAGGATTTTCCATCCAGATGAAACCCGCATCCATTGCCGCTAACGAGTTCAGAGGCTGACCCCATGCAAACCCGTCCCCTCGGCCGCACCGGCCTCGACGTCACCACGATCAGCTTTGGCGGCGGCGGCATCGGCAACCTGTTCAAACCCTCCACACGAGATGACGCGGAAGCCACTCTCCAGGGCTCCTGGGAGGCCGGTATCCGTTTCTTTGACACCGCACCACGCTATGGCCATGGACTCAGCGAACGGCGCCTGGGCGATTTCCTGCGCGACAAGCCGCGTGACAGCTATGTGCTCTCGACCAAGGTCGGGCGTCTGCTGACCCCGCTGCGCGGTCGCACCATGACCGACTACGGCTTTGCCGATCCCCTGCCCTTCGAGCAGGAATATGACTACAGCTATGACGGCATCATGCGCTCCTTCGAGGACAGCCTGCAGCGCCTCGGCCTCGACCAGATCGACGTGCTCTACATGCACGACATCGGCCGCGACACCCATGGCGACGCCAACGAGCATTGGCAGCCTATCGCCTTTGATGGCGGCCTCAAGGCGATGACGCACCTTCGAGACCAGGGGCTGGTCAAGGCCATCGGACTCGGAGTGAACGAAGTGCAGGTATGCCTCGATGCGCTTGAGCATGCCGACCTCGACTGCTTTCTTCTTGCCGGCCGTTATTCACTGCTCGACCACGCGGGCGCCGCCCCGCTGCTCGATGCTTGCCGTCAGCGTGGTGCCAGCCTCGTTGTTGGTGGCGTGTTCAATTCGGGCATTCTTGCGACGGGACCAAAGCCGGGTGCCATGTTCAACTATGCCCCCGCCTCAGAGGAAATCCTCTCGCGCGCCCGGCGCATCGAGCAGGTTTGCCAGGCGCACAACGTCCCGCTTGCAACCGCTGCACTGCATTTCCCCTTCCGCAGCGACGTGGTCGCCTCGGTGCTTCTCGGCGTTTCCAATACGCGCAATCTCGAGCGCAATCTGAGCGGACTATCCGCCGAAATTCCGAAGGAACTTTGGGCAGACCTCCAAGCAGAAGGATTGTCGGCACAAGCTGCTTGATCTCCATTTGGCAGCTTCCGCTACTCGCGCGAGGTGCCAAACCTGTCCCCCGTCAGCACACTCCTTTGGTGAACCCATGCTCAAGAACATCCCGCCCCTGCTCGGTCCGGAACTGCTTTTCGTGCTTCGTGCCATGGGCCACGGCGACGAAATCGTGCTCGCGGACGCAAACTTCCCCGCCCAGTTCCTGGGGCCCCGAACCATTCGCGCCGATGGCATTCCGGTGACCGATATTCTCGATGCCATTCTTAGCGTCATGCCGTTAGACGATTTCGTTGAAGAAGCGGCCATCAGCATGGCGGTGGTCGGCGATCCCACTGCCCGCCCGCCGATCTTCGGCGAGTTCGAAAGCCTTCTTGCCCGCCACGAACCCGGCAAGACCCTTTCGACCATCGAACGCTTCGCCTTTTACGACCGCGCCAAGAAGGCCACCTGCGTAGTGCAGACCGGCGAAACCCGTCTTTATGGCAACATCATTCTCAAAAAGGGCGTCATTCGTCCGGCCTAGCCGGCATGGGATGCTCTGCTGACTTCGAGATGGCCTAAGCGGTTCGCCATCACCGTCCAAGGCTGGGGAAGTACTCGCTGGCGGTGGGCGCCAGAAGTTCGGGGATGTCGGCCAGTTTTACGGTGAGCACGTCCTCGGTGCAGGCAAAGATGGCGTGCGGCAGATCCTCGAGGCTGAAGATGGCTGTGTCGCCGGGGCCAAAGCGCACTCCCAGGTTTGTGGTGATCAACTCGTCGATGTCGCAATCCTCCGATGCCTCGCGGCGGTGATGCGCGAGGACATAGTCGATCAAGGGCTCTCCGGGGCCCCAGAGATACTGGTCAGGATCAGCCAATGCTGCCGTCTGATCGATTGCACTGTCAGCGTCGGCTTCGATCCGGCTCGTGGCTACCCAATGCTTGAACACTCGGCCGAGGGGCAAAGTCCCCCCCGTTTTCACGTCGATGATGAAGCTGTCGAAATGATTGTTGGGATGAGCGCCGCCGCACCAGGTGCTGCCCGCTTCGGTCCAGCCCATCACCGTGGGGGAGAGATAGGAAACGGCGATGATTTCCCCGTCATAGTCGCCAAGCGAGCCGCTCTCGATGCTGGAGTCGTAAGGCGAATAGGAGAACCCGGCATAGTCGTTGTTCAGGCACGAAAAGGCGGCGACATTGATTGCGGCATGGCGCGACGCCAGAGCGCGGTTGGCAGCATCGGGCGAGCTGCCATCGACCAGCGCCACAACACGCGGGAAACCAAAGATGGTCCGTGGATCGGTGACGAAGCGAAGCTGGGAGCCATCGATATCCTGAATGGCACCTTCCGTAAGGCTCACGTCCATCTTGGCATGTTCATAGGGATGCGTCACGGCTGTAACCGGATCGCCATAGGCATGAATGCGGAAGAACGCACTGTCGGCCAGCCCCATCGGGCTGTTTTCGGTATCCTTCGGGAGGGTGCGACGGCCGATTTCAGCAAGCCGGATGTCCAATGACTTGCCACTCTTGCCAACCGGTATCCACTGACCTTCCAGGCTGGTCCCGTCGGCTGCCAAGGTGAGCGCCCAGTGGGCGCCTATCGGCGGATCGGAGATGGTGCCGTTCTCGTCAGCAATGCAGGTCTCTTCAGTGCAGGGCGCTTCTTCGGCAAACTCAAAGCTGTCGATGCCATCTACATTGTGCAGCGGGATGTCGCCACCAACACGAAGATAACTGTAACGCCCCTCCATCATGCCTTCATCGGGGTCGCTCAATTCGACGATGACCTCGCTGCGGCCCACCGTGCCCTTGTAGGTGATGGCCTCCAGAGCCGGAACGGAGGTGGTGACCAGTAGGGCACTCGACAGGCTAACGCAGCTTATGGACAGCATCCTTGCCATCGGTGTCTCCTCCCGTTTCGATGCCCGCACGAGGCGTGGGAGCCTCGATCCTCGCGCACTAGATACACTCGGGGCAGCATGGCACACGGCTGAAACAGCGCTATGCCACGAGTGCCGACTTCATGCGTCTAGTGCAAAATCGTATCGGGTGTGCATTCTGGTGACCCTTCATGACGGGACCCGCTGATCTACTGGGCGCACTCCCTGGCTTCAGTGCAAAGAGGTTCGCTCCCAGAGGCCGGGTTTTGCGTTTGCGCCCTTACGCCGCCCTGCCCCTGCCGCGCAGGCGGCGAACATTTGACTGCACATAAAGCACGATGCCGACATGCACGCCCACGGCAACGGCGATGGCAACGATCTGCTGCAGCAGCGTCACAGGAGTAGCGGCCAATACGGCCTGGCTGCCCCAGAGGCCCAGCGGCAGGAACAGGATAACTGCGGTGATCAGGCCCGGATTGTAACGGCGGGTTGCGACAGCCGGCACGATATGGACCAGCGCATTGGCCAGCAGCGTATAGAGCCCGATCAACCCCCAGCCCAGGTCGGACCGGGCGGCGGCAAAGACCCAGGCATTGACGCTCCAGACTAGGGGAACATTGATGAGGAAGATCGCCCTCGAGGGGAGCACATCCCGGCCCTGCCCCATGAGCTGATTGACGGCCCGGTGAAAGCGGTCGTCGTCATGTTCCTCGTATTGGTGCAGCATATAGGTTGGAATGACGAGGAAGACGAGCGTCAGCGCCAGCGGCCAGCCTTGCGCCAGCACCGGCGTCAGCACCAGCAGCAAAAGGGCAGCCAGAAAGCCCCCATAGACCCAGTTGGCGATCAGACGTCGCAGCATGGCTTCGCTCCCTTCCCAAGCCAGAAAAGCAAAAGGCCGGCACATGGCCGGCCTTCGACATTCCTCTCCGCAGCGCTTACCGCTTGGCAGCAAGGTTCCAGAGACCGGTGACGGTCAGGGCCGCCAGGGCCATCTTGAGGATGTCCCAGACCACGAAGGGCTGGATGGCGCCGGCAAAGGCGGAGGCGACGACGTTGTTCTGGTCGATCCAGCCCGCTTGGCCCGAAAGCGCCAGCAGCCAGACAAAGCCCAGCACCAGCAGCACGGCCTCGGCGGCCACCATGGCCACAAACAGGGTCAGCGGCTTGCCCGAGGCACCGCGGTCGGTTGCATAGCCAACGGCCGCGGCGAGAACCAGGAAGCCGAGGAGGAAACCGCCGGTCGGACCGACGAGGTAGGCGAGGCCGCCGCCGGTGGCAAAGACCGGCAGGCCCAAGGCGCCTTCGAGGAGGTAGAGGGCGACAGTTGCCACGCCGATGCGCAGGCCAAAGGCTGCAGCAAGTGCTGCGATGGCAAAGCTCTGCAGCGTCACCGGCACCGGCCAGACCGGCACGTTGATCTTGGCGCAAATGGTGATGAGCAGCGTGCCGAGCACAACGGTTGCGAGATTGGATGCCAGCTTGGCAGCATCGCCCTTGGGCTGGAACACGCCGAGCAGCGTGTTGGGCGTGGTCAAAGTCACGGCCATTTCGTACCTTCCATGCTTAGATCGAACCGGCGTCCCCTCCCGGGCCGCCCTGGCGTTCATTCACCACCGTCTTAATCTCTCGCCAAAGTGAGCGCAATGGCATCGCCTGTTCCCTCCCTTCCCTTTCAGAAGGATTTCGATCCGCAGTCCGGCGAGGCCGTGGCGGTTGCACCGGGGATCACGCGCGTCACCGCGCCCAATGCCAGCGCCTATACCTTCACCGGCACCAACAGCTTCCTCCTTGGCCGGGAGCGGCTTGCCGTGCTTGATCCGGGCCCGGACGACCCGCGGCACCGTGCGGCCCTCCACCGCGCCATCGGCGAGCGGACGGTGGACGCCATTATTCTGACCCACACCCATCGCGACCACAGTGCCGGTGCCCGCCAGCTAGCCGCCGAACTGCGTGCGCCGCTCTGGTTCGGCGGCCGGCATCGTCTGTCGCGCCCGCTCGGGCGATTCGAGCGCAATCCAATCCGCAACTCCTGCGACTGGGACCTCGTGCCGGACCGGGTCCTGCGTGACGGCGAGTCGATCCTTGCGGGCGACCTGCCCCTCGTGGTGCATGCCACGCCCGGCCATTGCGCCAATCACCTCGCCTTCGCCGCCGGCGACATTCTCCTCAGCGGCGACCATGTCATGGGCTGGAACTCGACCCTGGTTTCCGTGCCCGACGGATCCATGGCCGATTACCTTGCGTCCCTGGACAAGGTCATCGCCCTCCAATGCCGGCAGTATCTCCCCGCCCATGGCGGCCCCATTGCCGACGGCCCTGCCTATGCACAGGCGCTGCGGCAACATCGCGAAATGCGCAACCAGCAGGTGCTGGCGGCAGTCCAGTCCGGCGCGCGCAGCATCGGCGCCGTGGTGCGCAGCATCTATCCGCAGCAGCCGGTAGCGGTCCGCCTGGCCGCGGCCATGACCATTCGCGCTCATGTGGAATACCTGGCCGAGCGCGGCCTTCTCACCGTCGGCCGCGGCCTCTTGGGCCTGCGGCTCACGCCCCGACGGAACTAGCCGTCCGGCACAACCTATTGCGCTTGCGGCGCGGGCGCCTCGGCTTCGCTGTCCGCTTCGGCAGGCTGGTTGGCTGCGGGATTGTCGCGCAAGGTCGTAGTCACGGCCTCATCCAAGGCAGCGAGGAACGCCTCGATCCGCTGCCCATTGCTGCCAAAGTCGTGCAGCGCGTGCAGCGAGGCCGAACGCATGTCCACTGCCGACTGGTCGGCGCTGCCGGTGACGCGCACCACCACCTCTTCGCGCCAGCCCGGCAAGGTCATGATCTGCGCATTGACCTGCCCCACCTCGCCCGGTTCGCTCAGCCGCCGCACGTCCCAGCCATTGTCGGCCACAAGCTGCTGCACCAATGCGAAGGTCGGTATGATTCCCAGCGGATAGGTGCGGGTCTCGACGTTGGGAAACTCCTCGGCCATCTGCACGGCCGAGAGCATGCGCGGCGGGGGCATGGCGGCCGTGCCCGGCTCGAACATCAGCGGCATGGCATCGCGGGCAGCGGTAGCGATATCGGTCACCGCCGGATAACGCATGGCCAGGCTGCCGAAATAAAGAAAGGGCATCAGGGCGATGGTGCCGAACAGGAGGCCCGCCAAGGCCTTGCCCCAGCCCTGGTCGCCCGACCACCAGAGCCGCGCCAGCGCCAGGAGCGAGACCAGCACCGCCACCAGGGCGACAAGCCCGGCGGTGATGGCTGCAGCCATGAAGAGGTCGCTGGTGATCAGCCGGAAGCGATGCAGCAGGACGGCGATGATGACCAGGGGTATGGCCACGCTGCCCAGCCGCCGCGCCCAGATTGCCATTCGCGATGTACGGATCAGTATGCGCAAGGCCGCCCCTTTGAACCCGCGGCATCCTAGCCGCCAGGTGTTGCGCGAGTTTGAAGAATTGCCGGATTGGTGGTTCGTTCCCGGCGCTCTCTACTGGCGCTCAGGGATAGAGCCGCGTGCTGCTCCAGCCAGCCCCGTCGCGCACGAAGCGCACCCGGTCGTGGAGACGATACTGGCCGTCCTTCCAGAACTCGATGCTGGTGGGAACGATGCGGAACCCCGACCAATGTGCCGGACGGGTGACCGGACCGTCGCCGACCTTTTCGGTCAACGCCGCCACTCTCGCTTCCAGCGTTTCACGCCTGTCGAGCGGCCGCGACTGGTCCGACACGGACGAGGCGATCTGGCTGCCCTTGTGCCTGCTGGCAAAGTACTGGTCGGCTTCGGCGGGCGTAACGACCTCGACCGGTCCCCGCACCCGGATCTGGCGCCGCAGCGACTTCCAATGCATCAGCATGGCGGCCTTGGGCTGGTTGAGCAGCTGCCGGCCCTTGGCGCTTTCGAAATTGGTGAAAAAGCAGAAGCCGCGGGTGTCGCGGGCATTGAGCAGCACCATGCGCACGTCGGGCATGCCGTCCTCGTCCACGCTGGCCAGCGCCATGGCATGGGGGTCGTTGGGCTCCGCCTCCTGCGCCAACGCAAACCATTCCTCGAACAGCGCGAAGGGATCGAGATCGGCGCGATCGCCATCGTCAAACAAGCGTTCGGTCAGCGTTTGCAGCATGGTCGGAACATCCCTTTGCGGCTGGAACTAGACAAGGCGTGGGGGCGTGGCCATATAGGACCCGAACATCAGGCGAAGCAACGCCCTAGACATTGAATGGACCAAATGCGCGATCCCTATACCGTGCTTGGGGTGCCAAGATCAGCCGGCGAGAAGGACATCAAGTCCGCCTATCGCAAGCTGGCCAAGAAGTATCACCCCGATCAAAATCCGGATGATCCCTCGGCCCACGGCAAGTTCGCCGAGGCGACCAATGCTTATGATCTGCTCAACGACGCCGAAAAGCGCGCCCAGTATGACCGCGGCGAGATCGATGCCGATGGCAATCCCAAATTCGCCGGCTTCAATCCGGGCGGCTTTGGCGGCACGCGCGGTGCCCGGCCCGGTGCCGCCGGTGCCGGTGGCTTCTCTGCCGAAGACATCCTCAAGGAATTCATGAGCGGCTTTGGCGGCCAGCAGCGTGGCGGCCCCCGCGGAGCTGCAGGCGGGGCCCAGTGGGACCCGTTTGCCGGTGCAGCCGCCGGTGGCGGCGGGCGCAGCCTCAAGGGCGAAGACATCGTGGTCAATGCCACGGTCTCGCTGGAAGAGGCGCATCGCGGCGGCTCGATCTCGGTGCGCATGCCCAGCGGCAAGATGCTGTCGGTCAAGCTGCCCGAAAAGCTCGAAGAGGGCCAGCAGGTGCGCCTCAAGGGCCAGGGGTCACCTGGAATGGGCGAGCCCGGCGACGCCCTTGTCACCATCCGCTTCGAGAAATCCAAGCAGTTCCGCCGCGATGGCGCAGACCTGCGCACCGACGTGCCGATCACCCTCTACGAGGCGGTGCTGGGCGCCAAGGTCCGCGTCCCGACGTTGGACGGCTCCGTCGAGCTCAACCTGCCCCCGGGCATCGACACCGGCAAGGCGCTCCGCCTCAAGGGCAAGGGCCTCTATGGCGACGGCGACCTGTACGTCAACCTCAAGGTCATCCTGCCCCCCGGCGGCGACGCCGACCTCGAGGCCCTCGCCCGCTTCATGCGCGACCAGAAGCCCTACAAGGTCCGGGATTAGTCACGAAACGACCCTACCCCCAATCGTCACCCTCGGGCTCGACCCGAGGGCTCTTCACTTGAGATACGCAGCCCAAATGCAGCCCCCACGGGTCAAGCCCGAGGATGACGGCTGGCAGAAGTCCACATCGTGCTCGCAGTAGCCCTCATGGTGAGGTGCGAGTTCTTCACGAGCCTCGAACCACGAGGGCGTGGGCACTTCACCCCCGCGGCGCTGCAGCCCGGCGCAAGCGATCATTGATGGCCTCGCCCAGCCCCTCGTCAGGAATCGGCGCCACCGCGATCGTACCAACACCCATCGCATCCAGTTCGTGCAACATGGAAAAGAGGTTCCGGGCTGCCTCGCGCAGGTCGCCGCTCGGCGACAGGTTGCGCACTATGCCCGCAAACTGTGGTGCAGCACCAAAGGCCAGATAGGCCTCCTCCTCCCGCGGTCCGCTATTGAGCCGCATCTGCGCATTGGGCGCATAATGGCTCGCCAGCATCCCAGGCGCCGCAATTGCCGCATCGCCTGCAGCAACGGCAACTTCCACCCCAAGCGCGCGCTCGACCTCCTCACGCGCGACCGCTCCGGCCCGGAGCTGGACCAGCCGCTCCCCCTGGATCCGCAGGATCGTGGACTCCACCCCCGCCTGGCATGGCCCGCCATCCAGCACCGGCACCCTCCCGCCAAAACCCTGCCGCACCTGGTCGGCGGTAGTCGGCGACAAGCGGCCGGAGGGGTTGGCCGATGGCGCAGCCAGAGGCCGTCCCACAGCGCGGATCAAGTCCAACGCTATTGGATGATCGGGAATGCGGATCGCCACCGTGTCGAGCCCGGCCGTTGCCACATCGGCAAGGCCGTTGTTTGGTCTTGCCGGCAGAACCAGCGTCAGGCTAGCCGGCCACAGCGCCGCAACCTTGCGCGCAAAGGGCGAGAATTCGGCTACGGTCTCGGCCATGGCCAAGTCAGCGCAGTGGATGATCAACGGATTGAACCGCGGCCGCCCCTTGGTCTCGTAGATCGACAGCACCGCATCGGCATTCGTGGCGTCGGCGCCCAGGCCATAGACGGTCTCGGTCGCGAAGGCGCAGAGCCTGCCCGCGCGCAGGATGGCGGCAGCTTCCGCGACGGTGCTTGGATCGGTTGAGGTCGGGATCATGCGCGTTGTTTGACAATGCCGCCCCGGCGCGTCAAGACGATCGCTCCGATCAGGAGATTTGCATCCCGTGACCACGCTGCTTGTCAGTCAGTCCAACTTCGCCGATCACGCCACGCCCGAGGGCCATCCGGAGCGCGCCGACCGCATCCGGGCCGTCGAGGATGCCCTGAGCCGCCCCCGCTTCGACAAGCTCCTGCGCCGCAACGCTCCCGCCGGCGACCTGCTGCTGGCCGAACTGGTGCATGACAGCCGCTATCTCGCCCGCCTGCGCGATGCACGTCCCGCCGAAGGCATGGGCCAGATCGATGCCGATACCTTCATCTCCGCCAATTCGCTCTCCGCCGTGACCACGGGTCTGGGTGGAGCGCTGGCAGCCCTCGATGCAGTGCTCCTCGGCGAGGCCGACAACGCCTTCTGCGCCATCCGCCCGCCGGGCCATCACGCCGAAATCGCCGCCCCGATGGGCTTTTGCCTCATCAACACCGTGGCCATCACCGCCCGCGAGGCGCAGCGCAAGTATGGCGCCGAGCGCATCGCCATCGTTGATTTCGACGTCCATCATGGCAATGGAACGCAGGACATCTTCAAGGCCGATCCGACGGTATTCTACGCCTCCACCCATCAGATGCCGCTCTATCCCGGCACCGGGCATCCGCGGGAAACCGGCGTCGGCAACATCCTCAATGTCCCGCTCGATGCCGAAAGCGGCGGCGAGGCAATGCGCGACGCCTATCTCACCCGCATCATCCCCGCCATCATCGACTTCTCGCCCGATCTGCTGCTTCTATCCGCCGGCTTCGACGCCCATGAGCGCGACCCGCTGGCCCAGCTCAACTGGCAGTCTTCGGACTTTTCCTGGCTCACGGGAAAGTTGATGGACCTCGCCGATCGCTGCTGCGGCAACCGCATTGTGTCGCTGCTGGAAGGTGGCTATGACCTCAAGGGCCTGGCGGGCGGTGCATCGCACCACGTCGCCATGCTGATGGACGGCGCCGTCGGGCGCCTGGAAGACTAGGAAACTGCCATGGCCGACAATGACGATGTGAAGACCCTCAGCTTCGAGGCTGCCCTCGCCCAGCTCGAGGAAATCGTCGGCAAACTGGAGTCCGGCCGCGCGCCGCTGGCCGAGTCCATCGCCATCTACGAGCGCGGCGAAGCCCTCAAGGCGCATTGCGAAACGCTGCTGCGCACGGCTGAAGCGCGCATCGAAAAGATCACCCTGTCCCGCGACGGCCGCCCCACCGGCACCGAGCCGCTGGACGCCTGAGCGGCACGCCGTCCGTCATGAACAGCAAGACGCTCCGCAACTTCCGCATTCTCCTCTGGACGCTGGTCGCCGTTGTCGCCATCGGCGCCACGGCCTTGGTCGTCTTCCGCCCCCCGGCCCGGCCACTAGGCCTCACGGGGCAGGAATTCGCCCTCAATTCCACCAAGGGCGGCGCCTTCACGCAGGATGACCTCCAAGGCGTGCCGAGCCTGGTGTTCTTCGGCTTCACTTACTGCCCCGATGTCTGCCCCACGACGCTCGCAGAAACCACGGCCCTGCGCGCCGAACTGGGCCTGACCGAGGAGCAGTTGCGCATCATCTTCGTTTCGGTCGACCCCGAGCGCGACACGCTCGACATGGTCCGATCCTATGTGGAAGGCTTCGATCCCACGATCATCGGCCTTGTCGGGCACAATATCGAGCAGACCGAGAACGCCAAGAAGGCCTTCGGCGTGTTTTCGGAAAAGGTCGAGAGCGAGCCGGGCGACCCCTATTATACGGTCAACCACACCGCCTTGACCTTCCTCGTCGATGCCGACGGCGCCTTCGAGGGCACCATCGCTTACCAAGAGGACCACGACACCGCCCTCGCCAAGGTCCAGCGCCTGGTTCAGGGATGAGCGAGCGCATCCGCCTCGACCTTGCCCTCGAGCAACGCGGGCTCCTCCCCAGCCGGGCCCGTGCCCGCGATGCCATCCTGCGCGGCACCGTCACCATCAATGGCGTCACCGCCGACAAGCCCAACCGCATGGTGGGTCGCGAAGACGTCGTCGCGCTCTCCGACCCCGCGGCCAACTACGTCTCCCGCGCAGCCCTCAAGCTCGTGGCCGGTCTCGACGCCGGCGGCATCGATCCCCATGGCAAGACGTGCCTCGATGTCGGCGCCTCCACCGGCGGCTTCACTCAAGTCTTGATGGAGCGCGGCGCCCGGCGCATCTATGCCGTCGACGTCGGCCACGACCAGTTCCACGACCGCCTCAAGGGCAGCGACCGCGTGGTCAGCATGGAAGGGATCAATGCGCGCGACCTGACGCCGGAGACGATCCCCGAGCCGATTGACCTGCTGGTGTCCGACATCAGCTTCGTATCGGTGATCAAGGTGCTGGAAGCGCCGCTGGCGCTCTGTGCAGCGGAGGCCGACGCGGTGGTCCTGTTCAAGCCCCAGTTCGAAGTGGGCCGCAGCAATGTCGGCAAGGGCGGCATCGTCACCAGCGAAGCGGCCATCGAGTTGGCACTAACCGACGTAATCGCCTTCATGCAGAACCAGGGCTTCGCTCACCGCCATTCGGTCACCTCCCCCATCGCCGGCGGCGACGGCAATGTCGAGACGGTGCTGGTGTTCGGGCGGGCCTAGCGCTCCACGCCCTCGTGGTTCGAGGGTCGCTGCGCTCCCGCCTCACCATGAGGGCTGCCGGAATACCTGGCCCAGAGTAGCCCTCATGGTGAGGTGCTTTGCAGCGCAAAGCCTCGAACCACGAGGGCGTGCCTCCCCTAGTTCCGCTCAAACCCCACAGCACCATCCCGGCCGGTCTGGCCGCGATGCCGCAGCGCATGATCGGCCAGAACCAGCGCCATCATCGCCTCACCCACCGGCACCGCACGAATGCCTACACAAGGGTCGTGCCGGCCCTTGGTGACGATGTCGGTGTCCTCATTGCGGACCGTCACCGTCTGCCGCGGCGTAATGATCGACGACGTCGGCTTGACGGCAAAACGACAGACGATCGGGTCGCCATTGCTGATCCCGCCCAGGATCCCACCGGCATGGTTGTCGAGGAAATAAGGCTTGTCCGCCCCTGCCCGCATCTGGTCGGCATTCTCGACGCCGGTGAGGCTGGCGGCCTCGAAGCCGGCGCCGATCTCCACGCCCTTGACCGCGTTGATGCTCATCATGGCTGACGCAAGGTCGGCGCTGAGCTTGCCATAAATGGGCGCGCCCCAGCCTGCCGGCACGCCTTCGGCGACAACCTCGATCACGGCGCCGACCGAATTGCCATCCTTGCGGATACCATCGAGATAATCGGCCCAGAGTTCGGCCGCCTTGCTGTCGGCGCAAAAGAACGGGTTCTGGTCGACCTGGCTCCAGTCGAAGTTGTCATAGTCGATCTTGTGCGGCCCCACCTGCACGAGGCTGGCGCGAATGGTTACGCCCGCGAGCACCTGCCGTGCGACCGCACCGGCCGCCACGCGCGCAGCCGTTTCGCGAGCGGATGTGCGGCCGCCGCCGCGATAGTCACGAATGCCGTATTTCTGGTCATAGGTATAGTCCGCATGGCCCGGCCGGTACTTGTCGCGGATATCGGCATAGTCCTTGGAGCGCTGGTCGGTATTCTCGATCAGCAGCGAAATCGGTGTGCCCGTCGTGCGGGCGCCGTCGGTGCGCTCGTCCTCGAACACGCCGGAAAGGATCTTGACCGCATCGTCCTCGCGCCGCTGCGTCGTATACTTGCTCTGGCCCGGCTTCCGCCGGTCGAGGTCACGCTGGATCATCTCCGCCGTCAGCTTCAGGCCGGGCGGGCACCCGTCCACCACCACGCCCAAAGCCGGCCCATGACTTTCGCCCCAGGTGGTGAAGCGGAAAAGGTGTCCGAATGTATTGAAAGACATGGAGAGCGGCCTCGTGCTGACCGCGCTTT
Organism: Devosia sp.; assembly: GCF_036563435.1. Lineage (GTDB taxonomy): Bacteria > Pseudomonadota > Alphaproteobacteria > Rhizobiales > Devosiaceae > Devosia. The sequence continues at coordinate 723,786 of NZ_DATCMJ010000018.1, forward strand.
CATAGAAGGTTTTGGTGGAAACGGGGAAGCGTTTTTGGCTCCTCGGCTTGCCAAGGTGTGCCTTAACCTGCCTTGCCCGGCTGAACCGTGCCGTGCCGATCGCGTTGATCGGCCAAAGGAGTGACGCGATGACGGTACAACTGCCTCTTGCCTCTGCAGCGCGCGCGAAATCGGATGACAGCCTTGGCAGCCATGAAGTGGCGCCCGACATCGCCTATCTGCGAACCGTTCTGGTCAACGTCGTTTTCGTGGGACCTCGACAGGCCGGCGACCGCGGCTGGGTGCTGATCGATAGCGGTATCATCGGCGCCGCCGACAGCATTCGCGAGGCTGCTGAAAAGCGCTTCGGCCACGGCGCCCGCCCGGCGGCCATCGTGCAGACTCACGGCCACTTCGACCATGTCGGCGCCCTCGAGACGCTGAGCCGCGAGTGGGAGGTTCCAGTTTACGCCCACCCCCTCGAAATCCCCTACCTCTCCGGCAAGGCCGACTATCCACCGCCCGACGCGGCTGCCGACGGCGGCATGATGCCCAAGCTGGCGCCGCTCTTCCCCCGTTCGCCGGTCGATGTGTCCGAACGCCTCAACATCCTGCCCGAAGACGGCACCGTTCCCTTCATGGCGGGCTGGCAATGGCTTCACACGCCAGGCCACACGCCAGGCCACATTTCCCTTTGGCGCAGCAGCGACCGCAGCATGATCGTGGGTGATGCCTTCATCACCACCGGGCAGGAATCGGCCTACGAGGTCATGATCCAGGAACTGGAGATGCACGGCCCGCCGCGCTATTTCACGCCAAACTGGGCCGCCGCCGCCGGCTCCGTCCGCCTTCTCGCCGCCCATCAGCCGCGGCTGGTCGTCACTGGCCACGGCCGCGCTGCGTCCGGCCCGGAAATGCTCACCGCCTTGCAAAAACTGGCCCAGGACTTCGACAGCATCGCCCCACCCGAACACCTGCGGCGGGCGGGCTGAGAGCCTTGAAGCGGACTGCTTAATCGAGCCAGTTTTCCAGTTGCAGATCGGAGACACGCGAATACTCGCGCATGTTGTCCATCACCAGAACGGCGCCTGTAGATCGGGCATGGGCAGCGATAAGAAGATCGTTGCCTCCGATCGGCGTTCCGGTGCGTTCAAGTTCCGTACGAATATTGGCATAGTGCTCTGCTGCGGGCGGATCGTAATCGAGCACTTTCACGGTGCGCAAGACGAGTTCGATCTGCAGGTACAACCTGGTCGACCCAACTCGTGCCGCACCGAACATCAGCTCTGCGAGCACCACCGATGAGATAGCCAGCTCGTCCGGCGTGTAGTCCGCCATCTTGTCCGCCGGTTTGGAATTCGGAAAGCGCATGATGTGCGACACGATGTTGGTGTCGAGCATGACGCTCCACCGGCTCACAGCTTGATATCGTCCGGGGGCAGCAGCCCTTCGTCGACATTGGGCCATTCGATATCGATGGTTTCCATCTGATCCAGCATTTCCGCAAAGGTCATACGCCCGCGGCCTTCGAGCTTGGCATCGGCGCGAATGATCAGTTGATTGCCACCCTTGACTACGGAAAGCTCAACTTCGGGTTGGTCGAATTCCCGTGGCAGTTCGAAGCTGCTGGGTAACTCGATTGCCCTGCTTGCTTGGGTATTGATCAGGCGCGGACTTTTGACTTCGTTCACAGGCGCCTCCATTCGTCGACGCCACAATATAGGCCTGATCTACATAGGCAACAACTGCAGCGCCTATCGCAGCAGTTCCATCCTGCCGGGCGTAAAGTGCATAATGGCGTCCTGGGGTGGGGCCCAGTTGACGACTTCGATGATCGGCGCGCGCTCGATCAGCACCCGGAGCGTACGGGCGATGCCACCATGGGCGACCACCACCGACGGCCCTTTGAGCACCGATGAGAACTCGGCCAGCCGGGCTTCGACGTCGCGGTAGTTCTCCCCGTTTTCGGGGCGGAACTCCCAGTAGTCCTCGGTGCGATCGCCCGGTGCGACGGCCATGTTGGCGGGCAACTGCTCGAACAGCTCGCCTTCGAGGACGCCGAAGGAGATTTCCATCAGCCGAACGTCGAACTTGGTTTCGGGCAGGTGGGTGTCGAAACCGGCCCGCACCCGCTCCATGGTTTCGCGGGTACGTCCGAGGGGTGAGGCGTGCCACTCGAACTGCATTGGGTCGAGGCCACGCGCCTTGAACAGCGCGGCCAGGACCTTGCCGTTCTGGCTCGCCTGGCCCCGCCCCTTCTCGTTGAGGGGAATGTCCCGACGGCCCTGGTAGCGGCGTTCGGCGTTCCACGGCGTCTCACCATGGCGGATGAAGTAGATTTCCGGCCAGACCAGGGCTGTCATGGGCATTCCCGCGTCACTCGTGTGACCGCGTCCTACGTGGCTAGAATGACAGGCAAGCGACTATTCGCTTGCCTCGGGAGCGTCGTTGTCGAGCAACTTCATGCCCACCACGTTGAAGCCGGCATCCACATAGTGGATTTCGCCGGTCACCCCGCCGGCCAGGTCGCTCAGCAGGTAGGTCGCGGCGCCGCCGACATCGTCGATGGAAACGTTCTTGCGTAGGGCCGAGTTGGCCTCCTGCCAGTGCAGCATGTCACGCAGGCCCGAAATGCCGGAGGCAGCCAGGGTCTTGATGGCACCGGCCGAAATGGCGTTGACGCGGATGCCCTGCCTGCCGAGGTCCACGGCGAGGTAGCGCACCGACGCCTCAAGCGCGGCCTTGGCCACGCCCATGACATTGTAGTTGGGCACGTATTTGACCGCGCCGTAATAGGTCAGCGTCAACAGCGATCCGCCTTCGCTCATCAGCGCCTCGGCGCGCTTGGCGACGGCCGTGAAGGAATAGACCGAGATATTCATGGTCAGCGCAAAGTTGTCGGCGCTGGTGTCGAGATAACGGCCTTCCAGCTCGTCCTTGTTGGAGAAGCCGATGGCGTGGACCACGAAGTCCAGCTTGCCCCACTTCTCCTTGATCTGGCGGAAGGTCTCGTCCATGGCCGCGTCGTCAGTCACGTCGCACTCGACCAGGAAGTCGGAACCGACTTCGGCGGCCAGTGGCTCGACGCGGCGCTTGAGCGCTTCGCCTTGGTAGGAGAAGCACATCTCGGCGCCCTGCGCATGAAGCTGCTTGGCAATGCCCCAGGCGATCGAGCGATTATTGGCGAGACCCATGATCAAGCCGCGCTTGCCTGCCATCAATCCAGTGGCCATTGTTGTTTCCCTTGCTGGAGTCGTTGTGCCGGTTGTGGCACATGGCGGCCCATCGCGGCAAGTTCGCCTCCCGCAATAGCCCGCCAAAGTCCGGTTTTTCCATGACCCTTTCTCCATCCGAAGCCGTTGCCCAGCTCACCACCCTCCTGGGAGCCGATGCGGTGATCGGGGAAGCGGCGCAGATGGGCAGCTACCTAAAGGAACCGCGCAAGCGCTTCCACCAGCAGGCCGCGGCCGTTGTGCGTCCCGGCTCTGTTCAGCAGGTACAGGCCGTGGTGTGCTGGGCGGCCGAAAACCGCGTCGGCCTCGTGCCGCAGGGCGGCAATACCGGGCTTGTGGGTGCCCAGGTGCCGATGCGCGGCGACGAGGTCATCGTCAGCCTGGCCCGCCTCGATCGCATCCGCCACATGGATGTCGCTGCCGGCACCATGACGGCCGAGGCCGGGGTGATCCTCGAACAGGCCCACAAGGCCGCCGAAGCCGAAAATACGATCTTCCCGCTGTGGCTGGCCTCGCAGGGCTCCGCGCGGATCGGCGGCCTCCTCTCCTCCAATGCCGGCGGGGTCAATGTCCTCGCCTATGGCAATGCGCGCGAACTCACCATGGGCGTCGAGGCCGTCCTGGCCGATGGGCGGCTCTACCAGGGGCTCAATTCGCTCAAGAAGGACAATACCGGCTACGACCTCAAGGACCTTCTAGTCGGCGCCGAGGGCACGCTGGGCATCATCACCGCGGCAACGCTCAGGATTTTCCCCAAGCCGGCCGACTATGAAACGGCCCTGGTCAACATCGCCGGACCCGAAGCCGCCCTCGATCTCTTCCAGCTCATGCGCGAACGCATCGGCAGCCGTCTCAATGCCTTCGAGATCATTCCCGCCATCGGCCTCGACATGCAGTTGCGCCACGGCATGCTCGACCGCGACCCCACCGCCGGCCCCTCCCCCTGGTACGCGCTGATCGAGGTCAGCCGCATGGCAGGCGGCCCCGAGGGCACGCTCCTGGCTGCGGTCGAAACCGCCTTTGGCGCCGGCATGATCGACAATGCCGTGCTGGCGGAATCCCTCGCCGACCGCACCCGCATGTGGGCCTTCCGCGAACAGATGAGCGAAGTGCAATCCAAGGAAGGCGCCTCAATCAAGCACGACGTGTCCGTGCCGATCGCCGCCGTGCCGCAGCTTATTGCCGAGGGCAGCGCTGCCGCCATGCGCCTGGTCCCCGGCATCCGCCCGGTCCCCTTCGGCCACATGGGCGACGGCAACATCCACTTCAATTTCAGCCAGCCTGTGGGTGCCGACAGCAAGAGCTTCATGGCCGAAGCCGACGAACGCATTCACGAGGCGATCTACGACATCGTCTTGCGCCTCGGCGGCTCGGTCTCGGCCGAGCATGGCATCGGCCAGCTCAAAGTCGACCTGCTTCGGCAGGTCAAGGATCCGGTCGCGCTGGACATGATGCGCGCCATCAAGACGGCGCTGGATCCCCTGGGCATCCTCAACCCCGGCAAGATGCTCGGATAGTTCTCCCGTTGGTTGCTGGTTACATGGGCGTGCCGTCTTGCACCGGGCGCCGGCTCCACCCATCTTCGGGCAATGCTGCTCGACATTGCCTTCCTCGACGACGCCACCCGCCCACCTTTGCAAAAGCTCGAAGGGTTGACGCCAGCGCAACGCGGCGCCGGCGAACACCTGCGCCAGATCCACGACCACCTGCGCCACAACATGGTGACTTTGGGCAAGCTGATCGAGCGGGCCAATGCCGGCGCCGTCTCGCCTGCCGAGATCGCCGCCGAGACCGGTGACCTCGCCATGGTCAGCAACTACCGCCGCTTCGGCAATCTCTGCGGCCAGTACTGCCAGATCGTGAACACCCACCATTCCATCGAGGACTACCACCTGTTCCCGGCGCTGGCCCAGCAAGGCCCCGCCTTCAAGGCAATTGCCGACCGGCTGACCGCAGAACACGTTGTCGTGCACGAATTGCTCGAGCGCCTGGTCGACGCGCTCAATGCCCTCGCCACCGAACCCAGCCCCAGCCGCTTCGAGGACGCCAAGACCATCTACCACGCCCTCGAACGCGTGCTCCTCTCCCACCTCGGCTGGGAAGAAGAAGCCATGGGCGATGCCCTAGGCTATTTCGGCATCATGTGACGCGCACCGTCGCCGTCAGAACAAATCCAGCTGCCCGCCACCGGCCGCGACCTTCGCCGGCCGCGGCTTTGGGAGTTCGATCTCCACCGGCTCGATCAGCCCCGGATCGTCGTCGCGCGCCGAGTTGACCCGCGTCGAAACGGGGTGAAACTTCAAGACGCCATCGGGCAGCGGCAGCGTCAGCTGCGCCGCCTCGCGCGCCCGCACATTGCGCACGTCGAGCCACTGCTCGATTTGGTCGCCCTCAAGGATTGCCGGCATGCGGTCATGGACGTCACTCAGTTGCCCGTTGGCCGGCACCGTGATGGTGGCGACGCTGTCGATCTCCTCGCCATTGGGACCCATCCAGCTTGCGTATAGCCCCGCCAGCGCCATTGGCCGCCCATCGGTGTGGGTGATGTAATAGGGCTGCTTGGTCTTGTCGGGATTGGTGTGCCACTCGTAGTAGCCGCTGGCCGGAATGATGCAGCGGCCATGCTTGAGCGCATCGCGGAAGGCCGGCTTTTCGGCCATAGTCTCCACCCGCGCATTGACCAGCAGCGGAAACTCGCGCGGATCCTTGACCCAGCCGGGCACCAGGCCCCAGCGGGCGAAATGCGCCTCGCGCCGCCCATGCGCCTCCCAGATCGCGGCAACGGGCTGGGTCGGCGCAATATTGTAGCGCGGCACGATGTCGATGCTCTTGAGCAGCCGGAACAGCTCCACCATCATCTCGGGCGGCAGCGTCGAGGCATAGCGTCCGCACATCGGGTTTACTCCTCCATCAACACTGCACAGGTAGTGTGTGGAAACACGAATCGCAAATGAGTCTCCAAGTGACCGAGCTCCCGCCCAACGCCGCCAGCGTCGCCATCGTGCGCGAGGGCAAGGTCCTGCTGATCAAGCGCGCCTATGCCCCCTACCAGCACCTGTGGACCCTGCCCGGCGGCCGCATCGAGCCGGGCGAGACTATCGAGCAATGCGCCATTCGCGAGGTCCGCGAGGAGCTGGCCCTTTCCATCCGCAATCCGCGCCCCGTCATGGTGCAACCGCTGGGCCGCGACGGCACCTTCCGCCTGGCCATCTTCGCCACGCGCGACTTTTCCGGCCAGATCCTCGCCTCCGACGAGATCGCCGACCACAAGTGGATGGACCCCTCCGCCCTCCCCGCCCTGCGCACCACCAGCCGGCTCGATGAAGTGTTGGCGAGAGCCTTCGCAGTTTTGGGGCAAAGCTGATAGAGATCGGCCATGATCCGCCTCCGCATCCTCCTTGCCGTCCTCCTGCTCGTGCCCGCCGCCGTGCCGGCGCTGGCGATCGACCCGCCCTATCAGCGGCAGATGGAGCGGCTCGCCGAGATCATGGGCAGCCTCTATTTCCTCCAGCCGCTCTGCACTTCTGCCAGCGAGGACTGGCGCGCGCAGATGGGCGAGCTGATCAATCTCGATGAACCCGATGAGGACCGGCGCCAGCGCCTGGCCGGCGCTTTCAACGTCGGCTACACCGCCTATGCCCGCTTCCACCGCGCCTGCACACCGTCCGCCCGCGAGGCGCTGACGCGTCTCCTCAGCGAAGCCGAACGGACCGCCCGCGACATCCATACGCGCTTCGCCGAATAGGCTTAACGACCGTTAAAGCGGCCGCCGCACTTGCGCATACAATGTTAACCTTCGGGTTACTTCCTCCGCGCCTGCCACATTTGCCCGTGCTACCCCCGATGGCATGACGACGAGCAAAACCATGTTTGCGCCCGCCTCGGGCCATACCGTGTTTGACCGCGACCAGGGGGAGCGGCAGCTGGCGCTCGAATACCTGGCAGAAGCCTGGAATGTGGCCGAAGACGACGGCGTCCATACCGCCGCCCTGGCCCATGCATCCCTGTTCGCGGCGCTTGCCACCTTCGTCAAGATGCATGGAGATGAAGCCACGGCCGAATTGATCGCGCTCCTGCCCGATCGCGTCCGCTGCGGCGAATACAATCTCGAACGCATCCTGCAATAGTTCCGGCCTCCAACCGGTCATCAGGGGCAGCGGCTGCATACGCTGCCCCTTTGCTTTTCTGTCACCAGGCGTCACCCAATCCACCAGACGTCACCCTCGGGCTTGACCCGAGGGCTCTTCACTTCACAGCGCTCGAATAGTGCAGCCCCCTCGGCTCAACCCCGAGGGACGCTCGGCAATTGTCCGTTTGACAAACCCATAGCCATTCAACTATACATCAACCCATAGCCGACCGGATATGTATTCATGTCACCCGCGCCAGACATCATCTTCAAGACCCTCGCCGACCCAACCCGGCGCAAGCTCTTCGAGCGCCTCTGCCGCGACGGCGAAACCACGGTCGGTGCCCTGACCAAGGGCGCAGGCGTTTCCCAGCCGGTGGTCTCCAAACACCTCGGCCTCCTGCGTCAGGCGGGCCTTGTGGAAGACCGCCAGGAAGGCCGCAACACCCACTATCGCGCCCGCATCGACGCCCTCGCGCCGCTCACCGACTGGACGGCAGAGATGACCAATTTTTGGGAAAAGCGCCTGGACCGCTTGGAAGACCTGCTCGGGAGGATGGACCAATGACCAAGGACGTCGTGCTGCTGTCAGGCGGCAATCCGCAGATCCCCAAGGGCGATGGCGACGGTCCGGTGCAGGACTATATCGCCGCCATGCCCGGCTGGAAGCAGGAGGTCGGCAGAACGCTCGACCGGATCATCTCCGAAGCCCTGCCGGGGGTAAGGAAAGCGGTGCGCTGGAACACGCCCTTTTATGGCATCGACGATGGCTGGTTTCTCGGTTTCCACTGCCTCACCCGCTACGTGAAGGTCTCCTTCTTTCACGGGGCAGCGCTCGATCCGGTGCCGCCGGGCACCTCCAAGCAGCAGCACGTCCGCTACCTCGATATCTACGAGGGCGATGCCATCGATGAAAGGCAGTTCGCCGACTGGGTGCGGCAGGCCGCCCAGCTGCCGCTGTCGCACGATTTCTGAAACACTGGAGGATCAAGGATGACCGAAACCGAACGCCGCTCCGTCATCGTCGAACGCGACTTCACCCATCCGCCCGAAAAGCTCTGGCGCGCCCTGACCCAGCCCCATCTGATCGAGGACTGGATCGGCATGAAGAGCGACTTCAAGCCCGAGACCGGCCACAGCTTCCGCTTTTCCGCCGACTGGGGTGGCGTTGATTGCCAGGTGATCGAGGTCGAGCCACACCGGACGCTCGCCTACAAGTGGGACGCTTACGGCCTCGAAAGCGTAGTCACATGGACATTGACGCCGACTTCCACCGGCACCCACCTGCGCATGGAACAGGCCGGCTTCCGCGCCGACCAGCAGCAAGCCTTCAACGGCGCCAGCGCTTCCTGGCCCAGGTTCATCGCCAAGATGGACGAGGTGCTCGGCACGCTTGAGTAAGCGTCTGGGTGTAGGCCCCACGACAAACAACCCCGACGTCATCCCCGCGAAAGCGGGGATCCACTCTTCTTTCTGGCCGATCGAGCGCAACCCAACAATTCCCGCCTGCGCAAGGATGACGCCGTGGCAGGGGCCGCCTTGGGCGTCCACACTCCCCGTCACCGTCATCAAACCTCCAAAGCCATTCCCGCAAATGCATTTCCGCGCCAAGGTGTCATCCTCCGGCGAATCTAGTGGTGCAATTGCGAGGAACTGCGATGCGGAAGGCGATCACCGGCATTGTCTTGCTTGGGCTGCTGCTTGTGGGCGCCCTCGTCTACTTCTGGGGCGAAGGCGCCTTCTGGCCGTGCGAGCCCGCCGGCAGGCTGCTCGGCGGTGGCTCATGCACGCACCTGATCACGGGCGATGTGGGCGGGGCTGCAAGACTCCCCAATGGCAATCTGCTGGTGGCGCTTGGTGCCGACGAAGGCGACTCAAGCAATGCCATAAGGCTGGTGGAAATCCCCGCCACGGGTGGTCCTGTCATCAGCGAGACGGTGCTGCGGGATAACCCAGTCGAGACCCACCCGCTGGGCATCGCGGTCAGCCCCGACGGGGAGCAGGTTGCCGTCCAGCAGTCGTTCCGTGAGGGGCGACGGCGGCACCAATTGAGCGTCTTTGACCGGCAGGGTGGCTTTATTGCCGAGGATATGGGCGGACTGCCGGGCTACATGGCCTTCGACGCGCGTGGCCGCCTGCTACTGCATCCCGACGCCATTCTGGGCGAACTGGCCAGCCCGGCTCTGGCCGCAGCCTATGACCTTTCCGTGTCGCAGGTGCCACAGCCGGTCAATTGGAATGAGCTTGGTCCACTGTTCCAGCAGGGGCTGACCCTGGCCTATAGTCCCGATGGAACCACCTTCGCCCAGGCACTTGATCATGCCTATGCTACGCCCTTTGTGGGCCTGCGGGTCTATGCAGTGGGGCTTGAGGATCGTCCCGGCCAGCTACTGGGCGCCAGTCTCCGCTCGGGCTGCCACTACAACTTCATCGATCTTGCCTTCAGCCCGGACGGCAAGCGTATCGCCGCGGTCTTTGACTGCCCAGACCGGTGGGGTCAGGTCAGCTCAACGCTCGAGGTCTGGGACCACACCGAGGGCAAGCACGTTCTGACCGTGCCGGTCGTCAACGGCTTCTCCGATCCGTTCTGGTACGACGATGGCTCGATCATCGCCATGCGCTACAACTACGTCCGCGGCGGCACCGATCTGTTCCGCATCAAGGTTCCGGCCACCAGCTGGCGCTAGTCGTCGAGCCTGGTCGACCAGGCTGGGTTGGACGCGTGGTAGACCACATCCCTCAGCGTCTCGTCGCCGTAGGCGTTGGCATTGGTGGGGTGGCCGTCGAACTCACCTGCCTTGTTGAGCACCTTGCCGTCGCGCCAGACCAGCAGCAGCCCGTGTTCCACGTCCCAATCACAGTTGCACTCGGCAAAGACATAGACGCTTTCATCCTCGCCATAGCCATGCCAGATGCCCAACATGCCGGGCTGAACGTGTGACCAGATGGCTTCGGGCGTCGCTGGTACGCCCATTTCTTCATCCAGCCAGTCCTGACCATCGGTGGCCTCGTGGACGTCCTTGTAGTAAGCGTAGACGTGCCGCGTGTCCTTGATGCGATCCCCCGCCGTCAGCGCGAGGAAAGCTTCGACGGCGGCTGCAGTCTTGTGTTCATCGAGGTCCTCCTCGGTGTCGAAGACGAGCTCTGCACCGTCGAAATAGGCCACCTTGACCATTGAACCCCTCCCACCGCGCGTCACCCTCGGGCTTGACCCGAGGGCTCTTCACTTGCAGCACCATCGACAAGTGCAGTGTCCTCGGGTCAAGCCCGAGGATGACGATCTCAGCTGTGGCAACAATTGCCGCCAATCTAAAGCGGCCTCGCGACGAGATTGCGACCCGTCACTAAAGCGCTTCCAGGAACCGCATGGGCTGCCCGGTTCCGGCGGTTACCAGCTCGCCCTGCCACATTACCCGCTGGCCACGCACCACCGTGCCCACCGGCCAGCCGGTGACTTCGACGCCGTCATAGGGTGTCCAGCCGGCCCGCGACTTTACCAAGTCATTGGTGATGGTCTCGCGCCGCTTGAGGTCGACCACGGTCAGGTCGGCATCATAACCGACGGCGATCCGGCCCTTGTTGGCGATGCCGAACAGGCGGTTCGGTCCGGCACTGGTCATGTCGACGAAGCGCTGCAGGCTGAGACGGCCGGCATTGACGTGGTCCAGCATGATCGGCACCAAGGTCTGCACCCCCGTCATGCCGGAATGGGACTCCGGATACGGGCGATCCTTCTCCGCACGCGTATGGGGCGCATGGTCGGAGCCGAGGATATCGGCCACGCCATTGCTGACGCCTGCCCAGATGCCTTGGCGATGCGCCTTGTCGCGCACCGGCGGGTTCATCTGTGCATAGGTGCCCAGCCGCTCATAGGCCGTCTCGTCCAGCGTCAGGTGGTGCGGCGTCACCTCGACGCTCGCCACGTCCTTGTGGCCGGCAAGGTAGACGATCTCTTCCTTGGTGGAGATATGGAGCACATGGATGCGCTTGCCCGTCTTGCGCGCCAGGTTGACCAGGCGCGTCGTGCAGCTCATCGCCACCTCGGGCGAGCGCCAGACGGGGTGGCTGGACGGATCGCCCTTGACCCGCAGGCGCTTGCGCTCCTCGAGCATATATTCGTCTTCCGAGTGGAAGGCGGCGCGTCGCGAGATGGCCCGCAGGATCGCCTCGACGCCAGCGTCGTCCTGCACCAGCAGGGAGCCGGTGGACGAGCCCATGAACACCTTGACGCCGGCGCAACCGGGCAGCCGCTCCAGTTCCGCCAGTTGATCGACATTCTCATGCGTGCCGCCGATATAGAAGGCGAAGTCGCAATGCATGCGGTTGGTGCCCGCGGCGATCTTGGCCTCGAAGGTCTCGCGCGTCGTGGTCAGCGGATTGGTATTGGGCATTTCGAACACGCCCGTCACCCCGCCCATCACCGCCGACAGGGAGCCTGATTCTAGGTCCTCCTTATGCGTCAGCCCTGGTTCCCGAAAATGCACTTGGGTGTCGATGACGCCAGGCAGGATGTGCAAACCCGTGCAGTCCACGATCTCATCGGCATCGGTGCCCACTTCGCCCAGCGCCAAGATCCGGCCATCGCGCACTGCAATGTCAGCGCGCCCTTCGCCATCCTGGTTGACCACGGTGGCGTTCTTGAAAATGGTATCGTACTGCGCCATCTCTGCGGTCCCTGTAGCATTCAAAGCATTGCTAAACACGACATAGGCGACAGGCGCTTTGCGAGGCAAGACCATGACCATCTATCTGCGCGCCGACCGTGCCCTGTTCCGCTTCTCCGGGCCGGACGCGCACAAGCTGCTCAACGACGTGGTGACCGGACAGGTGCCGGTCGGGGAGAGCCCCGTCGCGGCAGCCTGGGCCCTGCTGTCGCCGCAGGGGAAAATCCTCGCCGAAGGTCTCGCGGCTCACGCTGCCGACGGCCTTTATCTCGATGTGCACCAGTCGGTCGCCGATGACTTCTTCAAGCGCATAAAAATGTACCGGCTGCGCTCACAGGTGGTGATCGATGATCTGCGCGAGACGCACCGCGTCGGCTTTTCCGCCGAACAAGGCGCCGAGCCCCTGACCTTCAGCAATCGCCTCGGTCCGGTGCAGCTTGGCTGGCACGTCATCGCTCCGGTCGAGGAAGCCAGCGCCTGGAACACGCATGACACGCCCTATCACCTCTCGCGCATCGCGGCCGGCATCGCCCACCAGGGCAACGACTTCCCCACCAACGACACGTTTGCCCATGACATCGGCTTCGACCTTCTCGAGGGGATCGACTTCAAGAAAGGCTGCTATGTCGGCCAGGAAGTGGTCAGCCGCATGAAGCACCGCGGCACCGCCCGCCGTCGTCCGGTGATCGTGTCCGGCGTCACCGCTCCGGCCGGTGCCGCGGTCATCGCCGGCGGCCGGGAGGCCGGTCAGATTGGCCACGTGGTAGAGGGCAAGGCCGTCGCCATTATTCGCCTCGACCGCATCACCCACCCCACCGCGGTCACCATCGGCGACGCTACCGTCACACTGACCCTGCCCCAGTGGGCTACCTATTCCTTCGGCGACGTTGCAGCAGACGAGTAGCGATCGCCCCACCGCGGGCGTGTCGCGAATCGTGGCGGGCTGCTAATTCTGCCGCTAGCAGAGTGATAGCGTATCGGTAGCATCTGGGGGCATAATGGCACGCGCAAGTGCACGCGCCTGGCAACGCATGTTGTCGGGGCGGCGGCTGGATATTCTCGACCCATCGCCGATGGATGTGGAGCTCTCCGACATCGCCCATGGCCTGGCCCGCGTCGCGCGCTGGAACGGCCAAACCGCTGGCGACTACCCATTTTCCGTCGCCCAGCACTCCGTCCTGGTGCTGGAAATCTTTCGCGCCCACAACCCCGATTGCGATCCGGTGATGCAGGCGCAGGCCCTGCTGCACGACGCGCCCGAATATGTCATGGGCGACATCATTTCCCCGTTTAAAGCGGCCATGGGCGGCAACTACAAGGACGTGGAAAATCGCTTGCTGTCCGCCATTTACCTGCGCTTCAGCCTCCCGGCCACCACCTCCGCCGCCCTGGCGAAGCTGATCAAAAAGGCTGACCGCGAATCGGCCTTCTTCGAAGCCATCCACCTCGCCGGTTTCGAAGAAACCGAGGCGCGGCGGCTATTTGGCGAACCGAGCCTCCCCGCCTTTGACGTCGACGCCTTCGATCGCCTCATCCGGCCATGGCCGACGCGCGAAGCTCACGATCGCTTCGTCGCCGCCTTCGAAGCAATTTCCGTTTAGCTGCCAACACTTAAGCTGGGGGTATTAACCCTAACCCGACTTGTTCTTTGCGCCTTCCGATCGATTATGGTTTCTGATCCGTTAACAGGATGAAACCATTCGCTTCATTTCGGGACGCATGCGATGAATCTTCCAAGCCGCCATATGCTGATGGGCATGTTCCTGGGCGCCGCCTGCGCCACCGCGCTTGCCGCCATCGGGCCGGGTATGGTTATTGAAGCCTTCGCCGACGAAGCACCCGCCGGCTTCGATCCCTCCAGGCTGGTGAAGTTCGAGGGGCGTGAATACGCCGTCGACTACGACGCGAGCGTCGCCACCACGCCGCTTTCCACCACGCGCATCAAGAAGATCGAAGGCGGCTCGGTCAGCTATGTCACGATCACCACGACAGAAACGGGTACCTATTCCAGCGACGCGATGTTCTCGCCGCATGTCCAGTATCCGGGCATCGCGGTGAAGCCGGTCGAAGCGGCCGGCAACCAGTTTGCCTTCTGGAGCAACGGGCACTGGTCGCGCTTTGTCACCCGCAGCGCTGATTCCTTTATCTACAGCCGCGCCTGGCGCGACTAGCCGAACAGCCAGCCGCGCTTGAACTTGTAGAAGACGTGCAGGCCGACCTGGGTCACCTTGGTCATGCGCGGAGCCCAGGCGGGACGCACATAGGTGGCGTGGTAGTGCGTCGCATCAGCCACTTCGGTCAGGTAAAGCTCACCGGCGGCGTAGCGCTTGGCGATGTCCTCGGCCTGAGCCCAGGCAGTGCGGTCGGAAATGGTTTCGGGAATACCGTCGCAGGCAAAGGAGAACTGGCAGGAATTGCGCCGATGCTGGTTCTGGAACACGACACCGCAGATCGTATCGGGATAGCGGCGATCCTTGACCCGGTTCATCACGACCTGCGCCACCGCGACCTGGCCACGATAGCTCTCGCCACGCGCCTCGAAATAGACTGCAGTGGCAAGGCACCACAATTCCTTGTCAGACGCGGCAACCGGTGTTCCCGTGGCGAAACCGCCGGTGACGGGGGCATTGGCGCGAGCATAGGCGAGTTGTTCGGACGCCATGGCCGGGAGCGGGGAACCAGTGGTGGGCGCAATGCCGGCGATAGCGTCCAGCGCCGCAGCCGCGCTTGGATCGATGGAGGCCACCGACATGCGCGGCCCGTATTCCACGTCACCGGTCGCGGGGAAGTCCACCGTGGCCACTTGCGACTGACCGAGCGCAGAAGCATCGTCGCCGCGGAGCGAGGCGATGCGCACGCGCTCCTTTTCGAAGCTGCGGGAGAAGGCCACAAGATCAACCGGCGGCCGCTTGCGGTCCACCTTCTCGGCACGGTTGGGGCCGGTGAAGCTGGCGCTTTCGAACAGGTGCTCGAAGGATTGAGCTGCAGCCGGCTCGGCGGGCGCCGGCGAGAGACTGGCACTGACAAGGTTGACGTTGGGAGGGAGCGTTTCGGCCAGATCTGCAGCAGGCCCCAAGGCGCCGCTGGTGAAGCCTGCATAGCTCAGCCCACAAAACAAACCCAACGCCAGAAGCCTGGTGAAGGTATGCCGGCGAACCGCTCTGACCGGGCGCGACTGCGCCACCGGCCGGTGGGAATAAGCCATAAACGCTACTCAACAATACGCAACAAAACTACTGATCGGCGAAAGTGACGCTAAAATGCCGACGTTCGTGATGATGTATGATTAGGGTTAGCAGCGGGTAAACAAGCTTTGCGGCGCAGCAATGGGTTAACCATGGCGCGCAGCGGGCAGAAATGTGAAGGGCGAATTTGTCGCAGCTGTCAGCCGTTTAGACGCCACAGGCCGCCAGCACCGGCGCAACGAGTTCACGCAGCGGTGCCAATTCGTAGCGCACGGACAGGGTTCGCGAGCTGGCAGGCGTCACCCGCACGGTCAGGTTGTTGGCGCCCTCGAGGCTGCGCAGGAAGGCCAGCGCGTCGCGCGTATTGTCGAGCAGCAAGGCCGTGTTGCTTTCATCCACCGGCAGCGTGCGGCTGGTGCGTGTGCCGAGGTCGAGCTGCCAGGTTAAGCCCGCATCCCGCCCTAGCGCTGAAATCGTGTTGCCGGCAAAGGCAAAGGCCACGCTCAGAATCTCGTCCGTACAAGCGATCGTGATGGTTGCGGGAGCCCGGCCAGTCGGGCGGGCAGGGATGAGCTGTTGCGACTCCAGCACGATCGAAGCTTCGCCATTTGCCCTATCAGCGGTGGCGAAAGCGGCATCGAAACAGGCCAGCCGCTCTGCGTCCGCCGCAATAGCCGTGCATTGCCTCGCATCTTGCTGCGCCAAGGCGGCGGGGACAGGAACGGCAAGGATCGGCAACAGCGCCAGCACTGGCAAATACTTCACGTGAGCTTGTCCTCCCCTGCCGAACGTCCGGCACCCCCACTATATGGGGATTGTCCTTTGTAATTTAAGCAGATGCCTGCGCCAGCGTCAGCCTAGCCACGGGAACACGGTAGGGCGAACAGCTGACATAGTCGACACCCAGACCGGCGAAGTACTTGAGCGAAGCCGGATCGCCCGCATGTTCGCCGCAGATGCCGATCTTGAGCCCGGGATTGGCTGCCCTGCCCCGTTCGATGGCAATGGAGATCATCTCTCCAACGCCCTTTTCGTCGATGGTCACGAAGGGATCGCGCTCATAGACACCCTTGCGCTGATAGGCGGCGAGGAATGTCGGGGCATCGTCCCGGGAAATGCCGAAGGTCGTCTGCGTCAGGTCGTTGGTGCCGAAGGAGAAGAAATCCACCATATGGGCAATGTCCCCCGCGCGGAGGCAGGCGCGGGGCAGTTCGATCATTGTCCCGAAGGAGAATTTCACCCGCTCTGTCCGCGACAGTCCGGAATTGGCGACGATGGTGTTCACCCGATCGCGCACCCAGGCCACCTCGCTCGCGGTGGAGACGAAAGGCACCATGACTTCGACCGAGACAGGCTCGTTCTGGGTTTCACTGGCGGCGCGCACCCCGGCCATCAGCGCCTGCATCTGCATCTGCAGCATCTCGGGATAGGTGATTGCCAACCGCACCCCGCGATGGCCCAACATGGGGTTGATCTCGGCGATCCGTTCCAGATGCAACCGCAGGGCGCGGACGGCGAGGCCCAGCGAGGCGGCGGTTTCTTCGATCTCTTCGTCGCTGCGCGGGAGAAACTCGTGCAGCGGCGGATCGAACAGGCGCACTGTCACCGGCGCGCCGTTCATGGTCGAGAACAGTGCCTGGTAGTCGCCCGTCTGGTAGTCCACGAGGCCGTTGACCGCCCGGCTGCGATCGTCCTCGTCCTCGCTCAAGATAACGCGCCGCAGCGCCACCATGCGCTCGGGCGAGAAGAACATGTGTTCGCTGCGCGCAAGGCCGATACCCTCGGCCCCGAAGCTCAGTGCCGTCCGCGCCGATTCGACCGTCTCGGCATTGGTGCGAACGGCGATGGTGCGGCTTGCGTCGGACCAGTTCAGCAGGCGCCCGATAGCGCCGCCGATATGGGGCTGGGTCAGCGGCAGCATGCCGGCATAGACCGAGCCATCGTTGCCGTCGATGGTGAGGCGATCGCCGCTGCGAAACTCGCGATCCCCGATCCGGCACACCATTTCGTTGGTGTCGACCGACAGCGTCCGCACCCCCGCGACGCAGGGTTTGCCCGTAATGCGCGCAATAACGCCGGCATGGCTCGACATGCCACCGCGCGCCGTCAGAATGCCCGTCGCCGCGCGCATGCCTTCGATATCGGCCGGTCCGGTCTCGTTGACCACCAGGATACAGTGCTTGCCACGCGCACGCAGCCGCGCGGCATCGTCGGGGTTGAACACGATCGGGCCACTGGCCGCGCCGGGCGATACGCCCAGGCCCACCGCGACGGGTGCGGCACCCTCACTGGACTTGAGCCGTGGGTGGAGCAGTTGCGCCAACCGGTGCGGATCGACGCGGGACACGGCGTTTTGCGCGGTCCAGATCTTGCGATCCACCCGATCGACCGCTGCCTCGAGCTCAGCCGCCGCCGGAACCTGGGAGGGGCGCGCCGACAGGAAGACCACTTCGCCGCGATTGATGGCAACGGTGCAGCACATGTGCCGGCCGGCCTTGGCATCGACGAGCGCCACCAGCGCATCGACCGATGCCGGCAGGCGCGGCAAAGGCGCTCCATTCACCGGCGCGGGTCCGAGCGCTCCCGTCAGGGCGTTGCGCGTCAGAAACTGCTCGATCTCGCCGGGAGCCGCAGCCTGCACGAGCACGATCTGCTTGGCACGGTCTTCATCGGCGCGGCCGCTCCAGCCGGGGCTGAAGCCATAGCTCTCGAAAGCGTTCTTGATCGCCTTGGCCAAAGGCCGCGTCGGATCCACCGAGTCTTCGGGGCTGGCGGGTGCCGGAATGCCAAGCTTGGCAGGTGCCAGGCCGCCATTGTGCAGCGCCGCCGACGTTCGCACCACAAGCGAAGGCGGCGTGCCATCGCGATCCACCAGCTTGAACAGGCAGGCGATCCAATGCGTGCGGAGGCGAATATCCTTCTTGCTGCGCTCCGTCTGCAGCGCGTCCCAGGCGGCACGGGTAAGGGCAATTGTCGGTACGGTGGGAAAACCCGCTTCACCGACGCGGAAGATCCAGCGCGCCTTGCCGCTCAGGAGCTTCAACTGGCTGGCCGACAGGTTCGCCTTGCCCGAAGCGGGGGCGATCGCGAACATTTCCTGCGCCAAACTCACCGTTAAGTCCTTGCCATGATTGTAACTGCATAATGCCTGTGCGGCCCGATTGCTGCAACAAGACTTGACTTGCCGGAGCGGCGAAAGCATCTGACTGATATGGAAAAGCGGCCACAACTAGACATTCTGCTCTGCGCCCCCCGCGGATTTTGCGCAGGCGTCGATCGTGCCATCCAGATCGTGGAACTCGCGCTGCAAAAGTATGGCGCCCCGGTCTATGTGCGCCATGCCATCGTTCACAACAAATACGTGGTCGACGGCTTGCGCGACAAAGGCGCCGTCTTCGTCGAAGAGTTGAGCGAAATTCCAGACACTGACGCACCGGTGGTGTTTTCCGCCCATGGCGTGCCCAAATCGGTGCCGGCGGACGCCAAAAGCCGCAACATGTTTTTCCTCGATGCCACCTGCCCGCTTGTCAGCAAGGTGCATGTGGAGGCACAGCGGCATCATGCCGAGGGCCATGACATCGTCCTGATAGGTCACAAAGGACACCCCGAAGTCGTCGGCACGATGGGACAGCTCCCGCCCGGTTCGATCAGCCTCATCGAGACTGTGGCCGACGCCATGGCTTTCCAGCCCCGCGACCCGCAAAACCTCGCCTTCGTGACCCAGACCACCTTATCGGTCGATGACACCAAAGAGATCGTGGCGGCGCTGCAGGCGCGCTTCCCCTCCATCGCCGGGCCGCACAAGGAAGATATCTGCTACGCCACCACGAACCGGCAGGAGGCCATCAAGGCCGTGGCGCCGGAGGTGGACGCCATGATCGTTGTGGGCTCACCGAACTCCTCCAATTCGCTGCGGCTCGTCGAGGTCGCGGAGCGCTCGGGCTGCAAGATCGCCATGCTGGTCGACCGTGCCTCGGAGATCGACTGGGACCGTTTCGCCGGTATCCGCTCGCTTGGCGTCTCGGCTGGCGCCTCTGCGCCAGAAAAGCTCGTGGACGAGGTGATCGAAGCCTTCGCCCAGCGCTACGACATCAAGGTCGAGGCGCGGGTAACGGCGCGGGAGAACATCGCCTTCAACATCCCGCGCGAGTTGCGCACCATCGAAGCGGCCGTCGCGCGTTGAGCGACAAGGTCGTCATTCACACCGACGGTGCCTGCTCCGGGAATCCCGGCCCGGGCGGGTGGGGCGCAATTTTGCAGTTCGGCGAGCATACCAAGGAACTCAAGGGCGGCGAGGCCCTCACCACCAACAACAAGATGGAGCTCACGGCTGCCATCGAGGCGCTCAACGCGCTGAAGCGCCCCTGTGAAGTCGAACTCCACACCGACAGCCAATATGTCAAGAACGGCGTCCAGGGCTGGATCCATGGCTGGAAGCGCAATGGCTGGAAGACCGCCGACAAGAAGCCGGTCAAGAACATGGAGCTATGGCAGGCGCTCGACGAGGCGACCAAGCGCCACCAGATAGACTGGCGCTGGGTAAAGGGCCATGCCGGGCATGACCTCAACGAGCGGGCGGATCAACTGGCGCGCGATGGCATGGCGCCGTTCAAGGTCAAGGCCTGACCGTTACGATGCCTTGGCTGCGCGCTTGGGCAGCACATGCTTGATCGCCTTCCAGGCGGGCGAAATCACATAGCCGGCCACCGGAATCAGCAGGGCCCCCAAGGCCAAGCCGAAGAAGAAGTCGACAAAGGCCGTGGCGAACCATCCGGCAAAACCTGCAATCGCCGGGAATGTATGTTCGGCCCAATGCGCAGCCGCCTCAATGATGTGTTCGGGTGCGTCCAGGCCGAATTCATAGAGCCCATGGGCAACGATGCTGCCACCCACCCAGGTCATTGCGGCGGTGCCGATAACGCTCAGGATCTGCATGAAGACAGGCATTGCCTTGACGATGCCGCGCCCAATACCGCGCCCCGCACCGGTACGGGCATGCGTTGCCGTCCACAGCCCGAAGTCATCGGCCTTCACGATCAGGGCGACTGCGCCATAGACGGCGACGGTGATGCCCACCCCCGCGACGGCGAGGATGGCGGCACGGGTCCAGAAGTCCGGCACTTCGATGGCGGCCAGGACAATGGTCATGATCTCGGCAGAAAGGATGAAGTCCGTCTTCACCGCGCCCGCGACCTTCTGGTCTTCGAGGCTCTGCGGATCGACGGCTGCGGGCTCGAGTCCTGCTTCATGCGCTTCGGCGCTGTGGGGCGCCAGTGCGTGGAAGACCTTCTCGGCGCCCTCATAGCAAAGGTAGGCGCCGCCGATCATCAGCAGTGGCGTGATCAGCCAGGGCGCAAAGAGGCTCAGCAGCAAGGCCGCTGGCAACAGGAACAGCAGTTTGTTCTTGATCGAGCCCCAGGCGATCTTGCCGACGATGGGCAGTTCGCGGTCGGCCTTGAAGCCGTGAACATAGTTCGGCGTCACCGCGGCGTCGTCGATGACCGCCCCTGCGGCCTTGACGCCGGCCTTCGCTGCCTGGCCCGCAATGTCGTCGAGCGATGCTGCCGCCACTTTCACGATACCGGCGACATCATCGAGCAGGGCCAGCAAGCCGACACTCATGAGCTATTCCCCTGCCATGGACACTGGTTAGCTAACTGCCTCGATGGGTGGGAGTTCCCTAGCCAGCAACTTTGCTGAAGTCGGCAACCAGGTGCATGGTATCGCGCAGGCGCGCCAGGAGGTTCAGCCTGTTGATGCGTACCGCGGGGTCGGCGTCGTTGACGAGCACGGCGGTGAAGAAGCTGTCCACTGGGGCCCGCAGCGTTGCCAGTTCCGCCATGGCGCCCTTGTAGTCGTCCTTGGCCACGTGATTGGCGACAGCCGCATGCACAGCGTCCACGGAGAAGGCCAGCGCCGTTTCTTCCGGCAGCTTCAACGCATCCTGCTCGATGGCACCGGCAAAGCTGCGTCCGTCCTTCTTTTCTTCAGCGGCCAGGATGTTGGCGGCGCGCTTGTACCCGGCCAGAAGGTTTTGACCATCCGCCGATGACAGCAAGGCCGATAGGGCTTCGGCGCGCTGCGTGATCTGGAGAATGTCATTGCTTTCGGCCGAGATGACCGCATCCACCAGGTCATGCCGCGCCCCGGCATCGCGCAGTGACACCTTGAGGCGGTCATGAAAGAAGGCAAGGAGATCGACCTCCACATTAAGCGGGAAGCGCAGCCCGTTCTCCGTGATGATGCGGATCACGCCCAGAGCCGCGCGGCGGAGCGCAAAGGGATCGCGGGAGCCGGTGGGCTTCTCGTCGATGGCCCAGAAGCCGGTCAGGAGGTCGAGCTTGTCGGCCAGCGCCACGGCGATGGACACGGGCTCGGTGGGCACCTTGTCGGTCGGGCCGAGCGGCTTGTAGTGCATCTCGACGGCCGTGGCGATATCGGCCGGCTCACCCTGCGCCGCGGCGTAGTAGCGGCCCATCAGGCCCTGCAGCTCGGGAAACTCACCGACCATGCCGGTGGTGAGATCGGCCTTGGCCAGCATGGCAGCCCGCTTGGCACGTTCCGGGTCGGCGCCGACCTGCGGCGCGATCTCGCCGGCAAGCTTCACCAGCCGCTCGACGCGCGCGAACTGCGATCCAAGCTTGGCATGGAACACCGTCTCTTCGAGCTTGGGCAGCCCGTGCTCGAGCGGCAGCGCCAGGTCGCCATTGTAGAAGAACATGGCATCGCTCAACCGCGCGCGGATGACGCGCTCGTTGCCCGCAACGATCACGGCGCCACCGTCCGTTGCCACCGTGTTGGCGGTGATGATGAAGTTGGGCGCCAGCTTGCCACTCGCATCGCGCAGGCAGAAGCATTTCTGGTTGGCGCGGATGGTGGCGATGATCACTTCCTCGGGCAGTTCGAGGAAGGCGGGATCGAAGGAGCCCATCATCACGACCGGCCACTCGACCAGGCCCGCCACCTCTTCCAGCAGGCCTTCGTCGCCGATCACCGTCAGCCCCTGGGCGAAGGCCAGGTGCTCGGCGTCGGTGCGGATGATGTCCTTGCGCCGGTCGATGTCCAGCACCACCTTGGCGCGCTCCAGCGCCTCGACATAGTCGTCGAAGCGGCGCACGCGAATGGCTTCGGGCGCCAGGAAACGGTGGCCAAAGGTGGTTTGGCCGGAAGAAAGCTCGTTGGAGCTGAAGGGAATGACCACCGGCTCTTCGTTTTCGCTGCCAAAGGTGGCGGTGATGGCCCGCAGCGGGCGCACCCAGTTGAAGCTGCCCCGGCCCCAGCGCATGGACTTGGCCCAGGGGAAATCCGTCAGGATCTTGGGAAGGATGGTCGACAGGAGCGTGACCGCTTCGGCACCCGGTTTCTTGATCTGAGCCACATAGAAGTCGCCCTTCTTCGGATCGCTTTCGATCTTGGCCTGATCCAGCGACGCAAGGCCGGCCGAGCGCAAGAAGCCGTCGATCGCCGGCTGCGGCGCACCAACCTTCGGCCCCTTCTTTTCTTCGCTCGTGTCGGGCGAGCGGGTGGGCAGGCCCGTCACCGTGAGCGCCAGGCGGCGCGGTGTCACGAATGCCTTGGCCCCCTCGTAGACCAGGCCTGCATCCACCAGCGCATTGGTCACGGCCTTCTTGAGATCGTCGGCGGCGCGGCGCTGGAAGCGGGCCGGGATTTCCTCGGAAAACAGTTCGAGCAGCAGTTCGGGCATGGACTTACCAGGGTTTGGAGGCGCGGATTGCTTAGCTTGGGTGGGGCGGGATGTCTATTGCGGATTACCAGCCGCCACCGCCGCCGCCACCGCCCCCGCCGCCGGAAAAACCACCGCCACCACCGCCCGATGAACCAAAGCCCGACGAGCTTGCCTGCACCGGCTGCGCCGCGACCATGGCCGCCGTCATGCTGGCTGCCGCAGCGCTGATGGCATTGGTCATGTTCGACGCTGTCTGGGAGGCGGAACCCGACCAGCCGCTGCCGCGATACCAGTGCGGCTGGTAGTCCGCCCTTGCGTCAGCGACAGCGTGACGTTCCAGCTCCGCTTCGAAGTGGTTGCTCCACGGCTTTTCGACGCCCAGGGCGATGGCAAAGGGGAGCATACGCTCGAAGCGGGCAACGGTCATGGGTGGCGCACCAGCCATGTTCATCCGCTCCTTTTCCGCCGTCTCGATATAGAGCTTGAGCCCCTCGATCTGGTCCATGATCTTGCGGCCCTGGAGGGTGGGCGCCCGCATCAGCACCGCAAAGCTTATGGTGATGACCACGATCGATATGGCCGCTATGGCGCCGACATTGACCTGGGTGCTGCTGAAGGTATCGACCAGCATGCCGCCCAGGTTGAAAACCACGATCGCACCCCAGAAGAAGCCGAAGAAGCTGAGGACCTTGAAGCCATGGCGGAAGCGGCTGATGGTGCCGATGACGATGCCGGCGAGAACGCCCAGGACGATCGATCCGAGCAGCCAGTCGGGCGTCAGCACGTCCATGCCCACCATGCCCACGAGCAGGAGGATCGCCAACACCACGCCCAGGACGGAATAGCCGGTATTGTTCTTGAACCAGACCGAACGGTTCTCGCTCGAGATGGCGCTGGTGAATTCACCGCGCTTCTTGGCGATCTCCGTTCCGGTAGCCTTGTCGATGGTGACGGTCTGTCGCTCCGTAAGGTAGCCGAACAGCAGTTTCTCGCCCGAGGAGAGCTTCTCCTCAGGCTCCTTGCCGGTCACGGCGATCTTGAGCTTGCCCGCCGCGTTGTCGATCACCACGAGGCCTCGCACGCCGAGGTCGAAAATGGCCGACGTGAATGCCGTCCAGCCGGAATTGTCGAAACCCCAGTTATGCACGTAGTTGACCAAGGCCGGCGAGAAGCCCTTTGGCGGGTGAAACAGGGGGATGATCACGCCCTTTTCCGGGTCGCGCCCGACGCGGTACCAGGCCAATGCATTGTAGGCGATGGCGATCAGCGCCGCGAGCACCGGCAGGATAACCTCGCGCAGGTCACCCAGTCGCTGTCCCGCTGCGGCAAACCCGGTCGGAAAGGCAACGACGCCCTTGTTGAAGGCGACGGCGATGGTCATCCCCTCCCCCGGCCCGAGCGCCCTCGTGGCCCGAAAACTGGCCGTTGCATCTGACGTTCGCTGGATCGAGACGGCCTGCTCGCTGGAGCCGACTTCGCCGGTATAGCCGGCAAGGTTTGAAATCACCGCTCCGTCAGGCAGTGTCACATTGGCCCGCGCGTGAAGGATCGGGAATATCCAGTAGTTGCCCGTGGCGTTCCAGTAGAACTCATCGTGGTCCTCGAACGCTCGTGCCATCCGGGTCAGCGAATAGCGAATGACATAGCGGTGGACGTCGCGGCTGATGAACTCATTCGGATTGCCGATCCAGATGCGCTGGAAGTCACCCATGCGCTCGACGCGGAACATCTCGGCTTGGCCGTCGCGCATCACCGAGCTGACCTCGAGCTCGGGCCGCACCTTGCCGCCATCGCGTCCCAGCATCATCACCGGGATGTCACGGTAGATGCCGCGGCTGATCTCGATCCCTTCGGCGCGTATCTCGATGGTCTCGGTCACCTCGGCCGTGCCGTCCACCTGAAGGACAACGTCGGAGGTGAAGAGCCGGATCTCCTCCCGAGCCAGGACTGGCAGGGCGAGGACAAGGAAGGCAACAAGGGCGGCAAGGACGCGCCTCAGGGCGCGCAGAGTTCCGTGAGAGCGCCCACGGGCTGCCAAACGCGCAGTGTCCAAAGTGCCGCCCTCAGTTGAACTTCACGCTGGGAACGGCCCGGTCGGCTTCGTTCTCCAGCTCGAAATACTGCGCCTTCTGGAAGCCGAACGGGCCAGCGATGAAGTTGGAGGGCACCGACTCGACCATGACGTTGAGGTTGCGCACCGCACCGTTGTAGTAGCGGCGCGACATCTGGATCTCGTCTTCCACCGTCTGCAGGGCGGTCTGGAATTCCAGGAAATTGGTGTTGGCCTTGAGGTCCGGATAGGCCTCCGCTGTGGCGATCAGCCGGCCCAGGGCCGCCGAAAGCTGCCCTTCGGCAGCGGCACGCTGTTCGGGGGTGCCATTCGCCGCGCTGGTTGCAGCGGCGCGGGCATTGGTGACGGCTTCAAGCGTCTCACGCTCGTGGGCCATATAGCCCTTCACCGTTTCCAAGAGATTGGGGATGAGGTCGGTGCGCCGCTTGAGCTGCACGTCGATGCCGGACCAGCCCTCCTCCACCAGCTGGCGGTTCTTGACGAGGCCGTTGTACAAGGCGACGGCATAAAGTGCGGCGATAACGACAACGGCAAGAATGATCCAACCGAACATGGTGCGGGCTCCCTGAAGCGCTCACGGCTTTGCGAGCGGACCTTTACACCGAGGTTGGAGAATCGCAATGGGCAGCGCCGGCCGGCGCAGCGGGAGGTCCAGCCGGTCGCGCTACTTTCGAAACCTACAGGTCAGTCTACGCCGCCACCCGACGTCTGCAGCCAGGCCTCGCCGCAGCTCTTGGCGAGTTCGCGAATGCGCAGGATATAGCTCTGCCGCTCGGTCACCGAGATGACGCCACGGGCATCGAGAAGGTTGAAGTTATGCGATGCCTTGACGACCTGCTCATAGGCGGGAATGGCCATGGTGTGCCGGTTCCCCTCGGCGCTCTTGGCCAGGATGGCACGGCACTCGTTTTCGGCATCGGCGAAGTGGCGGAACAGGATCTCGGTGTCGGCCACTTCGAAGTTGTACTTGCTCGATTCCTGCTCGTTCTGCAGGAACACGTCGCCATAGGTGACCTTGTCGTCGCCGGTGCGGCCATTGAAGTTGAGGTCGTAGACGTTCTCGACACCCTGCACATACATGGCGAGGCGCTCGAGGCCATAGGTGATTTCACCCGGAACGGGCGAACACTCGAAGCCGGCCACCTGC
The DNA here is from genome assembly GCF_036563435.1 of Devosia sp. Classification (GTDB taxonomy): domain Bacteria; phylum Pseudomonadota; class Alphaproteobacteria; order Rhizobiales; family Devosiaceae; genus Devosia. The sequence continues at coordinate 749,881 of NZ_DATCMJ010000018.1, forward strand.
TGGAAATAGGTGAACTGCGATACTTCCATGCCGTCGCACCAGCATTCCCACCCCAGGCCCCAGGCACCGAGCGTGGGGCTCTCCCAATCGTCTTCGACAAAGCGGATGTCGTGCAGCGAGGCGTCGAGTCCAATCGCCGCAAGCGAGCGGAGGTAGAGCTCCTGGATATCGGGCGGCGACGGCTTCAGGATCACCTGGAATTGGTAATAGTGCTGGAGCCGGTTGGGGTTCTCGCCATAGCGGCCATCCTTGGGCCGGCGCGAAGGCTGCACATAGGCGGCCTTCCACGGCTTAGGGCCAAGCGCGCGCAAAGTCGTCGCCGTGTGGAAGGTACCCGCCCCCATCTGCATGTCATAGGGCTGCAGAACGACACAACCCTGCTCGGCCCAGAACTGCTGCAGCGTGAGGATAAGCCCCTGAAACGAGTTCTTGGGGTCCATATGTGGCGGGCGTTCAGTCATGTGGCAGTCCCTGCTATGCGGGACAAACCTCTAGTTTGGCAGCCCGAACCGGTCAACGATGATTGTCGTCGCCGGGGCGGTAAGTGCCGTCCTCGTCACGCTTGAGGTCGATGACACCGGGCTGCGCCCGTTCCCGCAGGTCGCGTTCACGGCGCAACCGGCGCTGCTCCTGTTCCTGCATGTTGAAGTGCCCGGTCCAGTCGCGCCAGATGCGGCGCAGGCCCCAGAAGATGGCAAAGCCGACGACGGCCAGGATGAGTACGCGCCAGATCACAGGCCAAACCTCCCCCAGGTGATACGGTCCTCGACCGTGGCAGCCAGGTCGCTGCTCAGGTTTGCGCCAAAGCTTAAACGGGGAAGTCCGAACCAGGGTCGCTTGGGTGCAATGACCTTGAGGGCGATGTCCTTGCCATAGCGCTCGCGCAGGGTGCCATGTAGGTCGCCGATGCCGTCCACCAGCCCCAGTTCGACCCCGCGCAGGCCGGTCCACCATTCGCCGGTGAAGAGAACCTCGTCATCGGCCCTGAGCCGGCCAGCCCGGCGCTGTTTTACGAAGTCGATGAACACCTGATGGATATCGAGTTCGAACTGCTTGATGCGTTCGACATCACTGGCCTTCTCCGGCAAAAACGGATCAAGCGTGGACTTGTTGTTGCCGGCGGTATGCACGCGGCGCTCGATCCCCAGCTTTTCGAGCGCACCCACAAAGCCGAAGCCCGCCATGATGACACCGATGGAGCCGACGATTGAGCTCGGATCGACGAAGATCTCATTGCCAGCCACGGCAATGAAGTAACCGCCTGAAGCGGCTGCATCCTCGACGAAGACCAGCACCGGCTTGCCGTGTTCTTCGGCCAGGTCTCGAATGCGCTTGGCAATGAGGCGGCTCTGCACCGGCGAGCCGCCGGGAGAGTTTATGACGATGGCAACGGCCGGTGCCGACTTGATCGAAAAGCCGCGCTTGAGCAGCGGCTCCACCGTCGCGATATTGAGGCGGCCCTGCCGCTGCTCGGCAGCGATGACGCCATGCAGGCGAATAACCGGTATGACGGTCTTGCCGCGGCCCAGCAGACGCTGCAGCCAGTGGCGCTTCGGCGTGGTCGGTGCGGCCATGCTCGATCCTTCTTGCTTTGCGCAGATTTAGGGCGGCTCGGGCGCGATTACCAGACGAGCCGCGCTTCGCCGCGAAATATCGCATCGAACTCCGCAGCAAAGGCCCGTCCTTCACCATGAAGCGTTCGGCTGGCCAAGAGCGTCAGCGGCGCCCGGGAACCCTTGATGCCACGGATCAGGATGCGGGAGGCGCTCGCCCCCTCTCTCGGCGTCAGCGGCAGCAGGGTGATGGCGCCAAAGCGCTGCTCGAAACTGCTCAGCAGTGCACCGAGGCTTTCGGCCGGATAGATGAAAATCACCTCGCCACCCGCAGCAGCCGAACTCGCGGCAGTCTTGATCCACAGATCAAGGCTGGTTTTGTCCATGTGACGGGCGCCCGCTCGCCCACTGTCTGCGGCCAAAGTCCCGGCATTTGCGGTGAAGAAGGGTGGATTGGCGATCACGCTGTCAAAGGCATTGTCGGCGAGTCCGGCCGCCCGGCGCTCCGCGCCTTTGGTGATGAGATCGAGCTGAAGGATAGTGGTCCGCTCCGCAAGCCCGTTCCCGGCGGCATTCTCGCGGGCCAGCTCAACTGCGTCGGCATTTTTCTCCACCAAGGTGGCGTCTGCAGCCTCTTCGTGCTTGAGCGCGACGAAGCCCGCGGTACCAACGCCACATCCGAGGTCCAGTAGGCGCTTAACACCCTTCCGCACTGCCGCCCCGAGCAGCACGCTATCGAGCCCCGCGCGAAAACCGTGGCTTGGCTGCGACAGAGTGAGCCGACCACCCAAAAAGGCGTCGCGCGTTACCGAATGGTGTTTTACAAAGCCGGAAGGCTGGTCTAGGGACATCGCACCCTTAGTGGCCGGTCTGGCGTGACCTTATATGCGCCCGTGCAGCAGGCTCAACCACATTTGCCAAGCGGCAAACGAGGACGGAACAACAGTGTCAGTTCTGACGCAGATCAAACAAGCGCCGGAAGCCAATCCGATCGAGCGGCTCCTGTCGGCAACCGAGGCCGACATGGCCAAGGTCAATGCCCTGATTCTGAGCCGCGCCGACTCCCACGTGGAAATGGTCCCCGAACTGGCCCGTTACCTCATCGAGAGCGGTGGCAAGCGCCTGCGCCCCATGCTGACGGTGGCCGCAGCCCAGCTGTTCGGCAAGGGTTCGGGCTCGGCCATCAATTTCGCGGCGGCCGTGGAGTTCATGCACAATGCTACCCTGCTCCACGACGATGTCGTCGACGAGAGCGACATGCGCCGCGGCAAGCCGGCGGCCCGCATGGTCTGGGGCAATAAGGCCTCGATCCTGGTGGGGGACTTTCTCCTGGGCCAGGCCTTCATGATGATGGTGGAAACCGGCGACATCGGTGCACTCGGCGTCCTTTCGGCCGCCTCTGCCGTCATGGCGGAGGGCGAGGTGTTCCAGCTCGCCAAGACCGGTGACCTTGCCACGACGCCCGAAGACTATGCCGAGGTGATCCGCGCCAAGACCGCCGTTCTGTTCGAGGCAGCGTGCGAAGTGGGTGCCATGTCCGGTGGTGCCGACGAGGCGGGGCGGCAGGCCCTGGCGCGTTACGGCCTTGAACTTGGCAATGCGTTCCAGCTGGTTGACGACGTGCTCGACTACGGCGGTGAATCAGGCGCGCTCGGCAAGAATACCGGCGACGACCTGCGCGAGGGCAAGATGACCCTGCCGGTGATTTTGGCGCTGGGAGAAAGCAACGCGCAGGAGCGCGAGATCATCGCCGGCTCCCTGGGCGATGCCAATGCCACCGCTGAACAGGTGGCCGCAGTGGTTGCCATCATGGAGCGCTATCAGACGCTGGCCCGCACCACCGACCAGGCGCACGGCCATGCCCGCGCCGCCAAGGCGGCACTCGACGTTCTCCCCCCTTCCGAGATGCGGACGCTGCTGGGCGACGTGGTCGAATTCAGCGTCGCCCGCGCCTCATAGCTCTTGCGGCACCAGCAGCGGTGCCGCGGCCACCCAATGATCGGGATGGCTTGCCCGCATGACCTGGGCAGCCTGATGCGCCTGCCCGCTTGAGCCGAAAAGGCCGAACACCGTTGCGCCCGACCCCGACATGCGGGCGAGGATACAACCCTGCGTCTGCGCCAGCTCGTCCACGATGTCACCGATCACGGGAACCAGCTTGACGGCGGGCGGCTGGAGGTCGTTGCGCGTCTCGGCCAGCCAGATCCCCAACTGTGCCGGTCGCGTCAGCGGCGACGGCAGTTCGGGCAGAGGGTAATTGTCATGCGCGCGCAGCCGCCGGAACACGTCGGCCGTGGCCAGCGGGATCATCGGATTGACCAGCACGATGTGGCAGGCCGGGAACTGCGGCAAGGGTGAGAGCACTTCGCCCACGCCACGTGCCACGAGCGGCGCCGATACAAGGCAAGCCGGAACGTCGGCACCCAGGCGGGCCGCCAGCTGCGCGAGCTCTGCAACCGGTATAACTTGGCTTGCCAGCGAGGCCATGAGGCGCAATGCGGCGGCGGCATCGGCCGAGCCGCCACCGATGCCTGCCGCCACCGGCAGGTTCTTGGTCAGGTGCAGTGCCAGACCCGTCTCGACCGCACCCGGCCACCGTGCGCGAAAGGCGGCAACGGCGCGGGATACGAGGTTCCCCTCTCCTGCTGACAGCGTGCTAGCGAATGGACCACCGATTGTGAGCGTATCGGTGCCTGCTGCGGTGGCGGAAAGCTCGTCGGCGAGGTCAGCAAAGACCACTAAACTCTCGAGGTCATGATAGCCGTCTTCACGCCGACGGGTGACGTGCAGCGCAAGGTTGACCTTGGCCGGAGCCAGTTGCACCGGGATGTCGTCCATCAGGGCTATTCGGTCTGGTTGGCTTCGGTAAGCCCGTCAGCCAGCTTGGGCGCCACCCGCTCCTTGACATTGCCCTCTTCATCGACCGAAGCAGCCACATTCCACTGGAACCGCGCCTCTAGCTTGCGCCCGGCCTTCCAGTAGGCATCGCCCAGATGGTCGTTGATCTCGGCATCGTTGGGCCGCAGCATCACGGCGCGCTCCAGCGTCTCCACGGCTTCCTCGATGCGGCCGAGCTTGTAGAAGGCCCAACCCAGCGAGTCGACGATATAGCCATCCTGCGGCTGCGCCTCGACGGCCTTCTCGATCATCTCCAGCGCCGGCTCGAGGTTCATGTCTTGGTCGATCCAGGAATAGCCCAGGTAATTCAGCACCGCCGGCTGATCAGGATTGAGCTCAAGCGCCTTGAGGAAATCCGCCTCCGCCTTCGGCCATTCCTTGGCGCGCTCATAGGCGATGCCGCGCACATAGTAGAAGCGCCAATCGGCCGGGCTGTCACCGCCGGTCAGTTCCAGCGCCTCCGAGTAAACCTCGGCCGCCTTGGTATATTGCTCGTCATAGCGCAGCAGGTCGCCATAGACCGAAAGGGCATCGAGGTCTTCCGGCCGGCTGGTGACGATGTTGTTGAGCCTGCGCAGCGCCTCGCCGCGATCGCCCGTGGCATCGAGGTTGGTCGCGACCCGAACCACCGCCGTGGGCTTCATCGGCGAGGTGATCGGCACCGCCTCGTAGATCACATTGGCGGCCTCGTGCTGGTTGGCCGCATCAAGCAACTGCCCCACGGCCAGCGAGATCACGTCCGCTGAGGGGTCTAGGTAAAGGCCCAGCCGGAGAAAGACCAGCGACAGGTCGAGATTGCCGTCCCGTGACAGCGCGACACCGATGCCGTGGAACATCTCGGCCGCGCCGACCTGCACATTGCTGGCAAATATGCCGGGGCGCTGCCCCGCGTCGATCTGTTCCTTGACCAGCGTCACCACCGGATGAGTCAGGCCCTGATCCTCGTATTGGGCGATAACCTCCTTGGCCTGCTCGAACTCTCCCGAATTGGCGAGGCTGCGGGCATAGACCTCGACGATGCGCGCAACATAGGGCTCAGCATCGAAGGCTCGGCCGGCAAGTTCGATGGCGGTGGCGTTGTCGCCGCTCGATTCCGCCATCAGGGCGCGGTGGAACACCAGGAAGTCTTCAAGACCGGACTGTCCGAGTTCATCCAGCAGCCGGTCGGCTTCATCCTTGCGATTGTCGCCCACCAGCGCCCAGGCCCGGAGGATGCCTGCGGTGATGCCGGTGAAGCTCTCCTGCCCAATGGCGCCCAGCATCTGTTCGGCCGCGCCGTAGCGACGCTCTTTGAGTGCTTCAGTGGCGACCACCAGTTCCGCCAGTTCGTTGTCAGGATCGAGTTCCAGCAGGTGCTTGGCGGTGGATGCCGCCTGTCCGATCTGGCCATCCGCGGCAAAGGCGATGAAGGCGCGTTCCACCAGGATGGGGTTGTCCCATTCACCCTGGGCGGCGTTGTTGAAATAGCGCGCAGCCTCTTCGGTGCGCAGATCCTGAAGGGCTTGCTGCCCCGCCATGTAGGCGCCGGTCACGCTGGTGCGGAACAGCGGCAGGAGGTTGAACTGCTCCAGAGGGCTCGATTGGGCGGTCTGCACCGCCTGGGCCGCAGCGGCAGGTTGCAGCGCCGTGGCCGAGAGCAGCATGGGAACAAGCGCCGCGCGGGCGAAGCGATGCAGAAGCGAAGTCACGAGGCTTGAATCTCCCTTGGGCTCACCCGCCCGTTCTGGCGGCGAAGATTGTCTGTTTTGGGACCGTCCCGCAAGGGCGCGCCACATAGCGTGATGGAGCCAAGGCTACATCCCGACATAGTTGGGCCCGCTGCCTCCTTCGGGTGGCACCCAGGTGATGTTCTGGGCGGGGTCCTTGATGTCGCAGGTCTTGCAATGCACGCAGTTGGCGGCGTGAATGCGGAATATAGGCTCTTCGCCCTCCTCGGCCACTTCGTAGACGCCGGCAGGGCAATAGAGCGGCGCCGGCTCACCATACTTGGGCAGGTTGTCGCGGATGGGTACGGCCGGATCGGCAAGACGTAGATGCACCGGCTGGTCTTCATCGTGCGCGAGGTTCGCCAGATAGACCGAGGACGCGCGGTCGAATGTCAGCTTGCCATCGGGCTTGCCATAGTTGCGGCCGGGAAAGCCTGCTCTCGGCTGAAGACCCTGGTAGTCCCGCTCGCGATGATGCAGCGTGCCCAGCAAGGACCGGCCGAGAATGGCTGAGGTCCAGAGTTCGATTCCGCTCGCCAGCGAGCCGGCAATGGTGCCCAGCCTGCTCCAGAGCGGCTTGATGTTGCGCACGCCCCTCAATTCATCCGCAATACCGGTTGCCATGACGCGGTGACCGAAGTCGGCAATCAGATCGTGCTGGCGCCCTTGAGCGATCGCCGAGGCCACGGCATCGGCCGCCCCGATGCCGGACAGAATGGCATTGTGGATCGCCTTGAGTCGCGGCGCGTTCATGAAGCCGGCCGCGCAACCGATAAGTCCACCTCCGGGAAAGGCGAGCGTAGGAACGGACTGCCATCCGCCTGCGGTGACCGCGCGTGCGCCATAGCTGATGCGGGTACCGCCTTCCAATAGCGAGGCAACCGACTTGTGAATCTTGAAGCGCTGGAACTCGTCGAAGGGGGACAGGGTGGGATCGCGATAATCGAGATAGGTCACCAGCCCTACATAAAGCTTGCGATCTTCCGCATGGTAGACGAAGCCGCCCCCGGCGGTGCCGTTGTCGAGCGGAAAGCCCAGATAGTGGTCGACCTGCCCTGGCCGATGCTTGTCTGCCGAAATCTCCCAGACTTCCTTGATGCCGAGACCATGCTTTTGCGGTTCCCGCTCAAGCTGTTCGCTTGCCATCAGCTGCTTGGCAAGGGAGCCGCGTGCACCTTCGGCGATCAGCGTATATTTGGCTTCGAGCGCTATGCCTTCGGCGAAGCCCGGCTTGGGCGTGCCGTCGGCGTGGCGGCCCAAGTCCCCGGTGATGATGCCCCGTATGGGCGCACCATTGCCCCCCAGAACATCCACGGCAGCCGTCATGGGAAAGATATCAACGCCCAGTTCGGCCGCCTGCTCGCCGAGCCAGCGCACAAGGCTCCCCAAGCTGACGATGACCGCGTTGGGCGTCCGCATCTGCGGCGGCACCAGGGCATGAGGCAGCGCGAAGTCGTGCTTGCTGGTGAGGAAATGATAGGTGTCGGTGGTGACGTCGGGCCCTACCGGCGCTCCCTTGATCCGCCAATCGGGGATCAGCGCATCAAGCCCCACCGGATCCATCACCGCGCCTGAAAGGATATGGCCGCCAAGCTCGGCGGATTTTTCCACCACCGTGACGGCAAGCTCGGGGTGGCGCTGCTTGATGCGGATGGCGGCAGACAGACCCGCAGGACCCGCACCGACGATCAATACATCGGTGGAAAGGGTTTCGCGGGAGCCGACCTCTGCCATATAGGAGTGCCTCATGGAGCCAGGGCGCGGCTGGCCGCGCCAAACGGGCTGTGACATAACAGAGAACATGGCTGAAGATCGACCGCTAAATCACGACGAGATGCTGTCGGTACTCGACTGGTACCGCGCGGCAGGCGTCGATCTCGCGGTGGGCGAGGAGCCGGTCGACCGTTTCGCCCAACGGCCGCCGGCGCGCGTCACCCTGCCGAATGTTCCGGGCCCAGCGGGTGTCGTGGACCGTCCAGCGGAGCCACTGCTGCTCGGTGGCGACCCTTCAGAAGCACGAAGCCTTGCTGCCTCGGCGCAATCCTTGGTGGAGCTGGAACGGCTCCTGGGAGCCTATGACGGTTGCGGGCTCAAGCTCCGGGCTACGCAACTGGTCTTTGCCGACGGTAATCCTGAGGCCGAGATCATGCTGATTGGCGAAGCGCCCGGCGCCGAAGAGGACCGGCAGGGCAAGCCCTTCGTCGGGAAATCGGGACAGTTGCTGGACCGCATGCTGGGTGCCATTGGCCTTGACCGCACCAAGGTCTATATCGCCAACACCGTGCCGTGGCGGCCGCCGGGCAATCGCACGCCGACGCCGGAAGAAATGGCGCTCTGCCTGCCGTTTCTTCATCGCCAGGTCGAGCTGGTTGCTCCGAAACTTGTCATGACGCTTGGCGGCCCTGCCATGCAGACGGTGTTCTCGACGTCCAACGGCATCATCAAGATGCGCGGCAAGTGGAGCGACGTCAGCTTCGGCAACCACGAGGTGGCGGCCATCGCTACCCTGCATCCCGCCTATCTGCTGCGCAATCCAGCCGCCAAGCAGCAGGCTTGGCGCGACATGCTGAGCCTCAAGCTTAGAGCAAGCGAACTGGGCCTCCTCTAAATCTCTGCAGGCATGGCAATTCAGCCCTGCCATTTTCGCCCTGCCGCGCTATCGTCATGCTTGCGTGATTTGCAACGCTCTTCCGATTCAGCACAGCCGAAAGCGTCATGGCCTCTGTAATCAAGATCTATGCCCTCTTCCTGGGCTCCGCTCTTCTTATGTTCGGTGGCGGGCTGCAGGGCCTGCTTCTGTCAGTCCGCGGCGCCGAGGAGGGCTTTTCGCTGCTCGCCCTCGGCCTGATCGGCACCGGCTGGTCGGTTGGGTTCGTCACTGGATCCATCACGGTGCCGCTCGTGGTCCGCAATGTCGGCCATATTCGCGCCTTCTCGGTCATGGCGGCCATCGGCACCGTCACCATCCTGCTCAACCTCCTGCTGGTCAACGACATCAGCTGGATCCTCCTGCGCGCGCTTTCGGGCTTCTGCTTCGCCGGTGCGGCGATGATCGTCGAGAGCTGGCTCAATGAAGTCGCGGAGAACAAGAGCCGGGGCACGATCTTTTCGGTCTACACCACCATCAACATGACGGCTTCCACGGCCGGGCAGATCGCCATGTCGATCACCGGCACGGCAGGCTATGTCCCGTTTATCGTCGGGGCCATCAGCTTCATCTGCGCCGTTCTGCCGACGGCACTAACCTCGAGCCCGCAGCCGCGCCCTCTCGCCTCCGCCAAGCTCGATCTGGGCCTGTTGATCCGCACCTCGCCTGTTGCCGCTGTCGCCGCCTTTTGCTGCGGCATGGCCAATGGCTCCTTCGGTACGCTGGCACCGGTCTATGGCTATGAGCAGGGACTCAACGCCGGCGGCATCGCCTTTCTCTTCGCCATTGCGGCAATTGCCGGCGCTGCCGGGCAGATACCGTTCGGGCGCCTGTCGGACCGGATTGACCGCCGCTGGGTCATGGTCGGCCTGGGCGGCGGCGCAGCGCTCACGGGCGCCGTGATCTTTGTTCTCAATCCCGGCGCCGGCTGGCTCATGTATGTGCTGTTCGCCATCTATGGCCTGACCGCCAATCCGCTCTATGCCATCGCCGTCGCACATGCCAACGACTTTGCACGCGAAGGCGAGTTCGCCCGCGTTGCCGGCGGCATGTTGCTTATCCTGGGCGTGGGTCTGGCCATCGGCCCGACATTGGCATCATTGCTGATGGGCGGCATTTCGCCTGTTGCGCTGTTCTTGGTCACGGCCGTGTTCCACGCCGTGATCACCGGCTTTGCCTATTGGCGCATGAGCCAGCGCAAGAGCCTCGATGCTGCCGACCGTGCGCCGTTCCAGCCCATGGGTAGCGACAAGCAGGTGACGCTCGAAAGCATCGAACTCGATCCGCGCGCCGATGGCGACGCTCCCGAGATGGGTCATGCCGAAGCCCCGGTGCCGGATGAGTTGATGACGCAGAACGAGGATGGACGCGATGTTCAAAACAGCACGGTTTGAGGACCGCCAGTTCAAGCCGCTTTCGATTGCCGTCATCGCTGTTTCCGATACGCGGACGCTGGAAACCGACACCGGCGGAGCGCTGCTCAAGTCACTTCTCGAAGCCGACGGTCACCATTGCGCGCAGCGCCTCGTGGTCCGTGACGAGATCCAACTGATCCGGCAGGCGGTACAGAACCTTGTTGCCGATCCGATGGTGGATGTGGTGCTGACGACCGGCGGCACGGGCTTTTCCGGGCGCGACGTGACACCCGAAGCCGTGGAGCCGCTTTTCGACAAGCGCATGGACGGGTTTTCCGTGCTGTTCCACCAGTATTCGGCGACGACTGTGGGCACCAGTTCCATCCAGTCCCGCGCCACGGCCGGCCTGATCGGCACAACCTTCGTGTTCTGCCTGCCCGGCTCCCGCGGCGCCTGCCGCGATGCCTGGGAAGGCATCCTGACCCATCAGCTCGACTATCGGCACAAGCCTTGCAACTTCGTGGAACTCATGCCGCGGCTCGACGAACGCTGAAACAACAACGGCGCCTGAAGGCGCCGTTGCGAAGTCCAATTTTGATCAGTGACCGTGGCCCATACCTGGCTCCCCACCCGCCGGCTTGCGAATGAAGAAGGCGGCGACGATCGCGAACAGCGAAATGATCGCCCCCACGAGGAATGCCAGGCGAATACCGCCCGCCAGTGCGTCAACCGGCTCGAGCCCTTCCGCCGCAAGGCTGGCGGTGCGGATGGTCATCAGGGCGATGAACAGCGCGATGCCGGCCGCCCCCGCCAGTTGCTGCACCGAACCCAGCACGGCCGAGGCGTGGGAATAAAGCTCCTTGCGCACCGAGCCCATGGACGAGGTGAAGACAGGCGTGAAGATCAGCGCCAGGCCGACACTGATCACCACATGCCCGGCCAGCAGCGCCCAGACCGAAGTGTCCTTGCCGACCAGCGTCAGCGCCCACATGACCAAAGAAACCAGCACGGCGCCCGGCACGGCCAGTACGGTGGGGCCATAGCGGTCATAGAGGCGGCCGACGACGGGACCCATCAAGCCCATGATCAGGCCGCCTGGCAGGAGCAGCAGGCCCGTCTGCAGCGTATCGAGGCCCACCACGCTCTGGGTGTAGATCGGCAGCAGGATCACCGTGCCGAAGAGCGTCATCATGGCCACCAGCATCATGCTGACCGACACCGCATAGTTGCGCGACTGGAAGACACGCAGGTCGAGCAGGGCCTTGTTTTCGTTCTGCAGGCGCAACTGGCGCCAGACGAAGACGGCCATGGCAAGCGCACCGATTGCGATCGGCATCCAAACCGGGATCGGGCCAGCCTCACCCGTATGGGCGAAGCTTTCGCCGAAGCTCGACAGGCCGTAGATCAGCCCACCAAAGGCGAGCGCCGACAGGACGACGGAAGTTACGTCCAGGGGGGCATAGCGTGGCGTCGAGACATTCTGGATCTTGCGGGCACCGAGGGCCAGCGCGCCGACGGCAATCGGCAGTACGAGGATGAACATCCAGCGCCATTCGAGGTTGGCCAGAATGAATCCACCGATCGTTGGGCCGATAGCGGGCGCCACGGACATGACGATGGAGATGTTGCCCATGGTCTTGCCGCGTGCCTCGGGTGGCACCAGGGTCATGACGGTGGTCATCAGCAACGGCATCATGATGGCCGTACCCACTGCTTGCACGACGCGGCCCACGATCAGCAGTTCGATTCCCGGGGCGACGGCGCAAAGCAGCGTGCCCGAGGTGAAGATCGACATGGCCAGCAGGAAGATCGGCCGCGTATTGAGCCGCTGCAGCAGGAAGCCAGTGACCGGGATCACGACCGCCATGGTGAGGAGGAAGGCCGTCGTCAGCCACTGCGCCACGCTGGCCGCCACACCCAGATCGGTCATCAGGTGCGGAATGGCCACGCTCATGATGGTTTCGTTGAGAAACACCACGAAGGTCGAAACCAGCAGGAGGGCAATGACCAGCCGGTTGCGGGCGGCGTCGCTCTGGCTTACCGGTTCGCTTATCGGCATGGCGTCAAATGTTGTTGCGTCGGTACTCATGATATCCCTCAGATGCGACTGTGGCGGCTTCCGGACGACGAACGGGGCCGCCCGATTTCTACAGCACCGTTGAAACTGCTTCGCGACAGCTGCTGTCAGTAGTTGCGCGACTGCAGCCAGCCTCGCGAAGGGTCTGGCTGTCTAGAGCAGCAGCCAGAGAGCGTCTATCGCCTTTATCGCAATTCACCGATGCAAATCGGCATGGCCGGCTCTTCAACTTTGCCGCCGCTCTTCCCATATGTGATCCAGGCAGCAGTCACAGTTCTTGTTTTGTTCTCATTCCCCTGCTACAGGTAAGCGCATGCGGCGCCGTCGCGATTCGACAGCGCGCAGCCGGCAGGAGACGACTTATGGCACTCTATCAGGCACCCTCGTTTGAAGCACTGGAACGGCTGAGCCGCAGCCGCGACGCTGACCTGGCGCGCCGTGAGTTGCTGGACCCGGATCGCATTCGCGGGCGCGGCGCACAAACCAACTTCACCGGCCGCTTCGAGAAGCAGACGCGTGAACGCTTCGACGACGGTTGGGACAATGTGGAGCCCCTGTCGATCTTCGAGACAGTGGAGCATGTCGAACGCGCCAAGACCATCATCACTAGCAATGACAGCCCCGATATCGGCTTCGAGCGCTCGATCAACGCCTATCGTGGCTGCGAGCACGGCTGCTCATATTGCTTCGCCCGGCCAACGCATGCGTTCCTCGGGCATTCGGCGGGCATCGAGTTCGAGCGGGACATCTACGTCAAGGTCAATGCGGTTGAAGCACTGCGGGCGGAGCTCGGCGCCAAGAGCTACAAGGTCAAGCCCATCGCCATGGGGACCAATACCGATCCCTATCAGCCGGCCGAGCGCAAGCACAAGCTGACCCGCGGCATCCTCGAGGTTATGCTGGAAACCCGGCATCCGGTGATGATCACCACCAAGTCGGCGCTGATCATTCGCGACCTCGACCTGCTGACGGAATTGGCCAAGCTTGGCCTCGTGAAGGTCGCAATTTCCATGACATCCATGGACCACAAGCTCAGCCGCAAGATGGAGCCCCGTGCCTCCTCCCCGGCTCGGCGCCTGGAAGCGATCCGCCTGCTCAGCGAAGCGGGAGTGCCGGTCTCGGTGTTCGCCTCGCCCATGATCCCGGCGATCAACGACATGGAACTTGAGCGCATCCTGGATGCCGCAAAGGCCCAGGGCGCGGTCAGCGCTTCCATGATCCTTCTGCGCCTGCCCGGCGAAGTGCGCGATATCTTCCGCGAATGGCTGCTGCGCCATTTTCCGGACCGGGTGCGGCATGTGCTTGCGCTGGTGCGTGACACGCGCGGCGGCAAGGATTACGACTCGCGCTGGGGCACCCGGATGACCGGCGAAGGCCCCTATGCCACGCTTCTGCGGCAGCGTTTCGAGAAGGCGCGCGAGCGCTATGGCCTTGAAGCCAAGCTACCGGGCCTGCGGAACGACCTCTTCATTGCTCCGCGGCTGGAAGACCGGCAGATGAGCCTGTTCTAGCCAGAACTGGTTTCGCGCAGCGCAATGCGCTCGGCGATAAACGCCTGCAGGCCGGGATCATCGTAGCCATCCACCGAGATGACAGCGCCGGCAGCCTCGAGGTCTTCGTGCACGAGGCTTGTGCGGATGCCCACGGTGGCAATACCTGCCGCTGCGGCAGAGGCGATGCCGGTGCGCGAATCCTCGAAGGCCACCGAATGCGCGGCATCAGCACCCAGGAGGCGGAGCCCTTCCAGGTAAGGGAGAGGATGCGGCTTGCCATAGGGCAGTTCGGCGCCGATTACGATGGCCTGAAAGCGGCCGCGCACACCAAGCCCGTCAAGCAGCAGCTCGGCATTGGCGCGCGGGGCATTGGTCACCGCAGCCATGGGCACGCCGTGCCGATCAGCGAAATCCATCAACTCGAACAGGCCCGGAACGGGATGAATGGCTTCGGCGACCAGTTCGCGGAACAGCTTCTCCTTTTCCTCCAGCACCTGCATGCCTGCTTCGGGCGACAGATGCGGCACAAAGCGCGCAGCGATGGCGACGTTGGCCAGCCCCTGCAATTCGCACGAAAAGCGCGCCTTGTCGAAGCTGTGGCCATAGGGCGCGAAGGCGGTGTTGAACGCCTGGAGGTGAATGGGATCGGTATCGGCAAGCGTGCCGTCAATATCGAACAGCAGCGCAGCGCCTGGCTTGAGCTTCATGGAAAAAGTCCGGGAGAAAGTATCAGTATTGCGCCACCTTGCGGGCATAGGCAGCCATAAAATCGAGCGAGGCGGCAACGCCTCGAAGGGAGAGCCGCACGCTCTCGTTCTTGGCGCCCCGCAAGGGCACGATCATGGTGACGGCATTGCGCGCCTTCATGCGCTCGATCAGTTCGGTGCGTTTAGCTTCGTCCACCACATAGAACTGGTTGGTCGTATTGTAGCGCGTTTCAAGATCATTGGCGAAGCTCAGCCGAAGGGGCGCCTCTCCGCCAAAGGCGAGAACAACGGTTCCGTCCAGATCCGGTTCGGCATCGTCAGCGGCCATGGTGATGGCAACATCGAGCTGGCCGTCGAGGCGGTTGCGCAGGATCGTCAGCTTGTAGGCTGGCAGGTTGGCGCTGTTGAGTTCCTCGCTGCCAGTGCTGGCAAAGCAGGAATAGCCGTAATAATCCACCGCATCTTCATTGATCATGTCGGGGCAGGCAGCCAGCCAGTCGCGATGGTATTCCCGCCACTCGCCGCTCGAGTGCCGGAACGGTTCGGCCATGGTCCATCCTGCCGAGAGTATCAGCGTGGCGACGATGATGCCGGTGCGGATGATCATGCGGGTTCTTTCTTTGCTGCCCCCAGCCTACCCATTATAGCAACGGCATTGTGACGGAATAGGCACGAGCCCAAATGGATCAACAATCAGACGTGGTGGTTACCGCCCACAAGGGCGTGAACCTGCTTGAACTGCCGGTGGACGGACCAGTGCTTGCCAGCGAACAGGATGCGGTGGACCTCGTCGGCCTGACCTATGGCACCGACTTCGGCTTCGTCGTGGTGCCAACGGAACGGCTGGACCCCAGGTTCTTCGATCTCAGCAGCAGATTGGCCGGCGCGTTCTTCCAGAAGATGCAGAACTACGGACTGCGCCTGGTGATCCTGGGCGACATCTCGAAGTGGGTGAGTGAAAGCAAGTCGCTGCGCGATTTCGTTGGCGAAACCAACCGCATCGGCAACCACCTCTTCGTGCCGGATCGCGAGGCCCTGCTGGCGCGGCTGTGATTGCTGCGCCGTTGACTTAGGAGGCGTGGCGGGGATGCTGGCGCCATGTTGTTCGATTCGCCCCAGCAGACAGAACCCGACTATAGTCATGAGCGCGAGCTTAGGGCTCGGGGTGCGCGCATCGTGGCGGGTATCGACGAGGCCGGGCGCGGACCCCTGGCGGGGCCGGTCGTGGTCTCGGCCGTGGTGCTGGACCCGCTGGCGATCCCGCCGGGCCTCAACGATTCCAAGAAGCTCACCAAGGAACAGCGCGAGCTCTTGTTCGGCCAGATCATGGATACGGCACTCGCCGTGTCTGTCGTCGTGGCGCCGCCCACGATCATCCTCAGCCACAACATTCGCGGCGCCACGCTCTGGGGCATGGCGCAAGCCGCCCGCAGCCTTGGCGTAGCGCCGGATCGCGTCCTGGTGGACGGCCGCGACGTTCCGCTCGGCCTCCCCTGCGAGGGCACAGCGCTGATCGGTGGCGACGGCCGCAGCGTGTCCATCGCAGCGGCTTCCGTGGTCGCCAAGGTCACGCGCGATCGCATGTGCCAGGTCATGGATTGCGACGCACCGCATTTCGGCTTTGCCGGCCACAAGGGCTATTCGACGCCGCAGCACATGCGCGCGCTCGAAGAGCATGGTCCCTGCCGGCATCATCGGGAGGAATTCGCCCCTGTGCGGGAAGCATGGGCGCGTATCCGGCTCTCGGTGAAAGTCGCCTGAGCGGCTCAACCGCTCCGTCTTAACGTCCCGCTAACTCCTTCAAAACTCTCCATTAACCCTGGCGCGCTATAACGGTCTCGTTAGTACTGCGTTAGGGTTAAGTATATGTTGCGTACCGCGCGTACGGCTGCGTCAGCCGCTGCGGAGGAGGCATCGCGCCTCCCGATCGATACCATTCTTGTGGGCGATTGCATCGACCACATGAATGCCTTGCCGGCCGGCTCCGTCGATCTCATCTTCGCCGATCCACCCTATAACCTGCAGCTCGAGCAGGCGCTGACCCGTCCGGACCAGAGCAAGGTCGACGCGGTGGATGACGCGTGGGACAAGTTCGACAGTTTTGCCCATTACGACCAGTTCACCCGCGCCTGGCTCAAGGCGGCCCGGCGCGTGCTGAAGCCGGATGGTGCCCTCTGGGTCATCGGCTCCTACCACAACATTTTCCGCGTCGGCACGGCGCTCCAGGACCTCGACTACTGGATGCTCAACGACATCGTGTGGCGCAAGGCCAACCCGATGCCGAACTTCCGCGGCACGCGCTTCACCAATGCGCACGAAACGCTGATCTGGGCGGCCCGCTCGCAGAAAAGCCGCGTCACCTTCAACTACGAGGCGATGAAGCTGGCCAATGACGACACGCAGATGCGGTCCGACTGGCTCTTTCCGATCTGCACCGGCGCCGAAAGGCTCAAGGACGAGGACGACGGGAAGGTTCATCCTACGCAGAAGCCCGAAGCGCTGCTCTTCCGGATCCTCAACGCGACGACCAAGCCCGGCGACATCGTGCTCGACCCGTTCTTTGGTACCGGGACGACGGGCGCCGTGGCCCGCAAGCTCGGACGCCACTTCATCGGCATCGAGCGGGAGCAGAGCTATATCAACGCCGCCCTTAAGCGCATCTCGACCATCCGCCCTGGCGTTTTCGAGGCGTTGCAGTCGGTTAAGCCGAAGCGCAAGGAAGCACGCATCCCGTTCGGCTCACTCGTTGAACAAGGTGTGATCGAGCCAGGGGCGCAACTTTTCGACTTAACAAGACGTTACTACGCCATGGTTCGTGCAGACGGCTCGCTCGTCTCGGGCACTCACCAGGGTTCCATCCACAAGGTTGGGGCGCTGGTTCAGGGATCCGAGTCATGCAACGGGTGGACTTTCTGGCACCACGAGCAGAACGGGCGCTCCCTGCCCATCGACGATCTTCGCACGGATATCCGTGCAAAACTTGATTTGCTTTCTGCCTGATCCTGACCTCCAATCATTCAGGCTCTTGAACTGGCCGCCGGTTTGCCCCGGCGGCCTCTTTCTTTTCATGATGCCGACACGCGTTTGATCGCACCATCAAGCCGGCCCGCTAACGGATTGACGGGCTACTTCAGGCCCGCAGCAGCCAGAACCTTGCGGTAAAGCGTCGGCAGGGCCTCACCTTTGAGCGCCTGCGGCTCCGCCCACCAGCCACTGTCGAGCCCGGCTGGAGCGACGTGGGCAGACCACACTTCAAGTTCGAGCCGAAAATGGGTGAAGACGTGCACCACCTGCCCGCGGTGACGCCAATCGCCCTCTGCCGGGTAGGTTGGCGCCGGCAATTCAGAGGCCCAATCGGAGCCTGGCACCTCCGTCATGCCGCCCAACAAGCCCTTGCTCGGGCGGCTCTGAAGATAAACGTCGCCATCTGTGTCCAGCATCACATAGGCATGCCCGTTGCGCACCGGGCGGTCCGCCTTGACCGGCTTGACGGGGTAGATCGTGGGGTTGCCGGTCCTGGTCGCAAGGCAACCCGGCTGGAGCGGGCACAACATGCAAAGCGCCGTGCGTGGCGCGCAGATCGTTGCTCCCAAGTCCATCATCGCCTGCGCATAGTCCCCTGCACGTTGGGGAACTGATTGCTGCAACGCAGCGCGGAGCTCATCCTTGACGTCACGAACCGGCACGGGCAGCCCATGGTAGCGGGCCAGCACCCGGTCCAGATTTCCATCGAGCACTGCCACCGGCTCGTCGAAGCAGATGGCCGCAATGGCGGCGCTGGTATAGGCGCCGATGCCGGGCAGGGTCTGGAGGGCTTCCGCACTCTGCGGAAAGACGCCGCCATGCCGCTCGACCACGGCCTGGGCGCAGGCGTGAAGATTGCGGGCCCTGGCATAGTAACCCAGTCCGGCCCACTCCTTGAGCACGCTATCGAGCGGCGCTGCCGCCAGGTCGTGCACCGTGGGCCAGAGGCTGGTGAAGCGGAGGAAGTAGTTCTTCACCGCCGCCACCGTGGTCTGTTGCAGCATGACCTCGCTCAGCCAAATGCGATAGGGGTCGGGCTTGATGCCGCGCGCCCGGTCGAGCGGGCCCACCCGCCAGGGCAGATCGCGCGCATGGCGATCATACCAGCCGAGCACAGCCGGGGCATCGATGGGAGCAGCGAGGGAAAGATGCATGGTCACCCGATATCGTCTGCGCGGCCTCTGGTTCAAGTGGCAAGCGTTCACCTCCGGACCTGTTGAACTTGCCCCTCGTGCCGGGTGACGGTAATTGTCGGGCATGGCCAAGGACGATCTCCCCGAACCGAAGCGGCGCAACCGCGCGATGAACATCGCCGACGTGCTGTCGGGCGCGCTTGACCCCGTGCTCAAGAAGCGCGGCTTTGCCAGCCGGGACATCATCACGCATTGGAGCGTCATGGCGCCCAGGCCTTATGACGAGGTCGCCATTCCCGACAAGCTCAGCTGGCCACGCGGCGAACGAAGCGAAGAAGGCGCAACGCTGGTTCTGCGCTGCATGCCCGGCCATGCCCTGGCCATTGCCCATGATGCCCCCAAGATCGCTGCCGCGGTCAACCGCTATTTCGGCTTTGTCCTGGTCAACACAGTGCGCCTCTCAGCCGAAGCGTTCAACCCAAACAGCGGCAGCAAGAGCGCCGGGCCGCTGGCACCTGATCCTGCCGTCTCTGCCAAGGTTGAGGCGCAGGTTGCTGCCGTTGCTGACGACGAATTGCGGGACGCGCTGCGCAAGCTGGGTCATGCCGTGACGTCGCGCAGCGAGCGGCATTAGCCACCAAACATCGGCCACAGCGTTCACACCGGGTTGATGAATGTGCCCACTTGCCCACACAATTGCCCCGTGTAGTGTCGCGCAGAACAAAAACAGGAGCGTTAGCCGTGAAATTCAACCGCCGCGAAACCCTTATTCTGGCCGCTGCCGCTTCGGCTCTGAGCCTGTGCGGGGTTGCCACCGCTAATGCTGAGGAAGGCGATATGGTCGACGTGGCCAAGCTGATGGCTCCGGCCGGCGGAATCGCCGATCACGTGATGGGCAGCGACACCGCGCCGGTCACGGTCATCGAATATGCGTCGCCTACCTGCCCGCACTGTGCCGCCTTCTCCAACAATGTGCTGCCCACCTTCATCGAGCAGTATGTGGATACCGGCAAGGTCAAGCTGATCGTGCGGCCCTTCGTGCGCAACGTGCTTGACGCGGCGGTGTTCATGCTGGCCGAGGCTGCCGGCCCCACCAATTACCACAATGTGGTCTCGACCTATTTCAAGACGCAGAACACCTGGGCCGCTTCGCAGGCGCCACGCGACGCCATCCTCGACATCGCCAAGCAGTTGGGCTTTACCCAGGAAAGTTTCGACGCCGCATTGACGAATCAGGAGCTGTTCACCGGGATGGAAGCCGTGCGCGAGCAGGCGCTGAACGAGTTCGGTCTGGCAGGCACCCCGACATTCTATGTCAATGGCAAGACCCTTACCGGTGACAAGACAATGGAGCAGCTTGCGGCGGAAATCGATCCGCTCATTCCTGCCGGTTTCGTCCCCACGACCGGCGCCGCTGAAGCGGCTCCAGCAACCCCCGCTGCTCCAACTCCTGCCGCCGAGGCACCTGCCGCTGCTCCAGCTGCGCCCGCCGAACCCGCTGCCGGCGACGCCATGGCTCCAGCTGCCCCTGCTGCAACGGCCCCAGCGACGCCTGCGCAGTAATCTTCACATCCGCAATCTGCTCCTCTCCCTTGACGGGGGAGGCTGGGAGGGGGTGACGAGAGCCACGATACATAGGCAGTCCGCCCCCCTCTCCACCCCTCCCCGCAAGGGGAAGGGTGCCGCTCCGAGCGTGGAGCGCTGCCAATGAAGTTCTCCCGTCTCAAGCTGCACGGCTTCAAATCATTTTCCGACGAGATGGTGCTCCACATGGAGCCCGGCCTCA
Organism: Devosia sp.; assembly: GCF_036563435.1. GTDB lineage: Bacteria > Pseudomonadota > Alphaproteobacteria > Rhizobiales > Devosiaceae > Devosia. Next base: position 770,260 of record NZ_DATCMJ010000018.1, read on the forward strand.
CCGGCATTGTCGGCCCCAATGGCTGCGGCAAGTCCAACCTTGTGGAAGCCATGCGCTGGGTCATGGGCGAAAGCTCCTACAAGGCCATGCGCGCCTCGGGCATGGATGACGTGATCTTCTCGGGCTCGGGCAATCGCCCGGCGCGCAACTCGGCCGAAGTGACCCTGGTCCTCGATAATTCCGATCGCACCGCCCCGGCCGCCCTCAACACGGCCGACGTGCTCGAAGTCACCCGCCGGATCGAGCGGGAGGCTGGCTCGGTCTACAGGGTGAATGGCAAGGAAGTTCGCGCCCGCGATGTCCAGTTGCTGTTTGCCGATGCGTCGACCGGGGCGCACTCCCCTGCCATGGTCCGCCAAGGCCAAATCGGCGAGTTGATTGCCGCCAAACCCACCGCCCGCCGGGCCCTTCTCGAGGAAGCCGCCGGCATTTCCGGCCTTCATTCGCGCCGGCATGAGGCCGAACTGCGGCTGCGCGCCGCGGAAGCCAATCTGGAACGGGTCGACGATATCATCGCCCAGATCGAGACGCAGCTCGAAACCCTCAAGCGCCAGGCGCGCCTCGCCATCCGCTACCGCTCCCTCAGCGGCGACATTCGCCGTGCAGAGGCGACGCTGGGGCACTTGCGCTGGGTGGCTGCCCGCTTCGCCGAAAAGGACGCGGAGGCGCAGCAGGCGGTGCTGATCCGCCATTTGGCCGAGGCCACGCACAACGAACTCGCCGCCCAGCGCAAGGTGGAAGCGGCAGAGGCGGCCCTCCAGCCTCTGCGCGACAGGGAAGCGGTGACTGGTGCCTTCCTCCAGCGCTACACCATCCTGGCCGAACAGCTGGCCGACGAAGCTCGCCGCGCCAGCCAGCGCCGCGCCGAACTCGAAACCCGCCTCACCCAACTGGCCGCCGACGGCACCCGCGAGCGCGAACTGGTGGCGGAGGCCGAGACGACCCTCGCCGCCTATGTAGAAGAACAGAACCGCCTCCGCGCCGAGGGCGAAGCGGCGCAAGCCGAGTTCGACGCCGCCCGCCACGAGACCGAAAATGCTAGGCGAGCCGTTGCAGCGGCCGAAACCGAGGCTCGCGCCGCCGCCGATCTCCTCGCCCAGGTCCGCGCCCGCCGCATGCAGGCCAGCCGCGCCCGTCAGGATGCCGCGACTCGCCTCGACCGCCTCCGCACGCAACTGCTCGAAGTCGAGCGCGAGGCCGAAACCATCCGCGCCCGCCTCGACGCCGACGAAACCCTCAGCCTCAAGCGCGCGGCCCTCGCTGCGGCCCAGGCCAGCACGAGCGAGGCAGAAACCGCGGCCCTCAGCGCCGAAGAAGCGGCAACCGGGGCGCAGGGCGCCCTGGATGCCGCCCGCCCCCGCCTCAACGAGATCGAAGCTGCACTCAACCGCCTTGAGGCGGAAGCCTCCACCTTGGGCAAGATGCTCAATGTGGGTGCCAGCCTCTGGCCCGCCATTGTCGACCAGCTCAAGGTCGCGCCCGGCTTTGAAACTGCGCTCGGCGCCGCTTTGGGCGACGACCTCGATGCCAGCTCCGATGCCGGCGCGCCCATGCATTGGTCGGTGCCGGTTGACCACACCGACGACGCCGCCCTGCCCCAGGCCGCCGAACCGCTGTCGCGTTATGTCACGGGTTCACCGCTCCTCAAGCGCCGGCTCGACCAGATCGGGCTGATCCACGAGGCCGATGGCCCCAGCCTCATGCATGCACTCAAGCCCGGCCAAAGGCTGGTGACCCTCGAAGGCGCGCTCTGGCGCTGGGACGGCTTCGTCGCCGCTGCCGACGCGCCCAGCGCCGCCGCCCAGCGTCTCGCCCAGCGCAATCGCCTCGCCGAACTCGACGAGGAGATCGCACGGTTTCGCGGTGAACGCAACGCGCACAAAAGAGCAGTCGAAGCGCTCTCGACCGCACTCGATGCCGCCCGGCGCGACGAGCGCCAGAGGCGTGATGCCTGGCGCGCCGCCCAGCACGCCATCGGCACTGCCCAAAGCGAAGTCGACAAGGCGCAGCGCGCCATCGGCGACCTCGCCACGCGGCAATCGGCTCTTGCCGAGGCCCAGAGCCGCCTCGCTGCCCAGCTCACCGAAGCCGAACTGGCGCAAGCCGAAGCCGAACGCCTGCTCGCGGAAGCCGGCACCGAGGATGAAGCCGCCGCCGCGGCCGCATCCCGCCAAGCCGAGCTCACCAAGGCGCGGGAACAGGCTGATCAGGCGCGGCTGAAACTTGGCAACTGGGAAACCACTGCCCGCATGCGCACCAGCCGCCTCGATCAGCTGGAACGCGATGCCACCAGCTGGCAACGCCGCCGTGACGGCGCCCTGGCGCAGCTGGCGACGCTGGACCAGCGCCAGGCCGAGGTTGCCGCGCAGCTGAGCAGCGTCACCGACGCACCCGATGGCCTCGCCGCCCGCCGCACGCAGCTTGAAGGGCAGATCGAAACCGCCAAGATCGAGCACAAGGCGGCTGGCGACACGCTATCGGTCGCCCAGACCGCATGGCGCGAGGCCGACCGGGCCCTCAAGACCGCCAGCGACGCCTTGGGCAATGTCCGCATCGAGCTGACCCGCATCGAAGAGCGCGTCCGCAGCTTCATCGCCCAGCGCCAGCAGATCGAGCGGCAGATCGAGGAAACGCTGGACATCCCTGCCAGCAAGACCCTCGAGGCGTCAGGGATTCGGCCCGAACAGCCTCTCCCCTCCGAAACGGCGACCGAACAAAAGCTTGATCGCCTGAAGGCCGAGCGCGAGCGGCTGGGCGGGGTCAACCTCTCGGCCGAAAAGGAAGCCGTCGAGGTCGAGGAAAAGCTCGACCTTATGGTCAAGGACAAGAACGACCTGATCGAGGCCATCGCCAAGCTGCGTACCGGCATCGCCTCGCTCAACCGCGAAGGCCGCGCCCGCCTCAGCGAAGCCTTCGGCAAGGTCAACGCGCACTTCCAGGAGCTCTTCACCACCCTCTTCGGCGGCGGCACGGCCGAGCTCATCTTCGTCGAAAGCGACGATCCGCTCGAGGCAGGGCTCGAAATCATCGCCCGCCCGCCGGGCAAGAAGCCGCAGACCATGACGCTGCTGTCGGGCGGCGAACAGGCGCTCACCGCCATGTCGCTGATCTTTGCTGTCTTTCTCACCAATCCGGCGCCGATCTGCGTGCTCGACGAAGTCGATGCCCCGCTCGACGACGCCAATGTCGAACGCTTCTGCAACCTTCTCGACTCCATGCGTCAGCGCACCAATACGCGCTTCATGGTGATCACCCACAATCCCATCACCATGAGCCGCATGGACCGCCTGTTCGGCGTCACCATGGCCGAACGCGGCGTCTCACAGCTTGTTTCTGTCGATCTCACCACCGCCGAAAGCTTCCGCGAAGCTGGCTAACAGGTCTTCTCGACAACTCACATCAAATGACGTATATCATACCCGTCATTTGATGGAGCATTGCTCGTGGCGATAACAGCCGAACTCGACGCTGCTTTTCCAGAACGCCTGACTTTTGCCCACGATACAGATCGGGCCCGCCTGTCGGATGTTGCGCTCAAGGCCTATCGGCGGCTCGCGGAGCAATGGGGTCTGTCCGGTCAACAGGCAGCGGCCCTCCTCGACATTTCGATGAGCACATGGGAGCGGCTGAAGCCGGAAGGCAGGGGCAAGGTGCTGAGCCAGGATCAGATGACCCGCATCTCGGCCCTCGTCGGCATCTACAAGGGCCTCCACCTCCTGTTCGCCGATGACATGGCCGATCGCTGGCCCCGCCTCCGCAACAAGGCACCGCTTTTTGCGCATCAGAGCCCTATCGAGTCGATGATCGGGGGCGGTATCCCGCACATGGTCGAAGTACGCCGCTATGTCGATGCCGCACGTGGCGGGCTCTAGCGCCGTGCAAGTCGACGGTGTGCCCGTCGTGCGGGAGGCCTTTGGGCGGACCGTCCGCCTCGTCACCACAGCGCGGCTGCGCGAGGCGGTTCTCCTGGCGCTTGTAGACAGCGAGGAGGAACTGGCCTTGCTGAGCGAGATCGAAGGGGCGACCAGTGCACGCCTCGTAGCAGAAGATCGCGGCATATCGGGTCTTGCTGCCAATGAATTGGTCCATGACGTACCGCATGCCCGCTTCATCAATGCGAGCTTTGCCTATAGCAAGCCGCGCCAGCCCAACCGGTTCAACGGCGCCTATCGCGGCGCCTGGTATGCGGCGCTGGCGGTCGAGACCTGCCTGGCCGAGGTCGGGTTTCACCTCACGCGCTTTCTGGCCGATGCTGGCGACTTTCATGCCACGGTCGAATATGCCGAAATGTTTGCCAGCCTTGCCGGCGAGTTTGTTGATCTGCGCCAGGTCGATGAACACCCCTCCCTTGGCGAAGATCCGGCAACAGCCTATCCCGCTGGCAATGCCTTGGCCGATCGCGCTCGCAGCGAGGCCTTGAACGGGATCATCTATCCGTCCGTGCGCCATCGGGGTGGCACCTGCATCGTCGCACTGCGCCCCGCGGCAGTGCAATCGGTTCGGCAGGGGGCCGTCTATCGCATGATCTGGCGCGGGAGCCCGGAGCCGGTGGTGGAAGGGGGGCTATAGCCTTTACGGCCCCGCAGAATCTTCCCGCCTGCCCAGACTCCGCCACGATTGGCTGTGGACAGCATGCCGCACCCCCACATCGGGCTGAATATAGTTGCGAAAACAGCTACTTAGCGCTTCATCCGCTGCCTTGACACTCCCAAACCCCACCACTATGTTGCGCGCGACTTGAAAGGCGTCCGGAAAACCGGGAAAAGCCAGCCTGGGGGAGCGCGCGGATGCAAGAACCGCAAGACACCGAAGGGCGGCCGGACAGCGCCAAAGGGGTGACGGGCGATCTCGCATCGCGTATAGCCTCTGCCAAGCGGGAACGTCAGCTGGAAGACAACAGAGCTTCGGGCGGCGGGTCGGATAATTCGGGCATAGCGCGCGGTCTGCGCCTGGGCTCGGAGTTTGCGGCCGCCATTCTCGTGGGGACCGGGATCGGCTATGTGATCGATCAAGGCCTCAAGACCAGCCCCTGGGGCCTGCTCATCATGCTGTTGGTGGGCTTTGCCGCAGGTGTGCTCAACGTCATCCGCGCGGTTGCGGAAATGGATAAAGAGGCGAAAGCCTCGCCCGCTTCCGGCGCCGGCTCGGATGCGGTCACCGAAAAGCCGGACGATTTTTGATGACGACGAACGAGGGGCTGCACATTGGCCGGTACTGATCCGATCCACCAGTTTGTCATCGAGGACATGATCCCGATCCACCTCAGTGGCGATGGCACTGCAGGCAGCGGCCTGAATCTCTCCTTTACCAACTCGTCGCTGTTCATGGTGGCGACCGTTGTGGCTGTCAGCGCTTATATGCTGCTGGCGCCCGGCAAGCGCTCGCTGGTGCCTAACCGGCTCCAGCTCACAAGCGAACTGATGTATGAATTCATCGCCAACATGCTGCGCAGTTCGGCAGGCAAGCAGGGGATGGTCTTCTTCCCCTTCGTCTTCTCGCTCTTTGCCTTCATCCTCGTGGCGAACCTCTTCGGCATGGTGCCCTATTTCTTCACCGTGACCAGCCACATCATCGTCACATTCGCCCTCGCCATGCTGGTGATCAGCGTCGTGACCATCTATGGCTTCGCCAAGCACGGCCTGAAGTTCTTCAAGCTCTTCGCGCCCTCGGGCATCCCTGCGCCGGTCCTGCTGATCGTTGTGCCAATCGAAGTTGTCAGCTTCCTGTCGCGTCCGATCAGCCTCTCTGTTCGTCTGTTCGGCAATATCCTTGCCGGCCACATCACCCTCAAGGTTTTCACCGGCTTTGTGGTGTCGCTGGGCGCCGCAGGTTTCCTTGGCTGGCTGGGCGCGCTGCTCCCGCTGACCATGGGCGTGGCTCTGACGGCTCTCGAATTCCTCGTCGCAGCAGTGCAGGCCTATGTGTTTGCAGTGTTGACGTCGATGTATCTCAACGACGCGGTTCACCCTTCTCACTAAGACGTTGAGTCCCCTCCTCGGCGGGTCCCGCCGGCAACAAACGACCTACCCTCGAAAGGACTACAAAATGGAAGCTGAATGGGCAAAGTACATCGGTGCAGGCATTGCCACCCTCGGCATGGCCGGCGCTGCCCTTGGCGTGTCGAACATCTTCTCGAACTTCCTCACGGGCGCTCTGCGTAACCCGTCTGCTGCTCCGAGCCAGACCGGTAACCTGATCTTCGGCTTCGCCGTGACCGAAGCTCTGGGCATCTTCTCGTTCCTGGTTGCCCTGATCCTGCTGTTCGTCGCCTAATTCCAAGCGACCTATCGAACTGCCGTAGCCGGAGTCCCGGCTGCGGCTCATTCGTCCGGCCTCCGCTGGACCATGAATTTGAACGGGACCGAATGTAATGGTAACGCAGGCCTTCGCCCAAGAGGCGGAAACCCCAAGCGAAGAACATGTCGAGACGCCGGCTGCCGCTCATGGCGAAGCCGCCGATGGCCACGCGGCCACCGACACGCATGCGACGACCGAAGCCGGTCACTCCGATATCTTCCCGCCATTTGACCCAGCGACCTTCCCTTCGCAGCTCGCCTGGCTGGCGCTGACCTTCCTCGTGCTCTACGTGGTCATGAGCCGCCTGGCTCTGCCGCGCATCGGCTCGGTGCTGGAAGATCGCAAGGCCCGGATCGACGCTGATCTGGCTGCCGCCGATGCCAGCCGCCAGCAGACCGATGCCGCCATCGCTGCCTATGAGGCTGCTTTGGCTTCGGCGCGGAGCAAGGCGCAGGCGATTGCTGAAGAAAACCGCACCGCCATGCAGGCCGATATTGCCGGCAAGCGCGCCGCCGTCGAAGCTGATCTGGCCTCCAAGGTTGCCGCTGCTGAAGCCCGCATCGCCGCCACCAAGACGGCTGCCATGGCCAATGTCGACGAGATCGCTGCCGAAACGGCCCAGACCGTCGTCACCCAGCTGGTCGGCGATATCCCCAGCGACAGCGTCCGAGCGGCGGTCGCAAAGGTGAGCAAGGAGTAGGCCATGCCCGAGTGGATGGACAATAGTTTCTGGGCCCTCGTCGCCCTCATCATCTTCCTGGTCGCCGTCGGCTATTTCGGCATCTTTGGCGTCATCGGCAAGATGCTCGACGGCCGCATCAAGCAGATCGCCGACGAACTCGCCGAGGCCAAGCGCCTGCGCGAAGAAGCCGCTGCACTTCTTGCTGAATACGAGCAGAAGCGCGTTGCCGCTGAAAGCGAAGCCCAAGGGATCATCGCTGCCGCGCAGGACGAAGCCACACGCCTCACCACCGAGGCCCAGGCGTCGCTGGCCGATCTCGTCGCCCGCCGCACCAAGGCCGTGGAAGACAAGATCGCCCAGGCCGAGGCCCAGGCGATCGCCGAAGTGCGTTCACGCTCGGCCGACGTCGCCATCGAAGCGGCCCGCTTGGTCCTCACCGACGAAATGGGTCGTAAGGGCGGTCAGGTCGTCGACCGCGCCATCGCCGATGTGGGCAACCGCCTGAACTAAGGCGCTCCATTCCGATTGAATCCAAAGGCGGGCAGCAATTCCCGCCTTTTTCGTTTGTCCGGCGCCCCCCACCCACCCTCTCCCTGAAGGGGAGGAGCAGATCGGATATGAGGCACGATCCCGCCCCACCCACCGGCAAGTCCCTCCCCCTCTTCAGGGGGAGGTTGGGTGGGGTTCTTTCTTCCCCACAGAACAAGTCACCGACCACCGTTGACGCCCTCCGCGTTCTCCCTCATGGTGCCTCTGACTGCGGGAGAGCTGGTTCAATCCAGCGCCGAAGGAGCAACCGCCCCGGAAACTCTCAGGCCAACGGACCGCCGTCAGCACAAACACTCTGGAAAGCGGACCTTCACCGGTCCCACCGAAGGAGCAACCGGCGCTCAGCCGGGAAATCTCTCAGGGCAAGGACAGAGGGGGCACGACAATCGCCGCAAGGCGGGTGCAGTCGTGTCGCCTTGTTCAGTTCCGGGATGTGTTGATGGCCCAAGCCCCAACCGACGACCTCAAGATCACGCCGCTCCATGAACGGCATCTCCGTGCAAATGGCCGCATGGTGCCGTTCGGCGGCTATTCGCTGCCAGTGCAGTATCCGACCGGCATCATGGCCGAGCATAAATGGACCCGAGAGCACGCGGGCCTGTTCGACGTTTCGCACATGGGTCCGAGCTTTCTCCTGCTGAATGAGCGCAGCGGTGACGCGGAAGCCGATCACGCCGCGATCTCCGCCATTATCGAGCCGCTGATCTGCGGCGACATAGCCAGCCTCAAGCCCGGGCAGATCCGCTACACCCTGCTGCTCAACGACCAGGGCGGCACGCTGGACGATCTCCTGGTGGCGCGCTCGCCACTCGTCGCGGGCGGGCTCTATATCGTCGTCAATGCCGGCACCAAGGAAACCGACTTTGAGCGCATCGAAGCGGCCGCCGGCGACAAGGCCCGCCTGATCCGCGCCGATGGCACCTATGCCCTCATGGCCCTTCAGGGCCCCGAAGCCGCGAGTGTCATGGCCACCATCGCTCCCGGTGCGGCCGATCTTGGCTTCATGACCTACAACGCCTTCGACTGGGGAAGCGACAAGCTCATCGTCTCCCGCTCCGGCTATACCGGTGAGGACGGTTTCGAGATCCTCGTCGTCACCGCCGATGCCGCGGCGCTTTGGGACAGGCTGCTCTCGGACGAGCGGGTCAAACCCGTCGGCCTCGGCGCCCGCGACTCGCTGCGGCTTGAGGCCGGGCTACCGCTCTATGGCCACGACCTCGACGAGACCGTTTCGCCGATCGAGGCGGGTCTGGGCTTTGCCGTTTCCAGGCGCCGGCGCGAGGAAGCAGACCTTCCAGGTGCCGCCCGCATCCTCCAGGAGATCAGCAACAAGCCTTCCAGGCTGCGTGTGGGCCTGCTTGTTGATGGTGCACCTGCCCGTGAGGGTGCCGAAATCCTCGATGGCACAGGCGAGCCCGTTGGGACCGTCACCAGCGGCGGCTTTGCCCCCTCGCTTGGCAAGGCTATTGCCTTGGGCTTCGTGCCGCCCGCCCATGCCGAGATCGGCAGCAAGCTCCAAGTCTCCGTCCGCGGCCGGGCCCAGCCAGCCGAGGTCGTACCCACCCCCTTCGTTCCCCACCGCTACTTCCGCAAGACCCAAGCCAGTTGAGACCCGCAATGACCACCAAGTTCACGCCAGACCACGAATATATCCGCGTCGAAGGCTCCACCGGCACCGTCGGCATCACCCCCTATGCCCAGGAAGCGCTCGGCGACATCGTCTTCGTCGAGCTGCCCGAAGTGGGCAAGGTGCTCAAGAAGGGCGACGAAGCCGCTGTTGTGGAGTCGGTCAAGGCTGCTTCCGAAATCTACGCTCCCGTGGCCGGCACCGTCACCGAGGTCAACCAGGAACTCTCGGGCAATCCGGGTTTGATCAACGCCGACCCGGAAGCTGGCGGCTGGATCTACAAGATCACCATCGCCGACGCCGCCGAGATCGAGACCCTGCTCGATTCCGACGCCTATGCCGAACTAACCCTTTAAGAGTTCCCGATGCGTTATCTCCCCCATTCCCCAGCCGAGCGGTCCGAGATGCTTGGCGTGATCGGCGCTGCCGATATCGACGCGCTGTTCAGCGCCGTACCCGCACGCGCCTTGAAAAGCATCGATCTCCGCCTGCCTGCTCACAGTCCCGAGTTCTTAGTGGAAGCCCATATGCGGGCGCTCGCCGCCAAGAACCGTTCGGGCGCAGATGGCCCCTTCTTCGTTGGCGCCGGCGCTTACCGCCACCACGTTCCGGCAACCGTCGATCACCTGATCCAGCGCTCGGAATGGCTCACCGCATATACGCCCTACCAGCCGGAAATCTCGCAGGGCACCCTGCAGATGCTATTCGAGTTCCAGACCCAGGTGGCCAAGCTCACCGGCATGGATGTGGCGAACGCCTCGCTTTATGACGGCTCCACCGGCACAGCCGAAGCCGTGCTGATGGCCCGGCGCATCACCAAGCGCCCCAAGATCGTCCTCTCGGGCGGCCTCCACCCACATTACCGCGATGTGGTCAAGGCCTATCTCAAGGACGATGCCGATCTCGAATGCCTCACCGCCTCGCCGGAAGGCCAGGGTGACATCCTCGACCACATCGACGAGCAGACCGCCGCCATCGTCATCCAGACGCCAGACTTCTACGGCCACCTGCGCAACCTCAGGACCGCAGCCGATGCCGCTCACGCCAAGGGCGCGCTGCTGATCGTCGTCATCACCGAGGTGGTGTCGCTTGGCCTCCTGGAAGCGCCTGGTGCGCTCGGCGCCGATATCGTCGTGGCCGAAGGCCAGTCGATCGGCAACGCGCTCAATTTCGGCGGTCCCTATCTAGGTCTTCTTGCCACCCGCAAGGAGTTCATCCGCCAGATGCCAGGCCGCATCTGCGGCGAGACGGTGGATGCCGAAGGCCAGCGCGGCTTCGTCTTGACCCTCTCCACCCGCGAGCAGCATATTCGCCGCGAAAAGGCGACGTCCAACATCTGCACCAATTCGGGCCTGTGTGCCCTCGCCTTCTCCATCCACATGGCGCTGCTGGGGGAAGCTGGCTTCACCCGCCTCGCCCGCCTCAACCACGCCAATGCCTGCAAGCTGGCCGACGCCTTAGCTGCCGTGCCAGGTGTCGAGGTCCTCAACACGACCTTCTTCAACGAGATGACCATCCGCACATCGCAGCCAGCGGCCGCCCTGATCGAGCGCCTTGCCATGAGAGGCATCCTCGGCGGTGTCCCTGTGAGCCGACTCGAACCCGATGATCCCTCGGTCAGCAACCTGATCGTGCTGGCCGCGACCGAACTCACCACCGACGCCGACATCGCAGCGCTCTGCGCCGCCCTTGCGGAGGAACTCGCATGAGCATGAACAATCAGGGCCGGCCCACCGGCACCGGCACGTCTGGCTTCGCCGCCACCTCCGGCTCCGCCCTCCTCCCCAACGAACCCCTGCTGTTCGAAATCGGGGACACCGAGCATTCGGGCGTCGACCTGCCAGACGTCACCATTTCGGGCGATCGTCTCCGCGGCTTCGAGCGCAAGACGCCGCTCGATCTGGCCGGCCTCACCGAGCCCGAGGCCATGCGCCACTATGTCCGCCTGTCGCGGCTCAACCACTCGATCGACAGTGGGATGTACCCGCTCGGCTCGTGCACGATGAAGCACAACCCGCGCCTCAACGAGAAAATGGCACGCTTGCCCGGCTTCTCGGACATTCACCCCCTGCAGCCGGTCTCGACTGTGCAAGGCGCGCTGGAGCTGATGAACGAGCTCTCGCATTGGCTGATGACGCTCACCAACACTGCCGCCGTGGCACTAACGCCAAAGGCCGGCGCTCATGGTGAGCTCCTGGGCATGATGGCCATCAAGGCTGCACAGGAAGCGGCCGGCCAAAGCCATCGCAAGATCGTGCTGGTGCCCGAAAGCGCCCACGGCACCAATCCGGCCACCGCCGCGTTCCTCGGCTACACCGTCAAGCCGGTGCCCGCGCGTGAGGACGGCACCGTGGATGTGGAAGCGGTCAAGGCGGCGCTATCGCCTGATGTCGCTGCCATCATGCTGACCAACCCCAATACCTGCGGCCTGTTCGAACCGCAGGTGATCGAAATCGCCGCAGCTGTGCATGAGGCAGGCGCCTTCTTCTACTGCGATGGCGCCAACTTCAACGCCATCATGGGTGTGGTGCGGCCGGGTGATCTCGGCATCGACGCGATGCATATCAACCTGCACAAGACCTTCTCGACGCCCCATGGCGGCGGCGGTCCTGGTGCAGGTCCGGTCGTCTTGTCAGAGGCCTTGGCGCCGTTCGCGCCGGTGCCCTTCGTGCGCAAGGGCGAGAAGAGCCTTGAACTGGTAGAGCATGCCGAAGCGCAGGCGCTGGGCCGCGTTACGGCCTTTCATGGTCAGATGGGCATGTATGTGCGGGCGCTGACCTATATGCTGAGCCACGGCGGCGACGGCTTGGCCCAGGCGGCAGAGGACGCAGTGCTCAATGCCAACTATATCAAGGCTCGCCTGAGTCACGTCTTCTCGGTGCCTTTTCCCGACTACCCGACCATGCACGAGGCGCTGTTCGACGACAGTTTCCTCGAAGGCACCGGGGTCACCACGCTCGATTTTGCCAAGGCGCTGATCGACGAGGGCTTCCACCCCATGACCATGTACTTCCCCCTGGTCGTCCATGGCGCCATGCTGATCGAGCCAACCGAGAGCGAAAGCAAGCAGACGCTGGACCGCTTCTGCGACGTCATGGAAGAGCTTGCGCAGGATGCCAAAGCCGGCAACAGGGAACGCTTCACCGCGGCCCCGATGAAGGCCCCGCGTCGCCGCCTTGACGAGACGCGTGCGGCACGGCAACCAGTGCTGAAATGGGAACGGCCGGAGGAAACACTCAAGGCCGCTGAATAGAAGCAAAAAAAGCCCGCGGCTACGGCCGCGGGCTTTTCAACTCAGAAGCAGCGCGTCTTAGCCGCGCGTGTCGAAACCAACCCAGATCGTGATCTCTTCGCCGCCGAGATAGGGAATAGCGACGTTTTCGAGCACCTTCACGAACTCCGCCGAGCGGGCGGGAGCGGCGATGGCGACCGGGATGGTGTGCTTTTCCGAAAACACCGCCTGCCCATCGCGTTCAACGGCAAAGCGGATCGGCGCATTCACCGACGTCTGCTTGCCGGCAGGCCCGAGCAGCACACGCCCGACCACACCCATATTGACGGTGATCAGGCCATTCGAGACTACGCAATTGCGCGAGGTCTCGTCGATCACGCCCTGATACTGCAGCGCCCGCGCGTCGCCCGTGCGGCCATTGCCGTAGTAGAACATCGCCTCGCTGCCGGCGCGAACGCGTATCGGCGGACATGTCGTGGCGATGGCAGGCAGGGCATTGGTCTGCGCCTGGGCAACAGCCGCGGGGCTGGCCGTGGCGTTCTGTAGCTGCTGGTTCTGGGCGGCATTGCCGCTCCCCATCAGACCACCCATGGAGCAGGCTCCGAGCATCGCAGCGGCGGCCGCAACGGCCGACAGGCGCAGGACGGGGGAAACTATGGTCATCGCGTATCTCCTGACGCTGAGATTAGCTATTGGCAGCTTCAAGCGCCATGAGCACGGCCGGAGCGCCCGTGGCATTGACGCCGGGCGCATCCTCCACAAAAACGGCGTCAACGACGCCATTGCGGATGATCATCGCCGAGCGGATGAAGCGCTTGCCCATGCCCGAAAAGTCCTTAGCCATTCCCATGGCTTCGGCCAGGACAGCGCGGCCATCGGCAAGGAAGTCCATTTCCCCCAAAGCATTGCTGGCTTCGGCCCAGGCGCGCATGACATGCGCATCGTTGACGGAGGCACAGACGACCCGATCGACCCCTGCGGCGCGCAGCTTGGTCATGTTGGCGAGGAATCCGGGTAAGTGATTGACGTGGCAGGTCGGCGTGAAGGCGCCGGGCACCGCGAAGAACACCACTGTCCCCTGGCCCAAAGCAGCATCGGCAGTAGTTTCCACCGCGCCTTCGGCATTGACGAGTTTGACCGGCACGGAAGGAATTGGACTGCCGCTTTGGATCATCGATTAGTTGCCCCATGCCGCGCCGCTGCAGCGGCTTGTTCTGTTTACCGGGATACGGGGCTTTAGGCCCATCGACAAGGCTAAAAGCCCTATTCCCGGTCGGCTTTAGTTTGTTGGCCGCTCGAAACCGGCCGCATCACCTCGAAGGCTCCCTCATCCGTCAGGAACGTAAGCTGAACCTTGCTTCCCTCGAGACGGATCTGGTCGCCCTCCCCCAAAATCGGCACGAGCACTAGGTTTGGTTCCCGGCTTTTTTGCGGCGTGCCGAACAGCGGCTCGCCAGCTTCCGTGGCAACGATCAGCGACATGGGATCGACGCTGGGCTCTGCAACCGAGACGGCCAGCATCTTGTCCGAAGGCAGCACGGCCACCTCGGTGATAGGTGGCTCGGCCCCGTCCCAGGCGATGGGCGCAAGCGCCGCCGCCTGCTTGATGCGCAAGCCATTGGCGCGATCCGGGGCCGCATCGGTCAGCGGGAGCGAGAAGCGTGCCTGCGCGGGCACGCAAATATCCGAGCAGATGCCCAGCAGCGCCTCCAGTTCCACCCACGGCTGCCCCGGCTCCACCGTCAGCTCAACCGGGAGAATGGTCGGGCCCATATAGACATAATCGAGGTAGTCGGCCGTGTCCTGGCGCGTCGGATAGGGCCAGAGGATCCTGTGCGCCTTCACCCCGGTCGAGCCGGCGAGATCAAGCTCCGTGGGGAAGCCCGTCTCGCCCGGCACGCGCCAATAGGTCTTGTTGGTGGGTGGCATCATGATCTCGATGCCCACCATCGTAGTGCCGTCCGCCTTCACCGTGCCCGTGCTGATCAGCCGAAGCGCCACGCCCGGACTGACCTCCTGCCAAGGAGTTTCACCCGCGTGGACAGGCAAGGAAAGCAAGGCGATGGTTGCAGCGAGAACAAGAAGGCGCATGGCGAGCCATTAGCGCAGGATGGTGTTGAGAAAAAGCTGACGCGGCATCAGGCGTTCGTGATGGCGGGCGAGCTTTGCCGACGCTGCCCTGAGCTTGGAATCTGCCTGGCCGATGCCTACAATAAGGGCATGACATCGCTTGAAGGCCAATTTCTTGTGGCCATGCCGGATATGGCCGACGAACGCTTCGCAGAAAGCGTCATTCTTGTCGTTGGACACGGCGAGGAAGGCGCGATGGGGCTCGTCATCAACCATCAGCTGGCCGAGATGCGCTTCTCCGATATCCTCGACGAGCTCGACCTCGGTGATCCCGACGCAGTGATCCGCCTGCCGGATTCGATCCGTGAGCGGGCGGTGATGCGTGGAGGGCCGGTGGAGAAGTCGCGCGGCTTCGTGCTGCACTCGCCCGACTACAAGAGCGGCAATACCTATGCCGTCAACGAGGGCATCTGCCTGACGGCGACAGTCGACATCCTCAAGGCGATGGCCTTCGGGCCCGCGCCGCGCTCAGCGCTCTTCGCCCTGGGCTGCTGCGGCTGGAGCGCCGGGCAGCTCGAAAGCGAGATCGTCGACAATGGTTGGCTGACGGTGCCGTTCAGCCGTGAACTCTTGTTCGATACGCCGGTCGAGGATCGCTACGACGCGGCGCTGGCGAGCCTTCATATAACGAGAGCTACGCTCAGCCCCGATGCCGGCCACGCCTGATCAGGCTGGAACCACGCGGGCCAGCTGAGCGGCGAGTTGCTTGCTGAATTCGGGGGCCGTCATGGCCGCCCCGAAGGCAAAGCCCTGTCCCATGCGGCAGCCGAGCTGACGCAGGCGCTCGATCTCGCCAGTCGACTCCACCCCTTCGGCAATCACCGCCAGCCCAAGTTCGTCGGCCAAGGCCACAATGGCGCGGATGATGGGCATCTGCGTATGGCCGAGGCCGCTCGCCTCGTTGATGGTGACGAAGTCGGCCGGAATCTTGATCGTGTCCACCGGGAAGCGGTGCAGGTAGCTTAAGGATGAGTGGCCGGTGCCGAAATCGTCCAGCGCCAGTCCGAGGCCCATGCCCCGCAAGGCATCCAGCATGAAGGCGGAGTGCTCGGGATTGGTCATCACCTGCGACTCGGTCAGCTCGAGCTTGAGGTGACCGGCGATGCCGGGATGCTGGGCGATCACGGCGCGGATATCGTTGAGCAGGCTCTTGGCAGCCAGCTGGCCCGGCGAGAGGTTGACGGAGATGAAGAACTCCTGCGGCAGGCCCGGCAGGGTCGTCATCCAGTCGCGCATCTGGAACGCGGTCTGTTCGAAGGCGATGCGGCCCAGCCGCTCGATCTGGCCCGATCGTTCGGCAAGCGCAATGAACTCATTGGGCGCCACGGGGCCGCGCGTCGGGTGGAGCCAGCGCATCAGCGCCTCGGCTCCGGCGATCTTGCCCGAAACAATGTCCATGATCGGCTGGAACTGCACCTGCAGTTCACCCTGCGTCATGCCGCGCTCGAGGTCCTCCTCGCTGGCGCGGTTATAGGCCGCGATGGAGCGCGCGGAGGCGCGATAGGCCTCGATGCGGTCGCCACCCAGGCGCTTGGCGTAATACATGGCCAGCTCCGCGTCGCGCAGCACGTCGGCGGCTGTTGCCGGATTACTGTCATAGATGGTGACGCCGATGGAGCAGGACAGGGTCAGGTCCCGATCGCCGAAGTTGAACGGGGCTTTTAGCGCCTTGCGGATCTGCTCGGCCGTTTCGGCGATCTTGCCAGCCGCCTGTTCCGAGGCGAGGATCACGGCGAACTGGTCACCGGTGACGCGGGCCACGGTATCCAGCGGACGCATGATGCGCGCGATGCGGCGCGAAATCGCCAGCAGCACCGAATCTGCGGCAGAGTGGCCGACGCGCTCCTCGAGCTCCATAAAGCGATCGATATCGATCAGGAACACGGCCGGCTTGACGCCGCCCGGCGTCCGCGCCCGAACCAGCGCGCGCTCCAGCCGGTCGAGGAACAGCATGCGGTTAGGGAGGCCCGTGAGGCTGTCATGCACCGCGTCATGGAGGAGGCGTTCGCGCGAGGCGCGATCTTCGGTCACGTCCTGAAGCGTGCCGACGATGCGGTTCACCTGCCCGTCGCCGCCCAGCACCGGCTTCACGCGCATGCGGAAGCTGCGATAGCTGCCGTCGTGCCCGGCGATGCGCATGTCCGCAGAAACCTTGCCGCGGCGCAGCTCCACCAGGGTGTCGAAAGCGGTGCGGAAGCGGTCGCGATCATCGGGATGCACACGGTCAAGCCAGCGCTTGATCGCGCCGCGCAGGGCGCCGCGTTTTTCGCCCAGACGCGTGGCCAGTTCGTCGCTGACGGAGACGCGATCGCGTTCGATGTTCCAGTCGAAGACGAAATCGCCCGATCCCGTGAGCGCCAAGGCCCGCCGCTCTACCTCGGACAGGGTGCCGATGGACACCTGCCCTTCCGAGAAGGCGTGCTGCACTGCGGTGAAGCCCAGGAGCATGACGATCAGCACCAGGCCGCCACCGACGGCGGGCTGGGCGATGTCATTGGAGACCTGGCCGGAAAGCACCAGCCATGAATAGAACAGCCAAGCGATCAGGATGATCCAGGTCGGCACCAGCAGCACGGCGCGGTCGTAGCCGCGAAGCGCCAGCAGCAGGATCAGGAAAAAGCCCGAAACGCCGAGCAGCGCTAGAACCAGCCGCGCAATGCTGACGGCGATAGCCGGCTGCACGAAGGCAAAGGCAAAAAGCGCCAGAAACAGCGTCGCGAGACCCAGCGCCAGATGCACGAAGCGCAGGTGCCAGCGATGGAGGTTGAGATAGATGAAAAGGAAACCGGACAGTGTCGTGGCAATACCCGCCTCGGCCGCCGCCCGCAGGGGCTGCACGCCCCCGGCCGGCAGGCCAAGGATGCGCCCCAGGACGCCGAAATCGATCAGCAAATAGGCCAGCACGGCCCAGGCAAAGGCGGCGGTCGCCGGGAAGACGCCGCGTCCCTTGACCACGAACATGATGGTCAGGAACACCGCGGCCAGCGATGCGACGCCCAGCACCACGCCGCGGAACAAGGTGAATGAGTTGATGTAGTCGCGATAGGCATTGGGCTGCCAGAGGTAGAGCTCCGGCAGGTCTGCACCCGCCAGCTCCGCGACAAACGTCACCGTCGCACCGGGGTCGAGCGTCACCTCGAACACGTCGGCCTCGGCATCCACCAGACGCACAGGGCGAATGCCGGCGCTTGGGGTTATGGCGTTCAGCCGCTCGTCGCCCAGGTCGGGCTGGAAAATGCCCGAGCCCGGCAGGCGGAAAAACGGCGCCACAAGCAGGCGCTCGATCTGCTGGTCGCTGTCGTTGCGCAGCGCGAAAATGGCGAAGTTTGGAGTCGTGCCCGGCTCGCTGGCGAGCACTTCGATGCGTCGGATGATGCCGTCTGCGCCCGGAGCCGTCGACAGCTGCACCCGCCCCTGGGGACCTGGCTGTATCTCTATGACGTCGCTGAGATTAACCGCATTGATGTCTTCGGGAACGGTGATGACTTCGAAGGCGGCGGCCGGTGCCACAACGCCGAGGGCGAGGGCAAGACACATCGCAAGTGCAAAGAGGTGACGCATCAGGGGCGAGTATATCCTGCGGTAGGCTTCATTGTGGCAGCGCTACCGACATTGGCCACATCAGCCGGGCGGAGCGGCATCCACTTGGCGGGAGCGCCTCTTGGTAGCGGGGATTGACCCTTGCGACAAGGTTAGCAAGGTGTTGCCAAATGGCAACTAGCTTTAGCCGAGACTGCGCAGATACCGCGCGGTCTCGTACCGCTCCTTGGTCAGACCGAAGAGGACGTGGTCCTCCCAGCGACCGTCGATTTGCAGGTAACGCTCGGCAAAGCCCTCCTCGACAAAGCCGTTCTTCTCCAAGACCCGCCTCGAGGCCATGTTTCCCGGCAGAAACGCCGCATGGACGCGATGGAGGTCCAGCGTGTCGAAGACAAACGGGAGGCTGGCGGCGACGGCATCGGTCATCAGCCCTTGCCCGGCATATTGCTGCCCCATCCAGTAGCCAAGATTGACGAACTGCGCCGCCCGGCGCCGGATATTGGACAGCGTGATGCCGCCGACCAGCGTCTGCTCCTGCCGGAGGAAAACAAAAAACGAATAGTCCGTCCCTTCCTCCGCCTCGACCCGCGCCCGCTTAACGCGCATGGCAAAGACCCGCCGTCCGAGGTCAGCCTCGGTCCAGCGTGGCTCGAACGGCTTGAGAAAATCGCGGCTCGCGTGACGCAAGGCATACCAGGCGTCATAATCGCTCATCTGCGGCAGGCGCAGCACGACGCGCTCGCCGTGGAGGGCGATCAGCGGAGCAGGCGATGACCAGGGCCACAGCATGGCTTTGCTGCAGCCTAGCGCTTGAGGTGTTCGCTGATGGCGCCCAAGTCGGGCAGGTTGCCGATCGGACCGATACCGGCCAGGGTCGGGGTTCCCTGAGTAAAGATCTGCGCGGCTACGTCCTGCACGCGCTGTGCGGTGATGGCGTTGATCCGATCCACCGTCTCCTGCATCGGGATCGGGCGCCCCCAGAGGATCTGCTGGCGCGCCAACTGCCCGGCACGGGCTGATGGGCTTTCCAGTGACATCAGCAGGCCGGCACGGATCTGATTGCGGACCCGGACCACCTCGGCCTCGGTAATGCTTTCGGTGGCGCGCTTTAGTTCGTCGAGCACAACCGGCACGAGGTCGGCGACCTCCTCCTCACCCGTGGCGGCAGCGACGCCGAAGACGCCGCTATCGGCAAAGGCCCAGTGGAAGGAATAAACCGAATAGCAGAGGCCGCGCTTCTCGCGCACTTCTTGGAAAAGGCGCGAGCTCATGCCGCCGCCCAGAATGGACGCAAGGACCTGTGCCGCGTAAAAACCGTCGGCATTATAGGCCCGGCCCTCGAAGCCGACGACGATATGGGCCTGCTCGTGTTCGGAGATCAGCCGCTCCTCACCCCCCTGGTATTCCGCGCGTTGTGGCGCCGGTGCGCCATTGGGCTTGAGCTCAGCGAAGCGCTCGCGGGCCACCTGCACCAGTTCGTCATGATCGACGCTGCCGGCGGCGGCCATCACCATGTGGTCACCCACATAGTTGCGGTTCATGTATTTGCGGACCGTGTCGGGCGTGAACTCGCGCACTGAGTCGACCGTACCCAGAATAGTGCGACCGATAGGCTGCGTCGGGAAGGCGGCAGCCTGGAACAGGTCGAAGACATGGTCGTCGGGATTGTCGCGCGCTGCGCCGATTTCCTGGACGATGACCTGCTTTTCGCGGGTCAGCTCCTCCTCGTCGAAAAGCGAATTCTGCAGGATGTCCGAAAGGATGTCGGCGGCAAGCACCACATCGTCTTTGAGCACGCGGGCAAAGTAGCCCGTATGTTCAATGGACGTGGCGGCGTTGAGGTCGCCGCCCACATTCTCGATGGCCTCGGCGATATGGAGGGCATTGCGCGACGTGGTGCCCTTGAACGCCATGTGCTCGAGCAGGTGGGAAATGCCGTGCTCGGCCTTGCGTTCGCTGCGCGCGCCGGCCTTGACCCAGACGCCCAGCGAGGCACTTTCGAGATGCGGCATATCGTCGGTGAGCACCACCATGCCGTTGTCGAGGGTTGTCGATTGTACGCTCACGCCAGGCTCCTCCACGAGACCAGCGATCAAGCGACCGCTGGCGCTCGAATGCGTCAGGCAGCGCGCGTGCGCGCTGAAATGAAGTCTTCAACCAGTGACTGGTCATTGGCAAGGAGGCTGAGGCGCTCCTCGCGGGCATGCAGGTCGGCCAACCAGAGCGGCAGCGCGGGCTCGAAACCCGTGGCCTCATGGACGGCGGCCGGGAACTTGGCCGGATGGGCCGTACCCAGTGTGATCATCGGCGTCGCGCCATGCGGCTGATGGCGGGCAACGTTGACGCCGACGGCGGTGTGCGGATCAAGCAGATAACCTGCAGCCTGGAGCGTCATCGAGATGGTCGCCCGGGTCTCGGCCTCGTTGGTGGTTCCCGCTGCAAAGTCTCGGCGGATGGCTGCCAGGGCACTCTCCGGCACGGCAAAGCCGCCTGACTGCTTGAGCCCTTCCATCATCCGCAGCACCGCGGCGGCATCCCGGCCGGCGCTTTCGAACAGGAGGCGCTCGAAATTGGACGAGATCTGAATGTCCATGGACGGGCTGATGGTGGGCGCAACGCCGTCCATCTCGTAGCGTCCGGTATCGATGGTGCGGCGCAGGATATCGTTAGCATTGGTGGCAATCACCAGCCGCTCGATCGGCAGGCCCATCATCTTGGCGCAATAGCCGGCAAAGATATCGCCGAAATTGCCGGTGGGCACGGTGAAGCTCACCGGACGATGCGGCGCGCCCAAGGTCACGGCCGAGGTGAAGTAGTAGACGATCTGCGCAACGATGCGGCCCCAGTTGATCGAATTGACGCCTGACAGGCGCACGCGATCCCGGAAGGCCGAGTGGCCGAACATGGCTTTGACTATGTTTTGGCAGTCGTCGAATGTACCCTCGATGGCAATGTTGTGCACATTGGCATCGAGCACGGTCGTCATTTGCCGGCGCTGCACCACCGAGGTGCGGCCCTGCGGATGAAGGATAAAGATGTCGGTGGTGTCGCGGCCGCGGAAGGCTTCAATGGCGGCCGATCCGGTATCCCCTGATGTGGCACCCACGATCGTTGCCTTGAGCCCGCGCTCGGCGAGGATGTGGTCCATGATCCGGCTCAGGAACTGCATGGCCACGTCCTTGAAGGCCAGGGTGGGGCCATGGAACAGTTCAAGCACGAAGTGATTGGGCTCGATCTCGACCAGCGGCGTCACCGATGGGTGACGGAACACGGCATAGGCTTCGTCGACAATCGCCTTGAGCTTGTCAGGCGCGATCTCGTCACCCACGAAGCGGCTGATGATGGCGTAGGCAACATCGGCATAGGGCTTGCCCGCGAAGCTGGCGATTTCCTCGCGGCCGATCTGCGGCCAGCTCTGTGGAACGTAGAGGCCGCCATCGGAGGCGAGACCCGCCAGGACGGCGTCGGAGAAACCAAGCACCGGCGCCTGGCCGCGCGTAGAAACAAACTGCATTCGGGAAGGGAGCCCCTTTGGAATTGTTGCAACCTAGTCAAACAGCGGGTGAACCGCAAGTTTGCCGGCTCAACCCTTGCCCGCTGCCCGCTCACGAATGATCCAGTAGCCCAGCATCACGATCGCCACGATGGCAAAGCCATACCAGGTATAGGCATAGCCAAGGTGATTGTTGGGGAACTCGATCACCGTCTCCCCGCCTTGTGGCAGCTCGCCCGGGGCACCGGCCGGCAGGTCGACATAGAAGGGCGCGAAGGGCGCCAGTGCCGGGTCGACCATTGCGGCGAGGCGCTCCGGGTCACGCACCCATTCGATGCGGTCGGAGGTATTTGGGCTGGGCGTGATCAGGCCGGCCTTTTCGCCCGGGCGCAGGAGGCCGGAGACGGTAACCTCCACGTCTTGGCTATCGCCATCGCTGACGGCTGCGGGCTGCACCTCTTCGGGAATAAAGCCGCGGTTGACGAAGACCGTCCCGCTGCCGTCGGCAAGCACGAATGGTGTCACCACCCAGAAGCCGGGGCCAGAGGCCATGCCGCGCCCGTTGAGGAGACTGGTGAATACCGTCACGGTCTGGCTGTAGCGGAAGCTGCCAATCATTGTGACCGGCTGGAAGTTTAGCGATTCGAGATCGAGTGTGTTCCAGGTCGTGGCTTCCGGCACAGGTATGGGCTCGGCATCGATGCGGGCATCGACGGCGGCGATCAGCGCTTCCTTCTCAGCGAGGCGCTGCATCTGCCAATGGCCCAGAAAGGCGCAGGTGGCGGCAAGCGCCAGCATCAAGACGATAAAGGCCCAGCTCATGCCGCGGCCGAGCCGGCGACTGGGACTGGCGTGCTGGGTGGGATCGGCCAAGCTGCTCTCCAAAGAAATCGGGGCGCAGCCTGGCTGCGCCCCGATTGATATGTTGCGGGACTAGTGGTGGATGGCCACGCCCCAGCTGCCCCAGACATAGATCGAGGCAAACAGGAACAGCCAGACCACGTCCACGAAGTGCCAGTACCAGGCAGCGAATTCAAAGCCCAGATGACGATCGGGGGTGAAGTCCCCGCGATAGGCGCGGATCAGGCAGACGAGAAGGAAGACCGTGCCGATGAAGACGTGGAAGCCATGCAGGCCCGTCGCCATGAAGAAGGTGGCGCCATACATGTTGCCCGAGAAGCTGAAGGCGGCTTCCGAATATTCCAGGATCTGCACGCCGGTAAAGATGGCACCCAGCAGCACAGTTAGCCACAGGCCCCACTTGAGACCGTCACGGTCGCCTTCCAGCAGTGCATGGTGCGCCCAGGTCACGGTGGTGCCCGAGGTCAGCAGCAGGAGCGTGTTGAACAGCGGCAGGTGGAAGGGGTCGAAGAGCTCCACACCGGTCGGTGGCCAGACACCGCCGGTTGCGGCGACGCGGGCATATTGCTCCACGTCGTCCAGGCGGAAGAAGCCGTCGAAATAGGCCCAGAAGAAGCCGAAGAACACCATCACTTCGGAGGCAATGAACAGCATCATGCCATAGCGGTGGTGCAGCTGCACAACCGGGGTATGGAAGCCGGTATTGGCTTCCTTCACCACATCGCTCCACCAGGCGAACATGACATAGAGCACGCCCACAAGACCGATGGCGAAGACCCATGGAGTCCAGTCGTGCATCCAGAAGACGGCACCCATGGCCATGACGAGGACTGCCGCCGACATCGCGAAGGGCCAGGGGCTCGGTTCCACCATGTGGTAGTCATGGTTTTTGGCTAGATCGGCCATGCTCAGCTTCCCTCGTTGTCTGAAGCGTAGAAAGTGTAGGAGAGGGTGATCTCCCGGATAGTGTCGAGTTCCTGGTTCTGGTCGAGCTCGGGATCGACAAAGAACACGATCGGCATGTCCACGGTTTCACCGGGCTGCAGCGTCTGTTCGGTGAAACAGAAGCATTCGATCTTGTTGAAATAGACGCCGGCCTTTTCGGGCGAGACGTTGAACACGGCCATGCCGGTAATCGGCTTGTCCGAATTGTTGGTGGCAATGTAGTTGACCGTATCCACGGCGCCGATCTTGTCGGTGATCGCGACGGCCGGCTCGACTGACCAGGCCAGGTCGTTGGCGACATTGGAATCGAAGCGCACCGTCATCTCGCGGTCGATGACGCCCTTGGGATTATCGGTCGCCTTGCCGGGCGTGCCGCCGAAGCCGGTGACCTGGCAAAAGATATTGTAGAGCGGCACGGAGGCATAGGCGAGGCCCACCATGCTGGCAGCCACGAACAGGCCCGTCATCGCCACGCGCTTATTGCGGCGGGCAACCGTGGGATCGATGCTGTTGTAGTGCAGTTCGGCCATCACATCGCCCGATCGAAAAGGGCCGGCCCCATCTTGACGATGGTCAGCGTGTAGAAGGTGACGGCAAACAGGGCCAGAGCGATAGCCAGAGCGATGGAGCGGCGGCGCCGAACGCGCTTGCGCGCCTCCGCGACCTGCGGCGACTCCGGCTCGACGGCCCGGATTTCGTTGGGGGAACTCATCAGCTGAACGTCCCGAAGCGCGTCAGCAGGTTGTCCGTCATGAAGGCGAAGAACACGATGAACAGGTAGCTTAGCGAGTAGTTGAAGAGCGTGCGCGCGGCGCGGCGCATGGCGACGTCTTCGCGCGTCTTCAGCAGCCGCCAGGCAAGGAAGCTGAAGCAGAAGCCGGTGATCAGCGCAACGGTCGTATAGATCGCGCCGGCGAAGCCGAAGAAGGTGGGCAGCATGGCCGAGGCGGCAAGGATCAGCGTGTAGACGAAGATCTGCAGCTTGGTGGAATTGTCGCCAACGACGTTGGGCATCATCGGCACGCCGGCTGCGCCGTAGTCGGACTGCTTGTAGAGCGCAAGCGCCCAGAAGTGCGGCGGCGTCCAGAGGAAGATGATCAGGAACAGCACGACGCTTTCGAACGAGACCGTACCCGTGACGGCGGCCCAGCCCACCATGGGCGGGAAGGCACCGGCAGCACCACCGATGACGATGTTCTGCGGCGTCCGGCGCTTGAGCCACATCGTATAGATGACGACATAGAAAAAGATCGTGAAGGCAAGGAGGCCGCCTGCAACCCAGTTGGTTGCCAGTCCCAGTAGCGCCACTGAGAAGCCCGACAGCACCATGCCGAAGACCAGTGCCTCTTCGCGCGACATGCGGCCAGAGGGGATCGGGCGGTTCTGCGTGCGGCTCATGATGGCGTCGATATCGCTATCGTACCACATGTTGAGCGCCGCAGAGCCGCCAGCCCCGATGGCGATGCAGGCTACGGCGATAATGGCGATGAAGGGATTGATGGTACCCGGCGCCACGACGACGCCAACGAGGCCGACGAAAACCACCAGCTGCATGACAGAGGGCTTGAGCAGCGCGAGGTAGTCCCCCACGCCTGCTTCTCCGGTCATGCCGGAAAGATTCCTGCTGTCGTCGATCAGAGCCACTGGCCTTGCCTTGTTGGGTAGAGAACGAGCCGCCTGGGCGGCTCGCCGTATTTAGTGTGCGTTGCTCGAGTCGATGCGCGGCAACGTGGTGAACTGGTGGAACGGCGGCGGGCTGGACAGGGTCCATTCCAGCGTCGTCGCCCCATCACCCCATGGATTGTCACCAGCTGGGCGCTTCTTCCGGCTGGCTTCCCAGGTTGCGTAGAAGAAGATCAGCATGGCGGCGAAGGTAATGTAGTAGCCCACCGACGAGATGCGGTTGAAGAAGCCGAAGGCGTCCGGATAGTCGATATAGCGGCGCGGCATGCCGGCCAGACCCAGGAAGTGCTGCGGGAAAAAGATCAGGTTCACACCGACGAACATGACCCAGAAGTGGAGCTTGGCGAGCGTCTCATTGTAGAGCCAGCCGAAAATCTTGGGGTACCAGTAGTACCAGCCGGCGAAAATCGAGAACACGGCACCCAGCGACAGCACGTAGTGGAAGTGCGCGACCACGTAGTAGGTGTCATGGAGGGCACGGTCGGCACCGGCATTGGCCAGCACCACGCCTGTCACACCACCAACGGTGAACAGAAAGATGAAGCCGATGGCCCAGAGCATGGGAGACTTGAAGGTGATCGAGCCGCCCCACATCGTGGCGATCCAGGAGAAGATCTTCACGCCCGTGGGCACAGCGATGACCATGGTTGCGGCCACGAAGTAGCGCTGCACGTCGAGGCTGAGGCCGGTCGTGTACATGTGGTGCGCCCACACGACGAAACCGACGAAACCAATCGCAACCATTGCATAGGCCATGGCCATGTAGCCGAAAATCGGCTTGCGTGAGAAGGTCGAGACGATGTGCGAGATGATGCCGAAGCCCGGCAGGATCATGATGTACACTTCAGGGTGACCGAAGAACCAGAACAGGTGCTGGAACAGGATCGGGTCACCGCCCTCGGCCGGCTTGAAGAAGGCCGTGCCGAAGTTGCGGTCAGTTAGCAGCATGGTGATGGCGCCTGCCAAAACTGGCAGGGCCAGCAGCAGCAGGAAACCGGTGACCAGCACGGACCAGGCAAAGAGCGGCATCTTGTGCAGCGTCATGCCGGGTGCGCGCATGTTGAAGATGGTCGTGATCAGGTTGATCGCGCCCAGGATGGAGCTGATGCCGGCCACGTGGAGCGACAGGATCGCAAAGTCCATGGCGGGGCCGGGATGACCCATGGTCGAGAGCGGCGGGTAAACCGTCCAGCCGCCACCGAAACCAAGCGCTCCAGGGCCCGTGCCCTCAAAGAACAACGACATCAGCAGGAGAATGAAGGCCGGCGGCAGGAGCCAGAAGGCGATGTTGTTGATGCGCGGGAACGCGGTATCGGGCGCGCCGATCATCAGCGGCGCGAAATAGTTGGCAAAGCCACCCATGGTCGCGGGCATGACGACGAAGAACACCATGATCAGCGCGTGAGCCGTGGTGAACACGTTGTACATGTGCTTGCCGGCGTCGAGCGCGGCAGCGCTGCCGCCGTCGAGGCCATAGACCATTGCGGCAAGGCCGTGGAAAATCTGCACACCCGGCTCCTGCAGCTCGAGGCGCATTACGCCCGAAAGCAGGCCACCGATGATCCCCGCCACGATGGCGAAGACCAGGTACATGATACCGATGTCCTTGTGGTTGGTGGAGAAGAGCCAGCGGCGCCAGCCGGTCGGCTCGTGCATGTGCGACGCCAGATCGTGTCCGGTCGCATGGGCCTCGAGGTGGGCAGTCGTGTCAGCCATTTAGTGTTTCCTCTGACCCGTTATCTACTGGACAGCCGCAAGCGTGGCATTGGCAGCGGCATAGTCGCCGCCTTCGTAAGCCGCCATGAAGGCTGCGAATTCTTCCTTTTCCACCACACGGATGGCGATGGGCATGAAAGCGTGGTCCTTGCCGCAAAGCTCCGAGCACTGGCCATAGAAAATGCCGGTCTCGCGCGAGTTGAACCAGGTTTCGTTGAGGCGGCCGGGCACGGCATCGATCTTGACGCCGAAGGAGGGCAGCGCGAATGCGTGGATCACACCCATCGGGTCGGCTGTGACCTGCAGGCGCACGGTGGTGTCGACTGGAACGACCAGTTCATTGTCGACGGCCAGGAGGCGGGGCTGGTTCGGCTTCAGCGTCGGACGATCATTGCCGTCGCCGCTGGTTTCGGGCAGCAGGAGCTGGGTGAAGGCCAGACCCTGGTCGACATATTCATAGTCCCAGTACCACTGCTGGCCGGTGGCCTTGACGGTGAGTTCGGGCGCCGGAACTTCCACTTCGCCGAAGGAGAAGATGTTGGCGCCCAGATACTTGCGCTCGCCATCCGGGGTCGTCAGCTGGTCACTGAGCACACCGAAGGAGGGGATGGCGATGATGATCAGCACGACGATGGGCAGGACCGTCCAGACGATCTCGACGAGGGTATTGTGGGTGAAGGCTGCGGGAACCGGGTTCCGCTTGGCATTGTAGCGGATCATGATCCAGACCAGCAGCGCCAGAACCAGCACGACGATGAACGAGATCGTCCACATCAGGATGCCGTCATGGAATGCCGTGATGGAGTCCATGATCGGAGTAACGGAACGCTGCAGGTGGAACTGACCCGGTAGGGGATGGCCGGCAGCATAGCCGGCTTCTTCCTGCGCCGTGGCCAAAGCCGGGGCCAGCGCCAAGGCGGCTGCCGAAACGACCCCGATCTTTCTCAAGAAATGCAAGGTCACCTAAACCCCCTATCGACTTCAATTGGTGCATCCACACCGGGATTGAGGGCTTTTATAGCGGCATAGCATACGCCGCCCCGACTCAACCTCGGAGCGCAAAACTCTGGTTTGACCTAAATCATATCGGAAAGGGCGAGTCTATGGCAGCCTCAGCCGCCCCTGCTGCGTCATAATGCGCCCGCAGGAAGCGCCGGCGCCTCACCCTTGCCGTACTTTGCCCGGCATAACCCAGCGTTTCCGGGCTTTGGTTGACTCGCCTCCCGGGCTGTATGAAACACACGAGAGCTCGCGCCGGCGGGCGATTCGTCGGGAGAATTGATAGAGTGAAGTCAATTGTGAAGCGCCGTCTAGCCGGTCTTGGCCTTGCCGCACTTGCCGCCCTTGGCGGCGCGGGCGCCAGCATGGCGCAAGGGGTCGTCCGTGCCGAATATGGCGACTGGCAGATGAGCTGCGACACCCCGCCCGGCGCAAGTTCGGAGCAATGCGCCATCATCCAGAACGTCATGGCCGAAGATCAGCCCAATGTCGGCCTTTCGGTGATCGTTCTGCGCACGGCCGACCGCGAAGCGCGGCTGCTGCGCGTGCTGGCGCCACTTGGCGTGCTGCTGCCCAACGGGCTCGGCCTCAATGTGGATGGCGAGGATATGGGGCGCGTTGCCTTTGTGCGCTGCCTGCCCAATGGCTGCGTGGCTGAAGTCGTGCTCGACGACAGCCTGATCGAAACCCTGTCCAAGGGCGAAAGCGCGATCTTTGTGGTCTTCAAGACCCCCGAGGAGGGCATCGGCATCCCCGTGTCGCTCAACGGCTTTGAAGAGGGCTTCGCCCAACTACCCTGAGTTTGACTCCATAAAAAAGCCGGACAGGTGCTAGGCACCGTCCGGCAAGTCATCAGGAAACAGGACCGGCGGCAAAACCGGCCTGGGAGATGGCACGAGCACTCACGCGTTCGTACCAACAAGTGGGCACCGGCCGGTGGTCAGGCGGATGCAATTCGTGGCGCTCAGGAACGGGCGCTGCGGGCCCGCGCTGTATTAAGCATTCGTCCGGCATGGGCTGGCGCGACCATCGCGGCAACGACGTCCTGACGCGAAATACCGAGATCACCGAGGCGATCGGCATCAAGCTCGAGCAGGGCCGACAGCGCTGCACGGCGGGTTCGGGCGGCCTGCGCCTTGCGGATCCAGCGCGCGACGGCGGTAAGTGGATTGGCGGGCGAGGCGGCCGCAAGAGACCGCTCGCCGAACAGCGAGAGAGCCATGATGGTTTCCAATGTGGTTGTGCCGAGGGAGGTCGGCGAGGCCGACGCGTCGAGCGCCGATGAGGGAGATTGACTGCTGGACATCTATTCGTCCAACAAATAGATTTCATCTTCATCATCAAAATGGCTGATGGACACGCGCCATGACTGCCCCGCTCGATCTCGACCAGTTGCAAAGCTTTTGCGCCATCGCCGATTGCGGGAGTTTCACCGAGGCGGCCCGCCGGGTGAACAAGACCCAATCGGCTGTCTCGATGCAGATCAAGCGGCTCGAGGAACGGCTGGGGCATACCCTGCTGACGCGCGACGGGCGCGGCGTTTCGCTTACGGTGCATGGCGAGACGCTCTATTCGCAGGCGCGCAAGATGCTGCGCACCAATGCCGAGATTCTTGACCATTTTTCCGAAGGCGATCTGGCAGGCTCGATCCGCTTTGGGGTGCCCGACGACTACGCCGTGCGGCTCCTGCCGGTGATCCTGTCTAGCTTCCAGCGCACCCATCCCAAGATCGCGGTGGATGTGTCCTGCATGGCCTCCGAGCAATTGCTGGAGGGCATGAAGGCAGGGCGTTACGACCTTATCGTCTTCACGCAGGGCACGGACCAGAACTTCGGCGAGTTGTTCCGCACCGAAAAGATGTTCTGGGTCGCAAGCCATGGCGGCCGCGCCCTGGCCAGCGAGCCGCTCGCCATCGCCTGCGGCCCGCAATGCTGCATCTGGCGCAAGGATGCCATGGAGGCGCTGGACCGCAGCGGCACCGACTATCGCATTGCCTATACGTCTTCCAACGCAACGGCGATTTCGAGCGCCGTCCTGTCGGACCTGGCTGTCGGCTTTTTGCCCGAAAGTGCACTGCAGCCGGGCATGCGCGTCGTCAATGACGAGGTTGGCCTGCCTCATCTGGAAGATGCGCAGATTGCGCTCAAGCGCGCCAGCCACGCCTATGGCGGCATCTATGACGCCCTGGCCAACCACATCGTGCAATCCATGGGCAATCTCGACCTCCACCGCCCGGCCGAGGCCGCGGAGTAGAGCCCGGGGCTCTTGACCTCCCCTCCCCTTTGTCGCACCAGAGCGTATGGCCGAACTTCTTACCAATGCCGCCGAATTCACCGTCAGCGAGATCGCCCAGGCGGTAAAGCGTACGGTTGAAGACGAGTTCGGGCACGTCCGGGTGCGCGGCGAGATTTCCGGCTTTCGCGGGCAGCACTCGTCCGGCCACGCCTATTTCACCCTCAAGGACGATGCGGCCTGCATGGATGCCGTGGTCTGGAAGGGCAACTATGCCAAGCTCACCTTCAAGCCCCAGGAGGGACTGGAGGTCATCGCCACCGGACGGCTGACGACGTTCCCGCGCTCGTCCAAATACCAGATCGTCATCGACAATATCGAGCCAGCCGGCGCCGGGGCGTTGATGGCCCTGCTCGAAGAGCGGCGGCGCAAGCTTCAGGCCGAAGGCCTGTTTGCCCGTGAGCGCAAGCGCCCCCTGCCCTATCTGCCGCGGGTCATCGGTGTGGTGACCTCGCCAACCGGCGCCGTGATCCGCGACATCCTCCATCGGCTGGCAGACCGTTTCCCCAGCCATGTGTTGGTCTGGCCGGTACGGGTGCAGGGCGATACCTGCGCCAGCGAGGTGGTCGCGGCGATCGAAGGCTTCAACGCTCTCCCAGCGGCTGGAAACATGCCGCGCCCGGATCTGCTGATCGTCGCCCGCGGCGGCGGCTCCATCGAAGACCTTTGGGGCTTCAACGAGGAGGCGGTGGTGCGTGCCGTTGCCGCCAGCGGCATTCCGGTGATTTCCGCCGTCGGGCACGAGACCGACACGACGCTGATCGACTATGTGTCCGACATGCGCGCGCCCACGCCCACCGCGGCGGCAGAGGCTGCCGTTCCGGTACGCGCCGAGCTTATCGGCTATGTCGATGACCTGGGCGGGCGGCAGCGCCAGGCCGCGCGCCGCGTTACCGGCAGTGCCCGCGACCGCTACCGCGCCGTTGCCGCTGGCCTGCCCCGGCCGGCCGATCTCGTTGCAACGCATCGGCAGCGGCTCGACCATGCCGCCAGTAATCTCTTTGCCTGCCTCCGCCACTCCGTACAGGACCGGCACCTCGCCTTTTCCCGCGTGGAAACCAAGCTCAACCCGCGCCTCCTCGTGGCGCAGCGCCAGGAGGCGGCGGAGAAACTGCGCAACCTGTCGCTGCGCGCCGATGCCGGGCTGCGCAAGACGGTGGAGCGGGCACGTCTGACCCATGATCCGCGGGCCGAGCGGCTCGGCGCGGCAGCGGGGCGGCTGGTGGAGCGCAAGCGCGCCCAGTTCGACGCCATCGGACCCAAGCTGTCGCCCAATGCGCTGCGCGCCGAACTCAGGCATTCGCAGGGGCAGTTGGCACCGCTTTCCGCGCGCCTTCTCGCCAGCATCGGACAGACCCTGCTGCACCGGCGCACTGCTCTGACCCAGTCGGGCAAGCTCCTCGTCTCCTTGAGCTATCGCAGCGTCCTGGCGCGCGGTTATGCCGTGGTCAAGGATAGCGAAGGCCACCTCGTGCATGGCCGTGCCGCGACCAATCCGGGCGACCAGGTGTCGATCGAGTTTGCCGATGGGGAAGTCGGCGCAACAATTGCCGGCAGCCCGCCAATAAAGAAGAAACCACGCCCCGCAGCCGCGAGCGACGTGCAGGAAAGCCTCTTTTGATCATCGTCGCAGGCGGCTATAGCGGAAGAAACGGCGAAGGAAGGTCGGCATGAACATCTTCGACAGGGGCTTTTCCCCCACCGAGGCGACGGTTCGCTATCTGGATGGCGACTATGTCGTGCTGAAGCCCGGCACCTTCGTGCGCTGCGCCATTACACAGAAGCCCATTCCGCTCGACGAGCTGTTCTATTGGAGTGTCGACCGGCAGGAAGCCTATGTCGATGCCGTGGCCGCGCACACCGCCTTTGAGCGGTTTGGCCGCGGAGCCTGATCGTGACGGCCGCAGCGTCAGGCCGTAACCGGTTCCTGTTCATTTCCAACGGCCACGGCGAAGACAGCATAGCTGCCGCAACCATCCGCGCCCTGCCCAAGTCGATCGAGGTCGACGCCTATCCCATGATTGGGTTGGGCAATGCCTTTGCCGGCGTTTGCCCCATTGTCGGCCCGCGTGCAACGCTCGCATCGGAAGGCTGGCGCAACGTCAAGGGATCGCTGCGCCGGGACCTCGCCAATGGGGGCCTGGCGACAGTGCCGCCGGCGCTGCGCTTCCTGCGCCAGATCCGTGACCGTTATGATCGGGTGGTCGTTGTTGGCGACATGGTCGGGGTGCTGGCCGGCTATGCCACCGGCTACCGGGACCTATTCTACCTCGACGTCTACAAGACCGGCGCAGCGCGACTCTATTCGGGGCTGGAGCGCTGGTTCATCCGGCGCGCCTGCCGCACCGTCTTCTGCCGGGCCGACAATCTGGCACAGACGCTGCGCGATGTGGGCGTCGATGCCCGCGCCGCCGGCAATGTGATGATGGACACCATTCCGCATGGCGAATACGACGCTGGCGCCCGCCGCACCAGGCGGCACGCCGTGACCCTGCTGCCCGGCAGCCGGGCCCTTACCGCCGAAAGCTTCGCGCTGCAGGTCGATGCCTTGCGGACCCTCCCGCCCGAAATCCGGCCAGACGTCTTCGTGGCCGTCGCCGGCAGCATCAACATCGAGGATCTGGCACGTGCCGCAAAGCTCCGCCGCACGCCCATGCTGAGCGTCGAGTCTGCCGATCTCGGAGAACTGTCCGACGGTGACCTGACCCTTCACCTGGCGCGGGGCGCAGCGATGGGCAATCTTCTAGGCGCGTCAGATCTCGTCCTGTCGCAGGCGGGCACCGCCACCATCCAGTCGCTCGGTTCGGGCCTTCCGGCCATCACCTTCATCAATCCGCGCGACCGGCGCTCACGCTTCACCGATGAACAAAAGCTCTTCGGCGAAGCGCGCATTGTCGTTTCCCCCGAAGCTTCCGCCATCGGCGCGGCCCTGGCGCAGCTGTTGCAGAACGACGAGGAACGGCAGCGCCTGGGCGCGGTGGGCCGCGAGCGCATCGGCGGGCCCGGCGCCCTCCAGGCCATCACCGACGCACTGCTGAGCTAAGCGCCGCGCCCAGTTGGAAGCCCTTACGGCTTGTGCGTCTCGGGCTCAAGCAGGCGGTGGAGATGCACGATGAAATAGCGCGTCTGCGCGCTGTCCACCGTCATCTGTGCCTTCTGCTTCCACACGGCATAGGCGGCCGCGTAGTTGGGATAGAGGCCCACGATGTCGACCTGGTTGAGATCGGCAAAGGTCACGCCTTCGAGGCTGGACAGTTCGCCGCCGATCACGAGGTGGAGCAGTTGCTTTTCGGGAGTTGCATTAGCCATCGGTTTGGTCCGTCAGATATTGGATCGGTGGTTCGGCGTCGCTCGCCGCGGGGCAGCCATAGACTTTGATCAGCGCTGCATGAACGGCGGGTTTTAGGCTCATGTCGCTGAGCGCCGCAAGCGCCCCATGGCGCACATCTCGTCTGTTGAAACGGGGGAACCCGGCGCAGACATCGGCAATGTCGATGCCGCACTCGTCCAGGATCAGCGTTGCCGCGGCGATATCCCAGTCCTGCGACCCGCGCCGGTTGGCCACGGCATCGAGCTTGCCGATGGCCACTTGCACCAACCGATAGGCAAGCGAGGGATAATAGGGCCCGCGAGTATAGTTGAGACCTGCCGCCTGCATCTCCTGGTGCACCGCGCCCGCAGCCGGGATGATCGGCGCCGCCCCGGCGCGCCGCGTGCGCTCGATGGGGCGCCCGTTGAGGCGTGCGCCCTCGCCCTTGACGGCGTCGTACAGTTCGTCGCGCATCGGCGCGTAGACGACACCGGCCACCGCGACGCCGCGCTCCACCACCGCGAGCGACACGGTCCAGCTGTCCTCGCCGCGCAGGAAGCCGCCGGTGCCGTCGATCGGATCGACCACAAAGACACGTTCGCAGTCGAGCCGGCTCGGGTTGTCGGCCGTTTCCTCGCTGAGCCAGCCATAGTCCGGCCGCGCCTGCAGCAAGGCATTGGCGAGATAGCGGTCCACCAGGATGTCGGCCTCGCTCACCGGCGAGGCATTCTCCTTGTCCCAGCTCTTGACCGGCCGCCGGAAAAAGCTCGACGCAATGATACCCGCCGCCACCGCCGCGGAGCGGAGCAGTTCCAGATCATCGCTGTAGGTGGTCGCGGGCAAAGGCATTGCGGGCCTTTTATGCCCCGCACCCGCGGGCGGCAAGGGTCTGCCGTAACCACCGGCCATGCGCCTCCCGCCGGCCCAAGGGGCTCTACACCCGCAGCAAGGCCGACACGGTCAATCCCCCGCCACCGCCTTGGGTTAACCCTCCCCTACACCTTGCAATACCCTGCTAACCCTCCGGGAAAACAACATAAACTTAACCGAACCGATTAAGGGGCCGGGTAAGGGGACGCGCTATGTTGGCTGCACAAAGAGAGCGCCGCAAAAAGCTCTCGAAGTTGACAGGAAGGCGAATTCAAATGGTTCATGGTGTTGCGATGGAAGGGACGTCTGTCGTGCTCGCTTTTGGCCGGCCGGCGCTCTCGGATAAGCGCTTCGTGGCGGCCAACGACAATGGCCCCAAAGACCCGGTGAAAACCGTCACTGTTCGCCGCATGCTCGAGCAGAGCGGCGTCGCGATCAAGGTCAAGGTGCCCGTCACTGAATTCATCGGCGTGGCCGTCGCCACGCGGATCTCCGAAGAAGGCGTGCTGACCAGTTCCATCGAACTGGTCCATTCCGACAGCGAACTCAACTACCGGGTCTTCGAAGAAGAAGGCAATCACAACGTCGTCGCCGAGTGGCAGAACTGGGGCAAGAAGCTCCGCCTGCCGCTGTTCATCAAGGCCGGCGACGGTGCCTACATGCCCTATTCGCAGCAGGTCGATGGCCTGGCGGTGGGCAGCACGGTGGCGCGGCGCAAGCTGGTGGCAGAAGCCAACCGGCGCCCGCGCTTCCTCAACCGGCGCCAGCCGGGTCATACCGACGCCTGATCTACTGCTCCTCCAAAGCACGTCCAAAGGGTTGACCAGTGGTGCGGTCAGCCCTTTTGGCGTTTAGGCGATGATGCTGCACCTTGCGCCGATCGTCATCCTCGGGCTCGACCCGAGGACACTTCACTTACCAAGCGGACGCAAGTTCACCCCCTCAGGTCGCGCCCAAGAGCGGTGCTCAGCAATCTCGCAGAGCGTTTCTCAGCTCACCACACCCATTCCGCCAAGAGCGCCAGCGCCAGCGCCAGCCCGACATAGTGATTGCTGTAGAAGCGCAGCCGCGGATTGTCCGGCTGCGCGGCATCCACCGTCCAGACCTGCCAGGCCATGAGCCCCGCCGCCACCAGCGCCAATACTGCAAAGACGATGCCGCCATTCACCAGCAGCACGGCCGCCATCCAGAGGAGGTAGGCGCCCGTATAGAGCACGGCCACGGCCAGCTTTACATGCTCGCCGAACAGGCGCGCGGTGGACTTCACCCCGATCAGCGCGTCATCCTCGATGTCCTGGAGTGCATAGAGCGTGTCGTAGCCGATGACCCAGAGCACCGTGCCGGCATAGAGCAGCACTAGCGCCCAGCCGAGGCTGCCGGTCTGCGAACTCCACCCCACCAGCGCGCCATAGGAAAAGGCGAGGCCCAGAAAGGCCTGGGGCCACCAGGTGATGCGCTTCATGAAGGGGTAGATGGCCACCAGCACGAGCGAGGCGACGCCGGCCCAGACGGTGAATCGGTTGAACTGAAACAGGATGGCTGAGGCGACCAGTGCCTGCCCCACCATGAAGTAGAGGGCATCACGTGCCGTGACCTGTCCCGACGGGATCGGGCGGGACCGCGTTCGCGCAACCTTGTCGTCGATGTCGCGATCGACGATGTCGTTGAAGGTACAGCCGGCCCCCCGCATCAGCGCCGCGCCCACCAGCATCAGGATGGCGGCGATCCAGTCGAAGCCGGCCTGCGGTTGCGCAACGGCTGCCAGGGCCAGTCCCCAGATGCAGGGCCACCACAAGAGCCAGATGCCGATCGGCCGATCCCACCGCGCCAGCCGCGCATAGGGCTTCAGCCATTGTGGCGCGTGGCGGTCGACCCAATTGCCGGCCTGGGCATCGGCGACTGTGCCTGGAGGAGTGTCGGTCATGGGCGTTCCACGGGCTCGATGTCCACCCCTCTCCCCTTGCGGGAGAGGGTGGATTTCCTGCGTTCACAGAAAATCCGGGTGAGGGGTTCTTTCCACGCATACAGCGTTTAAGGTGAAGCCTGAAACCCCTCATCCGCCCCTTCGGGCACCTTCTCTCACAAGGGGAGAAGGGAACCGCGCGTACCCCCATGCTCCGCACCCATGCCGCCCTGCCCCGCCTCTTCATCGAGCCCAATCTCGCCCGAGGCACCCAGATTACCCTCGGAAAAGACCAGTCGCTCTACCTGGCCGCCGTGCTCCGCAAGGTGGTTGGCGATCAGGTCGTGGTGTTCAATGGCCGCGACGGCGCCTGGCTGGCGCAACTGGCCAGCGACTCCAAGAAGTCGGTGACGCTCGACCTCCTCGAGCAGGTCGCCGAGCAGACGCCGCCCTCCGACCTCTGGTATGGCTTTGCCCCGCTCAAGAGCGAACGGCTCGACTATGTCATCCAGAAAGCGGTGGAAATGGGCGCCGGCACGATCCAGCCGGTCCTTACCCGCTTCACCCAGGTCAACCGCCTCAAGCATGAGCGGCTGGTCGCCAATGCCGTCGAGGCGGCCGAACAGTGCGAAGTGCTGAGCGTTCCCCAGGTGGCGCCCGAAATCACGCTGGAGGTGCTGCTCCGCTCCTGGCCAGAAGACCGCAAGCTGATCCTGGCCGATGAGGCCGAAGCTTCCTCCTCACCTGTGGAAACACTGGCGACGCTCAGGGGACAGCGGCTGGGACTGCTGATCGGACCGGAAGGCGGCTTTTCGGACGACGAGCGCGCAATGCTCCGGGGTCTTCCCTTTGTGGTGCCGATCAGCCTCGGTCCGCGCATCCTGCGCGCGGACACCGCGGCAGTGGCCGCGCTGGCCGTTATTCAAGCGATCATCGGTGATTGGCGATAAAAGCCGATTGCTTTCGGCTTGTGCAACGCTATGTTCCGCCTGACATTGACCCCTCATCGCCAGAGGACTGCTTATGGCCGGCGCCGACACCTTTTCCCCGCTGATCGAATCGCGGGCTGACCTGATCGAGGTGATGGCGCGCGGCGCCAAGCCGGAAAGCGAATGGCGCATCGGTACCGAACACGAAAAGCACGTGTTCCACACCAATCCCCTGCGGCCTGTCACCTATGAAGGTCCGCAAGGCATTCGCGCCCTGCTCGACGGCGTCCAGGCGGAAACCGGCTGGCATCCCTTCTTTGACGGTGACAATCCGATCGGGCTGCGCAACGACGAAGTTGCCGGCGGTATCTCGCTTGAGCCCGGCGGCCAGTTCGAGCTCAGCGGCGCCCCGATGGAGGATCTCCATGGCACCGCCGCGGAAATGGCCGAGCACATGCGCGTGGTAAGGAAAGTCGCGGCCCCGCTCGACATCCATTTCCTGGGCCTCGGCGTCACGCCCCTCTGGTCGGTCGAGCAGATCCCGGCCATGCCCAAGTCCCGCTACGGCATCA
Source organism: Devosia sp. (assembly GCF_036563435.1). Taxonomy (GTDB): domain Bacteria; phylum Pseudomonadota; class Alphaproteobacteria; order Rhizobiales; family Devosiaceae; genus Devosia. The sequence goes on from NZ_DATCMJ010000018.1 coordinate 807,890, forward strand.
TGAAGCCCTATATGGAAGAGGTAGGCACACTCGGCACGTCAATGATGTTCCGCTCCTGCACAGTGCAGGCCAATCTCGATTTCTCGAGCGAAGCGGACATGGTCAAGAAGCTGCGCGTTGCTCTGGCGCTGCAGCCCGTCGCCACCGCGCTCTTTGCCAGCTCACCCTTCTCGGAAGGGCGCGACAGCGGGTATCTCAGCTATCGCAGCCACATCTGGCTCAACACCGACAATGCCCGCACTGGCATGCTGCCCTTTGCCTTCGAAGAAGGCTTCGGGTTCGAGCAGTATGCCGACTACGCGCTCGACGTGCCGATGTATTTCGTGATCCGTGGCGGCAAGTATGTGAACGTGGCCGGCGAGAGCTTCCGCGCCTTCCTTAAGGGCGAGTTGCCGCAGTTGCCCGGCGAGAAGCCGACGATCAAGGATTGGGAGGACCACCTCTCCACCATCTTCCCCGAGGTGCGCCTCAAGCAGTTCCTCGAAATGCGTGGCGCTGACATGGGTGACGAAAAGTCGGTGACCGCGCTTTCCGCCTTCTGGACCGGCCTCCTCTACGACGCCGTGTCGCTTGAAGCGGCCTATGAGCTGATCGAGCCCTGGAGCGCGGAAGAACGCGAGCATATGCGCCGCGAAGTACCGCGACTGGGTCTGATGACCCCGCATGACCGCTCCAACCTCTACGATATCGCCGCGCAGGCCGTGGGCATTGCCGAAGCAGGCCTTGTCCGGCGCGACCGCCGCAATGCCCAGGGCAAGGACGAGACCATCCACCTCGCCCCGCTCGAGGAAACCATTCGCCTTGCCAAGTCGCCGGCCGAGCGCTGGCTCGACAAGTTCCGTGGCGAGTGGAACGGCGACCTCACCCGCATTTTTACCGAAGCCGAGATGTAGCTACTGCTGGTTGTACGGGTCGTACTGCAGCAGCCAGGAATAGAGCCACTTCTCGCCACTTCCGACGGAAGCCACATCGTCGACCTTCCACTCGCCTTCATCGACCATGGAGACGGTTAGGGTCGTCGGCTCCCCTGCTCGTTCAAAGCTCACCAGCGCCACGGCCGTCTCGCCCTGAATCACCGGTTCGGTCACGGCAAGGTTGTCGAGCTTGGCTTCGGTGCCGTTGAGGAAGGGATTGAAGGTAACGATGTCGGGTGCAGTTGGATCGATCGCCTCCCCCGACCGATCGACAACATTGGCTTCGATGTTGCTGGCAACCAGCGCCTGCAGATGGCTCGAATAGTGCTCTTCGAGGTTGATCTGCTCACCGCTCTGCAGAGGCTGGTAGATCGAGTCGAGCAGCGCGCGCGGTGAATCGGCCGGCGCGCCGCCAAAAATCATTGGCACGAGGCCGAAAAAAGTCAGGTCCATGTTGGCGGCCACTCCTTGCGCTGCACCGGAAGAGCGATGCGCAGCCAAGAAGCCAAAAGTGAGGCAACGAGGGGTCGCAATAGCGACTTGCCTCGCAACGGCATCTCGTGCATCACGCCCGCGGACATGGCGGAGGCACAGTATGCGCGTATTGGTGATCGGTTCGGGCGGACGCGAGCATGCGCTGGCGTGGAAAATCGCGCAGTCGCCACTCCTCACCAAGCTGTTCATCGCGCCCGGCAATGCCGGAACACAGGCTGTGGCCGAAAACGTCGTCCTGGACATCACCGACCACAAGGCCGTCACCGATTTTTGCAAGCTCATGGCCATCGACTTCGTCGTTGTCGGGCCCGATGCGCAGGTTGTCGCGGGATTGGGTGACGATGTCCGCGCCGCGGGGATCAACTGCTTCTGCCCGAGCAAGGCGGCCGGGCAGCTTGAAGGCTCGAAGGGCTTCACCAAGCAGCTTTGCGACGAAATGGATATTCCCACTGCCGCCTATGGCCGCTTCGACACCGAGGCCGCGGCGCTCGCATATCTCTACACGCAGAAGGCTCCTATCGTGGTGAAGGCCGATGGTCTCGCCGCCGGCAAGGGCGTGACGGTGGCCATGTCGATCGAAGAGGCCGAGGAGGCCGTCATCGACTGCTTCGCCGGCTCCTTTGGCGCCGCCGGCGCCTCGGTGGTCATCGAGGAGTTCATGGAAGGCGAGGAAGTCAGCCTCTTCGTCCTTTGTGACGGCAAGGACATCCTTCCCCTCACCACCGCGCAGGATCATAAGCGCGCTTTCGATGGCGACACGGGCCCCAATACCGGCGGCATGGGCGCCTACTCGCCGGCTCCGGTAATGACACAGGACATCTATGACGAGGTGCTTGAGCGCATCATCTGGCCGACCGTGCGCGGCCTTGCTTCGCGCCGGACGCCATACCAGGGCGTGCTCTATGCCGGGCTGATGCTTACGCCCGACGGGCCAAAGCTTGTGGAATACAATGCCCGCTTCGGCGATCCCGAAACGCAGGTCCTGATGATGCGCATGGAGAGCGATCTCCTGCCGCTCTTGCTGGCGACGGCAACCGGCACTTTGGCCGGTCATCGGGTGCACTGGAAAGACCAGTTCGCCCTCACGGTGATCATGGCGACCAACGGCTATCCGGGCGCCTATGGCAAGGGCAGCGAAATCAAGGGCGCCGAGGAGCTCGATTCCGAAACGCTCCACGTCTTCCATGCGGGAACACGCCGCGACGCCGGACGTTTAGTTGCTGCCGGGGGGCGTGTGCTGAACGTGACTGCGCTCGGCGACACAGCGGAAGAGGCGCACCGGCGTGCTTATGCAGGCGTGGACCAGATTGTTTGGCCAGAGGGCTTTTGCCGCCGAGACATCGGCTGGCGGGAGATCCGCCGCAGCGCAACTTGAACCCTTTCTCAATCTCGCAGGCCTAACCTCATCCCCGACCACCCTTGCCGAGGCACCGGAGCCTCGATTGACGCCGCTGCAGCGACGCGGGCAGGAAGTGGTCGAACGGCTTCGCTCGGGAGGCAAGGCGCGGGGTGAGATGAGCACCGTTTCCGGACCCAGAATTGGCGTGGCGCTTGGCGGCGGGTCTGCCCGCGGCCTTACCCACATTCCCTATATCGAGGCAATGGACGAACTTGGTCTCCGCCCATCCGTCATCTCGGGCACATCCATCGGTGCGCTGATCGGCGCCGGCTGGGCTGCCGGCATGACGGGCAAGGAGTTGCGCGAGCATTCGTTCGAGGTGCTCGGGACGATGAAGGCCATCGCCGCCAAACTCTGGGCCACCCAGATCCGGGGCATCGGCGGCATTCTCAAGAACGGCATTTCGATGCAGCTCGACGCGGCCAGCATCGTCGATGCCTTCACGCCGCCGCACTTCCCGCTCGAGTTCAAGGACCTCAAGGTGCCCCTCTACGTGGTGGCGACCGATTTCCAGTCCTGGCACCAGGTGGTGTTCAATTCCGGCCCATTGCGACCGGCCATCGCCGGCTCAATCGCCATCCCGAGCCTCTTTAAGCCGGTCGCCTATGCCAACCACATCCTGGTGGATGGCGGCGTGGTCAATCCGCTGCCGCTCGACCAGGCCGATATTGATACCGATTTCCTGATCGGCATCGACGTCAATGGCGACCCTTCCGAGCACATTGCCAAGACCGACCACAAGGCGCTGGATATCTGGTTCGGCTCGGCTCAGATCATGATGCATTCGCTGACTGCGCATATGATGGCCGCTTATCCGCCCGACATCTACATCCGTCCCCACGTCACCGCCTTTGGCGCCCTCGAATTCTGGCGGGTCCGCGAGATCGTCGCCCACGGCGATGCGGAAAAGGAGCGCTTCAAGCGCATGCTGGCCGACAGGATCGAAGCCTATCTGGCAGGCAAGGTCCCGGTCATTCCGAGCGGCTGATTTCATGTAACTTTTTAAGTTACAGAAAAGGACGGATGGTCTAACCTGCCGGTTTGGAGACCTGCATCATGACCATCACACAATTCAACGCCTCGCATGCTGCCGGCTATGCCGAGCGCCCGTTTGCGCAGGTGCCGGGGCTTCAGGGCCTGCACTGGATGATGTCGCAGCTTCTGGCCGAACACGTTTCCGAGCAGGGACGCATCCTCGTCCTCGGCGCTGGCGGTGGGCTGGAGCTCCGGGCGCTGGCCCAGGATCATCCGCAGTGGCGCTTCGATGGTGTCGATCCGTCGTCCCCTATGCTGGACCTCGCGCGGGAGATTGCCGCCGATCACCTCGAGCGCATCACCCTTCATCAGGGCTTGATCGACATAGCGCCCCCCGGGCCGTTTGATGGCGCCACCTGCCTCCTGACCTTTCACTTCATCGAACGGGAGCAGCGGCTCGACACCTTGCGCGCCATCAGGCAGCGCCTCAAACCCGGCGCACCGCTCATCCTGGCCCATATCAGCGTCACGCAGGCTGAGCCGGAACGCAGCCGTTGGCTCAAGCGCCACGTCCTTTTCGGCGGGGGCGATGCGGCAAAGCTATCCGAAGCGGCCGAAACAATGGCTACGCGCCTGACCATCCTCGCCCCCGAAGAAGAAGAAGCCATGCTGGCGGAGGCGGGCTTCACCGGCATCGAACTCTTCTACGCCGCCCTCACCTTCCGCGGCTGGGTCGCTTATGGGTAAGCCTAGCTGAAGTACCTGATCGGGCCTGGATACTTGGCTACCATGGGATCGCTGGTCAGCAATTCCAGTCCTTCAACCGTCGCCTGTGTCACCAACATGCGGTCGAACGGGTCACGATGAATTGGTGGAAGTTGCCCAATGGCGACTGCATGATCGCCGGCCACATCAAGTTCGACATAGCCATTGTCGAGCCAGCGATGGCGGAGCTTGTCCGGCTCAACCGTGAAGTCCGACCGACCGAGTGCGGCCTTGATGGCGACTTCCCAGATATTCACCACACTGAAATAGGGTCGTGTGTCTGGGGATTGGAGGATGCTGGCGACGGCAGAGGGTAATCTTCCTGGCAGCGCGGTGGCCCACAAGAGGATATGAGTGTCGAGTAGAACTCTCATTCCTTGCCATAGAACATGTCGGCAATCTCATCTTCGAACATGCGGTCGAAATCCTCGGGCACGTTAAACTCGCCTTCCATGAAGCCGATCCGGTTGATCTTCTTGGGCTCAGGCTCGTCGAGCGGCACTACTTTCACCATCGGCTTGCCGGCCTTGGCGATAATGAAGCTCTCCCCCCTGGCGGCCTGTTCTACCAGGCGTGACAGGTGGGTCTTGGCCTCATGGATATTGACCTTCTGCATGGCGCAGCCTCGTGAACTTAGTTCATTAAACTTAGTTCACCCGGAGGTCCGCCGCAAGCGCCCCCTATTCCCGCAACGCCTTGAAGAAGGCCTGCAGCATCGCTTCCGAACGCGATGCCCCGATGCCCGAGACAACTTCAGGATGATGATGACAGGTGGGCTGCTCGAAGAGGCGAATACCATTTTCCACCGCCCCCGCCTTGATGTCCTCGGCGGCGAAATAGATCCGGCGGAGCCGCGCATGCGCGATAGCCCCGGCGCACATGGCGCAGGGCTCAAGCGTCACATAAAGATCGCAGCCATCAAGGCGGCCAGTGCCGCGCCTTGCCAGGGCCGCGCGGATAGCGAGCATCTCGGCGTGAGCGGTCGGATCGCCCAGAGCCTTCATCCTGTTGCGCTCGGCGGCCAGCACTTCCCCGCTCTCGACGACTACTGCGCCGACGGGCGCCTCGCCGTGGCGAGCGGCCTCTTCGGCTAGGGCAAGGGCGAGGTCCATGGGCGACTGGCTGGGCATGACGGAGCTTTAGCCCCTGCCTGCCAGCCGCTCAAGCGCCGCCTGCCAGTCAATCCGAGTTGCCGCGCAGGCCGCCAACACCGGTGCCAGGTTCGCGACCCTGCCCGTCATCGTTGAACTCGGCATTGGCCGCTTCATTGGCTTCGGTCACATCCGACGCGTCTTCCGGACGCTTGCCCGAGGATGGCTGTTTGCCGTTGAAGCGCTTGTTGGCCTCTTCGTTGGCCTGGGTAACGTCATCACTCTTGCTGCTCATCGTCATCTCCTGTGGTTTGATCACTCAACGCGCAGGATGGCGTCACGGTTGTGTCACCCTATAATCGCCGTCCAGGAGAATCGCCTTGCCCATTCGCCAGCTGCCCGAAGACCTGATCAACCGCATCGCCGCCGGCGAAGTGGTGGAGCGGCCTGCCAGCGTGGTTAAGGAACTGGTCGAGAACGCCATCGACGCTGGCTCCAGCCGCATCGTGGTGACCACTGCGGCCGGCGGCAAGGGCCTGATCCGCATCGAGGATGATGGGCACGGCATGGATCGGGACGATCTCATCCTCTCGGTGGAGCGTCACGCCACGTCCAAGCTCCATGTCGACGATCTCGACGACATCCGGACCCTGGGCTTCCGCGGCGAGGCCTTGGCCTCGATCGGCTCGGTTGCCGAACTCACCATCTGCTCACGGACGGCCTCAGCCGATACGGGGCTTAAGCTGGAAGTCCGCAGCGGCCTGCGCAACGGTCCCGTGCCGACCCCAATGAACCGGGGCACGATCGTCGAGGTCAAGAACCTCTTCGCCAATGTGCCGGCGCGCCTCAAATTCCTCAAATCCGATCGAGCCGAAGCTGCCGCCATCACCGACGTGGTCAAGCGCCTGGCCATGGCCAATCCCGGTGTGCACTTCCTCCTCAATGGTAGTGACCGGACACCGTCGAACTGGCCGGCCGTCATTGGCCGCGGGGCGCTTGAAGCCCGGCTCGGGCAGATCATGGGCGACGACTTCGCCCAGAACGCTGTCCGGCTCGCCTCCAGCCGCCACGGCGTGGTCGTTGCGGGCCTTGCCGGCCTGCCGACCTATACGCGCGCCAATTCCCTGTCGCAGTTCTACTTCGTCAATGGCCGCTCGGTGCGCGACAAGGTCTTGATCAGCTCCATCCGCGCTGCCTACGCCGACTATACGTTCCGCGACCGCTTTCCGGTGGTCGCCCTCTATGTCGCCATCGATCCGGCAGAGGTGGACGTCAACGTTCATCCGGCCAAGGCCGAGTTGCGCTTCCGCGATGCAGGCGCCGTCCGCAGTGCCGTGATCCGCGCCATCGGCGAGGCGCTGGCCGCCGCCGGCTTCAAGGCGTCGGACACTGTTGCCGAAGACGTGTTGGGTGCGTTCAGCACACCGGCCTATGAACCTCCGGCAACACCGGCAAACGACCGTTTCCCCTCGAGCAGCCCGTCGCAAGCCTCGTCCACCTTCTATGAGCGGACCGCCTACCCCAGTGCCGCAGGCTTTGCCGCCACCCTCCAGGGGCTCAACGAGCCCAGCGCCCGCATGGAGGTCGAGCCCCTCCCGGCCTTGATGGAGTATCCGCTCGGCACTGCGCGTGCGCAGATGTTTGACAACTTCATCATCGCGCAGAACGGCGAGGGCCTGTTGCTGGTCGACCAGCACGCCGCCCATGAGCGGCTGGTCTATGAACGGTTCAAGGCGCAACTCGCGTCAGGGCCCGTCCCCAGCCAGGCCCAGCTGATCCCGCTCGTCATCGAACTGCCCGAGGAAGACTGCGCCCGCCTGGAGGATGCCAGCGGCGAACTGGAGCGCTTCGGGCTCTATCTGGAGCGCTTCGGACCTCGCGCCGTCGCCGTCCGCGAGACCCCGGCCCTCCTGGGCAATTCCGACATCGAGGGCCTGGTGCGCGACGTCGCCGATGGCCTCGCCGAATGGGACACCATTGCCGCCGTCAGCGACCGTATGGAAGCCATCATCGCCCGCATGGCCTGCCACGGCTCGGTCCGCTCCGGCCGCCGCCTGCGCACCGACGAGATGAACGCCCTGCTCCGCGACATGGAACAAACCCCTCATTCCGGCCAATGCATCCACGGCCGCCCCACCTATGTCGAGCTCAAGAAGAAGGACATCGAAAGGCTGTTCGGGCGAAGCCGGTAGGAACAGCACGGCGCCTTCCCCGTTCTCCGCCCATGCTTTATTTCACCAGCGACACCCATTTCGCCGATCCGCGCGTGTTGCGCATTGATCGGCGGCCGTTCCCGAACATGGCCGAGCATGATGCGACGCTGATTGCCAGTTGGAACGCCGTTGTCGCCCCTGATGACGAGATATGGCACCTGGGCGACTTCGCCCGTGGTTCGCAGGAGCAGGTCGAGGCGCTGCTGGCGCAGCTCAACGGCACCAAGCACCTGATCATCGGCAACAATGATCCGGAGCCGACCATCCAGGCGCGTGGCTGGGCCAGCATCCAGCATTATGCCGAGATGCGGATCGAGGGGCAGCTTTTTGTGCTCTGCCACTACCCGTTCCGCACCTGGAACCAGATGGGCAAGAAGTCCATCAACCTCCACGGCCACTCACACGGCAGGCTGACCCCGGTGCCGCGGCAGTTCGATGTCGGCGTCGACCCGCAGGGGTTGCGGCCGCGATCCCTCGAAGAGGTCCTGCAGAGTCGCAAAACCAGCGCCCGCGCCTCGTGAGGCACGGGCGATTTGGTCACTGGAAGACGCTGGCGCCGCGATCCGCCACGCCGACCAGGCTCCGGAAGCCGGCGAAGAGTTCGCGGCCCATGCCGTAGTGCTGGCTCGACAGATCTTCGGTGGCGATGGGGCGGCTGAAGAACTCGGCTTCGTCGCCCAGGAACTGCAGCGTCCCTTCATTGGCATCGAGCCGGATCATGTCACCATCCTTGATGCGGGCGATCGGGCCGCCGTCCACCGCCTCGGGCGTCATGTGGATGGCCGCTGGGACCTTGCCCGAGGCGCCCGACATGCGCCCGTCGGTCAGGAGCGCCACCTTGAAGCCGCGGTCTTGCATGATCCCAAGCGAGGGCGTCAGCTTGTGCAGTTCGGGCATACCAAGCGCCTTGGGTCCGGAGAACCGCACCACGGCGATCATGTCGCCGGTCAGTTCGCCTGCCTTGAACGCCGCCTGCAGCTCTTCCTGGCCGTGGAACACGCGCGCCGGCGCCTCGACGACGCGGTGCTCGGGCTTGACCGCCGAGACCTTGATCACGGACCGACCGAGATTACCGGAGAGGAGCTTGAGCCCACCGGAGGACTGGAACGCCGTCTCGACCTTGGTCAACACCTTGGGCAGGGCGGATTCGCTGGGTGCTGGCTCGAAGGTGAGCTTGTCCTCGATCAGCTTGGCCTCGACCTTGTAGCCGGAGAGCCCTTCGCCCCAGACGGTCTTGACGTCTTCATGCAGGTGCCCCGACTCCAGCAGTTCCTGGATCAGGAAGCCCATGCCGCCCGCGGCATGGAAGTGGTTCACGTCGGCGACGCCATTGGGATAGACGCGCGCCAGTAACGGCGTGGCGTCCGAGAGGTCGCTCATGTCGTCCCAGGTCACCTGCAGGCCCGCCGCCGCGGCGATGGCGATCAGGTGCATGGTGTGGTTGGTCGAGCCGCCCGTGGCATGGAGACCGACAAGGCCGTTGACGATGGCCTTCTCGTCGATCACGTGCCCGACCGGCGTATAGTTGTTGCCCAGCGCCGTCAGCGACAGCGCCCGCACCGTGGCCTCGCGGGTCAGGGCATCGCGCAGCGGCGTGCCGGGATTGACGAAGCTGGCGCCCGGCAGGTGCAGGCCCATGATCTCCATCAGCATCTGGTTGGAATTGGCAGTGCCATAGAAGGTGCAGGTGCCCGCCGAATGGTAGCTCTTGCTCTCGGCTTCCAGCAGTTCGGCGCGACCGACCTTGCCCTCCATATAGAGCTGGCGGACCTTGCTTTTCTCGTCATTGGGGATGCCCGAGGGCATCGGCCCGGCCGGCACGAAGACCGCCGGCAAGTGTCCGAAGGTCAGCGCCCCGATCAGCAGGCCCGGCACGATCTTGTCGCAGATGCCGAGATAAACGGCGGCATCGAACATGTTGTGCGACAGGGCGATCGCGGTCGACATGGCGATGACATCGCGGGAAAACAGCGACAGGTCCATGCCCGGCTGGCCCTGGGTCACGCCATCGCACATGGCCGGCACGCCGCCTGCTACCTGCGCCGTGGCGCCGATCGTGCGGGCCGCTTCCTTGATGATGTCGGGATAGAATTGATAGGGCTGATGGGCCGACAGCATGTCGTTGTAGCTGGTGACGATGCCAAGGTTCAGCGTCTTGTTGCCCGCGAGCGCCGCCTTCTCGGAGGGAGAACAGGCGGCAAAGGCGTGAGCGAGGTTGCCGCAGCTGAGCACGGCGCGATGGACGCCCGCTTCGCGCGCGGCATCGAGGCGGTTGAGATAGTCGCGGCGCGTGTCGCGGCTCCTGGCCGCGATGCGGTCGGTGACATCCTGGATGGCCTGACGGACAGACATATACGTCTCCTATTTGCAGGAGCCGCGTAGTGGCCAGAGCGGTCGATTTGGGATCGCTGAGGGGACTATGGGCACCAGTAGACAGATACAGCGTGGCCGGACCGCAGGACGGCACGAATGGGCATGTCCTCAACAGGACCATCGCCCAGAGCCGTGTCGAGCACGTCGGCCTTTTCCTCCCCTTCGATGTGAAGGTATAGCCCATCCGCGCGGAGGAGACGCGGAAGGGTAAAGGTTATGCGAGGCTCGCCCGCACCGGGTGCCCGGATCGCCAGGGTCGGACCTTCGGCGCTCAGCGCCTGGTCCAGCGTGTCGCCGCCGGGGAAAAAGCTGGCCGTATGGCCATCGCTGCCCATGCCGAGGATTACGGCCGCGAACTGCTCCGGCAGTTCACCCAGGAGCGCATTGGTGCGGGCCACTGCCGCATCGTCGGGCTCGGTGCCGCCCGAATAGAGCGGGAAGAACCGGGCAACGGCTGCCGGGCCCTGCAGCATCTTCTCGTTGACCAGCAAGGCATTGGAGCGGTCATTGGTCTCGTCGACCCAGCGCTCGTCCACCAGCGTGACGATGACCTTGCTCCAGTCGATATCCTTGGTCTTGCCCAGGGCCTGGAAGAACCGCGCCGGCGTCGAGCCGCCACTTACTGCAATGGCCGCCGTGCCGCGCGTCGCAATGGCTTCGCGAATGCGATCGGCCACCGCCTCGGCCAATTCCTTGGCAAGGGTCGGCTTGTCGGCAAAGGTGCGGCGATCGATGGTCATTGTCTTTTATCCAAATTTTCGGCTCTTGCGCCCCCTCGCCCCTCAGGGGAGAGGGTAGCGGCGCCCGGAGCGCAAGCGACTTGGCAGAGCTGGGGTGAGGGGTGAATGCCTTTCAGTAACGACACGACGCTGAACCCCTCACCCGCCCCTGCGGGGCGACCTCTCCCCTCAGGGAGAGGTGAGCTGGCATCGCGCCTCACCCACTAAACCTCATCCTCGTACCAGGTCCGCCCATCCCGCTCGATCAGGGCAATGGCCCCGCTCGGGCCCCAAGTGCCGGCGGTATAGCTCTGCGGCGGCTCCGTGGCGCGGTCCCAGGCTTCGCGGATCGGGTCCACCCAGTTCCAGGCCGCCTCGAGTTCGTCGCGGCGCATGAACAAAGTCTGATTGCCGCGGATCACGTCAAGCAGCAGCCGCTCATAGGCCTCGGGCGTACGCTCCGAAAAGGTCTCGGCGAACGAAAGGTTGAGCGGCACCTCGCGCAGGCGCATGCCGCCGGGGCCTGGGTCCTTGATCATCATCATCAGCTTCACGCCCTCGTCGGGCTGGAGGCGGATGATGAGCTTGTTGGCCCGCGGCGCCCCTTCGGCATGGCCGAAGATCGAGTGCGGAATGGGCTTGAACTGGATGCAGATTTCCGAAACGCGGTTGGCCATGCGCTTGCCGGTGCGGAAGTAGAACGGCACGCCGGTCCAGCGCCAATTCTGCACTTCGGCCTTGAGCGCCACGAAGGTCTCGGTGCGGCTGCCCTTCTTATCGTCCGGCAGCTCGTCCTGGTAGCCGGCAACCGATGTCGCTTCCGACTTCACGCCCTTGTACTGGCCGCGCACGGTGTTCTTGGCCACGTCGCCATTGGTGATGGGCTTGAGCGCGCGCAGCACCTTGAGCTTTTCGTCGCGCAGCGCATTGGCATCGTCAGAGGCCGGTGGCTCCATGGCCACAAGGCAGAGCAGCTGCAGCATGTGGTTCTGGACCATGTCGCGCAGGGCGCCGGATTCGTCATAGTAGCCGCGGGTGCCGGCGCCGACGCTTTCGGCCACCGTGAGCTGGACGTGGTCGATATGGGCCGAGTTCCAGATGGGCTCGAACAGCGCGTTGGCGAAGCGCAGCGCCAGGAGGTTCTGCACCGTCTCTTTGCCCAGGTAATGGTCGATGCGGTAGACCTGATCTTCCTTGAAGATCTTGGCGACGCCGTCGTTGATTTCCATGGAGCTGGCCAAGTCATGGCCCAGCGGCTTTTCGATCACGACGCGCGCGTCGCGGCGATAGAGCTTCTTCTTGCTCAGATATTCGGCAATCGGCTCGAACAGGTCGGGTGCCACGGCCAGGTAGAAGGCACGCACGACCTTGGGGTCGTCGCGCAGCGCCTTGCCCAGGTCGCCCGACTGGTCGGGGTTGCTGGCATCCACCGGCACGTAGGAGCAGATCTTGACGAAGCGCTCGATCACCGCCTCGTCCTGATAGGGCTTTTCCACGAACTGGGTGATGGCATCGCGCACGGCGGCCTGGAACTCTGCATCGCTGAGCTTGGAGCGCGAGGCGCCGATGATGCGGCTCTTTTCGTCGAACTGGCCGTCGTTGAAACGATGGTAGAGCGCCGGAATGAGCTTGCGCTTGGTCAGGTCGCCGGTGGCGCCGAACACCACGTAATCAAATGGCTGGACGGGAATGATACGGCTGGACACTGGCTCGTCCCTAGTTTGACGCAAAGTTCTGGCGCGCGAGAATGATCGCACCGTGAAGAGGTTCGTATTTGGGCAACGCGACGAAATCGCCGTAGCGCTCCTGGAGAATCGGGAAGAGCCGCTGACCAAAGCCGCCGACCACCGCCATCACCTGCGCACCATGCCGTTTGAACCAATTGGCATAAGTGTCGATATAGCCCAGTTCGATGTCGAGCATCTTCCGGGCCACCGGGTCACCCTGTTCGAGATATTCGATAAAGAGCGGCATCAGCTTGCCGAATTCTGCCGGCGCCCGGCCGATCAGGGCATCGTCGCAACCTTCGCTGCCATCTTCGCTGATGATCCTGAGGTTGAGCGCGGTGGCAAAGGCCCAGGCCATCACCGCCTGGTTGTCGCCGCCCAGTTGCTGGATCACCGCCTTGGTCAGGGGCGATGCCTCGACGAGGCCATCCTCGGCTTCCACCGAATAGCGCATCAGCTCACGGCCCAGGATGGCGCCCGACATCTGGTCGCCCGTGGGAAAGCCCCAACCACCGGCCTGGTAGCGCACGCCATCGACGATCGACATGGCGGCCGAACCGGTACCCACGATGATGACGCCGCCCTCGCCGCCGCCCAGGGCGCCAGCATGGGCGATGTCGATGTCGTCATAGACCTTGACCCCGGCAAAGGGCCAGGCGCGCGCCGCGAACTCGGCGCGCGCCGAATCCATGCGTCCTCCGGCCATGCCGAAGCAGGCAAAGGTATTGGCGGTCTGCGCATAATCGAGCCCTGCCGCAGCAAAGACGTCGCGCGTCCCATCGAGGATGGCCTTGTAGGCAGGCTCGCCGTCGTCGATCTGGAGGTTGGAGCGGCCGTTCTTGACTTCGGCCAGTGTGTTCAGATGTTCATCGGCCAGACGCACGCGGCAATTGGTGCCGCCGCCATCAACGCCAAGATAGTATCTGCTCACGCTAGGAATCTCCGAAGTTTAGACGGATTCTAGGGTCTGGTTTCGGCGCGGACCATAATGCGAAAGCAGCTAAGACGAAAGTAGAATAAGGCACAAAAATCGGGGCCGGCGATTACATTCTCGTGCCGGCCTTCGCCCTCCATGGCTAACGGTTCGTTCCGGGCGCTTTTGGGTATAGGATGGAGGAGTCTTGAGCCGGTGCGGAGGCAGAACAATGACGCGACACGTCCTGGTGCTGGGGGGCGCCCGTTCGGGCAAAACCGCCTTTGCCGAACAACTGGCGCTGCGCAGTGGCACCAGTCCCGCCTACCTTGCCACTGCCAAGCCGCTCGATAGCGAGATGCGCGACCGGGTGGCCAGTCACCAGGCCGGTCGCGCCGGGCGCTTTGCCACGATCGAGGAGCCACTTGGTCTGTCGAAGGCCCTGCTCGACACATCCGCCCGGCACGATGTGATCCTCGTCGATTGCCTGACCCTCTGGATCACCAACCTCCTGATGGCCAACGAAGACGTATCCCTCGCCGTCAGTGAGCTCGGCGCCACCCTGCTGCAGCTCGAAAGGACCAAGGTGATCCTGGTCAGCAATGAAGTGGGTCTCGGCATCGTGCCCGACAATGCCCTGGCCCGCACCTTCCGCGACCTGGCCGGCAGCGCCCACCAGCGGCTCGCCGAAATCTGCGACGACGCCTATTTCATCGTCTCTGGCCTGCCCATGACCCTCAAGGGTGAACCGCCGCTGATCGGTCAACCCCGCATCCACGAGGCGTGATTGATCTTGGGTAAGAGAGGCGCCGGATGCGAATTCCAGCCCGGACAGCCCCCACCTAACCTCCCCCTGACAGGGGGAGGGACAGATCGGGTTCGTGGCACCATCTCGCCAGCCCGCCGGACGGCCCCTCCCCTTCAGGGGAGGCTGGGTGGGGTGCCGGGCCTCGTTCAAGCCGCCCAGACCAGCAGCGCCACCACCACGCTCACCCCCAGCAACACATTCAGCACCACCCGATACAGCACCAGCGCCCGCAGGATATCGCTCCCCGCAAGCGCCGACTTCCCATCGCCGAAGCTGGGCAGGTCCACCACTTCGCCGTCATAGCTGCGAGGCCCGCCCAGCCGGAAACCGAGCGCACCTGCAAAGCTTGCCTCCGGCCAGCCGGAATTGGGCGAGGCGTGCTTGCGCGCGTCGCGCCGCGCCATGGCCCAGCCGCCCGTTGGACTGGCATGTGGCGTCCAGAAGCAGGCCAGCGTAATCAGCAGCGTTGTCAGCCGCGCCGGAATCCAGTTTGCCAGGTCGTCGAGCTTCGCCGCGCTCCAGCCATAGTCGCGATAGCGTTCGTTGCGGTGCCCGATCATGGAATCGGCGGTGTTGATCGCCTTGTAGAGCGCGATGCCCGGGAGACCGAGCAGGACCAGCCAGAACCACGGCGCGACAACCCCATCGGAAGTGGATTCGGCCAGGGTCTCGATGGCCGCCCGCGCCACGCCCGCCTCGTCCAGTGCCTGTGGATCGCGGCCCACGATGTGGCTTACCGCCTCGCGGCCAGCTGCGAGCGAGGTCCTCAGCGCCGTCGCCACCACTTCCACCGCCCGGCCCAGTTCCTTTTGCGCCAAAAAAGGCGTCGCGAGCAGCACTTCCAAGATCCAGCCGCCGGGAATGGCGCGGACCGCCTGCTGTATCGCCACGCTCGCCACCACAACCAGGAGCAACAACAGCGCCAGTGCCACAAAGCCAGCCAGCCGCCGTTGCTCGGCCGTCCTCGACGTTCGGTTAAGGCGCGTTTCGAGGTAGTCGATGATCCAGCCGAACCATATGACCGGATGGCCAATCGGGGCGACCAAGCGTGGCGAGTAGCCCAGACAGCGCTCCAGCAGCAGGGCCAGCGGGCTCGCGAACGCCTCCATCAATCCAGCCTCACCTCTTGCGCCAATGCCAGAAGGGCATCGAGATCGAGATGCTGTTCCAGGTGCCGCGCCAGATCGTCAAGCACGCCCTCGATGCTGGCTTCATATTCGAAGTCGGGGCTGGCCACGTTGCCGAGGAATGCCCGGCGGAACCCGTCGGCCGCGAAGAGGCCATGGAGGTACGTCCCCATCACCCTCCCGTTTGCGCTTGTCGCGCCTTCTCCCTGCCTCTCTACCACCGCGAAAGCCCGGTGGCGATCGGGCCCAACCGTTCCGCCCATATGCATGTGGTAGCCGCTGATCGCCTCGCCCGACGCCGCGTGGCTGGCCGCCTCGACACGCAACTGCTTGACGGGAGTCAGCACTGTTTCGACGTCGAGCAGGCCCAGACCCTCGCTGGTGCCCGGCATGCCCTCGATGCCATCGGGATCGGCAATGGTGCGCCCCAGCATCTGGTAACCGCCGCAAATCCCCAGCACCCTGCCCCCGGCACGATGGTGCGCCAAGATGTCGATGTGCCAGCCATTATCCCTCAGCGCCGCGAGGTCACTGCGCGTTGCCTTGGAGCCGGGCAGCACCACCCAGTCGCTGTCGCGCGGGATCGGCTCGCCCGGCTGCACCATCACCAGTTTCACGCCCGGTTCGGCACGCAGCGGATCGAGATCGTCGAAGTTGGCGATGCGGGGCAGTTGCGGCACCGAAACTGTTAGCATGCCGTTGGCATTTGGTTGCCAATCGCGCAGGCCAAGTGAGTCTTCCGCCGGCAACTTGCCCGCCTCGGCAAACCACGGCACCGGCCCCAGGCATGGCACCCCCGTCCGCTCCGTGATGGCGTCGCATCCAGCCGCAAACAGCGCCGGATCACCGCGGAACTTATTAACCAGCGTGGCGCGAATCAGCCTGCTATCCTCCGGCTGCACCACGGAAAAGGTGCCAACCAAGCTGGCAATCACCCCCCCCCGCTCGATATCGCCGACCAGCACGACCGGCACCTGTGCCGCCTGCGCGAAGCCAAAATTGGCAAGGTCATTCTGGCGCAGGTTGATCTCGGACGCGCTCCCAGCCCCTTCCACCAGAACCACATCCACATCCCGGCCAAGCTCAGCAAAGGCGTTCAGAACCTCCGGCATCAGCTTGCCGCGATCGCGCCAGTAGTCGCGCGCCGACATGGATGCGAGCCGCTGGCCGCGCACCACCACCTGCGAGCCGCTTTCCCCCTCCGGCTTGAGCAGCACCGGATTCATTGCGGTCGTGGCGGGACGCCGCGCGGCGCGCGCCTGCAATGCCTGCGCCCGCCCGATCTCGCCACCGTCCACCGTCACGGCGGCATTGTTGCTCATGTTCTGTGGCTTGAACGGCGCCACGCGCAGCCCGCGATTGCTGAGCGCGCGGCACAGCCCGGCCACCAGCAGCGACTTGCCGACATCCGATCCCGTCCCCATGAACATGAGGGCTTTAGCCATGGGCGGCATCCACCACATGGGCATAGGAGCCCATGACGCGGCCGATCACCGCGCCCATGGGTGGCATGGCGTCGCCCCGCGCATCCGTGGCGGCAAACAACGGCGGCAGGCGCGACTGCTTGGCGGAGGAATAGTGGAATTCATGCCCCTTGAGCCGCCCCGGCCATGGCAAGGCGCCGCCATGCACAAGATTGCGATAGCCAAGGACGCGTTTGGGCCGGTCGATGCGTGTGGTGACGGGAAGCAGCCCCGCCATGGCATGCGTCGCGCCGCTCTTGTCGACCAGCGCCTCCCCCAGCACCATGAAGCCTCCGCATTCGCCATAGATCAGCGCGTCCCGCTCCCGCGCCGCAAGCAAGCCCGCCTTGAACCCATCGGCAGCAGCCAGCCTTTCGGCGTGAAGCTCGGGGTAGCCACCGGGAAGGAACACGGCGTCGCAATCGCCGGACGGCATCTCGTTGGCAAGTGGCGAAAAGAAGCTCAGTTCCGCTCCCGCCAGGCGCCAGCCATCCAGCAGATGCGGATAAAGGAAGGCGAAGGCGTCGTCGCGCGCAATGGCAATGCGCTGCCCCAGCGGCGGCAGTGGCACGGCCGGTCTAGTGTCGAAATCAAGAGGCGCGGCAAGCTCAAGGAACTGCTCTAGGTCGATATAGTCACCGACCATGCGCGCCGCGTGCGCGACAAAAGTCTCGAAGGCCGCGACCTCGCCGGGCAGCACCAGCCCCAGGTGACGCTCGGGAACCGTCAGTTCCACGCTCCGCGGTATGGCGCCCAGGCACGGAATTCCCGTTGCGGCAACGGCATCGAGCAACATGCGCTCGTGTTTGGCCGAGGCGACGCGGTTGAGGATCACGCCCCCCACCCGCACGCCCGGACGCCAGTTGGCGAAGCCGGCCACCAGAGGCGCAATCGACTGGCTCTGCCGTTCGCTGTCGACCACCAGCACCACGGGCAGGTCCAGCAACTCGGCCAGGTCGGCCGTCGAGCCCGCATTATCAGCCGCCCCGTCGAACAGGCCCATCACCCCTTCCACCAGCAGCATGTCCGCCCCGGTCGCCTGCACCTCCGCCAGCGCCTTGAGCCGCGCGGGCGACATCGACCAGGGATCGAGATTGACCGCCTCCCGCATCGCTGCCCGCCCCAGGAACGCCGGGTCGATATAGTCCGGTCCCGTCTTGGCGGGAGACACCACGACGCCCCGTTGGCGCAATGCCGCGAGGAGCCCGAGCGTCACCACAGTCTTGCCCGAGCCCGATCGCGGTGCGCCGATCACCAGCCCCCTAGCCAAAGACATGCCTCCGCGCCTCGCCGACATACCAGTCCAGCGACTGGCGGTAGGCGCTGACCGGGCCGAGCACCGCAATGGCAGGCGTGGCCACGCCGGTCAGCGCATGCGCTTCGCCCAGCGTGGTTTCGATGATGGATTGCTCGGGCGTCGCTGCATGCGACACCAGGGCGAGCCGGTCGTTGCCATCGCGGCCGGCAGCAAGCAGCTTCTGAGCGATGGGGGCCAAGTGCTTGACGGCCATGAACATGACGATGACCGGGGCCGCGTGCGCCACCGACGGCCAGTCGATGCCGCCCGGCACCAGCCCGCTTTCGTCATGGCCGGTCAGAAAGATCACTGCGTGGTTGGTGTCCCGGTGCGTCACCGGAATGCCGGCATAGGCCAGGCCGCCGATGCCCGAAGAAATACCCGGCACGATGCGGAACGGGATGTTGGCCCGCGCCAGGGCACCGGCCTCCTCCCCGCCGCGGCCGAACATGAAGGGATCGCCGCCCTTGAGCCGGAGGACGCGCTTGCCCGCCCGCGCCAGCTCGATCAGCTGCAGCGAAATATCGGCCTGCTTGGGCGACGGCTTGCCACCACGCTTGCCCGCAAACAGCCTCTGCGTCCCCTTGGGCGCCAGTGCCAGAAGGTCCGCCGATACCAGCGCATCGTGCACGATCACGTCGGCCTGTCCGAGCGCGTGGTAGGCCAGCAGCGACACAAGACCCGGCCCGCCAGGTCCGGCCCCCACCAGCCACACCGTTCCCTGTTCCAGCGGCGGGAAGTCGCCCCCATCCAGCGCCGCGAAATGACGGCGCTGACTTTTCTTTCGGATCCAGTCAAACACCGTGATGCCTCCGGTCCATCGCCTCCCTCCCCCTTGAGGGGAGGGATCGAGGGTGGGGGTCGACGAGGCAACCACCCAACCACCCCCACCCCGGCCCTCCCCTCAAGGGGGAGGGAGCGCAGAAGCCGCAAGCCTGGGCCCCTTGTGAGGTAGGGACCGAATAGGCAAAGTGCGCGCGAAGAGGGCGAAGCAGATGAAGATCCTGATCCTGGGCGGGACAACCGAAGCCCGTGCGCTGGCCAATCGCCTTGTCGCGCTGGGCCACGACGTCACCACCTCGCTTGCCGGCCGCACGCAGGATCCGCTGCTGCCGCAAGGAAATCTCCGCATGGGGGGTTTCGGCGGCGTCCAGGGCCTTGCTGCCTATCTGCTTGGGGCGCAAATCGAGCAGCTGGTCGATGCCACCCATCCCTTTGCCGGGCAAATGTCGCGCAATGCCGTTGCCGCTGCCGAGGCTGCCAACATATCGCTGCTGCGCCTGGTGCGCCCGGCTTGGGAGCCGGCGCTCGGCGATGCTTGGATCTACACGCAAGGCACGGCAGAAGCCGCCGCGGCCCTGCCCGCGGACGCGTGTGTTCTCCTGACCACCGGACATGCCGGGCTGGAGCACTTTCTGGAGCGTGGCGATTGCCGTTTCCTCGTGCGCATCATCGAAGCGCCTGCGGCCGCGCTGCCCGCGCATGCGCGACTGCTGCAGATACGGCCGCCCTTTCACCTGCTCGACGAGCTGGCGCTGATGGAGCGCGAGGCGATCACTCATCTGGTCACCAAGAATTCGGGCGGGACGCAGACGGCATCCAAGCTCGAAGCAGCGCGGCGGTTGGGGGTCAAGGTCATCATGATTGCGCGCCCCGTCTATGAACCCGCCAACGAGGTGGCAAGTGTGGATGAGGCCCTTGTCGCCCTGGGGCTGACCGGCTGACCGAAGCGCTCGGCCTCGAAACCCTCTCCGGCCAGGGCAATCGCGCAGGTGGCAAAGGCTGACTTCCGCATGGGCAGCAGCAGCGGACCGGCAGCAGCGGCCACGGCCTCGCTTGTGCCCGGTACGCCGGGGGCAAGCTGGTCATCGTCTAGGTAGCGCAGTGTGAGGCCGAAACGGGATGCCGTCTGCAGCAAAGCCGGGCTCAGCCGCCTGCGCGCATGCGTCGCAACGGCAACCACCTGCGAAGGGGCGACACCCGCCCGCACAAGGCAACTTTGCACAAGTGCGATGATCTCGGCGGCTTCTGCCCGGCTGGAGCAGCCCAGGCCGATCACCACAGGTCCGGGAGTCGTGGTCGTCATCAAGCGCCTCTCGCATCGGAGGCAGGTTCCCAAGCCCAGGCGCCTTTGCGGAGGTTGCCCGTCGGCTTGCGTCGCAAGCAACCGGCGGCATCGCGGGCGTCTTGCTCCAGACCTTTGCAGCTTCGGACTTGGTCCCCGATTTGGGTCGACCGCACCAAAATCTGTTTCAGTTCCGTCTCGGGAACTCTGCACTCCACCGGTTCTAGGCAACCTGAAGCACGTGGTCAATCAATGGCTTGCCGGGATCGGCGACCGACTTCTTTGCTCTTGAAAATCACTCGCAACTTCAAAGGCTTGCCGCAGCAGTTCCGCCGGTTTATGGCCAGCTATCGCTTAACACGGGACGCAGACTTGGCGCTCACCACAAACCGGACCCTGGCCATCGCCGCCGCCAGCCTCGTGGCGGGCCTCGTCGTGCTCGGCCTCAAGTTCCTGGCCTGGTATCTCACCGGCTCGATCGCGCTTTATTCGGACGCGCTGGAATCGATCGTCAACGTGGTCACAGCCCTGGTGGCGCTCGTTGCCGTGCACCTGGCTCAGCGCCCCGCTGACGCTTCGCTTCAATACGGCTACCACAAGGCGGAGTATTTCTCGGCCGTTATCGTCGGCGTGATGATCCTTGTTGCGGCCATCGCAATCCTGCGAGAGGCGTATTTCGGCCTCCTCTCCCCCGAAGTGCCCGCGGCGCCAGCCCAGGGACTGTTGATCAGCCTGGGCGCAACCGCCATCAACCTCGTCTGGGCACAGGTGCTGATCCGGCAGGGGCGCAAGGTGCTGTCTCCAGCCCTTGAAGCCGACGGCAAGCACCTGATGACAGACGTCATCTCCACCATCGGCGTCATAATCGGCCTGGGCCTCGTGATTCTCACCGGCTGGGCTGCGCTCGATGCCATCCTTGCGGCTCTTGTCGCCATCAACATCCTCTGGTCCGGCTGGAGCGTCATCCGCGACAGCGTCGGCGGGCTCATGGATGTCGCCGTGCCGCCTGAAACCGGCAAGCGCATCCGCGAGGTGATCGCCGCCAATGCCGAAGGCGCCATCGAGGCGCATGACGTGCGCACCCGCCAGGCCGGCAAGATCACCTTTATCGACTTTCATCTCGTCGTGCCCGGCACCATGACCGTCGATGCCGCCCATGCCATTTGCGACGCCATCGAGGCCAAGCTGCGCGAGGCGGTGAGCCATGCCCAGATCACCATCCATGTCGAGCCGGAACAGAAAGCCAAGCATTCCGGCATCGTGGTGCTGTGACTTGATTGCAGGAGGCAAGCAAGGCACCTTCCCCGTCATGCGCCGCCTGCTTTTCCTTCCCCTGCTCCTTGCCGCTCCCGCCTTGGCCGCTCCCGACTGGAGCAGCTATGACAATGCGCGCTATGGCTATCGCGGCGCCGTTCCGCCCGGCTTTTCCGGCTATGGCGAGAGCGACAATGGCGACGGGCAGATCTTCGACAACCAGTCGACGCGCCAGGTGCTGAGCTACTGGGGCAGCATGGTGCTGGAAGACGATTTCACCGGCGAAGTCGCCACCGCCATGGCCAATGCCGAAGAGCAGGGCTGGAACATCGCCTTCCAGGCGGTTACGCCCGATTGGGCCACCTTTACCGGCATCATGGGCCAGCAGCAGTTCCAGACCCGCATGATCCTCCTCTGCGACCGCACCAGCACCGCCAGCATGACGCTGCAATATACGTCGGCCCAGGCAGCCGATATCAAGCCGGTGCTGCAGGAGCTGGAAGCGGGCCTCGTCGCCATCGGCTGCTAGAACTCGATCCCCTTCTGCGCCTTCACGCCCGAGCGGAAGTGGTGCTTGATCTCGGTCATCTCCGTCACGAGATCGGCGATCTCGATCAACTCGTCCTTGGCATTGCGGCCGGTGACGATGACATGCTTGTCCGCCGGCTTGTTGCGGAGAACCTCCAGCACCTCCTCGAGCGGCAGGTAATCGTAGCGAAGCACGATGTTGAGCTCGTCGAGCAGCACCATCTGGTAGTCCGGGTCTGCGATCAGCGCCCTGGCCTGGTCCCAGGCCTTGCGAGCGGCGGCAAGATCGCGCTGCCGATCGGCCACATCCCAGGTGAAGCCTTCCCCCATGGCATTGATGGTCACCTGCTCGGGGAACTTGTCCAGCACGTCGCGCTCGCCGGTCTCCCACACGCCCTTGACGAACTGCACCACGCCCACCCGGAAGCCGTTGCCGATGGCGCGGAAAACCATGCCGAAAGCGGCGGTCGACTTGCCCTTGCCCTTGCCGGTATGGACGATGAGCAGGCCCTTCTCCTGCGTCTTGGTCGCGAGGATCTTGTTGCGCGCCTCGCGCTTCTTTTTCATCTTCTCGGCATGATAGGCATCCCGCTCTGCCTCGGTCATGAGGTCGGTTTTCTTGACTGGCTTGTCGGTCATGCAAGACGCTCCGCGTGTTCAATGATGAGCCGCGCCGCTTGGTCCGGCGGCAGCTCGGTCGTGTCGAGATCGAGCCGGTTGGGATGGCTGACGCGCAGCAACTCGGTGTGCTGTCGCTTCCGCTCGGCACTTGCTGCATCGGTATGCTTGAGCCGCTCCGCACGCTCGGGCGATGCCATGCGAACGGCATGGGCGGCATCGGACGCCATCAGCAAAACCGGCACAAAGACGCTGCCCCGGCGTGTTGCCGTCTGCAGCACGCGGTCATAGGCCGCCCGGTCCTCCGGATCGCCTTCAATCAGGCAATTGGTCAGAACGAAGCTGGCCTCGGGCGGCGTCAGCTCTTCCATCGCCAGCAAGGCCTGTTCGCGGATGACGTCGATCATGCGCCAGACCCTCTCGGGCAGTGGCGTCCGCCCGTCAGCGCGGATCAGCGAGAAGATGACGTTGTTGGCCAGGTGGTTGTCGAACAGGCGGGCGTCGGTCGCCGCACAGATCGCCCGGGCGATGGTCAGCTTCCCCACGCCATAGTGGCCGATGAGATAGATGATGGTGTTCTTCATGCTTCCCCCGCCAGAAAAGCATAGGCGGAGTTGGAGCGTGGGGTCCACAGGCCACGCTGGCGGGCTTCGTTGAACCGGGCGATCAGTTCGTCATATCCGTGACGATTGGCCGATCGGAGCCAGTCACGCAGGGCATCGTCCTCGATGAAGGCCTCGAAGGCGAGGTCGAAGTGGTGCGTCTTGACGGCTCCGGTCGTCGCGGCGAATGCGAACATGAAGTCGACGGTCGCAATGATCTCGAAGGCGCCGCGATAGCCGTGGCGCTGCATGCCGGCGATCCACTTGGGATTGACCACCCGCGAGCGCATCACATGGGAGATTTCCTCTTCCAGCGTGCGGATCAGCGGCCGTTCGGGGCGGCTGTGGTCATTGTGGTAGACGGTCGGCTTGTGGCCGGACAGGGTTTCGGCCGCCGCGGCCAGGCCGCCCTCGAACTGGTAGTAGTTGTCGCTGTCGAGCAGGTCGTGCTCGCGATTGTCCTGGTTGTGCACCACCGCGTCGATGCCACCCAGCCGCGCCGCGAAGCGCTCGCGCTCCGGGACGCCCTGGACGCGCGCGCCATAGGCATACTGGCCCCAGTCCAGCACCTGACCGGCGAGGTCGGCCTTGCCAGCCCAGCGGCCGGTGTCGATCAGCTGACCCAGACCCGCGCCGTAGCCGCCAGGGGCGGAGCCGAAGATGCGGTGGCCTGCCGCGAACTGGTCCTTGCCCGCGGCTGCAAGGCCAAGCGCATCGGCGCGCATGGTGGCCGCAATGGGGTTGTCCTCGCTGGGCTCATCCAGCGCGCCGACGGCACGAATGGCGCGGTCGAAGAGGGCAATCTGCGCCGGAAAGGCGTCGCGGAAAAAGCCGGATATGCGCAGCGTGACATCGACGCGCGGCCGCCCGAGCTTGGCCAACGGAATGATCTCGTAGCCCGAGACGCGCAGCGAACCGGGATCCCAAGTCGGCCGGACTCCGACCAGCGCCATGGCCTGGGCAAGGTCATCGCCGCCGGTGCGCATATTGGCGGTGCCCCAGACCGACAGCGCCACCGCCCGGAGGTGATGGCCATGATCCTGCAGGTGGCGGAGGACCAGGTTCTCCGCCGATTTCCGCCCCAGCTCCCAGGCCGTCGGCGTCGGCACCGCGCGGCTGTCGACGGAAAAGAAGTTGCGCCCTGTGGGCAGCACATCGAGCCGCCCGCGCGACGGTGCCCCCGACGGCCCGGGCCGGATGAACTTGCCGTCAAGGCCATCGAGCAGCGCCGCCATTTCCGCAGGACCGCAAGCGGCAAGGCGCGGCCGGATCGTGGTGCTGATCGTCTCCAGCACGGCAGAAGTTGCAGTCCAGCCGCCCGGAACAGGAGCGCCTTCCACCAGCCGCGCCGCGATCGCCTCAAGCTGCTCGACCACATCGCCCGTGGTTCGAAAATGCGGCGCCGATGTTTCAGTCGTGCTCCCTCCCCCTTGCGGGAAGGGAGACGACTGCCAATCCAGCGCCACCTGCGGACCACTCCACGCTTCGCCAAGCCTCGCCGTCAGCGGATCGAAGCCGAGCTTGAGGTCATCGGCCAGGGCGCGGATCAGTGACGCTTCGCTCGCCCCCTCGCCGCGTGGCACGCGCGCCAGCGCCACCACCAGGTCGCGCTCGAGCTCGCCCTCGGGCGACTGGCCGAAGATGTGCAACCCGTCGCGGATTTGCGCTTCCTTGAGGTCGCACAGGAAATTGTCGATCTTGATCAGCGCCTCGGTCTCATCCGCGGGCAGGCCGATATCGCGGTCGAGCCGGGCATCACGCGTGAAGTCGAGGATGCGGCGCCGGAGGTCCGCCAAACGGCGCCGATCCATGCCGGAGGCGGCATAATATTCGTCGAGCAGCGCCTCGAGGTCCTTGAGCGGCCCATAAGTCTCCGCCCGCGTCAGCGGCGGCACCAGATGATCGATGATCACCGCGCCCGCCCGGCGCTTGGCCTGCGTGCCCTCGCCCGGATCGTTGACGATGAACGGATAAAGGTGCGGCAGCTGGCCCCAAAGGGCATCGGAATAGCTTGCCTCGTCCAGCGCCGTCGCCTTGCCCGGGAGCCATTCAAGCGTACCATGCTTGCCATTGTGGATCAGGGCATGCGCGCCCCACTCATGGCGCAGCCAGAGATAGGCGGCCAGGTACGCATGAGGTGGCACAAGCGCGGCGTCATGATAGCTGCTTGTCTCGTCGAGCTGATAACCACGCGTCGGCTGCAGCAGCACAACAACATTGCCAAGAACCAGCGCCGGCAGCTGGAAAGCGCCCTCCCGAACAAACGGATCGTCCTCCGCATCGCCCCAGCGGGCGGTTACTTCCTCCTGGATCTTGCGCGGCAGCGCAACAAACAGCGCCCGGTACCGCGCAAGCGGCAACAGCGCGGCCGAATGGCCGCGCCTTGGATCAGCATTGGTAGGGCCAGCCTGAAGGGCAGCGATGAGCTGTCCCGCCGTCAGCGTCTCAGCCGCCAGACCCCCTACCCCCAAGGCGGAGGGGGGCGACAGAGCCGCGAAATCAGTTTGCGCGCGATCTGATTCCCCTCCCCCTTGAGGGGAGGGGTTAGGGGTGGGGGTTCCGGCCGTCGTTATGGCACCCGAAATGACCTTCCAGACACCCTCCAGGTTGGAACCCACATCCCGGTTGGTGACCCGAACCATCCGATACCCGGCAGATCGGAGAAACTCCGTCCGTGCTGCGTCGTACTGCTGCGCCCTCTCGTCACCGTGGCTGTCACCATCCACCTCGACCACCAGCCTAAGTTCGTGCGAAGCAAAATCAGCAAAGTACGGGCCGATCGGCACTTGGCGGCGGAAGTGGTGTCCCTGCCGATTGAACTCGCGCAACAGGGCCCAAAGCTTGCGCTCGAAAGGCGTCGGGTTGCCTCGAAAGCTTCGACTGCGGGCGATATTCTTCGGTGCGCGTGCGAGGCGGGCATTGGTGAAACCCATTCCCGCAGAACCCCCACCCCTGACCCCTCCCCTCAAGGGGGAGGGGGACGGGCTCAGCGTGTAGCCTGCCCCTTCGAGCGCCCGCAGCATCCGCACCGTCGATTCCGGCGCATCGTAACCCACGCCATTGGCCAACCGGCCGTCGCGGATCGGATAGTTCGCCAGCACAATGGCGACCTTGCGCTGGGCACGCGATGTCTCCCGCAAGCGGACCCAGTTGCGGGCAAGCGCGACGGCGCGCGCGATGCCCGGTGCGTCAGGCGTGTAGCTGGTCAGCGGCACCTGGCAGCGGTCGTGCCAGACTGCATCGGCCTTGTGGCCGACGATGAGACCGCCGATGCGCCCATCCACTTCCGGCATGACCAGGAACATGGCCATGTCCTTGGCCGATAGCCCTTGTGGATCGGCCAGCCATTGCCCCTCCGAGCGTCCCGACTGGATCAGCTGGATCACCGGGGCGTCTATTCGGGCGAACGGATTGGCCGCGCCGTCGAGGCTGTCGATGCCCAGGGCGAAGCCGGTGAGGTTGAAGATGACGGCCGGAGGGAAGTCGGCCAGCGCTTCTTGCACGAAGCGGATACACGCCGCTTCCTTGAGCGAAGAGACGACCAGCGGCACGGGGGAAAGGCCCGCCCTTTCCAGCGCGCCAATCAGCGCCGCCACCGTTTCGGTGCCCGCCCCTTCCAGCGCCGAACGATAAAAGAGAATTGGCACGTTGGCGCCCGAGGCGCGGGTCCGCAGCGCCGCCGCATCGGTCATGCCCATGGTGGGGTGCCACAGGCCGAAGCGGGCAAAGGGGGCCGGCACCAGCGTTGTCAGCTTCTCGCCAGCCGCAAGCAGCGCGAATGCCCGGAGGATGGCGTCGTTATTGTCCGGCCCGCCGGCAATGAACAGCTGGTGCAACCTCGTCCAGTCCTCGGGTGCAATTGTCGAGCGCGACTGGAGGATCGGATCGGGGTTGCTGTCGCCCGGCAGGAGGACCAGCGGGATGCGTCGGTTGGCGCAAAGGGCGGTCAGTTCATCGACGCCATATTGCCAATAGGCGGCGCCGCCGATCAGCCGGAGCACGACCAGGCGGGCATGGGCCACGGTCTGTTCTAGCCACATGTCGACCGAAAGATTGTTGCTCAGCCGCAGCGTGTTGGCGAGGCGAAGCTCGTCTGCCCCCCGCCGGTCCGCAGCGCCCGCCAGCATGGCCAATTCGCTATCGGCGGAACTGGCGAATATCCAGTCGCCGGGGCGCTGTGCCAGGTCGATCGCTTCGCCTTCCTGCTGGATGGCACCGGCTTGCGCAGAAAGGAGGTGCATCAGCGCGCGGTCCTTCCGGGCAGTGCCGTCGCCACCATGGACAACGCGCCGATCGTGCCGACGAGAGCAAAGCCGTTGAAATTAAAAAACGTGCCGCCGAAGACGATGTAGATAATGGGCAGAGATGTGGCCAGGCTGGTTACCGCGCCGATCACCAGAGCCGCCAGGACGCGCGCGGCTCCGCGCAGTCGCGGCTCCAAGAAATGCCACACCAGCGCAGACAGGGCTGCCGCGGGCAGACCGGTGACCCACCCGATGGCGAGCGTGATCAGCAGCATCGAGAAGACGGCGTAAAGCAAGTCGTCCGGCGGTGGCGGATCGCCGACGTTGAGCAGCATGAAAAAGGCAAAGGCCGCCAAGGCGCCCACCAGGGGGCCAAACAACACAATAGCAAGGGCGCGGGGAAAGCGGCGCAACTCCGACGTCGGCGTTTCGCCGCCTTCCGCCACCATTCAGGCGACCGCCTTTTCCAGGCTCTGCGTGATGGCCACGCGATCCAGCGGCTGTTCGCCGATCACCACCAAGGCGGTATCGCGCACCTCGCCGTCCTTCCAGGGCCGGTCGAAATAGGCGGTAACCCGCGGGCCGACGGCCTGGACGGCGAGGCGGGCCGCGGCGCCGGGCACGGCAGCAAAGCCCTTGAGTCGCAGCACGTCGTGATCGCGGATGGTCTGCTCGATCACCGTCAGCAGCTGGTCCTTGCCGGCAATGGCGGGAAGGCGCAGCGAGAAGCTGTCGAAATCGTCATGCTCGTGCGTTTCGCCGCCATGTTCCAACTCATGGTGGCTGGGGCGGTTGGCGATGTCGTCCTCCGAACCCATGCCCATGCCGAGCAGTGCGGCGATGTCGACATGGCCATTGCTGGCGCGGACGATGCCGACGCCCGGCCGCAGTTCGGCGCGGATATTGGCCTCGACCTTGTCGAGCAGGGCAGCATCCACAAGATCGGTCTTGTTGATGATGACCATGTCGGCCACCGACAGCTGGTCCTCGAAGAGTTCGCCCAGCGGCGTTTCATGGTCGAGCATCTCGTCCTGGCGGCGCTGCGCGTCGACGGCGGCTTCGTCCGAGGCGAAACGCCCTTCTGCAAGAGCCGCCGCGTCGGCGACGGTGACGACGCCGTCAATGGTCACCTGCGCCTTGATCTCGGGCCAGTTGAAGGCGCGGATCAGCGGCTGCGGCAAGGCGAGGCCGGATGTCTCGATGACGATGTGGTCGAACTTTTCCGGGCGGGCGAGCAGCGCCTGCATCGTGGGAATGAACTCATCGGCGACGGTGCAGCAGATGCAGCCATTGGATAGCTCGACCATGTCCTCTTCGCGGCAGGTCTCGTCGCCGCAGCCGGCGAGGATGTCCTTGTCGACGCCGAGGTCGCCGAATTCATTGATGATCAGTGCGATGCGCTTGCCCTTGGGGGCATGCGCCAGGAGGTGGCGCACCAGCGTGGTCTTGCCGGCCCCGAGAAAGCCGGTGATGACGGTGGTCGGGATCTTGGTGGTCATGGAAATTCCTTTGGGCGCGTGGCGCACCGGGCGCCACACGGATCGATCGGGATCAGGCGTAAAGACGCGGCGCAACGAGGCCGGACTTGCCCAAGCCACGCGCCAGCTTGGCGACGGCTAACACTGCGAGGTCGACCAGCGGTTCAATCAGCACCACCAGCATATAGGCGCCGCCGAAGCTCACGACCTGGCTCAGGTTCTCGGCGCCGAAGCCCTGGCCGTAGAAGGCCCAGAAGGCGACCCAGAGCACCACACCGCCCTGATAGGTGGCCGAGAGCGCCAGCGCCTGTCCGTAGCGGAGGTCGACATAGGCGGTGTCGGGACGGATGATGCGATCGGCGAGGAACTTGATGGCCACCAGCGGCGCCACCAGCGTCGTCACATTCGCAAAATATTGCGGCAGGTCGAAGGGGGCAAAGAACAGGCCCTGGATCAAGAGGCCCAGTGCCAGACCGATGGCGGCGGGCGCCGCACCGAAGACCAGCAGCAGGGTCGAGCCCAGGATCAGGTGCACTTCGCTGATGCCCACGGGATAGTGGGGAAACACCTGGAAAAAGGTGAAGACCGCGCCGGCGGAAAGGGCCGTGCGCGCAAGCAGCGACAGCGGGCCGCGTTCGCGCAGCGCGTCGAGGGCAAACTTGATGGTCATGCCGCCGGCTGCTGCGGCAGTGGCATAGGCCAGGAGCATCTTTTCGGGAGAAACGAGGCCGGGTTCGATATGCATGGGAAAAATCCTGTTCGAGAATGGCGGATGCGGAAAAGCGCCCGGCGCCGATGCGCGGGACGTTGAAGGGGGCCTGCCCCGAACGGATTTAGCCTGACGGCTTGGTCATCTTGCCTCCATCTGTCCCACCGACAGCGTGAGTTATCTACAGATGTTGGCAGGTCTCCTGGCTCACGGGTCAGACGTGCAGCTCCACCTTCCCGGCTCTTGCCAGTGGTGAAACGGAGCGCACTCGCCGCTTACAGTTGCGGGGGCAGCCACGGATTCGGTCCCTTTTGGGTACGCCTCACCGTGTTCCCTTTTGATCCCGTTGCCGCAGCGGACGCGGGGAACCAACACGGCAACAGCGTTACGCCTTGCCGCCCCTGCGGTCAACCGTGGCTACTCGTCCGCACCCGGCTCGAAAGCATAGCCCAGGGTGATCTGGGTGATCCGGACCCCCAGGACCTCCAGCAGGCCCTCGTCGGATGGCACGCGGACATCGCCGGAAATCGGGGTCACGTCGATGGCGGGAGAGATTTCGTCAGGTGGCGAGAACTGGAGCGACAGGTAGCATTCCCCGTCCAGCGGGCCTGCCAGCTTGCCCTCGACGAAGCCGGCATATCCGCCATAGTCCCACCAGAAGCCGCCGATGGTGAAGGGCGCACCGTTGATCGCTTCGACTTCAGCCGCCGTCATCCCGACACGGATGCCGAAGGGCGCGACCTGCGTGGGCGCCAGATCGACGGAGCTCAGCCCGTCCCGGGTGGCGTCATCGGCCCAGAAGAACACCATTTTCTTTTCGAGATCGTCGGGAAAGACCGTCGTCGCCAGCAATTGCGTACCTTCGGGCCCATCCACATTGCCGGCGACGACATTGTCCTTGCCATAGGTCTCGATCAGCAACTTCTCCGAGCTGTCATAGCCAAAGACACCGCTGCAGGCGACCGGCTCAGCCGTCTTGTTCTTTTCCTTGGCCGAGGCGGGCGCAGCCAGCAGCGCAACGGCAAGCGAGCCCAGAAAAAGATGCTTGAGCATGGTGGTTCTCCTCGGGACCCGCACTTTGTCGCAAATCGCCTGGCCCAGCAATCGCCGACTCGCCTTATGAACGCCTCCACAGGAGTGACAGATGAAGCCGATCAAGTTCAGCAAGGAAGAAACCAAGGCCATCGTGGGCGAGATCCAGGATTACTTCCGCGATGAACTCGACCAGGACATCGGCGCCATTCCCGCCGAGATGCTGATGATGTTCTTTGCCGACACGATGGGCGCCTATTTCTATAATCGCGGTGTCTATGACGCGCAGGCGGCGCTCAAGGAGCGGATGGACAGCCTGCATGACGATCTTTATGCGCTCGAGCAGAAGACGCGTCATCTGCGCTAGGCGCGCCCCATCAGGAGCAAGAATTGGGCCTCAACTTCGCCACGCTGGCACCGATCGGCCTTCTGGTCGCGTCCAACCTCTTCATGACTTTTGCCTGGTACGGGCACCTCAAATTCCCCGGTGCCTCGCTCTGGGTCGTGGTTCTGGCCAGCTGGGGCATTGCCTTTTTCGAATACTGGCTGGCGGTGCCGGCCAACCGCATCGGCTACGGCACCTATTCGGGCGCCGAGCTCAAGACCATCCAGGAGGTGATCTCCCTCTCGGTCTTCGTTCTGTTCAGCGCGCTTTACCTCGGCGAGCGCTTCACCTGGAACCACGGCATCGGCTTTGCGCTGATCGCGCTGGGCGCCTTTTTCATCTTCAAGGGACCGTTGAAATAGCCAGCCCGGCAAACCGGGCTGGCTTCAGGCATTAGTGCACGCTGCCCGAGCCGCCGATGGCGACGATGTTGAAGGGCGTGCCATCCACGGCCAAGCTCTCGGTTTCGGTGAAGCTGGCGATATCGATCAAGTGCACCTCTCCCGCATTGGGGTCGGTCACCGCCACGACATCACCAGCCACGGCAATGCGTGGGCGCGGCAGGCTCCATTCGCCGTCCATCGAATAGGGCTCGGTCACCGCCAGCGACTGAACGATCTCGCCCGAGACGACATCGAGCCGGTTGAGCTTGCCATCCTCGGTGAAGACATAGGCGAGCTTGGGCCGCACCGGGTCGACTGCGAAGTGCACGCGGCGGGTGGGAAGTTCCACCAGCGTATAGGGCGCGTCCGCTTCCGGATCGATCACCACGACCTTGTCGGCACCATAATTGCCGAGGAAATACTGCATGCCGACGCCGCCGAGGAAGGTGGTCGACTTGCCCTCCGGCAGGCCGGCATAGTCGAGCTTCTCCACGTTGGGCTCGCCGCTGCCCGACACCACCAGCACGCCGTCCGAGCAGCCCACGATCACCAGGTTTCCCGAAGTGGCTTCGCCATGGAGGTCCGGGCAGGCATGGGTGTCGCCGACCACCTTGCCGTCGGCATCGAGCACGTTGAGCCCGATGCGCGGCTTCTTTTCGTCCTCGGCATTGGCAACCGAAGTCAGCGTATAGTCGCCCCACGGAATGGCCACGCCATGATGGGCCGTGCCGCTGTCGAGTTCCTTGAGGTCGAGCTTCCCGTCATGCGCCCAGTCATGGGTGCTGAACAGGTTGATCCTGCCCGAACCATCAAAGAACAGCGCCGCCTTGCCGCCATGCTGGACGAAGTGGGCAGGCTTTTCCCCCTCGATGATAGCGTCCACCAGGGCAGGCTCGGTGACCTCGATGTCGCCGTGGTCGCCATGGTCGTCGACGGTGATGCCACTGGTGATGGCCGCGACCTGGTTTGACGCGCCCTGCACCGCCACCACCACGTCGTCGCTGGAATAAAGGCTGGCCGGTCCGGCCAGGGTGAACTGACCGACGCTATCGCCGGTCTCGAGATCGAGCGCCGTGACGTCGCCGGTCGCATGGTCGGCAATAAACAGCCGCCAGGCCGAGACCTCGTCCTGCGCCAGGGCAGGCAGGGTCAGCGCAGTCGCCGCAAGCAGCGGCAAAAGAAAACGAGCGTGCATGAAAACTCCGTTATATTAGCACATTACGTTTGAGCGGAAAACAAGGCACGAAGCCAGGCTCCCTCCCCGCTTGAGGGGGAGGGTTGGGGTGGGGGGTTCTGCGCTACGACAAGCAGTCCACCAGGCTCGACGCCAAGCCGCGCAGCAGGGTCGGATAGAGCTCGATGCCCTCTTCCAGCGCTCCACCCTCGGGGTCCAGCACACCGGCTTGGGCATCGGTACCCTCGATGATGGTTTCGATCACCCGCGGCTCGAAGTTGGGCTCGGCGAAGACGCAGGTGGCGCCCAGTTCCGTCACCTTGGCCCTGAGCTCGTCGATGCGCGCCGCCCCCGGCGCCACGTCCGGCGAGACGGTCACCGAGCCGGCCAGCGACAGGCCGAAACGCGTCTCGAAATACTGGTAGGCGTCGTGGAAGACGAGGAACGGCTTGTCGGCCACCGGCGCAAGCGTGGCCTGCAGCTCGGCCTCCAGTTCATCGAGCTTCACCAGCTCGGCTTCGGCATTGCTCTGGTAGGTGGCGGCATTGTCCGGATCGGCTTCCGCCAGGGTCGCTGCGATATGGGTCACCATCAGCTTGGCATTCTCCGGATCCAGCCAGAAATGCATGTCGCCCTCGCCATGCGCGTGCCCCTCGTGGGCATGGTCGTGTTCCGCTGCGTCATGGGCGTCATGGTCATGCTCTGCATGATCGTGCTCGTCGTGGGCATGGTCATGGCCTTCATCGCCGTGGCTATGGGCCTCGAAAGCCCCACCCTCGCGCATCGGCAGCAGTTCGATGCCGGGGGTTTCCGCCAATTCCACCAGCACGGCGTCGCCGGCGAGGGTTTCCAGAGATCCGGCAAGGAACATCTCCATGCCGTGACCGGTCCAGAACACGATGTCGGCCGATTCGAGCGCTCCGGCATCCGAAGGGCGCAACGCATAGGTATGGGGCGATGCCGAGCCCTTGACGATCAGACTCGGTTCGCCGACGCCCGCCATCACGGCCGCAACCAGCGAATGCACGGGCTTGATCGAGGCGACCACCTCGGGTGCAGCCATGGCGGTGGAGCTCATGAAGCCGGCAGCGACAAGGGAAAGGGGAGCAAGCAATTTCATCGGCGGAACCTCTTGGACGCAGTGCGCAAGAACGTGATATGTTATGTTATTACGCTTGAGCGGTGTTATGCTATAACGTATTTATATCCGTCAAGCGACGTTCTGCTGTTTCTCGCCAGGACGTCCAGCCTCCCCATGGAGGCGCAATGGAGCTCTTAGCTGCGATGAATGCCTTGATGCCCAGGGATACCCTGATCACCCTGACCAATGCCGGCGTGACGCGCGGCGGCCGCACCCTGGTCAGCGGCGTCGACCTGTCGATTGCGCGGGGTGAGATCGTCACGCTGATCGGCCCCAACGGCTCCGGCAAGTCGACAACGGCCAAGATGGCTACGGGCGTGCTTAAGCCCAGCACGGGCACGGTGACGCGCAAGGCCGGGCTCAAGATCGGCTATGTGCCGCAAAAGCTCACCATCGACTGGACGCTGCCGCTCACCGTCGACCGGCTGATGACCCTGACGGGGAGCTACAAGAGTGCCGAAATCGATGCGGCGCTCGATGCCGTCGGCGCGCGGCGCCTGCGCAAGGCGGCGGTGCAGGAGCTTTCGGGCGGCGAATTCCAGCGCGTCCTCTTTGCCCGCGCCATGATCCGCAAGCCCGATCTCCTGGTGCTGGACGAACCGGTGCAGGGCGTCGATTTTTCCGGGGAAGTGGCGCTATACGAACTGGTGCGCCAGATCCGCGACACCTCGCAGAGCGGCATCCTGATGATCAGCCATGACCTCCATGTCGTCATGGCCGAGACCGATACCGTGATCTGTCTCAACGGCCATGTCTGCTGCCGCGGCACGCCCCTGGCGGTCAAGCGCAGCCCCGAATATCTCCGCCTCTTCGGCGAACGCGCCGCCGGGTCCCTCGCCATCTACGAACACCATCACGACCATGAACATCACGACGACGGCTGCGTCCTCCCGGCCGGTACCGACCACCACCATGAGCATGCGGGGCATGGCCATGGGTGAGACGATGATTGCCGAACTCACAGTCGTCCGTCCCTCCCCCTTGAGCGGAGGGATCGAGGGTGGGGGTTCTGCGGCATCCACCAAGCTCCAGTTCGTTGAGATCACGGAACGCCCACCCCAATCCTTCCCCCTTGAGCGAAGGGCCGGGGTAGGGATCGGACTGGAGACCAACCATGCTCGCTGACTACTTCTCCCGCGCCCTCCTCGCCGGCGCCGGCCTGGCGCTGGTCGCCGGGCCGCTGGGCTGCTTCGTGGTCTGGCGGCGCATGGCCTATTTCGGCGACACCATGGCCCATTCCGCCCTGCTCGGTGTCGCCCTCTCGGTGCTCCTGTCGATCAACATGACGCTAGGCGTCTTCGCCGTTGCAGCCCTCGTGGCCGGAGCGCTGATCGTGCTGCAGCGCCAGGCCACGCTCTCGACCGATGCCCTGCTTGGCATCCTCAGCCACTCGACGCTTGCCGTCGGCCTGGTCCTGGTCGGTTTCCTCACCACGGTCCGTATCGACCTCATGGGCTTTCTTTTCGGCGATATCCTCGCCGTATCGGTGGAAGACATCGCCATCATCTATGGCGGCGGCATCGCCATCCTTGCCATCCTGCTGCTGTCGTGGCGGCCGCTGCTGGCCTCGACCGTCAGTGCTGAACTGGCCGAAGCCGAGGGCCTGCGCCCGGAGGTTAGTCGGCTGGTGCTGATGATCCTGATGGCCAGCGTCATCGCCATCGCCATGAAGCTGGTCGGTGTGCTCCTGATCACCTCGCTCCTCATCATCCCCGCCGCGACTGCCCGGCGGCTCAGCACGACGCCTGAAGTCATGGCCGCCGTCGCCGCCATTCTGGGCGCCGTGGCCGTAGTGGGGGGTCTCTTTGGATCAAGAACGTGGGACACCGCGTCCGGGCCATCGATTGTGGTCGCGGCGCTCCTTATATTCTTGGTGTCGCTGACGGTTCCGGTGACGCGTTTGTTCGGCAGGAGAGAAGTGCATGGCACATGATCACGACGTTCCCAGCGACCTGACCCGCAATCAGGGCCTGGTCCTGGGCGCGCTCAACCACTCCGCCGGTCCGCTCAGCGCCTATGACATTCTCGACAAGCTGCGCGGCGAGGGCCTGCGCGCCCCGCTGCAGATCTATCGTGCCCTCGACAAGCTGGTGGAGCGCGGCCTCGCCCATCGCCTTGAGTCGCTCAACGCCTTCGTGGCCTGCGCCGACGACCATTGCCACAGCAAGGGCCTCATCGCCTTCGCCATCTGCGAGGGCTGCGGCAAGGTCGACGAATTCGCCGACAATGTCATCGAACAGCGCTTGGGCGACTGGGCCAGCGCCAAGGGCTTCAAGGTCGAACGCACCACCATGGAAATCCGCGGCAAATGCGAGGCCTGCCTCGCGACGGCTTAGATCCCCACCCACCAGCCGTCACCCTCGGGCATGACCCGAGGGCTCTGCACTTGCGGAACGTTCGTTACGTGAAGGACCCTCGGGTCAAGCCCGAGGGTGACGACCGTCAGTTGGGCGCCGCTTCCCCAAACCGCAAAAAGTGCACCGCCGCAGCCCCATATTCCCGCCGGTCATCGAGCGTAAACCCCGTCGGTATCTCCACCGCCGCCTCGACGCTTTCCTCGAAGACCACCGTCGCCCCCGGCGTCAACCAGCCGCCGGCCGCAATCCCCGCCAGTGCCCGCTCGCCGAGCCCCTGCCCATAAGGCGGATCGAGAAACACCAGGTCGAACTGCCCAAACGTCCCGGGCGTCCCCAGGTCAGTCGCATCCCGGCGCAGCAGCTTGGTAATGCCCCCTGCCCCAAAGGCCTCGATATGGTCGCGGATCAGGCCCCGCGCCTCCGCGCCCGTGTCTACGAAGGTCACGTGGTTGGCCCCGCGCGACAGCGCCTCGAGCCCCAGCGCACCCGTGCCGGCAAAAAGATCGAGCACCCGCAGCCCATCGAACACCGGCCCCAGCCGCGAAGCCAGGATATTGAACATCGACTCGCGCACCCGGTCGGCCGTGGGGCGGATCGAATCGTCGGACGGCGATGTCAGCTGCTTGCCACGGAACTTGCCGGCAACAATGCGCATGGGCTTGGGTCTCACATCCACAGATCGTCACCCTCGGGCCTGACCCGAGGGCTCTTCACTTGCAGCGCGTCCCGTCATAGCGGGACGCTGGGTGACGCACTAGGGCGCCTAGCCCCGCGGCTTGCGCGGACCACCTGAAGGCCGGCCTGCACCACCCGGACGACCACCGGCCCCAGGACGACCACCCGGCTTGCCGCCAAAGCCACCTGGCCGCGGGCCGCGTGCCGGCGCGGCGCCATCGCGCTTGGGCACAGGCTTGCCATCGGCACGGGTCCGCGGCTTGCCGTAGGTCTTGCTTTCCGAGCCGAACTCGTCCCGGCCCGGGCGGGCAGGTCGTTCGCTGCGCGCAGGACGCTCACCTGCGGCGGGCCGGCCGCGGGCAGGCTTGTCCCCGAAGTTGCGGCCTGGGCGCTTGGCCTCGCCCCTGAACGCTGCGCCCTCGCCCTTTTCGCTGTCCGGCCGCAGCCGTGGCGTGAAGGCCGAGCGCTCGCCGGCTGGGGGATCGCCACGGCGCGGTCCGCGCGGCGTGCCGGTGAATTCCCGGCCCTGCGGCGGGCGGGAACCGCCTTCCGGACGCCCGCCGCGCGGACGGTCGCTGAAATCGGGCCGGGCGCCAGCGGGACGGCGATCGTCGTCGCGGCGCGGGCCGCGCGGCTTGTCTCCGAAAGCCTTCTTTTCGAACGGCTTCTTGTCTCCGAACGGCTTCTTGCCGCCGGCAGGCTTGCCGCCAACGGGACGCGGCGCCGCCTTGCCGAAGCTGCGCGCCGGCTGATCGTCGCGGTCGGGGCGCTGCACCAGGCGCGTGTTGCGCTTGGCCACGAACTCTTCGGGCGCGCGGCCATCCTCGTCGAAATGGATGCGGCGCGGCGGCGCCATGTCCTCGTCGTCGCGACGCTCCTCGCGTCTGGCCATGGGCTTGCGCCCATCGGACCGGCCGGGCCGATCCTGGCGCGGGCGCTCCGCGCGCCACTCTTCCTCGGTTTTTTCGGCATGGTCGGTGAAGCGGAAGCGCTGGCGCGCGATTTCCACCGTATTGGTGCCGCGGCCGGTCAGCCGGTCGCGCGTCGGCTTGCCAACCAATGCCGCCTGTTCGGGCATTTCGCTATCGAAATCCACGTCAGCGGCTTCTGCGAGCTTCTTGCCCAGCTGGTCGCGCAGCATCTTGGCCTTGACGGTCTCGACCCCGCCCACCGGGATGTCGCCGAGCTGGAACGGGCCATAGCTCACCCGGATCAGCCGGTTCACCTCGAGCCCGAGCGCGCCCAGCACGTTCTTGACCTCGCGGTTCTTGCCTTCGCGCAGCGCCAGCACCAGCCAGACATTGGCGCCCTGCTCGCGCTCGAGCTGGGCATCGATCGAGCCATACTTGATGCCGTCGATCTCGATGCCGTCCTTGAGCTTGTCGAGCGCCGCCTGCGTCACCGTGCCATGGGCGCGCACGCGATAGCGGCGCAGCCAGCCGGTGGCGGGCAGTTCCAGCACGCGCTTGAGCCCGCCGTCATTGGTGAGCAGAAGCAGGCCTTCGGTATTGATGTCGAGCCGGCCGACGGTGACCACACGGGGGAGCCCATGGCTTTCCAGATGCTCGAAGATCGTTTCGCGGCCTTCGGGATCCTTTTCGGTGACCACGAGGCCCGCCGGCTTGTGGTAAAGCCAGACGCGCGTACCCTGCCGTGCGGCAAGCGGGGCGCCATCGACCAGGATCTTGTCGCGCCCGGTGACGTTGAAGGCCGGCGTCAGGACCTTCTTGCCGTTGACCACCACCCGGCCCTCGGTGATCCACACCTCGGCGTCGCGGCGGGAGCAAAGGCCGGAGCGGGCGATAACCTTGGCGAGGCGGTCGCCCGTATCGGGCTTGGAGGTGGTGTCGCTCATCTGGCGTGTCTTTCTGTCATGCGGGACCCTGAACGGGCGGCGCGGAAAAGGCGAAGCGGCCGGAAGGTCCGGCCGCTTTGATCAGGTGGTTCGCGCAGGCTGTTACTGCAGCGTGGTTTCGCTCTTGGTCAGGCCCACGCCCGGGCCGCTGCTGGTGCCCGACGAGAGGCTAGGCTGATTGCGGATGCGGGCATCGCGGATGGCCTTGCGCAGTTCTTCGGGGCAGCGCTGGTCGTTGAGGGAAACGACCTGGCCATTGCCGATCGAGCAGACGAGGTCGGCGTCGCCGACGCGGGTGAAGTA
Organism: Devosia sp.; assembly: GCF_036563435.1. Lineage (GTDB taxonomy): Bacteria > Pseudomonadota > Alphaproteobacteria > Rhizobiales > Devosiaceae > Devosia. Next base: position 846,972 of record NZ_DATCMJ010000018.1, read on the forward strand.
CTCGTCGGGCGGCATATAGAGCGGCCGGTTGCCATTGGTGACCGACACGTCGCGATTGTTGGCCTGCATGCGGGCGGTCAGCGAACGCGCTTCCTGCTCGGTCAGCGGGCGGCCGCCGAGCGAACGGAGGTCCACGACCTTGGCATTGCGCAGGCGCGTCAGGTCGGCTTCGCTGAGGTTGGCGGTATCGATGCGCACGGTGTCGCTGTTGGCCGGCAGCTGTGCGACAGCGGTGGCCTTGGTGGGCGCCGGCAGCGCCTGGCCGGAAGCGGGCAGCACCAGCGGTGCGCGGGCGGTGGTCAGGTCTTCCTTGGGCGTTTCACCGGGAACCAGGCCGACGCCGCGGGCGGTCGAAGTCATGACCTCGCGCTCAAAGGTGCGGAAATCGGTCATGGCATTGGTGCCTTCGGCCGTCGTGCAGGCGGACAGCGTCAGCGCAATGGCCACGCCTGCCACTACCGTCTGGCCAAGTGCGCGAAGGGCAGAAAGCTGCCCGGTCAATCCAATATGCATGAAACGTCCTTCACGATGTCGGCGGCTTATACCCCACTTCGCCGCCTAAGACCAGATTCAGGCAGCATCGTGTTCGAGCCTTCAGATGGCGGCCTTGCGCTTGCCCAGCCCCAGCAGGTCCACGATCAACAGGATGACGCCGACCGTGATCGCCACGTCGGCAATGTTGAAGATATAGAAGGACCAGCTGCCCCAGTGGAGGTGGAAGAAGTCGGCCACTGCCCCATAAATCAGCCGGTCGATGGCGTTCGACAGCGCTCCGCCGATGCAGAAGGCCAGCCCCAGTCGCACCAGGCTCGATTCCGCCCGCACCCACCACACGGCCAGCGCCGCAATCGCCACCAGCATGATGGCGCCCAGCGCCCAGACCGGCAGGCTGTCGAACAAGCCATAGGAAATGCCGGTATTCCACACCAGCACGTAGTCGAAGAAGTCGGTCACCCGCACCACTTCACCGCCCCGCCAGCCGGTCATGGCAAAGGGCACATAGCTGGTCATCACCTCGACACAGGTGGCCGCGCCGACCGCAATGCAGTCGCCGGCAACGTGAAACGCCTTATGCGCCCGGTCGATTCCGAAGGCGAGGACGGCAACGGTCAGGGAGACGTATACCGAGGGGTGAAGCAGCGATTTAACGGTCAATCGGGGAACCCCCTCCTAGCCTCCCCCTGGGAGGGGGAGGGACAAATCGAGTTTGCGGCATCGTAGTGCCCCATTACCAGTCGGCTCCTCCCTCTCCTAGGGGGAGGGTGGGAGGGGGTAACCCTCAGTGCTCCGCCGCCGCCAGCTCGCGCAGTGCCTGGGCGTCGCGCAGCGTCACGTCCGGATAGTCCGGGTCCGAACCCACCTCGGGCAGCACCTTCCACGACCGGGCGCAGCGGCGGCCTTCCGCCAGAGCCGGGACCACGGCAACCCCGGGCACGTCATCGAGCGTAAAAGCCTCGGGCGGCGCGTCGGCATTGCCCACCTCGATGGCCGAGGTGATGGCGATCTCCGCCAGATCCTCGCCGGCCAGCGCTTGGAGATAGCGCTCGTCGGTGATGAACACCTTGGGTGCCGCTTCCAGCGACGAACCGATGCGCTTTTCCCGCCGCTCGATTTCGAGCGCGCCGGTCACCACGCGGCGCACCGCGCGGATCAGCGTCCACTTGCTGGCCAGCTCCTCGTTGAGCCAGCTGCCGGGCACTTCGGGGAAGAGGCGCAGATGCACCGAGGAGCCTTCGCCCGGGAAGCGCTCGAGCCACACCTCTTCCATGGTGAAGACCAGGATCGGCGCCAGCCAGGCAGTGAGGCACATATAAAGGTGGTTGAGCACCGTCAGCGCCGCCTTGCGCTTCACGCTCGAAATCGGGTCGCAGTAAAGCGTGTCCTTCCGGATATCGAAGTAGAACGCCGACAGCTCGATATTCATGAAGTTGCTGAGCAAGGTCACGACACGGCGGTAGTCGTATTCCTTGTAGGCTGCCCGCACCTGCCCATCGAGCTGCGCCAGGCGGTGGAGCATGAGCTGTTCGAGTTCGGGCATGTCCTCGAAGCGCGCCTCGTCCTCGGCCCGGTAATGGGCAAGGTTGCCCAGCAGCCAGCGCAGCGTGTTGCGCAGCTTGCGATAGGCATCGACCGTGGTCTGGATGATCTCCTTGCCCAGCCGCAGGTCCTCCGAATAGTCGGACGAGGCGACCCAGAGGCGGAGGATATCGGCGCCGTACTGCTTGATGATGTCTTGCGGGGCAACGGTGTTGCCCAGCGACTTGCTCATCTTCTTGCCTTCGCCGTCCATGGTGAAGCCATGGGTCAGCACGCTGTCATAGGGCGCATGGCCGTTGGTGGCGCAGGATTCGAGCAGCGAGGAATGGAACCAGCCGCGATGCTGGTCCGAGCCTTCCAGATACATCGAGGCCGGGAACTTGAGGTGCGGCCACTTCTGCTTGTTGCGCAGCACGAAGGAATGGGTCGAGCCGGAGTCGAACCACACGTCGAGCACGTCGCGCACCATCTCGTAGTCGTCGGCCTTGTAGCCCTCGCCCAGGTAGCGCTCGGCCGCGCCGGGCTTGTACCAGGCATCGGCGCCTTCTTCCTCGAAGCTCTGAGCGATGCGGTGATTGACGCCCTCGTCCTTGAGGATCTCCTGCGTCTCCTTGTGGACGAAGACCGTGATTGGCACGCCCCAGGCGCGCTGCCGCGACAGCACCCAGTCGGGCCGGTCGGCGATCATCGAGCGCAGGCGGTTCTGCCCGGCGGCAGGGTAGAAGCGGGTAGCGTCGATCGCCGAAAGCGCGCGCGAACGCAGCGTGTCGCCCTCGGCGCCGCCGATGGGGCGGTCCATATAAACGAACCATTGCGGCGTATTGCGATAGATCACCGGCTTCTTGGAGCGCCAGGAATGGGGATACTGGTGCTTGACCCGGCCGCGGGCAAAGAGCTTGTTGGCCTCGATCAACGCGGTGATCACGCGCTGGTTGGCATCGCCTTTCTTGCCGTTGTCGTCGATCACCCGCGCGCCTTCGAAGCCCGGTGCGTCCTTGGTGTAGAAACCGGCATCGTCGACGGGGAAGGGAATCGCCGTATCGATGCCGCGCGCCTGCAGCGCACGGGTCGAGTTCATCCAAACTTCGAAGTCGTCGAGGCCGTGGCTTGGTGCCGTATGGACGAAGCCAGTACCGGCATCATCGGTCACGTGTTCCCCGTCGAGCAACGGCACGTCATACTCGTAGCCACCACCGAAGCCCTTGAGCGGGTGCGCCAGGGTCATGCCAGCCAAGTCAGAGGCAGCGACATCGTCGATACGCTTCAAAGTGAGCTTGGCCTTTGTCCCGCATTCGGCTGCGAGTTTGTCGGCAAAGATCAACTTCTCGCCCGGCTGGGGACCAAAGTCATTCTGCGCTGCCTCAACCTCATAGAGGCCATAGGCAACCTTTGCGGAGAAGCTGACAGCGCGGTTTGCCGGGATGGTCCAAGGAGTGGTAGTCCAGATAACAACGGACGCGCCTGCAAGCTCAGGCGATGTAGGCGCGCCAAGCCGGATGGCTTCTTCGTTGTGCGCTTCTAGGTTCTCGTTGTTGGGTCCCGCGTCGATAGCACCTGGCGTTAGCTTCACCGGGAACTTCACCCAGATCGTGTCGCTCTCGTAGTCCTGGTACTCGATCTCGGCCTCGGCCAGCGCCGTGCGCTCCACCACCGACCACATCACTGGCTTGGAGCCGCGATACAGCTGCCCGGAGGTCGCCACTTTCATCAGCTCGCGCGCGATCTGCGCCTCGGCATCGAAGCTCATGGTGAGATAGGGATTGTCCCATTCGCCCAGGATGCCCAGGCGCTTGAATTCCTCGCGCTGGATATCCACCCACTGCTCGGCAAAGGAACGGCATTCCTGGCGGAATTCCACCACCGGAACCTCGTTCTTGTCCTTGCCCTTGGCGCGGTACTGCTCCTCGATCTTCCATTCGATGGGCAGGCCATGGCAGTCCCAGCCGGGCACATAGGCCGCGTTATAGCCCAGCATCTGCATGGAGCGAGACACCAGGTCCTTGAGCGTCTTGTTGAGCGCGTGACCGATATGGATATTGCCATTGGCATAGGGCGGGCCGTCATGCAGCGTAAACAGCGGCCGTCCATCGGCCTGCTCGCGCTGCATCCGGTAAATGTCCATCTCTTCCCAGCGCTTGAGCCAACCCGGCTCGCGATCGGGCAGCCCCGCGCGCATGGGAAATTCGGTTTCCGGCAAAAACAGCGTCGACGAATAATCGGTCTCGGCGGCGCTGGTGGCGGTATCGGTCATGGAACAACAGGCTTTCGGAAGATTTGCGCCGGGTTGTAGCAAGGCGACGCCGGTGGGGCAAAGGGTGATTTGGCCGAACCACCCCGCGCAAGCTCCCCTCCCCCTCGAGGGGAGATAGAACCAGTGAGGAAGGCACCCTTGCCTCAACCCCGCTGCGGGTCACCCTCGGGCCTGACCCGAGGGCGCTGCACTTGCTGAGCCACCGTTGAGTATAGAGCCCTCGGGTCAAACCCGAGGGTGACGGCCGGTGGATGGGCGAACCACCGGACGCAGGCTCCCCTCCCCCTTGAGGGGAGGGGTTGGGGGTGGGGGTTCCGGCCCACTCCCAAACCCGATGCATAGGAAAACCCAGAACCCCCACCCTCGGTCCCTCCCCTCAACGACGAGGCAGAACCCGTGAGGGAGGCACCCTTGCCTCAACCCCGCTGCGCGTCACCCTCGGGCCTGACCCGAGGGCGCTGCACTTGCTGATCTATCGTTGAGTATAGAGCCCTCGGGTCAAGCCCGAGGGTGACGGTCCGTTGGTGGGACAAACCCCAGCCTGGCATCCAGTTCACTGATTGGTCGCGCTGCCGCCAGGGCCTCGCGCGCCTTTTGCGAATCCCGGTCCATGGCCGCGATCAGTTCATCGAGCCCGGAAAACACTTCCTGCCCGCGGATATGGGCCACCAGCGCCACGCTGATGGTCTGGCCATAGATATCCTCGTCGAAATCGAACAGATGCGTCTCGAAGGGCGGCCGCTGGTTGTTGAACATGGGTTTGCCGAAGGCGGCGACGCCGTCCAGCAGCCGGTGGCCGAGCCGCGCCCGGACGGCATAGACGCCCTGGGCCAGTTGGAAGCTGGCGCGGGTATGGGTATTGGCCGTCGGATAGCCCAACTCCCGCCCCCGCTGGTCGCCCTTTACCACGCAGCCCTCGAAGAACCAGTGGTAGCCCAAGAGCCGGTTGGCCGCCGCCACCGCGCCTTCCGACAAGGCAGCGCGGATGCGCGAGGACGAGATGACCTCGTCGCCCTCGTCCATCAGGTCCAGCGTTTCCACCGCAAAGCCCTGTGCCTCGCCCGCCGCCTTGAGAAAGGTCGGGGTGCCGCGGCGCTGGCGGCCGAAGTGGAAGTCGGAGCCGACGATGACCCCGGTCACGCCCACGGCGTCGACCAGGAAGCGCGACACGAAGTCTTCCGCCTCGATCTGCGAGAATTCCCTGTCGAAGTTGAGCACGGCGATGGCATCGAGCCCGAATGCCTCCACCAGCCGCGCCTTGGCGTCGCCATCGGTCAGGCGGAACATAAAGGGCGCGGGGGCAAAGACGTCGCGCGGATGCGGCTCGAAGGTCAGCACCATGGCCGGCACCCCCGCCTCTTCCGCTCGTGCCTTCAGCGTCCTGAGCACGGTCTGATGCCCGCGATGCACGCCATCGAAATTTCCGATCGCCACATAGGCGCCGCGCAGAACCTGCGGCACCGTATCCAGCGAAGCGAGGCGGATGAAGTCCATCAGGTCACCAGGACAGGCGGGGCAGGAACCCGGCCATATGCGCACGGCTGGGGGCAACAAGGTCGGCAATCGCCTGCGGGTCGGGCTTGCCGAAGGCGTCCAGTTCCGCCGCGTGGATGGAGCCGGTAACGAACAGAAGGTCGATGCCGAACTTGGCGGCGCCGGTCGCATCGGTGCGCACCGAGTCGCCGATCGCCAGCACCCGGCTTTTGTCGAGCGGCCGGCCCGCCGCTGCTTCGGCGAGGCGAAACGCCTCTTCATAGATGGGCTGGTAGGGCTTGCCGGCCATCAGCACCATGCCGCCCATGGCTGCATAGAGGTCGCCCAGGGCGCCGCCGCAATAGATCAGCTTGTCGCCATGCTCGACGACCCTATCGGGATTGGCGCAGATCATGGGCAGCTTGCGGCTGAGCCACTGCCGCGCCCGCTCGCGATACATTTCGGGCGTATCGTCATCGGTATCGAGGTCGGTCACCACCACGACCTCCGCACGACCGGCATCGGTGCGCTCGACGCCCAGGCCTTCATACAGCGCGTCGTCTTCCGTGGCGGGCCCGACATGGTGGATCGGGCGTCCGCGATATTTGGCGATCATCGAGCGGGTGGCGTCGCCCGAGGAAACGATGGCGTCATAGGCCTGGCGGTGCACGCCGAGGCGATCGAGCATCTCGACGATAAGTCCGGACGGGCGCGGCGCATTGGTGATGAACACCACCTTGCCGCCCGCCTCGCGATACCGGGTCAGCGCCTCGACCGCCGTCGGAAAGGCCTCGACGCCGTTGTGGACGACGCCCCACACGTCGCTCAGGACCGCGTCATAGCGGCCGGCGAGGTCGGAAAGGCCGGAAATATCGGGGAGCGGGCTGGTCATCGTCGTTTCCGATGCAAACAGGGGTGCCCGTTCTATGTGGCAGCTTGAGGGGTCGGATCAAGGGGGAACGGCGATGTGCCTGCTATTCGGCCCGCCGCAACTGCCCGATCTGCCGCCCTGCTTCCAGTACGAGATCCGGCCGCACCGGCCCGGGCGCGGCGATATGGGGGCCCTGCACCAAGACGATCCCGTCCTCCAGCAGTTCCACGATCTGCCGTTCGCTGGTGATGCCGGTCGCCAGCAGCTTGACTTCGAAACGCGCCACATAGTTGGCGATATCGGAGGCGTGGAAATCGGTGAAGGCTTCGGGATTGTCGATGAAGTGGGCCGCGTCGATGCGCAGCGAGCGCACGCCCTGCGCCGCCAGTTCCGCCACGTCGATGCGCAGCGACCGCACATCGGTGACCGAAAAGCCGGCCCCCTTCTTGGCGATCGAATCGGCCAGCGCCCGTTCGCCCGTGGTCAGCGCCTGCCACTCGCTGTGGCTGATGGCAAAGATCAGGCCGGGGGCGATGGCGCGGTTGGCCTCCAGCGATACGATCAGTTGCTCGGCCGCCGCCTGGTCGGAGAGCGTCGCCCGCGACAGCGGCACATAAAGCGTCACCGGCTGGCCGCCGGTGCGGGCACGGCGGGAAATGGTGATCGCCTCGACCAGCCCGATGCCCTCGATCTGGCGCCGGAGATCGTCACCGCCGCGGCGCGGCATGAACTCGTCGCGGTCGGCCATCTGCCCCTGTTCGAGGCGCAGGCGCGGCACGAGGTCATAGCCCTGCGGCCGGCGCTGCGGCAGCGTCACCACCGGCTGGATATGGTAGACGAGGCGGTTCTCGTCGATGGCCCGGCGCAGCACATCCTGCCCGATGGTCGGCTCGGGCTCGCGATAGGGCGCCGGCGGCGGTGCCGCCGCCACGCGGCCCCGGCTGCCCGGTGCAGGCGCCTTGGTCTTTTCCTCGATCTCGGCCACGGCTTCCGCCACCTGGCGGATCACCGTGCCCAGCACCGAGATATCGGCCTCAACCACTTCGAGCCGCGTTCCGGCATTGACGTCGGCCATGGCATTGATGCGCTGGCCCAGGACGGCGCCGGCCTGGGCATCGGTGGCCAGCAGCCGCGACAGGTCCTCGATGGCCCGCTCTAGCCGCTGCTCGGCCCGCTGGCGGAGGCTGCGCTCGAGCAAGACGACGCAGACGCAGCCGAAGACGATGCTGGCCAGGATCGCCTCGGCCGGCGTGAAGGTCAGGCCGAAATAGCTGATGCCGCCGACGGCGAGCGCGCTCAGGGCAATGAACGTGTAGACCAGTGCCTGCACGGCTGGACCTCGGACCCATCATGTGCCGGGATTCGGCCCCTTGCTCATAGCATCAGCCTGCCGCGCGCAAAAGCAGGCGGCGCCTGTCTCCCCCGGCAATTGCGGCCTGCCGCGCTGCAAAATGCAAAGGGGGGAACGGATTATTTACCCTGTTGGGGAGTAATGAGCCCATGCCGGAGGTGCCACTCGTGCCGCCGGCGTGGACGATTTCAAGCGCGAGGACTGGCCTGCATGGCGATGCACACCCTGGGCGATGGCGCGGCGCATGGCCGGCTTCTGCTGGTCGACTCGGATCGGGCAGAAGCGGCGCTGGTGGCCGATTCGCTGGGCGAAAGCCTCGGCACGAGCCTGCGCATCACCATCGCCGAGGGCGGCAAGCGCGCCAGCGAACTGCTGCGCGACACGCGATTCGACATCGTCCTGGCCGACCTTTCGAGCCTTGCCGACCTTTCCGAGCGCAGCGACGATGCCGTGGCGCGCCTGGTGCGGCTGGCCGACGGCGCCCTGGTGGTCGCCCTGTCGGATGGCGCCTCGGTCACTGCCGCCGTGGGCGCCATGCGCGCCGGCGCGCATGACTATGTCACCAAGCCCGTCAACGGCCCCGCTATGGTGGCCCGCATCGGCGAACTGGCGCAGCGCCACGGCAAGGCGCGCGCCCTGACGCTGGAGCCGCGGGGCGAAGGCCCCGCCGATTTTGCCGGCTTCATCGGCGCTTCGAGCGCCATGCAGTTCGTCTATGAGCAGATCGGGCGCATCGCCGCCTCCTCGGCTCCCGTCTTCATCACCGGCGAAAGCGGCACCGGCAAGGATGTCTGCGCCGAGGCGCTGCACGCGACCGGCCCCCGCGCCGGCAAGCGCCTTGTCGCCATCAACTGCGCCGCCATTCCGCGCGACCTCATGGAGAGCGAGCTGTTCGGCGTGGCCCGCGGCGCCTTTACCGGCGCGTATGACGATCGCAAGGGCGCCGCCGAACTGGCGGATGGCGGCACGCTGTTTCTCGACGAGATCGGGGAAATGGACCTGTCGCTCCAGAGCAAGCTGCTCCGGTTCCTCCAGACCGGGACGTTGAGCCGCGTCGGCGAGTCGGCCGTCCGCCGGGTCGACGTGCGCGTGATCTGCGCCACCAACCGCAATCCCATGCAGCTCATAGGCGAAAAGAAGTTCCGCGAGGACCTGTTCTACCGGCTGCATGTCCTTCCCATCCACCTGCCGCCGCTGCGCCAGCGCCCCTCCGACATCATGGCTCTGGCCCGGCATTTCCTCGCCCGCTACGCCGCCGAGGAGCGCAAGGTGTTCCGCGATTTCACGCCCGATGTGGCAGCCCTTCTCACCGCCGCCGAATGGCCGGGCAACGTGCGGCAGCTGCAGAACCTGGTGCGGCGCCTTGTCGTGATGTTTGACGGCACCGCCATCTCGATGGACATGCTGCGCGCCGCCGACATCGAATCACGCCCGCTGCTGGAGGCCGAAGCCGCGCCGCAAACTGACCGGCGCCAGGCGATCCTGCCCATGTGGCAGCAGGAACAGCGCATCATCGAGGACGCCATCGCCCGCTTCGGCGGCAACGTGTCGCTCGCCGCCGCCGCGCTCGAAATCAGCCCCTCCACCATCTACCGCAAACGCCAGGGCTGGGCCGAAATGGCCGCCGCGAGCTAGAGGCACGCCTCACCCACCGATCGTCACCCTCGGGCTCGACCCGAGGGCTCTTCACTTATCCAGCCCTCCGCAAGTGCAACGCCCTCGGGTCAAGCCCGAGGGTGACGGCCTGTATAGAAAAACTACGGCGTATTCGCCTCGCGCGCCTTGCGCCGGTCGAGCCCCAGATAGTGCTCGCGCAGGATCACGGCGATGCCCGAACCCACAATAATCAGCGCGCCAAAGACCATGGCGAGACTGGGCACGTCGCCGAACACAACAAACCCCAGCACCAGCGTCAACAGCAGCGACACATATTCGAACGGCGCGATGACCGACATGTCGGCATAGCGGTAGGACGAGGTCATCAACAGCTGCCCTACCCCGCCCGCAAAGCCCGCACCTACCAGCAGCATAGCCTGTTCAGGGGTCGGCATAACCCAGCCGAAGGGAATGGTGAAGAGCGACAGGATGCTGGCAATGATGAAGAAGTAGATGACGATGGCTTCGGTCCGCTCGGTACGGGTCAGGTTGCGCACCTGCATCAGGGCAAAGGCGGTGACGATGGCGCCACCGAACGCCGCCACGGCCCCGATCGCTTCCCGGTCCCCCAGCGGCTGCCCGCTGGTAAACAGCGTCAGGCGCGGCCAGAGGATGATCACCACGCCAATGAGGCCCACCACAACCGCCGTCCAGCGGAACACGTGGACACGTTCCTTGAGAAGGATGGCGCTGAACACCACGATCAGGAGCGGCGAGGCATAGCCGATGGCCGTCGCCTCGGGCAGCGGCAGCCGGGTCAGCGCAAAAAAGCCCAACCCCATCGAGGTGGCACCCACCATGGCGCGGATCACGTGACCCATCGGTCGCCTGGTATGAAGCGCCTGGCGCAGCTGGCGCCGCCACAGCAACCAGCCTGCCACAGGCAGGATGGCGAAGAAGCAGCGGAAGAAGACCAGTTGCCCGGCCGGCACCGACTCGGTCGCCTTGAGCAGCGTGGCCATGATCACGAAGAACACGACCGAAACCACCTTGAGCGTGATCCCGTAAAGCGGCCCGCCCCGAAACGGTGCGGGGCTCGTCTGGGCGGCGGGAGCAGGAGTGGTCACGGCAGTCTCGTGGGTCGCCGGCTTCTACTTGCCGGAGGATTGCTCCAGCTTTTCCTTGGCGATGCGCGCCGTGGCAAAGGCCTTGTGCTCGGGGCCGACGGCCGAACCGGTCTTGACCACCTTGCCGCTGGCGTCATGAATTTCCCAATGCCAGTTGGCATTCGGCCCACTGCCACCCTTGAGGCGCAGCTTGATCTGAAGAGAGTTGTTTTCGGTCATGGGAGCCTTATGGCGCAGGTTCGGGCGAGGGGAAAGAGCCGACGGGCAAAAACTTGCTTTGTTCAGGCGAGCACCCAGACTCCGCCCGCCGCCCACGCCCCCACCCACCAGCCGCCACCCTCGGGCTTGACCCGAGGGCTCTACACTTGCGGAACGTCGGTTGAAGTAAAGACCCCTCGGGTGAAGCCTGAGGGTGACGCTTCGGGAGGTGGCCGTACCCCCTACCCAATCATCGCCTCCCCTAATCTGCCCAGCACGCGGGGGAGACCGGGGATGGGTAAGACGGCGCCCCAACCACTGAGCGGCACCTCCCCCTCGAGGGGGAGGATGGGAGGGGGTGTGGTTTAGCCACCATGAGCCGGCTCCATCCCCCAGCCGTCGCCCACCCACCAGCCGTCACCCTCGGGCTTGACCCGAGGGCTCTACACTTGCGGAGTGCGGGTTGAAGCAAAGCTCCCTTGGGTCAAGCCCGAGGGTGACGTTCAGCTGTTGAACGAACCACCGCCTCCAACAAACTTATCCCCACCCCCTCCTTCCCGGCCTATCCTCCCCCCATCCACCCCGCGCAGGCGGCCTGCAGGCGACAGTGGCGGGAGTGGGCCGGGCGCATGGCAACGTCAGCCAGGGCGGGTCGAGGCATGGGCCGGTAT